>NZ_PVQZ01000003.1:0-485965 GCF_002998465.1 Bacillus sp. NMCC46 | reverse complement strand
AGGTTACCCACGTGTTACTCACCCGTCCGCCGCTAACATCCGGGAGCAAGCTCCCTTCTGTCCGCTCGACTTGCATGTATTAGGCACGCCGCCAGCGTTCGTCCTGAGCCAGGATCAAACTCTCCGAAAAAGTACAAAACCGAAGTTTTGTTTTTCGCCAGTTTGACTGACTACCTATGATGTTTCATAGGATTTTTTTATAAAAACTCGAATTAACAGGTACGTTTTGTCTTGTTTAGTTTTCAAAGATCATCTTTATCGTCTCTCAGAGGCGACTTTATTAATATAACATTCTATCAAGATAAAGTCAACAACTTTTTTCTTTATGTTATTTAATAACCGCGCTGTTTTAGCGGCGAATACAAATATAACACCTTTCGAGAGAGGAAACAAGTATTTTTTCTAAATAATTTATTTTTCCTTATCTCTTCCTATATAATCATACAAAAATTGATTGTCACAGGAATTCTCTATTGTTGATCCTGAAGGTCTTTAGTATATTTATAATAGAAGAAAACTAAATAACCGCAGGGGGAGCTTTGTGCTGAGAGTGAACACTCGTTGTTCTGACCCTTTGAACCTGTCAGTTAATACTGAAGTAGGAATGTGGATTCAATTGAATACATGTGGTGTATTCAACTCGATATGTTTTTCTATGAATAACATACTCATCCTTACACGGTCTCTCCTTGCTCAATTCATGAAAAAGGAGATTTTTTTATGCAGCAATCAAATCAATTGGTACGACTGATGGAAATCGCAATTATGACTTCACTTGCACTTGTATTAGATTACTTATCAGGTCTCTTTTTAAGAATGCCAAATGGCGGATCTCTTGCGCTGATTATGATACCCGTCATTCTTATGTCTATTAGATGGGGAATATCAACCGGGTTTATCATTGGTGTGCTTATTGCAGGCCTTCAGCTGATGAATGGCCCTATTATCGCTACACCTGTTCAAGGATTTCTCGATTATTTCGTCGCATCTGTTGTCATTTCCCTAAGCGGTCTATTTTCTGGGTTGATCAAAAAAGCCATTCAGGATCAAAAGCGAAAGCAGCAATTCTTCTATATTACCTTATCCGTATTTGTTGCAAGTTTCTTTAGACTGTTGACGTTCTTTATCTCTGGTGTTGTTTTCTTTTCTCATTATGCACCAAAAGGAACTCCAGGTTGGGTTTACTCTTTAATTTATAACAGCACATATATGGTTCCTTCATTTATTATTTGCAGTATCGTTCTTTGCATACTCATACCAAGTGCATCTCGTTTGGTTTTTCCTCACAAAAAATAACCGGCTGATTTCAGCTGGTTATTTTTTTATGCATAAATTGCCGCTCTATGGAATCTATTAATAGTAGAAGATTTCATGCTGGAGGTACGCCAATGAACCCTTACTCCATTATGCTGTGCTGTTATATTCTCAGTCTTGCTTATTTTTTGGCAGGTTTCTATGAAGCTTTAAAGATAGCAGGAATAAAAGGAAAAGTAGAAGCTTCTCCTCTTATCTCTTATATGCTGCTAGCTGTGCTTTTCACTTTTTTCTCTCATTATTATTGGAAGCTGACGATTTAATTCGGTGTAGATGGTCATTTAATACAGGCAGCTCCCACCCATACCCTATTTCATTATACTTCTCGCCAGCCAGCTCGAACTGGCTGGTAACGACAAAATGAGGTTGAAGCTTTTGATAAAAATGCTTTGCCGAATTTTGTTCAAATACCCACAGCATTATATTCTGATACCCTTTCTCTATTAAATAACTCACTCCTTCTGCAATTAAAGCGATACCTGCTCCTGATTTCTGTTTCTCTTCCAATAAATAGATCGCGTAAAGTTCTCCATCATATGTTGAATAGCGCTCATCACGCTGTTTTCCAAAAGAAGCAAAACCAAATACCCCTTCTTCATCTTCTGCGACAAACGTACCTTCAAGCGACCTTCTTCTCCAGCTCTCTTCTCGATCTTCTATATTTAAACCATTCAAATAATCCTGATTAATAATGCCTTGATAAGTCGTCTGCCAGCTTTTCACATGTATCTCGGCGATTTTAGGTATATCTTGTTGTACAGCATGCCTCACCTTCATCCGCGCCACTCCTTCTCACTGTTTTCACCCTATCTTCATTATGATAAATTCCTATTTCCTAAAATTCAATCAATAAAGGATATACGTTGACATTTTGTCAACACACCTTTATATTGGGTACGACTTCTTCTATAGAAGAGTTGATACATCATACAAAGGATGGCGTAAAAGATGGATTTTAAGACAACTGAGCTTGGGCCGCTCTTAAAGGAAAAATTGCAACAACGTTCTCTATCTTTAAGAGATCTCAGCACATACACAGGAATTGATAAAGCGACACTGTCTCGAATCATGAATGGAAAAAGAAAACCAACTTTGAATCATCTGCAGCGGCTTTCAGATTCTCTGAACATATCATTAGATCAACTATTGACTGCTGCAGGGTTTCCAGTCAAAAGCGAAAAGGTGCACGGTGATACGTTCATTCAAGCGGCAGAAGAGATCGAAAAAATACTGAAAGATCAGGACGTCTACGACGGTACATTTAGTCAGACCAAATTGAAACAAAAGTTAAACGAATACGAAGCCTATAGCCAAACAAACGAGGGAAAAGAAACGATCTCGGCAAATTTTGAGAAAAAGAAGGAGACGCTAAGCGGCGTCGGGCCGTTCCTTCAACATTTGAAAAACATGTACAGCTTATTTATGACCGGACGGGGTACTTCTCGAGAATTAATGCTGATGGGGGGCGCACTCCTTTATTTCATTATGCCTGTTGACTTAATACCAGATTATATTTTTCCGATCGGTTATATTGATGATGCTGCGGCTGTGAAAATTGTCATAGACCAGCTGACAAATAGGTAGCAGGACAAGAAGCTATGAAAAAACAGTACAGCATTGACTTCGCACTTTTACTCACTGTGATTTGTTTATTTGTCATCAGCCTGATAGCTGTATATAGCGGATCGGGACAGTATGAAACGCAAGATATGTTTTATTTCGTCAAAAGACAAATTTTCTGGTATATCGTCGGTTTCGGCCTCATGGCAGCTGCTGCATACTTTGATTATGAACTGCTTGAGCGTTTATCTTTTCGGTTATTTGCAGGTGGTATTTTCCTCATTATTCTTGTGCATTTTTTCGGAACGAGTCAAAACGGATCCCAAAGGTGGATCAGCTTCGGTTCAATCAAAGTTCAGCCATCAGAGTTCATGAAAATTTTTGTGATCCTGCTGCTTGCGGCTGTCTTGAACCAATACAAGCATCAGCGATTTTCGTTTAAAGAAAGCATCATTCCTACAAGTAAAGTCGTTTTCTGGACCGTTGTCCCTTTTTTCCTCATCTTAATTCAGCCTGATTTAGGGACAGCGCTCGTGATATTATCCATCGCCTTTACACTGATGCTTGTGTCAGGGATTTCTAGCAAGATGATGGCCGCATTAATGGCTACTTTTCTTGCACTTCTTGCATTTTTGGTCTACTTGCACAATGAACACTTTGAGCATTTTACAAAAATCATTAAGCCTCATCAGCTTGATCGCATTTATGGCTGGCTCTCTCCTGATGAATTTGATTCAACATACGGGTATCAGCTGAAACAATCGATGCTCGGCATTGGATCAGGTCAATTATCAGGAAGCGGTTTTACACAGGGGCATCAAGTACAAGGAGGTAATATCCCTGAAGCGCATACGGATTTTATATTTGCCGTCATTGGTGAGGAGTTTGGTTTTATCGGCGCCTCCCTTTTGATGTGTTTGTACTTAATGATGATTTACCGAATCATTCATGTGGCTATGCATGCTAATACGCTTTATGGATTGTACATATGTGCGGGAGTCGTTGGGCTGATCGTGTTTCAAGTTTTCCAAAACGTAGGGATGACAGTCGGTTTAATGCCTGTGACGGGACTCGCGCTTCCTTTTATCAGCTATGGAGGCAGTGCGCTTTTGACCAACATGATCGCCATTGGCCTCGTGTTTAGCGTCAATCTTAGGTCATCATCCTATATGTTTGGGCGCAATTGGAATTGAAGATGATGACATTTCTTCTATCTCATCTCAAAAGAGTCGACCGCATTCTTGTTGGAACGATTGTGTTCCTCTGTTTATTTGGTTTACTGATGGTTTACAGTGCGAGTTATCCTTTAGGAGAAGTGAAGTATGAAAAGGGCAGCTATTTCTTCATCAAACAATGGCAATGGCTCCTGATTGGGGGATTCTTTTTCTTCATTGCCGCTCTGTTCCCTTATCAGATTTATCGTAAATGGATTCGGTGGCTTGTTATGCTGTCATTGTTATGCCTGATCCTAGTCCTGCTTCCTGGAATCGGTGTTGTCAAAAACAATTCCCAGCGCTGGGTTCAGTTGGGCTCTCTCATGCTCCAACCTTCTGAAGCTGTGAAACTAGTGATGGTTATCTATTTTGCCTATGTGTACGCGAAAAAACAGGCGTACATTACATCTTTTAAAAAAGGCGTACTGCCGCCACTCATTCTTTTAGGTCTTGTTTTTTTGTTGATCTTAAAGCAGCCTGATTTAGGCACAGCTGTGTCTATTTTATTAAGCTGCGGCATCATTTTATTATGCGCTGGGCTGAAAACGCACCATCTCATTTTGCTAGGATCGACTGCGGCAGCAGGTATCACTTTTTTTGCAGTGACAGCTCCTTACCGTTTGAAGAGGCTGACTTCTTTTCGTGATCCTTTTCAGTATGAAGATGGAGATGGATATCAGCTGATTCATTCGTATCTCGCGATGGATTCAGGCGGGCTGACAGGGAATGGCTTAGGCGGGAGCATTCAAAAGCTAGGCTTTCTTCCTGAAGCCCATACGGATTTTATCATGGCCATCATCAGTGAAGAGCTGGGAATCATGGGGATTTTGTTTGTGATTGGTGCATATCTACTCATCATGTATCGCGCTATGCGAATTGTGCAGGCTTTACACGACCCTTTTGGAAAGCTGTTAACGATCGGGCTCACGTTTCAAATTATGCTCCAAGCAGTCTTTAATTTAGGCGCTGTCTTTGGCCTTCTTCCGATCACAGGCATTCCGCTTCCCTTTATTAGCTATGGCGGCTCCTCCCTAGTGTTCATGATGATATCTGCTGGTATTCTCGTGAATCTTTCTTCATATGTAAAGAGGAATCCATATTAGGCGCATGCCAAATAGACACCTTCTGATGGAAGGTGTCTATTCATTTTATTCTTCTATTTGATGATCAGCGATCTCTTTTTTTCTTGGCTGTTTGATTTCATTCGTTAGTTCCTGAATGCTTTGCTTCACATTGCCTTTACCGGAAAAGTTCTCAATAATTTCTTTGACATCAATTCCAGAGGATGCTTTCAGGCTTTCTTGCAGACTGGACATGAGGTTTGTAGCATAGCCAGTGACTTTATTGGCACCGCTGCCTTCGCCGTTACCTCCCGTATCCACAACAGTAATTTTATCAATGTTAGAAAGTGGTGCAGATACTTGCTTCGCATATTCAGGAAGCATTTTCACAATCATATCAAGGATCGCTGCCTGACCATACTGTTCGAATGCTTCAGCGATTTTCTCTTTGGCTTCGGCTTCCGCAAGTCCTTTCAGTCTAATGACTTCTGCTTCGGTTTCCCCTTTCGCACGATCAGCTTCCGCTTTGGCAAGCCCGTCAATTCGGACTTTCTCAGCTTCTGCCTTTGCCATTGCTTCAATGCTGTATTTCTTGGCATCTGCTTCAGCGAGGCGTTTCGCTTTTTCCGCCGCAGCTGACTGCTCAACAGCATAACGATCCGCATCTGCTTTCTTTTTCACTTCAGAATCGTATTGACGCTCACGACGCTGGATCTCTTTTTCTTCTAATTCAATTTGCTTCTGACGTTCAATGATTTTCACTTGCATTTCTTGTTCAGTTACGTGCTGACGGTTACGAGCTGTTTCAAGATCGTACGCTTGGTCGGCACTTGCTTTCGCTGTATCCTGTTCACGTCTGAATTCTGCTCTTTTCAGCTCATTGATCTTTTCTGCTTCAGCGATTTCAGTAGCACGCTCAAGCTCAGATTTCTTCGCATCTTTATCTGCTTCGGCACGTTTGATACGTGTTTCTTTATCTGCTTCAGCTGTTGCAATATCTGCATCGCGTTTCACTTGGGCAATTCTAGGTTTACCTAGTGATTCTAAATAGCCATTTTTATCACGGACATCTTTGATCGTGAACGACACAATGACGAGGCCCATTTTCGCTAAATCTTGAGAAGCGACACGCTGTACTTCTTGAGAAAATTTTTCTCTGTTTTTATAAATCTCTTCGACTGTCATTGATCCTAAGATGGAGCGAAGGTGTCCTTCTAGTACTTCTCTCGCTTCGTTTTCGCGGTCTTCTTTTGTTTTACCTAAAAATTGCTCTGCTGCAGTAGCAATTTCTTCAATCGATCCGCCAATTTTAATGATGGCCGTTCCGTCCGCCATGACCGGTACACCTTGTTCGGTATAGACTTCAGGCGTTGAAACATCTAGCTTGCTAGATAGTAAGCTGAGCGGCTCTGCTTGTTGAAAAACAGGTAGCACAAAGGTACCTCCGCCTCTTACAATCTTAATCTTGTTTCCACCTTCATCCACGTGGACATTTTTACTTCCTAGGTAACTTCCTGTGACAATTAACGCTTCATCTGGACCTGCTGTCCGGTATTTCGAAACAAATACACCAATAAGTGCAATAAGAATCACAAGCACAATTCCAATGATAATCAAAATGGTTGTTCCTGGCATAGCATTCCCTCCTAGATTTCTTCATTTGGTATAACTGATAAGACGCCTTTGTTCACTTCGACGACCAGCACCCGGGTTCCATATGGAATCTCCTCTTCGTCGAAACTGACGGCAGGCTTTGAGATTTTCCCGCTATTACTAATTAACAGCACTTCTCCAAACCCGTCTTTTGGAACAGATACAATGATCTCCCCAGTTCTTCCTTTTAAGTCGGCCTCTGTATATGAAAGAGATTCTTCAGCAGAGGAAAGCGGGACTAAGACAAATACATTCAAACAGGTCACAAGGACCACTGCGAGGATGGCAGATAATACTGCGCCAAGTCCACTCCCTACAATTGCTGTTTTTTCAGAGATAAACCCTCCAGCCGAGAAAAAGGTAAGAAATGCGAGGATCAATGTTGGTTGAAGGAATGAAACAGGAATCGCTTCAAACAATCCATCAAATACATCGCCGAAAAAGACGAAAACTAGTGTCAGGATTCCTGATATCATCAATATGTATAAATACAGCGTCTCAAGCGGCAGCCCGAACACATCCATCTTCCTCACCCTTTCTTCATGAAATGAACAGCCTTTGTTTCATTTAGACCATGCTCACCTCCAATGTATTCCTTCTAACAGGTAATACGAACCACTTTTGTAAAGGTTTCAAATTTCCTCACAATTCTTCACAGGAATTCCCCGATAGCTCAAGAATGATTGTCATGTACCACTATGTTAAAATTTGATCTTGAGGTGATGAAAATGAGTTTATTACATGAGGCAAGACAAGAATTGTGGCAAAAGCTGCAAGGTTTGAACGAAGAACAATTGAATCAAAAATTATCTGATGATACTTGGAGTATTCAAGAGGTGGCAGATCACTTAAAGAAGATGGACCTCATGGCAGCAAAACATCTAGCTGCTGAGGGAAAAAAAGCACCGATCAAGGAATATGAGCCAAAGCCGGTGGAAATGGCAGAGGACCGTTCTAGAAAAGCCACTGCGCCTAGTATTGTTGAGCCTGAACGCAAGCATGTGACACCTACACATTTAAAGGATGAGCTCGATACAGCACGTGAACAGCTCAATCAAATTTTATCAACGTTTACTGAGGAAGATTTCAAACGTGTCATTGCGCACCCTGTGTTTGAAGAGTTATCCCTTAAGCAATATCTTGATTTTATCGGCGCACACGAAAAACGTCATATTCATCAAATCAAAGAAATTAAAGAACAGCTATAAGACATAAAGAAGACTCCCTTTTGGGAGCCTTTTTTCATTGTTACACTGTTTTCGGTGTTAGATCAAAACAGCGAGCATAAATCCAGTTGTACGCTTTTTCATTTAGATCTCTTGGGTTTCCAATTGTTTGCGGATCTTTCATTGCTTCTTTAGATAAACGGTCAATCATATCTTTTGATACACCTTGTTCTTCTAATGAAGGAACTTCTAGATCTTCCACTAAATCATACATCCAGTTCACAGCAGCTTTTGCTGCTTCCTCTGTAGACATTCTGCTTGTATCAATGCCGAACGCTTGCGCAATACGAGCGAATTTTTCCGGATATCCTTTCCAGTTATACTCCATCACCGGTCCCATCATTGCTGCTACACACTGGCCATGCGCTACAGGAATAATGCCTCCGAGTGTTTGACTCATCGCATGCGCAGCTCCAGCTGACTCGCTTCCATAAGAAAGCCCGGCAAGCATTGCAGCTTGTGCCATTCCATATCTCGCTTCTAGGTCCGCACCATCAGCAAAAGCACGGCGGATATAATGAGCAGCATATTCAATGGCCATGAGCGCTACCGCATCTGTAATAGGCTGAGCAAATTTCATCGTATAGCATTCGATAGCGTGAGCAAGCGCATCAATTCCAGTCATTGCTGTCACATGAGGAGGCATGGATACATGAAGCTCTGGGTCAATCACTGTGAGGTGAGCTGCAATGAGTGGTCCACCTGTGTTGAATTTAAATTCTCTTTCTTCATCCGTAATTACTGCCCACTGCGTAACTTCTGAACCTGTACCAGCCGTGGTCGGAATGGTGGTTAAAGGTGGGATTCTGTTTTCAAGCGGTTTTTTTCCCTCTGCCGCTTCGTAATCAAGGACTGAGCCTTTATGAGTCACCTCTACTCCGATTGCCTTCGCTGTATCCATTGAGCTTCCGCCGCCTACAGCGACTAATCCATTACAGCCTTCTTTTTCATATAACGCAGATCCTTCATTCACTAAACGAACTGGCGGGTTTGGCTCTACTTTATCAAATAGGATCACATCGATTTGTGCTTCTTTTAATGAAGCAACCACTGGGTCTACTACGCCCGCTTGATAAATACCAGGGTCTGTTACAAGCAATACCTTCGAGACACCGTATGCTTTCACTTCTTCCCCAACATGTTTCACTGCACCGATGCCATGTTTGATGACAGTCGGGATTTCAAATGTGTGGAATTTCTGCATGCTTTCAATTTTCATATTTAATGTCATATAGAATCTCCTCCAAATGTGTGATATTTATTTAAACCAATGAACCGCTTCAGGTCTCGTATTTCGATATACATGCTTCAGTTCCGTATATTCCTCAAGTCCGGTACGCCCTAATTCACGTCCAAGACCTGACTGCTTATATCCACCCCAAGGTGCTTGAGCGAAATAAGGATGGAAATCATTGATCCAAACTGTGCCTAATCTTAATTGACGAGCCACTCTTTCGGCTTTTCCAATATCAGAAGACCACACAGCTCCTGCTAATCCATAAATCGTATCATTTGCCAGCTCGATCACTTCTTCCTCTGTTCGGAAGGATTCGACTGTCAATACTGGGCCAAAGACTTCTTCTTGGACAATCCGCATCTCTGACGTACAGCCTGAGAAAATCGTTGGCAAGTAGAAGAACCCATTTGAAAGCTCCTCTGTGTCAGGTCTTTTTCCGCCTGTTTCTAATCTTGCGCCTTCATCTAACCCAATGCTGACGTATTTCTCTACTTTTTCTCGATGCTCAGCTGAGATGAGCGGCCCGCTTTTGGTTTCTTCATCAAAGCCGTTGCCTAGCTTGATTTTTTTCGTACGCTTCACCAATTCTTCTAAAAATTCATCATGAATGGATTCTTCCACTAGCAAACGTGAACCTGCTGAACATACTTGCCCTGCATGGAAAAACACAGCATTCATTGCCTGGTCAACCGCTACGTCTAAATCAGCATCTTGAAACACAATATTTGGATTTTTCCCGCCGAGCTCAAGGGCGATTTTCTTCACATTCCCACTGGCTCCCTGCATGATTTTCTTGCCTGTTTCAATACCGCCTGTAAATGAAATCAAATCTACATGTTCATTCACAGCAAGCTCATCGCCAACCGTTGCCCCTGGTCCAAGGACTAGGTTTGCAACTCCTGCTGGAATGCCTGCTTCTTCCATGAGTTTGAATATTTTGATCGTGGTGAGTGGTGTAATTTCACTTGGTTTTAAAACGATTGTGTTCCCCGCTGCAAGAGCAGGAGCGATTTTCCAGCTTGCTTGAAGCAATGGATAGTTCCAAGGAGTGATTTGCCCGCATACACCGACTGGCTCTCTGACTAATTCACTTTTTGAGTTCGGGATTGGTGACGCAATGATTTCCCCGCCATCTTTGTCAGCCAGACCTGCGTAATATTGGAACACGTTCGCTATATCGTCCATATCTGCTTTGCTTTCCTCTAATGTTTTACCAGTATCAAGCGATTCCAATTTGGCTAGTTCATCAAGATCACGTCTAATCAACTCAGCAATCTTAAACACCATATTTCCTCTTTCAAGTCCAGGCTGATTTGCCCAGTCCCCTTGATCGAAGGCTTTTCTCGCTGCTTTGATGGCTAGCTGCGCATCATTTCTTGATCCTTCGCTGACTGTCTCGATCACTTCTTGATTAAATGGATTGATGATATCCCGTGTGTCGCCACTTTTGGCGCCAACCCATTGTCCATCTATAAATAGTGTTTGACTCATAGAAGGAACCTCCTCTGATTCTCTTTGGTAAGTTTGTTAAATAAAAATTTAACGTTTTGAACATAATTAACTTATCATGTTCAAATTTTTCTGTCAAAGGGAGATAGGCTTCATTTATTTTGACATTTTGTATTCTTTCGTTAACATATAGTCCATAAAGATTTTTTTGAACGTATTGAATTCTCTTAATAGAAAGCAGGGACAAGATGAAAAAGCAGGAACAGCCACAAGCAGAAGATCGTATTTTAGCTGCTAAAGATCTAGTCATTGATTCCATAGCTGAAACGATGGATCTCTATGGCATTACACGAAGTGCAGGTATTCTCTATGGGACCATGTATTTAAATGAGGAAATGACGCTTGATGAAATGCGTGAAGAGCTGCAAATGAGCAAGCCAAGTATGAGTACGGGTGTGAAAAAACTGCAAGACATGAATATTGTCAAAAAGACGTTTCACCGAGGTCGAAGAAAACACAGCTTTGTTGCTGAAAAAGACTTTTTTAAGTTTTTCACGAACTTCTTTCCGCAAAAATGGGAACGGGAGGTCGAGGTCAATTTAGCGGCGATTGAAGAAGCGCAAGAGCGGCTTCAAGAGGTGGCGCGTGATGAACAACTGGAGGAACATGTAAGAGAGGAAGCGCAGCAGCTTCTTGAACAGCTTGAAAGCTCGAAAGCCTATTATGACTGGCTGAGACGCTTAGCGGACTCTGTACAATCAGGGGAGATCTTCGACTATATTCCGATTGATCAGAAAGATAAATAGGCGATATGTTTGCGTTTTACAGCTTGAATTTTACAGGAGAATTGATTACAATAAATTATGTCGTCATACTTCGGGGCATTAGCTCAGCTGGGAGAGCGCTACGCTGGCAGGGTGAACGACATCACCCGAAGCAAACAGACGTTCTCTGAAATAGACTGATATAATAAGGTTCTATGATGAGCCTTTCTGAATAAAAATTTTCATTTCTGAACAAAACTGAAAGGGTTGGTCCCCAATCTGTCCCCATAAAAAAACAGACCCTGCATGGTCTGTTTTAATTTTGTCTATTAGTTTTTAAATGTTGAATTTGGATCGATCATCGTTGTGTTTCGATCAGTTTTTTGAGGAAATACAGTGGTATTTCGATCAGTTGATTCTTGTGAGTAATTAAGAGAACCCAGACAAGCAGCACCTACCAATAAAGCGGCGCTAATCAATATCTTCATTTTAATATTCATATAAACACTCTCCTTTTTGGATTTCGGTTTGAGCTTCTATGGCGGTTCTATAATAATCTGCTACCCTCTCCGAATCATTCCTTTTCTCATAGAGATTTGCAAGGCTTAAAGCAAACTCTTCAATATAAGGATACAACTTCTTTTCCTCTAACCCTTTAAACATTTTTCGGACATTTTCAAAACCTTCATCGATATAAATCGTCTTTAATGAATTGAGCAATGTTTTATAAAACAGATTGTTTTCGGCTGTTGCACTTTTTATTCCTTTAGCGATATTTTCAAGCGCTTCTCTTGTTTTATCACTTTTAAACAAGGTCCAACTTAAACTAAAAAATAATCTTGGTTTTATATCTTCATTGTTTTCACTCATCTTATCTAGCCCTTTTTTATAGAAGGAAGCAGCCTTACTATAATCCTGTTGCCTGTCATACGTATTTCCAAGATTCAAATAAGTTTTAGCGATTAATCTTTGATCATCAATTTCTTCAGCAAGTTCTAGTGCTTTATGTAAGTGGGGGAGCGACTTCTCATATCGTTTAAAATCATCATAATTTCCTGCGATCACAAATAGACTTTGAATTTTCCTCACCTTATAAAGATCATAACGATCATAAATTTCTAGGGCTTTTATAATATGGTGCATAGAAACGTGGGTCTGTTTCATGATGTAGTATGCTTCTGCAACTTTAAAATGAAATTCTGCTTGTTCAATTTCATCTACAACAAGTGCCAGCTGCCTCTCAGCAATCTTATAATATTGAATGGCCTGTACATATTCTTTCTTACTGAACTCATACATACCTCTAAAAAAGGCATTATAGTATTGTAGCATTCCAGAAAGTTGATGGTTAGAATTCTCAATTTTATCGACTAGGGCGGAAACCGATTGATCAAATGAAGGCTTTATATAATCAAGCATAAGTTGATGGCGAAAGCACATCAATTGATAATAGATTAGAAGATCCTGATCCTCTTCCATTCTATCTATTTCCCATTCAACTTCTGCTTTCAAAATCTCTGCATCTGGAACGCTGAATTGCCGGATCATTTTATACCATTCATTTATTTTCACACCAACATGTGAAGAAAGAACTTTCTCCATCCCTTACTCCTCTTCCACAAATTCACCTTATATTACATATATTATTACATACAGGAATTTACAAAGCACCGAAAAGATACCGCAAATAGAACAAAAAAAGAGCTCCTGCAAAGGAGCCCCATATGACTAATGAATTTAAGATATTAATCCTTATCGTTTTATCAATACAGATAAATCACCCTCAAAAACTTTTTCTTCTTTATCGTTAAATGTAGATAACAATACAGTGAGAATGCCTGTTTTATTTTTCTTTTCTCTTTTATCAATAACCTCAACAATAGTATGTAATTCATCATCTGGATACACTGGTTTGATAAAATTTATATTATTCATCTGTGTTCCAGCAATGACATCATCACCATAGGCTCCTTGTTCAATCCAGAGCTTAAATGAAATAGCTAGCGTTTGTATTCCAGAAGCAATGATTCCATTAAATCTTCCCTGATTTGCTTTTTCCTCATCCAAATGCATATATTGAGGATCAAATTCTCCTGCAAATCTCTTAATATCTTCCTTTGTTAATTTGAATGACTTAGTTTCGAACTTCTGTCCAATTGCAAACTCATTTAACTTCATAAATACTCCTCTATTTATTAATAATTGTACTTAAACTCTTTTAATTTTTTATAAGGAAGATTAAAAGTTTTTCTGGCATCATTAATTATATGCCTTGCTTGAGAGCGGTAGCTCTTCTTTATTAGAACAATTCCATATGCTAAATATTTACTCGATTCCTTATCGAAATTTATACCGGCACATCCTGATTCATCTATGTATGCTATCCACTCTGTGTTCTCAGGTGCGTCCAACACACCCAATGATTTTAGTTTATCTATTTCAAATTTGTATTGGGACACTACCTTAACCTCCGAACCTGTAATCTAATGACAAATATTCTTAATTTTTTATTATACAACATATTTTTAACTTTCAAAGTTATTTCTCAACAAAAAACCTAAAATGGTTAAAGAATTTGAAAAATAAGATGAAGAAAAGAGAGAATAGCCAAGTAAGAATCACTTCACAGTCTCGTCACAATTGGCGAGACTTTTATTTAGTACGTTTTTACCATTTTTATATAAAGTACGGAAAATATCACCTGTTAATTGTTACCATACAGGTGTAGGTCAATACTTTTAGGGGATGATGTATAGTATGAACGGTTTATTGTGTAAGCTCAATGTAAAACTTACACTGGTATTAATACTTATTATGACTCTTGGCATCTCATCTGCTTTTGGTCAGGCTTCAGCAAAAGAACGATGGGACCCGCAGAATTGCACAGGCTATTTTTGAAGCTACTGCATATAATGAAGAAGTTAAATCCTTTTCTTTTGATGAATCTAAAGTTATCAATGCTGGATTACCAAAGGATATTTCATTAGAAATCAAAAATCATTTAGAGTCATTAGATGGTAATGACGCCGAAAAAGTGAATCAAGATCAATTAGCTGCACAACAAAAAGGTAAGTTACAACTATGGTTGCTCCTTTATTGATATGGGCAGCTAAAGTATTGGCTGGTGCGGGTCTAGCTTGGCTAGGCAAAAAGCTCCTAGACATGGGCGGTCACGAATTTTGTAAACGTTACAAAAATGAGAACAAAACAACTAAGTACATTTGTAAATTCCTTTAATTCTTTGAGTTTGTGAGGAAGTGTTGCAGTTGAAAAAGACTAATTGGTTTCTTTACGTTTTTATTACTGCGTTGATTTCATTTGTCATTCAAGCATTTTTAAACAGTGTGGGTGTCATTAATATGGACAATATTTGGGTTGATTTAATCAGTTGGATAGGTATATTCTTTGTCGTCTTTATCGCTGTTGAACTTTCGTTCAATACTATCCATAAAATGAAGCATCGAACTGAATAAAGACAAAAAAAGCCCCTATCCATTAAGGACAGGGGCTTTAACATAATAACTCTGTAAAACAGTATCGAATCCATTCTATCTAAACCATGCTTTTCTTAAATTATTGTTAAAGTTAGCATTATTAAAAGGAACATTCGCTTTACCAAAATTTGTTGTGTTTAATGCATTCCTTGCCGCAGGAGTTAAATCATCCCATCCGATTAACGGTTGAGTTCCGCCTACAACACGGTCGCTCATCATCAATTCATGGTTGATCGGCCACGTGCTGTCATAGGCAATCAAAGGATGAGTGCCATCTTTCATGTTGGTTCCGCTTGGTGCTACATTTGTGAATTTTCCATGTCCAGAATATGCAATTGATAAGACTTTTGGATTTTGATTTGCTGGATTATCAATCCATACAACGATTCCTTCCCAGTCATGTCTGTGACCTAAGCTTGGAGATGCTTCATCTTTAGGAAAATACCAAGAATACATAATTGCCCAAACTCCATTGTACCATGCAGATCGCGAATATACTTGTCCAGTATTTTTGCTGCAACGTCCTTCAGGTGCTCCAGTGGGCTTTAATCCACCATTTGTATTACCTTGCGCATCTACTGCAGGAAAAGGCACACAACCGCTATAGACCTTTAAATATGGTTGAAAACGCTTCGCCGCTTTTTGAGTAACAGTTGTAGGCGTCACCTCACTAAAACCAACAACCTTGTCATGATCGATTACTGCTGCATTTGCTGTTGAAACAATGCTAATAGAAGTAAATACAGATAAAAACAGCGCCAAGAAAAATTTGTTCATTTTTTCATCTCCTTTTAATATAATCTTAATAATAATTAAATACCACAGAATTGGAATAAATATCAATATTTTTCCGCAGTTAACTGAATTTTCGTACTAAATTAGTATTTTATTTTCCTCATGTCTTTAAATTTGGTAAATAGTACCCTCTTCAAAATCAAGAAAAATCCCTCCCTTATAAAAAGAGAGGGTTTTTCTTACTTTAATAGCTTTTCTAGCTTCGCTTTTGTTTTCGTTCTGTAGATACCATCTGCAGAAGGCTCATGCATCAACTAAAGCACGTTGTCTCTATTGTAACTGTAACGGAGGTTGGAATTGTTGGTTTTGTTGACCTTGTTGATTAAATGATTGTTGAGCCTGTTGAAACGCTTGACTCATTTGGTTCATGGCCTGATACCTCGAAGAGCTTGATTAAGCTGTTGGACAGCTTATTGGATATTTTGCTGTATTTGTTGATCTGTTTGGTGCATTTGCTGTTGAGATTGAGAACCTTGCTGAACTTGGCCACTTTGTTGTTGAGGCTATCTTAATTGGGATACATTTTGTTTTAATTTAGCAAGCTGCTGCTGAAGGCTTTCAAGTTCTTGTGAAAGCTCAGTATCCGTAATGTTTTTTCCAAGCAATTCCGTATGTTTTTGTTTTTGCATCCCTTTTACCGCTGATTATTCTTAGTTATAAAAAAATCCTCCTTCAAAATTAGTTAACATCCTTTATATTTTTAATTTTCATCAAAAAGATGAAAGGTAGTTAATGGAAACGAAGGAGGATTCTAGCAAGAATACGATTTCCAAACAAAACAAAAACCGTTTGAAGCTTTTTTATACACGTGTAGTTTCCTTACTCATCTTTTTTATCTTTATCGGTATCTTCAGGATCCTCAACCGGATCTTCAGGATCGGGATCATTATCTTTTTCATCATCTTTATTGATAGTATCGTTCTCATCAACACCTGGGACGTTGTTATCGTTATTATTTTGATCGTTCTTATCAACATCTGGAGTATTGTTATTATTATCTTGACCGAAATTACAGCCCATTAATATTAAACTGGATAGAAACAACGTAGTTATTATTTGCAGCCATTTTTTATTCATTTCCACCTTCCTCTCTTCTTTTTAATCCCTATAAGTTTGTCCAATATATTCGCTTTAATTCGTTCTGTTTCTGAATGTTTTTATAAACACATCATAAAAATTTCAGCATATCAATTCGGCCTTTGCGAAAACTAAGTATCGAAACAAAATTTTTTTAGGAAGTGTCTAAGGTGAATAATTTAAAGTGGATAACAACTCTTTTACCGCGAGAAAACAACCCCTTCTAACTGGCAAAAAAAATAGAGGGATGATGGGTGTCTCATTTAGGTTTAGGGGTTAGTCTCGCTACCATTTTTTTGAGAAAAAATAACAACGAAAAAATAACAAAAATTTGAATGCTAATCAAAATAAATAAATGTAATATAAAGGAGCGAAGAAATAGCCCTTCATATCGAGATATCCCCTTTTTTGATAGTGAAACAAACATGCCCAAAATTTTCAGGCTGATAAGGGGATATATTTTGATATGAAGTTTTTTTCTTACGTCAATAATGCCTGGATTTCCGCTCTCGTCTTAGGTCCATAAATATCGTCAGCCACAAGACCATGCATCAACTGGAATCGTTTGACCGCATCGGCAGTTTTTACGCCGTAATAGCCATCAATGCCGTTGTTTTTTGCCCCTTTGTCTGGATAAAAATAGAGTGCCGCTAAAGCTTCTTGAATTCGCTTTACAACATCTTCTTTCATTAATGGTGCTTTTACCTTAAAGATGCCTGTTGGAAGCTTGTCCGCCTTCTTAGAATGCGTTTTTCTTAGGTGTTGTTGGTGATGATGTTTTTTAGCCTTAGAAGCTGAAGTTTTTCCACCTAGCGCTTTCAACTCTTTTTCAATAGCTGCTTTAAATGAGTTCCATCTACCCTCGGATAAAATTCGGTGTGGACAATTCTTTCCATTCCAATCTTGGTGTTTACGTACTCGATCAACACTCCATCCTCGCTCTTTAAGTAACTGCGCCACGAATTTAATGGCCAGCTTTTCCGCAGCCTTGTATCTAGCACCACCGGACTTGCTATAACAAATCTCAACACCAACTTGCGGCTGCCGGGCCGGTTCCGTTTGTGCCATCACCTGAATGCCAAGCATGGCGGTCTAACGGGATCGCTTGGATCACTTCTTTATCATCCACCGCAAAATGATAGCTCGTTGAACTGGTGTTATTGATCATATAGTTAATCTCTCGTTCAGCTGATGCGTCATTAGCTGTGTTGTGGATCGTGATGTATTCTGCGTTCATTTTATTCGGACATTTCAAACTGTATCTGCTGGATGAGACCATTTTCTTTTTCATTTTGATTGTCACGCTCATCTACTTCCTAAATTTGTTTTTGTTATTAAAAAGCCGCCTAGGGCAGCCGATGGTAAGCCAGGGGGGTTAGGAGAAAGAACAATATTAGATATTTTTAAATTACTACAGGTGGTTTTTAAAACCGCAGGTGAAGAATGGAAGATTATCAAGATTGATCCAATGAAGGGATTGCCCTTGCCAGTCAACGAGAAGAAGGAAATGAACTATTTTGAAGCTGATGAAGCTGCTCAATGTATTAAGATTCTATATGAAGAAGTTGATATTAAATGGAGACTTTATTTCTTAGCAGCGATGATAGGTGGATTGAGACGAGGCGAAGGTCTTGCACTTGAATGGCATTTAGATGTGGATTGGGATGCTGGTGGATTTAAAATTAATCGTTCACTTTCAAAGACAATTCAAGGAAAACCGCATGTAAAAGACCCTAAGTCTAAAAGTTCAAAACGGTTTGTTCAGATGCCGGATTGGTATATGAATGAGCTGTCACTTTATTATCATATGTGGAAAAGAGAAAAGGAAAAGCTAGATGATGCCTGGGAGGGCGGAGATCATCAATACATTTTTCATAGTGGGTTTGGAAAGCCCTATTATTTCACAACACCTACTACCAAATGGAATCGAATCACGCAAAAATATAAAATAAAAAATATCCGTTTACATGATTTGCGTCACACTATGGTTGCTTTATTGATGGAAGCTGGCGAAAGCATAAGTGCTATTCAAAGACGTGCCGGACACGCTAGCGCCAGAACAACATCTGATATATACGGCCATGTAACAGATGAAATGAAAAAGAGTGCAGCGAATCACTTTAACAAGTTTGATCCTAAACATCTGAGAAACACAAAATCAGAGATAGGAAATTTCCGTCCCCAAGTCGTCCCCAAGGTTAAAAATAATGGCATAATACAAAATTGAGAGATTTCTCATCAAAAATAAAAAAATAGCCTTCCCCCTTGTATTCTAAGAGGGAATTAAATATAATAATATTTGTTGAAACATCCCGGGGCATTAGCTCAGCTGGGAGAGCGCTACGCTGGCAGCGTAGAGGTCAGCGGTTCGATCCCGCTATGCTCCATACGAAAAACCATTCTTGAGAAATCAAGGATGGTTTTTTTATGTATATATTTCTTACAGTTGTGTTTGTTCTTTGTTTTTTCTTAACCTTAATATCTTTATGATCCGGTACGCGATCACAGAGAGATAAGCCGTGATGAGAATGATTGTGTAAGACACAGGGAAATCGCTCGTCATTCCGTGATAAATGAAATAGATGAGCAGCACTGACAGCATGATGACTTGGAACAGTTCCTTTTTCATTTTACTCTCCCCTTATGATAGATTCGGTCGATTATATCACAAATGATGTCATTTTTTATTAGCTATCAGCAAGGAAAAATCCCTTCACCTGCTGATAGCACTTTATGAATGATCACTTTTTCAGCAATTGTTCCATTTTGTTCTTCGTCTTTGGTCCGTAAATCCCGTCTGCCGCTAAGCCGTTCATGAGCTGGAATCGCTTAACGGCATTCGCTGTTTTCGGTCCATAATAGCCATCAATCCCATTGTTTTTTGCTCCTTTGTCTGGGTAAAAATAGAGGGAAGATAAGGCTTTTTGCACGGCTGTCACTTGAGATCCTTTTGTTAAGGGCTTGGTTATTTTTAAAATGCCAGATGGCAGATTTGACGATTTCTGTTTGGTTACGGGTGCTTTGTGGCTCAAGCTTTCTGTTCGGACTGGCTTTCTTGTGCTTTTGCTGCCGGTATGAGCTGTGGCTATTCCAGCTTTAAATTGATCCCATCGTCCGAGCAGTTTCCTTGGACATTCTTTCCCGCTCCAATGTTTATGGGGCACTACATTTGATAAAGGAATCCCCAAATCGCCCATCAGTTTCCGAATGAGCCATTGAGCATTTTCGACTGCTTGTTCAAAGTTGCCGTCTGTATTTTCACAAATTTCAATTCCGATTGATTTCATATTGCCAGAGCCTCTGCCATCCCCTGCGTGCCAGCCGTTTTCGTTTAATGGTAAATGCTGATAAATGACCTGATCGTCGACAGTGTAATGCCAGCTGACCCCAGTACTTGAACGTGCAACAAACGCAGCGTGACTCCCCGCATTTGCACCTTTTGCAGTGTTAGAGGTATTATGCACCGTAATATAGAGAGGCTTCATCCTATTTCTTGGTCTGTTGCGGTTGTGTTTTGGAATGTAGGCTTGAATGATATTGACCATATTGTTTCTCCTTCAACTATTATTTTGTTAGCCCTCTTTGTTTCAGGGTATCTTTTTGTAATTGACCTTTGTAGGTCACATAATTGTTTTTAAACCAAGCGATAATAGCTGTCACCATCGTAAAAATGGTGGAACCTGCTACATATAGTGCCTCACCGGCTGTTTGTACTTGCTCCTCACTAATCGGCAGCACCGTCTGTCCAAACATGACAAGCGTTTGATTGATGAGTGCAATAAAAAGAAGCACTGTGCGAATCACAGTGCCTTTGTCGAATGTTTTCATGATTTTTACCTCCTATTTTAAATTCCGTTCAATTTTGTCGAGTTTATCGATCACGACGTCATACTTCTCACTAAACTTTGCTAACACTTCATTTTGCGCCTCGATTTGCTCATTGAGCTTATTTTCACGTTCTTTTGTTGTGTTGAGAACATAAAACAGAATCCAGCAAAAGAGAACGGCAAACGGGCCTTGTGTCATTAAGTTTTGGACGACATCTACTTCCATTGGAATCACCTTCTTTCTGGAAAAAAATAAAGCCATTAGGCTTCGTATTTTTCTCCTGTTATGTCTTGATAGTCATCTGCCGAGATCCAGCCAACGCTTACATAAAATGCAATGTCCTCTGGACCGTAACACTGCCAGTCCCAAAATTGTTTAATATCTGCTACAGTTGGAAAGATCATTCTGAAGCCCCCCCTTTTTGCATAGCCAATAGCTGCGTTAATTGTTTTGATAATAAAGCATTTTGTTTCTTTAAAAGTTCTATATCACTTGGCGGGAGAGGGGCTGGTTTTAGGCTATCTATATACTCCTGTGTCGCTGATTCATACCATTGCTGTTTTTCCACATCAAATGCAGCTTTATAAAAAGAAGGATTATTGGGTGGTGCAATTGTTGTGCATTGATCTGGAATAACATAATTTCCTTCATCATCCCTCTCGAACACTTCTATAGGTCTGACCAATTCATATTTATGGTTGTATTCATAGGCTTGTATCATTTTTATCACTTCCTTAATTTAATGGGATGACTGTGTCTAAATAGTAGCCAGTTACCGCACTGTCATTTGCTGCTAGTAACCCAGTTAACTTTAGCTCTCCTGTCTTATATATAAGTAATTTACTATGACCTGTTGTACCTGATACTGGAACTGATACTACAAGACCTTTCTCCGGTAAACCCGCAGCTGGAATCCATCCACAAATGACTTCTCTATTTGCTTTTAGGTGGCCTCTCAGCAATAATAAATTTCCCCATTTCACATATTCAACTGCTCTATCCCCTATAGATGAACTTTTATCTAAGGTAACACTAAGCCACGTGACATTTTCAAACTCAGCATTTGTCATTAGCTGTTTCCATCCTCTGAAAACCCCATCTGTATGAGTAGTTCCGTACCAATGGCTATTATCGTAGCTTCGACTAACATGAAATGTTTTGCGGTTATTTCCCGTTTCTATAATATCTACATTAAACCACGAAGCATCGGTCGTTGATGGCATATTCACTGCGTTCGTTCCAGAGACATAATAAAAGCCAGATGGCAGCGTTAATATATCTGTACCAGTAGGGATAAGCATTCTATTTCCATTCGCCTTCAATAACGAATGCTCATTCAACCTCTTCCATCCGCTCCATTCTTGCTGAGTACCGGTAACATCTGTCGTGGATCGATTGATGTACACATCACCTGTATTGTTTGCCCCAATAATCCAGCCATAGGTATTTTCACTAAAGACTGATAAAGCTCTCATAGAACTTCTTGTGGGCAAATCAGGATGTGCTTCGTGGATATACCAAGAATGCACGCCCGGTAATTTGATGAGTTTATCTAAAATACTAGGATCGTTTGCATTAATTCTTTCGTATGCTTTTCCATCGTCAGCGGTAATTTTAGATAATTGTCCTGCGTCCCATTTATTTTTTTCATTTTGAGTAGGCATTTGCAGCCAATTGATCGCAATGTCATTCTCATGATAGGAAAAACAAAATACATTGCTTGATGTGTCAATTGCGATTCCTACGCCGATATTATTTTGACCTACTAGCTGAAAGCCTCTTAATGCAGCATTACCTATAGCAGGAGAATCGACTACTCCAGAACCCCCTGGGGCATAGAAAGAGCAGGCACCCAACGATTTAATCCCGTTATAAATGCTGCCGCCAGCTGGGATATTGATTAACTGGGATCCGTTATCATTTGTCAATTTATATAGCTGGGCTTGATTCCATTTCTTCTTTTCTGTATCAGATGCGTGTACTCTCGCATCATTTGTATGTTTCAAGAACTGCTCTATTAATCCATGATCATTTTCAAGAAGTACTTTGACCATGTCATTAAATAAATCGGCATGTGCTTTATCATTTATCTCAAAAGGTTTGGGTTCTTTTATTTCCATTTAGTTTTCACTCCCTTTCTTTGAAGCTTGGTTTAATTTCTTGCAGCTGCTCTAGAGTGAGCATCCTTTGCTCGTATCCTGTATTTAGATCTTCCATTGAACAATCACCTAGTTCCACTGCTTGTTTGACCAATTCAGGGGTCACCCATTGAAAATATAATGCCATTACCCAATAATTCATGATTCACTCTCTCCTTTATATAAAAGGATCTCATTTTTTAACGCTTTTAGTTCGTTTGTTAGATGATCACATTGATGTTCAAGCTGTTTTCTCATTAGCTTTTCTTTGGCTACTTCTTGTGCTAGATAATCTAGCGGAAGAGGTGGTTGATACCTTGGATTGATTTGAGATTCCTCCCACCATTCTTTCAATTCTTCTGCCGTTGGCTTTGGCACATCTAAATGCCACTCGTTTATATACGAACCGTCGCCGTCATTTCTAAGTTCAAAATCCTTTTGCGGGTCCGCATCGGGGTATTTATATTTAATAGCTTCATATAAAATCATAGAATCCTCCTATACTCTCGAGAAATTTCTGCCGCCTATTTCTGTGATGTCGAAATAGTTATACCAGCCTGAATTTTCAGATACATAACGGCTAACATCTCCGTCATATCCTACATATAGGTACATTTCTAAATAGTCCCCTTTATTAGCCGGTACATTGGCAGTACCATAAAGTCCCATACTTAAGCTCAACGTATCAGATGGGCTTGTTGGACTTTGTCTTTCATGTGCAATATTTTTATATCTTCTTCCATTTAAGTAGATCGATAATTCAAAGTTTGCGTATCGTTGAAAGCTTTCAATATAAACACCTGCATTCACTGAATACATTCCGCTCTCAGGGCAGATGAAACGATTATTTTTGATATCAAAATTGTTATGACTGTCTTTTATTTTTCGATTAAAAAGGACTTTTTGATACTCTCCTTTGGTTAATAACTGCTTCCCAGTTGTACCTATGTTGGCATGACAGAACCCAGAGATTTTGTGCCATTCAGTCCAGCCAGACCCCGTCCACCAATGACGGCACCATGTACCTGTGCTATCAAAATAACTGCCTGCTTCGTTTCCAGTCCCATAGTAATATTGAACAAATCGAAAGTTACTATATTTTTCATTTTTCACAAAGCCAAATCTCGTAGGATATCCAGTATCATTCGCTTGTCCAATATCCATGAACGAAATGCCAATTGGATATTCCTCACCGCTGACTGATGCATCTTGAATGGCTTGATCGCCTGTTAGTTTAAATAAGCTTTCATTGGTGATTCCCTCTATCTGTTGGCTGAGCGCATTGTCATTCTCTACTAGTGTGTCGACCATCCGGTTAAATAAGTTGGCATGTGCTTTGTCAGAGGTTTCAAACGGTAAAGGTGATTTGATGTCCATTTCATTCCCCTCCTTTAATAAATATCATCAATCTCAAAAACAAATTCGATGTCGCCGTCTTTTTGTTTGTCTGTCATGGTGCGGATGGCGGTGAATTTGCCGGCTTCGTCGACAAGTGCTAGTTCGTTGATGACTTCTCCTGCAAGTTCTCCTTCGGCGATCGTGCAAGTGTAGCGGATTTTTGCTGGTTCCATGAAGGTAAACGAATCAATCTCTTTTTGGACTAGTTCTTTTTTGAGTTTTTGTTCAGTTCCGTCTAGTGAAATTGGTTTCCCATCCTTCGTCCCACCATTTCCAAATGCCATTTTGACGACTTTTGTGAGTTTTGTTCCTTCTGCTCTTGCCTTTGCCATTTGTTGACGTGCATATAGTGTTGTTACGGTTAATTGATCAGCCATTGTGATCCTCCTTATAGCTCTATTTTTTGAGAAGTTGCTGCTAGCATTTTTGATCCGTCCAGCGGAACAGATCCATCGAGAATCCAGTAATGATCCTTAATCAGTAAGCTGCCGCGCTGTTCAGTTTGGACATGTACTGGCAATCGGAACGTCATCTTCTTTTTGGTTTGATGTGACAGCTGGTTCTTTGTGCGTAAAGTCAGTGCCGCTTTTTGCCCTTTTTCATTTAACGCTCCAGTCATGACATAATTCATGCGATATGTGGTTTCTGACTTATGCTGAAGCGGCATTCTCATCTTCAACGAATGCCGGAAACGAGCAGGTACATCGGTTGAACCTCTTGTCCCGCTAAGATAAAACGTACCATTTAATACAAATTCACCATTCAGTAAAATCGGGATATGATCGAAAAAACCCACTCTGCTTCGCAGTGTGAGCCTCCCGTGATGGTCATTTTTTTCATGTACATCGGTATGATGAAAAGCAGTGAACGTATAAGCCAAATGAGCCGGCTTTAACGTTTCAAGTATTTCTACAATATATCTAGTGTTTTGCAGGTCATCTAGGTTCACACGTAAGGCGAAATGATAGCGATTGGTGGTGAGACGGATGATGGCACTTGGATTTTTGAGAAAGCGATTCACCGATTTCTCTAATGAAAGATACGTGATCGGTGGAATGTTTGACATCATATTGAGTAAGCGTGCCCTGCGAAGTTCAATGGAGTCATCTGATTCTCGCTGCACCTTCAGCATTCTTTCCCATCTATTCAATCCCCATGTCGCAGTTAAAGGGAAGAACTGATCCGTTAAATCGAAAATGGATTCATCCAATTGCTCAAACTCCGGTGCTTCTGTTTTGAGTAGATGATCTACTTCATAAATCGCTGTAAAATATGGCGGCAAGTAGTTTTTCATTTCATCCTGTTTGCTCAATAACCTTCACCTGCCTCAGACGCGGTATCTCAATGTCCTGTAACACTAAGTTTTTCGATTCCCCATTCAATAACACGTTTGCATAATCTGATACACTTTCTGAATGGTACAGAATGTCATTTAAGGCGGACATTCGAATGGTACTCTTTTCAAATGCGATTGATTTCAACAGCGCTTTGACCTTTTCTTCTATTTCTTTCTGCGCTCCTTCAAGGGTCCAGTCCATTTGAAGTTCGACGGCTACTTCTATGTCAATATCCAGCCATTTGGCGCTTTCGACGGTTGCTTTTGAACCGATAGGCGCTTGTCCTTCTCCTTCGCCTGGCACTGGGTCAATATATTCCTGTACTCTTTTAACAAGAAGATCTGATGCAACATCTAGATTGCCGTCTGTGATGACAATTTTGACCGTTCCTTCTCCATTCCAAAGCGGGAATACTTTCGCTCTGCCAACCCCTGTCACTTCCTCAGCCCATTTTTTATAATGCGCCTTGTTGGCACTGACAGCCTCCCGCCTAGCACGTATTAAGTAACGATCGTATAACGAAGCGTCATCTTCTTCCTCTTGTCCGGGTATCACCAAATTTTTCATGATAATCGATTCAAGCCCTGGGATTGTATCAAGTGAAAGCAGCGGCTGATCTGTTAATTGACCATTGCCGATCTTGCCAGGTGTCTCGCATTCTAGCGTGCCTTCTTTCGAATATTGGAAATAGACGTCTTCAATAAAAAACCGTGAACCAGCTGGGATGTTGATATCCTCCGGCTGAATAGCTGCGGACCAAATCGCTTTAGTCGCTGGTTTTCTTTCAATTCCTACTTCAGCAGCCCGCCGATCTAGAAACTCTCCTTGTGCTGTATCTGCAAAGACCAGCTCGAATACTTGATCAAGCCAAATATAGGACTGGGCTAATTCAGCGGCAGCAGGTGCCAAGGCATTCCAAATGACGCTGTTTTCTCTTTTATCTATGTCATCTGGCAATCTGTCCAGCATTCTTTCTATCAATGCTTCATACGTTTGTTCCTCAAACATCGCCCTCCATCACCTCCTCTATTTCTAATGTGCCTTCATCTGTGACAATAGCTAGCTTGACATGAAACGAGTCATTTTGCTTTGTGACCTCTAATTCTTCAATATGATCAATCCGTTCGTCGACAATCAATGCTTCCTCTAGCAGTCTCGGAATCTCCATTTCTTTGTATTCATCCGTGACTTCTGTATCCGTCAATAGCTCCTGGATTTCAGTGCCAATGTCGTGGCTGTAGATAGGATATGCATACCGCTCTGTCCTGAGTGTCATATAAACGAATTGACGAATTGCTTCAATGCCTGAAATGGTTTCACCTGTCAGTCTGCCAGTTTCAACATCTATTCGATACGTCGTCGAGGTATCCACCTCTTCGTCTTCTTCTGTTTCCTCGATTTCTTCCTCTGGTGAAAGTGCCACGTTCATCACCTCCCTTACAATTTGTCGATGATGTAGAAGGACTGCCCTCCTGCCATTGCGAGCACCATAATGCTGTCTCCCCTTTTCAGTTCATCATCCTCACCCTTATTTAGGCGCTTTGGCCAAATCAGTAATTCTTCCGGAATGACCAGCTTATGGTTTTCATTTAACCGGATGCTTACAGGAGAAACTGCCGTGACTTCTCCAACCACCAGATCAATTGGAGAGGCGGCATCTACAGCATTCACTGCTAATCGTTTAATCGCTTCACTTAACCTCACGCTTGATCACCCTTTGGGATGGAATTTTTCTCAACGACATCAATTGTCATGGTGTGTTTCACCCCACTGAATTCATGTTTGTCTTGATCGATCCAGTAGGTTTTTTTTACGTTGATTTCAGGGATTTTCAAATAGATTGGAAGACCGCTTTGCAGTTCAGGAATGCCTAGCGCTTGGATGCTTTTGACTTCTTGTTTCACGCCTTTTTTCTCTGCCAGCCGTACTTTGGCTCTTTTTTGCAGCTGCGGCTGGTTGATTTGCCCTGTAACCGTCTCAACATGCTGTAAAATACCGTATTTATTCTGACCTGCTTTATCCTGTTCGACCACTACAATCTCTGATTTGCTCCCTTTTTTCTTATTTTTCCCTTGTTCATCTGCAGACGTACGCAGCTTGACACGAGTCGCTGTTTCTTCAATCGAGGTGCTGTACTGATAGCCAATGAGATTGACACCTGATTCAATGACCCATACGTCCTCTGGATCTGGCCAAGCTCTCAGCCCCATCTTTCCTTTAGCAGAATAGATTTGATAGTTTCTGCCGGTTTGCCGCTTTGTTTCTTTTAATGCTTTCAGAATCATGTCATATAGGCTCGTATCATTTTTAAACACTAGCGATTTTATGACATGACCGGTATGGGCGATGGAGGTCATGGGAATTTGAAAGTCAGCCCCAATCCGTCTCAAGATTTGATCTGCTCTTTGTTTTGAAAAAACATAGACATCTTGGTTTTTCACCAAATATTGAAGCATGTCGTATGCGGTAAAGGTCATTTTCCCTTCAACAGGCGTACGAGAAAACACAATGCCTCTGAACAGCTCTTTTCCTTTCCATTTAAAAAGAACCGTGTCCCCTTCTGAGACACGGTAATATGTTTGACTGCCTTGTTTAGTGATAATATTTGCCTGAATAGAGCGAGGCGCCTGATACCTTTGCCCCTGAAGTGTCACACTCTCTGTGACAAGCTCATACATGGTGCCGCTTCTGATGGCAAAAAGCTCGATCAATGCCAGCCCCCCTATTGTGGTATTTTTAACCTTTGTCCAGGGAAAATCCAATGCCCCGGCTGCTTAATATTGCGTTTGCTACGTTTAATCATCGCTGCTTTATTGGCATTCCAAATACGCCGCCATTTTGTACTGTCGCCATAAAATCTGCCTGAAATGGCCCATAGCGTATCCCCTTTTTTGACGGTGTACATTTTTGGTGGTGTTTTTGATGGTCTTTTCTTTTTTGTTTGTTTTGCTTTTTTCTTTCGTTTGATTTTCCTAGGCGATGCGGTTTTGTATTCCTTTAACTCGATCGTAAATTCACGATCGCCAATATCATATGACCCTTCTTTATGGGTGAAGCTTTCAATGCTGCACGTCATATTGATTTTTGTCCCCGTTACAATCAGCCGCACAGACTTCTTTGAACGCATCATTCGTTCTATTTTCGCTATCGCATTCTCCGGTGATGGAATGCTTTTATATTCAGCAATTGGCGAATATTTCTTAGGAAATAATGAGGTGAATGATACTTGCTTTGCCGATGGGACATCAATAAAGGTCAGTTCTCCAAAAGAAGCAACCTTTACCGTTTCATTTTGTACGTTATTTGTGATTTCAAGTTCGGATGGAAGGACAGGGAATCGCAACTTGTCCTTTCCTTGGGAAATCCACAATTGATACACTGATTTACCCATCGATCACGACCCCCTTCGTTCCTGTATGAAGCTCTACTTCCAGTTCATCTACGAGCATTTGTCTAATTTTTTCGACAAGCGATTGCTGATCTTGTCCATTATGAAAATGCTGATCCCCATTGAATTGAATGGTGATTTGCTTATTACTTGACGATGCTGTATGACTTGAAGACTGAGTTGAGGTGACTTGCTGCATTTGTGATTCTGGTAAAGGTGCAGACGCATTTGCTGGATCATATACTTGCATCCCAAGTGCCTTGGCTGCCTGCGTTAATAAATACCTTCCGCGAATACCTCTTTCTTCAGGAATGATCCATTCGCGTTTGTTTCCTTCACCGACTCTAGCAACCTGCTCCTGAGTAATCAGTCCGCCATTTGCGTAGCCTTTATAAGGCCCGCCTCTTCTCATACTTCGTAATCCCGGTGTATTGAAGACTGTTCCATATCTGCCCTTAATGTAGTTAATGGCTGCTACGGCATTATGAATTGGGTTCCAAATGTCATTCATACCTTTGCCTTTATTGGAGTTAAACGTCGGTCCAATGGTTTGCATTAAGCCTTTAGAAGGCGTTCCCTTTTTAGCGTTGGAATCCCATAAGTTGATTGCTCTCGGATTTCCATTCGATTCATGCTGTGCAATGGTCATAAGACCTGGAAGCCAGTTCATCGATGTGCCAGTTGCCATGAGAGCTGCCATGAGCCATTGCTGAACACTAAGACCTGAAGCCCCCATACCACTGAAAGCTCCGATTAATGAACCAGCCTGATTTTCAGCAAACTTTTTCACATCCACTGAGTCCAGCCCTTTAACGACACCGATCGATGCAAATTTCCCAAGACTCATCATGACGCGTGAAGGGGAATGAATGTCTAATTCCTCTCTAAACGCCTGCTCTACTTTCTTCGCCATTTCTTTGGCAGCTTGTGTGACTTCACTTGCTTTTGAACGCATGCCGTTGTTAAAGGCATCCATCATTCCTGAGCCCCAGCCTGGTGATTCTTGTTTTGCTTGCAGGAATGGTTGTTTGATGTGCTGATCTACGTATTGGCTAGTACCAACTGATGTGGCATTTTGACCTGTGGCAAAACCATTAACTGTTCCAGAACCCCAAGTTGGTGATGCTGTCATCACTTGTTGGTATGGTGCTTTTACACGACTTTGCAAAAAGCTGTCTGTTCCTGTTGGTGTCACCTGCTGACCATTCGCAAAAGCAGCAACTGTTTGCTGACCATACTTACCTGAGTCTGAGGTCAATTGAGCAAAAGGCTGCTGAATATTCTTTTGCTTCCATTGATCAAGTGTAATCACTTTTTGATTTAATCCTTGTTCAAAATCCTTATTAAATTGCTCGCCTATGCTGGAGGCTTGAATGTTCCCATTCATCGAGACCGATCCGTCTATTGAACCGACAGAAGATGATGAAGCTACAGCTGCAGGAGCTGGAGAGTTTGATACTTGATTTCCTGCCGCTCCGCTTGGCATAACAGACATTCCAAGATGAGAAGCAGCCTGGGCAAGCAGCATCTTCCCGCGCCCCCGGTTATTTTGAGTTGGAATAACAAATTCGTTACCAGCTTCTCCGACCCATGATAAGGTTGGCTGGGTGATATAACCGCCTGTAGCTTTTTTGTCAGGGTCTCTTCCTAATACCTTATTCACTACTAAATTAACAGCACCGCCACCCATATCAAAAATCTTTTTAACCCAGTCAAAAGCTTTAGAAAAACCCTCACTTATGGCACCTGCTACTTTTACGATCGGTGTCTGAATATTATCTTTAAACCATTTGGATAATCCATCCCATATATCTGTCACGACTTTATAAGCTTCTTCAAACTTTTTACCGAAACTGTCTTTAATGGTTCCTACCGTATCTACAAGTGGGTTCCATACATTTTCCATAAACCAAGACGAGACAGCTCCAAAGATTGATTGTATCTTTTTCCATGCATTTGATAATGCTGTCCAAATCCCTGTAGCGACTGTAACGACTGTGCTGCTTAGCGGTGTCCAAACGTTTTCAATAAACCAGCCTGCAACTGCACTAAATGTCTCTTGAATCCATGTCCAGGCATTCACTAAACTTGACCAGATGGTCGTTGCTACCGTAACGACTGTGTCGCTTAGCGGTGTCCAAACGTTTTCGATAAACCAGCCCGCAACTGCACTGAATGTTTCTTGAATCCATGTCCAGGCATTGACTAGACTTGTCCATATGGTCGTTGCTACTGTGACGACCGTACTGCTTAATGGTGTCCAGACATTTTCTGTGAACCAACCCGCTACTGTTGACCAAACTTCGACAATTTGATTTTTGATTTCAATGGCTTTTTGGCCAATCTTTTCAAATCCGCCGCCATCAAACCATTTTCCAATTGTTTCACCGATAGATTCTCCGCCCATACTTCCAGCGATGCCGCCTACTAGACCGCCGATGGCTGTACCTACCCCTGGAACTACGCTTCCAATAGCTGCACCTGCTGCAGCACCTGCCATCCCGCCAGCGATGCCGCCTCCAGTCGTACCGATCTTTTCACCAGCATTTTCTTTGTTCATACCGATTAGATTTGTTGCACTAAGTACACTTCCTAGAATAGGTACTTTCTTTAATAACTTGCCGCTCCCTTTACCTATATTTTTCACCGCATCCCCTAATCCACTTAACCCCTTGCTACCTTTCACTAAACCCGTAAGTCCGCCAACTGAAGCTGCGATACCCGCACCTTTCTTTAGTCCACTAGGGATTTTTCCAAATAATTTACCTGCATTTGTTTTCAGTTTCCCTAATTTACTTGGAGGTCTTCTATTCATTTCGGTTCTTGTTGTGGCATTTTGGTTTGTAGATTGTCTTGGTGATTGACCATTTCTATTTTTAGTTTTAGTAGATCCTCCCCTGCTTAAACCTCTTGCACAACAGGGGCAACAACTATTGCGAAACAAGCCTTTTCCACCTCGCGGCTGAGGTTTCGTTTTGGGAGCTGGATTTGTTGGTGCTGTTGTTGGTGCTGTTGTTGGTGCTGTTGTTGGTGCTGGAGTGGCACTTTCACTTGATTGATCACTTGCACCAAAGAGACGATCTAATCCAGTCTTCACCAATTGATCTAGTTTTTCTTCAGGATTAAATTTAATCTTCTCTTTAATTCTTCCGATCACATCTTGTTTGTAATCTTCCATTTTATTTTCAACCCAAGGAAGTGCTTTTTCATCCCAAAACTTTCTAGGACTCAATTTTTCCTTCACTTTGTCTGCAACGTCACCTGCATATTTTTGAATTTCATTTAATCCTTTATTGGCAAGGTTTTGAAGCCAACTCTGTTTAGATTCATCTGTTTTCACTGATGGACTAACAGCCTCAGGCTCTTTTTTTATGTTTTGTTCTTTCACAATCGACTCAGCCTGATCTCGTTTTTTCAACTTACTCTTTGCATTGTCTTGAACAGACACTCTGATTTCGTGTTTAGACATCGTCAAGCTTTTGAGTGTCTTTTTGATTCGTTGAATTGCAGCGGTGGCTTGGTCAACCATGTTTAATCTCATATAATACGTTCTGTTCATGAGCTGAAGGATAGATTTTTTGATCGATGACATTTTACCTGACAATTGATCGTTTAGTTTAAACGTCAGCAGAATGGGGCTTGTTCCCGCTTGTTTTAAACGGTTTATGCTGGATTTAATGACATCTAGTCCCTTCGCTTGAATGGATATGACCAGATGATTTGGGAGCATATTTAACTGATTGTTTAATGCTTTTAAATCACGATAGATTCCCTGGTCCAGCCTCATGGAAAATACTGAAATTTTCCGAAGCGATAAACTGAAGTTTCTTAACTTCTTTTCATCTATTTCCAGGTTTATTTTCACTGGTTTTCTAAATGGTTTTAGCTGCTTCTCAAACGTTTGAAATCGTTTTTGAATGCGCATAAGCTTCTTCGATACTTTGTCTTCTAATTCAAATCGTGCAGTGAGTTTCGCCAATTATTTCCCTCCTTTCTTTGCTTCTTTTTCTAGCATGTCTAGTTTGTAGCTGATGAGTCCGAATAGGAATGCTTTGAACGGTCTTGGTGATTCGTATAAATCTAGGAGTTCAGATGGGGAGTAGTGAAGCTCGTGCATGGCGTAATATAAAAACACGGCTTCTTTATCCCCATCTTTTATTAGTTTTTTGCTGCGTCTTCTAAATCTTCAATTTCGTCTTCGAATCCGTTGATTTCAATGGCTTTGTTTAACCAGTTCGCATATTCACCGCCAACTGACAGGACGCGTTTTGCTACTTCAACTGGATCTTGTGTACTGTAGGCTTCCCTTAATTCCTTTGAGCGGAAATCTGGATAAATGGTCGATTCAATCGCAATTCGTGCGTAGAAGCGCTGACTGTCTAAGTCCTTTACGCGGCCTCTGCCTTTGACATTTTTGAAGGTCGTATTTTCTTTTTCCAGTTCATCAATGCGTTCAGTTGTAATGGCTTTAAAGACAAAAGGAATGACATTCCCTTTTTTATCAACAAAACGCTTAGAAATCGGTACTTTGACCTCTTCTGCTTCTACTGTTTGTCCTGGCATAAAAAATGAAAGATCAAATGTTTGTTTTTCGCTCATGTTTAAAAACTCCCTTTGTTATGTTTTTTTGAATGCAAAAAAGCACATCCATTTTTTGAATGTGCTTTCCAATCTTTTCATGTATAATTTAATTTGTACAATTGAATGGCTTGCTCAAGGGTGTCTGGCTCATCCCCGATAGGAAGGGGGTGATGCTCATGTCAACATTTCAAGCGCTTATGTTAATGCTTGCATTCGGGTCATTTATCGTTGCCCTGTTGACGTATATAGACAAAAAATAGACTCCCCTTGAGCTTTGGACGGTTGAAGGGAAAGTCTATCCTTAAAACTATCTAATTGATTAGCCAGCCCCTTGAGGGCCTCATTGTACATTGCCGGGATGTTGACGCATCCTGGCTTCTTTTTATTTTATGCAAAGTACTTTGCATGTAAACATATTTCTAAGAAACTTTTTGGGGTTACACAGTAACTCTTTTGTAGCTACTCTGTAACTATGAAAAATTATACCATATCGTTGAATAAAATAAAAATAACATATATTTTCGTCATTTGTATGCCTTTTGTTCATTAAAAGGAATTCTTCAGCTTTTCAGGAAGATCAAAGTCCTCGAACGTAAACGGAACTTCTTCTTCAAGCGCTTCTGAATCGACATCCAGTCCAGCAATTTTAGCTGAATCAAAGTTGACATCAAATAATGTCACACGCTCAGTGCCTCGGCCTGATGACTTATCGTCAATTACAGCCTGAAGAGTGAAATATGGGTCTTCCCCTTTTTTCACATAGTTGAGCATTAATTGAACGAAACGTGACGTGACTTTATAGAATGTTGCCGTTCCTGTTCCGTTTGCCCCTGTTGTTTTATGACCAGTCATTCGGCGGCCCATCACATTGACTTCTGATTTGTTTTTCTCCACGTTTGCTTCAAACGTTTTGATAAAGGCAAGCTCCTCACCTTCTAAGAAAAGACGACCTTCTTTACCTGAAATTGTATTTTGCGCTTTAAAAGCCATCTTACTTCACCTCCACATTGAAATAGAATTTTTCTGCTGCATCTACTGGTTGAACCGCTAGATCGATGATAAATCCATCACGATCTTCATTGAGACCGATCACGATATCTGTTTCTGAGTTAAAGCCTGTAATGCCGCTGCCATCTTGAAGCTGTGTGAGATACTGAGTAATCAGTGTTTTCACAAGCTGCACCCCATCATCTGATGCTGGAATGTCATTGCCATTGGCTTTGCGTAATTTAATCAGATTTTTTAATTCGAACGTCAAATCATTGTTGATCGCATCAAGCACACGAATGATTTTGTTTTTCGCCATTTGCTGGTTCTTTTCAGCTGTAAAGCTTGTCAAGGAGTTAATATCTTTTTCAACACTCACGGTACGATCTCTCGCATCAAAGGTGAACAGGAACTCCCCTTGTGATAATCGGTATTCTACTTGATCATTATCAAGGCGTTCTAATGTATCCACTGCTCCTTCGTATTCTACAAAGGTCAGTGACTGATTGAAGTTTGCACCTGCACTTGCACCTGCGACCCATGCTGTTGCTTGAGCAGGCGTTAGTTCTGTTCCATCTTCCAGCACAACACCGCTTGTCACATTGATGATGCCTTCTTGGTCAGCTGCATAGTTGGCCACAACTCCTTGCACCTTACGTCCTTGCTTATCACGTAAACGCTCGATAAATGAAGCGAAGGTCGCTCTTAATTGCTCACTATTATCGATCGGGAGAGCAATAACATCAAAGTATTCTGTTTCTGCTGCTTCTAGGAAAGCTGTATAATCTGCGACACTTGCCACACCATTTTTCCCACCGCTTAGTGCCACACCAGCCGTGATGACGGCTTCACCTTCACCAGAAAATTGAACATATTTGTTTTTCACAAGATCTTTGACATCCGTGACAACCTGCTTATCCACAATATCTGTTCCAAGATAAGTGATGACGTCACGCTTTGTGCTATCAAGTACATTTTCTGCCACTTGTACAGTGATCTCATTTCCTTTTAGACCGCCATAATTGGCTGTGACCACAAAGTTTTCTGCGATTTCAGCTTTGGCTGGCTCCCCTTCGTTTAGGCGGTAAAGCAAGACCGTTTGTGCTTTTTTCTTTGCTTCACGGAAAAGAAGAAGCGACTTGTCATCAATATTGAGTCCAACCTTTTTATTTAAGTCTTCCATATTTGAAACGGAAATAAAGGTTTTTGGTTCTCCCCAGCTCATCACAAGAGGAAGTGCCACCGTACCTCGATCGCCTAAAGTAATTCGCTGCTCTGCTGTTGTTTTAAAATTAAAGTAAATGCCAGGACGCTTTTTCTCTGTACCTGGTGTAAATGTGCCTCCGTTCATCCTTTAAACCTCCTTGGACAAAAAAGCATCAATGTGCTTTTTCGCTTCTGTTTTTGTAATTGGTTGATGTTTGATATAAAAAAGAGCACCTTCAAGGATTTCTGGTTTAACCCCAAAAAGATCCTTACTGTGCTCTTTTAAGGCTTCAAATGAAAAGCCAAATTCTTTTTCTTCGCCAGCTGTTTGAGCGGGCTCTGCTTTTTTAGTCTTGCTCACGTTTGATCACTCCATCTGAAAAGTTGATATCTTCAAGGCTTGCTTGTTTGTCTCGGTTGTACCAATAACTGCTATCCCACGTCAGGACAATCGCTGCTACGCCTTGATCTATCATTCTGGTTTCCACTCTTTTTATGCGGACATAATCATCAAGCACCTCTCCATCTTCACTCATCATCTGAATCATTTGACGATCAGCAAGCAATGCATCAACAATTGTTTCTGCCGCGTCATGCGCTTTTTCTGTATCCATATGAAACACTTTCACTTGCAGCGAATAAGATTTCATAAACGTAGATACCGTATCTGGACCGCTGATGACTGTTACGGGCGGCACATAAACGGATGGCACTTGAAAACGCTCTGGCAAAAGTCGATCATACATTGTCACAGGAAAGTGTGTGTAAATATAATGAATGATTGCCCCGACTTCTTGATTCATTTCATCACCTCCCAAAATGTCGATCGAACCAGCTTTGAAGCTTTCGATCCAGCGACTGTTCAAACATTTGCTCATAGAGCATGACAGCATGATCCCAGTAGCCATTTCCATCTATCCATTGAGAGGCAAGCATCATTCCTGTCTTTGCATTCGGATCATATTCAAAGCGGCTGCCAGCCCATCTGCCAGGCACCCATCTTCGCTCTCCACTTGAAGAAGTAGCATGTCCGTCATTGACATAGGAGGCATATTCAAGCTGCGTTCCCACTTCAAGCGTGAGACCACCTTTTGACATAAGAAAATGATTCTCCTTGTCTCCTTGCGTAAAGGAGCTTAGAAGCCGGCCTGTATCGACAGCATTCTCCTTGATTAGCTCATCCTGAATGATGTCCAAAAGTTCTAGGCCCATGTCTTGTAGCCAATCTTGATATTTTGCCTTTAAGCCGCCGTCACACGCTGTTTGCAGCTGTGAAAGCAGCCGGTCAAGTCCATCAATTTTCATAGATTTTCCTTCCTGACTGCCATCACTTCAATGTGATGATTTTTCACTATTTTGGGCTGCTGCAACTTAAGTGAGACGCCGTTCCACACCATTTTGTCATGCAGGCGAATATCACTTGCTAAAGGGAGATGGACAAGATAGGACTGATAAATAACTGTATTCGGCTCTTCTTGCACAAGGGACTGATTCTTTTCTATGACATAACAAGCCAGATCTGTCAGGCTAGGAGCATCGGGATAGGAAAGAGTCATTTGTAAGTCATCAGCTGGAACCCCGAATTTTCCTCGGGAAGCCTCCTGATGTTCAAGGTGAAAAAGATCACAGCGGTCTGTTAATAAAGAGTGATAACTCATAATGATCTCACCTTTAATTTGGTACTGCCGCCAGTTAATGATGGTTCAATGTAATCGACAAGCAGGGCATATACATAAGGTTTGCCTTTCACTTGATCAGCTGCCTTCGCATATGAGTAATCACCCATTTTTTCTGACGTAAAGCCTTTCATCATAGATTCGTCATCATTCAGCATGGCAAAATATTGGGCCATTTTTAATAATGCGATTCTTGCTTTTTCAGGAAGGGGCTGATATTTTTCGCTTGAGAAATCATGACCTACGATCTGAAATACCGCAGCTTCGGCTTCGATAATATCTGCTGTCAGTCTTTCTACAGATCGATTTTTCACACGCTCAAATACAGAATAGGCTTGTACTTCTTCAGGAGAAATAATCATGGCCTGCCGTCACCTACTCTTTCACTTTCATCACTTTTGCTACAGCATCCTCTTCCTCAAATTTGCTGTCTAGCTTCGCTGTCAGGACAATAATAAATTTACGGCTGCGAATATCTTTTTCTACTTCAATTCGAATATTACGAGAAAAACCTACGATAATATTTTTAGGGTGTGTCAGCAAAATATCTGATACGTCTGTTCCCGCTTCGTCATATGGCTGCATATTGGCAAGACCTTTGACCGGCACACCGAATGCAGAAGAAAGTCCGCCTTGAATGACCGCATCTCCGAGATTTGTCTGACGGTTTGCTACTTGATCCTTCCACTCAACCTCTAAACTTGGGGATGTGTAGAAACGGAAATCCTGAGGTACACGTAAATATTTTGACGGCATCGCTTTATAGGCTTGTTTAAACATTTGGCGGCTAATTTCCGCTCCATTTGCATCAACAATATGAGATACTGCTTGTTTTCTCACGCCATCCATTTGGGCTAAAAATGGATCTGATGAAGTCGTATCCCCATTGACGATAAGCTCTTCAATATCGACCGCCGCTCGTTCAGCCAGCATTTGCATAATCGTCTGCTGGATTCCGTCTTTTTCAATATTGTTTTCAATGCTGTCGTAGGTCATGTGAATCTCTGCAATGACCTCTTTCGCATTTAGCTGGACAGTGCTTGTCGCTGGGACAACACGGTCTTTTGCATCAAGCGCTTGGCCTTCTTCTGCTGGGCGCAAAATACGCTGGCCAAAGCCGATTTTTTCGATTTTTTGTGAATCACTTTCCATCGGAATGATGCGTGCATCATTTAAAACGGTTGGTGTGTTTTGCATCATTCTAATGAATGTGTTGGATTGGGTTGCGTTCATGAGACCGCCGGTTTTTAAGCTGGCAAGTGTCATTTCAGCCTTGCGAATCAACTCTTGATTTCTCACACTGTTTCCTCCTTATTTAGGCTTATAGTAAGCCATCCCATATGGGTGTTGTCGTGTCGTTTTGTGTATCGTGGATTGTTTGTTTTGACATGCCCCGCGCCTTTTCAAGCATGTGAATTCGTTCTGAAATAGGCAAAAGCTGCTGCTCAAGCACTTCCTGCACCGCTGCTTTTTCTCTGCTGGCTGATTTCTCTAAGGAAGAGAGCTGCTGACGAATCGGTGCAACGACTTGCTCGAGCACTTTTTGGACAGGTTCTTCCCCGGTTTGATCTGTTTCTTGTTGTTCAGCCTGCTGTAAGACGTTTTCGATGGCCTTTTTTGCTTTTTCGAGCTCTCGTACTTGATCTGTCGTCAAAGCAGCATCTTCCTTTTGTACGGCGGCTGGCCTTTCACCAATCGTTTGAAGTACATCCTCTGTCTTCAGGATGTCCTGCATGATTGGAATGAGCTGTTCTAAGGCAGCTCTTACATCCGCCTCATCACCATCACTTGACTGTAAGGTTTCCAGCAGATGGTCTAAAACGTTCCAAAATGGTTGTGACATGTTTGCACCTTCCTCTTTTAAAAAGAAATTTTTCAGCAAAGAAAAAAGCCCTCTCTCATTCGTGCCTTGAGATAGAAGCTGATCTTGTTCTTCTATGGCGACGATGTCCGCCGTTCCAGCCATTGAATAGCCTGTAATGTGGCCCTTCTGAATTTGATCCCAAATCTCTTGGGAAGCCTTTGTCACAAGCACCCAAGACCCTTTTCGAATCAGCTCCCCGCCTACCTCTACATCAGCCGGAGCAATATACGATTCAACCACTTCGCCAACACCATCCTGAAAATCATGCTGCTTGTCAATATGACGGGCATCCTTCATAAAGCCGTGTGCCGCTCTTTCAATTTCCTTGGCTGTCATAAAGTCTTGATGTGCATCAGGCGTATTCGGTTCATACACGACACCGTACACGAGGCGATGAGCATCTTCAGCCTTTGTTAGGACACTGACCTCCTTTTGAAAGTCAGGCCGCTTTTTCTTTGCTTTCATCAAAAAGAATTTCTTCTTGTTCGCTGCTTTGTCCACGTAGGAAACATGCGTAATTTTAGCGTTTTTTAGTTCTCTTGGCATATGTTCACCCCCTTTCAAAAAAGTGCACGCGCTTCTGTTTATTTCGTCAGCTGGTCCGGCTCTGGTTGAGGCTTTTCTTCAGCTGATTTCATGCGGCTTTCTAAAGGTCGGTGATATAGTTCCTCAGGCCATTCCTCTAGCGTTTTTCCGAGAATTCTTCCTGCTAGATCGCGCAAATCGTTAGGTGACACTGCCCCAGCCTGAATAAATGGCGTCAGTACCTTGGCAATCTCTAATGGGTCTCTAAAATCAGGACCATTTAATAGAAAACGGACATGCCAAATATCAAGATCCGGCAGGAAAAGAGTATTGAGTTTTCCTGTGATGAGATGCCGTTCCGGCTGAAATACCTGCTCTTCTGTTGTTTTACGCGCCGTATCTGCTGTTGCTTTGTTATAGTCTTGAGACTCACCTGTATAAATTGGCGGCAGGCGAAACGCAGAGCGGATTTTGTTTCTTGTTTTTTCATCGTATTCTAAAAAGAGCGCATCTTCTTGCAGGATCTCGGCTAGAGATTTGAAGTTTACTTTGACATTTGAGACATCTTCTTCTCCCGTTAACCCTTTTTCTGTCGGTAAACCTTCAACTTCAAGCAATAGAAATTTATGTGCATGATCAGATCCTTCAATATCGTCCATATAATCTTGAAGCTGCTGATAAGAGGATTCTGACAGCATGCCATTTTCGACAATGATGGCACCTGGTACATGCCGCCCTTGTTTAAAATAAAGATAGTTCAGCTCCTCTGCCTTGCGAGCACCGTACATATTGACGATGTTGCCAATCCAGCGGGGAATCCCATATGTTCCACTGCCAATTTTAAAATGAATCACTTCTGTTGCGCGAAGCGGCTCTGGTGTGGTGTCATCGTATTTGCCTGTTTCACAGTGCAAAATGCGCGGATCACCATACTCCTTGAAGAAGACTTTCTTTTCGTTGATTACCTGTACATATTTACGGAATCGTTTCTTTCGATTCATTGTCTTCATTTCGCCATTTTCGGTGTACCTGAATTCGACGTCGACTGGCTCACTAAGCTTGCAAATGCGGATATGAAGCGCATCTAAATACTCGATTCCGGCCGGCTTTCCTTGTCCATCTCTCAGCACCTCTAAAAAACCATTGCCCGTTTTCTCTCGGTCTTCGAGGACATAGCCAAGAATCACATCAGCGGACTCATCATAGTTCATGTACTTCGTAAACTCTTCAAGTCTTGTCCATTCCTTTTCTGCAGCCTTCTTTTTTGCCGGTTTTACACCTTCTGCATTAAAGTCAAAAGCGTATTCTACCCCAAACCCAAAACCTAAAATATTGGTTTTGTACGCATCAATACATTGCTGAAGAATGGTTGAATATTCTGCCATGCTTTTTAATTCATTGATGTTGTAAGGAGGGGGAACAATGTCATCTTTTTCATAGGAAAATTCATCTGCATACATTTGTTTTGTATGATCAGACATGTTTGCCTTCATAATCGTTGCTTTCAATTGTTTCATTGTATGGACCTCCTCTCTCTGTTTGGACGGACACGCTCTGAGGCGGTCTGTTTCAAATCCGTCACTTCATAATCATCCAGCGCATACCAGATCGCTGATAATGTGTGCGGATCGATTTGAAATGTATCTTCCTCTAAACGTCCATCCTTATCTGCCTTATAGGTCAGTGATTGAAGTTCATAGATTGTATACGGACAAGCATCAGAGCAAATGATTTTCTTAAACCGTTTGATCTTTTTCGTATACTGCAAACGCGAGCCTTGGAACTTATGTGCTGCCACCATCTGAAATCCACGCTGCCGAAAATAGTGAATGGTTTTAGGCTCTGCTGCATCGGCTTTGATGAGTTCCTTTGATTCAATGAACTCTTTTAGATCAACGGCTGTTTCATCATCTGTTTTCCCGCGGTCGTAATATTCCCAGTAAATATATAAGTACTTTTTTTCATGATCGACGGCTAATCGAATGAGCGCATTGTACGATTCAACAAATCCAAAATCCATGCCTGCTCGTTTCAGCGGCCGGTCAATCTGGTGAATCGCTTCTAATACATCAGAATGATTTCTTACCTCAAATTGAGGAAAAACCTTTGTTCCATTGATGCCGAAATAGCCCTTCCTCGCAATTCGATAGAGGTCTGGGTCGTATTCTTTTAGCTCATCCAGCTGCTCCACATAGCTTTTAGGGAGAAATAGGTTATCTTCCGCTGTGGAGTGATGATAGTACGTATCCTTGATCACAACGGTGCGTTTTTTGTATAAGGTTTCGTCATCTAGGACAAATCGCTTCAGCTGTTCATCTCGAAAGAAATGTCTGTACGTCCAATTATCTTGACCAACAGGATTGGTCGATAACATCATATAAAGCGGTAAGGACGGATGCCTCAATCTTCCAAGCAGCTCTTTAAAGCCTTCATAAGAAACCTCTGAACACTCCTCAATCCAAATGATCGAGATGTTGTTGATTGATTTCAATTTCTCAGGCTTGTCCAGCCCTTTGAATAAGATGCTGCTGCCATTTCGAAACGTCAAGGCAAGCGGCGAACTGCGGCACTTCACCACATGATCGATGTCAAGATCGCTGACGATCTCTTGTAATAGAGAAAATGTTGATTCACGGTGCGTATCATATACTTCTCGAATGACAAGTGCTGTCCGTTTTTCTTCCAGCAGCTTTAAAATGAGTTTTAACGCAATGTGATAGCTTTTGGAGGAGCCGTAGCCGCCTACTAAAAATTGAAACTTCTGATTCCAATCGAATAGAAAGTGTTCAAAGTGAGGATTGACTTCTTTTTCAATCAATGGCGTCATGAGTTATCCTCTTTTCGCTTGATCATGATGTGAAGATCTTCCTCTTTTTCTTCGCGAACTGCTTTTTTTGTTTTTTCGATGGTCAGTTCAATTTGCTTTAGCCTTAATCTTCGTTCATCCTTCGCATGTGCGAGCTCTTCAAACTGTTTAATGAGACGCCTGAGCTCTCCCATTGCACGGGATTGGGCATTTAAAAAGGTGGCATGCCGATCCCACGAAAATTGAAACGAATATTCTTCTGTGCTGATTTCTTGTTCTGGCTGAATGCCTTCTACTGTTTCTTCTAATGAAGAAGGCATGTATGCCGCCTTTTTCAGCTCTTTGATCATGTCATCTTGATCTGACACATACATGATGCGCTGCGCCCGAATAATGGCAGCATATTGAATTTGAATTTGATCCCAGATTAAATCAAGCGATGTACGCCCGCCCATTTTCTCCATGATTTCAATTGTTTCATCTGAAAGAAACTGATTGAAGATCGAGTGTGCCTGCTTTGACGAACCTTTTTGCCTTTGCCATCCGTATCGTCTTTTCCATGATTTCACGGTATGGATCGAGACATTGTAATGATCAGCAATTTGCTGGTACGTCATCCCTTTCATATAATCCTGCTTGGCTCCTATCCGTTTATCTTTCATTTACATTCACCTGCCGCCTCCTTTTAATTTTTAATTCGAACGATTTCCTGTGAAGGAATCATTTGTGTAGGGCTAGCAAACATCCGTTTGGTCTTTCTAACTATAGGTGGCAACTGTAAGACAAGTGCTGCTCCATTTATTTTGTAAAAGAAAAAACGCCTATTCAGCTGCTTCGAATAGACGTTCTTGTACTTTTTTGGACATCTTTGTCCGAGCTCTCTCCATATGTTTTTGGACAGTTCCTTTTTTCACATCCAGCATAACCGCAATCTCGCTAAACGATAATCCTTGTGTTGTGTGCATGAAGAATACGTCCTTTTCTCGATCCGTTAAAACGGACAAGGCTTCGTCAATTCGTCTTTTGTCCCGCTCGCTGACATCTCTTTCATTCTCTTGGATGAGGGTATATTCATGTGATAAAGCCTCTAACACTTCTGGATTTGCTAGGATGGTGCGCTGATAGACTGAACGTCTGTCTAATCCTCTGCGTGCGCCTGGCTGTCTGCCGATTTGAAGCCATTCCACGACGTATTCGAGATCGCTGACCATACTGGCGATAATTTTTTTATCATGCTTCTCTTGATATGAAAGCTGTTTGTCTTCTTTTTCTCTAAATGGTTCATATCTTTTTCTAGCATCCTTTAATGCTCGTTTGTATTCGATAAGTAAATCTTGCATATTGGCTCTCTCCCTTTTTTAAGAAAATAAAAAACGGACACCAATCAGTCCCCTTTTCATAGGGTCTTGATCAGTGTCCGCAGGCTTTCCGTCTTGGACGTATTGTGTTGTGTTGTGATCTAGCTGATTTTAAAACCAATCTCGTGATCTACTCTTGCAAAGTGACCTTTTGCCGTTTGAATAATGGTTTTTCCATGTTCAGGTACATCCAACTTATAAGCCGTTCCTACATTCCCATCTAACACGATGACTTGAATTTTTCCTGTTTCCATCTCACCGACAAATGTCTGGTTTTCTTGAATGAATAATTGTTTTGGCTCGTTCATATGCTTGTCTCCTTATTTGGTGAGGATTTCGTGCCATCACCTATCGTATTTAAAATGATTTCAATTCTTGGACGCATACTATAAAACTGTGAAACTCTTAAATCGACAATCTGTAGAGGGACCTTATCCGCAATAGAATGAAGTGCTTCTTGAATATGTTGTAGTCTTGGCTGAAAGATGCTGACGTGCACCGGGCGTATCAAACCTTTTTCTGCGTATGTACGCTTGTTTTGACAGTCAGCTATGTCAAGCGGCATGTCGTCAAATAAGCGAATCTCGAGTGATAGTGCGCCTTTTATTTTATGCGGGCATTGTGCTTTTGCAGCTGCTCGTATTCTTTTTATCAATGTATCTTTTGTTAAAAACTCTGCCTCAATGATAAAATGGATGACCATGTTAGGATCTCCCGTCATCCTTTTCAAACTGACGGATGTCTTGTTCGTTTTTACTCGCTTTGAGCAAGCATTTGAGGATTGTCATAATTTGCTTCCATCGTTTCACGTCGCCTTGATTCCTCCTTTTTTGCTTCAGCGACCTTTGCCGCCAAGAGGTTCATGTATGTTTGCTTATCTTCTGCTGTGGAAAAAACAAACACCGGTTTCTGGTGATGAAAGGTCATCCAGCCGCCGGCTTGGACTAAACAAAGCTGCGCTTCCTTTCTGGCATCAAAAATCATCTGATGTTTCATCTTCTTCAAATCCCTCCAGACTGTCCTCAATCTCTGTTTGATATCCATAACGTTTCATGTCATATGACCAGTAGCTTTTTGGATATCCAAAGTCATTCATCTGCGCTACCATTGGATGTTCAATATTCATTTTGTTCGTCTCCCCTTTTCTAAGAAATGCTCTTCCTTTAGAGAATTACTCATTTCGTGTAACTTTTGGTCAAAAAAAAGCTCTTGAACACCCCTATTCAGCAGATCTGCAATATGCTTTGCGATTTCTAAGCTAGGCTTCGTTCTGCCCATTTCTATATTTGCATAGCCGCTCGTGTACTTATATCCTAATTTTTTCGCCATATAGGTTTGTGTTTTTCCTTGTAAAATGCGTTCTTCTCGTAAATGTTCAAGTTTCATCTTTCCACCTCTTACTCAATATGTGTAAGTTATATTCATTATGATAATATACACGAAACGAGTAAGTCAATCATTTTTTATTCTTTTTGTGTAATTATTTATCTTTTCCGTGTAATTCATGATAAAATTTACTCATAACATGAAAAAAGGTGTTTCCAATGGATAATTTGACTGGAAAGATTTTAACTGAATTAAGAGAGAAGCATGGATGGAGCAAGTCAACGGTTGCTAAAAAACTCGGATTAAAGGCGATGTCCACCTATGCAAATTGGGAATATGGCTTGAGAAAGCCCGACGGTGAGATGATTGTGAAAATCGCCGAGTTATATGGGGTCTCAACGGATTATCTTCTCACAGGTAAGGACAAAGGCGGAACTGATGCCGACCTTGCAGACGATCCTGATTTGCAAATTGCGTTTAAGGCTGCCTCCGATTTTTCCGAAGAAGCACGAAGACAAACCATCGATTTTATTCACTACATTAGAGAAAAAGAGAAGCAAAAAGGCCGTCAGCCAAAACAGCGAGACGACGATTGATGATCTCTTTTCATAAAGCTTTACATTGCTGGGATGAGCCCAGCTTTTTTTATGCCTCTTTTTCCCCTAAAAAAGAGAAGGCATATGAATAATATATGACAATTTTCACCATAAATACTCTTTTTTCTACATAATTTTATTGACATATAATTCTATTATTATTAATATATGTATATACCAAAAAAAGGAGTGTTACCGATGAAAAAATTAATGAAAGCTTGTACATTGTCTTTAGCTGCTTTAGGTGCTCTTACGTTCTTCCAAACTGAAGGTGCTCATGCAGCTGCACAGCCAAAAGAACCAGTCATAGCAAAAGCTCCTATTATGAATAAAGTAATTACGTTGACCCGTACGCTTCCTGTAGGTTCTTCGATCGCCGTCTCTCTTCCAGCAAGCCAAATTACTGTGACGGGCGCAACTTATGCGATTCAATTAGATCAAACAGCTCCAAACTTCACTTGGATTCGTGCCGTACAACGCGGTTCAGTGACGGTTTCTTACTATAATTCACTTGGAGAACGTGTGATTAACTATATTACTGTTCGATAAGCCATATTGCTTTACATATGAAAAGGCGATGACTTCATGATCATCGCCTTTTTGTGTGTCTACATGTATATTCATAGACTTCATTTATCCAATGCTTGCCAACGACCATCTCTTATGTTAACTTTTAATAAAAATAAGTTAACATAATGAGAGGAGCTTATGATGGGAAAACAAATATCTTTGTCTTGGGAAGCGATGGCGGAGAAAGCGCTGAAAAATGAACGGATCACGCTGCAAGAAGGTCTAGACATTCTTGCAGCTGACGATAAAGAATTATTATCTATGATGCATGCAGCCTATCAAGTACGATTTCATTTTTTTCAAAACAAGGTGAAATTAAATATGATTTTTAACGCAAAAAGCGGTTATTGTCCTGAAAACTGTGGTTATTGTTCACAGTCGATCATTTCAAAAGCACCGGTTGAACGATATACAATGCTTGATCAAAAAACGATTGTGGCTGGCGCGCGTGAGGCGCTCAAGAGAAAAGCGGGGACTTATTGTATTGTCGCAAGCGGCAGAGCACCTTCTCACAGAGAGTTAGATGAGGTGACGGCAGCAGTAAAAGAGATCACTGAGACCATGCCTTTGAAGGTGTGTGCATGTCTTGGGTTATTAAATGAAGACAAAGCGAGGCGGCTGAAGGAAGCAGGGGTTCATCGGTATAATCACAATATCAATACACATCAAGATCATCATGCTCACATTACGACAACTCATACATATCATGATCGTTTGTCGACCCTTGAGGAGGTCAAACAGTCGGGCATGTCACCTTGCTCAGGGGTTATTATTGGGATGGGTGAAACCAACCAGCAAATTGTTGAAATGGCTTTTGCGCTCAGAGCCCTTGATGCGGATTCCATTCCAGTCAACTTTCTTCATGCAATCGAGGGAACACCGCTTGAGCATCAAGAACGAACACATCCGATCAAAGCATTGAAAGTGTTGGCGCTCATGAGGTTTGTCAATCCAACCAAGGAAATTCGAGTATCTGGAGGCAGAGAGTTCAATTTACGGACGCTTCAGCCGCTTGCCCTTTATGCGGCAAATTCCATTTTCGTAGGCGATTATTTAACAACAAAAGGCCAGCAAGTCCAAACGGATCATCACATCATTGAAGATTTAGGTTTTGACATAGAAGAATGTGCGTTATAAAAAAAGTCTGCCGGTGAATCGGCAGACTTTTGGCAATAAGATTAGAATCTTTTATGGAAATCAACAGTGCCGCTTCCTTCCTCACGGTCAAAGCTGCCAACAAATGTCCAGTTAATATAGCCGCCGTCACCATTGTTGACGAACGTACCATCTTCAAATACCCAAATACCAAACGTAATACCATCATATTCAACACTATCATAGTAGACAACATTGTTCAGTCCGCTAAAGTCATGATCTTGGCTTAAGTTTTGGACAACTACGTTATAGTTTTGACCTGCTTCATAGAAGGCACTGTACGCCGCATTTTTTACAAATCCATCACGATTTTGGGATGATTTTACTGCTTGTTCAATTTTATCGGCAATGGCTACTGGATCAATAGAGACACTTCCATCAACACCTGTTGTCGTCGCAGCTTCAGCCGTTTGACCAAAAGTCGTAAGAGATAGAGGGGCAGCAACCATTGACGTAGCAATCATAGAACTAACAACAAATTTGCTTGTTTTTCTCATTATTTCTAACTCCTCCTTTAATTGGTATGTTTATGTACTACCCCTTCCTCTGTCTCTTAAACACTAAATTATGAAAAAACTTCTTTTTCTACCAATTAAGAGGGTGATTTTACTGTTTAAAAGAGCTGAAACAACAAAAAAACTACTCTTTTATAAGAGTAGTTTCAGATTGTTGACAAAGGGCTAAAATGATCTTTATTTTAGCCCTTTGTCTTCTTTTCAGCTCAGCGTGTTTGAAAACCTTTGCAGTCTAGGAAGGACGAGCACCGGAGCGGAGCGAATTTGACATTCGTGAGCACCGGCGCGCAGACCTGACAACGAATGCGAAGGTTTGTCTACACGCTGAAACTACTCTTTTATAAGAGTAGTTTACAGCATTACATGAACAGGATAAATAAAATCACACCTAGGATAATTCGGTATATCGCAAAAGGCACAAGTTTGATTTTATTGATCAGTTTTAGGAAGAATCGAACAACAAAGAGAGCCACAACAAATGCACTCACAAAGCCGACGATAAAGAATGGCAGCATGTCTGTTGTTAAATATTCGGCATTTTTCACAAGTGTTAAGAAGCTTGCGCCTGCCATAATCGGCATCGCCATGATAAATGTAAAATCAGCTGCAGCACGGTGATTCAAACCAAGAATAACCCCGCCTGCAATCGTCGAACCTGAGCGAGAGAAGCCTGGCCATAATGCCAAACATTGAAACAGTCCGATATAAAGCGCCTGTTTGTACGTCATGTTATCGACAGAGCTTGTTTCTGTTTTACGTTTATTGATCCAGTCAGCGACAAGCATCAGCACTGCGCCTAAAATCAAACCGACAGCGACTGTTCTCACGTCAAACAAGTATTTATCAATATAGTCTTCAAATAAGAATCCTAAAATGACGGCTGGGACGAGTCCTACTGCAATTTGAGCAATAGTCAGCTTATGCCCGCTGCGCTTTTGTTCTTCGGTGATATTTTTCTTTAAGCCTAACAAGTTCAAAATACGATCCTTGAACACAATCATGACAGCTAAAATAGAACCTAACTGAATCACGACTTTAAATGTGTTTGCCGCCTCTGGCGTAATGATTTCCTTTGATTTTAACCATAGATCATCGACTATGATCATGTGACCTGTAGATGAGACAGGTGCATACTCTGTTAATCCTTCGACAATTCCTAAAACCAGTGCCACGAATAAATCCCATAGATTCATGATTTTCTTTCCTTTCAATTCTGATCTTTTGAACAGGCCAACCATCTATGTCCACATAAAGACAAGCTTTCTTCATCGAAAGCTCGTCTTTATGATACTATATTTTTTTCAAAAAAAGATTATGACATTAAACCTTTTCTTCTTTGTACAAATTGGATCGCATTTTGAACCAATCAAACAAGTGGGTCGTGATGACCTTCAGGACGGCATATGTTGGAATCGCGACAATGATTCCGACTACGCTGAACAATTTACCTGCTGTTAATAGAACAAAAATAATCGTGATCGGATGGATATGAAGGTTTTTCCCCATGACCTGAGGTGAAATAAATTTCCCTTCAATGAGCTGAACCACTGTCCAGACAATGATGAGTTTTAAAAGCATCACTGGTGATGTCACAAGCGCAATCACAATCGCTGGTGTAATCGCAATCGTTGGACCAAGGTAAGGCACCACACTTGTACATGCCGCAATGATCGCCAGCAGCAACGCATAGTCAAGTCCAATAATCAGATAACCGATTAAAAGAAGAACACCAATACAGAAGCTGACAATGATCTGTCCGAGAATATAAGAGCTCAGGCGATGGTTCATTTCGTGAAGCACGATATGTGTATGATCTCTAAACTTATTCGGAATAAATTTCAGGAAATAGTCAGGCAATTTTTTACCGTCTTTTAATAAATAAAACAGAATGAACGGAACGGTCACGATCGAAATGATGATTTCGGTGAGCGCCCCTAAGAAAGTCCCTACACCGGTAAAGGTGCTTTCCAAAATCTTCGTCGCTTGACTTGACGCTTTACTCACCAATTCAGAGACGTTAAAATTCATCGCTTTCTGCGCTTGATTAATAAAGTTGCTTCCCGTTAGTTGGCGAATCTGTTCTTCTACCGTATCAACATATTTCGGAAGGTTATGAAACAGACTCATCGTTTGTGCTTGTAAAAAAGGAATAATAGACACAATGGTCACTGTAATGATACCAATAATGACAATATATAAAAGCAAAATTGAAAAGATCCGTTTGACTCTAAACCTCTCTAACAAGTTGACAATCGGATTTAATAAATAATACACGACCCCCGTTAAAATAATCGGTAAGGCGATGGTTTTGACGAGTACAATGAGCGGTGTGAAAATAAAAGATGTTTTCATGAAAACAAGGATATTCAATCCGATTAATAGCAGGACGAGTAAAAAGAGAACAAACTTGTTATCAAGAAAAAATTTTCTAAATCGACTGCTCCACATTTGCATAGAATTCATATCGTTCCTCCAAACTCGGGCTATTTTATTAATAAATTGTACACTATCTGATCATGATATGGTGGTCATTGTTTCAGCTTTTTTTCCCATTTCGCAATGGACATCGCCCATATAATGAGAATCGGCTGTCCAATAAGCCTTATCCATAGCAAGGCCTGATCTGTGCTTATTTGACCTGGAAATGGAATTCCCTCTCGTGCAGCAAATAAGTTTGCAGGGAAAATGAGTACAAGATAGACAGCCATGATTTTTGCTGCTGCAATCCTGACATTTGGCAAAAGCAGCAAGACAGCCAGCAGCCATTAAAGGCATGCAGTCGCATAGACTATCACATATGGAAATGGCCAGCCTGGCATCATACGGGCAAAGCCGCTCGGCTCTATCACATGAAAAATACCGGCTGCTATGAATAAAAGCGCAAAGACGTATGTACTTCCTATATGCAGGGTGCGCTTCATGTTCGTTTCCTCCTCTCCCTTCTATCAGAGTATTACCCGAATGAAGGAAGAAACTACCCACTTTTCGTACATTTATATCCTTTATGTAAGACGCATCAGACTATATAAAGGTTTCATCCGCTCTTCAATAAAAAGAATGTTCTTTCATACAAACGCTTTCAAAGGATGTATAATCAGAGAAAAGCAGAAGGAGGGAATGACATGATTCGATTTGCTGTCATCGGAACGAACTGGATTACAGATCGATTCTTACAGGCCGGTGAAGGAGCAGCTGATTTTACATGTACAGCCGTCTATTCACGGTCCGCTGAAAAAGGCCAGGCATTTGCCGAAAAATACGGGATTGATACAGTTTTTACGAACTTACATCAAATGGCGGAAAGTGATGCGTTTGATGCCGTGTATATTGCAAGTCCAAATGCCCTTCATAAGGAGCAGGCCATGTTGATGATGGAGCACCAAAAGCACGTTTTATGCGAAAAACCATTCGCCTCTCACCGAAAAGAAGTGGAAGAGATGATTGCTGCAGCGAAAAAACATCAAGTGTGTTTAATGGAAGCGATGAAAACGACATTTCTGCCAAACTTCCTGCAAATCAAACAGCATCTTGATCAGCTCGGGCCCATTCGGCAAGTGGTCGCTCATTACTGTAAATATTCCTCAAGATACGATGCTTACCGAAATGGCGAGATTCCAAATGCTTTTAAGCCTGAATTATCGAATGGTTCTTTAATGGATATCGGTGTGTATCTTGTCTACCCGGCGATCTATTTATTTGGTCTGCCGAATCAAATCACCGCGAGAGGCTATAAGCTTTCTTCTGGTGTAGATGGGAGCGGCTCTGTCCTTTTACAATATGACGGGCATCAAGCACTCCTTTTCCATTCTAAAATTTCAACGTCTCATTTATCTGCGGAAATTCAAGGAGAGGACGCCACGATGGTGATTGATCAATTCCACCGTCCTTCGCGTATCACGATCCACGATCGTCAAGGACATCAAACCGATATCTCTCTCAAAGATGATCAGCCAGCCATGTATTATGAAATCTGTCATTTTATTGAGTGTATTCAGCAAGGAATGGGTCAGTCTCCAGTCAATACATTTGCCTTATCTGTTCAAACCATGTCCGTCATGGACGAGGCGAGAAGACAAATGGGTGTGATGTATCCTGCCGACAGACAAAATGAATGGGGCATGAAATGATAAACAAAGGGCGAACATGATGTGTCTGTTCGCCCTTTGTTTTTTGTTTCGGATCCTTTGTTTATGTTGCCGCTAACACATCCGCAAATGCTTTCACATATGGAGGGAGATCCGGCGGACGTCTGCTCGAGACGAGGTGGCCATCTGTGACGACTGCTTCATCAAACCAGTCCGCTCCAGCATTTGTCATATCATCTTTAATACCAGGTGTACTTGTTACTTTTTTGCCTTGCAGGATTCCTGCTGAAATCAGCACCCAGCCAGCGTGGCAAATTTGCCCGATTGGTTTTGCCTTTGCATCAAATGAACGAACGATGTTTAACACTTCTGGATAACGGCGCAGTTTATCTGGTGCCCATCCACCAGGGACAAGCACAGCATCATATTCATCCGCTTGAATGGAATAAAATTCTGCATCAGATACAGCCGGCACACCGTATTTTCCGATGTACTCATGATTTGCTTTTTCTCCTACAAGATGCACAGTTGCCCCTTCTTCTCTTAAACGCAGAACCGGATACCATAGCTCTAAATCTTCAAAATCATCACTGACAAACGCAATGACCTTCTTATCTGATAAACGCATAACATCTCTCCTATTCTTTCGATTTCCTCTATTGTACGAGATGACCTCTTAAAAAGAAAAGCGGTTCCCCTTGAGGAGAACCACTTGATCTTATTCGCTGATCTTGAATTTTTTAATTAAATCACGTAATTCTTCCGCCATTTGGGAAAGAGTCGTAGATGAAGAACTAATCTCTTCCATAGAAGCAAGCTGTTCTTCAGCAGATGCGGCGATATCTTGGATGCTTGCTGAACTCTCTCGTGATACATCTGCAATTTCATTCACCGCTTTAGAAATTTGCTCTGATCCTTTTGAAAGCTCGCGTACTGTTGTATTCATTTCATTGATTCTTGTTGCGATTTCCGCTGTTTGCAGATTAATTTGTGAGAAGCTTTCTTTCGTTTGATCTGTAATGGAAAGACCATTCTTCACTTCTTCATTCACTGATTTGAACATATTTTGAGATGTTTCGATTTCAGATACGATTTCTTTCACAAGCTTTTCAATCTCTTTTGCTGAATCCGATGATTGAACTGCAAGTTTACGCACTTCTTCTGCAACAACAGAGAAGCCTCTGCCTGACTCACCTGCACGTGCTGCTTCAATGGCAGCATTGAGTGCAAGTAAATTCGTTTGATCCGCAATGCCATTAATCACGCCTAGAATGTTTGTGATATCTTTTGATTTATGCTCCAGCCCGTTGATCACCCCTTCAGCTTCTTTCACTGAATGGTCGATCGTCTTCATTTGGCCAACGGTTTGCTCCACAAGCTGTCCGCCTGATTCCGCAACTGTTTTTGATTGAATAGATGACGCTGTGATGACATCAGACGTTTCTGCGACTTCGTTCAGTCCTTCGTTCATTTGTTTTAAATGAGACGCGCTTTGCTCCACCATTTCGCTTTGATTTTCGTTGCCATTTGAGAATGATTCAATAGATGATGTAATATGTTCAGTTGCTTTTGTTGTTTGACCTGCACTTGCCGTCAGTTCTTCAGATGAAGAAGCCACGTTTTCTACAGATGTTTGTACAGCTTGGATGACATCTCTTAATGACTCACTCATTTCATTAAAGCTTGTGCCTAGCTGTCCAATTTCATCTTTTGACCGGACATCAATTTTTTCTGTTAAATCTCCCTCACTGATCTTCCTTGAGGAAGAGACAAGTATAGAAAGTGGTTTTGTAATGGAACGAATGATCAAGAAGATCAGAATCCCGCCAATGATGAGCGCGCCTGCTAAAATGATAGCGGCCATGTTAAAGACTGGCTGTGCAGCTTCTTCTACTTCCGTCACAAACATCGTACCGACAATTTTCCAGCCAGTCGCTTTGTTTGTGGTGAACTCCATTTGCTTTTCTTTTCCTTCAAACATATAACTCATAGAACCTTCATCTTGTGAATAAAGCTTTTCTAGCCATTCACCAGATAATTTGGATCCAGCTTTTTTCGTTGGATGGGCAACAAAGGTACGATCCGGACTTCCGATAAAGGCATAGCCTTGTTTCCCAATGTTTATGCTATTTGATTCTTTTACTAGATTCGCAATGTCTAGGTTCATTGCAATGACGCCTGATCCATCCTCTAACTTTTTAGAGATGGTGACCACAAGCGTACCTGTGGAAGCTGTTGGATACGGTGCTGAAACAGACAGCTCTCCGTTTTTCGCCCAGCCGTCTTTATACCAATCCCGCTCCGTTGCGACATAGTCAGCAGGCATTTTTTTATTAGGATATCTTGAAAACACTTTGCCATCACTTGAAGCGACAAAAATGCCTTCTGTGTCATCATTCATACTCATGAACTGCTCAAAGCGCCCTTGAATATCTGTCGTGCCTTTTTGCTTAAGCTTTTTCTCCGTGATCCATTTGCTAAAGAAATCGGCTGCGTCTGTTTTCACTTTCACAACCTTCGTAATATTTTTATCTAGCTGCTCTACGTTCTCCTTGGCGCTTTGCATGATTTGATCATTTAAAGAGGTGCTCGCCGTATGATATGAAGAGAATGCCAATACAATGATTGGGCATAAGAGAATAAATAAGAAAGAGAATACGAGCTTTTTTGAAATAGATGGCTTCCTGAAATACTGTATGAATTTCATAAAAAAGAAAACTCCTTTTAGTAAGATAGTATATATATCGGAAGTACTACTAGGTTGTTTACTTTTTTAATTTATTAAAGTCTAAATAAGTCCAAAACACCCAAATTATATGCATCGAATGGAAAAACACCTGACGTCAAAACGTCAGGTGCTTCCCTATATCTCTTACATTTTAAATTGTTTAATGAGCTCTCTTAGCTCTTCTGCCATCTGAGATAACGTGGCAGAGGATGAGCTGATCTCTTCCATAGATGCCAGCTGTTCTTCTGCGGATGCTGCGATATCTTGGAAGCCTGCGGAACTTTCTCTTGAAAGCTCTTTGATTTGATTCACCGCATGTGAAATATCATTTGAGCCATGCGAGAGTTCTTTGGCGGTTCCGTTCATTTGTTTCATTTGTTCTGTCATTTCTGATGTTTTATCGGTGATTTTCTCAAAGCTGACTTTCGTTTCATCTGTAATGTTTAATCCAGCTTGTACTTCACCTGCTACTTGTTTAAACATGTTCTGTGACTTTTCAATTTCCTCCACAATCTCGTTCGTCAGGCTTTCAATTTCCTTTGAAGAGCTTCCTGATTGCTCTGCCAGCTTACGAACTTCTTCTGCAACAACAGAGAAACCTCTGCCTGCTTCTCCTGCCCGAGCGGCTTCTATCGCAGCATTTAAAGCAAGGAGATTGGTCTGGTCAGCAATGCCGTTAATGACACCCAGAATGTTAGTAATATCCTTTGATTTCTGCTCTAAGCCTTGAATAACAAGCTCTGCTTCTTTCACTGCCTGCTCGATGGTTTGCATTTGACCTGCTGTTTTTTGAACGAGTTCTCCACCAGCCTGAGCCGTTTTGCTCGAATCAATCGACGATTCCATCATATGTGAGGTCGTATCGACCATATGGGATAAGCTGCGATCCATTTCGTTCAACTGGACTGAGCTTTTTTCGATCATATCATTTTGGTGTTCAGTGCTGTTTGAGAACTGTTCAATAGACGATGTGATATGCTCAGTCGCTTGGGTGGTCTGTCCTGCACTTGCTGTTAATTCTTCAGAAGAGGCGGCCACATTTTCAATGGAATTCTGAACAGCTTGAATGACGTGTTTCAGCTTTGCTGACATCTCGTTAAAGCTCTGCGCAAGCTTCCCGATTTCATCGTGCGTACGAACTTCAATATGCTGGGTCAGATCACCCTGACTGATTTTCTCAGCCGATTCAGAGAGCTCTATCAGTGGCTTTCGAATCGATTTAATAATAAAATAAATCGCGATTCCGCCTATGGCCATCGCAGCTGCCAGTATGATCATTGTTAAGTCGAGAACTGGCTGTGCAGCTTCTTTGACTTCGCCCGTATACATTGTTCCAGCAAGCTTCCAGCCTGTTGCTTCATTTGTGTCAAAAAACATTTGCTTCGGCTGTCCATTGTATTCATATTTGAAGCTGCCTTGTTTTTTATCATACAATTTCGAGATGAAATCACCTGTCAATTTCGCCCCAGGCTTGTCTGTTTTATGGGCAATATAATGCTGATCTGCAGTCGCGACAAACGCATAGCCTTCTTTGCCAATTTTGATGCTGTTTGTATCTTTCACGATCGTGTTCAAGCGCACATTGATCCCAATCACACCAGAACCATCTGCTAATTGTTCTGATATTGTGATGAGCAGGTCATCTGATGACTTGTCGACAAAAGGATCTGAAATGATGAGTTTCTCATCTCCCATCGATTGTTGAAACCACGATTCATTTTTTGCGCTCGAGGCACTACCTTTGTGAATCTTGGAATATTCAGTTAGTTTACCATTTTGATCTGCAATGAATACTTCCACCACATCTTCATCTGTTTCCGATAATTGCTCTAATTTTACCTTGAGTAAATCCTTGTTTTTAGAAGCCAATTCACTCTTTTTCACCGATTTGGCTAAATAGGAAACGATATCAATTTTAGGCTGTACATCTTTATTAATGAGTTCGTTTAATTGCTGAACACCATTTGCAGCACTAGACATAATCTCATCATTGAGAGACTTTGAGGCCACTTCATAAGAAAATGCTGCCAATACGAGAATTGGCACTAGGAGAATCGCTAAAAATGCAGTAATTAATTTCTTCGACATTGTAAAGTGCTTAAAAAAGTTGATTTTCTTCATGACTCTACTCCTTTTGAATTATGATTTGTGGTCTTTCCCTTCTATTCTTAGGTAATACGAATTATTTTTCAAGGCTTAATGTTCGAAAATTAATCAAAATGATTAAATTCACCTATTTCTTTTGATTTACTTAATGAAAAAAGAGCCCTCTAGCTGAAGGACTCTTTTCATTATGTCTATTCGACTTTAAATTTGCTGATCAAATCACGCAATTCTTCTGCCATTGATGAGAGCGTAGCAGAGGATGAGCTGATTTCTTCCATTGATGCCAGCTGTTCTTCCGCTGAAGCCGCTATGTCTTGAATGTTTGCGGAGCTTTCACGTGAGACGTCTGCAATCTCACGGACAGCCTCTGACACATGGGCAGAGCCATTTGAAAGCTGGATAACCGTTTGATTCATCGTTTGAAGCTGGTCAGAAATTTCTTTTGTCATTTCGAAAATATTATGGAAGCTGGCTCTTGTTTGTTCAGTGAAGCTTAAGCCTGATTGAACTTCTCGATTCACCGCAGTGAATACTTCCTGTGATACATCGATGTCTTGAACGATCTCTTTAATCAAATTCTCGATTTCTTTCGCCGAATTGGCTGATTGAACAGCCAGTTTTCTTACTTCTTCTGCTACAACAGAGAAGCCTCTGCCAGATTCCCCAGCTCTTGCTGCTTCGATTGCTGCATTTAGCGCAAGTAAATTCGTTTGGTCAGCGATTCCATTGATGACACCTAGAATTTGTGTAATGTCTTTTGATTTACTTTCAAGAGCGCTGATGACATTCTCTGCTTTTTTCACGGATTGATCAATGACATTCATTTGAGAAGCGGTTTTTTCCACAAGCTGTCCGCCTTCCCCTGCGATATCTGTTGATTTGATCGATGAAGCAGTAATGGATTCAGCCGACTCATTCATGTGCTGAAGGCCTCGGTTCATTTCTTCTAACTCGTCTGAGCTGGATTCGACTTTGTCATTTTGACTTTCATTTCCATTGGAGAATTGTTCAATGGCTAGTGTAATATGCTCTGTTGCTTTACTTGTTTGACCTGCGCTGGCGGTCAGTTCTTCTGATGAAGAAGCGACATTTTCGACTGAGGTTTGGACGGCACCAATGAGGGTTCTTAATGAGTCAATCATTGTATTAAAGCCTTTCCCAACTTGGCCAATTTCGTCATCTGATTGAATCTCAAGCTTATCGCGCAAATCACCTTCGCTGACTTTTTTCGAGAAGCGGGCAAGGTTGGATAATCTTTTAGATATAGAGCGGACGATAAAGAAGATGAGGGTACCTGCTACGATAAGTGTCACACTGAACACAATAATGGCTGTATTGAAAACGGGCTTTGCTGCATCTTCTACTTCTGATACGAGCATCGTTCCACCGATTTTCCAGCCGGTTAATTCATTGGTCACATACGCAACCTTTTTATCTATCCCTTTGAGTGTGTAGCTGCCGCTTCCTTCTTTGTTTTTAAAAATAATATTTGCCAGATTCTCATTGACCTGACTTCCTGGCTTTTGGGTCGGATCTGCTAAAACTGTTTTATCTCTCTCCATGATGAAGGCATAGCCTTTTTGCCCAATTTTGATTTCTTTTAACTTTTGCAGCAGGGTGTCAATTTCCATATCAAGTCCAATAACACCTGAACCATCTTTCATTTTTTGAGTAATGGTGATGACCATTTTGCCTGTGGAGGCTGCTACATATGGTTTTGTGATGACTTGTTTGCCGTTTTCTGCATTGAGCGCTTCTTGATACCATGGACGCTCTCTTGGATCGTAGCCATCAGGCATCTTTTGAACAGGATATTGCATAAACAATCCCTTTTCGGAACCTGCATAGATAGCAGAAACATCTTTTTCATTAATTTTTCCAAATTGCTGCAATTCTTTAATGGTCGCATTTCTATTTTTTTCTTGAAGATTAGACGCTTTGAGTGAGTCTGTAAACAGGGTCACAGCATCTGCTTTGTTTCCTATATTCTCATTGATTAAGGTATCAAATGCATTGACTTGACTCATCGCACTGCCCATAATCTGTTTGTCTAGCTCTGTCTTTGATGTAAAAAATGCACTAATTGTCAGTGCAGTGGTTGGCAGGATAAGGACTACCAAAAAGGCAATAATTAATTTTTTTGAAATGGATGGTTTTTTTAACCATTGGATCATTTTCCCCATTTTCTCTTTCCCCCTTTACTTCTCTAAAGTTATTATCGGATGAAAGGTTTATTTTTACAGGCTGAAAACGATGTTTAAACATAAAAAAAATACCCAGACAATTCTGGGTATTTTTTCATCATTTTTTAATCAATTTTAAATTGACTTGTGAGCTCTTTTAGTTCCTCTGCCATGTTAGCAAGTGTCACAGAAGAAGATGAGATTTCTTCCATAGAGGCCAGCTGCTCTTCAGCAGAAGCCGCAATGTCCTGAATGTTTGCCGCACTTTCTCTAGAGACTTGGCGCATCTCCTGCATAGCTTGTGAGACAAGCTTTGAACCGCTCGATAGATCAATCGCTGTATCGTTTAATTGAGTCAGTTTTTTCGACATTCCTTCTGCCGCCTCATAAATGTTCTGGAAGCTTTCTTTTGCTTCTTCTGTCATACCGAGTCCTGCATGTACTTCTCGATTGACCGTTTTGAACATATCTTGAGATTTAGCAATTTCTAACACAATTTCTTGAATGAGCTTTTCAATTTCTTTCGCTGAATCTGCGGATTGGACAGCTAGTTTTCTCACTTCTTCTGCAACGACGGAGAAGCCGCGTCCTGATTCACCTGCTCTTGCTGCTTCGATGGCTGCATTTAGCGCAAGTAAATTCGTTTGATCTGCAATGCCGTTAATAACATTTAAAATGCTCGTAATATCTTTAGACTTGTATTCTAATTGTTTCATGACTTGTTCTGCTTCTTGTACAGATGTATCAATATGTTTCATTTGGCTCGCTGTGCTTTCAACAATTCGGCCGCCTTGACCAGCCGCCTCTGTCGATTGAAGTGAGACAGCAGCCACTTCTGATGACGTATGTGACATGTCTTGTAATCCTTCATTCATTGCCACAAGCTGGTTCGTACTAGATTCGACTTTCTCGTTTTGTGCTTCATTTCCATTTGAAAATTGTTCAATCGACATCGTGATATGCTCGGTTGCTTGACTTGTTTGGCTGGCACTTGCCGTCAGCTCCTCGGAAGCGGAAGCCACATTGTCGACAGATTGCTGTACCGCTCGAATGACGTCACGGAGGGATTCACTCATTTTGCTAAAGCTTCTTGTCAGCTCTCCTATTTCATCCTTCGATTTGGTTTCAAGGGTTTCGGTTAAATCCCCTTCACTCACTTTGTTTGAGAAATCAACAAGCTTTCGAAGTCCAATTGTGATGGATCGAACGATAAAGAAGATCGCAACGCCGCCAAGGATAAATGAAGAAATTAAAAGAATAATGGCAGAATTCCAAACTGGCTGTGCTGCTTCTTCTGTTTCTGATACAAACATCGTTCCAGCAATTTTCCAACCTGTTAAATCATTTGTCACAAAAACAAGACGCTTTTGTTCTCCTTTATTCTCATAAGTTGACGTTCCTTCTTTTCCGCTGTAAAGGATAGATGAAATATTTTCAGTGACCTTAGATCCTGACTTTTCTTCTGGATGAGCCACAATTTGTTTATTTTTATTCGCAATAATTGGATATCCTTGTCGTCCAATTTTAATCTCTTTTATTTTATCGACAATGTCTTGCACATCAATGTCAATTCCGATCGCTCCCGACCCGTCCTTCAGACGCTGGGCAATCGTGACAACCATGCCGTTTGTTGTGGCCGAGATGTACGGATTGGTAACAACTGGATTACCACTCTCATCCTGCATAGCTAGTTGATACCAATCACGCGTTGTTGGATCATAGCCTTTTGGCATGTCTACTTTAGGAAACTGAATGAAATCACGCTTTTTACTTGCTGCATAAAAGCCAACCACATCATCTTCATTGATTTTACTGTATATCTCGAAATGCTCATACAGTTCGTCCTGGTTGTTCTTCTTAAAGTCTGCAGCAGTAGATGTTTCAGTAAAGAGTTTTACTGCGTTTTCCTTATTGATAAGCTTTTGCTGAATCATGTCATTCAGTTCATTGACTCTTGTGTTTGCTCCGTACATGATTTCATGATCTAATTCTTCTTTGGCAATCTGATATGAAATCGTACTGAGTGTAATAATTGGCAAGACAAGAACGAGCGTGAATGAAATAATCAGTCTCTTAGAAATCGATGGTTTTTTCAACCATTTTATTGCATTTTTCATGTTTTTCCTCCTTTTAAACGATATGTTATATATCGGACATCTTCATATTATTTTCATGTTTTTCAAATAAAAAGGATGCCTTTTTGTTTATTTTCACAAATTGATTCCTTGCCCAAGCACCCTGCATACGCTAATACAAAAGGGGGCGCTTTTCATATGATTATCCTTTCAGGAAAGCCAGTGACAAATGAGCAGCTGGCTTCATTTCAGCTAGAGGGACAAAAGCGGATCATTTTGATGCAGTTACAAGCCTCAAATGATACGTTCCGCTACAGGCAAGCATCTGATTTGTTATTTGAGGTCACATTGAGATCGAACATTATGAATGCTGCAAGAGATTTGCATAAAAGTGGTGCCTCATTTGCCATCTTCCAAAAATCTCGTGCAAATGATGCCTTTTGGCGTGTATCGGAAGCAGGAGCACTAGAGCTGCGCTATCAAGTGGAACCATCTAGAGGAATTAAAGACATTTTTGAAAACGGCTCACAATATGCATTTGAATGTGCCACCGCTATTGTCATCGTGTTTTATATGGGGGTCTTGCAAACGGTAGGAGACGAGAAGTTTAACCGAAGGCTTCGCAGCTTAACCCTGTATGACTGGCATTATGATACATTGTCGATTTATACAGAACGCGGGAATGACTTTATCTATGGGGATTGCTTATATTTTGAAAATCCAGAGTTTAGCTATCAGCAGTCACAGTGGCGCGGGGAAAATGTGATTTACTTAGGAGAAGATCAATATTACGGACATGGACTTGGGATTTTAACAGCGGCAGAAATTATCGACAAATTGAATAAGAGAAGGCGGCCAGGTGCTGTTCAATCTGCTTATCTATTGCCGCAGACCACCCGGATGGATGTGATTTATCTCAGGCAAATGTTTGGCAGCTAAAAAAAGCCTCTTGTCTATTGGTTATGACAAGAGGCTTTTGTATGCCTTGCGTTTACGATAATCTTGCAGCGTGCCAAGCATCGTGTTCGCAAGGATCTCCATTTTTTCTAAGTCTTTTCTTGTGACCGGCGGATCGTGCCGGCTCCATTTTACGTAACGAACAAAATAGTAATGACGAATGGGCGTAAGGACGGCAGAAGAGTACGGAAATTCATCAAACCAAAATTCAATTTGTCCTTTTTTTCGGTATGAATGCTTTAAGATGTCCATCCTTTCACACCACCCAACATGAATTTATATGTGCGTCAGTTCATGCATGATCTCCTCAACGGTTAAAATCGAGTGAATACGGCTAACGCCCTGTCCTGCCCAAAGAGCCATTTGATCAGGGTTTCCTGCAGCCGCGGCTGCTTTTCGCATCGGTGTCGTCCATACATGCTGAACCGGATAAGGAAGAACCCTATCTTCATTCTGTCTTTCTTCCTCCATCCACTGATTCACAATACCTCTTGCTCTTTTCCCAGAAAAAAGCCTCGTGATCTTTGTTTCACTGCTTTCTGCCTGTAAAATCGCCTTTTTGTATACGTCTGCCGCAGCACTTTCCTGGCTGGCTAAAAATCGTGTGCCGATTTGAACCGCATCCGCTCCAAGCGCTAGAGCGGCTTTCACACCTGCTCGTTCTGTGATCCCGCCTGCGGCGATCAATGGCACATGACAGAGCGGCTTGACGTCAGAGATCAGACTAAAGAGTCCCACCAGGGCATCTCCTTTTGCAGGTAAAAAGGTACCTCGGTGACCCCCTGCTTCACTTCCTTGCAGAACAATGGCATCCATCCCTTTTTCCTCTAAAAGCAGTGCTTCCTCTTTTGTTGTGGCGGTTCCAATTAAAAAGACCCCCTTTTGTTTTAAGCGATGAATCGTTTGTTCATTTGGACAAGCGAAGGTAAAGGAAACGACTGGTACGTCTTCTTCCTGAATAATGTTGATTTTCTGTTCAAAATCATCCCACAATTCCTCTTGGCTCGGCAGCCTATCAGCGGCTGGTCGTGCAGGCAGTCTCTTCTCCCAAAATACCACATCCTCTTTTTTGACTTCAGGAATTGGCTCTGGTACAAATACATTGACCTGAAACAGGCGAGTTGTCAGCTGTTTGACCTGTCTGATCTGCTGCCTCAAATTGTCAGGCTGCACATATCCACTTGCCAAACTGCCAAGTCCCCCGTACTGTGAAACAGCGGCTGCCAGCTGCGATGTCACGGCTCCTCCTGCCATTGGCGCTTGAATAATTCCATATTTGATTTGCAGTAATTTCGTGATATCTCCCATTTATTTCCCCCATCTCTTATTCGTTTGAAGACACCTGTATATAAAAATGGCGATGTCTCGGCCCGTCAAACTCACAGAAATAGATTCCCTGCCATGTGCCAAGTACAAGATCACCATGATTGATGAGAACATGCTGCGTAGCACCCATATAGCTCGCTTTCATATGTGCGGCTGTATTTCCTTCCATATGGCGGTCCTTCGGATGTTCCCACGGAAAGACTTCGTCAAGCCGGCGGAGCATATCTCGTTTCACATCTGGGTCCGCATTTTCATTAATGGTCATCCCTGCTGTCGTGTGAGGACAGTAGATAATGACGGTTCCGTTTTGAATACCTGTTTCCTTGACATATTGATGGATCTCGTTCGTCACGTCGATCATCTCATCGCGTCTGTCTGTTTGTACATTGATTTTTTTCATATGAGCGGCTCCTTTTTGTCATTTCTATAAAACCATACCCTTTTTATGTGAAATAAATCACTGCTTATCGGCAGAAGGCATTCTCTTACCTAAAGTTTACCAACTAAAAAAACCTCGTCAAGTGTTACGAGGTTTTTAGAAAAAGTGAACCTTTTTGATTTCAATGGTCCGAATATGATGGTCTTCTGCATCTATGATGGTAAATTCACAGCCTTCTGCTTCAATCGTATCTCCAATCTCAAAATCAAATTTATGTGTCATCATCCAGCCAGCAATTGTATCAACATCATCATTCTCAATGGCTAAATCCAATAAATCATTTACTTCATCAATCAAGGCTTTCCCATCCATTACATAGTGGAAGTCACCTTTTTTGACGATATGAGGTGTTTCATCTTGATCATATTCATCCCGAATTTCGCCCACGATTTCTTCTAAAATGTCCTCTACTGTGACAAGTCCGGCTGTTCCTCCATATTCGTCTACGAGCACTGACATATGAATTCGTTCCTTTTGCATCAAAATGAGCAATTCTTGAACAGGAGTACTTTCAATCACCCGAATCACCGGACGCATTAAGTCTTCAATCGTCACATCTTGATTCAGGAAGCTCGCCTTAAACACATCTTTGCTATTGATGACACCAATCACATGATCTTTGTCTTCTTTAATAACAGGGTAGCGTGTGTATCTTTCGTTCAGCATATAATGCGTCATGTCTTCAAGCGTCTGTTCAACCTCTATGGCTGAAATTTCTGTACGAGGGATCATGATCTCTCTCGCCACCCGGTTATCAAATTCAAAAATTTTATTCACATATTTGTACTCAGATTGGTTAATTTCGCCCTTCTCATAGCTTTCAGATAAAATGAGACGCAATTCTTCCTCACTGATCGCCACTTCATGTTCTTTGACAGAATGAAAACCGAATAATTTCACAATGCCTCGTGCCGCCCCATTTAATGCTTTAATAAACGGGTACATGACTTTATAGAAAAAGATGAGTGGCTTTGCTGTCACAAGGCTGACGGCCTCTGCCTTTTGAATGGCAATCGTTTTAGGCGCCAGTTCTCCCACAACGACATGTAAAAACGTAATGATCACAAATGCGATGATAAACGATAGGATGTCGGTTAATGCGGAATGAAGCCCTAATTCCTCAAACAGCGGATGCAGAAAATGCTCCACCGTCGGCTCGCCCAGCCACCCTAAGCCTAAAGCGGTGATGGTAATTCCGAGTTGACAGGCGGATAAATATTCGTCGAGATTTGATATGAGCTTTTGTACGTGGATGGCTCTCTTATCACCGCTTTCAATCAGCTGATTGATTTTAGAGCCTCTAATTTTCACAATCGCAAATTCAGTGACAACAAAAAATGCTGTCGCAGCAATGAGTAATATGACTAAAAATACGTTTAAAATATACAAAAAAACCCTTACCTAACAATGGTAAGGGCTCACCTCCTCTGGCATCAATTAATCATTACGGCCATTTAGGAAGATCATTACAAAACGGAGCAATTCAAACAAGGAAACAAGGGCCGCTGCGACGTACGTAAGAGCTGCAGCATTTAACACCTTGTTCACGCCTCTTTCTTCACTGCTTCTAATGATTCCTTCTGAAACAATGATATCTTTTGCACGAGAACTTGCATTAAACTCGACAGGCAATGTCACAAGCTGAAAAAACACAGCCACTGAGAACAAAATGATCCCAAGCCCGATTAAGTTAAGGCTGCCAAGCAAGATTCCTCCAAGGAAAAGAAGCGGGGCAACACCAGATGCAAAGTTCACGACAGGAAAGATCTTATGTCTCAAAACAAGCGCACCATAGGATTCCTGATGCTGCAAGGCATGTCCAACCTCGTGTGATGCGACTGAAATGGCCGATATGGAATGGCCGTAGTACACAGGTTCAGATAAGCGAACCACACGCTGCGTAGGGTCGTAATGATCAGTCAAAGTTCCTCTTACCGGTTCAACAGGCACGTCGTATAACCCGTTGCGATCTAAAATATATCGAGCGGTTTCCGCACCTGTTTTCATACTGGATGCTTCAACCTTTGAATACTTTTCAAAATTATTCTTTACTTTAAATTGTGCCCAAAATGACAATCCCAATGCGGCAAATGTTAAAAAATAAAAAAACAGCATGCTTATCAGCTTCCTTTTTATTTTATATATTTATTTACAATTTTAATGACTTTTATGTAACGTGTACAGAAAAAAGCACTAGGTCTTTTTAAGGGGAACAACTGCGCCAATAAAAAAGAAGAACACACCTAAGCATGCTGTATAAAAGGTCACCGTTCCGTATAGGTCTTGAAAAAAGTGCAGCCAAGAAAAATCACTCATAAAATGATTCACAGCATTTAAGTCAAACACGAGCAAGATCACAGCTGATGATAAAAAGTGCGCACCGATAAAAAGAAGTACGGTCTTTTGAACGAACGACATTCGCATTCCCTCCTTCTTCTCTCTTATTTTAAGATATGGGATCTGTTTCAATACATGACGAAGATGAAAAAATGTTCCTCAATCGGGCATACTGACATTAGCAGTCTCCTGAAAGGAAGAGTCCGATGAAATCAAATCGTATCTTTATCGCTTGGCTAAGGTGGCCACTCTATCTTCGAATTGCCATCATCATCTGTTTCTTGCTTCTTTTTTTTGGACAATTAATCGTTTTGCTTGAACCGAAGCAGTATCATACGATCTTTGATGGGATCTGGTGGGCGCTCATTACAGTCTCTACGGTAGGCTATGGTGATTTTGTGCCGCAAACCATGCCTGGACAAGTAGCGGGTATGGCTCTGATTTTGATCGGCGCAAGCTTTGTCACAGCTTATTTCGCCACGCTTGCCGCCGCTGTGTTCAGCAAGCAGCACCATTATGTAGAAGGAAAGGTCGCCTTTAAAGGGAAAGGACATCTCATTATCGTCGGCTGGAATGAGAAAACGAACAAACTGCTTCAGTCGTTTCAAACAATTGATCCAACTATGCCGATTGTGCTGATTGATGACTCCTTGAAGGAAGGGCCACTTTTAGAGAATGTTCATTTTATTAAAGGGCATGGCACCGAAGATGTCACACTTCGCAAAGCCAATATTACCGGTGCAGATGCACTGATGATTACCGCAGATCAGCACGAAAATGAAGTGACAGCTGATATGCAGAGTGTTTTAACATTACTTGCAGCAAAAGGATTAAACCCTTCGCTATACTGTTTAATTGAAATCTTAACAGATCGTTACGTAAAAAATGCCGAGCGTGCTGGAGCCAATCAAGTCATTCATACCTCTGACGCAGTCAATCATTTAATGGTCGAACATTTTCTTCTAAAGGAACAGTTCAAAGTGTTAAAGAAAAAAAGCCATATGACCTTGCATAAACACGTCACCATCATACCGGTTCCAGCTTCGTTAGCCGGAGAAACATTCTTAACAGTGCTCCATCACTTTTTAGAGCATCATGTGATCATTGTCGGTGTACAAAAAAAAGAAGGACCCATGATGAATCCTCCCTTTGGATATGAGCTTCATCCAGAGGATGAACTGATCAGCCTTTAAAGCAGTGCGTCTTCTAATTCCTTGACGAGTGAAAAGCCAATCTCAGTATAAGCTTTTGATACATCTCCATCTTTCTCTTTTGGTTCTTGGAATTGATTAAAGGATGCTCCCACATTTCCAACCATCGCATGATCATCTAACTTATCTTGATATACATGCTTTAAGAGAAATGGATCTCCCATTTTCACCACAACGCCTGGCTGATCCAGCTGGCCTTTTTCGGCTGTAAAAGGAACTCTGAGAAAAGTATAGCCATCACGGTTATCAATTTTATAATCAAAGTACCCGTGATCATAATCCCAGTTGCCATTAATGACATAACCGAGCGGCTTCATGGTCTCTTCTAAATGGTAAAGTGAAAAGCTTTCACCGGGCAGCCTGGATGGTACATGAATCATACGAAACCCTCCTTTTTGTATAATAGGGTTCGTTAAAGAGAGGAATTCATACATTGCCCCTCGTGATTTGTACATTGTTTGTAAAAGCAGCATCAAATAAGCTTTGATTGGATAATTGATTCGTCTCGTTCACACTGCCAGCACATTCAGTATCTTTGACAGCACTCATAGAACAAATACGTCCGACATTGCCAAAGTTGACGATTGCCTGGCCAGAAATATCGTGAATGTAAATATGATTCGTTCTCATGTTTCACTCTCCTCTACTCATTATTCTATGTACAGAGCATGAGAAAGCTTGCACAGGAACCATGAGAAAACAAAAAAGGCACACCCTTATCAAAAGGTGTGCTTTTTCATTCTTACGATTGTTTTAGACGGCTTTCAAGCTCGGCTTTTTTCTCTTCGAAGCCTGGTTTTCCTAATAAAGCAAACATATTCACTTTATAAGCTTCTACTCCAGGCTGGTCGAATGGATTGACGCCTAGTAGATATCCAGACATCGCACATGCTTTCTCAAAGAAGTAAACGAGGTATCCGAATGTATAAGCATCCATCTCAGGAATTGTGACGATAAGATTCGGTACTTTTCCATCTGTATGAGCAAGCATCGTTCCTTCAAATGCTTTTTTATTAACGAAATCAACCGTTTTTCCTGCTAGATAGTTCAAGCCATCAAGGTCTTGTTCTTCTGCTTCAATGACAAGCTCATGGCGAGGTTTGTCTACATTGACGATTGTTTCAAACAAGTCTCTTCTTCCTTCTTGAACATATTGACCAAGTGAATGAAGATCTGTTGAGAAGTTCGCAGATGAAGGATAAATTCCTTTTTCATCTTTTCCTTCACTTTCACCGAATAATTGCTTCCACCATTCTGCAAAGTATTGCAGGCCTGGCTCATAGTTAATCAGCATTTCAATCGTTCTGCCTTTATTGTAAAGGACATTACGGACGACAGCATATTGGTATGCCGCATTCTCAGAAAGCTCAGATGAAGCGAAGTCTTCGCTTGCTTTTGCCGCGCCTTCCATCATCTGATCAATGTCTGCACCGCTCACAGCGATTGGCAATAGACCAACTGCTGTTAATACAGAATAGCGTCCACCTACATCATCAGGGATGATAAATGATTCGTAGCCTTCTTCAGTTGCTAATGTTTTCAGTGCACCGCGTGCCTTGTCAGTTGTCGCATAAATACGTTTTTTCGCTTCTTCAGCACCGTATTTTTCAATGAGGAGCTTTTTAAAGATGCGGAACGCAATCGCTGGCTCTGTTGTTGTTCCAGATTTTGAAATGACGTTAATAGAGAAATCTGCATCTTCCAATAGATCCATCACATCTGTTAAATAAGAAGAACTGATGTTGTTTCCAATAAAGATGATTTGCGGCGTCTTGCGTTTGCCTTTTGGCAGCGTGTTATAGAAAGAGTGGTTCAAAAATTCAATCGCCGCACGTGCGCCGAGATAAGAGCCGCCGATTCCGACAACAAGCAAGACATCAGAGTCAGACTTAATTTTATCTGCACTTTTTTTAATGCGGGCAAATTCTTCGCGATCATATTGCTTCGGTAAGTCAACCCAGCCTAAATAATCATTGCCTGCACCCGTTTGTTCATGAATATTATGATGGGCCACCTTCACAAAATCTTTTAAATATGTAAGCTCATGTTCTTGAAAGAAAGGTAACGCTTTCGAGTAGTCAAATTGAATATGTGTCATCGCTTGTAAGCCCTCCATTACGTTAGTTCTGTCCCTTTCACTTTAGCGGAACTAGCTATTGAAATCAAGTGATCGTCACTGGCATAGCAAAAAGCCGTTTCTCTCTATGAGAAACGGCAAGCAGGATTATAAAGAAGCTTTCAAAATAGAAAGAATGTCATCACGACCAAGTTTCATAAAGTTACCAAAACCACCGTATTCCATTTCTTTCGCCGCAATGTCGGCAATTTTGTCCAGCTGATCTTCACCAATGTCATAATCCGCTAAACGACTTGGTGCACCGAGGCTTGTCCAGAAGGCTGACAGCTTGTCGATGCCTTCTAATGCGATATCACGATCTGATTTTCCTTCTGTCTCGATGTCAAACATGTTCAGCATGAGGTTTTTAAAGCGTTCCACATTGTGATCGAGTGTATGACGCATCCAATTTGGGAAGAGGATGGCAAGTCCGCCTGCATGCGGAATGTCATAGACAGCCGATACCGCATGCTCAATCGTATGGGACGCCCAGTCTCCAAAGTAGCCCATTTGCAGCGTGCCATTTAAAGCGATCGTTCCTGCATAAAGGATCGTTTCACGGTGCTCATAGTTTTGTAAGTCTTCAAGCAGTTTTGGTGCTGTCTCGATGACTGTTTGAAGAACAGCAAAACACATTCGATCCTGTAGCGGCGTGTTTTTTACATTATGGAAGTATTGCTCGAAGACGTGGCTCATCATATCGACCATGCCGTACACCGTCTGGTTTTCTGGCACAGAATATGTATGCTCAGGGTCTAGAATGGAAAAAGCAGGATGAGTGACTGAACTGCCCCACACATATTTTTCATTTGTTTCCCAGTTTGTGATGACAGAGTCTGGATTCATTTCTGAACCGGTTGCTGCAAGTGTCAGTACTGTGCCAAATGGCAATGCTTTTTGAGCGGTTGTTTTCTTAGAGATAATGTCCCACACATCTCCGTCATACTCTGCTCCGGCTGCAATCGCTTTTGTACAGTCAATCACACTGCCGCCGCCAACAGCTAATAAGAAATCAATTTTTTCATTTTGGCAGATGTCGATTCCCTTTTCCACTGTGGTAAGGCGCGGGTTTGGTTCAACACCTGACAGCTCAAATACTTCAGCTTCTGCTTCATTTAACGCGCTGATCACATTGTCATAAAGACCATTTTTCTTAATGCTGCCTCCACCATATACAAGTAACACTCGTTTTCCATAACGAGCGAGTTCGCTCTTTAGTCCTTCTAGTTGTCCTTTTCCAAACATTAATTTCGTTGGATTATAGTAAATAAAATTTTCCATCTGTTAATACATCTCCTTACAGCGTATATATCCAAAAACATGAAAGACTACTTTAACATATGTACACGTCGAACTCAAAAAAAAATAACTGCTCGAAAGCAGCTATCTTTTGGTTGTTCGATTATAAAGAAGCATTCAAAATGGCTAGAACATCTTCTTTGTTTAGCTTTTTAAATTGACCAAATTCACCGCGTGCCATTGCACGGTCTGCAATTAAATCAATTTTCTCATCGTTGATATCATAGTCCGCTAAACGGCTTGGTGCACCAAGACTTGTCCAGAAAGCTGACAATTTGTCGATTCCTTCTAAGCCCACTTCTTCGTCTGTTTTGCCCGCAGGGTCCACATCGAATACACGTACCGCTAATTGTTTAAAGCGGCCTGGGTTTTCCTGAATGACATGCTTCATCCAGTTCGGGAACAAGATCGCAAGTCCGCCGGCATGAGGGATATCATAAACAGCAGATACCGCATGCTCAATGTTATGAGAAGCCCAATCACCGCGTGCCCCCATTGACAGCATACCATTGAGCGCAATGGTGCCAGTGAATAAGATGGTTTCACGCAGCTCATAGTTCTCTAGATCGTTGATCAGCTTCGGTGCTGTTTCAATGACCGTACGAAGAAGCCCTTCACACATACGGTCTTGATAAGGTGTATTTTCCGTGTGATGGAAATATTGCTCGAACACATGTGACATCATGTCAACCATGCCATAAATCGTATGGTTTTTTGGCACAGTGAATGTGTTCACTGGATCAAGAATAGAGAATTTAGGGAAGACTGCTGGACTTCCCCAGCCATATTTCTCATTTGTTTCCCAGTTTGTGATCACTGATCCAGAGTTCATTTCAGAACCTGTTGCAGCAAGTGTTAACACAGTACCGAACGGAATAGCTTCCATTGGGACATGCTTACGCGTCACGATATCCCAAGCATCTCCATCGTACTTCACTCCAGCTGCGATCGCTTTCGTTGCATCAATGACACTGCCGCCGCCGACTGCCAAAATAAAATCAACGTTGTTCTCTTTGCAAAGCTCAACCCCTTTTCTTACTGTTGTTAAGCGCGGGTTTGGCTCAACACCAGCAAGTTCAGTGATTGCAGCTCCTGATTCTTTTAGGATGCTGACAACTTGGTCATAAAGGCCGTTTCGTTTAATACTGCCTCCACCATATACAAGTAATACGTTTTTTCCGTAGTGTTTGAGTTCATCTGAAAGGGCTGATACTTCTCCCTTTCCAAACATTAATTTCGTTGGGTTCCAATAAGTAAATCGATCCATTTGATCTCCTCCTCGCGCTACATTATGCGCCTCAATCATTCCAAAAGTAAAGTAATTTGCTTTAATCCATTTTCTTACGCATAGTTTGGCTAAAAATCTGCAAAATATAAATGTATTGATGCTGTAGCGAAAGGAGGAATCACGATGAGTGCTATTCAGCGTATTGCCCTCGTGCTCACGATTATCGGTGCTATTAACTGGGGACTAATCGGCTTTTTTCAATTTGACTTAGTAGCAGCGATCTTTGGCGGACAAGGCTCTGCATTATCACGTATTATTTATGGTCTTGTTGGAATTGCAGGTCTTGTTAACCTTGGTCTATTGTTCAAGCCAAGCGAAGAAGCTGTTCGCCGTGACGAGCCGAATCCAGAGGTTCGCTAAACAAAAAGACATAAAAAAGGCCGCCTATACGAGGCAGCCTAAGGCACCGTTTGAAGCGGTGCTTTTTTTATTTCTTGATAAGATCTTTACGGTTAGATTGCTCAATCCACTCTTCAAGTTTATCTTTAAGTGTATTGAAACCTTGTGGTGCAGCAGCTTCTTCTTTCACTTGCTGTGGTCTTTGTTTCTTTGGTTTGCTTTCTTTTCTTTCAGGTGCATCTTGTGTAGCACGGATAGAAAGGCTGATTTTACCTGCTTTTTCATCAACAGAAAGAACTTTTACTTGTACTTCGTCACCAATTGAAAGGTGCTCGTTGATGTCTTTTACAAAGCCATGTGTTACTTCAGAAATATGCACAAGTCCTTGAGTTTCTTCATCTAATGCAACAAACGCACCATACGCTTGTAATCCTGTTACTTTACCAGTGTAAACACTGCCTACTTCAAACTTTGTCGCCATGATAACAACTCCTAAATAAATGTTTTAATATTCGTTTATACGCAATTAAAAACTATATCATAGAACGGTCAGTTACGCAAAATATTTTTTAATTGGGTTTAGATCAGTTCAAAAGGGGGAATACCTGAAAACAAGAATGCTTTCTAGTATTCCCCCCTAATTTGAGAGGCATGAGTCCTAATGGATTGATGCCTTTTTTTATTTTAGATGACAGGTGCTTCTTCTTTCACTTGTCGTTCCTGCAAAAAGCGCTGGATTCTTGAAAGTGATTCCTGAAGATGGTCAAGAGACGAAGCATATGAACAGCGAATATGACCTTCACCACTCGGCCCGAAGACATTACCAGGGACAACGGCTACTTTTTCACTCAGGAGCAGCTCCTCGGCAAATTGTTCTGACGTCATGCCCGTCGTTTTAATGGACGGGAAAGCGTAAAATGCGCCGTTTGGCTGGTGGCATGCAAGCCCCAGTTCATTCAAGGAGCCGACAAACAAATTACGGCGCCTTCTGTAGCTTTTCTTCATTTTCTCTACATCTTCAAGCCCATTTTTCAAAGCTTCTTCTGCTGCATATTGTGCCATAGCGGGCGCACACATCATAGAATATTGGTGTATTTTCAGCATAGCATCGCGCAGTACAGGTGGTGCTGCCACATATCCTAAGCGCCAGCCTGTCATGGCAAACCCTTTTGAAAAGCCTGAAATCAGGATCGTTCTTTCCTTCATATCTTGAATTGCCGCCACGCTTGTAAAAGCTTCATCGTACGTCAGCTCTGCGTAAATCTCATCCGTGATAATGAGAAGGTCATGCTCTTTTGCAAATTGAGCAATATCTTCAAGCTCTTCCTTTGAATAGACAGAGCCAGTTGGATTTGATGGTGAGCAGAGCAGGATCGCTTTTGTCTTAGGCGTCAGCTTCGTGCGCAGATCCGCCGAGTCTGCTTTGAAATCTTTTTCAGCCGAGGTACTTAAATAAACAGGTACTCCGCCTGCAAGTGTCGTAAGGGCCCCATATGCTACGAAACAAGGCTCTGGAATGATCACTTCATCCCCGCTGTTTAAAATCGCACGAAAGGCCAAATCAAGTGCCTGGCTTCCGCCAACTGTGATAATAAGTTCTTCTTCAGGACTGTAGTCAATGTGAAACCGCTTATATAAATAGTGGCTCAGTTCTTTTCGCAAAGATAACAACCCTGCGTTCGCCGTATAAGAAGTAAGCCCTTGTTCTAATGACATAATACTTGCTTCTCTGACATTCCAAGCTGTCACGAAATCTGGCTCGCCGACACCGAGGGAAATGACCCCTTCCATTGTGGCTGCCAAATCAAAGAATTTCCGAATACCTGACGGCTGAATGCTTTGTACCGTTTCAGATAAATAAGACTTTTTCATTTAAGGTGACACCACGATTCTTTTGTCATCGTCTCCTGTTTCAAACACTTTCCCATCATGTTTATATCTCTTTAAAATAAAGTGGGTAGTTGTTGAAACCACGGAATCAAGTGTCGATAATTTTTCAGACACGAAGCGGGCAATATCAGACATAGATCTTCCGCGGATCACAACAGATAGATCATAAACACCTGACATGAGATAGACAGACTCCACTTCCTGAAAGCGATAAATACGTTCAGCAATTTCATCAAATCCGACGCCTCTTTTTGGTGTCACTTTGACATCAATCATTGCTGTGACGCCTTCGTGACCATCTACTTTACGCCAGTCAATCATGGTTGAATAATCAATAATGACTTTTTGATCTTCAAGTTTTTGAATAATCGCTTCTGCTTCTTCTGTTGTCACGCCTGCCATTTTTGCAATTGTATTTAAATCGGCACGGCTGTTTTCATCTAAAATCTCTAATATTTCAGTTTCTTTTTCTGTTAGTTTCATTTGATTTCACACCTCAGATTGTAAAAGCTAGTTTTAAAAAATCTTCTGAACATTATAGCACGTTTTTCCCATTATGCTAAGCAGGGAAAAGATGCTAACCATAGCTTAAAATCCACTTTTTAGGGTACAATACAGTCACCTAACAGAGAGAGTATCAAGTATCGGAGTGATGAGTGTGGACTTTGTTCAGCCAGCTTATATGAAAAGTAAATTCGGTTTAGATATCTATTATGAGCACTATCCAAATAAGGGGAAGAAAACATTGATCTTAATTCACGGACTCTTCTCTTCTACCTTCAGCTATCGAAAGCTCATCCCGCTTCTGAAACAAGACTTCAATTTAATTGCAATCGATCTGCCGCCATTTGGACAGTCCGAGAAGTCGAATACGTTTATTTACAGCTATCGCAACATGGGAAAGATCATTATTGAGCTAGCTGGTTACTTGCAGATTCAGCATGCGATCCTAGTGGGTCATTCGATGGGCGGCCAAATTGCTTTATACGCTGCATCTGAACGGCCAGACCTATTTGAAAAGGCGGTACTTTTGTGCAGCTCAGGGTATTTAAATAAATCAAAGAGATCGCTTGTTTACAGCACATATATTCCTTATTTTTATCTCTATCTCAAAAGAAAGCTCTTGAAGCAAGGCATAATGAAAAATTTAACCGCTGTTGTACATGATCATTCCATCATTGATCAAGAGATGGTGGACGGATATTTAAAGCCTTTTTCTGATGATCAAATTTTCCGAGGAATTTTCCGCTTGATTCGGCACCGGGAAGGCGATTTGACCTCGGATGTCCTAAAGAAAATGGAGACACCAGTGCTGCTCATTTGGGGTGAGGAAGATCGGATCGTTCCCATTCAAATAGGAGAAAGACTGCACAAGGATCTGCCAAACTCGACCTTGCATGCATTAAAAAAAACCGGGCACCTCGTTCCTGAGGAAAATCCGGTCTTTGTGTCTGATCAAATCGGACATTTCAGCCTGTCTTAGCGTGTGCAGGAGCTGCTGTCTCGTATGACGAAAAGCTGATTCGCTATATGTTGACAGTTTTCGAAAGGCAGGAGCTGCTCAAATGAGTGATGATAAATGGCTTGAATGTCTTTTGCTAAAGATAAAGAGTCTTCTGCGTCGTATAATGCACTGATGACGTCAGCAGGCTCCGTTTCATAAAAGTCCTCTCCATATTGAAAAGGGTCCCATGCCTTAATAAGTTGAATCATCTCTTCTACAGCTTGACTATCTTTCATCGGTATCACCGCTTATAATAAATTTTGTGATATTTATTTTAGCACAACCAACAATGGTTGAAAAACGGCTAGAGGTGGGTTTCATGAATTTCGACGAACAGATCATACGTAAAGGTTCAAAATCAGTGAAATGGGACCAAGCAGAGTCTTTGTTCCTGACAACAGATGCACTGCCGATGTGGGTGGCAGATATGGATTTTAAAGCGCCGCAGGTCGTCCTTGATGCATTGAAAGAGCGATTGGATCATGGCGTATTTGGCTATGCCTTTCAAGACCAGGATACGCAGCAGGCAGTAGCCGAATGGCTCAAAAGAAGACACGGGTGGTCGATTCAGACAGAAGCCGTCACCTTCACACCAGGGATTGTCACGGCACTTAGTTTTGCTGTCCAAGCCTTTACAGCACCGAATGACGAAGTGGTCATACAGTCACCAGTGTATACGCCTTTTTATCAAATGATTGAGCGAAATGGACGTACAGTCTCAACCAACCCTTTAAAAATAGAAAACAACCGCTATCTTATGGATTTTGATGATTTAGAGAAAAAACTGAGCAGACCAGAAGCGAAGCTCATGTTCCTTTGTCATCCGCATAATCCGTCCGGAATAGCGTGGTCAAAAGAGGAATTAAAACGAGTAGGAGACTTATGTGTCAAGCATGGTGTCACAGTCGTTTCAGATGAGATTCATTCTGATTTGATGCTATACGGAAAGGCGCATGTGCCATTTGCTAGTCTTTCTGACGACATAGCACATATCACAGTGACGTGTATTGCACCAAGTAAAACATTTAATTTAGCTGACCTCCAAGCATCTGCCATTATCATTTCCGATGAAGAAAAAAGAACCCTTTTCACCAATGAATTGCAAAGAAACGGACTAGCCAAACTGAATGCATTTGCGATTCCTGCGATGGAAGCAGCATACCGCCACGGGGATGAGTGGCTCGATGCACTTGTTCTTTATCTCGAAAACAATATAAAAATGGCGATGGACTATATTGACGAACACCTTCCAAATATGCGTTATATGAAACCAGATGCTTCTTATTTATTGTGGCTGGACATTCGGGATTATCAATTCAGTCAAGCGGAATTGAAACGGAATCTGCTGAAAAAGGGCAAAGTGATCCTAGAGCTTGGTCACGTGTACGGACACGAAGGAGACGGCTTTATTCGGATGAATCTAGGCTGTCCTGCTTCAACAGTCATAGAAGGATTGAAACGCCTTCATCAAGCGTTCACGCGATCATCTGAATAAGCCCTATACAATCGAAAGAACATCCTAACGGGTGTTCTTTTTAAAGAAAAAAACCCTCCTTTTATCATATCTACTTTGTACATGAGATGATATAATGAGAGGAATTACAATTATTTACGAGGAGAGCATTTAAATGGAAATGTTCAAGGATTTTCTGCTCCATGTATCTTTTATTCTATTTCCAATCTTTTTATATCATGCGCTATGGCTAAGCCGGACCCCTGCTCATTTCCCAAAAACGAATAAACTGCTCATCACAGTATTCGCATTCATCTCTTCAGCACTATGTATTATATATCCAGTTGGTTCGATTTTAGATTTGCAGACTGGGCTTCAATCCATCCCTCTTGTACTTGCCATTTTATACGGAGGGTACACTGCTGGGATCATCGCCATCTTGATAAGTTCCATGGTCAAATTCGTGATGTATGGCTCCTTCTTATGGGTTGGACTCATTGTTGTTCCGATTTACTTTTTCATCCCATTTCTGTTCTACCGTAAATGGCGTCAATATTCGAAGCTGAAAAAGCTGATGTATGGAGTGCTTATCGGTTTATCCAAAGGATTCTTTATTTACATTGGACTGTTTGCGGTCAGCTTAATGGAATACAGCCCAGCCTTTATTATGCAGCAAAAGTTACTTGAGTTATTTTTCTCAACCCTTTACTACATATTCTTTCTTGTGCTAAGTATCTATTCCATTGAATTCGTCAAAGAAAATGCGCAAATGAGAACACAGCTCGTCCAGTCAGAAAAACTGACCATTGTAAGTGAACTCGCTGCAAGCGTTGCCCATGAAGTACGCAATCCGCTGACAGTGGTGAGAGGCTTTATTCAATTGCTCTTTTCTAGTGACAATACAAAAGAGCCGTCAACCAATAAAGATTATAAAAATCTCGTTCTGTCCGAGTTAGACCGGGCGCAGGATATTATCACGAGTTATCTTGACATTGCGAAACAAAACTATTATCAAATTGAATCTCTCAATCTATCTAAGTTACTAGAGGAATGTGCATCACTGATGACATCCTATGCCAATTTCAAATCAGTCACGATTCATCAATCCATTGAACCAGACTTATACATTCAAGGTGATGAAACGAAGATCAAGCAAGTCATGATTAATTTAATCAAAAATGCGATTGAAGCAGCCCCAGAACACGAAGGGGAAATTGAACTTTTTGCTTCAAAAGAAAATCATAAAATATGCCTTTGTTTCGTGGATAACGGTGTAGGAATGACAGAAAGCCAAATGAAAAAGCTTGGCGAACCATATTACACCCTGAAAAATAAAGGGACTGGACTTGGGCTGACAGTGACATTTTCTATCATTGAAAATCACCATGGAACCATTCGTTTCAAAAGCTCGCTGCAGTCTGGTACAACCGTCACCGTGAAGTTTCCTGAAGATACAAGAAAAAAATGATCAATCCATTTTTTTTGTCCTTTTTTCATCTATCCGCTCCTGCTTCTTAGACGCACGAACGATCAGACGAAAGCAAATAAAAGCAGCAATGAAGAAAATCACCGTGGTGATTGCCGCTGGGATGTACTCCCTTTTATCTTCAGGAAAATACATTAGAAAGAGTGCGATGAACGACAGCATTCGCCATTCCCCCTTTTGCTCGTTTACTTCACTATATTGGCTAAAAGAAATGAAATACCTTCCTGCGAGAAGGAAATGGAGGAATTTCACATGACAGACATTCAAATTGGACAAGTTGTGAAAGGATTTTACAAAACAGGTGTTTACGTTGGGGAAGTGACAGCAGTGAAACCATCGACCTATCTCGTTCAAGTAAAAGCCGTTCTGACACATCCCACTCAAGGCGACCTGCATCACCCAAAAGAAGCAGACGTGCCTTTTTTCCAAGAGAGACGGGCTTTGGCCTATCGTGAACAGACGAATATCCCTCATCATATGGTGAAGCCTTATGATGGCGGTATACCAGATTATCAAGTATCACTAAAAGAAGCTGTAGATAAATTAAAACAAACGCTCCATGCGGATGATTCCAAATGGGCTGAAAAATCAAGAGCGTGCCTATCTTCTCTCGAAAAAGATTATTTTCCAGAAGACGCCCGCTAATCAGCCGAATCAAAAAAGTGTGAGAAATCGATCAGCTCACCAATTTTGGTTGTTTGCGGATTTTCCACATAAGCTCTGTCTTTTTCAAAAAGGGTTAGCAGCTGATAAGTCGTCATAGCATCATCAAGTGCTTTATGATGCTTACCAGCTCCTTCACTGCCGTATTCCTTTGCCGCTTTGCGAAGCCCTGTCAGTGTACGATCACCAAAAAAGGTTTTATACTCAAAGGCAAGGTCCCTCAGCTTCCCCTTAAAAGGAAAGGCAATGTGATTCAGCATACAGTTTTGCTTCAGCACCTTCATGTCCATATTGCCCCATGTAATAATCTCACAATCCTCTCCCCCATCAAGCGACACGAGCTTCTCGATAAACGCCTCAAAGGAAATTCCGCTCTCTACATCCTGCTGCGTAATGCCGAGGAACGATTTACAGCGCTTCGTCAGCTTCGGGAACTTTTTCGGTTTGACGTAGCTAGAGAACGTGTCTATAATCGTTTCACTTGCCGCTTTCACTACCCCAGCTTCAATAATTTCAGGAAAAAAATTTTGTGGATGATACTTTCCATCAGGCATCGTAAATTCAAAATCGACCACAAGCACCGCCTTCTGTTCCACCAGTCTCACCTCACTTTCTCGTCAGTTTTTCATCCTGATATCATTATATTAAGACGGACCTTGAAATCACTTCATTTTCTTGAAAATAATGCAGATTCACTATGCCCAACCTATCATCAGATGAAAGATCGTTTATTTTCCTTTATAATTATTAAGGAACACGAAATAAATAAAGAAGGTGGTCTCTATCACAAACAGGAAGAAAAACTTGTACATCATGTGGTTTGTGAACTTTTTTGTATCTGCCAGCATTACAATGATCGTCCCTTTTTTATCACTTTACATAGAATCTCTTGATAGCAGCTATTCAAATGAATTTGTCCAAAGGTGGAGCGGCTATGTCTTTGGGGTCACGTTTTTAACGGCCTTTCTGATTTCTCCGATTTGGGGACGGATTGGTGACCGTCATGGCTATAAAAAGATTTTGCTCATTAACGGAATTGGGATTGCAACAAGTATTCTATTAATGGGGCTTGTGCAAACCGTTTATCAGCTATTCGCACTGCGGCTCTTCATGGGGCTTGTCACAGGCTTTATCTCGACTTCAATGGCACTGATCTCTGCACAGACGGAAAAGGCAACTGCAGGTAAAACCCTTGGAACGATGCAGATGAGTAATGTCGCCGGGGGGTTGTTTGGTCCATTAATGGGCGGCTTCATGGCAGACAGCGTCGGATTTATTTATACGTTTTTCCTCACAGCGACTGTCATTTATGTGTCAGCTATTGTGATTATTTTCGGAGTGAAAGAACAGCCCATCCGTTCAAAAGAAGCAAAGCGCGTTTCTTACTCACGGAAGGATGTGCTCGTTCATATTTTCAAACAGCCTTTGCTTGTGGTCACGATGCTTTTAACGTTTATTACACAAGTAGGGAACTTTAGCATTCAGCCACTTTTGGCTTTATACATTCATGATTTACACGGTCCTGTTAATCTCGCATTTTATGCGGGTCTTGCGTTCTCTGCAACTGGACTTGGCAATCTGCTCTTTACACGAAAATGGGGAGATCTCGGAGATCGAATTGGTCACGACAAGGTGCTGCTTGCCCTTCTCATCCTCTCCTCTATTTTATTCATCCCGCAAGCGATGGCGGATTCCTATGTGATGTTAGTACTTTTCCGTTTTCTATATGGGATGGCACTTGGCGGGATTATTCCGTGTACGACGGCGTATATTCGGATCAAAGCACCTGCCTCTATGCAAGGGGAAGTGCTCGGGTACAATGTCAGCTTCCGCTTTCTTGGGAATGTCGTCGGTCCGGTGATTGGCGGCATTGTGGCGAGTCATTACGGGATTCCAGCTGTCTTTTATGTCACCGCCGGAATTTTTCTGTTTGGCGCGTTATTTTTATGGGCGGTCCGCTCGCATGCGAAGACAAAAGAAAGGAGTGTCTGATCCAGCATCAGGTACTCTTTTTTCTTGTGTAGAAGCCTTATTCACTAGACTTCACGCCCATTCTTTTCTAAAAATAACCTTCTCGTATTCGCAAAAGAATGGTACGATATGGCTAGAAAATTGAAGAAAGTGAGTGACCTCATGTTTCGTGCAATCATTGGTTGGTTATTACTTGCTGCCCTCATTCCATTATTTGTTCTGACTTTTTATCTATCAAAGGAAGAAGCTGCAAGTGTCAAGCCTGTTAACGAAGTGCTTGATCAAAAAATCAAGCTGGAAAAGATAGATTTTTCCCAAAACAGTTATATGTATGATCGGGATGGTTCTCTCATCTCCGAGATCGTATCAAACGATGAAAACCGAGTGTTCGTGACGTATGATAAAATTCCTGATTCTGTGAAGGAGCTGTTCCTCCGCTCAGAGGACCGGAACTTTTATGACCATAAAGGCATTGACTTTATGGGGGTTGTTCGTGCCCTTGCCTCAAATGTCAAAAACCATGGCATCAGCCAAGGAGCGAGTACGATCACACAGCAATTATCCCGTAACTTATATTTAAGCCATGAACGTTCGTTCACCCGAAAGTTTACAGAGCTTCTCTATTCCTATGAATTAGAGCGGAAATTCTCGAAAGATGAAATTCTCGAAAGCTATTTAAATACGATTTATTTCAGTAATGGTGTTTACGGTGTCGGTTCTGCGGCTAATTACTATTTTGATAAGCCGCTTAGTTCTTTAACGCTTGCACAGATGGCATTTATCTCTGCGATTCCAAACAACCCAACACTGTATGACCCATTGAAACAATTCAAGCACACGAAGAAACGCCAAGAACGACTGCTTGGTATTTTAAAGAAAGACGGTGTCATCACCAAAAAGCAATACAAAAAAGCCGTCAAAGAAAAAATCAGCCTGTCCTTAAGTGAAAAGAAAAACCTTTACCCTGACTATGTGACATATACCAATGAGGAATTCACCGATCTTGTGTCAGATCAGGAAGGCTTTACAAACCGCTTGAAGAAAGCCAAAACAGATGGAGCAAAAAAAGCCATTCAAAAAGAATTATCTGAAAAAGTTAGTGCCCTGCTTCAGGATGGTGTCAAAATTTATACGGCACTTGATCCTTCCTTACAGCAACGAGCCGTCTATCAGCTCAATGCGCAACTCCCTTACCAAGGTGTAGAAGGCGGATCAGCGGTCATTAATCATGAAACGCATCAAATTGTCGCACTTGCTGGCGGAAAAAACTATAAGAAGTTTGATTTCAACTACGCCTATCAAGCGCAAAGACAGCCTGGTTCTGCAATTAAGCCGCTTTTAGACTATGGTCCTTACATCGACCAAACCGGTGCAACAGCTTCAAGCAAAATCAGTGCCGGCAAGTTTTGCAGCAGCGGATACTGTCCGCAGAACTATAATCATAAAACGTATGGAACTGTCACACTTGAAACAGCCTTTAAGAACTCTTACAATACACCTGCGATCCGAATGCTGGATACAGTCGGTGTCAAAAAAGGCTTCAGCTATTTAGAGAAATTCTCATTCGAACATATCGTAGCGGATGATTATCGCCTTCCTTCTGCACTTGGCGGATTTACGAAGGGGTTCTCGCCGCTAGAAATAACAGATGCGTATACCGTCTTTGGCAATCAAGGCAGTTACACACAAAGTCATTCGATCACAAAGGTAACAGACTTAAACGGTAAGACCCTTTACAAGTGGAAAGAGTCACCGAAGCAAGTGTATTCTCAGCGTACAAATGACACAATGCGTAAACTGCTTGCCTCCGTTGTAAAAAGCGGAACAGGGAAAAAAGCGAATTTCAGTTCCCCTTACATTGGTGGTAAAACAGGGACATCCAATGACTACAAAGACATTTGGTTTGTTGGACTGACAGATCAATATACAATGGGTGTATGGGTTGGAAGAGATAGAGGAACGGTTGAATCGATTTACAGCTCCAGCCCGCACTTACGTATTTGGAAAAATACGATGCAATACGCCAGATAAACAGGAGGTTTGATTGCGATGCATTCAACACATCCACCCCATTTAATTTTATTTGACGGTGTCTGCAACGTGTGCAGCGGTGCTGTTCAGTTTGTGATTAAGCGTGATCCAGATGAGCGAATGATGTTTGCTTCATTACAATCAGATACAGGGCAGCGCATTTTAAAAGAAAACGGTTTGCCTTTAGATGAGTTCAATTCATTCATTTATATTGAAAAAGGCACCCTTTATACGAAGTCGACAGGCATCTTAAAAGCCACGCGGCATTTAAAAGGGATCTACAAATGGAGTTATTTACTCATTGCCATTCCCCGCCCTATCCGTGATTGGTTTTATGAGCGGATGGCGAAAAATCGCTACAAATGGTTTGGTCAAAAAACATCTTGTATGATGCCTACACCCGATATTCAAAAACGGTTTCTTTCATAAAAAAGCATCCTCCGATGGTGGAGGATGCTCACATTGTTGACAAAGGGCTAAAATGATTTTTATTTTAGCCCTTTGTCTTCTTTTCAGCGTGACCTGAAAACCTTTGCAGTCTAGGAAGGACGAGTACCGGAGCGGAGCGAATTGAACATTCGTGAGCACCGGAACGCAGCCCTGACACCGAATGCGAGGGTTTGTCTACACGCTGAGCATCCTCCGATGGTGGAGGATGCTTTCTTTGTCTGTTTAAGAAGGCAGACTCGCCATAACACTGTTATAAAGCTTAATAAATAAGTACAAAATGCCGATTAAAAACGTTGCCCAAAACAGAAGAATAAACATCATAAATCCAATTAAATTCAGCATGGAAAGCGATTGATAAATGCGAACCACAACCCAGATAAAATAGACAAGACTTGCTAAAACAAACAGTCCGACAAGCAGAATCAGCTGCTGCGTCAACAGAAATGAAAGCAAGCTGGCAAATAAATAAACAACGGATGCAATCCGAATTTTCTTTAAGTTCTCCCCTTCAGGATCTTTCGCGAAAAAGAGTAGTGCCAGCTCTAACACCGTATCTGCAATCAGTTTCAAGGCAGATAAAATCATAAAATAAACAAGTGCAAAAGCAGCAAAAAGAGCAAGCCTGATGCCCTGTTCCGAGAAAAATTCCAGCATTCCTTTTAAAATACCTGCTTGAGTCAAGAAATCAGTCGTGATACCTACTGTGAAAATCGAAAAAGCAGAGCTGAATAGTAAAATCGAAATCAGCGGAAAATATCCAGTCAAATATGTATTTTTCATAAATAGATCCTTTCTCATAAGCTCACATTTATTATGGCTCACTTAAAACGGATTGACAAGATGCTTTCAAAGTAAACTGGCAGCAAAATCAAATTTGTGATTTTGCACGTACATTCCTTCACAAACTTACATTTTCCCGTTAAAGTATTACTATTACGAAAAAATCGTGCGTTAGGGGTATACTCGTGAAAAAAACATTAAGACTGCAAACACGGCTGACGATTTTTGTTTGTATCGTTGTCCTGATCTCCCTTTGTATCACATTCTTTACGATCTGGTCGGAAACAGCTAAGAACATTCATCAGCAGGAACGTGACATCGCCCTCTCCACTGCCAAAATGGTCGCAGAGGCTCCGATCACAGCGAAATCATTAGAAGAAAATCGATCATATTCAGCATTGCGTCAATATACAACAAGTGTTCAGCGAATCACCAAAACCGAATTCGTTGTCGTGATGGATATGAACGGTATTCGAAAAACCCATCCAAATCCGCAGAAGATCGGGAAGCGGTTTGCTGGCGGTGATGAAAAACCAGCATTACAGGGTAAAGAACATATTAGTACGGCTTCTGGAACACTTGGCAGATCCATGCGTGCTTTTGTTCCTGTTTATGATCAAGATGGAAAGCAGCTCGGGGCTGTGGCAGTAGGGATTACGTTAAAGGAAATTGACTTGATTATTCATCAAAGCTTACTTCCGCTCTACTTCGTCATATCGCTCAGTCTTCTTTCTGGTATCATCGGAGCACTCATTGTGGCACGAAAAGTGAAGAAGATTATGTTTGGACTAGAGCCAGATGAGATCGCCACACTATTAAAAGAACGAAGCGCCATGCTAGAATCAACAAAAGAAGGGATTCTTGCCGTCGATCAGCACGGTAAAATCAAGCTAGCCAATGCTGAAGCCAAACGGCTCTTTCATAATATGGGCATTATGGTTGACCCTAGAGAACAAGATGTTCAGGCTCTCCTCCCTTCAAGCGGTTTAAAGCAAGTCATTGAAACACGCAAGCCGCTGCTTGACCGCGACGTGAGAATGAACGGACTGGAGCTTGTCTTTAACGAGGTCCCGATTACGGTAAAAGGCGAGATTGTCGGGGCAATCGCCACCTTCCGTGACAAAACAGAAGTCAAACACTTGGCTGAGCAGCTGAGCGGGGTCAAAATGTATGCAAATGCCCTCCGTGCCCAGTCACATGAATTTATGAACAAGCTTCATGTCATTTTAGGATTGGTTCAGCTCAAAAACTACGATGACCTTGGCACCTATATCAAAGATATTGCGATATATCAGCAAACGGAAACAAATGAAATCATCAACCATGTGAAAAACTCTGTTTTAGCAGGATTTTTACTAGGAAAACAAAGCTACATCAGGGAACAAGGCGCGACCTTAGAAGTCATATGCAGCACACAAGTCCCAAATTCAGAGGACCCAGCAGTGACGCATGATCTCATTACCGTGATTGGCAACCTGTTAAATAACGCACTCGATGCTGTTTCTCATACTGAGACGAAAAACATCTCAATCTCATTCCGATACGTCCAGGAGCAGCTTCATATTGAGATTACGGACACAGGTGTTGGTCTCACAAAAGATGAACAAGACATCATGTTTGATCAAGGCTTTTCAACTAAAGGAGAAGACAGAGGATTCGGTCTCTACTTTGTTGACCAAAGCATCAAAAAATTGAACGGACACCTGATTGTCACGAGTGAAAAAGGAGAAGGAACGACCTTTAGTCTCCGCATTCCGTATAAACAAAAGGAGGATTCACATGATTAATGTGTTAATAGTAGAAGATGACCCAATGGTTGGGGAGCTGAACAAACGCTACCTGACCCAAATCGACGGCTTTGAATTAAAAGGGATTGCCACCTCTTTTCAGCAGGCACTGGACATCTTAAAAACAGAAGCCATTCACCTTGTACTGCTCGATATTTATATGCCTGGACAAAATGGACTGGTCCTATTATCAGAAATACGCAAGCAAAATCATTCTGTTGATGTCATTGTCATTTCAGCTGCCAATGAAGTCGACGTGATCCAGCAAACGATGCGAAACGGGGCCGTTGATTATTTAATCAAGCCATTTGAGTTTGAACGTTTCCAATCAGCGCTCTCAGAGTATAAACGTAAACACGCCTTGTACCAAACGATGAACAGCATCTCGCAAAATGATTTAGATGCGAAGCTCTTTCATAAAAAAGCAGAGACAGAAAAAGTCCTTCTGCCAAAAGGCCTGACCAAAAGCACACTCAAACTCATCTGGACAAGTATTCAATCATTCGATCATCAAGCTTTCACGACCGAAGACCTAGCGAATCATACAGAAATCTCTCAAGTCTCCATTAGAAAATACTTGAAATTCCTTGAGGACATCGAAGTAGTTGATGTCGAAATGGCATACGGGACAATTGGACGTCCTGTTTTCCAATATAAACTCAGTACAACAAATATGAATTTGATTCAGCAATATCTATAATTTGACACATCTGACCTTTTACAGAGGCCAGATGTTTTTTTATGGCACACGATGTCACAAACCCCTTGATATCAGCGGTTCCACTGTAGTAGAGCACATCACAAAAGCGGCATTATATCATATTTCAGCAGATAAAAAGACATCGAATTTAGCCTTTTAACATTTTTTTAAAAATAAAACAAATTTCTATTTATTTATTCGATTGGAAATGATAAATTATGATTGATTAGTTCAACGAGATATAAGTCTGATGTCTTACATCTTCTCTCCTTCCCTCCATAAGTTTCAGGAGAAAGCAGGATAAAATACCCTATTCAGAAGGGTGAGAAGAGGTAGAACGGTCTTTTTTCGCGAGACTTTTCTGAAACTTTTAAATTTTATAGGGGGTTATGTTTTGAAGAAGCGCAAAATTGGACTAGCATTGTCCTTAGTCGTAGCAGCAGGAACCATCCTTGGAGCATGCGGCAACTCTGGCTCAAACAGCGGTGAAAGCAAAAAAGATAAAGATCAATTCACTGTTGCAATGGTAACTGATGTCGGTGGTGTCGATGACAAATCGTTTAACCAATCAGCTTGGGAAGGTTTACAAGCTTTTGGGAAAGACAACAATTTAAAAAAAGGTAAAAACGGCTTTGATTACTTACAATCTAAATCAGACGCTGACTATACAACGAACTTAAACACACTTGCTCGTGAGAAATTCGACCTGATTTATGGAATTGGTTTCTTAATGCAAGATTCTATTAGTGAAATCGCAGATCAACGTAAAAATAATCACTTTGGTATTGTTGATGCAGTTGTGAAAAAAGACAACGTAGCCAGCATTATGTTTAACGAAAATGAAGGATCATTCCTTGTAGGTGTTGCGGCTGCTCTTTCTACAAAATCGAACAAAATCGGTTTTGTTGGCGGCGTTGACTCTGAATTAATCAGAAAATTCGAAGTTGGATTCCGCGCAGGCGTTGAAGCAGCTAACCCGAAAGCAAAAGTGGAAGTGAAATATGCTGGTGCATTCGATAAAGCAGACATCGGTAAAGCAACAGCTGAAAGCATGTACAAATCTGGCGTCGACATCATTTATCACGCAGCTGGCGGTACTGGAACTGGTGTCTTCACAGAAGCAAAAAACCTGAAAAAAGCTGATCCTAACCGTAAAGTTTGGGTTATTGGTGTAGATAAAGACCAGTATGACGAAGGAAAAGTACCTGGAACAAAACAAAGTGTCACTCTTACTTCTATGATTAAGAAAGTAGACACAGCGGTACAAGACTTAACGACGAAAGCAAAAGAAGGTAAATTCCCTGGCGGCGAAGTGATCACATACGGTCTGAAAGAAGGCGCTGTTGACATTTCTCCATCTCAGGACAACCTTGACAAAGATGTATTGAAGAAAGTAGAAGAATGGAAACAAAAAATCATCAAGGGTGAAGTCAAAATCCCTGCAACACGTGATGAACTAAAAGATTTTAAAGCTTAATTTGAGCATCGGGATAAGCGCGCCTTATCCCCTTGCCTCTCCTTTACCTCCTCTTTATTCGTAAAAGGTGGTAAAAGAAAAGCTGCAGCCTCGTTTTGCAGCTTTTCTTTTGCTAGTTTTTATCTTCATCAGCACCCTAAAAAAGGAGCGGTTAAACCTGTGGATTATGTCATTGAAATGTTGAATATACGCAAAGAATTCCCTGGCATTGTAGCAAACGACAACATTACGCTGCAGCTGAAAAAGGGCGAAATTCATGCGCTGCTTGGTGAAAACGGCGCTGGAAAATCAACACTTATGAACGTGCTTTTCGGTCTTTACCAGCCTGAAAAAGGTGAAATCAAGGTTCACGGAAAACCTGTAACCATTTCTAGCCCAAATGATGCAAGTGATTTAGGCATCGGTATGGTGCATCAACACTTTATGCTTGTCGATACATTCACCGTCGCTGAAAACATCATCTTAGGAAAAGAGCCTAAGAAGTTTGGAAAGATCGACAAAGAACAAGCCATACAGCAAGTACAAGAGCTTTCTGACCGCTATGGTTTAAAAATAGACCCTGCCGCAAAAGTATCTGACATCTCTGTCGGCATGCAGCAGCGTGCAGAAATCTTAAAAACACTTTACCGCGGCGCTGACATTTTGATCTTCGACGAACCAACAGCCGTCTTAACACCTCAAGAAATCAAAGAACTCATACAAATTATGAAAAACTTAATCAATGAAGGCAAATCCATTATTTTAATTACCCATAAGCTGAAAGAAATTATGGATGCCTGTCACCGTGTGACCATTATCCGAAAAGGCCAAGGCATTCGTACACTTGATGTGGAAAGCACAAATAAAGATGAACTTGCGAGCCTCATGGTCGGTCGTGAAGTTTCATTTAAAACAGACAAAAAAGACGCCTCCCCTGCTGAGGAAGTGCTTCAAATTCAAGACCTTACGGTAAAAGACGCGCGAGGAATTGAGGCAGTCAAACATCTCAACCTCTCAGTGAAGGCTGGCGAAATTGTCGGAATTGCTGGAGTAGACGGCAATGGTCAATCTGAATTAATTGAAGCCATTACTGGTCTAAAAAAATCAGAGTCTGGCACGATCATGCTAAACGGGAAAGCCATTCAAAACCTTCCGCCTCGGAAGGTGACCGAATCTGGAATTGGACATATTCCTCAAGACCGTCATAAACACGGACTGGTGCTTGATTTTTCAATTGGAGAAAATATTTCCTTACAAACGTATTATCAGCGCCCATACTCAAAATTTGGCTTGATGAATATGAAAAATATTTACCAAAAAGCAAAACGAATCATTGCTGAGTATGACGTAAGAACACCGAGTGAATATACAGAGGCACGCGCCCTGTCAGGCGGGAACCAGCAAAAAGCCATTATTGGCCGAGAAGTTGACCGCAATCCTGATTTATTAATTGCCGCTCAGCCGACACGAGGACTTGATGTTGGTGCAATTGAATTTGTTCATAAGCGTCTGATTGAGCAAAGGGACTCAGGGAAAGCCGTCCTGCTCATCTCCTTTGAGCTTGATGAAATTATCAATGTCAGTGATAAGATCGCTGTTATTTTCGAAGGCAGCATTATTGCCATCGTTGATCCAAAAGAAACAACAGAGCAAGAGCTTGGTCTATTAATGGCTGGAAGTACGCAACAGGAAGTGGGGAACGAAGCAAATGTCTAATCGCTTAACAAATCTGCTAATTCCGCTTATAGCCATTGTACTTGGTCTTTTTGTTGGGGCCATTATTATGCTGGCAAGCGGTTATAGTGTCATCGAAGGCTATGGCGCCCTTTGGAATGGCGTCTTCGGTGAAACCTATTATATGGGAGAAACCATCAGACAAGTTACACCTTACATTTTATCAGGACTTGCTGTTGCTTTTGCATTTCGGACTGGTCTCTTTAATATCGGTGTAGAAGGTCAAATGCTGATTGGCTGGGTAGCTGCTGTATGGATCGGTACAACTGTCCATGCACCTATGTATATCCATCTGCCGCTTGCCCTCATCACCGCAGCTGCTGCTGGTGCATTATGGGGCTTTATTCCTGGGTTTTTAAAGGCTCGTTTTTATGTTCATGAAGTGATTGTCACGATCATGATGAACTACATTGCCCTTCATGTTACAAATTATCTGATCTCAAATGTCTTAACAAATAATAAAGATAAAACAGAAAAAATCGATGCCACTGCCTCGCTTCGCTCTGGTTTCTTTGAACAAATCACCGATTTCTCCCGGATGCATAATGGTATTTTTGTTGCCATTATTGCTGCGGTCGTGATGTGGGTCATTATTCAAAAAACCTCTAAAGGCTTTGAATTGCGGGCTGTTGGAATGAACCAGCAGGCCTCCCATTATGCCGGTATGAACGTTCGCCGCAATATCATTTATGCGATGCTCATTTCAGGTGCTTTTGCAGGTCTTGCAGGCGCAATGGAAGGTCTTGGTACATTTGAATATGCTTCAATTAAAGGCTCTTTTACCGGTGTAGGTTTTGATGGAATCGCCGTCGCTTTATTAGGTGGAAATACTGCTGTTGGTGTTGTTCTTGCTGCGCTGCTGCTTGGTGGATTGAAGGTCGGTGCTTTAAATATGCCGCTTGAATCTGGCGTACCGACTGAGGTCGTTGATATTGTCATAGCGATCATTATTCTTTTCGTCGCCTCAAGCTATATTATCCGTCTTGTGATGAACCAAATGAAGAAAAAGGGGGGAAAATAAGTGGGATTTCTGCAAATTCTTGAAATCATCGTCCCAGCAACACTTGTCTATGCTGCACCACTTATTTTAACCGCTCTTGGAGGCGTCTTTTCAGAAAGATCAGGTGTTGTGAATATCGGTCTTGAAGGTTTGATGGTCGTCGGAGCATTTTCTAGTATTATCTTTAACTTATTTTATGCTGATACGTTTGGGGCCTTGACCCCGTGGCTTGGGCTCCTCGTCGGTATGGCAATTGGCGGATTGTTCTCTTTGATTCATGCAGTTGCGACCATTACATTCCGGGCTGATCAAACGGTCAGTGGTGTTGCTATTAACATGCTGGCACTTGGCGCTACACTGTTTGTCGTGAAACTCATTTACGGGAAAGCACAAACAGATAAAATTACAGAGCCTTTCTATAAAGGTGATATTCCCCTTTTAAGTGACATTCCGATAATTGGCGATATATTCTTTAAAGATGTTTATTATACGTCCATACTGGCATTAGCGCTTGCGGTTGTTGCTTGGTTTGTTTTATTTAAAATGCCGTTTGGTCTTCGTCTTCGTGCAGTCGGAGAACATCCAATGGCTGCTGATACAATGGGAATCACAGTGTACCGGATGCGCTATATCGGCGTCTTTATTAGTGGACTGTTTGGTGGTCTTGGCGGAGCTGTTTATGCGTCGACCATCGCACTTGATTTCTCACATGCTACCATTACTGGACAAGGCTTCATCGCACTAGCTGCGCTTGTCTTCGGTAAATGGCACCCATTCGGCGCAATGGGCGCTGCTTTATTCTTTGGATTTGCTCAAAGTTTAAGCATCATTGGCTCTCTCCTGCCGCTCTTCCAAGATATACCGAACGTGTATATGCTCATTGCACCATATGTGCTTACCATCCTAGCGCTCACTGGCTTCATCGGCCGGGCAGATGCACCGAAAGCACTTGGGACCCCTTATTTAAAAGGAAAACGATAAATACGATGTATGATCAATCCCCTGAAGGATAAACTACCTTCAGGGGATTTTTGTATGATAAAAACATAAAAACTCCTGTTTATTTTACTTTTATTACACTTAATTTAGTTTAATAAATAGATGAGTGTCACAGAATCTTCTACAATTGAGACAAATAGCATTTGGGGGTGTTTATGTGGCTAATACACAACAATTGAAATCGATTACAGACGATTCTGACAATAATAAAAGCGTTTTCCGTAAGATCATGTCTTGGAAAATTGGTGTTATTGACTTACCTGTGTATTTAGTACTTGCAGCGATTATTTTAACTGCCGCTTATTTTAATAAAATTCCAGCAAATATGCTTGGTGGTTTCGCTGTTATTATGATTTTGGGGATTTTCCTTGGAGATATAGGACAACGTATTCCGATCTTAAAAGATATTGGTGGACCGGCGATTCTTTCTTTATTCGTACCATCGTTCCTGGTCTTTTTTCATGTTCTGAATCCGAACTCGTTGGAAGCGGTTACGTCTCTTATGAAAACGTCGAACTTCCTTTACTTCTATATTTCTGCTCTTGTAGTAGGTAGTATTCTTGGGATGCAGCGAACTGTATTAGTACAAGGCCTTATTCGTATGTTTGTTCCTCTTGTTGCAGGTACAATTGCAGCTGTGACTGCTGGAATTCTTGTTGGTCTTTTAGTTGGTTACACACCGCATCATTCGTTCTTTTTTATTATTGTTCCGATTATTGCCGGTGGTGTTGGTGAAGGAATTTTGCCATTATCTATTGCTTATTCACAAATTCTTGGTGTATCAGCAGAGTCATTAATTTCTCAATTAATTCCTGCTGCCGTCATTGGAAACGTCATTGCCATTATCTGTGCTGGCGCAATGAAGAAGCTTGGTGAAAAACGTCCTGAACTAAACGGGAATGGCCGTCTTGTAAAATCAAAAGAGGCAAATGAAATTTTTGAACAGCCTGATATGGATCCAAAAGTTGATTTCGGGTTAATGGGTGCTGGTGTACTCGTTGCTTGTACAACGTTCATTTTTGGTGGTTTGTTAGAAAGCTTTGTTCATATTCCAGGTCCAATCTTAATGATTGTTCTTGCCGCTTTAATCAAATACTTAAACGTGATGCCTCAGCATCTGCAAGATGGCTCACAGCAGTTCTACAAGTTTGTATCAAGAAGCTTTACATGGCCGCTTATGGTCGGTCTAGGGATTCTATACATTCCACTTGATGATGTTGCAACAGTGATTTCTATTCCATTTGTTTGTGTATGTATCGCTGTCGTTCTTGGAATGGTTGGTTCAGGTTACTTCGTTGGGAAATTGATGAACATGTACCCAGTAGAATCTGCGATTGTGACAGGCTGTCACAGCGGACTTGGCGGTACTGGTGACGTTGCGATCCTTTCAGCTTCTGGAAGAATGGGTCTGATGCCTTTCGCACAAGTATCTACACGTCTTGGCGGAGCAGCAACTGTGATCTGCGCAACAATCTTACTTAGAATGTTTACTTAATCAAACAATAAAAAGCATGGGCTCTATTACGGGCACATGCTTTTTTTATATTTCTTTTCTCCTATAAGGGTTTTATTCTTCGGCAGAGACCACGCGTATATATTCTCTTGGCTGGAATGGATATTGTCTTGCCTCTTGATAGGTCATATAGAGAAGATGTTCTGAAAACAACGGCCATTCACTTTCCGCCTGCCACCTTTTTTGATCATTTCGTTCTATGAAGAATGCTCCTCCTAAAATCGTGCAGAATATGCTTAAGCTGATGCCCGCTTTTAGTTTCATGTAATCAGCTCCTTTAAGAAAAGCATGTACGAAATACAAAACAATATACAATGAGTTTCATTTTTGATAAAATATTTTTTGTGGTCAAAAGAACTCAAAACAAATACAGTTTGCTGTAAATCAGTTCAAACCAATGCACTATGTCTGTATTTACGCTATAATTTTATTTACCAGTTCTTTAGAACGTGAATTTATATTGATTGAAGGAGGTTTATTTTCTTGCAGCTTATTCACTTCGCCATCCTATCGCCTTTTTTGCTTGCGTTTGTTGTGCCTTTTCTTTTTAAATACGTAAAGCGTATACATACAGGGTGGTTTGTTCTTATCTTGCCTATTCTATTATTTAGCTATTTTGTCCAGATGATTACGATGACATCAAATGGACGAACGTTATTTTCACAGGTCGAATGGATTCCTTCTCTAGGAATGAATTTCACTGTGTATGTAGACGGTCTTAGTTTGTTATTTGCGCTATTGATTACAGGTATTGGCGCACTTGTCGTCTTGTACAGTATTTTCTACTTATCAAAAGAAAAAGAACAGCTTGGCTCTTTCTATACGTATTTGTTAATGTTTATGACCGCTATGCTCGGTGTCGTTCTATCTGACAACATGGTGGTTCTTTACTTGTTTTGGGAGCTGACGAGTATTTCTTCCTTCCTCTTAATTGGGTATTGGTATAAGCGGGAACGCTCTAGATATGGAGCAACCAAATCACTGCTGATTACCGTTTTTGGCGGATTAGCTATGCTCGGTGGTTTTATCCTCCTCTATTTGATTACTGATTCATTTAGTATTCGTGAAGCAGTCAATCAGCTTCAGCTCATTATGGCATCACCTTACTTTATCCCTGCCATGATTCTGATCTTACTTGGTGCCTTTACGAAATCAGCGCAGTTCCCATTTTATATCTGGCTGCCTGATGCAATGGAAGCACCTACCCCTGTGAGCAGTTATCTGCATTCTGCTACGATGGTGAAAGCTGGTATTTATCTTGTTGCCCGCTTCAGTCCAATCTTTGCTATTTCAGAGGTGTGGTTTTGGACCATATCCATCGTTGGACTTGTGACATTATTTTGGGGATCATTCCACGCCGTTCGTCAAAACGATTTAAAAGCCATTCTTGCCTTTTCTACCGTTAGTCAGCTCGGGATGATTATGCTTATGCTGGGTGTAGGAGCAGCTGCAATCCATGAAAACAACTCCGCCTTTTTCGGCGCGGCCGTTCTCGCTGCGATCTTCCATTTAATTAATCATGCCACGTTTAAAGGCAGTCTCTTTATGGCGGCTGGTATCATTGATCACGAAACAGGCACTCGTGACATTCGGAAATTAGGCGGTTTAATGACCATCATGCCGATTACCTTTACGATTACGTTAATCGGTACATTCTCAATGGCTGGACTCCCGCCATTTAACGGCTTCTTAAGTAAAGAGCTGTTTTTCACAAGTATGCTACGTATTTCTGAGATTAACTTTACAGATATTTCGACATGGGGCGCTATTTTCCCAGCGATTGCTTGGCTCGCTAGTGTTTTTACGTTCATTTACAGTATGATGCTTCTCTTTAAAACATTTAGAGGCAATCTTCAGTTAGATCAATTAGAAAAAAAGCCGCATGAAGCACCGATTGGTATGCTCATCCCGCCAATTATCCTTGCTGCACTTGTGGTCACCTTTTTCTTCTTCCCAAATATTCTAGCTTATTCTGTCATTGAACCTGCGATTGCAGCCATTATTCCCGATGCGATTGATCCAGGAAAACGGTTTGTTGTCAAAATTGAAGCATGGCACGGCTTTCAGCCAGAGCTTTATATGACAATAGGTGTTGTAGCTTTAGGGATTATCGGATATTTGACGTTGTCGAAATGGCGTCCAATGTACAACATATTTAAGGAAAAATGGTCATTTAACACTTTATACGATCGTTCTCTAATCGGTTTAGAAAAAGGCTCCAATCGCCTGACGAACAGTTATATGACCGGTTTCCTTCGTGATTACCTTGTCTATGTGTTTGGGTTCATGATTATCGTGCTTGGGAGTGTCATGTTTTATCAGAATGCCTTCTCATTTAATATGGAGCATGCTGCTCCAATCGGCACGTACGAGGTCATTCTGTCATTAGTGATGATAGCAGCAACCCTCACGACTGTGTTTGCTCGTTCTCGCTTAACAGCCATTATCGGGCTAGGTGTCATGGGGTATACGCTGTCACTATTTTTTGTTATTTTCAGGGCACCTGACCTTGCCCTCACCCAGTTAATTATTGAAACAATTTCTGTGGCACTGTTTTTACTTTGCTTCTATCACTTGCCAAAGCTGAGCATGAAGCAAAAAACAAGGAAATTTAAAATGACCAATCTCATTATTTCAGTAGGTGTTGGTGTCATTGTGACATGCCTTGCTTTCGCTTCAACAAGCAATCAGTCACTTGATACGATTGCGTCTTACTTTATTGAAAACAGCTACAAGCTTGCAGGCGGAGACAACATTGTCAATGTCATCCTTGTTGATTTTAGGGGCTTTGATACACTCTTTGAAATTACCGTACTTGCCATTGCGGCACTCGGTATTTATGGATTATTAAAGGCACAAGGAAAACGGAAGAGAGGCGTGCGGCGATGAGGAAGATTGATACGAATGATATGCTCTTACAAGTCACAACAAAAATCACAGCATTCATCATCCTGCTTTTTTCCCTTCACTTATTTCTTGCGGGACATAACAATCCTGGCGGGGGGTTCATTGGCGGCCTGATGAGTGCTGGGGCTGTCGTTCTTCTGCTTTTAGCCTATGATCTGAAAACAGTGAGACGTATTCTGCCCTTTAACTTTATTTATGTTGCAGCGACCGGGCTGCTCGTCGCGATCCTGACGGGTATGGGATCATTTCTATTCGGTGCACCTTTTCTATCCCATGCATTTGATTATTTCCAACTGCCGTTTTTAGGGAAAACAGAACTGGCGACAGCCGTACTGTTTGATATCGGTGTGTATTTGGTTGTTGTCGGTGTCACCATGACCATTATTCAAACGATTGGAGAGAAGGAATAATGGAATTTCTAATGTCTATTATCGTCGGTATAATTTTTATGGCGGCGACCTATTTAATGCTTTCAAAAAGCCTTCTGCGGGTCATCGTCGGTACTGCTGTTTTGAGTCACGGCGTCCATTTGCTTCTTTTAACAATGGGCGGCTTAAAAAAAGGAGCTCCTCCTATTTTAAAAGAGGGGCTCACATCCTATGTAGATCCATTACCACAAGCATTAATTTTAACAGCCATTGTCATTGCTTTTGGTGTGACATCCTTTTTACTTGTCATGGCCTTCCGTGCCTTCCAAGAGCTGCGAACAGATGACATGGATCAAATGAGAGGAAATGATCAGCATGAATAATCTCGTGATCCTGCCTATTTTAATTCCATTATTAGCTGCTACACTATTGATCTTTATGAATAAGAACATCATGCTGTCAAGAGGCTTTAGTGTGTTTGCTTCGCTCTCAGCCATTGTCTGTAATGTGTATTTAGTCCAAACCATTTTTACAAATGGGATTCAAACCCTCTATTTAGGAGGCTGGAAAGCACCATTTGGGATTGCCCTTGTGGCCGATCAGTTTGCTGCGCTCCTTGTGCTGACCGCTTCCGTCGTTGGGCTAGTGACAGTTCTTTTCTCCTTTCAAACGATTGGGAAGGAAAAGGAGCGGCTGTTCTATTACTCTGGCGTGCAGTTTTTGTTAGCTGGCGTAAGTGGGGCCTTTTTAACAGGCGATATTTTCAACCTGTTTGTATTTTTTGAGTTACTGCTAATGGCGTCTTACATGCTCATTGTGTTAGGCGGTTCAAAGCCTCAGCTTCGTGAATCACTCAAATACATTGTGTTTAACATCATCTCATCGGCTTTATTTATCGTCGGCGTCGCTTGTTTATATGCAGTCACTGGTACACTGAATATGGCTGATTTAAGTGTGAAGATCGCTGAATCAGGGCAAACAGGATTAATCACTGTCATTTCCATTCTGTTCCTCATTGTATTTGGCTTAAAAGCTGGGATCTTCCCGCTTTATTTCTGGCTGCCAGGATCATATCATGCACCGCCAGCGGCTATTTCTGCTCTATTTGGCGCACTGCTGACAAAGGTTGGCTTATATGCGATTGCCAGAGTCTTTACGTTAATTTTTATACATGATACAGGGTTTACACATACACTCATGGCTTGGTTTGCCGCTCTAACAGTGATATTCGGTGTGATTGGCTCTATTGCTTATTCTGATGTGCAAAAGATCGTGATCTATAACATTGTCACAGCCGTGGGGGTCATTTTGTTTGGGATTGCAGCCAATACACCTGCCTCACTCCAAGGGGCCATTTATTATCTCATTCATGACATGGTGATTAAAGGCGCTTTATTTATGCTGGCAGGTGCACTCTTCGTGTACGCTGGCACAAACCACTTGAAAAAGATGGGCGGGCTGATTCAATCTCAGCCTTTACTAGGGTGGATGTTTTTCATTTCGGCTTTATCACTGGCAGGAATTCCGCCGCTGAGTGGTTTTGTTGGAAAGCTAAAGATTGTAGAAGGTGGTTTTTCTGCTGGACTCATGACCTTTTCTATCCTTGTCTTACTGTCCAGCCTTCTTGTCCTTTATTCGATTATGAGAATCTTCATGCTCGCATTTTGGGGCGAGGAACAAGATATGCGAAGAAGGAAACCGTCGATTAAAGGAATGGTGTACCCTGGCGTACTGCTTGTGATCTTGTCGCTTGCCATTGGGTTAGGGACAGAGTTCATTGCCCCTTATATCAATCAAGCAGCGGAAATGCTATCAACACCAGAAAAATATATTCAAGCTGTGCTGAAGGAGTAGATGAACATGGCCTTTCAAATATTACTAAACGCTCTCCTCGCCTTTACATGGATGTTTATGAATGATACTTACAGAGCCGCAGACTTTGTATCAGGCTTTGTACTAGGGATGGTCGCCATTTTTATGTTTCGGCGATTTTTCCCGCAGCGTTTTTACGGCTATGCCCTTTTTGCGATTTTCAAGCTCGTATTGATTTTTATTCGGGAGCTGCTTCTTGCCAATTTAAGTGTATTAAAGACCGTATTATCTCCAAAGCTCACAATTAAGCCCGGTATTTTCGCCTTTCGTACGGACTTGAAAACGGATTGGGAAATCACCATACTGGCTAACATGATTACATTGACACCAGGTACACTCGTCATTGATATTTCTGATGATCGTTCAATTTTGTACATTCATGCGATGGATATTGAAGATGCAGAAAAAGCCATTCACGATATCCGGGTTTCATTTGAAAAAGCGATTCAGGAGGTGAGTGGTAAGTAATGGAGCTCATATTACAAATGTCACTTGGCATTCTTGCACTGTCCACCCTTCTTTTTGTTATACGGGTTATCAAAGGTCCCTCTATTCCTGATCGTGTAAGTGCACTTGATGCGATAGGAATCAATTTAATTGGGATGACAGCCATCGTTTCCATTTTGCTGAAAACGACAACGTTCTTTGAAATTATTTTACTGCTCGGTATCCTTGCCTTTATCGGCACTGTCGCTTTTTCCAAATTCCTTGAGAAAGGGGAAGTGATTGAAAATGATCGTCATCGCTAAAGCTATTGTCATTTTCTTTATCCTGCTTGGCGCCATCCTTTGTCTCATTTCAGCCATTGGCGTTCTTCGCCTGCCAGATGTTTATACACGAATGCATGCTGCATCAAAAGCATCGACACTTGGTGTTGTCCTCATATTAGTTGGGGTATTCTTTCACGAATGGTTTCTTGCAGGCATTATTTCTGCGAAGATTCTACTTGGGATTGTCTTTATCTTTTTAACAGCTCCGGTCGGTGCACACTTGATCGGAAGAGCCGCCTACAATACTGGAGTCAAGATGGACAAACGAAGTGTACAAGATGATTATGGTGGTTTTCGTAACTTCGTGATTAAACGAAAAGAAGACTCGTACTTATAAACCGAAAGAAGGACCTCACATGTGAGGTCCTTCTTTTATTTCTATAAAAAAACATTTTATGGATCAATCCAACCTAAAAAAAGCTTCCGCTGCACCGGGAGCTTTTTTATATGCGATCAATGACAGCAAGTGTGCATCTTGACGTACAGATGTGCCGGTCCCGATCATCTTTAATATCAATTTGAAATACCATTGTACGGCGCCCTACATGTACAGGAACAGCCGTCGCTGTCACTACTCCATCACGTACAGATTTTAAATGATTGGCATTGATTTCAATCCCTGAGCAAACTTGCTGAGTTAAGTCTAAATGAGCCGCAGCCCCCATGCTTGCCACTGTTTCTGCTAGAGCAGCAGATGCTCCTCCGTGCAGCAGTCCAAATGGCTGTTTTGTTCTGTGATCGACTGGCATTGTCGCCACGCATCGTGACTTATTACACTCTACAATCTCAATCCCAAGTGCCTCAAGCAGTGTATTTGATCCACTCACTTCCATCAGGGTTCTCTCCCTTCACACTTTTACAGCACACTTTCAGATTTTGCAATTAACACCGCTTCGGTTCGAGAGCCAACATTCAGCTTATTAAAGATGGACGTCAAGCTGTATTCAATCGAGCGTTTGCTCAAATGAAGCACATCGGCAATCTCTTGGTTCGTGTATCCTTTTTCCACTTCTCTGAGGATCAAACACTCTCGCTCTGTTAACAGCTCATGATCGGTCTGCTGCGCCTGTTCTGGCTTTTCTTGCTGCTGTGAAATTAATTTCTTTAAATAGGATAGCTGAATGACAACTTCTCCTTGCAATGTGCGGTGTATGTATTCAATAATTTTGTCTTTTGTCTCTGTTTTACTAATTGCACCGTGCAATCCAGCCCGAATGGCCTCTTCAAAATAATCATCTACTTCATACCCTGTATAAATGATAATTTTCACTTGCTGGTTGGTTTCTAGAATTTGTTTCGCAATGTCCATTCCATTGATATCCCCGAGATTTAAATCCATCAAAATCACATCATAGATGGAAAAGTCATGCGTCTTTAAAAAGGCGGCTTCTGCATCAGGACTTAAACAATCGACTGATAGCTGCTGATCTGATTCTAATATGCTTTTTGTCCCTTCCATGACAGCCGGATGATCATCAATGACCAATATCTTCTTCATGTCTTCCTCCCTTTAAATCACTCACTTCCATTTTATATAAAAGACTTGGCAGATGCCAAGTCTTATTCCTTAATAAATCGTTACAATTCCATTTCAATTTTCACCTTCAGTCCTTTTTCTGGGGCTGTGTGAATGTGAAGCTTCCCATTTAACGCCTTGACTCGTTCTCTGATTCCCGAGAGGCCCATGCTCATGGTGTGCTGATCAAGATGGCTTGCATCAAAACCGACTCCATCATCCTCGTAGTGAAGAACAACCTGATCTTTAATACAAATCAGCATCACTAACACTTGAGTGGCTTGGGAGTGCTTCAGGGCATTGGATAACAGCTCCTGAACAATTCGGTAAATATTCAGCTGTGAATCAATATCAATGTCCAGTTCTTTATCAAAGCGTGTTGTATTCAGCCGGATATGAAACGGTGCTTCCTCCTGAATTTGAGAAGTCAGCTTCGACATCGCCTTGACTAAACCTAAATCGTACAGCAGCTGCGGCCGAAGTTCATGACATGTTTCTCTCGTGGTTTGAATCACCTTAGACATTTGTTCATTCCATGAGATAAGCGATTGTTCAATAGACGTTGGGCATTGATCGTTTTGGAAATTCGTTAAAAACATCTCTGACTGTCTTTTCAGCGATATCAAATCCTGCAGCACGGAATCATGAAGATCCCTCGCTAAATCGGAGCGCTGTTTTTCTTCCATCGCAAACATGACTTTTTTCAGCCAAGCAGGATTCGCTTCACGCTGCTTCAAATCTTCAAGATGCTCCATCAATTCTTCGATCTTGACGACATTTTCTAAACTGACACTTGTATAAAAAGCCAATGTTTTCAGCCAAGAAATCTCATCACGCGTCAATTTCGGTGTCTGTAAATTGGATAAACAGCAAATCATAAACGAGTGACCGCCCCGCTCGCCAATTTTCATCATAAACCCTTTATCAAGCTCAATGATTTTCCCGACTTCCCCTAAAATATCCTGAAATTGATCCACATACTCTTTCCATAGATTGCTATCACCTGAAGATTCATCAATCTCTTCAATCTGTCCATCTGGCTTCACTTCAAGCACAAAGGCTTTATTAACAACAAGCACTTCTAAAATGGTGTATTTCAAATGATACAGCACTTGATGAAGTGATGACGCCTCACGAATAAGCTGCGTAAATTTAAACACGCTGTCCTGGTAATTATGCTTCTCTGAAAAACGCTTCAGACGAAAACGGAAATCTAGAATTTCTTTGAAATAGAAAACAGCCAGCATGAGCGCGTAGGTGATTAATGCGAGCTTCAGTGTGTACTTCAAATCTTCTGGTTTTTGCAGAATATAAAACGTGACAACAACAAAAATGGTCGGTGTGATGGCTAGAAAGCCATAGTACCTCAGTCTGCTAATCAAAAAATCCATATTGTAAAGTTTGTTCGTCATGAATTGGTAGACGAGAGAAAAAGGAATTAACAAAACGATTGATGTCAGAATAAAAGGATCAATCAAATACTTATCAAAAAACACATAGGGAATAACAAAAAAGAGAATGAATGGACTGAACGACAAAACATTCATAATGGCAAAAAACTTTAAAACTGAACCATGTGCTGTTTTTTTATATTTCTTCATTCCTCTGACTATTAAATAAAGAGCTACTAAAACTGTTCCGAAAAAAAACAGCAAACTGATACTAGGAACATATTTTCTCAATTCAGATGACACCGAAACCCCGCTATGTACGGCAAGGTTAAAAATAGGGATCAAATATAAGTACCTGATGAGCTTTGGATTCGTTAAATGCACATCAAATTCCTTGAAATATTGATAGATAAAATGAATATATAAGATAGACACACTTGATAAACACAATAAGAGAACATAATGGCTAAATCTATCACCAATTCCTGACGTACCTGCACTCAGATACCCAATACAAATTGACAATAAGAATAAAATTAATAAAAATGCAGATTTTCGTTGCGGTTCTTTGTTAATTTTAATAATAAAAAAGATACAGAATAAGCATATTGAATATAGAAGAAGAGGGATTAAATAGACAAATAAGCTTTCGCGACCAATCAACGTCTTATTTTTAAGTGATATGATTTGGTTGCCTCTTTGTATATCAATTCTTTGTACATTTCTAAGCTTACCATTGATCATGTGGTCTTGAATTAAATTAGATTGTCCGTTTATCTTTAGTATAATATCTCCTTCTTTTAACCCCGACGAATAAGCTAAAGAAAGATATTCAACGTCAACAACTTCCGTTTGACCGTTTTCATTCTTTTCTACACGTGCACCATTAAAAATATCAAATACATAGATATATGAAATATAGATCACAAATAAAAAAGATAAAAATACAAGAAACGTGGACAATTTTGTATAGGTAAGCTTCATTTTTAAAACATCCTTAAGAAAGATCATTAAATCATCATACAGGTTTGAACTTTAAATTAATACTCCCAGATGTATTTTGCATTCATGTATTCTTTTTTTACCCCCTGTATAATGGCTGCAGTTGTTTGTGCATCAGCATGAATTAAGCTTGCATTTCCAGATATCAATTCATCGACCACACCTGGGTTTTTTATTAGATATGCAATGATATTTTGAATGTTCAATCATTGCCCTCCTTTGTCATAAATGCATACAATTGTTCCTTATTTGTTTTAGGTAAATCAAGTTGTTCAATCCCTTGCCTCATTTTTAACAGCATAATCTCTCTCATTGATACCATGTACTGAGTCAAACCAGCTTCAAGTAATTTCTGCTTCAGCTGAAATGACTTTTGTTCTGACTCATCTAAACGACCGGAAAAGAACGTAAGAAGCTCTTGACTGGCATCGTTAAAACCTCTTTGTAAATAGCTAAATGCCAGCGTTTGTTTTTTTAGAAAATCTCCGTTTGTTTTCGAAAATAACGCAAAAAAATCGTTACTGATCTGTTCAGCAACACCATAACATATTGAATATGATTCCACAGTTGAGTTGATTTTTCTCGTCGCTAAATAAACACCCAGTACACTAGAAAGAGCTGTTAATGATCCTGATTTTTTCCTTAACACCTCTACACACTCTTCTTCTGTTTCATGCATATGACGCAAATCCTCATGTTGTCCTTCCATTGACCATTTGATGAGTTGGAACAGTTTCTCAATTAGTTGAGAATCATTTTCACCTATTGATATGATGAATTGGGTACTCAGCGTATACAAATACGTAGAAGCATTGATGGCCACTCCTTGGTCGACGTTCATCCAAGGATACGAATCATTGTCCTGATCTTCAATATCATCTAATATATCGGCTGATAAGATGAGAAGTTCAATCCCTGCTGACAATTGTGTAATCGCTTGCTTGTCTTGTCCGCCAAATGCCTCATAATGCTTGTAAGCCAATTGCCCAAAGGGAAATTCATTCTTTCTATCTGTAAATTCTAGAAGCAGTTGTTGTAAATCCTTCTGCCTGACTGCATGTTGAATAAAATCAGACATATTCTGCTTGATTTTTGTATTCTCTAGATAGTTTAGCATACTCGCTCTTGTACCTCACCCTTCCGCCTTTTATTTTACTAAAAAGACATGAGCAAATGTCCACTGACATCACTATTTAACAATTATATAATAATATATCCTTTTTTTGTATGTATTTGGATAAAAAAAAGACTTGATGATTATCAAGTCTTTAAGAAATTTTCACATATTCATATTTGTCGTATTGATCAATGCTTTTGTTAATGTTATGAAGAGAAGCCGTTGTTTCTCTAATTTCGTTTTCAAGTTTCCATAATAATTGTTTAAGTTCTTCGATTTCATACTTTTCCATCGATTCCACTCTCCTTTTTTGGAAGATCAATGTATTTGTGTATGGTGATTGGGTCATAAGTATTTGATCTGCTACTAACAGTGTAAATGTAATTGAGTATTTTTTCACCGAAAAGTATGCACAAAATGTGTGCGTGATACCGCAAAATTCAATAGGTCTTTTTTCATCATTTTCTGACTTTTCAAATCATACTTTTATCTCAATTTCAAAGGAACTGCGTCATTTTTGCGACAAGAATAGGCATCATTCGTCACACTTTTCTCACATCAGAACGTATGATCCCTTCCATATCCTCGGTTTTGCGTGTTATAGGTCAGACGACAGACCCTATTGTGGACACCGCAATTTTTTGGCGACATTCACCGAAATTGACCGCAAAAGTACCTATTTTTATGTTGGATTTATAAAGATAGAAAGATCATTTTGATTCTTTATTCTGATTTTCTACATACATTTAAAACAGATATCCGTCCAATTTCACGTCAATGAGAGAAGAGGTGACCATATGTTTTACTATGTTCCTTATCCTGCTTTGCAGGTCCCCGCAATGAGCCATGCATCCCCGCGCACACCTATGACTTTTCCTCCAGTAGATGCCCACTCGTTTCAACGAGCCGCAAAAGAATCAGCCCGACTTGTTGCTGATGCTTCACTCATTACACAGCAGATTTCCAGCTCGCTTTCATTTGCACAGCGCATCATGGAGGCTGCTGAGCGCTCTGATTCGACAAGTGTCATCCGAATGCTGAAGCAAATCGGTGTGAAAAGTGGCATTGACATCCGCTTTAGTCCAGAAGGCATTCGTATCTACTTGTCTCTCGCCTCTAGCAGACTTTTTCTTCTTTTACAGTGGGCATAACAAAAAAAGCCGCTCTGACGTGAGCGGCTTTTCTTAAGATTCAAACATTTTATGACACCATTCAATGGCTTCTATATAACAGCCGTAGGCTTCTTGCTTCGGGAGTTCCCCATTTAACATCTCATCATCCCATTCATTTCGTTCAATCCGTTTGGCTACATCTAGCACAAATGAATAATCATTTTCATAGCCAAGCAGTGCCTCGCCAACTTCATCAGAAAGCGGCAGCTCTTTCACAAGTTCTGTAATATCTGCCCTGACAAGCGTATCAATGAGAGAAAACATACCTGTCAGCATATAAGAGGCTGGGTGCTCTCGTTCAGTACGACTCGCAATCAGTTCACACGTTTTCGCCCGAATGAATGACATTTTGATAATTTCTTTTTGGCTTGAGTTGGCTTGGACATTCAGTTCTTTAAATGAAAGAATAAAGATCCAGCGCCGAATTTCATTAAACCCAAGCAGGATAATCGCCTGCCGGATACTTTTGATTTGATAAAGACGTCTCATGCCGCCTGAATTCAGCATTTTTAATAATTGATATGACAGCGAAAGGTCACTTTCAATAAAATGGGTCACGACCTGGATATTCGGCTGTTCCTTGCTCAGCTCATTTAAGAGCTGGTGGTACGCATGGAAGCTGGTCGATAATGCTCGTCCTGATATGACACGAGGCTCGCTAAAGAAATACCCTTGAAACAAATGGAAGCCGGCTTCTAGCGCTTCTTCATACTCTCTTCGCGTTTCCACCTTTTCTGCAAGGAAGCGAAGTCGATATTTTTTATACGTATGTAGAATATTTCTTCGTTCTTCCGATGTGGTCTTCAGAAAGTCAATTTTTAAAATATCAATGCAATAGAGGAGTTCGTCAAGCAACTTGTCACTAAAATGTGTTCCGCTTAGAAAAAAATCATCAAGTGCAATCGTATATCCCCATTTTTTTAACTGCTTACATCTCATAATAAGTGCCGGGGTAATCGGTACATTTTCTAATATCTCGATCACAAGCTGATGCGGATCAAAATAGGTGAGCAGATCAGACGAAAGTAAGCTTTCGGTGAAATTAATGTAGCATCGTTTGCCCTCTGTCAATGTTTCGATACCGATATTTAAAAAGCTATTTATAATGAGGTCCGTTGTCGCTTGGTCACCGTCTTCAGCGCTATATGTATTGGTTTCACTATCTCTATAAAGCAGCTCATATGATACGACTTGTTCTTTTCTGTTAAAAATAGGCTGTCTCGCAACAAACACCCTCAACTGCTCCAATCCTCCTTTATGCAATGACAAACAAGATGTGCTTTCAGTATACCAAATGATTGTGCTTATGGTTCACTTTGAATCGGTCAAAAAATAAAAAAAGAGATCACCCGGCTTGATGATCTCCTTTTCTTCCAATTAGCTTTCATAAAGCTCTTTTTTAATTTTATTTTTCACGTCATGGATAAACTGCATCTTGTTATCCCAGCATTTTTGACTCAAATCGACTGGATATTCTTCTGGTTTGCTGATTCGTTTATATTCCTCCCAGAAAAGTCCGAGGCTATCCTGCACATAGGCTTGAATCGTTTGAATATCCGGATTGTCATATACAAGTTTTCCTTGTTCGAAAATAGGGACATGAAGATCCTTAGCCACAAAGTTTGTAACAAATTTGCTGATAAATGTATGCACAGGGTGGAACATTTTCAGTTTATCCTCACTATGAACATCTTCCTCTTCGAGCGCAATGTAGTCACCCTCAGAATGATGATTCAATTGATTGATGATGCGGTACACACGTTTACGTCCTGGTGTTGTCACTTTCTCTGGGTTAGACGAAATTTTAATGGTATCGTTCATTTTTCCATTTTCTTCAATAGATACGAGTTTATACACTGCACCAAGAGCTGGCTGATCAAATGCTGTGATCAGCTTTGTCCCAACACCCCACACATCAATTTTGGCACCCTGTGCTTTTAAATTCATGATGGTATGTTCATCAAGATCGCTCGATGCAATGACTTTTGCATCATGGAATCCTGCATCATCCAGCATCGTTCTAGCTTTTTTAGACAAGTATGCAAGGTCACCGCTATCAAGTCTGACACCAATAAAGTTGATTTTGTCTCCGAATTCTTTCGCTACCTTAATGGCATTCGGAATACCGGATCTCACGGTATCATACGTATCGACTAAAAAGACACAGTCTGTATGGGTTTCAGCATATTTTTTAAATGCCGTATATTCATCGCGGTATGCTTGTACAAGCGCATGGGCATGAGTTCCTGACACTGGAATGTTGAAGCGCTTCCCAGCACGAACATTACTTGTCGCCTGGAAGCCGCCGATGAGTGCCGCTCTTGCTCCCCACATCGCTGCATCCATTTCATGCGCACGTCTTGTTCCGAATTCTAGTGCTGTCTCATCTTCAATGATTCCTTTAATCCGAGCCGCCTTTGTTGCGATCAGTGTTTGGAAATTCACGATATTCAGCAAGGCTGTTTCGATTAGCTGCGCTTCTACAAGCGTTGCCTCGATGCGCATAATCGGTTCATTTGCAAAGACAATTTCGCCTTCCCGCATTGAATGAAGTGTTCCTGTAAAGGACAACCCGCTTAAATAATCAATGAAATCGCTTTTATAACCGAGTTCATCTTTTAAATACGCTAGATCACTTTCGGTGAAGGAGAAGTCCGATAAATATTCAATCGCTTTCTCTAAACCAGCAAATACAGCGAAGCCATTGTCAAATGGAAGCTTTCTGAAGAAGAGTTCAAAAACTGCCTTCTTCTCATGAATGCCGTCTCTCCAATACGTTTCTGCCATGTTAATTTGATAAAGATCTGTATGTAGTGATAAACTGTCGTCAATAAACCGATGCTCCAACTTCCATTCTCCTTCCCTTACTTAACCACTTTCGCACCAAGCGACTGCTCAAAGTGAGAAAGTGCCCACTCGTGCCCCGCTTCATTAAAACTCGCTACAGCATTCTGGTGAATCACAAGTTCGAAGCCTTTATTGTACGCATCAACAGCTGTATGAAGTACACAAATATCGGTACATACGCCGGCTAAATGAAGTTCAGTGATGCCGCGTTCGCGCAGTTTCATTTCTAATTGAGTGCCTGCAAAAGCAGAGTATCTTGTTTTTTCCATATAGTAGACATGTTTTAAATGTTTTGACGTGTGAAATAGTGAACTTAGTTTGCCATAAAGTTCAATTCCCTTTGTCCCGCGAATATTATGGGGCGGAAATAACTTTGTCTCTGGATGATAAGGGTCTTGCTCTTCATGATGATCGACTGCAAAGACGACAAAGTGTCCTTCATCAATAAACGAAGAAGTGATCTCTGTGATCTTAGGCTCAATCGCCTGTCCAGGCTTTCCGCATGTCAATTTTCCATCGTCTGCAACAAAATCAACGGTATAATCAATACAAACCAATGCTTTGCCCATCCGCATCTCTCCCATATGCTCTTTTGACTCATTATAGCCTATTCATTTCACTAGGGAAACCTATTCAACAGATTCGTGAGAAAAAGCCTTCTGAAACAGCTCATCTTCTATATAGATGTGCTCTTGATTGACCGCATTTGATAGCTCTATCACAAGACCAAAAGGAGAATGCGCCTCATAATGATTCACCACTTTAAAGGAACATCCAGCGGCATTAGCCATTTTCACATATTGAGAATAAGATGCATAGGACAACTCACCATTTAAAAGAACAGTGGCCTGACGGTTGGACTTTAATACTTGTTCGACCTCTTGATACGGTTTATTTCGTAATACCTGTCCCTTTGTCAGGGCGAGAAGCGCTCGTTCCCTTAATGAACCGAGAAACATTCTTCGTTCATCGGGTTTTGTTTCAGCATGTCCAAATATTCCTTGCTGCAAATAAAAGTCTACGGATTCTTCTTTCATCGCTGTTTTCACTCCTGGTTTTAAAATTTACATTTCTGTGACCCAGTGCACAATCTTTAGTGCAAGCTCACGGGCTTCGTCTGTTTCTGCTCTTTCCATTAAGGATTGCTCGAGCGTATGGATCAGCTGCTCTTTTTCGTCCTCGTACGCAATGGATATACTCCATTCAATGTCAGGTACGGCAACAAGCGTTTTATATTCTTTTTTATTTTCATGTAAATATACATTGTAGGTCTTTGGTTGCCGGCTTGTGATGTGTGCTTTTCTAATTTTCATTTGACTCTGTTCACACCTCTTTTTTCTTCTTACATCCATATCCATTGTACCATAAAAAAAGACAGCTTCTGAAAAGGAAATCCCTTTCAAAGCTGGCTACGCATTGAAGCTCTTTTGCTGACTAATAAGATTTAAATCCCAAACAAATGTGACGTTTGGACTGTTAAAAAATTGGACGAGGTCCCCTGCATGATAGGTACCTGAACCACCGGCGGAGTAATCAACACTTTTTGGCGAAATGGGAAAAACACCGCCGAAATGTGCCGCCCCATTTCCGTACACACGATCTATATGAATAGGTCCAACAATCGCTGGCATTGTCCACCACCTTTTCTATCCACATCATTTGCCCAGCTCAACAATACGTGTATCACAAATAAAAAAAGACAGCTGATATTTGATCACCAGCTGTCTTTCTATGCATTAAATGATTGAGGCTGGTCAAACAATGTGAAGTCCCAAAGCATCGTCGCATTAGGATCACTTGTAAGAGACATATAATCACCTGAATTAAAGGCTCCCGCCCCGCCAGTGGAGTGGTTTACAGCCAAAGGGGCAATGGCCAGTACATCACCGAAAGTAGCTGCACCGTTTCCTCCTAATGACTCGATATGAATAGGTCCAACGATTGCAGGCATCAGAATCTCCCCCTATCTGCTTATGTCAACCATCTTATGCAAAAAGGGAAAAGTTGTGCATCTGCCCTATACGTTTAAATGCTGTTCTTTACGAGACCGCTGACGCAGCTGAACCAATCTGACAATATTTAGGGTGATCGCTTTGAGCAGTGCATAGACAGGGACTGCAAAGATCATGCCAAGGATTCCCCCAAAGCTTCCTGCACCAATTAACAGCAGGATAATGGTCAAAGGGTGTGTGTTAAGGCGTTTCCCAATGATCAATGGAGAAATGACATTTCCGTCAATTTGCTGAACGACAAGAATCACAATCACTGTCACCACTGCTTTTCCAGGCGAATCAAGAAAGGCAATCAGCACAGCTGGTGCCGCGCCAAGATATGGTCCAAGGTACGGAATCACATTTGTGACCGCAATGATAATGCCAAGAATAAGCGCATATTTCACACCAATTAATAAGTATCCGATAAAACAAGCCACTCCAACAAATAAACAGACAACAATCTGCCCCTGTATGTAAGCCGCAAGTGTGTCGTTTAATTCTTTAAAAATCTTCAATCCTTCCTTACGGTAAGGCATTGGCAAAAATTGAACGAGCTTGTCCGGAAACTTATGCCCGTCTTTCAGCATATAAAACAAAATGAACGGAACTGTGATGACGGCTAAGGCGATATTGGCAATCACGCCAAACACAGCAGACATACTTGAAGCGATATTTTCCGGCAAATCTTTTAATGTCGAAACGATCGTCTGTTCAAATTTTGAGACAGACACATAATCTTGGTTCATCATCCAAGTAAATGTTTTAGAATGCGAAAAGTCATTGATAAACTTCTGCATGTCCGTCACATAACCAGGGAAGCTTTTGACAAGTCCACCGACCTGCGAGACAATCACCGGTCCAGCAGCATTGACGATGAACGTGATGAGTCCAATGAACAAGAGATAAATGATCAGGATAGCGAGTGTCCTAGGAATTTTCTTGGACAAAAATCGAACAATTGGATTAAAGATGAAAAAGAGAATACCCGCCAGTAAGATGGGGACAAACAGTGTTGATGCAAATAAAATAATCGGCTGAAATAAAAACGAAACCTTTGTTGATACATAGACAATGAGTAAAACAAGTAATATTTGGAATGTCCAAAAATGAACTTTAGATTTTAACAAAGATGCTCCTCCTGTTACGTATTGATCTTATTAAAAAACTACTATTCAACCCACCTTCTGTCAACTGCTTCTTGTTTTAGAACCTCATTTTTTGAAAAAAAAAGAACAATTGGTATATCATGCACTTTTTCCAGATATACATTCTATAAGCATGAAAAAAAAGCAGACATCTATGCGTCTGCTTGTTACACTCTTTCACTGTGATCAGGCATCACCGACACGATTTGCTGGATCCGCACATAAAAAACTGATTTCGCCCCCGCTTCAATCACAATATGATCCGGCATAACTTCCTTCAATTTCCCACGCACCGTATCTTTCACTGTTTGCACAATTAATCTCATACCGACCACTTTCTGCAATGTTTGATAAACATATGGATCAACTAATGAAACAAGCTGTGGACTTCCTTGTTGTGCCATCCTACCTGCCCCTTTACTTGTGTATTTACCCACAGCGTATGCATGAACCCATGTGAATGTCACTCAGGGCAAACCCACAACATTAATACCATATTTTTACAAATAGTGCGTTTTTACATTTTTTAGAAGTATAATAGATTGGTGCTGCCAACAATTTAAATCATTCGAAGAGGTGAATTGTCTTGAAAAAACTCATCTGTATTGTTGCTGTCATGCTCTTTCTATCCTCTGCAAGTTATGCGTATGCAGGCACAATTGGAGATCCACCTGGGACGCCGGGGAAGTGGTTTAAAGGAGAAGAGCCCGTTCAAAAAGACGAATCAAAACCACCACTTGTTTTTGTTCATGGCATTAACAGCTCCTCCTCCACTTGGTCCGATCGAAACGATATGGCAAAGCAGGCTGTTCTGAACGGATACGAAAGCGCATTCATAGATTTGCATCCAGATCAGGACATGAAAAAGAACGGCAAACTATTAGCAGAAAAGCTCAAAGAAATCTATGATGCGTTTGATAGAAAACTCATTGTGATTGGTCATAGTAAAGGCGGGGTCGATACACAGTCCGCACTGGTGTATTTCAAAGCCCATCCCTATGTGGAAAAGGTCATTACTCTCGGCTCTCCTCATAACGGGACACCGCTTGCGGATCTAGCGTATAGCAAGGGCGGAAGCTGGCTCGCGCAAATTCTTGGACAAAAAAGCGACGCGCTTTATTCTTTGCAAACCGGTCTGATGGCGGCTTTTCGAAGTGAAACCGACCAGCTGGAGGCGTTTCCCAATAAATATGTCACCTACTCTGGCTCGGAATGGGGAACATTTGGCGGTGTGCTGTATTTAGGCGGCATGTATTTAAAGAGCTTTGGTGCAAATGATGGCGCCGTCACGGTAAACAGCACAAGACTATCGTATGCAAACAATATTTTAACAGGAAAATGGGATCATCATTCAATCAAAAACGGCACAAGTATGTTTCCTGTGTTCCAGCATCAGCTTCTGGCAAATGTCGCAAGCGCTGAAAATGAAAATAAAGAGGAACAAGAGCCCGTTTCTGCTGAGCTGAATACAGATGTTTATGTGAAAGGTGGAGAAAGTGAAAAGGATAAAACAGAAGCGTTCTATGTAGAGGAAGGAACGAATGGCTTATCGATTCAGTGGTTAAATGAAAGGCAGGAGACGCGGCCAGAAATCATCGCCCCAAATGGAGACGTCTTAACAAACCTTAAGACATCGGAAGCATCTTTCCCATATGAAGGCGCATATTCACACCATGTGCAAATCAATAAGCCCGTTCCTGGAAAATGGACGATTCGATCGAATTCAGGAAAAAAGGCTCCTTATCTGCTGCTTGTATCCTTTGATTCACCATTAAATGAAGAAATTAAAGCAGCTGCATCGAAGTCAGGGGATGCATCAACCCATTCAAGCGGTCTGATTAAACGGTTAAGCAAATCAGTGGAAACCAATTACTTTAAAGATGCACAAAAGGATCATCCACTGAAAACAAGTACCTCATCAGCCATTCAATTGAAAAAAGAAGGTGCTTATTCCGTCACGGTGCATTACACCGGACTCACTACGTCAGGAACATCTGCGTTTAACCGTACCGTTATTCGCACGTTGTATGTCGATCAGCACGGAACGATTCATGGAGACATTCCATACTAAACAGAGCGTTTCATGGGCTGGAGTGCCTGCTGCACTTTCTGATCCAAATCGGCAATCTTTTTCATTGCCAATGATTCGTCTATTTGTCTGTAATGGTGGTGTCCGCCAGGCTCTTCATCCATTTCATCTGCTTTCTTCACAATTTGCTGGAGTGTGTCCTTATGGAGGTCGCCCTCTGGCAAATATGAATCCGTATGAAGCAGAATCGCAAGTGCAATATCTTTGGCTGCTTTTGGTTCCTCCCCGAGCCGTATGAGCAGTTTGTGTGCCCGCTCTGCACCTTTAATGGCATGAATATCATTTCTTCTATATGTCTCGTAATCCCATTCTCCGCCGGCTGTATACCATTCATAGTGGCCGATATCATGCAAGAGTGCTGCTTTCACAGCCAGATCTGGGTTAATTCCCGCCTGCATCGCCAGCTTGAATGCGTGATAAGCACAAGCAATCGCATGGGCTTTTCCTGAACGATTTAAATACTTTTGAGCAACTGGATGGGTGTAAACATCCATTAATGTAACCTTTCTCATGGAAACCCCTCCTTATCTATATTTTTAGCATCCTAACATATTCTGAAAAGAAACTCAAATGTTCTGTTATATTTTCTATGAGTCTCAAGATTAGCTTATGTCAAATCAGCTGGTTTTGCTTGTACAAGACGAAAAAAAGCAGTCGTGATGACTGCTTTTTTCTTCTTTACAGTGTGATATGAAAACCCTTGAAGTCTAGCTGGCGCGGAGCGAATTTGAGATTCGTGAGCACCGGCATGCAGGACTGACACCGAATGCGAGGGTTTGTCTTCACGCTGCTACAGTCGTTATGACTGCTTTTTCACATACTCACGTGCATCGTATACGCATCCGCCAGCTGGATCATCCGCTAAAAGATCGAGCAAAATACCTGCGACTTCATCTGGACTCTTCAGCGTGCCTGTTTCATATAATTGCTGAAAACGGTCAATTTGTTCGAAGTCCTGTTTTGATGACTTCCGAATCTCCCCCTGCATATCTGTATCAATGGTGCCGGGGGAAAATGAAAACGTGTTGATTGGATACGCCTCGTCCTGCTGTTCCTCATGCAAAGTCCTCATAAACATATCAAGTCCTGCCTTTGAGCTGCAATACGCACTCCAGCCTTTATAAGGGTTTTTCGCCGCTCCAGAAGAAAGGTGAACGATCGTTTTCTTTCCGCTATATGATTGAGTCTGCTTGGTAAAAACATGGCTCAGCAAAACAGGGATGACAAGATTCAACGTATAATGCTGATGAAGCGTATCCTGTCCGCCTTGCCCCACACGTTTGATAGGTGTCACCATGCCTGCATTATTGACGAATAAGATGTCATCAGCAGCTGCCAGTGTTTGCGGCGTGAGACTATCTTGAAGCCATTTGGCTGCTGCTTTCTCATCTGTCAGGTCGACCTGTGTATGTGTGAGCTCCGGATGGTAAATCGGCGATGCACTTCTTGCTGCCGTATACACATGGTCCCCGCGTGAAAGCAGCCGGTTCACAAGTGCTAGACCAAATCCTTTTGATCCGCCTGTAACGATTGAAATTCGAATGACAATCTCCTCCCTTGATAACACTATTTTACGTAGTGGAACGGTATGACATCAAGCAATCTGCATAAGAAAAGCCTGCCTCTTTTCAAAGAGACAGGCTATTTCTTTTCAGCCTTCACATTCACCTTAGGAATCAGAATGAACATCACGACAATGCCAAAGACGATTAAGAAACCAAAGATGATCGGAAGCAGTGCTGATGTCTGCTTCTTGTGATCATCGCCAGAAGGTGCTGATACAGCGGCATCACGAAAAGAGATATTCATCTCTTCCATCATGTGAGCTGATGTTTTGGGCGGGTTCTCTTTTAGATCACTGAAAAGCTGCGGAGAAAGAGACCCTCCCGGAGTTTTAGGCGGTTCAGCAAAATGAATGTCTGTTTTGACTGTTGATGTCTTTTTGCTTTGTTCGTATTTCGTTTGATCCCTCAATATACTTGAGTTAATATTGAGTTCTTTTTCCTGATATTCATTCGGCTTGACATTTGTATCCGTATCTTCACCAGCAGCGAAAGCAGCAGGAATGAGGAGAAAAAGGGACATGACACCAAGTGCCCCCCCTTTCACGAACAGATTAAGCCTCATGAGTCACATCACGTTCCTCCGTTTTATCTTTCCATAGCTTTGTCACAAGCGGGATGGCCATGAAGAGGACAGTTAAAATCACTAATCCTATAACACCCATTCCAAAGTGATCTCCATTTCCATATTGGATGGACAGGTACACGTCTGTCACTGGATTTGTGAAATGGAAATTCGGCATCACCAAATCAATTAATGGTGCGACAAAGAAGAAAATAAGCGCCGTTGCTGCCATCCATCCGGCAATAGAGCCGAAAAGGAACGCCGTGCGAATAAAGGCGGAACAAGCCACTAATAGTAAAATCGTGAAAATGGACCACTGAATCGCTTGATCATCTGCAAGCTTGTAAATGTTCAGTCCAAACAAGCTGATCATGAGTCCGACTAATAGATTTAAGATGCCAAACAGTGCACCTTTCACCAGCATCGGAGCTGCCGCATAATACGAGCTGAAAAAGCCAATTAACAAACTACTGATCATCACAATGACCAAAATGACCACTGGCGGTACCGTCTGCGTTTTTTCTTCCGGCACATCACCGCTAATTTTCAGCGGATTGGCTAAGTGGTTATACACATAGTTGCTGTTGCCTTGATCACTCAATGTGTTTCCTAAAATACCTTTCAAATCTTGCTGAACAAGCTTCGTAGAGTTGACATTCTTACTCCAGTTTTCATTCAGCGTATCCGCTTTTTCTTGAACTGTTGTCACACTCTCTTCAATGTTATTCGTATAATCCGCCACCCCTTTTTGGCGGTCGGTTAACGAACTCATATTTTCAGAAAGACGAAGCACTTCCTGTCCAATTGAATCCTGTGCACTGACAACAATTGAACTGCCTGCAAGGTCTGCCGTATACACTGCATCTCCTTGATCAGCCATTTGCTCCGCAACATTGTCCGCACTTTCAGAGATTGTATTTAATTCCTGTTCCATGCTTGCCTGCTGAGTCGAAATGTATTCTGCATAGCCATCTGAAAACTTCTGCATCTCATCAATAAAAGTAGACACATCATCGTTTGACGTCAGCATTTGTTTTTTGAGCGTATCCCAGTTTTCTGTTTCCTCTTTTTTGATGGAGAGGATGGACTGGATTTTCTCTTCTTTTGTGTCTAGTAGAGAAGAGTTATTTGTTGATTCGTAAAAATCATCAAGCATCATATCTAGTTGGGAGAGTTGATTGGAATACTCCATTAACTTTTTAGTGTCTGTTGATTTTGTATCAAACTTTTCCTCAAAAAGATCATCAGCAAAGGCTCCACCAATTGGTGAGTTTCTGCGCTTCAGCTCTTTTACTTTACTTACAATGGATGATTCTTGATTTTGGATTTCATTCGGAATGACGTTATATCGATCTTGTAACCATAGAAACTTTTTTTCAAGTTTACCTATTTTATCAGAAAGGTCCTTAAGCTCCTTACTCATCTGACTCACTTTGTCTTTCAATTCGTCATTATGAGCGGCAGCTTTTTCTTGAATCTTCTTTTTCACTTCTTCTAAACGAGTAGAGAGTGCTTTAAGGTCATCCTTAGATGAATTCGTGCTGCCGGAATCTGGCTGAACAGGATTTTCGCCCTCTCCACCTTCTTTGCCATTTTCAGTAGTAGGCGGCGTCTCCTGATCTGCTAATTGATCCGCGAGATCGTTCATTTCTGTTGAAATTTGCGAGAGTTCATTTGTCTCTTCATCTAAATTAATCCCAATCTCTTCAGGGTTTTCATTATCTTGATCTGATGGTCCATCCTTACTGGAGTCCTCTGGCTTTTCAGTTTCAGCTAAAATCTGCTCCCTTTTTTCTTTTAAATTATTTTGCAAGGCTTCCATCTTATTTTTATAGTATTCCAGGTACTGCTTTTCATAGTTTTTAATCAGTTCCTTCTGAGATGCCTTCACAAGTTCCGTTAATCCCGTTGATTGCTTAGGAATAGCGTCCTCTCTTGACTTTTGAACAGATTGGATGGCGCTGTCCGTTGTGTTTAGCTGACTTTGTACCCCGTTGATGTCTGTTTTGAGCCCGCCCATTTGATCACTAAAGCTGCGGGCATTTTGGTTTTGAATATCAGCGAGCTGTTTAAGCCCTTGCTGGATTTGTTTTTTGCTTGTCGATTGCGCTTTGATCAAGAGGTCCTTTTGTTTGTCTTGATACTGCTGGTATTGATCGACTGCTTTCACAAAGTCCTTTAACTGGTTCTTAGCTTCTTCTGTTGTACTCAAACCGTCTTTATACTGCTTCTGTGAGTCGGTCATCGCATTTTTTAATTCTTCTATTTGTTTCTTCTGCTGCTGAACGGCATCTGATAGTTTGTTTGAGTTCGGCTTATAGAAATTATACATTGTGTTTTGGAATTCGACTTCTTTGCCGACAATATGCTCAAACTCTTCTCTAACATTGCCGATTTCCTGTGATACAAAACTCCAGTATAACGTTGACATCTGTTCATTCATTTTCTTTTGCGCATTTTCCAGCTCTCTTTGCACTTTCTCTTTATTGACTGAATTGAGCTGGTCTTGAATAGAAAATTGAATGGATGCCTTTTCAGGGTGGTCTTTATCATAGCTGAGCACATTTTTAGAGAAATCAGACGGAATATAGAGGACAGCGTCATACTTTCTGTTTTTCAGTCCATTTTCCGCCGCACTGCGATTCACTACGGTCCATGTATAATCTGGACGCTCTGATAATGCTGCCACGACATCCTGTCCGAAACGAGCGGTGTTTTCACTTTCGCTCGCTCCCATATCTTCATTGACCACAGCAATATTACGTGTGGCATTCTTTTTCTGTTTTGCCGGGTCATCTCCAATGAGGTGGAAAAATAAAACCGGCAGAACAAGAATCAATATCATGGTCGATACGATTTTGATGGAGCTTTTTTGCTGCTCTGTCATTGAACACTCTTCCTTTCTACCGCACATAAAGGAACCTGGATTTTCTTCTCTTTCCCGTTTTCAACCAAATACCCGAACCCTGGCTGAATATCTGGTTCTTGTCTTGCATATGGAAGCGGTATGATGTTTTGCTCTGATTTTTTCATGAGTAACATGGCATGACGAACTTGTTTAATTTCGTTTGTGAGTGCATCATAGCCTTTACTGAATTCGGTATGATTCCCTGATGCGATCAGGCTAAAGCCTAGGTGTGCATATGACTTCATGAAATCAGCCAATTGATCTTGAAGACGCGGATCGATCGTCTGCTGAAAACGCGTAATGCCATCAATCACAAGCACAATTTGAGGGAACGACAACTGATCGGTCTCTCCCCTGCGTACAGCTTCGACGTACATCTCTTCCCGCACCTTGAATAAACGGTCTATTTCCTCTGCCCATTCAGTGATATCATCTTTTGTTTCAAGGTAATCGATATTCTCTTCCTTTGCATAATGGGAAAGACCCCGATCAATCGAATCAAACACGGCCAGCTTCTCAGGTCTTGCTGCTAAAAGCTGATCAAGAATCAGTTTTGTCACATTTGTTTTCCCTCGCTGCGTTTGACCGATGATGAGGCAGTGTTTATTCTTTTTCAAGTCAAAGTAAACAGGTGCAACAGATTCCTCATCTAGTCCGACTGGAATGTCATACGGCTGTTTTTGTTCTTCTAAACGACTCTCCAGCTCCCAAATGGTCAGTTTATCAGGAAGCATTGGCACAGGCTTTGGTTTTTCAGCTGATTCAAAGCGATCATGAAGAAGCTGTATCTCTTCTTTCAAATGCTCAAACAGTTCGAGATCGTTCTCTCCTTCAACTGGCAGGAACATTTGCGCAAAGTAAAGCTCTTCTTTATTGATAATGACTCGTCCTGGAATCGGTTCTAAGCTGAATTTCGGTCTGCCAATAATCGAATACGCCTCTCCTTGATCCATTAAGTAATGAACAACCTTTGTTTTCAGGTTATTCATAAGAGATTGGCGGACTGCGTTTACCCGAGTCGCTGTAATCAAGAAGTAAATTCCTAATGATTGTCCATCACGGCTCAGCTGGATAAATTCAGATTCAAGTTCATGCATTTCGTCTTTGACAATGTCAAAGTTGTCGATCACGATGAAAATGAACGGGAGCTTTTTCTCATTTAAGGCGTTGTACATTTTGATATGACTCATTTCTTGCTGCCTGAATAACCGCTTGCGGTATTCAACCTCTTCCCGCAAACGCGTCATTGACTTTTGAATCTTTCTCATTTGATCCATTAAGAAATAATCCGCCGTGTGCGGCAGCTTGGCTAACGGAAGCAATGTCCCGTTTCCGAAGTCATAAATATACGCATGCCATTCTTCAGGTGAATATCTCTCCGCAAAGCTCATGAGCAGTGTTGTCGCAGCAAGTGATTTGCCGTAGCCGGAGGAACCGAAGATGCCAATGTTCCCATCTTCCATCATTTGATAAGAAAGTGGATGCTGGCTTTGCTGATCTGGCTCATCGACAAGCGCAAAATGGAAGACATGCTCTTCACTCGACGCATAACGTGTTTTTGGAATCCGTTCTTCAAGCGGTGGAAGCCATGGACTTGGAAGCTTCTCAATCCCAAGCTCCTGCTGCATACGTTCAATTTCATCCACAACAGCAGAAATCTCCGATACTGTCTCTTTCTTCACTGCCGGCTCTGTACTTACCCCTGATAACGGAATGAGTCCAGTATCTGTCACAATGGCAATGTCATCTTCTGATCCGTAGCCATCTTCCATATATGGCGCACCGCTCCAAGCTGATTGGAACAATTCATAAATTTCATTGTTTCCCACTTGTAAGTAGCCGCGGCCTGTAACGGTAATGGACGCCGCATCACTATTTTTCAATATTTCCTTACTGTCTGACGCATCTTGTACTTTTAGTGCGACCTTAAAGCGGGAGTTACTCCAAATCTGATCATCGATGACCCCGCCTGGCTTTTGGGTAGCCAAAATGAGATGGACCCCGAGGCTTCGGCCGATACGTGCAGCACTGACAAGCTCCCTGATAAAGTCCGGCTCTTCACTTTTTAATTCAGCAAACTCATCAGAGATTAAGAATAAATGAGGCATTGCCTGTTCAGCCTTTTTCTCCTTATAGAGCTTCGTATAATCATTGATGTGATTCACATGATATTGATCAAACAACCGTTGTCTTTTCTTCAATTCACTTTTAATTGAGGCAAGCGCTCTTTCACTAAAGTTTTTGCTGCCTTCAATATTGGTGATGGTGCCAAGTAAATGAGGAATATTTCGGAACGGCTGCGCCATTCCGCCTCCTTTATAGTCAATCAGCAGGAAAGCGACTTCATGCGGGTGAAAGTGTACAGCGAGCGATAAAATGTACGTCTGTAAAAATTCACTTTTCCCTGATCCTGTTGTTCCCGCCAACAGGCCGTGCGGACCGTGTGCTTTTTCATGCAGATTCAGATCCACAATGTCATTTTTCCCTTTATAACCGATTGGCACAGATAGTGATTTGGCCGTTTCTGATGTGAGCCATTTTTCACGAATACCAATCTCGTCTACCTGTTTGGCATGAAAAAGGTCAAGGAAGGAGACCGTTTCAGGAATCGAATTGGTCATGCCAACTTGATGATCTAATGTTCTCAGCGTTCTGGCAAACAGCTCATTGTCCCCGCGCTCATGTGTATCAAGCTGAAATGGAATTCGGACGGCTTTCTTGTGCTGAATGAGAATGTCTCCTTCTTCTTCGTTAATATAACGGACAAGCGTCGAGATATTTTCAGCTAAGCTTTCCTTTGTTTCAGCAGCAAAAATAATTGAGATGCCAAGGTCTGTCCGGCTGCCTTCTAAATATTCTAAAATCACATGTTCAGCAATAAGCTCGTGATTTGTCACGATAAACACAAAGTGAGGCGTAAAGATTTTTTTCTCTTTTTCTTCTTCTAAATCACGTTCACGTAAAATTTCATAAATCGAGGACAACAGCTGATCGCGTGTTTGTTCGTTGTAAATAAACCCTTTGCCGTATGTATGAGGCAGCTGGAAATGCGGAAGCCACTTCATCCATTCCCAATTCTCATACTCCTGCTCATGAAAGATAAAGACAAATCTCAAATCGTGATAGCTGTGCGAGAAAGCAAGCTGTCCAACAAGCTGATGAAGCTCCTTTTTCACAATCGCTGGCTTTCCAATCAAGCCTGTTGGGCCATCTGCAAGACCAAATGTAATGGGTACATCCTTCACTTCACGATAGACCTTTTGCATGTGCTGCGTTTGTTCCATTAAGTCATCCATGTCACGATTGGCCATATCGCCGCCGCTCATCGATAATTCATAGCTTGATGGGACTGCACCCGTCCCAAGACGCAGCTGCAAGAAATCGTCACTCACAAGTGTTTTTTCCCAAATTCGGCCGCTAATTTCTGACGTTAAGTACTTCATTTGTTCAAATGACGGATAATGATACGTCAAAATATATTGCTGGCGGTCGTAGAGCTCTTGCAGCTCTTTTCGTTTATTTTCTAAGTATAGAGAATAGACTCGCTGCCGTTTTTCTTCCCGTCTTTTGCGTTGTGATTTCTCTTTAAAGTATTGAACGGACGATGTGATTAATGTCATGATAAACATCGCCATCGACACGACGATAAAGATCCCGCGTGGCTGGACAAGAGCGACAATCCCCATCACAAGAAGCATCACAAGCGGCGGAAGGACAACAAGCCAAAGCCCTCTGCTGTTATTTTCACTCTCCTGCGAAGGAAAGCTAAAGGATACCCGGTCATCTGGCAGGTCATAAATTAAACGAGGTGTTCGTCTATATAAAGGATATTTTTGTTTTGTTTCTGTGCTTGGTGCTCTTGTTTTTTCCAAACGTGTTTGAAATGGTTCATATGCAGTCACCTGCAATAAATCATCATCTTTCAATGTCACCGTTAGAAAGTTCCAGAACAGTTCATCTCCAGTATAAACCTTCTCTGGACCATGGATTTTTTTCCCGTTCACATAAATCGTCTCGTCCTGAGGCATGACATACCAAGTTCCTTCGATCTTCTCCAAAGTAAACTGGCTCGCATCTTGAAACATGGAATGCGCTTGTTCTTTCCACACATCGATCTCATCTTTGTTCTCACGTGAAAAAGACAGCTCGACTCTATTTCCTAGGTAATAAATGTGTTGGTCATGATGTGCTTCCATTAACATAAGTGTAAGTGATCCAAGTTTATATGGTTCATGTAGAAGTAATGTGCCTTTCTTCCCTTCACCCTGATAAATGGAAAAGCCATCATTCGGTTCATCGGGAGATAAACGGATGACCCCTTCATCAAACGAAAGTGTAGGGATTGTCACCGTATGCTCTATTTCAGGTCCAATCACAGCTTCTCGATTGAACTGCTCGTCTAAACGGACGGTTTGATAATCCTCCTCATAAAAAACCCAAAGAAGACTCAAACGCTCCACCTCCTCATGGGACAGCAGCAACTGTCAGTTGTATCGAAAGAATTATTTTTTCTCATCTTTTTTCGTCTGAGAGGTTTTCTTTTTCGCTTCAGATTCTTTCTCTTTTTTCTCTTGATCGGCTTTTGACTGCTCTTTTTGTTCAGCTGTTTCATCTGTTTGGCTTGCGCCCGAGGAGTCGTTGGTGCTTGTCTCCGTTGTTTCTTTTTCTTCATATTTCGCCATTTCCTTAATAATCGGGTCTAGCTGTTTTTGTTTTTCTTCTGCAGTAAGACTGTCATCGTTTTGAATGTCATTGCGGTAGGCGACGAGTGCCGTGAATATGTACCGGTCGTCTCCAAGTACACGTGCAATATCAAGTGCTTCCTTGCTATTGCCTTGTCCAATATGAATCCAGAAAAGGAAATATTGAGGATCAGTCTGTAATGTGTATGTATCTGTGATTTCTTTTTTATGCTGATCGAGTAACAGGTTGCCTTGATTCGTTTGTACATACGAAATGGCCAGTTCATATTGAAGAGAGACCGGCATTTGATTGGCTGAATATTTTTCTAACGTATCCACCACTTGGCTGTACTGTTTGTTGAGATAATATTTGTTTGCCTCGACATACGCTTCGTGTTTCGGCATCGCAAAAAAGAAGGTGTATATGGTGTACACCAAAGCAGGGATTAATAGGACAAGCAGACCTAGCCCGATATATCGTTCGATCTTCCATTTCTTTTTCGGAATGGTTAATAGCGTTTTCTCTTTCGTTTCAATCGCTTCGATTTTTTGCTGAGTGAGGGCAGACAATTCTTCCAGCGACTGCGTTTCAACGATTTCTTTTGCCAGTTCAGATAATTTCAGCGTCTCACTGTATGCCACATATTCCTGAAACTGATATTCATGGTCCACCACTCGAAGAATGACGGCTTTGACTTCTTTTAATAAACGATGGTCATCCGTTTCATATGGCGGGATGCTTTCTTTGACCCCGTAATGCAAAAATGCAGGAGCTAAGCCTTGATGAAAAACAATGTTTTCAGGAGAAACAATAGGATGCAGCCGCTTCACGTCATGTTTGCAAACTGCATCGACAAGCTGGTATGAAAAAATCCATTTGCTTTTTTCATCCTTTGCATGGATGAAACGAAATTCCTGATAGGCAGGAGGCGGTTGAATAGAAATGATGACCTCATCTTCAGTTAATTGAATCTCTTTTTTGAATGAAGGATTGATGTCTTTGATCGGTGCCGCTTCTAAACCGTCTAAGAGTTTAATTGTCTCTCTTTGAAAAATGAAGCTGTAGGCGCCACCCTCTTTTTTCATAACTGCTTCTAATTGTTCTTCTAAATAGGAACTCTTTTTATCTGCCATTTACAAAAGTCCTTTCATAGTATTTCCAGCCTGTCTCCTGTGGTGATTCCACAGTCTGACAGCTTATATTCGCCTGAAAACACAGCTTTCTTATTGACTACTCGCACCCAGCCGCCTTCTCGCTTAGGAAGTGAGATTTGTTTTGCCTGCCAGGCGATATGGATGACTTGTTTAATATGTAAATAATTTGATAGTCTCAAATCAAACACACTGCCATCATAATTTTTTAAGTCGATGGTAATATCGATATACACAAATTTCCACCTCACAAAATAGAAAGAGCGCCGGCATCCATTGACACACTCGGCGCTTTTTCTGCTTTTCACACTTAGAAAGGAAATCCCTTTGATTAGCCGCGGATTTGGCTTGCGATGTCTTGGTCAGTGCTTTCAAGTGTATTTGCCGTTTGATCAAGCTGATTGCTGACATCTGTTAGTAGATCAGACATTTTGATGAATGAAGGCTTTAACTGCTCGTATTGATCAGCAAATGCTTCACTAGAAGCACCTTCCCACATTCCTTTTAAATCAGAGATCATTCTATTTAGACGATCAACTTGGTTTAACACTTCTTGACTTTCAACACCATATTGCTTAGCGGTCGCTCTTAGTTCTTCTGGGGTTACGCGAATAATTCCTGACATATTCCTCATTACCTCCCGTGCATAGCCGCCATATAATGGGCTAATCCACTTATTTTTTGACGTTATTATTATAAAAACAGAAATGATACACAGTCAAACAAATCTGTTTTTATTTTACAAAATGAGTCTATAGAATTACTGTTTTTTCGCTTTTTATCTAGTATTTAACATTTTTTTGGTCATATATTCTTAATAAGTGTAGACACACTTCACTGAATCTTTCCGCCTATTGATTTTTTACTACGTTATTATTGTACTATTTCTTTTTCGCCTTCATTCAGCATCGATGTGCTTGCTTCTCTGGGCTTTCTCTTTTTTTAAATTTATGGCATTTTGTTATTGATTTACGTACCTCTTTCTCTTCATAATGTAAGTACGTGAAATATTCGAAAAAGCAGGGGTTTTTATGACAAAAAAGACAGATCCATTCAAGTATAGTCTTGATCGTTTAGAGGATGTGGCAGACCAAATTAGTGATGTGCTCAATTGCCCTATTACTATAGAAGATACGCATCATCGATTGTTGGCCTATAGCACTCATAATGATTTTACTGATCCCGCCAGAACTTCAACCATTATCTCCCGCCGTGTACCGGAAAAAGTCATTAATCGGCTTTGGAAGGACGGTATCATTCCTACACTCCTTAAAACAGACGAACCGCTTCGTGTCCCTCAAATTGCAGAGGTGGGTTTATCTAGCAGGGTTGCCATTTCAATCTGGAAGGACAAAGAAGTACTCGGTTTTATCTGGGCGATTGAGTCCACACAGCCTTTTTCAGAAGAAGAAATGGACCTTCTGAAGATGGCAGCACATGCTGTTAAAAACAAATTACTTAACTTACAAATTCGCAAAACGAAAACAGAAGAACGCAATCAGGAGCTTTTCTGGAAGATGCTCACAGGTCATATTCATGAAAAGGATGAGATGCTAGACCTATTTTTAAGACTTGGCATCAGATGTCCAGACACGTATGCCATCATCATCTTCCGCCTTCGTGACGAACTCACAGAAGACACAGAAAAAAAGCTATCTTACCTGCTTGAAACAACGCAGCAAGTCCAAGTGCTGTTAACAACTGTTGATTTTCACGAATTCATTATTCTTGTCTCACCCAAAACGGAACACCCGCTGCACGATATTAAACAATTCACGAGCGGCATGCTGCAGCAGCTGTCTGACCGGTATCATATCCATCACGTTCAAGCAGCGATTGGTGGAATTTACGATAACATCTCTTATATTCAGCCTTCCTATAAAGAAGCACTGGCTGTATTAAAAACAAAAGAGCGCTTTCCTGTTGAAACCGAACGTTTACACAGTTTTTCTGAACTTGGTATTTATCAATATTTAGATGTCCTCGCTGAAAAACGAAGGGGCTCATCTTACTCCAGTTATTCTTTATCAAAGCTGGAAGATTACGACCTGAGGCATCATTCCAACCTAGTCGAAACCCTTGAACGATTTATTGACTGTGACAGCAATGCCAATATTGCCGCAAAGCAATTAAACATCCACATCAATACATTGAATTACAGATTAAAACGTATTACAGACATTGCAGAAATAGATTTAAAAAACATGAATGAGAAAATGACCATATACCTTGATATGAAGCTAAAAAACGTCCATTTGTGAAATTTCACAAAGAGGCGTTTTTTTATTTTTTATTTCAACCGAAGCATTTTTTAAACATTCAGGATACACTAGACATACAATATGAATAGATAAGCATGGGAGGAATAAACATGATCATCGGCATTCCGAAAGAGATTAAGAACAATGAAAACCGAGTGGCATTAACACCAGGAGCAGCTTCTCAATTACTTTCAGCTGGACATCAGATTTTAATTGAAACAAACGCTGGTTTTGGAAGCGGATTCACTGATGACGATTATGTGTCTGTTGGTGCAGAAATTCTTGATCAAGCGAAAGATGTGTGGGCATCTTCTGATATGATCATGAAGGTAAAAGAACCATTACCTGAGGAATATTCATATTTCAGAGAAGGACTCATCTTATTTACGTACCTGCATCTTGCCGCAGAGCCCTCCTTGGCTGAAGCATTAAAACAAAAAGGCGTCACAGCTATTGCTTATGAAACAGTAACGGACGGAACATCACTCCCTCTCTTAACACCTATGTCTGAAGTGGCGGGCAGAATGTCCGCTCAAATCGGTGCACAATTTTTAGAAAAGCCAAAAGGCGGTAAAGGCATCTTGCTCGCAGGCGTACCAGGGGTATCAAGAGGGAAGGTCACAATTATAGGCGGCGGTGTTGTTGGAACAAACGCAGCGAAAATGGCGATTGGGCTTGGCGCAGATGTCACTCTTATTGACGTAAACGCAGAACGCTTGCGTCAGCTGGACGATCAATTTGGTCATCAAATGAAAACGTTAATGTCTAACCCAGTAAACATTGCTGATTCAGTCAGTGAGGCAGACCTTCTCATTTGTGCGGTGCTGATCCCAGGTGCCAAAGCACCAACGCTTGTGACGGAAGAAATGGTGAAGCAAATGAAGCCTGGTTCCGTCATAGTAGACGTAGCGATTGACCAAGGCGGCATTGTCGAAACAATAGATCATATCACAACACATGATCAGCCTACTTATGAAAAACACGGTATTTTACATTATGCAGTTGCCAATATGCCTGGAGCAGTTCCACGGACATCAACTGTTGCTTTAACGAATGTCACCGTTCCCTACGCACTGCAAATTGCTAATAAAAGCGCTGCAAAAGCCATTCAAGAAAACAAAGCCATCGCAGAAGGTGTCAATGTCATGAACGGACATATCACATATGAAGCCGTCGCTCGTGATCTCGGCTATGATTATGTGCCTGTTCATCAAGCGATCGATGCGTCTTCTATGACAGAAGCTTAATACAGACCCGCCCTTTTCATGGGTGGGTTTTTTGTTAACCAATAATAAAAACAGGTTGACAAATACTTCTCATCCCCTTAATCTATTTGTAAGATAAGACAGGGGGAAACATCATGCAACAGAAAACAAGAACCGCTGATTTTGTGCTAGTCGGAATGTTTGCTGCACTCATGGCTATTGGAGCCAATATCACATCCATTGTGCCGTTTTTGCAGGTCGGCGGAATTCCACTTACAATGCAGCCGTTTTTTTGTGTACTTGCTGGTCTCTTGCTCGGCAGACGGCTTGGCGCATTGGCTATGATTGTATATGCCTTAGTTGGAATTGCTGGTGCACCTGTATTCGCACAGTTCTCAGCGGGCTTTGGGGTTATTTTAGGCAAAAGCGGTGGTTTTGTATTATCGTATATTCCTGCTGCCTGGCTAGCTGGATTCATTTTAGAAAAAAGAAAAAATCCTGGCTTTGGCCGCTTTTTGCTTGCAGCTATTGCAGGTACGACCGTCATGTATGTGATCGGAACGACTTATACGTACCTCGCATTAAATGTGTGGCTGAATGCACCCATTTCCTATCAAACCACATGGTTCTTTATGATCTGGTTTATGGTGAAAGACTACGCATTGACCATATTACTTGCGATGCTGGCACCTAAAATTTATCGCTCTGTATCAAAAGCCACATCCTTTCGAAAACAACAAGCTGCGTCATAAGTGCAGACATCATCTTCAAGTGGATCATAGAAAAAAGAGCCTGTCTTCATTCAAGCTCTTTTTTCATCATTACTCAGCGTATTGATCTATGATTTCTTCTAGCATTCCTTCAAGCGCTTCTACATCTTCAAGATCTGATTGACTGAAGCGGTAGCGTACAAGCTGTTCTCCGTCATTATACATTTCCTCCAGCCACCCTCGCAGGCCTCTTGCTCTGCGGTCGACTTCGAAAATAACGTCTAATCCATTCTCATCTATCAGAAAAATCAGCTCTAACTCATCAAGCATATAGCGATAGTAGTCTGATGTCGGAATAAACTCAAATTCTTGAACAAATGGCAGACGACGCTGGAAGTAAGGTGCTTGTTCACAGTCCGCTTCGTTCAAGTGGAAGCCTAGATTTCTAGTGGCTTCCAGTATATTTTTCACCCAAGGATGTGCTTCAACAAAAATACGGTCATAGTCAGATTTATCGATTCCGCCTTGGATATCAAGGTCTGTCATCACTGCAATTTCTACTTTTCCGATAGTCATCGGGGTATCAATAGGAAGAATAAATGAAAACGGAAATTCATGCTTTTCGCCAGGCTGGATGATGAAAGAATCCGTCACCCGTAAAGAATAGATGTTCACATATTTTCTACGCTCTTCATCATCTTGCACAATCACATATTGCGTTTGAATCTTGACATCGATATAGCGGATGTCCTGAGAGATTTTCCCGCCCTTTGCATGGACAGTTCCCCTTACCTCTTGACCTGGATAATAAGCGTTTTTCTCCAAAATGGTATCTACCTTCGCTGCACCAATCCCAGCACTTGCCGCTAGCTTTTTAAAAAATGACATCTCTCATCTTCCCCTTTTCATTTTTATCAGCATATATACGTAAGAAAGAGGAAGAAAGATTCATTTAATTCATACTTTTGTCCTAATTATTTTTTCATCTTTGGACAGCAAAAAAATGGAGAAAACATCACAAAAAAGCTTATAGAAAAAACAACGTTTTTCTACAAGCTTTTTATGTTAAAGAATAATTGCCGCAATCCAGCCGAACAGGACAAGCGGTACATTATAAAATACGAATGTTGGAACACAAGTACCCCAAATGTGGTGATGCTGTCCATCCATATTCAATCCAGATGTCGGTCCAAGCGTACTGTCACTTGCAGGAGAACCTGCATCCCCAACAGCCGCAGCTGAACCGATAATTGCAATTGTCGCCATTGGGCTAAACCCTAGGTGTAAACAAAGTGGAACAAAGATGGTCGTAATAATTGGAATCGTTGCAAATGATGATCCGATCCCCATTGTAACAAGCAGACCCACAAGCAGCATTAAAATTGCCGCGAGGCTCTGGCTGTTGCCGATAAATTGTGAAGATGCTTTAACAAGCGTTTCAATGTCTCCTGTTTTGGTTAAAACGTTGGCAAATCCAGCCGCAACAAGCATGACAAAACCGATAAATGCCATCATATTCATTCCAGATGTAATCAGTTGATCTGCTTCATCGCGTTTCATCATTCCGGTCACAAACAAGACAAGCAGTCCTGCAAGTGCACCGAAGATCATACCTTCCACGCCAAGGCTTTGAGACAGATAAAGCTGGACAATCAATGACACGAGGATGGCAAGACCAGCAAAGAATAGACTTTTTTTCGTATACGCTGATTTCTCTACATCTGTAATGTCGCGATCTTCATATACTTTTGGCTTACGATACACGAAAAGGGAGACGATCAATCCTAGGACCATCCCCCCAACAGGGATCAGCATTGCATATGGAATATCTGCTAAATTCACAGCTAGACCTGCATCCTTCATATTATCACGGAGCATTCCGTGGAAAATCTGTCCAAAACCGACTGGAAGTAAAATATATGGTGCAGTGAGTCCGAAGGTCATGACACACGCTAGCAGTCTGCGGTCAATTTGAAGCTCGTTAAACACTTTTAATAATGGCGGAATTAAGACCGGAATAAAGGCAATGTGAACAGGAACGACGTTTTGTGAAAAACAAGATACGATCAAAATCACAAGAATGATCAGTACTTTTGATAATGTTTTTCTTCTTGAGTCGCCTTCTTTTCCTAAAAGCTTCACTGCTCCTTCAACCATGGCATCTGGAAGACCCGTTTTTGTCAGCGCCGCAGCAAATGCCCCTAAAAGTGCATAGCTAATGGCAACTGTCGCATTTCCTCCGAGCCCGTCAGTAAAGGCTTCCACTGTTCCTCCCAGGCCTAATCCACCTGCAAGTCCGCCAGCTAAAGCACCGAGTGCCAGCGCAATCACGACATTGACCCGCAGCAAGCTTAATATCAACATTAAAACAACCGCTAAAACAACTGCATTCATGGTGAAACCTCCGAAATCCTTTAGTTTACTAATGTAGTAGATAATTAAAGTACCAACGTATGTTACCATAGAAAATTTTCTTCGTCAAATGGCGTATGTCCTACATAAAAAAAGCCCCGCCATTTGGCAGAGCCTGATCCTTTATTTCTTTCCTTCAAATCGTTCCACAAATGTGGCCAATGATCTCACCATCACACCTGTCGCCCCTGTTGGCCCAAAGCATGAAGGCTTTTCTGTTGTTGCTGTTCCTGCAATATCTAAGTGAACCCAAGGCGTATCCTCAGCGAATTCACCAATGAATGCTCCTGCCATGATCGCATGACCATCGCGGCCTGGTGAGTTATTGAGATCCGCCATTTTGCTGTTTCGTACGCGCTTTTTATCTTTTTCAGTGATTGGCAGCTGCCAAATCATTTCACCGCATTCTTCTGATGCCTCTTTAAACTGAGCATATAGTTCATCGTTATTCGTCATGACGCCTGTTGTCTCATTTCCAAGTGCCACAATGACCCCGCCTGTTAATGTGGCCACGTCTACAAGGACAGAGGCACCGTGCTGCTTCGCATATGTCACCCCATCTGCTAAAACAAGACGGCCTTCTGCATCCGTGTTCAGCACTTCGATTGTTTTACCGCTAAGTGACACAATGACGTCATCCGGTTTCATGGCGTCAGCTGAGATCATATTGTCTGTCGAGGCAATGACAGCAATGACATTTTGCTCTGGGCGCAGTTCACCAATGATTTCCATGGCGCCTAAAACAGAGGCTGAACCGCCCATATCTGTTTTCATCCCAACCATACTGGCTCTTGGCTTTAAAGAATAGCCACCAGTATCATACGTGATACCTTTACCGACAAGCCCGATGACGTCTGTCCATTCTTCCTTGCCTTGATATTTCAATACGATGAGCTTTGGCGGTTCGGTTGAGCCTCTATTGACGGCTAAAATACCGCCCATTCCGAGCTCTTCCATCTGTTCTTTATCTAAAATTTCAATCTCAAATTCGTATTTATACGCAAGCTCTGCCGCGTACGAAGCCAGATCAGAGGATGTGAGCATGTTCGGCGGCATATTCACAAGAGTACGGGCCGAATTGACGGACTGTCCGTAGACCTCGCCCACTTTCAGACTCGCCTGAATTTCAGCTGTATCATGCTCCGTCGTCGCATAAACAAACTCGATAAAGCGATCCGGTTCATTTGTTTTATGTTTAAAATCTTGTAATTCATATGTAGCTAAAAGGCAGCTTTCAGAAAGGGCATGGGCTGCATCTTGGGCAGGCAGATCCTTTCCAATAAACGTGTCCAGCAAGACCGAAACCGCTTGCTTTTTATCTTGATGGAGCTTTTTAAATAAATGGGCAAACCCTTCTTTTGCCTCTTCAAACGTGTAATCTGATTCCTTCCCAAGTCCGACAAAATAAATGCGTTTGATGCCTGTCTCAGGGGATGGGAAAAACTTCGAAAGCTGATTTCGTTTAGATGAAATATCGCCTTCTTTTAATAATTCAGTGATTCTTCCTTCAAGTAATTCATCCATTTCTTTTGCTTTTCCTGATAATTGGCTCTTTTGAAAAAGTCCGATCACCAGTGTATCTTTATGCTGCAATTCATTTGTCGAGAAAAACATATTTATCACACGCTCCTTCAATGAACTCCATTTTTCACATTGGAACTTCTATTATATCAAAATTTACGTGCCTATACGATCATTGCCAGTCTGTCTTTACTTAATGAACATTTATATTTTCACACGCGGAAGGGCATCATGAAAAAAGCGATGAAAACTTGTGCAGCCCGCCTGCATTCTCCTCGTTCCACATCTACTTTCTTTAATGTTATAATTGAACATGGACTTGGCAGCATTTGATACTGCTATCATTTTTTCATCTTACTAGGGTACACAGTCCATCATTTCGCACCATATTTTTTCTTACAGAGAGGATGTTTCTTGTTCATGAGCGTACTGATGAATTTTCCGCTGCTTGCCAGCCTTGCAGCCATCTTTTTTGCTCAATTTGTAAAAGTACCGATTCAATTTATCATTTCTAGACGACTAGATTGGTCGCTCATTACAAGCACAGGCGGAATGCCAAGTTCACACTCCGCAGCCGTAACAGCACTCTCAACAGCAGTGGCTTTAGAGCACGGGCTAGATACATCTATCTTTGCCATTTCCGCCATCTTTGCCATTATTACCATGTTCGATGCGACAGGTGTGCGCAGACAGGCAGGAGAACAGGCGACTGTACTTAACAAGCTGGTGACAGATTTTAACCGATTTGTTTCTGAAGCAAAGAATTTCCCGAGTGCGGAAGAAAAAGAAAAGCAAAAGAAATTAAAAGAGCTTCTTGGTCATAAGCCGATTGAAGTCTTCTTTGGCGGCTTAACAGGGATCTTACTGACACTCATCTTAGATTATTACTTCATGTAGAAGCGAAAAAAGCTTTGGACCTAAAACTTGTCCAAAGCTTTTTTATTCTTTATTGGCTTGAAACTGCTGACGGAACACTTGCATTGATTCTGCTTCATTGAGCTGGTTTAAGTCTTTTTCCGTTAACGTCCCTTCGCCCTTTTTGATGATATACACATCAAGCACTTTTTTACCCCATTCTCTATACACATCATCTACGGTTTCATAGTATAAATCAAGCTTATGACCTTTAATGGCTTTTCCCGTATCTGCGACCACTCCGTAGCCATAGTTTGGGATAAACAGCACGGTTCCAATCGGAAAGACTGATGGGTCTGCTGCCACAGTTGAATATAAGTCACGTTTCACTTTGACGCCTGAATATGTAATGCCATATGCATGGTGTTCCTTCGTTTTACCTGTTGATTCCACACCTGCTGTATAACCTGTGGCGACAACCTTTTGCTTCGGGTAATCGTTCCAATTAAACGCTTCTTCGAGAGAAACAGCCCGCAAGTCATCACTTTTGAGTGCCATCGTTTCCCTTTTTTGCTGTTGGAAAAAAGAAGATACTTGCTTAACAGGATCAGTCTCTTTCACCCAGACAGCTAAATCACTTGGTTCAACTCCAGATATGCCCGTAAAGCTTGTCAAGAGAGCAAGCATGAAAAGGGCTGTCATGAACAATCGTTTCATCCATGTTTTCATCTTTATTTGTCACTCCTCTACCCATCTATTTGTTTCCAAACAAAATGGAAACTATGCAAAGGAGAAACAAAAAAACCCACTTGCATGTCTACAAGTGAGTTAAAACATTTGATACCCTCTTTTTCGAAGTGCATTGATGACAAAACCTGATGCAATTGCACCAATCAGACCGCTTAACAAGATAATGATATCTGCCGCAGCGAGAGAGACAATGCGTTCTCCTATCCCTGAAAAAGCAATGCCCGGTTCTCTGACATAAGCGATCATCTTTTGATTATTGATAATGAAAAGGCATACAATTGGATATAAAATAGCCATAATCCATGACATTCTCAGCAGCATATTGAGCAAAAAGCCAATGCCGAAGAATAACACGAAAAATAAAATAACTGAAATGATAACGACTGGTAAACTGATCACTTCATCTCCACCCCCAAATATCCCATCATTAGTTTAACTTGGAAATAGAGATGAAGTCAATCAATGGAAAAAGCAGATGGATTAAAGCTTCTTTCCTGTCCCTTTACATTCCTCACATGTTTCAGATCCGCCGAGCAATAGCTGAAAATACCCTTTCCCCGAACAATATTGACAGGTGGATTTTTTTTCTTTTGTTTGTGCATTCATATTGCTCACTCCCTTAATCTAAATTTTCTGATAATTCATCATAACATACTTTGCTGCCGATGACCAAGTAAGAAAATATGCCATACGTCATAAAAAAAACGTGTATCACGAGGATACACGTTTTTGTCTATTAAGGTTTAGAAGAACTTGAATTTTCCTTTTTTCAGAACAAGTCCTGGGCCGCCAACCATGAATAAAGAACGGTTGTCGATGATTTTCTTCATTGCAGAAGCTTTTGTTCCTTGAAGTTTTTTACCAAACGCAACACCTACAGCGTCGTGTTCACCAAGAGAAGCAACTGTTCCTTTGATGTCTGGCTTAAAGCTTTCAAGAGAACCACCTTTAACTAGTGCTGCAAGGTTTTTCGCTACTGTTTCACCTTGCTGCATCGCGATTTGTGCAGTTGGTGGGTATGGACGGTTGATTTCTTCATTGATGATCAATGAACAGTCACCGATGATGAATACATCATCATTTTCTGGTACACGAAGATCTGGAGACACTTTTACGCGGCCGCGCATGTTTTCAAATCCAGCTTCTTCAACGATTGGGTTACCGCGTACACCAGCAGCCCAAACAACAGTTTCAGCTTTGATTTCTTCTGTATCATCGTCTTTTCCAACAATGATGCCTTCAGGCGTACATTCTTTGATTGCTGTACCAATTTTGAACTCAACACCTTTACCTTGAAGGTAGTTCATTGCATAGTCGATCAATTCAGGATCGAATCCTGGAAGAGCTGTTGGTGCAGCTTCTACACAGATGATACGTACGTCTTTTTGATCAATATCATACTCTTTGCAAAGCTCAGGCACACGGTTTCCAAGCTCACCAAGGAACTCAATACCTGTGAAGCCTGCACCGCCGATAACGATTGTCAAGCGCTCTGGACGTTTTTCAGCTTCCGTATTATACGTCGCAAATTGAAGCTCAATGTGCTCACGAAGCTGACGAGCAGAGTTGATATTAGAGATTGAGAATGCATATTCTTTCAGTCCTGCAATACCAAATGTTTCAGGAACAGCACCAAGTGCAACAACAAGGTAGTCGTAAGAAAGTTCGCCATCTGATGTCACAACTTTCTTTGCTTCCTTATTAATGCTTTCAACTGTTGCTTGTACAAAGTTGACACGGGAACTGTTAATCACATCTTTGATTTGATAACGACAGCGGTCATGATGAAGTGTACCTGCACTTGCTTCATGTAACCATGTTGTTTCGTAATGATAATTATGCTTGTTCACAAGAGTAATGTCCGCATCATTTGTGCCAAGCTGTTTTGTTAATCTTGTTACAGTCATTAATCCGCCATAACCTGCACCTAATACAACGATTTTCGGTTTATTCACTGGAATCACATCCACCTTTTTTAAATTTGCTGTAAAACGGATAAAGAATTACATATTGCTATTCTCAACCGCTTTCCGGCATTTTATGAAATTTAAACAAAAAAATAAGTATGTGAAAATCTGAACTTTCACCTACATAAAACGAAAGCATTTGACCGTATCCGACAAAAATTCATAAAAAATTAATATTTAGTTCCCTTAACAATAATAGCGAGTTCTGCTCCAATTTTCAAGGCTTTAAACTGAAAATCCTTATGATAAACGGTCTTTCTCGCTTTTTCCTCTTTTTCAAAGCTTCGGCATCAAAAAACGACAAGTTTTTCAAAACAAGTCAAACGACGATATGTGGTATGATATGATATAGTGATAACAATTTTCATTTGGGAGGATTAAAGGAATGCAAGAAGATTCTAAGGTATATGACATTACCGTTATCGGGGGCGGCCCAGTTGGATTGTTTACTGCGTTTTACGGAGGCATGAGACAGGCAAGTGTGAAAATCATTGAAAGCCTTCCTCAGCTCGGCGGTCAACTATCCGCTCTTTACCCTGAAAAATACATTTATGATGTGGCTGGTTTTCCAAAAATCCGCGCACAAGAATTAGTTGATAACTTAAAGGAACAAATGGATAAATTTGATCAAACCATTTGCTTAGAGCAAGCAGTTGAAACGGTTGAAAAGCAGGCAGATGGCATTTTTAAACTTGTGACAAATCAAGAGATTCATTATTCTAAAACGATCATCATCACAGCTGGTAACGGTGCATTCCAACCGAGAAAGCTTGAGCTAGGTGCAGCAGAATCATTTGAAGGAAGCAACCTGCATTACTTCATTAATGATTTGAACCAATTTGCCGGCAGACGTGTGGCCGTTCTTGGCGGCGGAGACTCTGCAGTGGACTGGGCTCTGATGCTTGAACCTATCGCAAAAGAAGTATCCATTATTCACCGCCGTGATAAATTCCGCGCCCATGAGCACAGTGTAGAAAACCTGCACAATTCGAAAGTCAATGTAGTGACGCCATTTGTCCCAACTGAGCTCATTGGTGAAGACCGCATTGAACAGATTGTGCTGGAGGAAGTCAAAGGCGACAAAAAACAAGTGCTTGATGTGGACGACGTGATCGTCAACTTCGGTTTTGTTTCCTCCCTTGGACCAATTAAGCAATGGGGTCTTGAAATCGAAAAGAACTCGATCGTCGTGAAATCCACAATGGAAACAAACATTGAAGGCTTCTATGCGGCAGGAGACATCTGTACGTATGAAGGAAAAGTCAAATTGATTGCCAGCGGATTTGGTGAAGCACCAACGGCTGTCAACAATGCGAAAGCCTACATGGACCCGAAAGCCCGTGTACAGCCTCTTCATTCCACAAGCTTATTTGAAAACAAATAAAAGCGGATCAAAAAAAGGAGTTCCCACTAGCGGAACTCCTTTTTCGTTTATTTAAAAACCCCAATATAGGCATTCGCCATTCCAAGTACCATTGCAGCAAGCAGCACCACAACAATCCCTGCCACAACCAAAATCACCCGATCCTTCACACGTTCCTTTTTCGGAAGCGGCTTCTCAATCCCGCAAGCTGGACACGTTTTGGAACGATACGGAATCAGTTCATGACAGTTCCTGCAATTGATTTGTTCACTCAAACCTCAGCAACCTCTTTTCTACCTACAGTTTATGTTTGGTTCTCATGATACTCTTTTCAAGTGGAAATAGCCAGTTGTGAGAGCAAGCTGTAACAAAATTGAGCGATTTATAAATTGTTGAAGAGATAATGGCATCAATGAAGGTTTCATCTGATCAACCGATATAGGAAATAAAGAAGATCATATGAAGGATAGGTAGAAAGATGTTAAAGCGTTTATTGATCAGTTTGAGCTTATTACTGATGATTAGTGGCTCAGTAGAACTGTTTGCAAAAGACTATAACAAACATTATGCTCAGTTCGCAGCAGGATTGAATATTGATGTTGATCAACTAGGACCTTTTTTAAAGCATGTGCCCACTTCAATTTTAGATTCTGGTTTGAGTGATGAAGAAATCAAACAGATACTCTCCAAAGTTCAAAAAATGAATAAAAACAATGAAACGAAAAAAATGGGCACTTTTGAAGTGAGGTACCATGAAAAACTCGCAAATATTAAAATTGTGATTGAAGTCCATGTGGAAGATGGCAATAAAGTGTTTAGCACCCAAGAGTTGGTGGATGTCCTGGATAAAGAACTGTTGAAAATAGAAGAAGCAATATGAGAAAGAGACACTGAATGAGTGTCTTTTTTTGGTTGATTTTCCTCATCAAAAAAGCCTCCTCGATCGTGTTGTTTATAAAAACAAACGAACAAGAAGGCTTATCTTAATCCATGATCAGTTGTTAACACTCTTCCGGCGTACCGGTATTCGTTGCTGTTCTGAAAGAAGAACCGCATCCGCATGAAGCAATGGCGTTCGGATTGTCGATGGTGAAACCGCCGCCCATTAGTGATTGTTTGAAATCAATGATGGTGCCGTTCATGATATCAAGGCTTTCGGAGTCGACAAGGACCTGGATGCCTTGCTGTTCGAACTGCGTGTCTTTCTCTGAAACTTCATGGTCAAAGCCCATGCCGTATGAAAGACCGCTGCATCCGCCGCCTTTTACGCCCACTCGTAGGAACGCATTTTCTTCTTCATGTTCTTTCATCATATCTTTAATCTGCAGTGCAGCAGCTTCTGTAATGGTTACTGGTGTACTCATGATCATCCCTCCTTTTGACTGGATGTTTCTTTTCAATTATAAACGTGATGGTGCCTTTTCTCAAATAAATGGTTTACAGATAAAATGTGCCGTCACAAATCGTTTCAGCAGGCCCTGTCATGAGCACATGGTCGTTGTCTTTCCAGCAAATGATGAGATCTCCGCCTGCTAAGTGAACCGTCATGTCCGTTTCTTTTTTCGCCTGTCCATTCACAATCGTGGATACAGCCGCAGCGCAAGCTCCCGTTCCGCAGGCTTGAGTAATGCCAGACCCTCTTTCCCACACACGAAAATGCAGTTCTGTTTCACTGACCACTTCTACAAATTCTACATTGACGCCTTCTGGGAACATGTCGTGTTTTTCGATGATTGGCCCAATTGTATCAAGCGGTGCCTTTTCAATGTCCTCTAAATAAAAAACGATGTGCGGATTTCCCATTGAAACAGCCGTTCCATTTAAAGTCACAGTGCCAAAATCAAGTGCTTCATGAATCGTTGTGCTGGCTGGTTCACCAAGCATCGGCATCGCTTCTTTTTCAAAACGAGGTTTTCCCATATCTACTGTCACTAAATGAACGTAATCATCTTGTACATGAACGGTCGCTTCAACAAGTCCTGACAATGTCTCAATCTGGAACGTTGTGTCTGTTACGATTTGATGCTCATACACATACTTTGCGACGCAGCGCAGACCGTTGCCGCAGTTTTTACCCTCTGATCCATCATTGTTGAAAATGCGCATTTTCACAGGTGCAACATCTGATGGGCAAATAAGGATCATTCCGTCTGAACCGATTCCTGTATAAACAGAAGAAACGCGGATCGCTATCTCTGATAGCTGCTCTTCTGGAAGCTGTTCCTTCATCTGATTGACGTATATATAATTATTTCCTAATCCGTGCATTTTCGTGAATTGAAATGATGTCATGAGCTTCCTCCAAAAATGTTGTTTCTTTATAGTATAAAAGGAGTCGATTCAGGAGACAATCTTATCATCCCCCGTTTTTCATACATAGAAGCTCTTTGCTGCCATGGCAAAGGGCTTTTATTATGCATATGCCTCTTTTTCTCTCGTGTGATGCTTCATTTTGATGATATTTTATTAGCATAACATATTGGATGCGCTTTCTATTAATTCTCCTTAAAAATGGAAGCTTAAAGTGTGAAAAAAATGCACCCCATGACCCATGTGGTGCATTTAAAACATCTCATTTTCCTCTATAAAAGCATAAATACGCTCGACTAGCTGCTCTGCATTTTCTCCTGAAACAAATTCTCCATTCACAAGTGCAAATGGGGAGTCCATACATTTGCCGCAATAGCTTAAACAGCCGTATTCCATAACGTCTAGGTTTGGGTCTTTATCAAGCTTCTCTTTTGCTTCTTGAGACCCTTGTGCAAGATTACTTACACAAAATTCGATCAGTGGGAACACTTTGCTTCACCTCACATTGCTTTACCATCCTACCGAAATTCCTTCTATTAGTCAAAACATGAGCTTCATCTGTATCGTTACGCCTATTCCTCGTAAAATGTTTTACTATTTAGGACTAACTAATGAATATGTAGGTTATTTTGAAACAATTATTGTGGTTTCACAGTAAATTCGATATAATTTTATTTGGTATTTTAACTTAAAGTTTTTTAGTATAAGTGTTTTTCAATGTCTACGGGGAAAAGGAGAATCGTCATGAAAAATTTAGTCTTGATCGGCGGAGGTTACGGGAATATGCGGGTTCTCCACCGCTTATTGCCAAATCAATTACCTGATGATGTTACTATCACATTAGTTGATCGAAATCCTTACCACTGTTTAAAAACAGAATATTATGCACTCGCTGCTGGAACAATCTCTGATCATCACATCCGAGTATCTTTTCCAGAGCATCCGAAGCTGGATATTCAATATGGGGAAGTAGAAAAAATTGATATTGAAAACAAACAGATCTTATTCAGCGACCGTGAACCCATTCCTTATGACGACACGGTGATTGGACTCGGCTGTGAGGACAAGTATCATAATGTCCCTGGTGCGAAAGAACATACATACAGTATTCAAACCATTGATCAGTCAAGACATACGTATAACAAATTAAACAATTTGGGTGCAGGTGCAACGGTTGGTATCGTCGGTGCTGGACTTAGCGGGGTAGAGCTAGCCAGTGAATTAAGAGAAAGCCGTGCTGATTTAAACATTATTCTTTTTGACCGCGGAGAGCTGATTCTATCAAGCTTCCCAAAAAGATTAAGTTTATATGTGCAAAAGTGGTTTGAAGAAAATGACGTAAAGATCATTAACTGTGCCAATATTACGAAGGTTGAAGAAGGTGTTGTTTACAACCATGATGACGCCATTGAAGCAGAGGTCATCGTATGGACAGCAGGCATTCAGCCAAGCAAAGTGGTACGGGAGATGGATGTTGAAAAAGACGCACAAGGTCGCGTCGTATTAACACCTCATCACAATCTCCCTGAAAATGAGCATGTCTATGTCGTGGGTGATTGCGCAAGCTTGCCGCATGCCCCAAGTGCACAGCTTGCCGAGGCGCAGGCAGAACAAATTGTCCAATCTCTGCAAAAACGTTGGAAAAACGAGCCGCTTCCTGAGGCTTATCCTCAGTTTAAGCTAAAAGGTGTCTTAGGATCTTTAGGGAAAAAAGCCGGCTTTGGCTTAGTAGCAGATCGTCCACTTATTGGCCGTGTACCAAGACTTCTAAAATCCGGACTCCTTTGGATGTACAAGCATCACAATGGCTAACATCATGTGAATTTTTTCTCAAAGCTCCTTCATGACGAGGGAGCTTTTTTTCTATGAAACGGCATGTGCCGATGAACGGGTCAATTTGATCGGAGCAAGGGCAAGGATGCAGTCTTTACGAAAGGTTCTCATCGTTTTCTTCGATAAACAATACGCTTGGATAAGCTGGTCTGTTTGACGGTGGACAATGATTTTACGCTTCGTGCACTCTCCGTTTTTCTTCATATAAATCATCTCAATTGGTAATTGCTGATGAAGAGATTGTTTCAGTAAATAATTCATAATGCTCACGCTCCTTTCATTTGATTATAATCGAACAAACGTTCTTTTTCAACCTAAAAAGGAACGCTTATTCTGTTTGTTTTCTCAAAAAAAGAACAGTTTATTCACTGCTCTCCTTGTATCCATATTTCTCCATTTCTTGATAAATGTCTTTTAATTTTGGATTGCCCTCTCCAACAATTTGATTCTCCACTAAGACAAGCGGATAAAAGAATTCATCATCAAGAATTCGTTCAGATAATTCTTTTTGGCGTTCGTTTTCTGGCGGGTGCTCAATATCAATATATGTGATGCGAAACGGCTGATTCGGATATTTTCTTTTTAACGCTGCATCTAACCACTCAAATGTGTCTTTTGAAGAAGGCAGATTCACGCAGCTAGCGCACAGTACATCTCTTCCATATACATAAAGATCAACGGTTTGATTCATTTGGCAAGCCCCCTATTCTTTCTTTATTTTAGCTGAATTTTCTGTATGAAAAAAGTCAAAATCACTTTTTGTTTCAAGATGAGATTGTGCTATAATGAGAAGGAAACTTTGAAACCAATCAATAGATTTTTATCGTCCAGATGAATATAATGGTGATATGTTGTGAAAGGAGCGATTATATCTAATGACTGAAGTCGAAATGAAAGACCAAGTACAGGAAGTACTGGACAAACTTCGTCCATTTCTATTACGTGATGGTGGAGACTGTGAGCTTGTAGACATTGAAGATGGCATTGTGAAATTACGTCTTCTTGGTGCATGCGGCAGCTGCCCAAGTTCAACCATTACATTGAAAGCCGGTATTGAACGCGCATTATTAGAAGAAGTGCCTGGCGTTGTAGAAGTTGAACAGGTTTTCTAATTCATATATGACATGAAAACGACCCGAATTCGGGTCGTTTTTTTCATTATTAGCCCTTTGTCAGCGTGATATGAAAACCCTTGAATTCTAGGAAGGACGAGTACTGGCGCGGAGCGAATTTGATATTCATAAGCACCAGCACGCAGGACTGACACGGCATGCGAGGGTTTGTCATCACGCTGAAGCGACCCGAATTGGATCGTTTTTTATTAGCTTAACTTCTCTCTAAACCAGTCCTTCATAAAGGTCAGTCTTTGAATACGCTGCCCCGGATGGCCGCTTCTGGATAAATCATGAGATGCCTTCGGGAATTTGACGAGCCTTGTGTCTTTCCCAAGCTCCTTCAGTGCTACAAAAAGCTGTTCTGCTTGATCAACTGGGCAGCGATAGTCTTCATCGCTGTGCAAGATGAGAAGCGGCGTCTTCACCTGCTTCACATACTTTAGCGGCGAACGGTCCCATAGCTTATCGGCGGAATCATAAATATCCCCATCAATCTGCCATCTTGTGAAGTAATAACCGATGTCACTAATGCCATAAAAGCTAATCCAGTTTGAAATGGACCGCTGTGTGACGGCTGCGCGAAAGCGGTCGGTTTGCCCGACAATCCAGTTTGTCATAAAACCGCCATAGCTGCCGCCTGTTACTCCGAGCCTCGTTTCATCAAGTAAATCATAGGCTTTGAGCACATGATCAACAGCCTGCATGACATCCTTATAATCAACGCCACCATAGCTTCCTCTCACACGGTCGCTAAACATCTGTCCGTATCCATGACTGCCATGAGGATTGATATATACGATGGCATAGCCTTCAGCAGCGAGCATTTGAAATTCATGAAAATACGTATAACCATACATCGCATGCGGTCCACCATGAATCTCTAAAATGAGCGGATATTTCTTCCCGTCTTCCATTTGGGAAGGCTTCATAAACCAGCCATGCACCTCATCACCTTCTTTTGACTGAAACGAAAATGGCTCTGGTACCGATAGGACATGCTCCTTAAGAAAGGTGTCATGCTCGAACGTGATTTGCTTTAGATCCGCCTCCCCTAATGTCAGCTCATACAGCTCACTTGGTGAAACGTGCGTAAGCCGGCTGAGCAGCAATTTGGATTCATCTGGATGAAGGCTGAAGTTTGTAATATATTCTGCCTCTAATCGAACTGGATAGGCTAAGCCTTCAACGGAGAAATAATAAATCCCTGTACTGCCTTGATCAGAAACAAGCGCATAAAACCCCTGGCTATCCTTTGTCCACTGCGGAAGCTGATTGGCTTCGCCCATGACGCTATCTCCTGCCATACAGTTGCCCACATACATATCGAGCATTTCTGACAGCTGAATTACTTTTTCTTCCTTCAGATCATACAGCCATAATGCTGGGAAGGTAGCATTTTGAAATTCGCGCTCATGTCCGATATACACGAGGCTCTCTCCATTTGGAGAAAAAGACACGGTGGAATAAGCGCCAGCTGATTGTGTGATTTTCTTTGTCGTACTGTCCTCTAATGACAGGAGGCACACGTCACTTATGTAAGGTAACTTAGGATTTGATTGAATATAGGCAAGCCATTTCCCGCACGGAGAGACCGTGTGACTCACATGATGATGATGCCCGCTCGTGACAGCCTCTACCTCTCCTGAGTGGGTATCCACTTGAATGATCTGCGTGAAACGCCCATCTAAATAACCTCTGCCATCAGCTTTATAGGTCAAATCATCATATACCGCAGGAGCGAAATCATCTCGCTCTTCCTTTTTTTCATCATGAACAGATTCTGATTGTTTCAGTGACACAGCCGCATAAATGAAAGCTCCATCTGGTGAAAAGACAGGATGAGATACCCCGTATGGAATCGCCGTTAAGGTGCGCACACCGCCTCCCTGGCTCTGAATCAGTGCCAGCTGAGGAACTTCCTTTGGCTTTTGCAAAATAAAAGCAAGCTGCCTGCTGTCTTTTGACCACACTGGCTGATGATGCTTTCCATCCTCAAATGTCCATTGTGACAGCTCCTCTGTCTCTTCATCTCGAACCCATAAATGGATGTTGTAATCATCTTTTTTCTCATTCACCGTGACTTTTGTAAAAACCGCTTTTTTTCCATCTGGTGAATAAACCGGATGAGAAACAGAAACAATCTTCGTTAAATCTTCTGCCGTCATCAATTTCTTCATGAATGTATCTCCCCCTTTTACGCATAAAAAATAGTTCGATCCTCTAAATAATAATCCCTGCTTCTTCCTATAAAAACAAAGATAAAAAAAGAACGTGCAGATTTACAGCACGTTCTCAGATTATTGAAAAAGGGCTAAAATGATCTTTATTTTAGCTCTTTTTCTTCTTTTCAGCGTGATAGAAAACCTTTGCAGTCTAGGAAGGACGAGTACTGGCACGGAGCGAATTTGACATTCGTGAGCACCAGCACGCAGGACTGACACCGAATGCGAGGGTTTGTCTACACGCTGGGAACGTGCATTTTTACAGCACGTTCTTTACTTGATTGACAGGATCATGCTCCACGACAACACCTTCTACAGGTACCGTCAGCAAATCTACTTCGCAATGCGGGAAGTTTTGGGCAAGCTGCTTTTTCAGCGCTTCTCCCTTCCCTTTTTCAACTAAGGTTAAGATCGTCGGTCCAGCACCGCTTAATGCCGTTCCATACGCTCCTTTTAGTGAAGCGACATGCTCTACCTTCGACAGCTCTGGGACGAGCATTGTGCGGTAAGGCTGATGAAATAAATCCTTATTCATCATTTCTCCAACAAGCGGCCAGTTCTGCGTCATTAATGCCGCTACAAGCACGTTGCTCACAGCACTCGCACTGACAGCATGTTTATAGGAAAGATCCTCTGGCAGGACATCACGGGCATCCTTTGTCAGCACTTCATAAAAAGGAATCACGACGACAACATCTATATCCACATGCTGCACTTTGACGGCATGTGTCTTGTCTTCTTCATGAAGACCAATCAGTAAACCGCCGAATAAAGAAGCACCCGCATTATCTGGATGACCTTCTACCTCACTTGCAAAAAAGAGCTTTTGATCATCTGTCATATTTAATTCGAGAAGCTGATTGGCCAGCTCAATGGCTGCCACAATTGCAGCAGCACTGCTTCCCAGCCCCCGTGCCAATGGAATATCACTCCACACTTTGACATAAACAGGCGGGAGTGTTTTTCCAAAGTGATCTGCGACCTTTTTGGCTGTTTGATAAATTAGGTTGTCGGTGCCTGATGGAATCCCGGACACGACATCTGTTTCTGCTTCAAACAGCCAGCTATCATGGTCATAGACCGATAGCTTTAAATAGCGGCTGAGCGCCATTCCAACTGAATCAAAGCCTGGTCCTAAATTGGCAGTGCTTCCCGGTACTGTGATTGTAAAAAGCATGGAGGCTTTACTCATACGCGCGCGGCCTTTTCTAAGTGTTCAAGAATTTGATCTTCATCTGCATCGAGTGTGACCGGCTTGATTTGTGAAATATCAATTGCCGTATTCGGATCTTTCAATCCGTTGCCTGTTAATACCGCAACAACTTTACTGCCTGGCTTGATTTCTCCGGATTTCACCTGCTTTAGCACACCTGCGATAGACGCACAAGAGCCCGGTTCTGCAAACACGCCTTCTTCACGTGCAATCAATTGATATGCATGAAGAATTTCCTCGTCAGTCACTTCATCAATCTTTCCGTTTGATTCATCTGCGGCTGCCACAGCTTGCTTCCAGCTCGCTGGATTTCCGATACGGATGGCAGTTGCCACTGTTTCTGGCTGTTCAATCACTTCATTTCGTACGATTGCTGCTGCACCTTCTGCTTCAAAGCCGCGCATGACTGGCAGTCCAGTTCCTTTTTTCTCATGGTATTCCTTGAAGCCTTTCCAGTAGGCGGTGATGTTCCCTGCATTTCCAACAGGAATCGCCAGTACGTCCGGGGCCGAGCCTAGCTGCTCACAGATTTCAAATGCCGCAGTTTTTTGTCCTTCAATTCGGTACGGATTGACAGAGTTAACGAGAGCAATCGGCGCTTTTTCACAGATGCTGCGGACGATTTTCAGCGCATCATCAAAGTTGCCGTCAATCGCAATGATCTCTGCTCCGTACATCACAGCCTGTGCAAGCTTCCCGAAGGCAATTTTCCCGTCTGGAATGATGACGATACATTTCATATCAGCACGGGCTGCATAAGCCGCTGCCGCCGCAGAGGTATTCCCTGTCGAAGCACACATGATCGTATCATTGCCTTCTTCTTTTGCCTTTGCAACAGCCATGACCATTCCACGATCCTTGAAAGAGCCTGTTGGATTGACGCCTTCTGTTTTCACATGAAGCTCAATCCCCAGCTTTTCCGAAAGTTTGGCAAGGTGGATCAGCGGTGTATTCCCTTCATTTAATGTTAGTTTTGGTGTTGATTCGTTTACTGGTAAGAATTCTTGGAATTCCTCAATAAGTCCATTCCACTTCATCAGCTTAAACCGTTCCCTTCTACTCGGTACGTGCTCTTCACTTGAACCACCACGTCGAGATCGTTTAATTTTTGCAGGATATTTGAGAAATCTTCTTCTGAGGTCCGGTGTGTAATAATCACAATTTCAGCCAGCTCATCATGCCCTTTCACAGGAAGCTGAAGGATCTTTTCAAAGCTGATGCCTCTTTCAGAAAAAATAGATGTAATGCGGGAGAATGCCCCGACTTGATCTCTGACATGAATTCTTAAGAATTGCTGAGCAAATACTTCCGATGGCGATTTGATCTTTTTCTCAAACTGCGGTGCGATAAATCCGCTTCCGTTCACGCCAAGGCGCATGTTTTTCATCACTGCGACTAAGTCTGATACAACAGCTGTTGCCGTTGGGAGACTTCCTGCTCCAGGGCCGTAAAACATCGTTTCTCCTACAGCACTTCCATAGACATACACCGCATTGAATTCATTGTTGACCGATGATAGCGGATGGTGATCAGGGAGTAAGGTTGGCTGGACACTGACTTCCACTTTCTCTCCGTCCCGCTGGGCAATTCCGATCAGCTTCATTGTGTAGCCAAATCGTTTACTGAAATTAATGTCTTCATCAGAAACGTCAGAGATGCCTCTGACCTTCACATCCTCTAATTCCACATTCATGGAAAAACCGAGTCTTGCAAGAATCGCCATTTTCCTTGCTGCATCAAGTCCTTCTACATCAGCTGTCGGGTCTGCTTCTGCAAAGCCAAGATCCTGCGCTTCTTTTAAGACATCTTCATATGCGCTTTTATCGACGTTCATTTTCGTTAAAATAAAATTCGTTGTACCGTTCACAATCCCCATCATCTTCGTAATTCGGTCAGAGGCCAATCCTTCCTCCAGCGTACGCAGAATCGGAATTCCTCCGGCGACACTTGCTTCATAATAAAGATCACAGCCATTTTCTTTCGCAACATGTAAAAGCTCTGTTCCGTAAAGCGCCATTAAATCTTTATTGGCTGTAATGACATGCTTCTTCTCATTTAACGCATCTATTAAATATTGTTTTGTCTCTTCAATGCCGCCCATCACTTCAATAATGACGTCGACCTCTGGATCTCTAATCACATCGTATACTTCAGTTGTGAAGACCTCTCTTGCCACATCCACATCTCTCTTTTTATCGGGATTGCTCACAAGCACTTTTTGTATTAATACCGGACAGCCGATCTGGTGCATTAATTTATCCTGGTGATCTTGGATAATCTTGACGACACCGCTCCCCACTGTTCCTAATCCTAATAGTCCAACTCGAATTGCCTTCAACTGAAATTCCACCTTTCTCCGTCAATGTCCTCTCTAAAAAGACATTTGTTAACCTAACACAGACATTCAATGTACACACATTATAAAGGGGTATCCTCATTTTGACAAGGTAATAAAATAAGAGATTGTCAGAATGAAACCGCTTAACAGCTATTTATATCAAGATTCTATATTTTCAAAATATTTTTGTCAGAAAAGCTCCCGAAACTCAGGGAGCCTTATATGATGAACGAACCGGCGTTTTGGCTTGCTGACCTTGTAAGATAAGCGCAATATTTTCAGCACACAAACGCATCATCGTTTTTCTCGTTTCGACACTTGCACTTCCAATATGAGGGAGAACCGTGACGTTAGATAATGTTGTTAACGGATGAGACGGGCTGACAGGTTCCTGTCTAAATACATCCAGACCGGCTCCGGCAATTTTTCCTGTCGTGACCGCCTCATATAAAGCATCCTCATCCACAATCTGTCCTCTTGATACATTAATAAAATAGGCTGAGTTCTTCATCAGATCAAATGCTTTTTCATTAAACATGTCTTTTGTTTCCGGGGTTAAAGGGGTCAGACAGACGATGAAATCAGACTGCGTAAGCAGTTCCTCAAATGGCGCATAAGTCACGCCGAGCTGCGCTTCTGCCTCTGGCTTTCTTGACCGGTTATGGTACAGCACCTTCATGTCAAAGCCTGCTGCCCGCTTGGCAAGCGCTGTTCCGATGCTGCCCATGCCAACAATTCCAAGGGTTTTGTGATGAATATCAGCGCCGGCAAGAAGAAGAGGCCCCCAGCCTGTCCAATTTCCTTCCTTAATCCAATCACTCGCCTCGACAATCCGTCTAGCTGACGCCATCAGAAGGGCAAAGGCTAAATCAGCCGTGGATTCTGTTAATACATCCGGTGTATGACAAATAGTGATATTGCGCTTTTCAGCGGCCTCAAGATCAATATTGTCATAGCCAACAGCAAGGTTTGCGATCACCTTAACATTTGGAGTTTTTGATAAAAGGGCTTCATCTACTTGATCTGACAGCATGGTGAGAAGCGCATCCGCTTGAGCTGCTTGTTTTTCTAATTCTTCTCTTGGACATGGCTCATCCTCGCTCGGCCACATCTCAATATGAGCGACTTCTTTTAATGGTGTAAGTGATGCTTCATCCAGCTTTCTTGTGATATAGACATAAGGTTTCGGCAAGAAGAACACTCCTTTGATTGATTTCTTTAAGCATAACGAAAAACGCCTCAAGAGAAAAGAGACGTTTCATCTGTTCACTGAAACTTCAAATCCGTGGACCTGTGATCCAGCCAACTGCCGGTATCGGGCTCTCGCCGCTTCGCATGGCACTCATTTCTTGAAAGACCTTCAGAAAGTATTCATAGCGATTGGCATCATTTAGGACGTAATCTAACCGCTCTTCATAATATGATTTTTCATTTTCTCCTGACATGTAGTAGCCTTCCACAATTTCAAAATAATGAAGCGGGAACAACAAGCGGCTGTATAACAAACGCTTAGAAAAGGAAGAAAGAGGTGTCACCTGCTCATATTGATGAAGAAAGGAGAAGCCTTCTTCAATTAAATCTTCCTTATGCTGCACAAAGGTTTCTCTTAAGTATTCGGCAATATCTCGGGTTGGATGATCAAAGACCCAATCTACAGGTAAACGAAGCGGCTGCTCATGCGGCCAAGTCCTCCGCGAAAAACGCTGGTGGCAGACAGTGCCCGAGTCACATTCCCTCGGTTCATCATCCAGCTCAGTATCCACTAAATATTGAATGGCGTTTTCCGTTAATCCAAGATAATACGGAAAGGATTCGATGAATTTTTTTTCAAATCGTTCCAGTGGTTTTTGGTGCATTTGCTGCATCCAAAAGCCTTCAAGCTGATCTAACCGTTTTGCCCACAATTCCTTCCAGGCTCCCACACGTTTTGTTTCAGATACCTCATATGGAAATCCTCTTCCCCTGACATGAAAGGCCGCCAGCTCTGATGCCTGCTGAAACGATCTGCTTGAGATCGGCGGTGCTGCCTTTAATAAAGCATACAGCTCCTTTCCATGAGTAAAGGTGGGCTTCTCTTCATTTGTTAATTCAAACACAGCGACGTATGGGTCTCCGGCATTCAGTAAATACTGACTGATATGATACAGCTCTGTGAGTTCTTCTTCTCGCAAATGAGACACAGGAACAATGATAAAGAGAGCCTCCGACGTTTGAAAGCTCTGATAACTGCCATATGGCATAAATTGACGCACATCAATACCAAATGTGTGATAAATGGTTTCTTTCATGTTTTCACCTGCGTTCATATGATCGTCTCTTATCATATCGTAGTCGCAGGTTGAGGGATTTATGAATACTATTTACTATCCGAAGCTTTTTACACGTTGTGGACCAAATTACGAGGATTGGGTGAGGAATATATGCCGCATCATCATGAGATGAACGAAGTAGAAAAAACAGCAAGACGCCGTTTACAAGAACGAGGCGTATCCATTCAAGATATAGCAGACCTTGTCTACTTTTTACAGGAAAAATATCATCCTGGCTTAGACATGTCAGAATGCATCCACAATGTGGAGCGTGTCATCGCAAAACGAGAAGTCCAAAATGCGATATTAACAGGCGTCGAACTAGACGTACTAGCCGAGCAAAAAAAGCTAACCGAGCCGCTTCAGTCCATTTTAGAAACAGACGAAAGCCTGTATGGTGTTGATGAAATTCTATCCTTTGCTATCGTCAATATTTATGGTTCGATCGGCTTTACGAATTACGGATATATCGATAAAGAAAAACCAGGGATTCTCGGGAAACTCAATGATAAATCCACAGGCGAGTGCCACACCTTTTTAGATGACATTGTCGGCGCCATTGCTGCTGCAGCATCAAGCAGGCTTGCACATAGTACGAGAAATGCGGAATAAAGCAAAAAAGAGGACGCGCGCGTAACGCTTGTCCTCTTTTTTTTATGATAATCGCTCAATCCACTCGGTTAATGAATCAATGACATAGGTTGGCTGTTTGTCATACTTCTGAAGCAGTTCTTTTGTTGTCACGCCTGTATGAACGAGTAATGTGTCCATTCCTGCATTCATCCCTGCCATAATATCCGTATCATAGTTATCACCCACCATAAGCGTCTCAGACAGATCGGTCCCGAGCACCCTCATCGCTTGTTCCATGATGATGGATTCTGGCTTCCCGATAAACGTTGGCTGGACCGTAGTGGTGACGGTCAGCACAGATGTTAATGAGCCGTTCCCTGGCAGAAGCCCTCTTTCTGTTGGTATGGCGATGTCTCCATTTGTTGAGACAAATTGTGCGCCTTGACGGATGGCAATCGCACCTACTGCGAATTTTTCATATGTAATGTCTCGGTCAATTCCAACAACAACGAAATCAGCGTCTTCCTGACCGAACATTAGCCCTTTTTCTTCAATGGCCTGCTTGATTCCTTCTTCACCGATGACGTAAACAGACGCGTCTTTCTTTTGCTCGGCAATATAATTGGCTGTCGCCATACTTGTTGTAAAGACTTGTTCTTCAGTTGCTGGAATATCGAATGAAACAAGCTTTTCTGCTACCTGCTTCGGCGTGCGTGACGAGTTATTCGTGACAAACAAGTAAGGAATGTTTAGCTCATTTAACTTTTGAACAAATTGACCTGCTTCTTCGATCTTTTCTGTTCCTTTATACATTGTTCCGTCTAAATCAATTAAGTAGCCTTTGTATTTCATGATGCTCACAACTCCAATGGATTATTTAAACGCTGATACTGGGCCAAGCTCCTGCTCCAAGTAGGTACGGATGCGGCTTGGGAAAACCTCTAGCGCATGCTCAACCTCGCTGATCACCTGCAGCAAGTCGTGATGAACCACTTCCTGGTATTGCTGCACAAGTGTTTTGCGGCACGAGACAAGCTTTTTCAGCTGACTGCCTTCCTCTTCGGGTACAACCTTTTCATCAACAAGAATATCCATGATGTCATCATAGCTTCCTGGATCACGCATAATAAAGCCATCAATCATATCATTTCCCGTATCAAGAATACATTCGACAAGCAAATGAACAATTCGTTCCAGCGCTTTTTTCTCTAGTGGACTTGTCCATGTTTGATGACTGCGCATCAACTCATATTGCTCCTCGAAAAAACGCAATGTCTCTTCAATTTTTTTTCTGTCTACGAAATACATCATGACGCTCCCCTTTGCGTTATTTTCTGATTCGTTTTAAGACAAAATAGGCACAGCCAAAATTACAGTATTCATAAATGTATTCATCGAGTGTGCTGATTTTTGTATCAAATGTGGCCTTTTGGTTTTGGTCATCAAAGAACCCCTTCAGTCTCAGCTGATTGTAGCCCCAGTCCCCCACAATATAATCATACTTATTTAAAATATCTGAGTACCTTGCTTTAAACGCTTCTTCATCAAAACCGTCTTTAATATCTCTTACAAGATCAAAAGTAGCATTCTGAATGACGATCATCTTCTCACCTCTTTTTAAACGATCCATCTTTAATGATAATTCATTGGAAGAACTCCATCAATTGCTAAAGCATGTTTTTTCCGTTTTAGCCGAAGCTAAAGAAAAAAGGAGGTCACATTTATGAAGAAACAACTGACAGCCGCGATTCTCCTCAGCATGCTTTTAGGCGGGTGCGGCTTTCAATCAGGTATGAACCGGCAAGTGGATGAAGATTCTTCAAGTAAAACCATCCGTCTATCGGATCGTCATGAAGGAAATAATTCCAACATGCCAGAAGCAGACACAAACAGAGCAGGATATGTTCGTTATCAGCGCCAGCAAGTAACGGATCAGAAAGAAAGAACACCTGCTTTAAATCGCGAGCATCTTGCCCACGTCATTACAAGTTTAACTGTGCAGCTCCCAAACATCAAAGATGCAGCCACACTTGTGACAGATGAGGATGCACTGATTGTATATCGAACAGGAAACAAAAACCGGGATGAATCTGCCGATCAAGTAAAGAAAACGGCGGTTTCTGTACTCCCTCGTTATTATCATGTATACGTCTCTGATAATCCAGAGCACTTTCAATCCATTGCCAATTTTTCACGTCTTCAAACCAATTCACGTGATTTTGATCAAATTTTAACCAAAACGATTCAACAAATGAAATATTCCCCTCAAGGTGGAGATATTTCTACGAAAGAAGATGCAAATGGTATGACGAATTCCGACCGTACCATGAGAAGAAACGCCCCTTACGGCCAAAATTAATATGAGAAAAAACGCCAGAGAGCTCTGGCGTTTTCTTTGTTATGCTTGCGCCTGACGCTTTTTAGACGCTTCGTTTACTTGTTCATCTGCATGGTAGGAAGAGCGCACAAGCGGCCCAGCTTCACAATGGCTAAAGCCTTTTGACATCGCAATTTCCTTCAGCTCTGCAAACTCATCCGGATGGTAGTATTTTTGAACTTTCAAATGCTTTTTCGAAGGTTGTAAATACTGACCAATTGCCATAATATCCACGTTGCTCGCAAGAAGATCATCCATGACTTCAATGATTTCTTCCTTCGTTTCACCTAGTCCAATCATAATGCTTGATTTCGTTGGAATGTCGGGCTGCATTTCTTTTGCGCGGCGCAAGAATTCTAATGAACGATCATATGTAGCACGCGCACGAACCCTTGGCGTTAATCTGCGAACTGTTTCAATATTGTGATTTAAAATGTCAGGACGTGTGTCCATTAACGTCTTCAAATTATCGTAATTGCCGCCCATGTCTGAAGGGAGAACTTCAATTGTCGTAAATGGGCTTTTTCTTCTAATGGCACGAACGGTTTCAGCAAACACACCTGCTCCGCCATCCTTTTGGTCATCCCTTGCAACCGCTGTTATGACAGCATGCTTTAAGTTCATCAAAGCCACTGAATCTGCCACGCGTTCTGGCTCTTGCAGGTCAAGCTCAGTTGGGAGTCCAGTTTTCACCGCACAGAAACGGCATGCGCGCGTACAAACAGATCCAAGAATCATAAATGTAGCCGTTCTTCTCACTGCCCAGCATTCATGAATATTCGGACATTTTGCTTCTTCACAAACGGTATTCAGGTTGTTTTCCCGCATCATTTTTTTCAAACCGGTATAGTTTTCATTCGTATTCAGCTTAATTTTAAGCCAGTCCGGTTTTCTTACGTGCTCTTCCTTCTTTGCCAATTCCATCATCTCCATATGAATTCGTTAAAGGTGCATCTACAAAAATCTTCCTGCTATATACGATGGATGCAGCTAAGAAGCTGCAAAAATTGAATCTTCGGCCTAAAGCCTTTTCTTTAGACACTTTAACATAGTACAGATTGAACAACAAGGGAATGAGCTGCAAAAATACCCAAAAGCCTCCTAAAAAAATCAGAAGAAAATTACTAACATTTTCTTCTTATGAAATAGGGTGATCTAACCACACTAAACGGTAGAAGACGATGCTTGATGAAAGGAGATGGACGTTTGTGAAAGTGGTTTTAGCCATCATGATCGCTCTTTCAATGCTCCCTTTACCTGTTCATGCACAAGGGGAAGGCAAGCAGCCAGATGTACTGAAGCAGCGAATGGCACTATACGAAAAAGTCGCCATCACGACACAGGTTCCATGGTATGTACTTGCTGCGGTTGATCAGTATGAGCAGAATATTCGAAAAAGCAGAAGAGATTTACCGAAACAAAAAGGCGTCATTAGTATCTACATTCCCCGGGAAATGTGGATCGGCCCTGAAAACCCGAATCAGCAGGATACCTCTCCTTTAAGCATTAAAGTGTTTGACGGAATTGGACTTGATGGAAACGGGGATGGAAAAGCGAACAGCGATGACGATGAGGATGTATTATTCACGTTTGCTCAATACTTGCTTCACTACGGCAGCAGCATTGATCAATTAAAAATTGCTTTATGGGACTATTATGGACGAGATCAAACCGTTGGAATTATTTCATCTTTTATGAAGCTATTTCAGCACTACGGCCATCTTGACCTCGGAAAGCATGCCTTCCCTCTTCCGGTCGGAGCTGACTACAGCTACCGGAGTACATGGGGAGATGCGAGAGGGTTTGGCGGCAGAAGAATTCATGAGGGCACGGATTTATTTGCCCATTATGGACTTCCCGTTCGTGCGACATCGTATGGCGTGATTGAAATGAAAGGCTGGAACCGCTTTGGCGGCTGGCGGATTGGTATTCGAGATATTCATAATCATTATCATTACTTCGCTCATTTAAATGGCTTTGCAAAAGGACTCAAAACAGGTCAAATTGTTGAACCCGGACAGGTCATTGGATCTGTCGGAAGCTCCGGTTATGGCCCCCCAGGCACAGCAGGAAAATTTCCGCCGCATCTTCACTATGGCATGTATAAAGACAACGGCAGAACTGAATGGTCATTTGATCCATACCCTCATTTAAGGGCGTGGGAAAGAGCTGAGCGGAAACGCAAATAGAAAACAGCCCAATCATTCCTTGGGCTGTTTTTCATTATTCTTTCTTCTCCTTTTTCTTTGGGAGAACAATCGATGGAGCGCCTGAGTTTGTTCCGCTGCCATTGTAATAATCTGGTACGTCCCCTTGAACGGCTTGTATGGAGACGGGAACTGAGTTCTTGACCACGATTGTTTCAGATGCAAACGGGATGATGACTCTCACCTTGACCTCGATCAGAACACTAATATCAATCAAGGCATTGTTGATGCCATAAGGCTTAATGTTTTTTTCAACGTCCGTATGCGGGTCACCAATGACACTAAAGCGTACAGGCACTTTTGGCCCTAGATTGGCGATGAGTGCATTTCCGGACGCTTGCCCAAGCGGAATGTTATATATAATGCCGTCATGTCCATCTGTTTGATCCTTTAACGCTTCTTTTGCCTCTTTTTGAAAGTTCCCCTTTTCAATGTCCTCTAAATTTTTTTGAAGATGACGTGACAGGTCAGCCATTGCTTTCGATGTTGCCTGCGCATTAAAATCGATGGTCGTTACTTTTCCGTTCTCACTTGTATTCATGACCACCATATCCTTCATATTCTCCTGATCGTCTGCAAAGTCTTGAACAGAATATTGGATCAGATGATTGGCGATACGCTCTGTTTCTAGTTCCGCAATGTGAATAAGGGTTGGTTTAATTGAACGGTTAATAAAAAATAGACTAATGACGGTTGAGAGTACAAAGAATAAGATTGCAAGCAGCATGACGTATCGAAATGGCAAAGGGCCCTTTTTATAGGGGCGATAACGGCGGTTCATTCTCAATAAAAAATCCCCCCTTCTCCACTACAAGTGTATGCAGACAGGCGGGGGGATAGGAATCATCTATCCATTTTATTTCACCATTTTTAATAATGCGTCTCTTCCATTGGTTCCAGCTGTAATGCCTAGCGCTTCTGCGGCGTATGTCACAGATTCTAAAGGGGCATCAAGCAATTGCTCAATGGTTCTCACACCAACTGCTCTCCCTGCGATAATTCCTCTATCTGCAAGTTTTTCATTTAAGAGCCCGACATCCAGTGCACCGCACATAATATACCCATGTTCATTTGTTACCGCCATAAAATTCGTCTTCGGCAGTTTGACGGTGACGGCTGTAAAGGAATGTCCATCAATTTTAATAGGTGTTAAATTCACCAAATCCCTTCACTCCTCTCATCACAATCTATGTGACAAGAGGGCGAGTGTTGTTAGGCTAAAGCGGATTTCATGTGGTTTCCTTCAGGCACCAAGTAAGCACATCACGTAGAAATTCCGGCATGAAATATTCAATGTGTTCATGGTCACGGATATGAGGAAATAGAGAGCCTAATGTATACATATCGACTGTGCCAACCGTATAGGAAGCGTCCTTTTTGATCAATTGATCATGTACAAAGACATCCTTTACCCGTTTGGTTTCGCCTTCTTCTACTGTATAGGTGAGGCCGCTATACAGCATTTTCCCCATCAGCTCACCTCTAAAGCCGAAGCCCTTGATGCGCAGCTGTTCCATTTTTTCTTCACAGGCACGCCGAACGGTTTCGATGAGCTGTTGACCGGTAAGCGTCACCCGAATGGGATTAATGGGATGCGGGCAGATTCGGTGGACTTCTTCTCTTGTCACGATTCCTGCCTCTAATGAATCAAGCACCATACCTGCATTCATCATGCCGATATCTGCCCCGCACCAATCTTTAATGGCATCTGTTAAGAGCTGCGGAAGCGGGGATTCATCAAACCACTTCGTTTCTAACCTTGACTCAATCGCTGTTACTTTTTCCTGCATGAGAGCTTTGGCTCTTCTTTCTGCTTGCTGTAAGGTAGTGATGGCTTCATCTGATTCACTGATCAGCTGATCCACTGACTGCACCGTTGCTTTTTTCTCGATCAGCTCTTTGCGCGCTATGTCAATTGTCAGCTCGACACAGCCAATATAGTGCCCATACTTTTCAGCGCATGCAAGCAGCACCCCATTGTCCATTTCACCCTGCTCTAACAAATGATGCGTGTGTGAGCCTAGGATGATGTCGATGTCAGGAAAATCACGGGCGACCTCCCGATCATGGATGATACCAAGATGGGATAAGAGTACAATGACATCTGCCTGTCCCTTCACTTCCTGCAGTATGTCCCGTATGCTGTCAAACGGATCTGTAATGTCCCAGCCCAGCTTTTCATAGACGGGTGTATACGCAATGGTCACGCCTAAGAGACATATTTTCAGTCCGTTTTCCATTTGGATCATATGATAGGGCTTTGCCCACGATGGCCTTTTGCCTTTCTCAAATAAATTAGACAGAACCACTGGAAATTGTGCATGCTCGTACAATTGATCGAGTTGATCATGAGGCAGCGTAATGCCTTCATTATTTCCAATCGTGACCCCATCATAGCCAAGTTGATTGAGAAGCTTGACGTTTACCTTTCCATAATCAGCTTCTGACACAAGGTTCACTCGGTCCATATGGTCGCCAATATCAAACAAGAGCATCTGATCGTGAACTTGACGCTTTTCCTCAATATAAGCTGCGATTTTTGGCCAGTTCTCAAAGTGGCTGTGCAAGTCGTTTGTATGATATAACCATAGCTTCTGCAGCATGTTGATCTCTCCCTCAAGTTGTCACTGAACCGTCATTCAGGTTGAAAGCCGCAGCTCTCATTTAACTAAATAAATCTAACTGCTTCGGAGAAAGGCTTGAATACGTAATATCCAGCAAATCAATCATCTGCTGGCCATTCGCCGCTGCATCTCCGCCGGAGTTATTATTAAACACGACATAGACATCTTTTGATTGCTGATGCAGAATGTCGAGATTCTTTTTCCACTCTTTTAATTCAGCTTCATTATATAAATATAAGTATCGCACTTCACGCCAATTCTCATGGTCTGCTGGGTGAAGCCAGCCTTGTTTATTTCTTCCGTGAAAACGGACCAATGTTTTATCACGGTGCGTAGCTTGTATGACTGGCGGAATGGAGCCTTCTCCAACTTGCGGCTCATCACAAACAGAATGAATCCATCCTTCTTTTTCCATAAAGGACAAGGTCTGCTCATAAAATTCATCTGAGAACCATGTGCGGTTACGGAATTCGAGGGCACATGGAATGTCACCCATCTTCTCTTTACACCATCTTAAATAATGGACGTGCTCTTTTTTGCAATCAAACCATGGTGGAAATTGAAACAAAACCATGGCAAGTTTCCCTTCTCGAATGAGCGGAGTTAATGAAAGAATAAATGCGTCAAACATCTCTTCCTTCGAAGCAAACGGAATTTCGCCCCTCTGATGCCCGGTCATTCCTTGATATGCTTTCACGACAAATTGAAAGGTATCTGGCGTATCCTTGATCCACTTTTCATGATTACGCTCAGGCTGAACCGCATAAAAGCTGGCATCCAGCTCCACAATGGGAAACGTTGACGAATAGTGAAACAGCTTTTGAGCGCTGCCGATTTTCGGCGGATAAAGACTGTCATGGTCTCCCCAGCCAGTTAATCCGATATAAATCATGTTTCTCACCTCTTGCCACTCTCATGTATAGACGGCTTCCTCACATGAAAGCCTTTTTCTCTTGTGATACCCATATTTCTGAAAGAAATTCTTCTGTCTACAACATATCATATTTGCCCGTAATTCTGAATGAAGATGACTGACGGTACGTGATTTTGTCCTGACGCTCTGTTTGTTTGTGATATTAGTTGACAACTTTCTATCTAAAATGATTTGAGCTGATAACATAAATTGCATATCAGAGAAGTTAACAGTGATTGTCCATTTATTTATTCATCTTCACCAAGAGCTTTAGTTCTCAATAAAGGAGACTTAGTGGATATGAACATAGACGATAACCAGTTTGAAGCATTGCAAAAAATCGCTGAAAGGATTCACAAGCCTGTCTATTTGTGTAACCAGCATGGACGTATTCTCTGCAACTCGCACACCATGATCACGAGCCCAGATTGGATTCGCATTCTCCCCTTTTTCCAAAGAAGGACACCCCATTATTTTTCGATGATATATGCGAAGCAAACCTTTTCCATCTTTCCGATTGATCTAACCGAACAAACATGTGAGTATGTGGTCATCCCTTCCTTCATTCCTCCGCTGGATGAAACACTGCAAGTCTTCATTGCACAAGCAGTAAACGAAATCTCAATTGCGCGAATGAGACAATATACTGCCCAGCAAACGGCCAAGCGTGCCAGAAATGAAGGGTTTCGCAGATGGATAGAGGGTGCATCGTATTCTCAGCAAGACGCTGCATACATTGCGAAGACGTTTGGATTAAACATAGAAAACAGCTATCTATGTATGATCTGTCAGCTTGATCATTGTCATGAGACCACTCATTTTTTGAACCAGCAACTGATGTTAGATCAAGTCGTTGATCTACTTGACAGCGCACTTCCAAGCTCTCCTTTTCCTTCCTTTCTGTTTGTCAAAGGTGATATGGGCATTGTATTAATGGAAGAGACAGGCAGTTGGTCAAAGATGAGTGGCAGACTCCTCTCTTTTTTGAAACAGTTGCAGATGCTCGTTAGCATACAAGCGAATCACACCATTTCCTTTGGCGTGAGCTTGACTAGTTGTCGCACCACCCATCTGTCTGAGGGCTACAGTGAAGCATTAGAGGCTCTTCAAGCCGGACATCTCTCGTCGCAGGCGGAATATATTCAGTTCTATCAGGCAAAGGATGTGCCAGATTTATTGAAGCTTATTCCAAGAAAGGATTTAGTCACGTTTCACCAGATGCACCTTCACCCGGTATATGAAGCTGATCAAAACCTCCTCCACACCTTATCTGTCTATTTAGAAACGCATTGCCACATTTCAGAAACAGCGAAACGTTTGTCTATTCATCGCAACACGGTCATTTATCGATTGGAGAAGTGTGAGGAGCTGCTTCGGATCAGCTTAAAAGACCCTGAAGCCACATTAAGGCTGCGCTTAGCATTACGTATTCAGATGCTTCTCTCACCCCATCCTGATTGAATGTTTTCTTCCGAAGCTTCATATAGTTTGGAGGAGAAAAGTGATACACGAGGAGGCAAAAATCGCTTTGCAGATATTTTGTTGAATCAGTGGATGGCCTTATCCCCTCCTCAATTAGTGAAAGAGCATTTACATGTAGATGATGCCATGATTCGTGCGCTTCATAAAGAAAAATCACCTGTCGTTACATATAAAAGGTGATGACCATTATAATAAAACCGATCAATCTGTGCTGATCGGTTTTTTTATAAACAAATTTTAAGAAATTGCAGAAGTATGCTGCACTTTTTTCCCCCACACGATGGATGCAATGAAGCTTATGCAAAGCACCAATGTTCCGAGCATAAAAGGAAACTCAATATTCACATCAAATAAAATCCCAGCAAGGCTCGGTCCGACAATATTGGCAAGGCTCATAAAGGATGTATTAAGGCCGCCAGCTACTCCTTGCTGATTACCTGCCATTTTGGACAGCAATGTATTGAGAGCTGGACGAACAAATGAAGTAGCCGACAAAAATAAAATAGAGCCTGTAAAGATCAGCCAAAAGGACGGTGCAACACGGCAGACGATGAGCATCAAAGCCGCTCCTAGCAGTGCATAACGCACGACGCGCATTTCACCAAATCGTTTCACACAGGCATTCACCAACGCACCTTGGACAAGCACGCCAGCAAGACCCGCAACCGTAATCACAAACGCAATATCCTTCGGTGTAAATCCATGTTTTTGGTCTACATATAAGCCGAAAATCGATTCAAAGTGAATGATGCCAAAATTGAGGACAAACGCCAATATAAACAAAAAACCGTAGGATGTCTTTAAAGCTTGCATCATTTGTACAAAAGGGTTGAAATGAATGTCTTTGTTTAACCGCGCTTCTTCCTGCTTTTCCTTTGTTAAAGTTTCAGGTAAAAACAGGATGGATAACAGGGTAGAAAGAGCTGCAAAGGAACCTGCGATGAGAAAAGGAAAAGCGATCCCATACTCGACCAAATAGCCGCCTACGCCTGGTCCAATAACAAAGCCTAACGTCATTGCTGCACTAAATAGCCCCATTCCTTTCCCTCGGTCCTTCTCACTTGTGATATCAGCAATGTATGCAAACATGGCTGGCATGAGTAAAGCTCCGGCCGCACCGCCTAAAAAACGTGATACAAACAGCATCCACAGCTGATCAGCAAATGCAAAAATAAACTGGGCAATGGTAAAGCCGGCAATCCCGGCAATGATCAATTTTCTACGTCCAAATCGATCGGTCAGTGCGCCTGCAACCGGCGATAAAGCAAATTGTGTAAGACCTGTTGCAGCGACAAGAAAACCGAGTGTTTTTCCTGTTGCGCCAAAGGCTTCAATATAACTTGGCATGACAGGGACAATGAGGCCAAAGCCAAGCATTGCAATAAAAATATTGAGCATCAAAATGTATAATCTGCCCATTTTCTTCATATCAAAAAACCTCTTTCTGCAAAATAAATGAAAATGATGTCAAAAACTCAGAACTTCTTCAGTATAGCGATATCACTGTCTATAAGTCTAGTTTTTCAAAAATTAGTTTTCTTTTCCAAATAAAAAATACCCGCAAATAGCGAGTATCCGTATGACTTTATTCACCTTGTTCATAGATAGAAAGAGCCGCCTGAAGCCCTGCTCCGCAATGGATGGATGCACCGTGTTTGATTAGAATCGCTTCCAGTCCTGCTAACACAAACAGCACGTTTTCTTTTCTGCAGCTATAGCCCATTGTGCCAATTCTCCATATACGTCCGGCTAGCGGTCCAAAGGAGCTTGCGATTTCAATGCCAAAATGCTTAAGCAGATCGGCACGTACCGCTTCTCCATCAATACCACTTGGAATCTCAATACATGTCACAACTGGCATTTTACAATGTGGATCCCCGAACAATTCAAGTCCCATCGCTTCAAGACCTTTCATCAAGGCTTTCTCGTGATATGCGTGCCTTTGAAAACGCTCAGACAGTCCTTCTTCCAGCACAACACGAACCCCTTCACGAAGTGCATAGAGCATCGTTGTCGCTTCTGTATGATGATTTAATCGTCTAGGACTCCAATAATCCTGGAGCTGGCTGAGATCAAAGTAATTGCTTTTAATTGGAGAAATATCCATTTGCTCCTGCAATTCATCCTGTGTCGCAATTCCCTTTTCCACTTTCTTTCTCGATTCAACGACAGCTGCAACCCGGTCATTATACGTGATAGGTGACATGCCTGATGGAACAGACAAGCACTTCTGCGTACCGCCAATCGCCGCATCAATCTTCCATTCGTCCACTTTCACCTGGGTACCGCCAATGGTTGCTACAGCGTCTACAATGAACAGTGCATCGAGTTCTCGGCACGCTTCACCAATTTGCTCAAGCGGCTGCAACCGCCCCGTGGATGTTTCACCATGGACCATCGCAACGATTCTAGGCTTGACCTGCTTCATTTCCTGAATGATATCGCTAGGATCAAAAACCGTTCCCCATTCACATTCCATTGTATGTACCTCAGCACCATAGCGCTGTCCGATTTCAATGAGCAGATGACCGAAGCGGCCAAAGACAGGCACAAGCATCGAATCTCCCGGCTCAATGACACTGGCAAGCACAGCTTCAAGCCCTGAACGAGACGTGCCGTCAATCGGAAAAGCCCATTCATTTTCTGTTTGGAAAAGCGACCGCAATAAGGTCATCGTTTCATTCATGATATGTGTAAATGCTGGATCAAATTGACCAAGAATTGGGGTACTCATCACACGGAGCACTCTCGGGTCTACTTCAACAGGTCCTGGTGTCATAATCGTTCTTGAAGGTATTTGCAGTTCTTTCACGTTATCCATCCTCTCCCTTGCTGCCATCCTATATGCCCACTTATACAGCAATGCTGTTAAAATAGCAATCTCTTTTCCTACGAATTCATTACATAAAATTTACGATAAATCCATTTATTTCTTTCTGACAATATGATAGAAATAAAGAGAATACATTCCCTATTAAGGAGGAAATCGAATGAAGAGAACCTTATTTGGAACTGTGGCTGCCGGAATCATGATATTCGGCACGTTAGCCGCCCCGCTGCCGCAATCTGCGAATGCTCAAAGCTTTACTCTGAATGAACCGAGCCAAACCATCACATTTTCCCCGTTACAGCTTCAAAACGAAACATCTGCACAACAAGCGAAAACAGCCGCTACAAGTCAAATCGATTCCTATTATCAATCTGCTAATGGCAAATCAGGACCCGCTCTAAAGAAAGCTTTACACGATATTATTGATGATCATAAGCAGCTATCCTACAGCCAGGTTTGGGATGCCTTAAAGAAAACAGATGAAGATCCAAAAAATCCAAGCAATGTGCTCTTGCTCTATAGCGGTGTCTCTCGCTCAAAGCAAGCGAATGGCGGAAATGTTGGCCAGTGGAACCGGGAGCATGTCTGGGCTAAGTCACACGGCAATTTTGGGACAAGCCAGGGCCCAGGTACAGATCTCCATCATCTGCGGGCAACAGACGTACAAACGAATAGCACACGAGGAAATTTAGATTTTGATCTGGGCGGAAATGAATACAAGGGAGCACCGGGTAATTTCTACGATAGCGACTCATTCGAACCTCATAGCCGGGTGAAAGGGGATGTGGCAAGAATGCTCTTTTATATGGCGGTGCGGTACGAGGGCGATGACCGCTTTCCAGATTTAGAATTAAACGACAAAGTGAATAATGGAAGCGCCCCTCTCCATGGCAAAATGTCCGTACTTCTCAAGTGGCACAAACAAGATCCAGTCGATCAAATCGAACGGAACCGCAACGAGATCATTTATGAAACGTATCAGAACAACCGCAATCCCTTTATCGATCACCCAGAATGGGCAAGTGCGATTTGGGAATAAAAAAGAAAGGCACTGCTATGAACAAGCAGTGCCTTTCTTTTTTTCAAGCGGACAGACAAGACAATAATCGAGACTCTCCGATTTTTTCTCGAGCTTATAATACATACAGCAGGTCTTTCGGTTGGATGTTTCTAGTAAACTGTCATCTAAGTTTAAGCTGTGATGAAATGGATTTTGTTTTGCTCCGAATACATCACCAGCCGCTTGCTTCAGATACAGATAATCCTCCCGCACGCGCTGCTTCACCGCAGACTCTTCGGCTTCCCGCATCATGCTGCGATAAAGAGAATTGATACGAACCGCTACATTTTCCCACAAAATGGAGTACGGAAGTCTTGAAGTGCGCTTCAGCACGTCTAAAAGAGGTGTAACACACTCCGTAAACAGCGCATGCACAGCCTGCTCTCTCCATTCATGCCGATCTCCTTCTAGTGGAACAAACGAACACAATGACTCATCAATTTCAATTTTCCGATCCTCTCTAAAGGCACATGCCTCCGGTGAAAACTGATAGACACCGTCATACAGCGTCATCATGTACAAAGAGGAACTGACGGCTAAGTAGGCATAACGCTTTGAAAACATCGACGCTGCTACCGCCACATTCGGTGCATGCATGGCTTCCTTTTCAGCCTCTAATAAACGCAGGACAGATGCTTCTGAAAAAAGCGCAGCAAGTGTGCGGTCAGATGTCATTGGTCCATTTGTGATGTGTACCCCGAAATCAAGTAATTCTCTCTCAACCCACTCTGGCCTCATATCAAAACCTCCATCTTTCGTTTATCGATTTCGCTGCTGGTATAACAAATAAATAAAGAACGGTGCACCAATTGCAGCCGTGAATACACCTGCTGGTACATCTAACGGTAGAAAAGCCGTTCTAGCTACTAAATCTGCCAGCATCACGAGAATACTCCCAACAAGCGCAGATGCCGGCACCAGCGCAATGAAGGAGCGGCCGATGATCATCCGTGCGACATGCGGCGCCATCAGTCCAACAAATTCAATGCCGCCTGCAAAGGCAACAGCAATCCCCGCCAATGTCACACTCATCAGCAGAAAGAATAACCGTTTTGCCTGCACTTTTACCCCGAGACCTGTTGCGAGATCATCTCCAAGCTCCTTCACATTCATCGTTCTTGCTAACACCATGACAATCGGTAAAATGATCATGACCCAAGGAAGCATCGACGTGACGTCCTTCATCGTAGAACCATATAAACTGCCCGTCAGCCAAATATATGACTTTGTCGTCGTCATCGTATCACTAAGAACAAGAGTAAACGTCACACACGCCTTCATAATGGCAGAAATCCCAATTCCCATTAAGACAAGTGTGATCGGCTTGACTCCTTTTTTCCATGAAAGCAAATAAATCAGGCACGATACGGCAAAAGCCCCTGCAATCGCCCATAAGGATTGATACGCAATAGGCACAGTGCCCATCCAAAAGACAATAAACATAATCGCCCCAAACGAAGCACCACTCGTAATCCCAATGATGTCAGGCGATGCAAGCGGATTGCGGATTAATCCTTGCAAAATAAGCCCTGATACCGCAAGCGCGGCCCCCACTAAGACAGCCAGCAGTGTTCTTGGAATCCTCAGCGTATTGAGCACAAAGGTGTTTCCCTCTCCCTGACCGATTAAATGAAGCAGCACATCCATCGGCTGAATAAACCGGCTGCCCATACAGAGACTGAGAATAAATAATCCAAAAGCAACGGCCGTCAATAAAAGTAAAATCAAAAACGTCCGCTTTGAAAATTGAAATGAAATGCGTCCGCCCTTTGAACGCACTGTATATGTTTTAGCCACCTGTCTTCAACCCCTTGCGCACGAGATAAACAAATAGAGGCGCTCCTGCTACCGCCGTCATGACACCAATCGGCACTTCCTGCGGCATGATCAGAAAACGAGCCGCAAGGTCTGCGACAAGTAAAAGCGACGCCCCCACAACGGCACAATACGGAAGTACCCAGCGGTGGTCAGGTCCGACAAGCTTTTTCACAATATGCGGCACTAGAAAACCAACAAAACCAATCGATCCTGCAACAGCGACGGAACCACCCGCTAAAAAGACGACGAGAACTCCCATCGTGATTTTCAGCACCAGCGTACGCTGGCCAAGTCCCTTCGCAATATCATCTCCTGACAAAAGGACATTGATGGAGCGTCCAAGAAGCAGCGCCACAACTGTTGCCCCTAAAATATAAGGCAAAACAGGCAGCAGCATATCAATGCTTCTTCCAGACACTGAACCCGCCATCCAGAACAGGATGCTTTGAATCGACTGTTCATTCACGATTAAAAGACCTTGTGTAAAGGACGCAAACAGTGCAGATATCGCCGCACCTGCAAGGACAATTTTGACCGGTGTCAATCCATCTCTTCCAATGGAGCCCAAGAGAAAAACGAGCATCCCTGCAATCGCAGCACCTAAAAAGGCTGTCCACATATAGCCTGTTAATGACTCTGTTGAAAAGAAAACAATCGAAATGACGATAAAAAATAGTCCACCTGCATTAATGCCTAACAAATCTGGCGCCGCAAGCGGATTTCTTGTTAATGCCTGCATCAGTGCGCCTGAAATGGCTAGACTTGATCCAACAACCGTTGCGATTAAAGCTCTTGATAATCTGGATGTCATGACAATGACACTGTTTGGATCCGATTCATCAAAATGAAGAAACGCATGGATGGTGGCTTTGAGGGAAATCGAGGTTTGCCCAAGAGAAATGCTGAGCATAAAAAAGACCAACATCAATACGACGAATCCAGCAAACAGCAGCGCCTTGCTCGAATCCTTTTTTAATAAACTTCTCATCTGATTCCCGCTTTCAATCTGTTATGGAAAAAGGAGAAAATGGTTTTTCACATTTTCTCCTCTGCTATCCTTATTTATCAATTCCGAGACGATCATAAATATCATCAAGCATCATGTTTGCAGCAGTGATACCGCCTGCCATGTTCCAAGTGATTTCATCAACTTTATGCACTTGTTTCGCTTTCACTGCGTCAAGCTGCTTCCATAAAGGATGACTTGTCCACTCTTTATATGCTTTTTCAACCGCTTTATCCTGATCATCCATGAAGTAATAGATCACATCTGCATCCATTTGTGGAATGCTCTCTTTGTCTGTAAGTGTAATGATGTCTTGCTTTTTATCTTTGACATTCTTAGGTCCTTCAAAGCCTAGCTCTGTTAAAATCGACCCTGCGAATCCAGTTTGATAGATTCTAGCATGATCTGCACGGAAGTTCACCACAGACACACTCATTGGCCAGTTTTTGATGTCTTTTTTCGCTTTTTCTTTGAAGTCAGCGACGCGGTCATCCCACTTCGTCAGCAATTCTTTTGATTTGTCTTGCTGATTTAACGCTTCACCCATTAATTTCACTGTATCTTTAAATGTGAACACTGTTTCTGTTGCAACAGTTGGAGCGATTTCTTGCAGCTGATCAAAAATTTGCTCGTGGCGGATTTTTGATGCAATGATCAAATCTGGGTTAAGCTTTTCAATTTCCTCTAAGTTTGGCTGTGTTTCCTGCCCAACAATTTTAACATCCTTTAAGTCATCTCTTAAATATTTATACGTAGGTGCTTCAAGCCATGATTCAACAACACCCACTGGTTTAATGCCCATAGCGACTGCTGCATCGGTTGCTCCTTGGTACAGCGTCACAATGCGCTTTGGTTTATCCTTAATATTGTCAGTTGAACCGATAGCGCTTTCAACGGTTCTTGTTTTTTCTTTACTAGCTGACTTGCCTTCACTGTTATTGTTCCCGCAAGCTGCAAGTAAAACGATGGAGAGCACAACTAGCAACGACCAAAAAGATTTTTTGAACATGTACCTCACCTATCCATTCTATATGTAGTCATATCGTTTGATAACGATTCTCATTATCACACTATGATTTTATCATAGAAAGGGATGGTGTCAATGTAAATTTTTAAGAAAAGAGGGAGAGTGTTGACTAGTTGTTCTCATTATGGGAATGATTGGCCTCTCTTCGTTCCTCTGGATAATCATTTACATTGAATTCCTTTTTCGTACTCTACTCCATTAATGACGACTTATTGTTCATAATCAGACTTTCTCTATCAACCTAAAAAAGACGAACAGCAATCGTTCGTCTTCTTCCCTCACTTCACTTCTTCATGCTCCTGCGCGGTATGTCGTTTATTGGCGATAAAGAGTGCACAAGTCATCGCAAGAATGGCCAGCGCCCACCAGAACGTCGATACAGCCTCTTCATGATCGATGATAATCAATCGGATGACAGCTGTGATGCCGATATAAATAAAGTAGCGAAGCGGAAAATGAAAGTTTGATTTAAAGTATTTAATAATTAAGGCTATAAACTCAAAATACATAAAGAAGATCAGCAGTTCTCCAAGCATCCCATAATAGCTTTCTCCTTTGTTAAACAAAGTCTTGTAGACGAATTGGACAATATACCAAGTTTCACTAATTAAGAGGACGCTTAAAGCAATGGCTAGAAAGAACAGACAGATATTCAGAAGGCCTTGCAAGAGATCGGGTACCTTTTGGAAGTTGTTGAATCGTTTCATTGGGTAGTCTCTCCATTCCATATTATTCATTTGTGGTCTATATTTTGATGTGCCAGAATCGCAGCACGATGTAGTATACAGCGTTCCTTTCCATCCTTTCAAACTGCCCGTGCATGCGGGACATCATTCGTTTTATGCTTCGTTCACCAAGTCTAGTGCTTTCCTGCGTGTCATCTGTCTCTTTTATCGCATTGCTGACGTGAATCTCAAAGATTTCTTGATCGGATAAAAACGTGAGATTGATGTCTTTTTTGGGATCGGCGTATTTAAGTAAGTTGGACATCAAATTATCAAACACTCGGCCAAGCTCCTCGACATTCACGTTGATATAGCTGTCGGGCAGCTCTCCTAACAGGTGTACTTTGAATTTCTCTTGATGCAAGATCGCCACCTGATCTGATAAGAGATCGTAAATGACCTCTTTGACTGCAACGGTCTCAAGCTCAGGTTCATGTTCTTTATCAAGTAGAAAATAGGCAAACAGATTATCAGACAGATTTTTCAATTGCAGTGCTTTCTCATAAGCACTTGCTATATATTGATCTTTGCGGGTATCCGCTCCAGCCTCCTCTTTTTTCGCAAACTCCAAATTCATCATCAGCGACGTCAGCGGTGTCCTCATATCGTGTGACATTTCAGTAACCAGACTGCGGCTCTCTTCTTGCAGCTCGTCGATGGCTTGAAGCTTGTCCAGAAAAGCTTTTCGCAGATCCTCAATACTTTTGGCAATCATGGCTAATTCATCGTGCCCTTTCACCGTCATCTCATGGTCCAGCTCACCGCCTTCAAGAATATGAATCTCTTGGTGAATCGTTTGCAGATAGCATAAACTTTTACGGATGCCAAGAAGAACAATGATGAGAAAAATAAGCGTCGCCCCGAGCAGCTCGAGTGTAAAGGCAAGATCGTGATAACGAAATGAATAGAAACCATCCACCATGACCCGGCCTTTACCGTCGCTAAACTGAACCGGATACGAATGATGCTCAGCGTACTGGGTCACCTTTTCTTTTCCGTACGCCGATTCATCAGCAGCGGAATAGATGGAGTCATATTGAAGCACTTCATCCTTGAAGATGGTCAAATTAATGTAATCCTCTTTTTTCACCCACTCACCAAACGCTTTTCGATCTGTTGAAGACAGCTCATTCTCAGACACATAGCGGCTGAATTTTTGAATATACCTGGCTGACTCCTCCTCGTAATACTCGTCCGAACTCAAGTATCCATCAATCAGGTCATTGGTGATCTTTTGCAGCGTCAAAAAGACAAGTCCGCTCACGACCGCAGCTGTCAAAATCAGCAGTGCCAGCTTTTTGGCTAGTGTATATTTACGATGTGCCAAATCGGTATCCTCTTCCCCATTCCGTTTTGATATATACAGGGCGAGCTGGATCATCTTCAATTTTGGCACGCAGCTTTCGAATATGCACCATCACCGTATTGTTGGAACAATAGAAATAAGGCTGTCCCCACACGCTCTCATAAATATTTTGGGCTGAAAAGATTTTGTTTCGCCTGCTCATGAGCAGCTTCAACATTCGATATTCTAAATCAGACAGCTTGATTTGCTGACTTTCTTTCCACACTTCATTAAATTCTTCGCTCACCCTCAGCTTGCCCCCAACAAGAAAAGTTTCTTCCTGCTCCTTCTTTTCCTGATAGACGGTATACCTGCGTAATTGTGCAATGACTCTAGCATGGAGCTCCTCTTCTGAAAAAGGTTTTGTCATATAATCATCCCCGCCGGCAAGTAAGCCTTCGGTTTTATCGAATGTACTTGATTTGGCTGTCAGAAATAGAATCGGGACGTTAGAAGACGCTCTCATCTGCTGGCACGTTTCGATACCTGATATACCTGGCATCATCACATCCAAAATCACCAAATCGAGCGAATCGTTCACAAGCTTCAATGCTTGCTCGCCATTCATCGCTCTCAGCACCTCATATCCAGCACGTGTAAGGGATTCCTGCAAAAGGTCTCCAATATCCTGATCATCTTCTACGACTAATATTCGATGGTTCATATCTCTCTCACCTCATGATACGTGATGTACTTTCTTTTATGTCTTTACTATATATCATCTAGCTATGTGAAAAGATACAGCATAAATCTTAACAGTTTATGAATTTGACCCTCTGCCATCAATTCGTCACATTTATTTTCAAAAAATTGGATCTTCATAAATTGTTAAGAATTGGGACGTATATTGATTCATTGTAAGGATCGATGAATTGATCCGAATGACATTTATCATAACAAGAAAAGGAGCATGGATATGAATGCAAACAAAGTAGCACACGGACAACCGATGAGTCTGCGGGATCGGGTTCATTTCTTAGACATCGTACGGGGATTTGCCTTAATGGGGATTATTCTGGTCAATTACTTTTTGATCGTGGATTCGGCGAAGGGGTTCGATATGGAAGCAAATGATGTTTTTCACAACTTGGTGAATTGGTTTGCCTCAGGGAAATTCATTACGCTGTTTTCCTTCCTATTCGGGGTTGGTTTTATGATTTTTATGGATCGAGCTGCTCAGAAGGTGGACAGCCCAAACAAGCTGTTTGCACGCAGGTTAACCATTCTCTTAGGAATTGGCCTTCTGCATGTCACCTTTGTTTGGATTGGTGATATTTTAACCCATTATGCTGCCGCTGGCTTTTTGTTATTTTTCTTTTACAAACGTAGAGCTAAAACCATTCTATACTGGCTGATCACACTTTTTGTCATACAATTGCTCACTCCTTTTTTCGCGATGCTGTTCAATACCATTAACACAGTATCATCAGGCAAGCCGGTTTTTGCTGACTTCGAGCTGGCCAGCCACAACAGCCTGACTTATCTAGCATCTATTGGTGACCGGTGGGCAGATTTGGCCACAATGGCTTCTGGTTCATTTTCTATCATCTATTCTATGTTCCTCATGTTTTTGCTTGGTGTGTATTTTGTGAAAATGGAGTTTTTCAAAAACATGGAGGCGAAAAAAGCGATTTGGAATCGCATTTGGATCATTTTCACTATCGCGTTTATGATTACACAGAGCAGTACGATCATAGCAGCGGTCAATCCTGTTGAAAATACACTGTGGATGGACATGGCCTCTGCCCTTGAACAAAACGGTGGATTAACGGGCAGTATGTTCTATATGAGTACACTTGCGATGCTGTTTCTGCATGTTCCTCAGCTGCGAGGTGCTTTGATGATCTTTACCAAAGTCGGACGGATGTCACTGACCTGTTATTTGCTTCACTCCATCATTGGGACAATGCTGTTTCTGAAATATGGAGCTGGGCTTGCCGATCATCTTCAGCCGGCTGGTACGTTCTTCATGGCTATTGGCGTGTATGCCTTCCTTGTGCTTTTCAGTACATTATGGTTAAAACGGTTTAAGTATGGACCGATGGAGTTTATTTGGCGTCAGCTGACGTATGGGAAGGTTCATGATAAACCGAAAACCAACACATTCCATGCGGCGAAGTAACTCACCGTGATAAAAACAGATAAGAAAAAGGCGAACTGTAGTGGTTCGCCTTTTCTGAAGTCTTTTATGGTTCAATACTGGTCGACCATTTCTTGCAATTGATTCAGATAACTTTCTTTTAATTCATCAGGGTATTCAATTTTCACATGTTTCCCAAATGAGATCAAATAGTGAGTCATATACGATAATTCTTCTTGGTTGTATCCACCCACAATATAAGGAGTATTCTCAATGATCTCCAATCTCATATTTGGGTAATGATTCTTCAAAAACTTTTCTTTTCCTTGTTCCGTTAATCGACATTTAAATGAGATATCATGATAAGTTTTTTCGTACTCGAGCTGCAGTTCTTTTAATTCTTCCTTCGTAAAGGTGTCTCTGATTTCTTCTTCAATCATCACGTCCTTCATAAAGTCACATCTATAGATGCCCCACTTTTTATTTCGAACATCATATGCTTTGGTGAACCAAATCCCATTTCGATAAAACAACTCAAGAAATTGCAGCCTGATCCTTTTATTTTCATTTTGAGTGTAAGTCATCTTCACGATTCGATCTTCCATCAGGGCCTGTAAAATCAATTCCAAATGATTTTGTTCACTAACTGGTGCGACATTATAGTAATGAATCACATCCAAAGTCTCTGAGATCATTTGTTTTCTCTCATCAGACATTGTGGCAAACAGCTTTTGCCGAATTTGTGAGTAGGATTTTTTAAATGGTGTTGCTGACACCAGGTCTAGCGCTTTAAGCGCGAAAAAAATAGCTTGAACTTCATCTATATTGAAATAAATAGGAACCATTGGAGATTGTTTCACCAGTCGATATCCTCCATGTCTTCCATTTTCAACATAAAAAGCTAAGCCCATGGACTCTAGCTCTTCCATATCTCTCAAAGCCGTACGTTTAGATATGCCAAATTCAGTTTCTAAATCTTTTAATTGAAATGAGTATTTATCACTTAAAAAAATGAGCTCTTGGTTTAATCGTTCTGATTTTTTCATTTGACTTTCCTTTTGAAAAGAGTGACATGTTTTGTCACCTTTATATTTTATACTCAGTTTATCAAAAGAAAAGGAGCATGTATATGCAAACATTAATCATTAACGCGCACCCTGATTTCACTCATCGAGAAAGTTATTCAAACAAACTGCAAACACTATTTTTAGAACAGTTTAAAGAAAGGTTTCCTCATGAGGAACCAACGATTTTACATTTATATGGAACTGAAATTCCTCGTATCGAAAAAGAACAGCTGCTACGTATTTGGGATAAGCAAGCATCTGAACAAACATTAACAGCTACGGAAGAAAAAATTGCTGCTGCTGCTTCTGCTTTATTGGCTCAATTCAAAGCACATCATCGAATTGTGATTGTGTCACCTGTTCATAATTTCAATGTGACTTCACGAATGAAAGATTATATAGATAATATTTTTATTGCTAGAGAAACGTTTAAATATACAGAAGATGGTTCAGTTGGTCTGATGACTGACGATTATCGTGTACTTTTGCTTCAAGCAAGCGGCTCAATTTTCACAAATAACGATCGATATACACCTCTGGAATTTTCACATTACTACCTAAAAGAAATATTCCAAAACTTGATGGGCTTTCAACAATTTCATATTGTCCGAGCACAAGGAACAGCGATTTTAGAGGAAGAAACGATCTTGACATCTGCAGCTGACGATTTGTCTAAAGCCTTTGATGCGTTTTACTCACCTAGCGGGATGTAAGTTCTGTTTTTTCAAAAACAAAAAGACCAAAAACGTTTGATATCACGTTTTTGGTCTTTTATTATTAACCGATAGAACCTTCCATTTCAAACTTAATCAAGCGGTTCATTTCAACGGCGTATTCCATTGGCAGTTCTTTTGTGAATGGCTCGATGAAGCCCATGACGATCATTTCTGTTGCTTCTTCTTCAGAAATTCCGCGGCTCATCAAGTAGAATAGCTGTTCTTCTGATACTTTTGATACCTTCGCTTCGTGCTCTAATGAAATGTTGTCGTTTAAGATTTCATTGTAAGGGATCGTATCAGATGTTGATTTGTTATCCATGATGAGTGTGTCACACTCGATGTTTGAGCGTGCACCCTCTGCTTTACGTCCGAAGTGAACGATTCCGCGGTATGTGACTTTACCGCCTTGTTTGGAAATCGATTTCGATACGATCGTTGAAGATGTGTTTGGTGCAAGGTGAATCATTTTCGCACCTGCATCTTGGTGCTGACCTTTACCTGCTAGGGCAATACTTAATGTCATACCTCGAGCACCTTCACCTTTTAGGATGACCGCTGGGTATTTCATTGTCAGCTTAGAACCGATGTTTCCATCAATCCATTCCATTGTCGCATTTTCTTCACATACTGTACGTTTCGTCACAAGGTTGAAGACGTTGTTTGCCCAGTTTTGAATCGTTGTATAACGGCAGTAGCCGCCCTTTTTAACGACGATTTCAACAACCGCACTGTGAAGTGAGTTTGTTGTGTAAACTGGTGCTGTACAGCCTTCTACGTAATGCACATGTGCGCCTTCATCAACAATGATCAGTGTACGCTCGAACTGACCCATGTTCTCAGAGTTGATACGGAAGTATGCTTGAAGTGGTGTATCTACTTTTACGCCCTTTGGTACGTAGATAAATGAACCACCAGACCATACAGCCGAGTTAAGCGCAGCAAATTTGTTGTCAGTCGGAGGAATGACTTTTGCCCAGTGCTCACGGAAGATGTCTTCGTTCTCTTTTAATGCGCTGTCTGTATCTTTAAACACAATTCCTAGATCTTCAAGGTCCTGCTTCATATTGTGATACACAACTTCAGATTCATACTGAGCAGATACACCTGCTAAATACTTTTGCTCTGCTTCTGGGATACCAAGCTTATCAAAGGTTTGTTTGATTTCTTCTGGTACTTCATCCCAAGAACGCTCAGAGCGCTCTGATGGCTTTACGTAGTACGTAATTTCATCAAAGTTTAATGCATTTAAATCTCCGCCCCATTGTGGCATCGGCATGTTGTAAAAGTGCTCAAGAGATTTCAAACGGAAGTCGAGCATCCACTGAGGCTCTTCTTTCATACGAGAAATTTCTTCAACGATCTCTTTTGTCAGTCCGCGCTCTGAACGGAAAATGGAAACGTCTTTATCAGAAAAGCCGTATTTATATTCACCAACATCTGGCATTTTTTTAGCCATCCATTTTCACTCCAATCTTATGATTTGCCGTTATCTTCGGCAGATGCGCCTTTTTCAAGCGCCTTCCAGGATAATGTTGCACATTTGATGCGGGCTGGGAATTTTGCCACTCCCTGCAGCGCCTCAATGTCACCAAGATCAATGGAATCGTCGTATTCTTTTCCTAGCATCATATCGGAGAAAATCTGAGACATTTTCAAAGCTGTTTCAATATCTTTCCCTTTAATTGCCTGCGTCATCATAGAGGCAGATGCCATCGAAATAGAGCATCCTTCTCCTTCAAATTTCGCATCAATGACTTTTTCGTCTTCGATTTTCATCGTGAGACGAATGCGGTCACCACACGTTGGGTTGTTCATATCGACGACAATGCTGTCGTTTAACACACCTTTGTTTCTCGGATTTTTATAATGATCCATAATCACTTGTCTGTACAGTGTGTCTAAGTTTACATTAAAAGACATTCGTAAAATACTCCTTTGTCTTACGGAGCGCTGCGATGAGCTCGTCAATCTCTTCTTCTGTATTGTACAGATAGAAGCTTGCTCTTGCAGTTGCTGATACACCAAGCCATTTGATGAGCGGCTGTGCACAGTGGTGTCCAGCACGAATGGCGACACCTTCCGTATCCAGAACAGTTGACGCATCATGTGGATGGACGTCGTCTAAGTTAAACGTCACAAGTCCAGCTCGGTGCTGCGGTCCATAAACAGTCGCACCATCAAATTCCTTAAAGCGCTCAAGCGCATAAGTGGCAAGCTGATGCTCGTAACGGCTGACTTCTTCCATACCAATGTCATTTAAGAAATCAATCGCTTTTCCTAGTCCAACTGCTCCGGCAATAATCGGTGTTCCCGCTTCAAATTTCCACGGCAGCTCTTTCCAAGTAGAATCATACAGATCCACAAAGTCGATCATTTCACCGCCAAACTCAGCAGGCTCCATATTATTCAAAAGGTCCTTCTTCCCGTAAAGTACACCGATGCCAGTCGGTCCACACATTTTATGCCCAGAGAATGCGAAAAAGTCACAATCTAGATCCTGAACATCAATTTGCATGTGCGGCGTGCTTTGCGCACCATCGACGACAATGATTGCCCCATGATCGTGGGCAATTTTGGCGATTTCTTTAATCGGGTTGATGGTTCCTAATACGTTTGAGACGTGTGTGACAGCGACGATTTTCGTTTGATGTGTGACCGTTTGCTTCACATCTACAAGCGATAGCGTGCCGTCTTCCTGTAACGGAATGTATTTCAATGTGGCGCCAGTTGCTTTTGCTGCTTGCTGCCAAGGGATGATATTCGCATGATGCTCCATGTGCGTAATGACAATCTCATCGCCTTCTTTGAGGTTTGCTCTTGCATAGCTGATCGCCACTGTATTCAGTGCGGTTGTTGTGCCTCTAGTAAAAATAATCTCCTGGACAGATGAAGCACGGATGAATGCACGAACTTTCTCTCTCGCACCCTCGTATGCGTCCGTTGCTTTTGTGCCAAGGGTATGAACACCCCTGTGGACGTTCGAGTTGTAAGACCGGTAATACTCATTCATTGCATCAATGACCACTCTTGGTTTTTGAGAAGTCGCTGCACTGTCCAAATACACCAAATCATGTCCGTTCACTTGCTGATGAAGGATTGGAAACTGCTCACGAACGTCTTTGATATTCATTATTTTACTTTCCTTTCAATCACAGAAACGAGCTGCTTTTTAACTCCTTCAATCGGCAGTTCTTTGACGACTGGATTTAAGAAGCCATAAATCACAAGTCTTTCTGCATCTTCTTTGGATATCCCGCGGCTCATGAGGTAATACAATTGAATTGGATCGACACGTCCAACAGAAGCAGCATGCCCTGCTGTGACATCATCTTCATCAATTAATAGAATTGGGTTTGCGTCACCGCGTGCTTTCTCACTCAGCATGAGAACTCGTGATTCCTGCTCTGCATTTGACTTCGTTGCACCATGCTCGATTTTACCAATTCCGTTAAAGATAGAGGATGCTTGATCCTTCATCACACCATGCTTCAAGATATACCCTTCAGAGTTTTTACCGAAGTGGATGATGCTTGTTGTAAAGTTTTCTGTTTGATTGCCCCGGCCGACAACAACTGATTTTGTATCACCGAATGTACCGTCGCCCATGAGCTTTGTGATGTTTTCAGACACGACGTCTCCATCATTCATCAGGCCAAGCGCCCATTCGATTTTACTGTCACGGCCATTTGCCATACCGCGTCTGTTCACATAGACTGTGACACCTTCTGCAAGGTTATCTACTGCACCGTAAGTGACGCGGGCATTAGCTCCCGTGAACACTTCAGACACGATATTGAAGATCGCTTCTTCCGGCTTTGCCGTACTGATGTAGTTTTCTACATATGTCACAGCACTATGGTCGTCTGCTACGACGATGACATGGTTGAACAAAGTCGTGTCGTCATTTTCATGCAGGTAGACGGCTTGAATTGGTGCTTCAAGTTCTACATTTTTCGGTACATAGAGGAAAGCTCCGCCATTGACTAAAGCAGCATGTAAAGCTGTTAGTTTATGCTCATCTACTTTTACTGCATCTGTCATGAAGTATTTCTGCACTATATCTCCATGTTCGCGAAGCGCTGTATGAAGGTCAGTGAAGATCACGCCTTTGTCTTTCGCTTCCGTTGAAAGAGACAAGTATGCTGGCGTTTGATCACGCTGAATGTAGACTGTCTTATCCGTGTCCTCTAAATCAATGAGAGATTTCACTTCTTCAGGAAGCTCTTCTAATGATCCAAATGGCGCACTTTCGACTGTATGCTGTTTGAAATTGGTTAAATTCCATTTAGAAATATTCGTTTTGTCAGGCTTTGGCATTGGAAGGTCTTCTGCTTTTTCAAGAGCCTGTAAGCGAAGGGAGCTCATCCATGCCGGTTCCTGATGCTTCTCGGAGAAGCTTTTGACATAATCTTGATCTACTGATAATTTCGTTTCTAATGTCATCAATAATCCTCCTAACGCTTACGCTTCTTGACCAACAGTTTCGTCTTCAATCCCTAACTCTTTTTTAATCCAGTCATAGCCTTCTGCTTCTAAACGCTGCGCGAGCTCTGGTCCGCCAGATTTCACGATACGTCCTTGCATCATGACATGAACGTGATCTGGTGTGATGTAGTTCAGTAGACGCTGATAGTGAGTGATCATTAAGCAGCCGAAGCTTTCGCCGCGCATTCTGTTAATTCCTTTAGAAACCACTTTCAACGCATCGATATCAAGACCAGAATCGATTTCGTCAAGAATCGCAATTTTTGGTTCAATCATCATTAATTGAAGAATTTCATTGCGTTTTTTCTCCCCGCCTGAAAAACCTTCGTTTAGGTAGCGCTGCGCCATGTCTGGGTCCATTTCAAGGAACTCCATGTTTTCGTCCATTTTGCGGATGAATTTCATCAGAGAGATTTCATCGCCTTCTTCTCTGCGAGCGTTAATAGCAGAACGAAGGAAGTCCGCATTTGTGACACCACTAATTTCAGATGGGTATTGCATCGCAAGGAAAAGACCTGCTTGAGCGCGCTCATCTACTTCCATTTCAAGTACATCTTCGCCATCTAGCAAAATGCTGCCTTTTGTTACTTCATATTTAGGGTGTCCCATAATTGCAGCAGATAAAGTTGATTTACCTGTACCGTTTGGTCCCATTACTGCGTGGAATTCTCCACCTTTTATCTCGAGGTTTACACCCTTTAAGATTTCTTTCCCTTCAATCTCAACGTGCAAGTCCTTAATTGTTAATGTCGAAGCAGTCATATATCGATACCTCCAAAATAATCATTATTCTCAATTTATTCTCATTCTAATTTTATAACAAATTAAAAGTGAATACAACACATTCACGATATACGTGAGAGGATGCTCTCAAAATTCTAACAAAAAAAGCCGGTAGATAAAAGGATTTATGTCGAAAAGACTGTTTTCATAAAGAAAGGACGGGAAACTGTTCTCCCCGTCCCTGAGCTATTTAATAGCCTCGTATATTCATTTTTGCGAGCTGTCTTTTCTCATCTCGATAGGACTGCTCTCGTTTATATTCCACTTTCATCCGTAAGTCATGGTCTCTTTCGTACTCTGCATAGCTCATGCCATGAGCTTTATGCATGGCCTTTTCCATCTCGGCGGTATAATCCAATCCCAGTGTACTATGGTCCGAACAAATAATAAACCATTCCCTTCTTTGAGTGTAGCTTTATTATATCAAAGACATGCGGCTTCACTCAAAAGGGATATGACGTTCTATGCTGGCATATTTTCTCTCACAATCGGCTGAGAACGACTCAACTCCCTGATATGGAAAAATACCGTCTTATCCTTCCCTTAATGCGTCTGTCCTCCAAATTCATCTATACATTGCTGAACGACAGTAATCCCTTGACTCAGTGCTGCCCCGCCGCCAAATGCTGCCGCCACGCTGACAACCTCCAGCAAATTCTCTTCTGTCGCGCCTTGATCGAGCGCTCCCTTTGTATGATAAATCATGCAGTATTCATCCTGTGCATGAATACTGATGCCAAGGGCAATCATTTGCTTATCCTTTTGCGTTAATGAATCGCTCTGAAAGCATTGCTCCGTAAATTCATTGAATTTCTTCCCAAACACCGGCATTTTCTTCTGAAATTCACCCATTGCCGTTTTATAATCCGTCAGTGATTGCTGCATAGATCCGCTCATATGCTGTTCATTCATCTTTATTCCATCCCTTCAGGTCATTTGTTCGTTTTTATTATGAGCGAGATTTGAAAAAATACACAAAAAACCTCGCTTTGATGAAAGCGAGGTTGAATCGTTGTTATTCAGATACCGGTAGAACTGCACCGTCGTATTTTTTGTCGATGAATTCTTTAATTTTATCAGAGTGAAGAACTTCCATTAATGTCTTGATCTTCTCTGATTTTTCTTCACCTTTGCGAACAGCCACGATGTTTGCATACGGGTTGTTCTTTGTTTGCTCAAGTTCAATTGAATCTTTTTTCGGATTCAATTTATTTTGAATCGCATAGTTGACGTTGATAAACACAGCATCACCTTCACTGTTTTCATAAGCTTTCGCTGTTAGTTCAGGAGCGATTTTTTTGAACTTTAGGTTCTTTGGGTTTTCTTTGATGTTCTTGACCGTTGAGTTGATTGTATCAACCTTTGGATCAAGCTTAATGACACCGGCATTTTGTAATAGAGCAAGCATACGTCCTTGCTCAGCTACGTTGTTTGTCATGATGATGGTGCCGCCATTTGGAATATCTTTTACTGATTTGTATTTCTTAGAGTAGATACCGAAAGGCTCAAGGTGAACCGCACCAGCACTTACTAGGTTATAATCTTTGTTTGATTTGTTCTCTTCGTTCAAGTAAGGGATATGTTGGAAAAAGTTTGCATCCACTTCTTTTTCAGCTAACGCTTTGTTGTACATTTTATAATCACTAAGTACTTTCACTTTGAGATCGTAGCCTTTTTCTTTTAGAAGTGGTTTTGCTTCTTCAAGAATCTCGGCATGTGGTGTTTTTGAAGCCGCAACCGTAATGGTTTTGCTATCACTTGCGTTATTAGATGAACCGCATGCAGCTAAAATGCCTGCAAATGCTAGAAATAGTGCACTTAAAATCAATTTCTTCATGAATAAATCCTCCCTTAACGTTTATCAATTTTATTTGTAATCAAATCACCGATTATTTGAATAATAAAGACGATGATGAGAATAAACACAGTGGCAACAAGTGTGACATCTGTATTACCAGATTGGTATCCCTCTACATAAGCAAGGTCACCAAGTCCGCCTGCTCCAATTGCACCTGCAATCGCAGTTGAGCCAATTAGAGCAATCGCTGTTACGGTAATACCTGAAATGAGGGCTGGCAATGATTCTGGCAGCAATACTTTGAAAATGATGGTCGACGTTTTCGCTCCCATTGATCGTGCTGCTTCAATGACTCCTTTGTCTACTTCACGCAGTGCAATTTCGACAAGGCGTGCATAGAATGGAGCTGACCCTATGACAAGGGCAGGGAGGGCTGCATTGGGACCTAGAATTGTGCCCATAATAAGTTTTGTAAACCCTAATAATAGAATGATTAAAATGATAAAAGGAATCGATCTAAAAATGTTGACGACTGCCCCGATAACGGTGTTAATCGGTTTATTTTCCCAAAGACCGCCTTTACTAGTCAGAAAGAGCAATAGCCCAAGGATGATACCAATAATAAAAGCAAATGCTAGTGAAATGAGTGTCATGTACACCGTTTCACCCGTTGCATTCCAAATGACATCTAAATCAACGTTCGGAAACCATTTCTCAAACATGTGTCATCACCTCGATTTCAACCTGTTTGCTTTGGATATAGGCGATGGCTTTTTCTACCTCGGTCTCTTCTCCATTAATATGGATAAAGAGTGTTCCAAACGCGCCTTCCTGCGTTTGAGAAATCTTCCCTTGAAGGATGTTCACATCGACCTTGAAGGATCGAATGATTTCAGTGATCAGCGGCTGCTCGGCAGAATCGCCAATAAAGGACAACCGTACGACCTGACCTTCTTTTACTCGCTCTAAGACGTGCTCGATTGTTTCTTTCGCTTCCTCTGGTTCAGCAAGCTGCTGTACAAATCGCTTCGTCATTTCTTCCTTTGGCTGTCTGAACACGCGTAATACTTCGCCTTCTTCGACAATACGTCCATTCTCCATGACCGCCACGCGATGACAAATTTTGCGAATGACGTGCATTTCGTGTGTAATCAGCACAATCGTGAGCCCTAGTCGTTTATTGATATCCGCCAAAAGCTCAAGGATGGAATCGGTTGTTTGCGGATCAAGCGCAGACGTCGCTTCGTCACAAAGAAGAACCTTTGGATCATTTGCTAATGCTCTCGCAATCCCCACACGCTGCTTTTGTCCGCCGCTTAGCTGAGACGGATACGCATTTTCTTTTCCTTCTAAACCGACTAATTTAATCAGTTCATTCGCACGTTCTCTCCGTTTTGATGCCTTTACACCTGCGATCTCAAGCGGGAACATAATATTTTGTCTCACCGTTCTTGACCAAAGTAGGTTGAAGTGCTGGAAGATCATACTGATTTCTTGTCTTGCTTTCCGAAGTTTCGCATTCGATACTTCATTGATCCGGTTGCCTGCCACTTCAACAATTCCTGCTGTTGGCAGCTCCAGACCGTTTAATAGGCGAATAAGCGAGCTTTTTCCGGCACCGCTATACCCGATAATTCCGAATATTTCACCTTTATCGATATCCAAGTTAACTTCTTTCACGGCATCAACATTTCCGCTTTTAGAGTGGTACGTTTTTGATACATTCTGTAAATGGATCACAGTCTGTTCACCTGCTTTCTTGCTGAATCTATAGGTTGCCATCACATACGTTATTTATTCTTCCTGCTGTCATGCCTCTAGCCTGACACCAGGTCAGTAAAAAAGACCTAACTGCAACGCAAGCAGAAAGGCCTTTTATGTTCAATACGCCTTTCTCTCATCTTTCAAAGCATTGCGGCTTTGAGTGAATTGGCACCAATTTCAGCTATGCTGACGGTTGCCGGGTTTCATAGGGCACGTCCCTCCACCTCTCTTAATAAGAGAAAATATGTTGTTTTATGTGATGTTCATGTTTTTACTAACGTAGAATATCATGCTACCCGAGATATGTCAACGCTGTAAATCGCTAATTTCCAAGTAAACGACTACGTTATCATTTTTCGAAAAAAACCGTTCGTCAGCCAAAGCACAGCCTCTAGTCTTAAGAGCGCACGGAATGACCCTTTTACTTTTACTTGTCCTCTGCTAATTAACTGCTGTAAGGACATATCTCCATCTAATAATTGAAGTATTTCTTTTCTCTCACCATAAAAGATGAGATCCGATAACTCAATTGCAGGTAGTTTCTTCACTTCACCACGCTCATCCACAATCAATGTACAAGAGTCAGTTTCCGCCTCAAATGTAATCTTCAAGGATGATGATGAGAGCAGCGGTTTTAATAATAAACGCTGCCCTGTGTTCCCATGGGTTTTCACATTTTCCACATGTATAACCTCCCTGTCATTTGGTTATACATAACATTTCTCTACAAACATTGGCTTGTCCTTTATAAATAACTCGACAAATTTTCAGACGAATTGCTTGAAATATGACAAAAAACCGCTTTATTTAGCGGTTTCAATCATTTCATGAAGATATGGAACGGAGTGAAAGGCATAGCCTTTTTGCACCAGCTCACCTTTTTTAAACAGTAGAAAGCAAGGAACGCTTTCGATCTCAAAAGCTTTTGCAAAGCCTGGTGAGTAGTTTAAATTGTTTTCATAAAATGGTACATCCGGCTGCATGGTGTCTACGACTGTCAGCATTTTCTTTGCCAGCTGACATGTCCCGCAAAACGGTGTATATAAATATAAAAGAAATAAATCGTCCTTTATTTCCTTGAATTCGTGTTCTTCAATCTCTTTCATATACGTCCACCCTCATAAATATTTCGAATGAACATCAATGTTTGCAGCTAATAGGATAGATGCAATGTGGGCTGACGGTGAAGCGGCCACTTCGCGGTATGTTCTGTCGACAAAAAGATGAAGTGCTTCAGGGAATTCTTTTCGAAATTGCTTCCGCAGTTTGTCGCCTGCATCGTCACTGTCTGCTAATATGTAAACGTCTTTCCCCAATAATTCGTCTACGAGCTGATCCAGCTTCGATGTACTGATCGTGCCATTGGTGCAAATGATGGTAACAGGTTCACTTATGACTTCTTTTAGCTTTTGTTTGTCTGTTTTACCTTCTACAATGATGACCTTTTCTACCTCTACATTCAACACGATCACCCGGCCCTTTTGACATTGTTCACTTCTCCCTTAGATTACAATCTTTCATCGAGGTTGTAAAGATTGGGCACTTGCACTAAAAAGACTGCAGCTTATGCTCACTGCAGCCTCATCTGTGATTAGCACCAGCCATTTTCATCATCACAGTCTACATATTTTTCTGTCCCGTGGGTCAATGTATCCGTCAGACGATAAAAACGATTTTGATCATAGGAATAACCTGATTTTAACTCATATTGGTTTTCACTAATCATCGTGCCAATCTCTTCATTTTGATGATACAGCACCATGCCGCTTTCTTTGAATCGTCCAGTGACATGATCTGTTATATCCACCTGTTCTTTTTGAAAAGACAAATTGGACACCCCCATAAAGGTAGAGTGTCCAATTTCACGTGAATTAGTCTTCTTTTGTCATTTCTTCATATTGCTCAGCGGTCATCAAGTTCTCGATTTCAGATGCATCAGCTGGCTCTACCACGATCATCCATGCTTTTTCGTATGGAGAGTCGTTGACGAATTCAGGGCTGTCATCCAGCTCATCGTTCACTTCGACGATTGTGCCGTTGATCGGTGCGTAAAGCTCAGAAACTGTTTTCACTGATTCTACACTTCCGAAAGGCTCGTCCGCTGTGATTTTGTCTCCTACTTCAGGAAGCTCAACGAACACGATATCGCCTAGCTCAGATTGAGCAAAATGCGTAATACCGATACGCACCTTATCCCCTTCTACTTTGACCCATTCATGTTCTTCTGAATAACGTAAATCTTTTGGTGTGCTCATTCAATACCCCTCCAGTCTTTTCTTTCAATCTATATTGAAGATACCACAATCTGAATGAAAGTTACATCATTTCCAGACGCTTTTAAATGTATCTTCATTAAATCCAACTGTGACTCGTTTACCGTCTGTTGTAATCGGACGCTTGATCAGCATTCCGTTAGACGCGAGTAATTCTAGCTGCTCGTCCTCTGACATTGCAGGAAGTTGATCTTTCAGCTGTAGCTCCCGGTATTTCTGTCCGCTTGTATTAAAGAACTTCTTCAGCTCTAAGCCGCTTTTTTCGTAAAGGGCTTTTAATGTTTCTTTATCAGGCGTCTCTTCGACGATATGTATGCTGTTGATGTCTTTATTGTGTTCTTCCAGCCATTTTTTTGCTTTTCGGCATGTACCGCAAGATGGGTATTCATAAAAATCTAAAGCCACCATTTTCACCTCCTGCAAATTGTGAGAACATTTTATCACAAAATATTTTAAAAACCTAAATGTATGCTTACAAAAAGGTGCGGATATCACTCCGCACCTTTTAAGCTGTCCTTATACGATATATTTCTCTGCTTCAAAGATTCGTTTCGCCACTTCGCGCTTTTTGGCGATGACATTGATCGGGGTGAATCTTGTCAGTTTGCGAAGAGCTGACAGACTCATGCGGAGTGAATCTCCTTCTTCCATCGCGATCAAGGATTCTTTTGCATGGGCTTCAATTTTTAAGAAGGCTTCCTGCGTGAAAATTTGTGTGTAGGCAAGCTTTTGAGCGTTCTTTTCTAGCCCTGATGAAGCGATTGCCTTTTCGGTACGCAGAATCGCCGATTCAGCAGCAAAAATTTCATTGACGATATCCGCTATGTTCACAAGGATTTCTTGCTCTTTGTCTAAAGCTTTTCCATACTTCATCGCTGCCATACCAGATACCATAAGGGCGGTCTTTTTCGCATGGGCGAGTAAATATTTTTCTTGATCGAGCGGCTGATCACCCGGCTCTTCCGGCATCATCATCATGAGCTCTTCCTGTAAGGTTTGCGCTTTTTGAAGCAGCGGAAGCTCCCCTTTCATCGCTTTCTTCAGGAATGTGCCTGGTACAAGCAGACGGTTGATTTCGTTTGTCCCTTCAAAAATACGGTTAATCCGCGAGTCACGATAGGCTCTTTCGACCTCGTATTCTTGCATGAATCCATATCCGCCGTGAATCTGCACGCCTTCATCTGCAATATAATCTAAAGTTTCAGAGCCAAGCACTTTACAAAGAGAGCATTCAATCGCATATTCTGCAATGGACTGGGCAATTTGTTTGCCGTCCTTTTGCTCTTCTTCACTTAATAGACCCATGCGCTGTTCAAATAATCCGACTGTGCGGTAAACAGCACTTTCCATCGCATAGAGCTTTGCCGACATGTTGGCTGCTTTTTCACCAATTAAGCTGAATCGAGAAATTGGTGTTTGGAACTGCTTACGCTGGTTTGCATATTCTGCCGATAATTGAATGACACGTTTTGACGCACCAATTGTCCCGACTGCCAGCTTGTAGCGTCCGATATTCAAAATGTTAAAGGCAATGACATGACCTCTGCCAGCTTCACCTAGTAAATTCTCCTTTGGCACTTGAGCATCTTCAAGAATTAACGTTCTCGTCGAGGACCCTTTAATGCCCATCTTTTTCTCTTCAGGTCCAGTTTTGACACCTGGAAAATCCTTTTCTACGATAAAAGCAGAGAAGTGTTCACCATCAATCTTCGCATATACGACAAAGACGTCGGCAAATGCGGAGTTTGTAATCCATTGTTTTTCCCCATTAAGCACATAATGGGTTCCAGCTTCATTCAGGACTGCCGTCGTTTTTGCTCCAAGAGCGTCAGAGCCTGATCCTGGCTCAGTTAGGGCGTACGCCGCAATCGTTTCTCCAGAAGCGAGTCCAGGCAGGTATGCTTCCTTTTGCGCTTGATTTCCAAACAGCACGATTGGCAGAGATCCAATGCCGACATGGGCGCCATAGGAAAGTGAGAAACTCCCTGCTCTGGAGAATTTCTCGGTAATGATGGCTGAACTGATTTTATCTAATCCGAGTCCGCCGAATTCTTCAGGCACATCAGCTCCTAGAAGTCCAAGCTCTCCAGCCTTTTTGAGAAGCCTGACGGAATGCTCGAATTCATGATTTTCAATTTGATCTATATATGGAACAACGTCTTGTAAAATATAATCCTCTGTTGTCTTTCCAATCATTTGATGCTCATCAGAGAAATCCTCTGGTGTAAAGATATGCTCATAATTCGTCTCATCAATTAAGAAGCTTCCACCCTTTTTTACATCTTCCATTGCTTTCATCCTGATTTCCCCCTTTAGATCAATTCAAAAATTCCTGCTGCTCCCATGCCCCCGCCGATACACATTGTGACGATGCCAAATTGCTCGTTTCGCCGTTTCATTTCATGAATGAGTGACAGTGTAAGTTTCGTTCCTGTACAGCCGAGCGGATGCCCTAGCGCGATTGCCCCGCCATTGACATTCACTTTCTCTTCATCGATCCCTAAATGACGAATGACTTGAATTGCCTGAGAGGCAAACGCTTCGTTTAATTCAAACAGCCCGATATCCTTCAGCTCAAGTCCAGCGATTTTCAGCGCACGCGGAATGGCTTCAATCGGACCGATTCCCATCACCTCAGGCGGTACACCGCCAACAGCAAACGCCCGGAACTTGGCGAGCGGCTGAAGGGAGAGTGAGGATGCTTTCTCACGGTCCATCATCATCACACACGCAGCGCCGTCACTTGTTTGAGAAGAGTTCCCTGCAGTCACCGTGCCTTTTGTTGAGAAAGCCGGACGCAAAGTGGAAAGAATCTCCTCCGTTGTGCCCGCTCTCACGCCTTCATCCTGTGAGAAGGTGAATGAATGCTCTTCTAATTGATATTGCTCCCCTACCCGCCGCTCTGTTACATCAACGGATACGATTTCATCTGAAAATTTCCCTTCCTGCAATGCTTTGGCTGCCTTTTGATGACTTCTTACCGCAAAGGCGTCCTGATCTTGACGTGTGACCTGATACTTTTGCGCCACTTGCTCTGCCGTGTGGCCCATGCTCATATAATATTCAGGCGCTTGCTCTGCCAATTGAGCATTCGGACGAATGGAATGACCCATCATCGGCACCTGTGACATCGATTCGACTCCTCCGGCTAAGATCGTTTCTGCCTGGCCGAGCATAATCCGTTCACCCGCATAAGCGATTGACTGAAGACCAGATGAGCAGTAGCGGTTGATGGTGATGGCAGGTACTGTATACGGAAGCCCTGCTAACGCCCCAATATTCCGAGCCACATTTAACCCCTGCTCTGCTTCTGGTGTTGCACACCCGATGATCAAATCATCTATCTGTCCGTCGTAATTACCGGCACGCTTTAATGTTTCTTTTACACACAATGCGCCCATATCATCAGGCCGAACATGTTTTAACGATCCTTTTTTCGCCTTCCCTACTGGTGTTCTCGCGCCAGCGACAATGACTGCTTCTCTCATTTTGACTCCCCCTTAGTTACGTAAAGGTTTTCCTTTGACGAGCATGTGCTGCATGCGTGCCTGTGATTTCACTTCTCCTACAAGACTTAAAAAGGCTTCCCTTTCAAGCTCTAATAAGTATTGCTCCTCTACCTCTGTTCCAAATGGCAGTTTCCCACCGGAAATGACATGAGCTAATTTTTTGACAATGGTCATGTCATGCTCTGAAATGTATCCAGACAGTCTCATATTTTCAGCAGCCAATATCATTGCTGCATAGCCTGTTTCTCCCATGACGGGCACCTTCTGCTTGAGCGGTGCACGATAACCCGCTTCATCAAGAGAGAGCACGAGTTGTTTCGCATCATAGATCAGGTGGTCCCCGTTCATACTGATTCGGTCACTCACGCGGAGCATGTTCATATCCCGCGCTTCCTCAGCCGAAGTGGATACTTTAGCCATTGCAATCGTTTCAAATGTTTTCAGCGTGGCATCTTGTATAGCGGTCTGCGTCGGCTTAGCTGATCCTTGCAGATGGCGAAGGTATAATTCTTTGTTTCCACCACCGCCCGGAATCAGTCCAACTCCCGCTTCAACAAGACCCATGTATGCTTCACTGGACGCTTGAATAGCTGCTGCCGGCAGACAAACCTCTGTTCCGCCTCCTAATGTCATGCCAAACGGTGCAGCAACGACTGGACGGTCGCTATATTTCACCTTCATCATTGCCTGCTGGAAGCGGCGGATCACAAAGTCAATTTCAAAGAAATTATCGTCCTGAGCTTCCATTAAAATCAGAGCAAGGTTGGCACCAACACAGAAGTTCTTCCCTTGGTTTCCGATGACAAGCCCTCTATAATTCTGTTCCACCTCATCGACAGCGCGATTGATCATGTCAATGACATCTAGTCCAATGGCATTGCTTTTGGAGTGAAATTCGAGCAAGGCGACATCATCACCGATATCAATCAAGCTCGCACCAGAATTTTTAAAAATCACGCCCTGCTTCTTTTTCAATTTCGCTAAAGAAATATTCTTTTCGTTTCCTTTTTCCTGTTCGTAAGCCCCATTGTGATAAAACGCACGCTCTCCATCAGCATTCACTTGATAGAATGTGTCGTGTCCTTCTGACAGCATGTCTTGCACCCACTGCGGGATGCAGTGACCTTCTGCTTCCATGCGCTCAGCTGCTTTTTTCACACCGATTGCATCCCAGAGCTCAAATGGACCGTGCTGCCAGCCAAATCCCCATTTCATTGCGTTATCGATGGACTGAATATCATCCGCAATTTCACCTTTTAACTGAGCTGAATAAAGGAGCACAGGTGCCGTCATGTTCCAAAGCAATTGTCCTGCACGGCCATCTTGATAAATAAGCGCTTTCAATTTCGCTTTCGTCCCCTTTTGCTGCTTCGCCATCTCAATGCCTGGATCTTTAAGCTTCGTTCGTTCTCCATACGTGAGCGTCACAGGATCAAGTTCTAAAATGCTGCCCTTTCCATTTTTTTGATAAAATCCTTGCCCTGCCTTGCTGCCAATCCATCCTTTTTCAAGCATTGTTTCAATAAACTCAGGCAGCTGGAAAATATCTTTTTCCTTTCCTTCTACTTGGTCATATACGTTGCGGGCTACATGGGAAAACGTGTCGAGCCCTACGACATCAAGTGTACGGAAGGTCGAACTTTTCGGTCTTCCAATGAGGGGTCCTGTGACCGAGTCCACCTCTCCAATGGTGTATTTGTTTTCAAGCATTTCACGCACTGTCACAAGGAGTCCATAAGTACCAATACGATTGGCAATAAAGTTCGGCGTATCTTTCGCTTCAACGACGCCTTTGCCAAGTACATCCTCACCAAACGTTTTCATGAATGCAAGTACTTCTGGATCTGTTTCTTGAATAGGAATGATTTCTAAAAGCTTTAAATAACGAGCTGGGTTAAAAAAATGTGTGCCTAAAAAGTGGCGTTTAAAATCATCTGATCGGCCTTCTGCCATTTTTTCAACCGAAATACCGGATGTGTTACTTGATACGATGCTGCCTTCTTTGCGGTGTTCGTCGATGAGAGAGAATACGTGTTGTTTGATGCTGAGTTTTTCAGTGACGACTTCAATGATCCAGTCAGCATCATGTAATAAGGAAAGGTGATCTGTGAGATTTCCCGGTGTGATGTATGATAGGTTTTTTGCTGATGTAAGAGGTGCTGGCTTTTGCTTTAACAATTTTTTCATCGCTTCTTGACTTAATCTATTCCGAACACTAGGGTGATCAAGCGTTCTCTTTTTCGCCGTTTCTTCCTTTGTCAGTTCGTTTGGCACAATATCTAGCAATGTTACTGGTATCCCGATATTGGCTAGATGCGCAGCAATGCCTGAGCCCATGACACCTGAACCAATGACAGCCGCCTTGCGAATATGTTTGCCCATAAATATCCCCCTAAACATTTTGAATGAACAGTCATTCATTTTTTGTCCAAAAAAAAGCAATGCCTCTTTCTTTATCTTAAAAGATTTTCCGAAACAGTTCAAGAGCGGATTTCAAAAATTTACACATTCTGATGTGCCTTACTTTGCGGCGTATGAATTAAAGATGAGAGGGCATTGTAAGAATGGAGGTGATGTCCACATGTCTCGTTTGAAGAAAAACCCATCGAAAGCAGGCGTAAGTGCTGCAAGTGTAAAAGGAAACGCAGGTCCATCACAGGAAGCAGACCTAGGCGGTAAAAAGACCAGTCAAAATCAGCAATATAAAAAGAATCAGTAAGGAAACAAAATCGTAAGGAGGAACACATCTTGAACAATCAGCAAATGAATATGCCCCCGCAAGTCATTTCAGTGAAAGATTCCTTGTACTTAGAGGATATGCTGAATTGGAACTTGATCGCTATGAAAAAGGCTCACTTTATGGCCGAGCACTGCCAAGACCAGACTTTGAAACAAGAATTAAATCAAGTGGGCCAAATGCATCATCAGCATTACACACAAATTCTTCAGCATTTAGGCAGCTCAGGGCAAGGCCAGTCTACTGGCTTTATGCAATAGGAGGAAAAAACATGGAACAACAAAACCAACAAAAAATCGGGAATCCACAAACTCCGGTTCCCACGACAACAAACATGAATGATCGCGATTTTGTCACAGACCTTTTGTCGACTGAAAAATATATGACAAGCGGTTACAACACAGCGCTCAATGAATTCAGTCATGAATCTCTTTACCAAGATATTCAGCGAATTGCGCTAGAAACTCAGAAAACCCAAAGACATTTATATGATGTCATGTTCCGATATGGCTGGTATTCTGTTGAAGCCGCTGAACAGCAAAAGCTCCAGCAGGCACACCAGAAATTCCAGCAAACACTGACAGATCAATCTCCATACGGACCATCACAGATGTCATAAAGAAAAACTGCCAGTGTAGTGCTGGCAGTTTTTTAACGGTCTTGATTGGCTCGATGAGCTTCGTTCATTTGTTTGATCCGCTGAATTGTTTCTTTGATTTCTTCCTTCGCTTCTGGATACGTTTCATTAAAGTGCTTGGCTAGAGGCGGCATGCTTTTTGCAATATGAGAATAGATCACCCACTGTTTCACATCTTGTTTCAGTGCGTCTGTTGATTCACCAAGCAGCAGCTCTGTATATTTATCAAGCAAGCCCTCAAGCTTTTCATCTAATTCATTTCCCATTGAGTTTCCGCTCCCTTTTTAAGAAAAAAGCCTGACTCTGTGCGTAACAGATGTCAGGCTTTTGACATACGATTATCTTGCAGCAAGAAATGTCTCCGCTTGCGCTTGCTGTACAATACAGCGTCCTCTACCGTGCGGAATACATAATGGTGTCCCGAATAAAGGATCTGTCGTCACTTGGCAGTTCATATCAAAGACATTTTTCACAAGATCACAATTAATGACTGTTTCTGGTCTTCCTTCTGCATAAATCGTCTTGTCTTTAATCGCCACAAGGTGATGAGCATATCTGCATGCGAGATTCAGGTCATGAAGAACCATGACAATCGTGCGCTGCTCTTTTTCATTTAAGTCAAACAGAAGGTCTAGAATTTCAATTTGATGCGTCATGTCTAAATACGTCGTCGGCTCATCTAACAAGATAATATCCGTCTCCTGTGCTAACGTCATCGCAATCCATGCACGCTGCCTTTGTCCACCTGATAATGAATCGACCGTTCGATCAGCGAGGTCTTCCATCTTTGTTGACTTCAGTGCGCGATTCACCGCTTCCTCGTCTTGCTTCGACCACTGCTTCAGCCAATTTTGATAAGGATATCTGCCTTGCTTCACTAATTGATGCACCGTCAATCCTTCTGGCGCTTCTGGTCCTTGCGGAAGAATGGCGAGCTGTTTCGCTACTTCCTTTGTTGGTAATTTGGCAATGGAATGACCTTCAAGCAGGACAGAACCACCCATTGGCTTCATGAGACGGGCCAAAGAGCGAAGTAGCGTGGATTTACCGCATCCATTGCTGCCAATAAATACTGTGATTTCACCCTTAGGGATTGATACATTTAGTTCATCTATGATCATTGTTTCTCCGTAGCCTAAGCTTAAACCTTCAGTAGAAATGGCACTCATTCCGCTCAAACGCTCCTTTTCTCATGCAAATTTTTATATGAAATATCGTCTATGTATAGACGGAAAAGATCACTTATCTCAATTTAGTGTATCAGATTTAAGTGATCTTGAAAATCATTTTCAATTAAAAAATGAGAAAGTCTCGTTTTACTTCTTCTTTTGGAATGTACGTTTGGTCCCATCTTCAAGCTTAATATTGACCTGAATCCGCTGATAATCATCGTCTAGATTAAAAGCGGCTAATAGCTCATTTACATACGCATCATTGATCTTCTCACTAGGAATAGACATATCATTTAGCTTCATCTTCATCTCGCGTAATGCTTCTTCACCTTCATAGCGGACACCGTTCATATGATCACGGATAAGTGCTTCTTCTTTGCCTTTCGCCTGACGATAGGTGGCTTCGTATAATTCGCTTTTCTGCCCGTATTGAACATGCAGGTGGAGATGCTCAAATGGAAGTTCCTTCATTTGAACCGCTGAGAGACTCTCTGCTTCTGCTTCCTTTGTTTGCTGCAGCGGTTCGATTGATTGGCAGCCAGACAGCATAAAAAGCAGCACTCCTATTTGTCCCGCCTTCTTCCAACACATCATGTGCTTCCTCCTATTTCTTATCATCGCTTTTTATTCTTCTCCATCCTGCTTTTCGTTATTCAATAAAACAGCGGACTATGGTAGATTGAAACAAAAAGGAGAACGAGATGATGAAAAGAACAGCCATTGTAACTGGCGCCAATAGCGGCTTTGGCAAGCTCATCACGATAGGTCTCGCCAAGCAAGGCTATACAGTGATTGCAGGGGTCAGGCAGGAAGCCAATGCGAAAAAGCTTGCCGAAGAGATCAAGCAAGCCTCTTTATCCGAAGCGATACATATTGAAGCATTAGATGTGACAGATACGCAGTCGATTCAAGCATTTCAGAAAAAGCTACATGCTTACGCCCTCATTACCTTGCTTGTCAACAATGCGGGAACAGCATATGCGGGTTTTGCTGAAGAGGTTCCTGTTGACACGTACCGCCAGCAATTTGATGTAAACGTCTTCGGAGTCATGGAAATGACACAAGCCGTCCTTCCGTTTATGACAAATGGTGCAAAGATATTCAATATGAGCAGCATCAGCGGATTAATGGGAATGCCCGCGCTTTCTCCATATGTATCCTCCAAGTTTGCTTTGGAGGGCTATACAGAGAGCTTGCGCATTGAACTGGCCTCGTTCGGTATACAGGCAGCCTTGATCGAGCCAGGCTCTTTCCAAACAAATATTTGGAACACGTCTATGAACGAGCACATGTTGCAGCCAGGGGAAGGATCGAAATACACAAGCATCTATCAAAAGATGATGGTTTATATCAATGCCCAGAAAACCAACTACGGTGACCCGAGTGAAGTCGCAGAGCTTGTGATTCGATTAGCCGAGAAGAAACGGCTGAAAAAGTTGAGATATCCGATTGGGAAAGGGGTGCGACTTTCATTCACAGCAAAGCAGCTCTTGCCTTGGAGCATGTGGGAAAAGATCATATTACGTACACTCTCTTCAAAAAAATAAGCATAAAAAAACAGGTAGACCTTTAACGTCCACCTGTTTTTTCATTTATTCGGTTTCAGACTGTCCAAGGGTAATGTCTAGATTTTTATTTTTCCCTTCACGAATGACAGTCATTGTCGTTTTATCGCCGACTTTTGTTTCTTTGTACAAAATTTCTTTCAGCTGAGAGCTGTTTGCCACGTTTTTCCCTTTGAATTTGATGATGACATCTCCAGATTTCAAGCCTGCTTTTTGTGCAGGTGATCCTTTTGATACATCTTTTACATAAATCCCTTTGCCGATTTGTTTATCAAATAAGCCGAGCGTATTTTCTTGATACGTTTCAGGCACTTGCTCAAGGTCAATCATTTGTACGCCAAGGTAAGGACGTTCAACCTTTCCATTTTTCAACAGCTCATCTACAATCGGTTTGACATCGTTACTTGGAATCGCAAAGCCAAGTGATTCCACACCGCTTTCGCTAATTTTTAAACTGTTGATGCCAATGACTTGACCATCTGTATTGATAAGCGGTCCCCCGCTGTTCCCGGGGTTAATCGCTGCATCTGTTTGCAGTACATTCATTTCCACCGTACCAGATGATGTGTTCGCTTCAACTGTACGATCAAGACCACTAATAATCCCTTCTGTCACAGTACCAGAGAACTGTGCACCGAGCGGGTTCCCAATTGCGATCACTTTGTCTCCAGCACGGAGCTTAGAAGAATCACCAAAGCTCGCCACTTTATCAATGCCGTCTGCATTGATTTCAACAACAGCTAAATCTGTCATCACATCATTGCCGACCAGCTTTGCGTCTTTTGTTTTCCCATCATAAAGTGTGACCTTCAGTTTATTGGCACCCTCGACTACGTGGTTATTTGTAATAATGTACGCTTTTTTGCCATCTTTTTTAAAGACGACACCAGAACCCGTTCCAGCTTCAGCTTCTGTTGAGTCACCGCTAAGGCCAAACGAATTTTGTGTAGATTGATAGTTTGAGACTCCTACAATGGTTGGCTCTAAATCTTCTACCATATCAGCGACATTCGTGGCATTGGTGATTTGTTTTGTTGAGAAATTATCAGAAGCTGCCGGCTCACTTGAAGCTGTTTGCGTTTGTGTGTTTGCAGCTGTGTCCTGTGACTGCGGCAAAAGCGGTGTAATGCCAAGCACAAGGCCTCCGCCAATAATCCCTCCAAGGATCGGACTGAGCCATGCCGCTTTCCGCTTTTTCTCCTTTTTCGACGCACGGTCATCCTCCATTTGAGGAGAATGGTTTGTCACACTCTCCTGAGTGGCAGATGCTTCGTTTTCATGAGGTTGATAAACGAGTTCCTTTTCTTTTTCTGGTTCGTCTATTTGTTTCTCATTCTCTTGATGCACATCTTCTTGATGATTCATCTTCTTCTCTTCATCTTCTCTTCGGAAATCCATCGCTTGCACTCCTTTACATCGTGTTCATGACTTGCTTGATTCATATGTTTAGATAGGACTCATGTCCTCTTAATGGCAATATCATTGAAGATACTTCATGACAATATGTCAAATTATATAATACTTATTGATAGAAAAAAAGCAAGGTGCGCACATTCGTGAAAAGCACCTATTTATCTACCTTTTGTCTATGCCCTTTTTTCCCTTGAGCTTATCATAAACAAACATTATGGGATAATGATGAGAAGAATATGTGAAATTGTGAAAAAAGCATGTGATTGTTGACATGCCGCCTTTGTATCCCGTTATAATGACGTTGAGAGGATGTGGAAGACTTTGTCGTACACCATTTATTTAGTGGAAGATGAACAAAACTTAAACGAACTTTTAACCAAATATTTAGAAAGTGAAAATTGGAATGTCTCCTCTTTTTTAACCGGAGAAGCGGCACGCCGGGCAATGAACAAGCCGCCGCATCTATGGATTTTAGATATCATGCTGCCTGATACAGATGGCTACACACTCATTAAAGAAATCAAAGCCGCATCACCTGACATACCGGTCATTTTCATTTCGGCACGCGATGCAGATATCGACCGTGTCCTCGGCTTAGAGCTGGGAAGCAGTGATTATATTGCGAAGCCATTTCTTCCGCGCGAGCTGATCATTCGGGTGCAAAAGCTGCTTGAGCTTGTGTACAAAAATAGCGATACTCCGCAGCAGAAAAGCGTCACACCCGTCTCCTCCTATGTCATTCATGAGGATGTAAGAGAGGTGTATGAAGGAGATCAGCTGATTAACTTAACTTCTAAGGAATTTGACTTGCTGCTTTTATTTACACATCATCAGGGACATGCTTTTTCTCGTGAAGATATCCTCGTCAAAATTTGGGGACACGATTACTTCGGAACAGATCGTGTGGTCGACGACCTTGTCAGACGGCTACGCAAAAAAATGCCCGACTTAAAGGTCGAGACCATCTATGGATTTGGCTATAGGATGCTAAAAGGATGAAGAACAAACCGCTCGCTTTTCAAATTTGGGTCGTCATCTCTGGTATTTTGCTCACGATCTCGATTGTCCTGATCATCCTATTTTCCAATACATTACGAAACTTTTTCACGAATGAAATTTATAAAAATATCGAAAATGAACAGCAGGTGCTCACAGAATATCCGTTGAACCGAGACGGCTCGCCAAAGTCGACACCGGAAAACCGCTCGGTGCAGCACATTCTGATTCCGTCAGATGAATTAAACCAAATGGCGCAGTTTTTCCCGCACGCCTTTATTGAGAAAATCCAAGCCTTTGTGAAAAAACAAAAAAGTGCAACGAAACGCTATTCTGAAGAGGTGAATGGCCAGCACATCTTTTTTGTCATCAAAAAAGTATCAACAGACAATACACAATATATTCTTCTGTCCTATGCACCAGACTCTTATCGAGACGACCTGTCCTTTACGCTGTTTAAACAGCTGATATTTATCCTTGGCACCGTTATTTTATTAAGCTGGATTCCATCGATTTGGCTTGCCCGCTACTTATCCCGTCCAATCGTTGCGTTTGAAAAGCACGTGAAGCGGATTGCGCAAGAGGACTGGGACGACCCTGTCATCGTTGACCGGCAAGATGAGATCGGGAAGCTTGGTCATACCATTGAAGAAATGAGACAAAAGCTCATTCAAAAGGATGAAACAGAACGGACTCTTTTGCAAAATATATCACATGACTTAAAGACACCCGTCATGGTCATCCGCGGCTATACGCAGTCGATTAAAGATGGTATTTTTCCTAAGGGAGATCTTGAACAAACGGTGGAAGTCATTGAAGGTGAAGCGGAAAAACTTGAGAAGAAAATCAAGGATTTGCTGTACTTAACAAAGCTTGATTATTTATCAAAACAACACCCCGCACATGCTTCCTTCCTACTCAGTAATACGATGCTGGAAGTGGTCGACCGAATACGCTGGTCGAAAAATGAATTGCAGTGGAACGTGGACTTAGATGATGAGGCTGCTCTTGAAGGCGATCCAGAACAATGGAGCAAATTATTTGAGAATGTACTAGAAAATCAACTCCGCTACGCAAAAAGTAAAATTGATATCCAAATGAAACAGGAAGAGGATCAAATACGCATTGTCATTCGTAATGACGGTCCTCACATTGAAGAACATATGCTATCCAACCTATACGAACCTTTTAGTAAGGGAAAAAAGGGCGAATTCGGTATTGGATTAAGCATTGTCAAAAAAATTCTCTCCATGCATCAAGCGTCTATATCAATTGAAAATGATGATCTAGGTGTACGTTATACGATCACGGTTCCAAAGAAGAGACTGTAGGTTTTTGACCGCAGTCTTTTTTAGATGAATGAATACCCATTGAAATCACGGTATGTGGCTTTGATTTTCTTGCCAGCTTGATACATCCATTTCTTTTCAATGGTTGTCTCTTTCGGCATTTTGACTTTTTCTACTTGTATTCCTTTTGTTCGCAAGCGTCTCATCATATCATCGATTTCTCTCATGGAACATCATCCTTTCACATTTTTTGACCAGTTGGTCACCTTACTTTATAATATAAAGAATTACACTGTAAAAAACAAGTTACAATCTGATTAATTTTTGAAAACTTTCGTCGTTTATGACCGATAAGTCACATCTCTTTGCGCACGTTTCCTAAGACATTTGTCTCTCGGTAAGAAAGGATGACATTCATATTGAAAAAGAAAGAAAAAATGATCATTGAGGCCGGCATGAAATTGTTTGCCAGCAAAGGCTACAATACAACGTCTGTTCAGGAAATTGCGGATGAATGCCACATGTCAAAGGGTGCTTTTTATCTTTATTTCAAATCAAAGGAAGCACTGCTCATTTCAATCTTGCACTACTATTATGATAAGGTATTTACCCGGATTCACGAGGTTCAAACAGAGGGCGGCACACCAAAGGAAGCCTACCGCAAACAGCTCACTGTCTACTACGATAATATTTTGCAGCAAAAGGATTTTATTAAAATGCAGCTGAGCGATCGAGCACTGCCAATGAATGAAGAAACGCAGCAGCTCGCAAAACAAATCAGACTTGCCACCATTCAGCTTCACATTGATAACATTAAGCAGGTATATGGAGATGCAGCGATTCCTTATATGGCTGATCTTTGTTTGACGATTGAGGGCATGAGCCACGTTTATTTCGAGCTTGCGATTTTATATGATTTTCAGCTGGAGGCTGAGGAGCTAGCTGCAACGATGATTCACCGTATCGATGATTTGATGGGCGGTATGATGGAGCGAAATGATTTTCCGCTCATCTCTGTAGATCAAGCGAGCGATTGGTTTGGTCCTATTTACGAACGGTCATTCGACCCGCTGACAGAATCTCTTTTAAAAGAATTAAGAGAGCAGGCTGAAGCACACTATGAAGTGAAAGATGAGCCAGATTTATTTGAAGCGCTTGGCATTTTAGAAAATGAATTAAACAAACAAAAACCAAGACAAGTCATCGTAAAAGGCATGCTGTATCAATTAAAATTATACGCACCGCTCCAAACCAACTCTGAATCACTTATGCGTATTTTGAAAGAGGATCATTTGTAGAACCCAGGGCAGTCCCTGGACTTTCATTTTGTTCGATACTCTCAATGAAAAAAACCAGGGGCTGCTGCCCCTGGTTTCTTATTTTGCTTTCGGTGTCACCATTTCTTCTGGTTTCACAAACTCTTCAAACTGCTCTTCTGTTAGCAGCTCTAATTGAAGTGCTGCTTCTTTTAATGTTAAACCTTCTTTGTGAGCAAGCTTTGCAATTTTTGCTGCATTTTCATATCCGATGTGCGGGTTGAGTGCCGTCACAAGCATCAATGAATTGTTCAAGTTTTTCTCGATTGTTTCTAGGTTTGGTTCGATTCCAACTGCACACTTGTCATGGAATGAGTTCATGCCGTCAGCAAGTAATTCAACTGATTGTAAGAAGTTATAAATGATGACCGGCTTAAATACGTTCAGCTCAAAGTTTCCTTGGCTAGCGGCAAAACCGATTGTTGCATCATTCCCCATGATTTGTGCTGCAATCATTGTTAAAGCTTCACTTTGAGTTGGGTTGACTTTACCTGGCATAATGGAGCTTCCTGGTTCATTTTCAGGAATGATCAATTCACCAATTCCGCAGCGCGGACCACTTGCCAGCCATCTCACATCATTGGCAATTTTCATTAAATCAGCTGCAAGTGCTTTTAGGGCACCGTGTGCATACGTAATTTCATCATGGCTTGTCAGCGCATGGAATTTGTTTGGTGAAGAATTGAATGTTTGACCTGTCAGTTGGCTGATTTCCTCAGCGACATATTGTCCGAACTCAGGATGTGCGTTAATCCCTGTACCAACAGCTGTTCCGCCAATCGCAAGCTCTCTCATTTTTTCAGTTGATTCTAGAATCATTTCTTTTGAACGATCCAGCATGTACACCCAGCCGCTAATCTCTTGACCTACTGTCAGTGGTGTTGCGTCTTGTAAGTGCGTACGGCCGATTTTAACAATCTCTTGATACGCTTTTGCTTTCTCATCAAGAGTGGCTCTTAATTGATCAATCGCCGGCAATAATTTTTTATACACAGCTAAAACAGCTGCCACGTGCATAGCAGTTGGGAATGTGTCGTTTGAGCTTTGGCTGCGGTTGACGTCATCATTCGGATGAATGCTGAACTCACTATTTTTATCTTTCAAGTAAGCAGTTGCTCTATTTGCAACAACTTCGTTCATATTCATGTTACTTTGTGTTCCACTGCCTGTCTGCCATACAACAAGCGGGAAATGCTCGTCATACTTTCCGCTGATGATGTCATCACATACAGCAGCAATTGCTTCTGCTTTTTCGCTTTCAAGGTTGCCAAGACGTTCGTTGGCAATCGCTGTGCTACGTTTCAAAATTGCAAACGCATTCACAACTTCCTTTGGCATTTTCTCAGAACCGATTTTGAAATTTTCTTTGCTTCGTTGTGTTTGTGCACCCCAGAACTTGTCCTTTGGCACCTTGATTTCGCCCATTGTATCTTTTTCGATTCTAAATTCCGTCATTATGTATCCCTCCATAGCTTCTCATCACTCAACTCTATTCTATACAAAAAACCAAAATCCTTTAAGCGTTTTCAATTAAAATTTTATCTTTATTTTAATTTTAGTTCAATATAAACGCGGACATCTTTCGAATATTTGTATTTTGGGTTCGTTTTTCCGTAATCCTTTGATGTATATGTCACTTCATAATGCTTGTCAAACGACTGTAGAATACGGTCAATCTCCTCTTTTGTTCCTGCTAAACGAATTTGCGCCATCTTGTTTCCTCCAAAACCCTCATTCTTTCTTTTACCACAAAATAATGTAACACAGAATATTGTTTTTTCAAGCAGGTAATGCTAAGAAAAAGTTATTGAGGCGGGTGATCCTTTTGAATCAGACTCCATTGAAAGAGCACTTATACGATAATCTCTCCGTCATTCTCCCGCAATTAAAGGAAATGGACGATTTGGTTCATGAGAAAAAAACGCTGCCTCACGGGCAAGTCGTTTACTATTTATACATAAAAGAAATGAACGAAAAGATGGAGATTCAAACCTTTTTGAAGCTGCTTCTCCAAGATCATACGTCTCTCACAAAAGAGAAGCTGGAATCCAATTTATCGATGATGACCACACGTTCGGTGAAGACCTCTGAACAATTGGTCGATGCGATTTTTGAAGGGCATTGCGTGGTGCTCATTAATGGATTTCAGCATGCTTATATTTTAGAAACGCATGGAACGAAGAAACGCAGTTTAGGGGATGCTACCTCTGAAACAGTCGTAAGAGGACCAAAAATTGGCTTTATTGAAGATTTAAATACGAATTTAGCGCTTGTAAGACAGCGCTTGAAAAACCCCGATCTTAAAACCGTCGATATGAAGATTGGTCTACAGAAATACACTCAGGTGACCATCATGTACATCGACGGTATCGTTCAAGTGCCTGTTTTAAAGGAAGTCAAAAAACGGCTCAAGCAAGTCACCATTGATGATATACAAGACTCTGGTGTTCTTGAGGAGCTGATTGAAGACAATGTGTATTCTCCTTTTCCACAAATTCAAAACACAGAACGGCCGGATAAAGTGGCGTCTGCTTTAAATAATGGCCGGGTCGCCATCTTTGTCGATCATTCACCTTTTGTGTTAATTGTACCTGCATCCCTTGCGACGATTATGCAATCACCCGATGATTATTATGAAAGATGGATCGCCGCCTCTCTTATTCGTTTGCTGAGATTTACCTCGATCTTTCTGACGTTATTTTTATCAGCCATTTATATTGCGCTTGTGTCGTTCCATCAAGGTCTTTTGCCAACCACTCTGGCTATTACGATCTCGAGCACAAGGGAAAATGTCCCGTTTTCACCCATTGTCGAGGCACTCATCATGGAGATAACCATTGAGCTGCTGCGGGAAGCTGGCTTAAGGCTGCCAAACCCGCTCGGTCAAACGATCGGACTTGTTGGCGGGGTTGTCATTGGACAGGCTGCCGTTCAGGCACATATTGTCAGCTCAATCATGGTGATTATCGTTAGTGTCATTGCACTTGCATCCTTTACTGTTCCTCAATATGGGATGGGCATGTCCTTTCGTGTGCTCCGCTTTGTGTCCATGTTTACTGCGGCTACCTTTGGTTTATATGGGATTGTGCTGTTTATGCTTGTACTCCTTACTCATCTCACGCGGCAAAAAAGTTTTGGCACGCCTTATTTCTCACCAGATTTTGTGTTCAGCTATAAAAACGAAGACAATTCCATTATTCGATTGCCTTTAAAAAATCAAAAGAAAGGAGAACGACATGGTCAATCATAAAGAGTCGATTACCAGCTATCAGGCAAGTGCCATTATTGCCAATACAACACTAGGCGCAAGTATGATGATTCTACCAAGATCAATGGCTCAGGCTGCGGCTACACCTGACGGCTGGATTGCACTCTTACTCGTGAGTGTCATTTACATTGTGTTTATTTTTGCAAATGTCCTCATGATGAAAAAAGTCCCCTTCTCCTCTTATTATGATTATACGAACGAGGGGCTTGGAAAATGGATTGGCGCTCTTGCCAACCTCTTGATTATTATTTATTTTCTTGGCGTCGCCAGCTATGAAGTACGAGCGATGTCGGAAATGGTGAAATTCTTTCTGCTTCAAAACACGCCTGTAGCGGTGACAATGATCAGCTTTATTATAGTTGGTTTTTATCTTGTGATTGGCGGGATTGGTGATTTAGCCAGGCTTTTTCCTTTTATTTTGATTGTGACGCTCATCATCTTATTTGTCGCTTACGGACTTAGCTTGCAAGAATTTAAGTTAGATAACCTCCGGCCCGTTTTAGGAGAGGGGTTCTCCCCTGTCTTCAATTCCTTTAATGCATCAGCCATATCGTTTGTCGGCATTGAAATGATGCTGTTTATGCCTGCTTATATGAACACGCAAAAACACACTTTTGCTTATGGAACAGTCGGCTTTTTGATTCCTGCGATTATTTATATTTTCACTTATATTCTTGTGATAGGTGCGCTGACGGTCAAAGAAACGGCGGCTTTGACTTGGCCGACCATTGCCTTATTCCAATCGTTTGATATTCAGGGGATTTTTATTGAACGAATTGAATCATTTTTGCTTATCGTTTGGCTGGTTCAGCTGTATACAAGCTTTGTCGGATATACATTTTTTGCCGCAATCGGGGTATCCAGACTGACCAAGTTTCCTAAAAAGGTAGTCGTCGCTCTAATGGGAATTGTCATTTACTTTGCAGCGATTTTCCCAAAGGATGTCGATACAGTGCGAGATTATTTAACCTATGTGAACAACCTCTTTTTCCTGCTGTTCGGCATTCTCCCGTTTCTCTTATTTATAATCGTTTTTTTCAAAAGGAGGCGGAAAACAGCATGAAAAAGAAGGCAGCTTGTGCTCTTTTGATGCTGGTTCTATTAAGTGGTTGCTGGGATAGTACAAATATTGAGGAGCTCAACATGGCGATTGGGTTTGCAGTAGATAAAGGGGACCAAGGACATAAATTAAAGGTGTCTATGCAAGTCCTCGTTCCTCAAAAGATTGATCAGGAAGCAAGCGTCAAAGACCCTACGAAAATCATTGAAACAAGCGGGGATTCTATGCATCAAATTTTCCGCACAACGGCGCTGAAAAGCCACCGCATTTTCGCCCAGCAGCTAAGGGTGTATTTGTTTTCTGAGGAGCTCATCAATGAGAATAATTTCGACCTCGTCATTAATCAATTCATTCGAGACAATGAAACGCGGAGAGGAAGCCTCGTCTTTATGACCTCTGAGAAACCTGGGGACATGCTGAAAATCAATGACGACGGACAGCCAGCCTCTTCGACCTTATACGATCTTTCAGAAAACAGAAAAACGACCATTTCCATGTTCAAGACGGTCTCATTAGGAGATATTTCTTCTGCCATGCAAAACAATGTATCTTTTGCTCTTCCGAAAGTCAGCGTCGATCAAGGAAAATTAATACTCGACGGTGCCTCTATTATTAAGAATAGACGATTTCTCACCAATATCTCTCCGTCAGCAGTGGAGTCATATAATTTGTTAACAGGGGACGGAGAAGGCGGAGTCATACAATTTGAATATGATCACAGCCTCTACTCTTTTGAGATTTTCAAAATCAAGCACCATATCAAAACGCATAAATCAGCCAGTGGAAAATATCAATTTGATGTGTCAGTGGAGCTTGATGGGCGATTGTCTGAGGATTGGAATGAACGCGAAAACGCTTTTAATGAAAAGTATCTCAGAGAAATCGAAGGCGCTGTCAAGCGTCGATTAGAGAAAAGCGTTAAAGATTTCATCGAGGAATTACAGCATGAGATCAAAGCAGATATTTGCGGGTTTTATCAAAAGGCGAGTATTGCCTACCCAAAGGACTTTCGAAAAGAAGCAAAACATTGGGATGAGATTTTTAGTGAATCAGATATTCGTTACAAAGCAAATGTGAAAATCCGTGACTTCGGGACTAAGGGCGCAACACAATCCTGATAGAGTATGTTAAAATGGTAAGAAAAAAAGGGTGTCAATCATGAAACGAGCTTTACTTTCGGCCGGCATTCTATTTTTGATTCTAGGAATACTCCTGTTAGTCGTTGTATTCATGCAATCAAAAGAAGATTTCTTCATTGAAGCCGACAGCTTTTCGAGCACATTTTTGATCGTGATTTATTATGGACAAACCCCTGCGCTCCTTCTTATTGGAGGCGGTTTATTCGTCGGACTTTCACAGATCATTGGTTTGCAGGAGAAAAAAGCAGCAGTGGCAAAGGAGAGCGTACAGTTATTATCCGAGATGAAGAAAGCCCTAGAAGACAAATCGGCCGAGGAGCAGGAGGCTTTTCCAGTTCCTGAGCTCCATCAACTATCCGAACGTCCGATCACAGGACAGAAGGACTAATTTTACGCATGTTCTAGCAGCTTTCATTTGAAAGCTGTTTTTTTATTTTATTGAATCAGCTTATGACGATGCGCATACACAGCCGCTTGCGTCCGGTCTTCTACATCGAGTTTGGAAAGAATGTTGGTAATGTGTGTCTTCACTGTTTTAATTGTAATAAATAGTTCCTCGGCAATGACCTTATTCGATTTTCCATCCGCAATCAGCTTCAAGATTTCCATTTCTCTTGCTGTTAATGCATCATGAAGGATCGATCCATTTGAGGAATGACGGAGTTTATTCATGACCTTTCCAGCCACTTTTGATTCAAGTCTTGGTTCGCCGATACTTGCAGACCGAATGGCATCCGCAATTTCTCCTGCCTTGGATGTTTTTAATAAATAGCTTAAAGCACCTGCCTCAATCACTGGATAGACTTTATCATCGTCAATAAAGCTCGTCAGAACGATAATTCGAGCATCTTCAATTTCTTGGCAAATTCTTTTCGTTGCTTCGATGCCATCCATTCCTTCCATGACAAGATCCATTAAAATCACATCTGGCTTTAATTCAACCGCAAGCTCTACACCTTTTTGTCCATCTGACGCTTCACCAATGACTTCAATATCAGCCTGCGCCTCTAAAAAGGCAGCAAGCCCCATTCTCACCATTTCGTGATCGTCGATTAAAAGTACTCGAATCATCGAACGTTCTCTCCTTTTCCTTCATCAAAAATGGGGACCTTCACATCGATTTGTGTTCCTTTTCCCTCAAATGACATAATCTCTGCGACACCGCCTACTTCACTTGTTCTTTCACGAATCGATTCAAGTCCGTAGGAAGCTGTCTTCACATGATCTGTTTGAAAACCGATCCCATTGTCGATAATCTTCAGCTGCACCTGCCGATTTCGAATGAGCAGACGTACCGTCACCTTTGTCGCCTTTGCATGCCTGAACACATTTGACAGGGCTTCCTGTACAATTCGGAAGAGGTGATCCTCTACTCCTTTAGACAGCGGAACATCATCTTCTATTTCCCAATCAATATCAATCGGCTGCTTTGCTTGAAATTCATTTAGGAGTTCAATCAAGCCTTTTTTCAAGTCTTTTCCTTCAAGGGTGATCGGTCTTAGATGAAGCAAAAGCGCACGCATTTCATTTTGTGCATCGCCAGCCATTCGTTCGACTAGGCGCATTTGCTTTAAAATCTTTTCATCCTTTTCCTTCATGCCTTCAAGAATCGCAGAGGTCATCATCGAAATCGCAAACAACTGCTGGCTGACCGCATCATGCAGTTCTCGTGCTAGACGCTGGCGTTCTTCTGAGACGACGGATTTCTTCATTTGCACCTGCCATTCAGCCCGTTCATTCGAGAGCTTTTGCAAAGAAGCTACTTGCCCTTCAACTCGTTTCGCCATTTCATTTAATTGATCTGCCGCTAAGCCAATTTCATCGTCGCCAAGAGACGGCAGTCTGTATGCAAAGTTCCCATTTTCAAACTTTAAAATCGACTCTACAAGCTGATCGAGACGCTTCTTATGCTGATAGCCAAATACATGCGAGGCAGAAACCCCAATGACAAGACTAATGATCAGTAAAATACAAAAAAACGGAATGCCGAACCAGCGGGTAGAGAGGAGAATCATCGGATCAAGCTGATAATAAAAAAACATGGGCAGCATCGTCATGATGACAACACCAAGCGAGATCCCTACTCCAAGACGAATAGATTGCCACTGGATACCTAGATGGAGTTTCCTCATAAGTATCTCACATCCACATCTCCAATCAGTAAAGAGATGGAGATTTTCACTTTTCGTTTGCTCTCATCGTAATTGTTGGTCATCACATACACTTTACTGCCGAATCCGCTTCTTTTTTCATCAATAATTTTCATATCACCAATTGCAGCTGAAGCACTCACACATACTTCAATATCCTGCGGTACGTAAATATCCACATCTCCGATGAGCCCGCTAATCACGATCGTGCTCTCTTCTTCTGCGATAATGGCCTTTGATAAGTCGATTTTGACATCCCCGATAAACCCTGAAATCGTCAAATCACTTAATTGAAACGGCTTTTTCATCAGCCTGACTTCACCGATAAAAAAGTCATGCTCTTTGCGCGGCTTTGTCTGGCTCTTTGTTTTCTTTTGCTCGCTCTCTTTATCAAGATTGACTTTCAGTGAAGGCTTTCCATCGTCCGATGCTTCCTTTTTATCGACATCAAAAACAGGTTTATTCTTCAATAAGCGATAGCCGGCATATATCAAAAAGGCCGCAAATAAATATCCTGTGAGACTAAATGTAATATTGAGCAGGAATTTTAAAAAGAGAAAGCCGGCAAAAATATAGGAAACTGAACCGAGCCAACGTTTGGATCTTGAGTGCAGCCAATAGCCAGCCAGCGCAAAAAATACAGGCCAAAACAAATCGGCTCCGATCCCAATAATTTTAAGAAATAGATTAATACCAAAAATCACGACAATGATGCCTAAAATTTGATTCCTTGAAAAACGCAGTTGACTCGCCTCCTTCCTTTCTTCCGTTCATTACCGCAGCTTTAAGTTTCCACTTGTCATTTCAATATCGACTAAGTGTGTTCCTTTTCCCCGCGTGCCTGTAAAGCCTCGTCCTTCACTATCCGCTTGATCAAAGTGATAGGAGTGATCGACGCTTCCACTTGTTTTTTTCACCTGGACATTGAAATCTCCTTCATCCGGTAAATTAAATTTTGCACTGCCTGATGTCATATGGAAGGAGACAGGTGATGCAATGGTATCAAAACTTGCCGTTAATCTACCGCTTGTCATGCCTAGTTGCAACTCCCCTTTGACATCTTTAATATCGGCACGTCCCGAGGTTGCCCCAATATCACTATTTTTCGCATCGATTTGAGACACGGAGAGTCTGCCCGATGTCGCTTTGATTTCTACATTTTTTGCTGAAAAATTCTCGGCTTTGAGGTTTCCGCTTGTTGATTTGAGCGTCACATCTTGAAGAGACAGCTTCCCTTCGCCGTCCACCTCACTGACCCCGCTTCCACCTGTAATCTTCACATTTTTATGATAATCTGTTGGAATTTTGACTAAGAGCTCTCCTTTTTCAAATGAGGAGAAAAATAAGAATCCTTTATTTTCAGCACGGACGTTGAATGTACTGCCTGTTTGCTCCGCATACATTTTCCCTTTCCCATTAACGACAATCACGGAAATATCGGAACGATTTTCAGGCTTTACCTTCACGCGAAACCCAGAAAGAGAGATATCTAATTGATCAATTTCATCTTTTTTCGCTGAAGCTGTTGTGACTGCTTTTTCACGGGAGAAACTCAAATGAAAGAGATCTTCATTTTTGAAAAGCATCCCAATCATTAAAAAGACACCTACAAGTATACAAATTAGACCGATTAACCGCTTCATTCGTACCATCCTTTTATCTTCTGACCTTTTCATTATAAGGAAAAGCGAAACAGAAAGAAATCAAATATCGGAAGAAAAATCCTGCTTTTCTTCCGATCTGACATCGATTCCTTAGTTTGCTTGCTGCTCAGGCTTCTTCTCCAGCTTGAGCTTCTGCCATTCTTTTTCAACCTCATCCGCATAGTCTAGATGAGCATATGCTCCTTGATCGGCAAATTGTGCATAGCTGCCCGCTTTTGTCTCCATTTCTTCGATACGGTTCTCCATTCGAAGAAATTCCTTATATGCACTTTCACTATCTACTTTGTTCATGGATTCGTTCATATGCTGCTTTGCCTGTGCAGCATTTGCTCTTGCAATCAGAGCCTGCTTCTTGTCTTTAATATCACGCAGCTTCGTTTCTAACTGCTGCAATTGCTCTTTCAGCTCTTTCAATTGTTTCACAGAGTGCTGATAAGCTTCCTGATATTCCTGGTGCTTTTCTTCAAAATACTTCATTTCTGTGAGCGCTTTTCGTGCTAATTCTTCTTCTCCTGCATGAAATGCCAGCTCAGCCTGCTTCTTTCTTTTATCAGCAAATGCTTCTGTCTCTTCTGCTTTGTGCAGGAAGCCTTGTTGAATCGTTTGCTGTTTGATGATCGCATGTTTCGCTTTGGCAATATCGTCCTCCATATCACGAACGTACTGATTCAGCATGACACGCGGATTCTCCAATTTATCTAAGCCTTCATTGACCGTTGCAACAAACATATCTCTTACTCTTCTGAATACCATTTGATATTCCTCCTCTTATTTTTTCTTTAAAAAGTCTTCCCATTCTTGATCAAATGACGTGTGAATAGGTTCTTCCATTTTCGGTGCCGTGTTTGGCTCCATATATGATCTGCTTGATGATTCTTTTGCCTGTTCACCATTGATCATCGTCCAGCCGAAGTAGAGAAGCCCTCCAGCCAATGCGATTCCAAGGATAAATGGCAGAGATTGCACAACAATCAGTACACCAATGACCGCTAGAATGACACCGAAGGTTTGACTGCCTTTCTCATATTTCTTTACACCTACATAGATGAGCCACGCCCCAATCAGAATCGGGATCAGCCCTCCTAGTGAACCACCGAAGAAGATGGATAGACCGACAAACATTAAAATCGAACCGATGATGGTTTTACTTGTTATTTTCATCTTCATGCCTCCTTTCTTGCTCCTTGCTTTTACTTTAGTCAAAAAAGAGAGCTGGCAAAACGTGTCGCAGATTGATCTTTCATTGCGACCAGAGTCGTAACTTCACTCAGACTAAGCGATAGAACCCAATAAAAAAGCACTCTTCTCATTCGAAGAGTGCTTTTCTTTATTTAGACCGAAACACGTCTGCGCTTCGTTCATATTCAACATCAGCTTCACCGAGCCGATGATTCACGACTCGTGCGGCTGCAAATAAATAGTCGGATAGACGGTTCACATAGGTGAGTGTAACCGGTGGAATCTCCTCCTGCTTCGCAAGCGTCACAATATGCCTCTCTGCTCTTCTGACGACTGTCCGCGCCACATGTAAGAGAGCAGCGCCTTCCTGGCCGCCCGGCAAAATAAACTTTGTGAGAGGCGTGGCTTCTTCTACATAGACATCCATTCTTTGTTCAAGGACTGCTACAGAAGCATCAGTTAATTTGCCTTCTTTCCGTGGTTTGACTGCTGCCAAATCACCGCCGCAGTCAAAGAGCTCGTGCTGTATCACAATCAGCTCTGACAAAATGTCTTGAAACAATTCGCCATGCTGACGTAAATTTGCATGTGCGAGTCCAATGAAGCTATTCGCCTCATCTAACGTGCCGTATGCCTCTACTCTCACATCATCCTTATCGGCTCTCCCGCCGATCAATCCTGTTTGACCTTGATCCCCTGTTTTTGTATAAAGTTTCATCGGTGTCCCTCCTTGTCTATTGCTTTGTCCTTTTAGTATAACCTGAAGTGGAAAGGATGTATTTGTTTAACTAAAGCACTGTGTTTAAACAAAAAAAGCGAACCCCTTGGTTCACTTTTGAATGGCATTCAGTGTATAAAGAAGACGGTGCACTTTCTGCCTTAATCTTTCGTGTAAATGCTTATCATCTTCTGTTTCTTTCATATTGGCAGCAGCGATACAAAGATGATGAATGGACATGCTCGTCTCCTGTTTAATCATGTGGGCAAGCTGCCCCATGAGCTGAACAGACGATCCGTCTGATAAAGATTCTTTCAATACAAGCCAAATGGTCAGCTCTTCTTGCTGACGCATGCCGTAAAGCGCCATGTCATCTTCCATGTCTTCAGCAGCAAATTGGTTTGGTCCACTCGTTTGGTCGTAAAACAATATTCCTTCACGATCATCCAGCTCGTCACGAAGTATCTCAGTTCCTGTTCCGAGAGATCTTTTCCAAAAGAAGCCGCCCCTTTTCTGATGTGAGGAAAGGACGCGGAGCGGCTGTTTGAGGGAAAACGTCATTCCTTCTGAGCCATACGTTTTCCAGCCATCCGCTAACTTTGCATTTGATGCTATAGAAGCCCCCGCAGGCTCAATGATCAGCTGAGGGTTTGCTCTTCGCGGGTGTTGGAGCGGTGTTACCTCTGTTTCATACACACGGTTGATTCGCTCAGGCGTCAAGACGTGATGCGGCAGTCCTATCATTTCCGTCTTTCCTTCATCAAGCAGCAGCAGCCGGTCACAATATAAACTGGCGATGTTCACATCATGAAACACGCCGATCACCGTCAGCCTAGAGGAAGTGGTCTCTTCTTTAATTAAATCAAGCAAGTCTTTTTGATAGGCCAAATCAAGAAAACTGGTTGGTTCATCCAGCAATAAATATTCAGGCTGCTGGGCTAATGCCTGTGCCAAGTACACACGCTGCTGTTCTCCCCCGCTCAACTCATGAATGGATTGATCCTTAAATTGTGCAACATCCGTTTGTTCCATTACTTTGTTTACGACCTGCATATCTTCTCGCGTAACAGATTGCAGCCATCCTTTTTGATATGGGTAACGACCGAATTGAACCGTTTCTTCCACTGTAAATGAGAAGGCTTGGTCCGTTTTCTGCGGTAGAACAGCCATTTTTTGCGCAAGCGCCTTTGGACGGTAGGATTGAACCAGTTGACCGCTCAGGCGTACCTCGCCACTGTCAGGTGCCAGCATCCCAGAAATCATTTTAAGCAAGGTCGACTTACCGCTCCCATTTGGACCAAGTATACCGAGAAATTCTCCTTGCTTTACCTCAAGGCTGATGCCACGTATGACCTCTTTCTCTCCATATCCACCTCTGATTTCCTTCACTTGAATCATAGATGCGTCCCTCCTCTATATTTACGGATGAGGATGATGCCGAATACAGGGGCACCAATTAACGCAGTAATGATGCCAATCGGTAATTCAGTCGGTTCAATGATCGTACGGGATAACACATCTGCTAAAACGAGAAAGGAAGCGCCGTTCAGCATAGACAAAGGCAGGAGGTGCCGGTGGTCTGTGATGGCTAAGAGGCGAATAAAATGCGGAATCACAAGTCCCACAAATCCGATCGTCCCTGACACCGCTACCGCACTACCAGTCAGAATCGAGCCAGCAAGCAGCACTATATATTTGCTCCTTCTCACATGAACACCTAATAGCTTTGCCTTCTCCTCGCCATACGTCATGACATTCAAATCTCGTCCCATCAGCATTAATGCAAAGGTCCCGACAAGAAAGAAAGGAAGGAAAAGCGCAATATAGCGCCAGCCCCTCATGGACACACTGCCGAGTAGCCAATGAATAATCTCTTTTAGATCATCACCTGTTAAAGCAATCATCAATGATATAAGCGCACCCAAAAAAGAGCTGAAAATCACCCCAGTTAAAATTAAAGAAGAGATGCTCATCCCCCGATGAACAAGACGCGCAAAAAAGAGGACGAGACATAGGGTCACAAGCGCTGTTGCCATACTGAAAAAAGGCAGTGTGAAACTGCCGAGCAAAGGGAGCTGCAAGCTGAAAAATAGTGTGGCGACGGCTCCAACTGATGCCCCTTGAGATACACCCAGCGTATATGGGTCAGCAAGGGGATTTTTTAATAAACCTTGAAAGGCTGCACCTGATAACGCCAGCGCTGCTCCGACTAGTGCCGCTAATATCACTCTCGGCAGCCGGATATTCATCATAATATTGCGATCAATTGAATCTATTGTGCCAATCTGCACCCCGAATAGTTCATGAACAAATATACGGAGAATAGAAGGAATGGGAATCCCTAAGCTTCCAAAGGAGATTCCCATTCCAATGCTCACCACAAGAAGTAAAACACTTAGTGTGTATGCGATGATGAATTTATTTGAACGTGTCAGGATAGATGCTTTTCGCAAGAGCCTCGACTCCTTCAACCAATCGCGGTCCCGGTCTTGATGCGAGATCCGTATTCAATTGAAAGACTTGTTTTTCCTTCACTGCTTTGATCGCATTCCAGCCGTCTCTCTTTTTCAGATCAGCTAAGCTGGAACCATCAATTGTGACGATCACATCAGGATTTCGTTTGATAATCGCTTCTTCTGTCATTTGCACCCAGCCAGTTTGATCGCCAGCAGCATTTTTCGCATGGATAACAGAAAGCATTTCGTCCATAAATGTATTTGTACCTGTTGTATAGATTTCAGGCGCACCTGATACTTCGACAAAGACTGTTTTTTGTTCGTCTTTGGAGATCGCCTCTGCTTGTTTCTTGATGTCATTCAATTTTGTTTTCATCTCATCTACAAGCTTTGTTGATGCTTCTTTTACACCTGTTGCTTCACCGATCATATTGATCGATTTGTACACATCCTTAAAGGAGGTGGCATCATTTACAGTCAGTACTTGAATTCCTGCATCTTCAAGCTGTTTAAATCCATCTTTTGATCCCATCTGCGATGCATGAGCTAATACTAGATCAGGCTTTAAGGAAATGACCTTCTCGACATTGAATTCAAGTCCGCCAATCTTCTCTACCTTTTCAACTTCCTTTGGATAATTGTCAAAATCTGATCGTCCAACCATTTTATCGCCAAGACCAAGCGCATAGGCAACCTCTGTATTACTTGGAATTAATGAAACAATACGCTTAGGCTGCTCTTTGATTTCGACTGTTTTACCAGCTGCATCTTTAATCGAGACAGGAAATGCCGCAGCCGCTGTTTCGTTATTTTGTGAACTCTTTGCTTTATGATCTGTCTCAGCACCTGCACATCCTGCTAAAACACCCATCACAAGCAATAGCGATAGCCAAATGGCCGTTAACTTTTTCATGAATGAACCCCCTGGTTTATGTACTGCTTGACGACATCTCTTCCGTCAATTCTTTTCTAATTTCGGGAATATTATACTACAGTGCAGATAGGTTGTATATGTGATTTCTAAAAGCGTCTTTTTCGTTCTTACTAAAAGAAAAACAGCCTCCGAAAAGACTGTTTTTCACTCATCTATCAATTGATTTGTTCCCCATTGATGACGACTTTCTGAAAAGAAGGAGATACTGCATGCTCCAAAGAAAGTGGATACGTCACATGATCTATGACACAATTTTTCATATTGAAGTGTGTAACGGGGGAATGTGAGTAGGCGGCTATTTTCACACCATATCGTCCGCCGCTGCTTTTCAATCCTTCTACTTCAATATGACGCACAACAGGACGATGTGGACCCGCATCCCCTTCCTCATACATCATGTCGATACAGACCACTTCATGCTTTAAGCTTTTGACTGTGTTGTTTTTAAAGTAAATATGTTCAATGGTACCGCCTCTGACAGAGTTGGTTTTAATACGCAGTGCCCGGTCAAGGTTCGGACTATCCATTACATTATTCTCTGCATATACATACCTGACCCCGCCAGAGATTTCACTCCCGATCGTCACTCCGCCGTGTCCATCACGCATCTCATTTCTACGAATGACAATGTTTTCAGATGAAACCCCTATTCTCCGCCCGTCCTCGTTTCTGCCAGATTTGATGGCAATACAATCGTCTCCATTATCAAAATAACAATCTTCAATGAGCACATTCCGGCAAGACTCCGGATTAACACCATCTGTATTTGGTCCATGCCCGATGATATGGACTCCACGGACGATGACATTTTCACTTAGCACAGGATGAATTTGCCACATCGGTGAATCCTTCACTGTCACTCCTTCAATGAGAACTTGCTGGCATTGGTAGGGCTGGATAAAGCTTGACCTTAAATAATGGCCTTCTCCAAACACTCTTTCTTCTACTGGTATCCTCTTTTCAGCCATTTCAAATAGAAGCTGCCGATCCCGGTCCTGAGACGGCTGGCCATTCGTGCCATACTTCCAAGGCCACCAATGATGTTCATCCCCTCTGCCATCAAGCGTTCCAGCTCCTGTGATGGCGATATTTTCTGCATGGTGTGCATAAATGAGAGGTGAATAATTATAAAGCTCAATCCCTTCATATCTTGTCAGTACAATCGGCAGATAATCCTTTGGATCTTGGCTGAATGCCACATAGGCTTTCTCATGCAAATGCAGCTCTACATGACTCTTCAATTCTAGAGCACCTGTCACAAACGTCCCTTCTGGAATCAGCACACGTCCCCCTTTCAAACGGTGCGCATCATCAATCGCAGACTGGATAGCATCTGTTGAAAGCTCTATCCCTTTCCCATCTGCACCATAATGAACCACATTAAATTCACGATCAGGGAACAGCGGCGCTTTTATCTGCTTTAACACTTGATCGATTCCGTTTGCTTTTTTGTCTTTCTTCTCTTGCCTTGCTAAACGCGTGAGTCCGATTCCTGTGAGTACCGTTCCTGCTGTGATATACATCAAATCCCGCATTTTAAACACGTTCTCATCCCCCAGTCGCCTTAAAGTGTGACACCTGTTTTGAAAATAGCCAGCTCTCTAAAATTGTTTTTTTCATGATTTAATAGCTTTCCGCTCGCCACATCAATGACAGTTGAAATGAATTTTTCTAATACAACATCTTCTGGTACATCTTCAAGCAGTTCTCCCGCATTAAAGTCAATCCAGTGCTTTTTTGTTTCATATAAGGCTGTATTCGTCGAGACTTTCATTGTAGGGACAAACGTACCAAATGGTGTCCCTCTGCCTGTTGTAAAAAGGACCAACTGACAGCCGGAAGCAGCAAGTGCGGATGAAGCAACCAAATCATTACCTGGCGCACTTAATAAATTCAGGCCCTTTCGCTTCAGCAATTCCCCGTATCTCAATACATCTTGAATTTCAGAAGTCCCTGCTTTTTGTGTACAGCCGAGAGATTTATCCTCTAATGTCGAAATTCCACCAGCTTTATTTCCCGGGGAAGGATTTTCATATACTGGCTGTCGATGATCCATGAAGTATTGTTTAAAGTCATTGATCATTTGCACAATATTGTCGAAAGTCGCTTCTGATTCCGCTCTCTCCATTAAAATCGTTTCAGCTCCAAACATTTCGGGCACTTCTGTTAACACTGTCGTGCCGCCTTGAGCAACAATAAAATCGGACAGCCTTCCTAAAAGCGGATTTGCGGTAATGCCGGAGAATCCATCTGATCCTCCGCACTTCAAGCCGATTTTCAGCTCAGATAACGGGATCTCTTCACGGTGATCTTCTTTCGCCGCATCATAAATTTCCTTGAGTAAAGCGACTCCCGTCTCAATCTCATCTCCTACTTCTTGGCTTCTTAAAAATTTCACTCTCTCACGGTCATATTCACCTAATGTGGACTGAAAATCTTCAATATCATTATTTTCACAACCAAGTCCAAGGACGAGCACCCCTCCAGCGTTAGGATGCTTCACGGCATTTTGTAAAATGGTTTTTGTATTTTCATGATCGTCCCCAAGCTGGGAGCATCCATAATTGTGCTTTAATACGAGAGCTGTTTCAAACGGATGGATGTTTCCGCCCATTTCAGCGGTGAATATTTGGATGATTTGATCGGCAATGCCATTCACGCATCCAACGGTTGGGACAATCCAAAGCTCATTGCGAATCCCGCTTTCCCCATTTTTTCGTTTATATCCTTTAAATGTAAGATTCGTTTTTTCATAGGGGTTGTCTGTGAATGAAGGCTCGTATTCGTAATCGAGCTTTCCTGATAGATTGGTTTTGATATTATGCGTATGCACCCATTCTCCAGCAGAAATAGCAGTCGTTGCATGCCCAATGGGGTAGCCATATTTCATGATATTCTCTCTTTGCTTGATATCAGCCAAAGCAAACTTATGACCTTTGGGAACGTTCTCTTTTAAGACAACAGAGTGTCCTTGATGGCGCAGCTCATCCCCTTGCTCAAGCACTTTTAAAGCAATACCGACATTATCTGAAGGGTGAATCACAATAAAATCTTTCATGCCTTCTCCCCCTGACTTTCATATTGATGATGCAGCATTCGTTGAACAGCCGCTCTCATCCCTTGCTCCTGTATGAAGGTAAGCTGATCAGCTACAGCGTGACTCAAATCATCTACATCCGTTAAATTTCTCCCCCATAATGGCTCACATGATAGAATCCTGGCTGCGATCGCTTCATTGGATTGGTTCTCCCCTTCCCAGGCTTCCTTCATGAATGCCATTACAGTCTCATCATCCTTTATCCTTTCTGCATATGCTCTGTAAAAATAAATGAGACTGCTGAGTGAAAACACGAGTTTCATTGGCAGCTGTTTCTTTTGCTCAACATAATCAAGCAATGACGGAAGAACTCGGGTTCGGAACTTGGATATACCATTGAGCGCAATATCGAGCAATTGATGCTTCACAAATGGATTGCAAAAACGATCCCAAACCGATTGTGTATAAAGAAGAAGCTCATCTTGAGAGAGCTCAAGCCCTGGCAGTACTTCCTCCTCCAGCATACGCCGGATGAACGGACCAACATACTTGTCATCCACAGCTTCTTTTACAGTTTCTATACCACATGAGTAAGCGATTGGCACCATTGCTGTATGTGCACCATTTAAAATTCGTACCTTGCTCAAGCGATAAGGCGCAATATCTTCTACAAAAAGGACATTTAATCCTGCTTTTTGAAAGGGAAGCTCTTTTTGTACGAAGGCAGGTGCTTCAATAACAAAGAGGTGATAATATTCTGCCGTGACAAGCAACTCGTCGATATACCCATCTTCCTTTTGGACAATTTCAGCTGCTTCCTTAGAAAACCCAGGAACAATCCGATCCACAAGCGTATTACAAAACGTGTTGGCTTCCTTGATCCATGTGATAAACGCAGGCGGCAGGTCCCACTCAGCTGCCATGTCTATCACATATTCCTTCAAGCGGTCACCGTTATGTTCGACCAGTTCACATGGAAGGATGATCAGCCCTTTTTGTTCATCTCCAGTAAATGCTTTAAACCGGTGATATAAGAACGCCGTCAGCTTTCCTGGAAAACTGGCTTGCGGTCGATCGTCCAAGCGATCCTCCTTTCTGAGCATAAGTCCTGCCTCTGTCGTGTTTGAGAAGACAAAGCGGAGATCGGGGTTTTCAGCTACGTATAAAAAACCATCGTAATCCGTATACGTACTGATTCCTCTGCTGATCGATTGAATGATCATGCGCTCATTCATTTCTTGCTGGTCATGATAGCCCTGTATACATAAAGTATATAAGCCATCTTGTTCATTTAAAGTCGCAACGGATCCTTTTCGCGGAGGAACAACAACAGCCCTTCCTTTAAAATCTGTGCAGTCGTTCAGCTTCTGGATGTGCCAATTAATAAATCCTCGCATAAAATTCCCTTCACCAATCTGTAAAATCGTTTCCGGATACTCAGGCACAGGGTACATGGCTTTTGATAAACGTTTCAAATGGATTCCCCTCTCTTCATGATATGCACACGTGAACATTTATCTTTAAAAGGTGCTGATTACTGCACCTTTTTGACTGAATCTCTGATCATCAGCTCTGTGTGGACATAGATTTTTTCCATATGATCTTCTTCCTGCTCTTCACCGTTTATGACTGATAGGATGGCTTCTGCTCCAAGTGCACACATTTTTTCGATAGGCTTTTTTACCGTTGTTAGTGCAGGCGTGGTGTAGGATGAGAATGCTATATCATCAAAACCGATAATAGAGATATCACCTGGACACGTCTTGCCTTTTGCATATAAAGCATTCATCGCACCAATGGCCATGTCATCGTTAGAGCAAAAAAGCGCTGTTGGCGGATGATCAAGGGTCAGCAGGGATTCCATTGATTCATAGCCGCTTTTCATGTGGTAGTCACCTGTGATCATATATTCTTTCTTCATAGGAATATGGTGATCAATTAACGCTTGGAGAAAGCCGGCTTTTCTCTCCTGAGTCGATTTAAAGCCTTCTTTTCCTTCAATGATGGCGATTTGATGATGGCCTTGCTGAATGAAATAGTGCGCTGCCTGATATGCTCCTTGACTATCATCTGCTAATATATTCATCACTTCATTACTTTCTACACGGCGATTCAGCACAATGATTGGAATGCCCTGTTTCTTGACATGATGGATAAACGCTTCATCGTGCTCGCTTTGACTCATAAGCAAAATGCCATCGTAGCGCTGTTTATGAATGGTTGTGTAATCGTGAAAGTCGTCAATTCCCCTTACAAACAGATTATAATGCTCAGTCATCACGCTATTGACGCCCTTTAACGCATCTACAAAGAAGCTTGAAGATGTGCCTTCTGTTAAACTCGTAAAAAACAGACCGATTGTAAACGATTTTTGTGATACAAGGCCTCTGGCATGGACATTCGGTGAATAATTCAGCTGTTTTGCAATCGACAAAATCTTTTGTTTTGTCTTCTCTTTAATAAAAGGACTATTATTCAAAGCCCTTGATACCGTAGTATGAGAGACGTTTGCCAATTTTGCTATGTCTTTAATTGTGACTGTCATGCTATTCCGCCTTTTATGATTTTTTTCCATCTTATCATAAAATCGCTTTCATTTTCTCACCTTTTTCCTCATGTGATTTTACTTTGATGCTGGAGCTGCTTTGCCCGGTCAAATTGAAAATATTGCTTGGCATTTTCATAGCTGATTCCTTTCACGATCCCCCCTAACAGCTCAAGGTCATAGGGGACTTCTCCTTTTTCTACCCAATCTCCGATGATATCACAAAGCAGTCTTCGGAAATATTCATGCCTTGTATACGACAAAAAGCTTCGTGAATCAGTCAGCATCCCGATGAAACGGCTGATCAGTCCAATACTGGAAAGAGCCATCATCTGCTCTGTCATTCCTTGCTTCGTATCATTAAACCACCAGGCTGTGCCGTGCTGCATCTTCCCCGGTGTCTTCCCGTCTTGAAAGCTTCCAGCCAATGTTGATATCACCACATTGTCCCTAGGATTCAAGGAATAGAGAATGGTGTTTGGCAAAGCATCTTCTTGTTCTAAACGATCTAATATTCGGCAAAGCGGCTTTGCAATGTCCTCATCATTCATCGCATCATACCCCGTATCTGGTCCGAGCCGCTCAAACATTTTTGTATTGTTGTTTCTAAGCGCATTGATATGAAGCTGCATCGCCCAGCCACGCTCACAGTATGCCTGACCTAGCATAATGAATGTCTCTGTTTTAAACTTGATCTTCTCTTCTTCCGTCAATGGATGACCAGACATTCTTTTATGAAAGATGGTCTCCACTTCTTCTTCTGTCGTTTCTTCATATGTCATTTCATTTATAGCATGATCTGAGATCAAACAGCCGTGTTCATGGAAGAAATCAATTCTTGCACGGAGTGCTTTTAAGAAGTCTTGGTAGGATTGTATTGGAGTAGCTGAAACCTCTGCCAGCTCGTGAACATATTTTGCAAACAGATCATTCGCTATATCGAGTGCTTTATCAGGTCGAAACCCTGGGAGCACTTGTACAGAGAATTCCTCTTCCCGCAGTTTTTGATGATAGTGAAGCGAATCGACCGGATCATCTGTTGTCACAACGGTTTCAACGTTTGATTTCACAATGAAGTCCCTCGCACCAAATCCCTCTCCTTGCAGCTTTCCATTGACTTTCTTCCAAATAATGTCTGCGTTTTTTTCGTTTAATAGGTCTTCGACTTCAAAATATCGTCTCAGCTCTAGATGAGTCCAGTGATAGAGTGGATTTCCAATGGTCATGGGTACGGTCTTCGCCCACGCCAAAAATTTCTCATGATCTGATGCATCCCCCGTAATGTGCGTTTCAGGGATGCCATTTGCTCTCATGGCACGCCATTTGTAATGATCTCCATAAAGCCATGCTTCGGTGATATTTTGGAAGGTTTTATTTTCATAGATGTCTTTAGGACTTAAATGACAATGGTAATCTATAATTGGAAGGTCCTTTGCAAACTCATGGTAAAGCTTTTCCGCCGTTGGACTGTTTAGTAAAAACTGCTCATCTAAAAAGGCTCTCATCAAACTCCCCCATCCCTCTTATCGTATGAAAAATAATTTGTTCACGTTAACAATTTAATTGTAATCGTTTACAAAGTTGATTTCAATCCTAAAACAGGAAAAAACGATCTCCTTAAGAAAGGAAAATCGTTTTTTGCCTATTTTACAGAAGGTGATTTTTTTAGGATAATCGCAATAGTTGTTCCAGCACCTAGTTCACTTTCCACTTGAATATCACCGTCATGCAGCAAGACAAGCTCTTTTGCTATTGCCAGCCCAAGTCCTGTTCCATTCGTTGGGTCATTTGTATTTGTCCCTCTGTAGTAGCGGTTAAATAAGTGATCTACCGTTTCTTGTGCCATTCCGCATCCGTTGTCTTTCATTTCGATCCGAACTTCTTCATTTGTTTCAGATAAAACAGCTGTAATATGAGTGCCTTTTTGGTTATGCTTGACTGCATTCGCCAGCAGGTTCTCAATCACTCGTCTGAACCAGGCTTTGTCGATCTCAAACATGACACCGTTTGTTTGATCTTCAAAAGAGGATGAAAAATCCTCAGAAAAGGAGCTTCTTGAAAACTCGTCCATAATAGAGGCTAAAAATTCACCCAGCTCGACCGGCTTTCGGTTAATAGGCAAGGCCCCATTTTTCAATCGGTACGTGAGGTTTAAATCCTCAATCAAGGTCGACATGTATTCTGATTTCTCACGAATCACCTGTCCCATTTCCATGACTTCTTCCTTGGACCATTGATATTGATCAGATTCAAGCATGAGCCCATAACCGTAAATCGTACTAAGAGGTGTTTTCAAATCATGCGACAATCCTGCAATCCATTCTTCCCTTGTGGTTTGAATTTTTCTTCGGTTTGCTTCATTCTCTTTTAATGTAAGCGTGAGCTGATCCATTGTTTTTAGGATATCCTCAAATAATCGGTATTCCCGCTTAATACGACCTTTTTTATTTTTACTGATTGGAATTCCTTTTCTATTTGTTGGTTCCTGCAATTTATTTCTTGATAAGAAAATCAGCCAGCGGATAATGTGATAGATCGGCAGACCATAGCGATACGAGTACCATAATGTCATGACGATAATAACCGTAAGTGCAAGACCTGCAATTAAAATGGTTGTATATTGATTTAAAGCGTCTGTCTCTTTATCGTAAAGTTCGTCTGGGCTGTATACTTTATTTGGTACCGAAACGATGATATACAGGTTTTTATTCACTTTGATATAAGACAGGTCACTTCTAAACTCCCAAGGCTTCGATTGATACTTAAGCAGTTCAACATCTGTTACATCATGTTTCAAATTGGTATTGGCTCGAATGCCTTTTAAATATTTTCCTTCATCATTGAACAGATGCACCGATCCATTCATTCTCTTCAAAAATTCTTTCGTTTCAACCGAATATTGAGATAGTGCAGCCAAATCTTTCTCGTGCTGCTTCAGATAATTGGCGACCTTTGTGCTGTTCGTTTTGAACCCGTATAACACGATAAAGCTTTTTTGATCAATCTCAATTGGCCAGAAGTACATCTTGTAATCTTTAAATTGTCTTTTTTCAAAGATCTTGATCATTTCATCCTTTTGATAGGATGTTGGAATGGTCTTAGGACGGTGATAGCTATAGACGTTATGTTTTTTTGAATCAATCACTTGCAGCCAGCCGTCTCGTTTTTTTACTGCTTGCTTGAGCTGATCATCGGCTTCCATTTTTCCATCCTCGTTAAAATAAAGCCAGCTCATGAGTGTGTCCCCATCAGCCTTTGTTAAACCAGTTTCGGTCATATTCTCATAGTATTTTTTATAATATAGATTCTCAGTAAACGTATTCCCGATCAGCAGAATCGCAATGACGATAAACATCTGTCCGACAAAGTGAAAGAAAAGTTTTGTTCGTAAATTCATGAATTAATTAAGAACCTTCACAGGGTGCGGAATAAATTTATATCCCATACCACGGATGGTCACAATATATTCAGGCTGACTTGGATCTAATTCAATCTTTTCTCTCAGCTTTCGAATATGAACCATGACGGTGTTGTTATCACCATACGACGGGACGCCCCATACTTTCTCATAGATTTGATCTTTTGAAAGAACCACATTCGGATGATCACAAAAGTACTTCAGCAAGGATAGAAGCTGAGCTGAGCATGCCGTCATCTCTCCTCTCACTTTCAGTTCGGCTGAATGAGGATGATATGAGAAATGGGCATATTCATATTGGTTTTGAGCCTCTTCTTGCTCTTCCTGTAAGGAGATATATGTTCGGTTTAAGTGAGCCTTAATTCTAGCCACAAGCTCTAGCGGATTAAATGGCTTTGTAATGTAATCATCTGCCCCCTGCGCAAAGCCGGTCAGTTTATCTACATCAGACGTTCTTGCAGTTAAATAGAAAATGGGTGCTTTCGTATATTTTCTCATTTCAGGAAGAACATCAAAGCCAGACTTACCGGGCATCATCACATCTAGAAGTAAGAGGTGGATGTCCTCGTTTTTGACAACATCTAATGCTTCATCTGCATGGTAGGCTTTATAAATATGCTTGAATCCTTCTTTTTTTAATACGCGTTCAACCATTTTTACAATTGCTTCTTCGTCATCTGCAATCAATATTTTTGCTGTTTCCACGCATCTCTTTCCTTTCTAGCTATGATCTCTAACCGTATATTACCATTGTCTAAAGTAAAAAAGTACCTCTTTTCTGCATAAAAGCGAAAAAATATCAACTGGAGAAAATGGCAGTACTAGGAAGTTTCAGAGACGCAAAAAAACTCGGCTATTCCACCGAGTTCCTTTTACTTCTATTATCCATTCACAGCTTCTAGCTTTCTTTCATGATTCATTAAGTCATATGTTAAACAGATCGGCTTATTTGTTCTAGGATCAAGTACAATTTCTGCATCAATGTGGAATACCTGACCAAGCACCTCTTTGGTCATGACCTCATGAGGCGTCCCATCTTTGATGACTTTTCCTTGATTGAGGGCAATCATGTAATGAGAAAAACGTGCCGCATGATTCAAATCATGAATGACCATCAACACAGTTCGTCCCTGCTCTCTGTTTAACCGTTCTAACAGCTGAAGAATCTCGAGCTGATGTGCAAGATCCAAATACGTCGTTGGCTCATCTAATAGAAGCAGTTCTGTTTCCTGGGCAAGTGCCATCGCAATCCATACACGCTGACGCTGTCCACCGGAAAGTGCTTCAATTGGCCTATCATGAAAAGCGATCATGCCCGTTTCCTCAAGTGCCCATCTGATGATTCGTTTATCTTCATTTGATAAGCGCCCAAATCCATTTTGATGCGGAAAACGTCCATATGACACAAGCTCATACACTGTCAGTCCGCTTGGTGCTTCGGGCGTTTGCGGTAAGATCGCCATTTGTTTTGAAATTTCTTTTGTAGGCGTTTGATGAATAGCCTGGCCATTTAAGTAAACAGCTCCTTGATGGGACTTCATGATCCGGGACATTGTTTTTAAAATCGTTGATTTCCCGCATCCATTCGGCCCGATCAGTGTTGTCACCTTGCCTTTTGGGATACTGATATTTAAATCATCTACAATCAAACGGTCCTGATAACCGATACAAAGTTTTTCTGTTTCGAGCGATTTCATATGTTTTTCTCCTTCCTCATTAGTTCGTTTTCATCAATAAGTAAATGAAGTAAGGTGCGCCTAAAGCAGAAACAACAAGACCAACTGGTACCTCTGATGGTGCAAGTATGACGCGGCCTAGTGTATCTGCCAGTAATAATAACAGTGCGCCAATCAATGCGGAGGCCGGTATCATTCCTTGATGCTTTGGTCCAACAAGCTTTCTCGCCAAGTGCGGTGCGGCTAACCCTAGGAACGAGATACTACCTGCAACAGCGACACTTGCACCTGCTAATGCAACGGCAATCAGCATCAGAAAGCTTCTTTCTTTATGAACCGAAATCCCTAAGCCATAGGACAGCTGGTCACCTAAATTCATGATATTTAAGTAGCGTGCTCTCACAAGCGCTAACACAAGGAAAATGAGCATCCATGGCAGAACAGAAAGGACATACGTCCAGCTTGAGCCCCAAATGCTTCCTGATAACCACACGATGGCTTGGTTAAAATCATTTGGGCTCATTTTTAATTGAATGACCACAATTGCTGCTGAAAACGCAGCATTAACGCCAATTCCCGTTAAAATCAATCGAACAGGTGTGATGCCTTTTTTCCACGCTAACACATAGATGAGAAATGCAGCAAAGCCTGCACCTGCAAATGCGAAAAGCGGCAGTACAAAAATCGTCAAATTACCTAAGTTCGACATCGTGCCTTGGAATGCAAAGATAAAGAGCACAACGGCAAATCCTGCGCCCGCATTCACACCAAGAATACCGGGATCAGCCAAGCCATTTTGAGAAACACCTTGCCAGATAGCTCCTGATACAGCGATGGAAGCACCAACAAGTAAAGCGATGATCATTCTTGGAAGTCTGAATTCGAACAGCACCAGCTCATCCATTTCACTTCCGAATCCAAAAAATGTTTTCAATGTATCTATCGGAGAAATACGAATTTCTCCGGTATTTAAACTAATCAGAAATACCGCGACGATGGCTAAAAAGATCATGAGCATCGTTCGTTTATATTTCTTTTTCTTTGCCTGCTGCACCATTTCCATTTAAATTCCGCTCCTTTCACGTCTAGCTAAATATAAGAAGAAAGGAACGCCTATAATCGCAGTAATGGCACCGACTGGCGTTTCAAATGGAGCATTGACCAGCCTTGCAGCAATGTCTGCATAAATTAACAAAATGGCACCTAAAATAGCTGAGCAAGGGATAATCCATCGATAGTCCACTCCGACCAAGAATCTAGTGACATGGGGAATGACAAGCCCGATAAAACCTATTGAGCCTGCCACCGACACAGCAGCACCGGTTAAAAGAATTACGACCAATATTCCTAGCACCTTGACCGTTTTCGTATACTGCCCGAGCCCTTTAGCCAATTCATCACCTAAGCTCAGTACAGTGATCGAGCGAGCAAGGATCATCGCAATCAAAAGTCCTGCAATGGCGACTGGAATAATGACCTGAATGTTGCTCCAATTCACACCTGCCACGCCGCCCGCATACCAAAAGCTCATGTCCTGAGCGACGTCAAACCGGATGGCAATTGCTGAAGAGATGGAGCTTAAAAGTGCCCCAACCGCCGTACCCGCTAGTGCGAGCTTCACTGGGGTCAGTCCTCCCTTAGACAGAGTACCGACACCAAACACAATAGATGCACCGAGTGCGGCTCCAGCAAATGACCAAAGAATTAATGTGAAAGAAGATTGGCCTGGGAAAAACGCAAATGCTATAGCAATCGCAAATGCAGAGCCATTTGTCACGCCCATAATTTCAGGAGACGCAAGCGCATTTCTTGTCATCCCTTGCATAATGGCACCTGATACGGCTAAAAAGGCACCGACGAGTGCAGCCCCAACTGTACGCGGCAGCCTCAATTCCCGGATGATTTGATGTGAAGTTTTCTGTGGATCAAAATGAAAAATGGCTTCCCATACAGTGTGTAGATGAATGTTTGCCGCTCCTAATGATACCGATAAAAAAAGACCAAATGCTAAAGCGACGATTCCTATGATGACAACAGCTGCTGTTCCAAAGGGCTTCGTGACAATATCCATTGCATCGTCCTTGGCTGGCAGCTGTTTATTCGATTGTGAGCCCAAAACCAGTCTCTTCCTTTCCGTTCATATCTATTCCTTATCAATGATAATGATTATCAATCTCGGAGTCTAGTATATCATTTTCTTTCCTTTTTGAAATCATTGTTCTGAACATTTTCTTTATTTTCATCAAAAAACCGGGAGAAATTCACCATTTTTCTTTAGACCCTAAAATAGCCAATGCATTTTTCATCCCATCATGTTACGATATAATTGAAATTGAGAATCATTATCAAAAGAAAGTGAATAGGAGAGAATCTTTGTGAAAAAACGATCTGGATTTCTTTTGATTTCCTTTGCCATTCTTATGCTTTTTACAGCTGCTTGCGGCAGCACTTCAAATAAAAAATCTGGCGCCAACCAGAATGACACAATCACCTATCAGGATGTCAAAGGTGAGGTCAAACTCCCTAAAGATCCGAAACGAATTGTGCTTCTGGCAGAAAGCTACTACGGAGACCTCGTGACACTTGGCAAGACGCCAATTGCTGCAACTGCACCCATCTTTAAAAACCCTTTCTATAAGGGAAAAACGGATGGTGTCAAAAACCTTGGAACAACCCCTTCTGTCGAAAAGGTAGCCGCTTTGAAGCCAGATATGATTATCGCTTGGGGAGAAGACGAGAAATTTGATCAATACAAAAAAATTGCTCCAACCGTTGCAATTAAATACAATCAATATTCCTTTAAAAATCAGCTAAAAGAATTCGGTAAAATGACAGGGACACCGAAAAAAGCAGCAGAATGGATCACATTATGGGATACAAAAATAGCTGAGGTAAAGCCTAAAGTAACAAAAGCGGTCGGCAGCAAAACCGTTTCAATCGTGTCGCCTTTTGATAAAGGTATTTATATCTTTGGAAACACCTTTGCGCGCGGAGGCGAAATCATTTATGACGAGCTGAAATTACGTGCGCCAAAGGCAGTTAAAAAAGACGCTATCGACAGCGGTGTCGGCTATGCAAATATTTCCCTTGAAAAGCTGCCAGAATACGCAGGCGACTATATTTTCACTAGTCCATGGAGTGGTTCAAAAAGTAAAGGAGACCAAGTGTATGAAAGCAGCATTTGGACATCACTGCCTGCTGTACAAAATAAACACGTATTTGAAATCAATCCTGTCGGGTACTTCTTTAATGACCCAGTGTCACTAGAAGGACAGCTTGAGTTTATTGTGGACCGATTAACATCCGCATCATAAAAAAACGTTTCTCCATATGTGGAGAAACGTTTCCCTTATTCCGTTCCTTTGGCGAATCCTTTTGACATGAATGGATAAAGCAAAATACCTACTAAGAACAGACCGATGCCAAGTCCAAATGTTTTCAAATCAGCTGTGCCTGAAATAATGACCCAAGCGGAATACCCCATCGCAACAAGCGCAATGATTCCGTCTCTTGTTCGCTTCCCTTTTTGAAGATCATACGTGTCACCTTGCATGATGACCTTAAAACTATAGATCGAAGACACAATATACGGAATGAGATACGCAAGTGTCGCTGATGTCGTTAAAAAGGTAAAAGCTTCATTAATCGTACGGGACATCACTGAGAAAATAAACAGTTGTGACATGATATTTGTAACCGTCAAAGCAAAAACAGGACTGCCTTTTTTGTTTGTTTTTGCAAATACTGCTGGGAAATCGCCAGCCTTTGCTGCTTGATACGGTACTTCTGAACCAAGTAAGATCCAGCCAAGCATCGAGCCAAATAAACAAATGATCGCAAGCAGTGCCATGACTATTCCGCCCGCCGGTCCAATAATGAGCTGAAGCACGTCAACGAATGGTTTATCTGAGCCTTGCAACTGATCATGCGGCAGGACGCCCATTGTAATCAATGTAATAATCATGTAGATGGAAAGTGCGATTAAAAGACCTGTAATCGTTGCACGTTTCACATCGCGCTGCGAGGATGCTCTCCCTGATAAAATCACAGCTGATTCGATGCCAATAAATGCCCATAGTGTGGAAATGGCCGCATGATGAATTTGGCCTCCAAGTCCGAGCACTCCTTCGCCTTCTGCTGAAACTGGGAAGTAATAATGTTCAAATAATGCCGTTTGGAATGCAAATAATCCCGCAACAATAAAAAGGACGAATCCAAGTACCTTTGAAAAGGTCGTAATAAAGTTTAACTTACTTGCAGCACTTAAGCTTGTAATTAAGATAGTATGTGTTCCCCAGAGAAGAATGGTACATACAATAAAGGTTGTCAGCTGACCAAGTGTGATCGCTTCTTTTCCAAAGGTGAAAATCTCCGTCTTCACGGTGAGAATAGGGAAAAATGTCGTTAAATAACCGGCAAGACTCGTAATAATTGCGACATTACTAATCCAGCTTGCCACCCAATATCCCCAAACCATTGTAAAACCGGCCGCTTTCCCTTTTTTCGGATCGTTAAAAAGCGCTCTTGCATAACTTTGTGGTCCAGCCGTCAGCTGCGGCTTATGAATGGACAAATGCCCAAAAACAAGTGCAATCATCAGCACACCGCCACCTGTGACAAGCCATGCCATCGTCACACCTAAAGGACTGGCATGCTGGGCAAGAGTACTTGGCAGCATAAAGATGCCTGACCCTACCATATTTCCGACGACAAAAGCCGTCAATAACCAAAAACCCCATTTTTTTGTCTGTTCCATTTCCGTACCTCCGTTATATTCACTTCGGACCAGACCCGGCAGTATCTTCATTGATATATTTGTGAAGCAATGACTTGTATTCTTTATGTTCATCATGGGTCACTTTCTTAACAGCATACCCTTATCTTAGATACTCAGAACATAAAAAAAAGCCTGAACAACAGTCCATGCTTTTCAAAACATACACCTTGATCTCCGGATAGCCCTCCACGCTTCAAAGACGTGGCAGTCCTGCATTTATTCAATGCAGACCCAGCATAAAGAAAGTTGGAGCTCTCTCTACACTTCGGCGCTGATGCCTTTTTTCTCATGATCTTCGATTCCATCTCTCCCATGAGTGACTCATCATCCGCGCAACCTCTACCTCACTGAGACATAGCGTGAGGATTTCTATTCATTTTTACTACACGAAGGTTATCAAACATTCTCACATCTGTCAAAGGGAAAAACATAGAAAAAAGGCAGAGGATCATTTCTCTGCCTATTACCTGCTTATTGATCGTTGTTTTTCTTCTTTTGTACAGCTTCCTGAAGCGGATCGCCTGCTAGCTCTTTGCTTGCTTCTTCTAACAGCTGATCTACTTGCTTGTGGTCTTGCTCGCTTTTCGCCTTTTTATCCTTTTGGAAAAATGACATCGCTGTTTCCTCCCTTTTCATAAAATGCGGTTGCCTGTATAATTTGTGCTACAGTGCGCCGCATTATACAAGGTGGAAAGGCTCAATCATCATGAAAGGTCTGTCTCATTTTTTGCAAATACGTCAAAAAGGTCTTTAAGTCTTCCTTTGTGAAGTCTGACATCATATGCTGAATCACCTTTCCGAAAAGACGTGTATGCTTTTCATAAATCGCTACCCCTTTTTCCGTAGCTTCTAACCGGACTAGCGTGGGGTCGTCTTTGTCACGTTCTCTCTGAATATAGCCCTGCTCACATAATTTATTGAGTGCAATGGAGGCTGCACCTGGGTTTAAGGAGAGTCTTTGTTTCAGCTCTTCGGCATGTGATACTTTGCCTTGTATCAAAATAGAAAGAGCATATATCTGCGGTGGCGTGATGTCTTTTTCTAACTCAAGTAACTTGCGGTTTAATTTACGGCTGACTTCATAATGTACGAGAACAATTTCTTTTAAAATGTCTGCATTACTCATCCGAATCGCATCCTTATCGTTAGTATCAACATGACTTCCCCCTTATTATAGAATGTTTTTCCAATCAGCCAACCCTTTTGTCCTCTTTTTCTTTAGAAATAAGCCTTGCTGAATGAATTCACCCTTGATATAGTGAGTACTTGAACAAAAGATAGAACAGGAGTACGCATCATGACAGGAAAAACACACATTATGGGCGGAATCGCCGCCTCAACGGCCGTCGCCTACTACTACGGACTCGACCCAGTCATCATGGCTGCAGCTGGATCAGCAGGTGCTCTGATCCCCGATCTTTGCCATACAAAAAGTAAAATCGGTAGAAAATTTCCGCTGCTCTCGACACTGATCAGCAGCGTGTTCGGTCATCGCACGTTTACACACAGTTTATTATTTCTGCTGATCATTTATTTTCTCGCGACAACATACATTCCAAATGACAGCTTAAGTACCGGTTTACTCGTTGGAATGGCGAGCCACCTTATCCTTGATGCAGGAACAGTGAACGGCATTAAATTTTTATTTCCAGCTTCCATTAAAGTGCGTCTCCCCTTCTATGTCAAAACAGGCAGCACAGGAGAACAAGTCGTACTAGCTGCTCTCACCGTCGTCACCTGCTATTACATCGCCGTCATCTGCGGCATATCCATCCCAATCCAGTTCTAACAGAATAAAAAAAGAGTTTTGCGAAAAAGACAGGATATGAATTGATCATTCCTCATTTTTTTAGTAGGTTTAAGATAAGTGTTTTTGCCTTGCAGCTGAATACAGAATGGTGAGGAGATACATAAATGAAAGCGTTTTTCAAAAATCACTGGTTTTTAGTGTATTCCATCCTTTTCATGTGGATGAAAACATACATCATTTATCAATTCGGATTTCACATACGAACGGCCAATCTGTTTCATGAATGGCTGCTTTTGATCAATCCACTTAGCTTTTTGCTCCCTTTGTTTGGGATTGCTCTTTTTTTAAATGAAACCAACCAAAAGTTTTTTTTATTGACCGCAAATTTTATTCTAACGGCGATTCTCATCTCGAATACGATCTTTTATGGTTTTTATATTGATTTCATTACCATTCCCGTGTTATTCCAAGCGAAGAACATGGGAGATATGGGCAGCAGTATGACGGAATTATTCCACCCGCTCTTTGTGCTGATGCTCATTGATTTTGTGGTACTGGCATGGCTGCTCAAGCGCAAACCATTAGCCCCAAAAGCGTCATTCAAGACGATCAAAACGTATTATGCGGTCTGCTGCAGCTTCTTATTGTTTCATGTCAGCTCAGCTATGATGGATCACCCTCGATTTCTGACAAGCTCTTATGATCGTGAAGTCATTGTCAGAAACCTCGGGCTTTTCCAATTTCATCTGTATGACGGTGCTGCCCAAACGGCACGCATTGGACAAAAGGCCTTTGCAGATGAAGATACGCTTTCTACTGTAGCAAACTACACAAAGGCTGATTACAGCGCACCAAACGAAGAGTATTTTGGACTTGCTAAAGGCAAGAACGTTGTGTTCATTTCACTTGAATCGACGCAGCAATTTGTCATGAATCAAAAGGTGAATGGACAATCCATCACTCCCTTTTTAAATCAACTGGCTAAAAAGAGTTTTTATTTTGATGAATTTTATCAACAAACAGAGCAGGGGAAGACGTCGGATTCAGAGTTTATTGTCGCTAATTCTCTCTATCCTTCTAGCAGCGGCGCTGTCTTTTTCACAGCGAGTGACAACGAATATGACACGTTATACAAGCAGTTGAAAAAGGAAAACTATGAATCCGTCCAATTTCATGCGAATAATAAAACGTTTTGGAATCGTGATGTGATGTATGAATCGCTGGGAATTGATCGTTTTTATGATGTCGATTCATATCATGTCAATGAACGGAATTCAACTGGCTGGGGCTTAAAAGATATCGACTTCTTTGATCAATCCATTGATCATTTAAAAAAGTTGAAGCAACCTTATTACAGCACATTCATTACACTGACCAATCATTTTCCATTTGAAATTGACCCGAAGGATCAGTTTATTGATGAATATGATTCGTCCAGTACCATTTTAAACCGCTATGTGACGACCGTCCGCTATCAAGATGAAGCGATTAAGATGTTTTTTGACCGTATGAAAGAAGAAGGATTGTATGACAATACGATGTTTGTCCTTATGGGTGACCACTATGGCATCTCAGAGGCACATCATGAGGCAATGGCACAGCTGCTCAATAAAGAGGAAATTACGCCGTTTGATGCGGTCAAACTACAGCGGGTACCCTTTTTGATTTACATTCCAGGTGTCACGGATCAAGCACCGCAGACCATTTCTGAAACAGCTGGTCAAATGGACGTAAAGCCGACACTTCTTCACTTACTTGGGATTGAAACGAAGGATGCCATTCAATTCGGCAATGATTTATTTTCAAATGAACGGACGCCTTTCGCTGTACTGAGAAACGGGAACTTTATTACAGATGATTATCTCTATACAAAGAACACCTGCTATGATCAAAAAACAAAAGAACCCGTGAAGCAGGATGAGGTATGTCAGCCTTATATAGAAAAAGCCAATAAAGAGCTCTCCTTATCAGACAAGTTGATCAATGGGAATTTGCTGCGTTTTTATCAGAAGTAAACAGGATAAAACGATCCCTTTTATCTTCACGCTGAAAGTCGCCATTTGGCGGCTTTTTCTTTTCTCTTTTTACTGAAAGCCTATGAATGCTCAAATAAGTTTGCTTATAATAAAGGGAACCACATGATATTGAATGATAAGAGGTGTGAACATGAAGTATACATTCTTAGCCTTCATCTCCATATGTTTGCTCCTGAGTGGATGCCAAACAGAGATGAAGCCATCTAATTCGAATAAAAAAACAGAGCTTGTGATTTCAGCAGCGGCAAGCCTTCAGGATGCACTAAAGGAAATTGAAGCCTCCTTTCACAAGCAGCATCCGAATGTGACCTTAACGAATAATTTCGGGTCATCTGGCGCATTGAAGCAGCAAATCGCTCAAGGAGCAAAAGCGGATCTTTTTTTCTCAGCAGCTGAGGAGCCCTTCGATGAACTTGTTCAATCTGGAGACATTGATCAAGATTATATCAAGGACGCTATACAAAATGAGCTAGTCCTTATTGTGCCAAAAGATGGCTCTTCCTCTATTAAAAGCTTTCAAGACGTCCGGCACGTAAAAGGAAAGATTGCTCTTGGCACACCTGAATCGGTTCCTGCTGGTACATATGGCAAAGAGATCTTCACACAACTGAACATATGGGACCAAGTGAAAAAGAATGCTGTCTACGGCAAGGATGTGCGGCAAGTCCTAAGCTACGTCGAAACAGGAAATGTAGAAGCAGGTGTTGTGTATAAAACAGACGCCCTCGTTTCCAAAAAAGTAAAGATTGCAGCTGAGGCAAATCCGGACATGCACTCCCCGGTTATATATCCAGTAGGGATTGTAAAAGGGACAGAACATCTAACGGAAGCCAAGACCTTTTTTCAATTTCTTCAATCAGATACAGCCACATCGATTTTTAAGAAATACGGCTTTCAAGTGTCATAATGCTTATGCTGACTGAAGAATTTCTATCTCCCATTTGGCTGTCCGTTCAAGTTGCCATCGTCAGCGGGCTGTTGGCTACTGTTTTTGGCACAACGGTCGGCTTTTGGATGGCGCGAACAACTTTTAAGGGGAAAATGATTGTGGAAACGTTCCTGATGATGCCACTCGTTCTCCCGCCAACAGTCGTTGGCTTTTTATTGCTCGTCGTATTCGGAAAGCATAGTGTAATAGGGGGCGCGATTGAATGGATCTTCCATCAGCCGGTCATTTTCACATGGTGGGCGGCGGTCATTGCATCGACAGTTGTGGCATTCCCGCTCATGTATCAATCAGCAAAGGCTGGCTTTTCTACGATTGAGTCAGATATAGAAGGGGCTGCAAAAGTAGATGGTGCACATTCATTCCAAGTCTTTGCCTATATTACGGTACCTCTTGCCCTGCCTTCCCTGCTGTCTGGCAGCGTCCTCAGCTTTGCAAGAGCCCTTGGAGAATTCGGAGCGACCTTAATGTTTGCCGGCAACATCCCAGGAAAAACTCAAACACTCCCAACCGCTATCTATGTGGCGATTGATTCAGGACGAATGGAACTTGCTTGGTCCTGGACGATTTGTATTGTGATCTTATCTTTTATTATGCTTTTGGCTGTGCGAAGAAGCAGTACTTAAAAAATCCCTCTATGTGAGAATAGGGGGTTTTATACTACATATTTACTTTGCCGTTTTACCATAGTATAAGTCAGCAAGGATGACAAGCAGATAAGCAATGAAATGCAGATTAGAATTGTGGTTATATTCATGGGAATAGGCACAAATAATTGGTAGTTCCCTTTAAAAGAAAACAGATGCAAAGCTAAGTTGGCGATCATGTTTTTTAAATCAAAGACACCTAAGTTTGGGATCAATAAAAAATAGACCATATAGATAACCACAGATAAAATAAAACTACGACATAAACTACCTAAATAAAAAACAAGTGTACTAAATAACCAGCTTGTACATACAACAAACATTAATTGAAGCAGTATAGAATGTTCGGTACTATCTTTATATGTAAACAATTGAACAGATATATCTTTTGATATTACAGAATAAAAGATATGGCTAGCCATATATGAAATAAGAGAAAGAATTGGAATTAAAAATAGAATGATTACATAAAGAGACAGTTGCTTTGAAAACAAAACATCGTTCCACTGATATTGAACCGCTTTAATTTTCATCGTTTTATATTTCACATCATATGTCGCTAAATAGATCGCATATAAACCAAATACAAGTGGATAAAAGATAAAACCCATCCATTCTAAATTAGTTGAAATGACTTGAGTTGGCTCCATCAAATGAAGTGATTGAATAAACTTCTCATAATCATATTTTAAGACATTTTCTACGACTTCTCCTTCAGCACCTGCTAATTCTCCTTCTTCTATGTTAACTGGCATCGTCAAAGCCTTTTTTATATCAATGCCGAGCTCCTTATATTCACTTTCTGTTTTTACATATTGGGCATAGTTGGATTTTGTTGTTTCATATTGTGCATAAACATTCCATAACGAAATCAGCATCAATGGAATAAACAAGATAAGAAATGTTTTAGCATAATATTGATATAAAAGCTCTTTTTTCATTAATTTAAAGATATGCTTGATAAATGTCACCCAAATCCTCTCCTTTTTCCTGAAAGTCATGGATTTGAATCATTGATTTGTCTTTTAAAATAAACAATTCATCAACAATGGATGAATAAAATTCAAACTGATGACCTGTAGCTATAATGGTCATGTCTTTAGACCACTTCTTAATCATTGCTTTTAATTCCATCATTGTTCCATAATCTAAACCATTTGATATCTCATCTAAGAACAAATAAGTTGGTTTTGTTAATGCAATGAATATGAAACTCAATTTCTTTTTTTGACCATAAGAGTAATGTTTGACCTTCTTTTTGAGGATCTCATGTGGTAGATATTCCCTTGCCAGTGTATCACACTTTTTTTGGTCAAAAGGGCTATTTAACAATAATCGTATATTTTGATAACCGTTTAGATTCAAATAGAGTGGTGAATCATCATACATGACCTGAATTTCATTTCTTACTTGATCAATTGGCTGATGATTATACAAGATCTCCCCTTCATAATGTTCTAACTGGAGTAAACATTTCATAAAAGTTGTTTTACCAGATCCATTCTTCCCCATGATGAAATTTATTTTTTGATGTTTTATTTGAATATGTAAATCTTCAAATACAGGCTGATGTCGATATGTTTTTGTCAATCCTTTTACATGGATCATTTTCCAAAAACTCCTCTTACTATTTTTTGAGATTATTTATAATATTTAAACAGCGCTACTATGATTTGTAAATAGTTCTTAAGTAGCACCTTTTCTATTAATCTATAATATTAATCCCAACCATGTTTCCCTTTTCCATTAACCCAAACTCGATCTGTAAAAGAGTTACTCACAAAGGTAACATCTCCCCACGGAGTGGGTGTTCCAAATTTAAGGGTTGTTTTATGTGCCCATTTATGAAGTTTAGATCCCTTATAGTATCTTTTAGAACCATTTTTTACCACTTTGTTAGGGAAGACATAGCCCGCATCTTGAGAACCAGAACTCGATTTGACTTTACCCGAAGAATATTTCCAATCAACATATGATTTTGACCATGCCATAAAGCTCCCTCTAGATGTGGTTAGCCTTTTCGCATACACTTTCGATGCACTTGTAGACATCACACCTTTATTCGTTTCCTTTATTGTTTGTACATACATGGTACTACTAGAATAATCTCCTTGAATTACTTTTTGCTCCTTACTTAAATCAACATTTGTTGCTTCGGCAAATGACGTAGGTAGGATCGTGGCACCCAAAGTTAACGACAAGCCAAGAATGAATTTTTTCATATAATTAACCTCCTTTTATTTACAATTAATAATTTACCAAATAATTCTTTATTGTCCCATGAATTTCATGACATTTAAGGTAGATTTAAGGAGTTCTTCTCCTTTTTCAAGATAACTTAGGATCATAGAATGTCTTTCATTAATAGAAAAAACACCTTTCCATTAGTCATAGAAGTGTATCACTCCTACGCCTATCGAAAGGTGTTCTTATAATTATTCTATTTCATTATTATTCAAACCCAACCGTCATCGTCTCTGGATTCGAGCCGACGCGCTCGTTATTGTTTAATGCATCGATTTTTTCCATGTCTTCTTTTGAAAGTTCGAAATCAAAAATATCTGCATTTTGTTTAATGCGTTCTTCGTTGATTGATTTAGGAATCGTCACGACGCCGCTTTGCAGATCCCAGCGCAAGATGACTTGCGCAACAGATTTGTTGTAGCGTGCAGCAATGTCTTTCAATACGTCATGATCTAATAGCTTTCCTTGCATCAGCGGAGACCATGCTTCAATTTGAATGCCTTTTTCTTTTGCGTATTGACGCAGTTCGACAAGTGTCAGTTTCGGATGAAATTCAACTTGGTTCACGGCTGGAACAACCTCAGCATCTTTTAACAGCTCTTCTAAATGCTGAATGTAGAAGTTGCTGACGCCTATGGCTCTAACTTTCCCATCCTTGTAAAGCGTCTCAAGCGCACGCCATGTGTCTTTAAATGTATCTGCATTTGGGCCAGGCCAATGAATCAAATAGAGGTCTAAGTAATCAAGACCTAATCGATTCAAGCTTGCGTCAAACGCAGCCAGCGCTTTGTCATAGCCTTGATCCGTGTTCCATACTTTAGACGTAATGAACAAGTCTTCTCGTTTCACGCCAGATTCTTTAATCGCTTTGCCTACGCCTGTCTCATTTTTATAAACGGCAGCTGTATCAATACTGCGGTATCCGTTTCGTATGGCTGCTTTTACGGCATCTACCACTTGATTGCCGTCCTCCACTTTGAATACACCTAAACCAAACCAAGGCATTTCCACTCCGTTATTCAGTGTTACGGTATCATTCAAGCTTTTGACCATTTTAACAACCACCTTTTTCATAGATTCCATCTTTTTCATTATCTCACGTTGTCCATTAAAACTCTATTATCAGGCATTTTTCTTCGCTTCGATGGCTAACAGCAAAGCACCTGTCATGCCAGCCTTGTCCTCAAGTCCAGGAGAGACAATGTATGTATCAAGCGGCGGCAGGTCTACATAATCATTGAGATAAGCAGCAAGCTTCTCTCGAATCAGTGGAAACAGCTGTTTTTGCTTCATGACGCCCCCGCCCATCATGATGCGCTCTGGGCTTAAAATGAGCGAGTACTGCATCAGCGCCTGCGCCAAATAATCAGCTTCAAGTGCCCAAACTGATTCTTCCTCCGTGAGCTCTTTGGCAGATTTCCCCCACCTTTTCTCAATCGCTGGGCCAGCTGCCAGTCCTTCTAAACACGTCCCATGCGCTGGGCAGACTCCTTCAAACGGGTCTGATTCATGCTGCCTGACAAGGATGTGCCCCATCTCTGGGTGCGAATGACCGTGAAGAAGTTCGTTTTTTACAACAGCGCCAGCACCGATACCCGTACCGACCGTGATATACATACAGCTATTCAGCCCTTTGGCTGCTCCTTTTGTTAATTCACCTAAGGCTGCCGCATTAACATCTGTTGTAAAGGATACTGGGACCCGTAATTGCTTCTCTAGCTCTGGAATGAACGGGTAATGCTTCCACTCTACTTTCGGCGTGTTCATGATATAACCGTAAGAAGGATCGTCTTTTTGAACACAGATTGGTCCAAAGGAGCCGACCCCTAATGCTTCGATGTCATGCTGCTCGAAAAACGGAATGAGCTTTTGTAATGTTTTTTCTGGGTGCTCTGTCGGAATCGTCATTTCCTCGAGAATGTCCCCATGCTCATTGCCGATTGCACAACAAAACTTTGTACCGCCAGCTTCAATTGCTCCATAATACGCCATCATTGATCTCCCCCTGCTTGTTCTCTTTCTTCATCATAAAACATAGGGGAGAAGATCACAACATTACGTATTAGTCAGGAGAACAGCTTCCATGTCATTGATATACTCCCTTAAATGATGGGCAATGTCACGATTGATTTCACCATCTTCATACAGAGTTTGAATTTCATTTCGTATTGTCTGTACAGCTTGGAAGTTAAGCTCTTTTTTCTTCCGGTCAAATGAACGGTCTTTTTGCTGAAAGAAGCTTGGACCGTGTTCACATCGATAAATGACTTGGTTGTAAAAACCAATCACTTGATGACACGTTTGTTTATTTTCATCGGTCATATGCTGTTTGATCGAGTCCACAGCAGCCTCAGCCGTTTTCTTACGGATTTGTTTGTACGAGCCCTCGTTTTCTAAAATGCCGCTGGAAACGTGCTGATTCGGCCGCCATAATTGGAGCCATTGAAGCAAGCGCAGAAACTTCACTTTTGAAAAACGGATTTTGAAGGAGTTTGAATACAGCATTTCGAGCTCATGAAATCTTTCTTGCAGCTCATAGGCTTCTTCTTTATCGATTTTCTCTTCCTCAATGAGCTGTTGCAGCTTCATCTGCTCAGCTTTGATTCCGTGCAGCCTGATCTTTCTCTCTTGTTTTCTCATCCCGAATTGATACGGTTCACGCTGGATATTGCGCAGCTTCATTCGGTAATCATTGATGAGTGCAAGAGACACTTCCCTATTGTCTTCATTCATTCCTTCTCTTAAGGTTTTAATGGCACTTCTTAGCAGCTTCCGTTTCGCATGCTGAATCTTTGTATCCAAGTCCACGGCGATTTGCTTGTCTTTTTTCTCAGATAAAAGAGGCAGTAGCACACTAGCTAAAATGAGTGTACATAAGATGACGCCTGCTGCGAGGAAAATAATCAAATGCCGTTCAGGAAACGGTGATCCGTCCGCAAGTGTAAATGGGATGGAGAAGGCACCGGCTAATGTCACAGCCCCACGAACACCAGAGAATGTCATGAGCATCGAGGCGCGAAGCTTCGGTTTTTTCACGTTTTGCTTTTTCGTTGCACTCCAATTCCCTGCCCAGAATAGCCATACCCATAAGAACCTCAGGATCATAAGACACAGCGTGATGATTAAGATGTAACTGATGACCTGCATATTATTAAAGGCTTCATCCTGGAAAATGACCGTCGATACATCAGGAATCTGCAATCCAAGGATAACGAAAACAAGTCCGTTTAAAATAAATAAAATAATATTCCATGTGTTTGACGAAGCAATTTGCAGTTTGGCTAAATTTGCTTCCATTCGATCCTGCTCAATGGCATGTGTCACACCGCCAGCAACAACCGCTAAAATACCGGATACACCAATTTCTTCCGCTGCTAAATAGATGACAAATGGTGTAAGAATTTGCAGGATGATGTGCATCGTGACATCGTCCATTCCTAGACGGCGGAGGAAATAGCGAAAACGAATGATAAAAAAGGATAGAATAAATCCAGTCAATAGACCACCTGCGGCAATCAGGACAAAGCTAAAGGATGCCTCAGCAATTGAAAAAGCGCCAGTTACTGTTGCTGCAATGGCAAATTTAAAGGCAACAAGTCCTGATGCATCGTTCATCAATCCCTCGCCTTCCAGCAGCCTCATGATACCCTTTGGCATGTTCACACGGCTGGAAAGAGCACTGACTGCTACCACATCTGTCGGTGATAAAATCGCTGCAAGCGCAAATGCGGCTGGAAGCGGAATGCTTGGGATCATCCAATGGATGGTATATCCTGCTACAATGACTGTCGCAAATACTAACCCTAGGGCTAACAGAAGAATCGGCGCTCTTAATTTCCACAGCTCGTCCCTTGGGGTACGCTTCCCGTCATTAAATAACAGCGGCGCAATGAATAAAACGAAGAATAGTTCGGGATTTAAAGAAATATGTAAACCTGAAGGAAAAGCTGCCACCAATATTCCTAAGCCCACTTGAATTAACGGGACTGGAATAAAGGGGACAAAACGATTGATAATATTAGATGATGCGATGAGTGCTAGTAATACGAGCACTGCCAAAAAAATCTCCACTAGTACGTGTCCCTCCTATTTCAATTTTTTCGTCAAGTTTTGCTTACATGTAAAGATGTGTTCATTCCATGTTGATTCATCCGTCCGATCATAGGTGCTTCTTTAGTATTCCGCAAAATGTGAAACCAACACATAACAATCCATCTAGGCAAAAAAAGGCTGAATCCAGATATTCAGCCAGCTGACAAAATTTTCATCACATGTATTGTTCTAATGATGAACAAAAAGACCCTGCTTTTATTTTACACGAAAACTCCATTACCTGCTGACATCCAGCTCGTATCAAACACAAAAAAAAGAGCGAAACCGCTCTTTTCTCGTTTTACCCTTTATTTAAAAAATAAGACCTAGCGGGAAGCCGCCATTTGAATAGGTAGGAACAAACCCTGCATACGACAAGGATGAGAAACAGCAAATACAAAGCAATCTCTCCTTGTGCTAAACCGAGTCCTACGAGTAAGCCGCCAAGTGCTGCCCAAACTGCGTAAATCTCCGCTTTTAGCACAAGCGGCTTTCGCCCTGCCAATAAATCACGCACAATTCCGCCTCCGCTTCCAGTCAAAATGGCTGCCACAATGACCGCACTGAGCGGAAGCTCTCTTTGCACAGCAAATAATGCACCTTGAATCGCAAACGCTGCTAAACCAATCGCATCCGAGAAATTCCCCCATGTGCTCCAGTGCTTGAGCAAAAGCTTTGGAAAAAGAAACACAATCGTAATGGATACAAGAGCAATGGTAAACATTTTGCCCTGTGACCATAAAGCAGACACCGGAAGACCGATTAATAGATTTCGAATCGCTCCACCGCCAAATGCTGTCACAATCCCTAAAATGTACACACCAAGAATATCGTACTCTTCCTCCATTGCTACTATCGCACCACTAATGGCGAATGCGATAATACCAATGATACTTAAGACTTCCCATGCCATTTTCCGCTTATCTCCTTACATGATCTGATCATCTAACACTACTCCCTTAATGTATATCTGACATAAGCGAAAAGCAATACAAATTTTCTTTAAATTTTATCTTTTTGCAAAAATAAAAAATAGCCCGCTTAAAAGCAGGCTATCTCTCAATCTTCTTTTGCATTTAACAGCAGCATACTGATGATGATAAGAATAAATGCAATGAGAGCCAATAGTGGAATGGTAATAAAACCAAACCAGTTCAGATAATCAACGGAACAAGGAATGCCGCTTAGGCAAGGGCGAATCGACGCAAAGCCCGGGATCTTTTGTTCCATATAATGATAGATGGAAAAGCCAGCACCAATCACAGCCAAAGGCAGTACGTAATACTTCACTTTGACATCGCCCCGGAACGTAGCAATTCCAAGTAAGAGCACGAGCGGGTACATGAAAATGCGCTGAAACCAGCACATATCGCATGGGATAAACTTCTTTATTTCACTTAAATACAGGCTGCTCATCGTCGCAACGATAGAGACAATCCAAGCACTGTATAAGTAAATGAGCTTATTCTTCATGATTTTTTCCCTTTGAGCTCTTGATCAATTAATTCTTTGATTTCATCATAGTCATAAAAGTTTTGAACTTGTTTATTGTTAATCAAAATCGTTGGTGTTGAATTCACTTTATATTTGTTCACAAGCTGATCGTCTGTGTTCAGCTGCGGCTGATACGTTTTCTTTGATAAATTATCTTTGAGTTTATCCGTATCAATTTTTGTTGTCTTTTTCGCTAGTTCAGTCAGCTTAGCAGGCGTAACCCATTCTGCTTCACTATCTGGCTGTGCTTGATAGACAGCTTCATGGAATGCCCAGAAGTTTTTTGGATCTTCTTTCCACACTTCTTCAGAAGCTAGTGCTGCTAATACTGCGCCATCTCCATGAACAGGCAGTGGTAAATTAATAAATGAAAAGGATACATCGCCTTTATCTATGTAGTCTGCTTTCAGTTTTGGGAAAATGTCTGTTTCAAATGATTTACATGACGGACATTTGTAGTCCCCAAACTCAACGACTTGCACCGCTGCGTTTTTGTCCCCTATGACAGGCTGTCCTTTAATCGAAGGCTTACTGTCAACTGTTTGTGCTTCTTGGCTGTTCTTGTTCCCAATCACAACAAATAGACCGATGAGAAGAGCTGCGATGATGGTTAAAATGACAGCAAATTTAATGGATGAAGATTGATTATTTTTCTTACTCACATAAGCACCTACCTTATCTTTTTCATTCCTTAAAAAAGAAAAAGGATAATAGCTTAGAAAAATGCCATTATCCAACTTCTTCTATTTTAACAAGAGGGGGTCCATTATGAAAGATGGTATTCATGATATTTTCCTTACAATTTTATTTCATGACCCTCATGGCATTTAAAACAGCGAGTACGGTGACACCGACATCCGAGAAGACGGCTTCCCACATGGTCGCAATACCGAATGCACCGAGTAATAGGAAAATGCCTTTGACACCAAGGGCAAATGCGATATTCTGCCATACAATCCTTCTTGTTCGTTTCGCGACAGCGATGGCTTCTGCTACCTTTGATGGCTGGTCCGTCATGATGACGATATCAGCCGCTTCGACAGCTGCATCTGATCCAAGCCCGCCCATTGCAATTCCTATGTCTGCTCTTGCTAATACAGGTGTATCATTAATGCCGTCCCCAACAAATAATAGCTTTTCTTGAGGCGCTTTTTTCTGATCAATTTCTTCTATTTTCGTTACTTTATCCTGCGGCAATAATTCTGCATGTACTTCGTCGATGCCAATTTGCTTGGCGACCGCAGTTCCGACTTGCTTAGCATCACCAGTGAGCATGACGGTTTGAATCCCAGACGCTTTTAGAGCAGAGACGGCTTCGATTGCATCGTCCTTCAATTCATCTGCGATCAAGATCGATCCAGCAAACTCACCGTTAATCGCCATGTACACAACGGTTCCGCTTCTTTTTTCTTTTTCATACGCAATGCCTTCTCGCTCCATCAATCGATGATTTCCCGCTAAGACATGGGAACCGCTGATGGTCGCTTTAATTCCATGTCCCGCGATATCCTCATATGCTTCAATCTGGCTTTCATCAAGCGGCGAGCTGTATGCCGCTTTAATCGATTCTGCAATAGGGTGTGAGGAATGGGCTTCTGCCAGTGCTGCAAAAGAAAGCAGCTCCTCTTCTGACCACTTGTCACTGGTTGTGACAATATTGGTCACCGTAAAGTTTCCTTTTGTGAGTGTGCCCGTCTTATCAAATACAGCATATCTCACAGAATTCAATGCTTCTAGATAGTTACTGCCTTTCACAAGGATGCCTCGTTTAGAAGCTGCCCCAATTCCCCCGAAAAATCCTAATGGAATGGACACAACAAGAGCACAAGGACAAGAGATCACGAGAAAGACAAGTGCCCGGTACACCCAGTCAGACAATTGTGCCGATGGAAAGAGAAGCGGCGGCATAAAGGCAAGCAATAAGGCAAGCAAGACGACAGCCGGTGTATAATATTTTGCAAACTTTGTGATGAAATTTTCTGTCTGTGCTTTTCGGCTGCTCGCATTCTCAACCAAATCTAAAATCTTTGTCACTGCCGATTCACTTAGCTCTTTTTGCACTTCAATTTCAAGTATACCGTTTTGATTCACAAATCCTGCAAGAACTTCTTTTCCCGCTTCTACATCCCGCGGCACCGACTCCCCTGTTAATGCAGATGTATCTACGAGCGAGAAACCTTCAACAATGAGCCCATCCAGCGGAATTTTTTCACCTGGCTTCACAACAATACGGTCACCGGCTTTTACTTCTTCCGGATTCACTTTTTTCGTTTCATTTCCTACTTTTAGATTCGCGTATTCTGGACGTATATTCATTAATTCACTAATTGATCGTCTTGAACGGTTCACTGCCGCCCCTTGGAAGAGCTCTCCAATTTGGTAAAACAGCATGACAGCAAGCGCTTCTGGATATTGCTGAATGACAAAAGCACCAACCGTTGCAATCGTCATTAAGAAGTTCTCATCAAATACTTGGCCGCGCACGATATTTTTCAGCGCTTTAAAAACCACATCACCGCCGACTAGTAAATATGCTGCGAAGAACATAATGAACTTTAATACACCATCTTCAGGTATAAAGAAGGCTGCTGTTCCAATGACTGCACCGCCAATTAATTTCAGCACAATCGTTTTTAAATTTTTCGTCCCATGATCGTGATGATGTCCTTCTTCTTTCGGTGATACACTCACATGAGGTTCAATGGACTGAACGGTTTTTTCAATGCGCCTTGACATCGTTTCTTGCTTATCTGCATGCGTAACAGTCAATGTGCCTGTCGCAAAATTAACAGAGCAAGCTTCAACACCATCCATTTTGCTGACACCTGTTTCTATTTTACGTGCACAGTTGCCGCAATCAAGACCGCTTAATACGTATTCATCCTTCATCTTTTTCATGTTCTCACCTTTTTCTATATAAGTAGCCTTCCCTGATTCAACCAAACCTATCAGCTGCTGTGGATATTATATATGAGCACATATTCATATATTGAATTATCTTTATTATATGAGGAGTTCTGATCAGCTGTCAATCATTTATGAGCAAATGTTTGGTTTTTTTATGCCCAATCCTGCCACACGGATTTTCAATAAACCAAGCTCATGTCCCCCGCTCCCCGCATAACATAAAAACGATCGTTTGACCTCTGACAGAAAAAGTGCAGCTTTTCTCTTTACAAAAGAAGGACATACACTTAGAATGAAATAAAAGTTTCCTTAAGGAAACAAATTAGCATTAGAGAATCATTTCATCCTTTAGTCAAAATTATTTAATGTATGCATATATCTTTAGGAAGTGCAATGATGATTGAAAGGGGCCGCAAGAGATGCCAAATGCTTTAACAATCGACCGTCTTCATGTCTCATATCACGGGCAGGATGCATTAGAGAACATCTCTCTTTCCATACAGGAAGGAACGATGACAGGAATCATAGGTCCAAATGGTGCCGGTAAATCGTCTTTACTCAAGGCATGTTTGGATTTAATTGAAAAAGACCAAGGGGATATTCGCTTTTTTGAACAGCCCTTTAAACAAGTCAGAAAACAGATCGCCTATGTACCACAAAGAAATGATCTAGACTGGACGTTTCCTATTCATGTGCTGGATACCGTGCTACTTGGAACATATCCGAAGCTTGGCCTGATGAAACGTCCGAAAAAAGAAGACCGGGCATATGCGTACCACTGTTTAGAAAAGGTCGGTATGCAGGACTTTGCCAAAAGACAGATTGGTGAGTTATCCGGCGGTCAGCAGCAGCGTGTCTTCCTTGCAAGAGCACTTGCGCAAAACGCACAGCTCTTCTGTTTGGATGAACCGTTTGTTGGGATTGATATGGCCAGTGAAGAAACGATGGTTCGCATTTTGCAAGAATTACGGGATGAAGGAAAAACCATTTTGGTTGTCCATCATGATTTAAGTAAAGCCGATGATTACTTCAGCCACCTCGTTCTGTTAAATAAAAAACTCATCAAAGCTGGACCTGTACACGACATCCTTCGCCCAGAGGTCATGCTGGAGGCATATGAAACGCAGCTACCATTCTTAAAAACAGCAGGAGGAGACGTGTAATGGAATTTTTAACCGGACTCTTTGAATATGCGTTTTTACAAAAAGCGTTATTTACATCCGTCATGGTAGGCATTATTTGCGGGGTCATTGGCTGCTTTATCATTTTACGGGGCATGGCCCTGATGGGAGACGCCATTTCGCATGCAGTGTTGCCAGGTGTCGCCATCTCTTATATGCTGGGAATTAACTTTTTCTTCGGGGCCGTTTTAACTGGAGTGTTAACAGCGATTGGGATCGGATACGTGAGTCAAAACAGCCGCATTAAAAATGACTCTGCCATCGGCATTGTCTTCACCGCCTTTTTCTCAATCGGAATCATTTTAATCACATTTTTGAAAAGTTCCAGTGATTTATATCATATCTTGTTTGGAAACGTCCTAGCTGTTCGGTCATCTGATATGTGGATTACACTTGGCATCGGCATTTTTATCCTGCTGGCTGTTATCGTTTTCTACAAAGAACTGCTCATTAGTTCATTTGATCCGGTCATTTCTTCGGTTTACGGTTTACCGAATCGAATGATCCATTATTTTCTCATGACCTTGTTGACCCTTGTGACCGTTGCGTCACTGCAAACTGTTGGGATTATTCTTGTCGTTGCCATGCTTATTACGCCGGCAGCCACTGCTTATCTCTTAACAGACCGGCTATGGATCATGATTTATTTATCTGCATTTTTCGGGGCAGTTTCTGCCGTCGTGGGACTTGGGCTTAGTTTTACGTATAACTTGTCGTCTGGCGCTTCTATCGTGCTGGTCGCGACCATTTTATTCGGGAGTGCCTTTATCTTTTCACCAAAGCAAGGAATTCTATGGAGATCATTAAAATCTAAACGAAAACGAACGCAGCTAAAAAAGGAAGCGTCTATGTAAAAGGAGGACATATATGAAGAAGGTATTTGCAATCCGTTTGATCGCAGTATTCATTGCCCTTATGGTCATCGCAGGCTGTTCTACTAAGCAAAATAATTCCGGCAAAGATGACGGCACATTAAAAGTCGTCACGACCTACTCCATTCTTTATGACATTGTGAAGGAAGTAGGCGGAGAGCACGTCTCTATTCACAGCATTGTTCCCATTGGTACAGACCCACATGAATTCGACCCACTGCCAAAGGATGTTCAGCATACAACGGATGCAGACCTTGTTCTATATAATGGCTTAAACCTTGAGACAGGGAACGGCTGGTTTCAAAAGCTGCTCGAATCGAGTGGCAAGGATGGGGATGATGCACCTGTAGCCGAACTAAGTAAAGGCGTCAAAGTAAAGCACTTGTCTTCAAAAGGACTCGAAAGCCAGCAGGACCCCCACGCCTGGCTGAATGTCGAAAATGGGATTCTTTATGCTCAAAATGCCCGGGATGCGCTTATTGAAGCGGACCCTGAGCATCAAGAGGATTACGAAAAAAATACAGAAGCCTATATCAAAAAGCTTCAAGCGCTTCACGATGAAGCAAAAGACAAGTTTGATCAGCTGCCAAAAGACAAAAAGCTCCTTGTGACAAGTGAGGGAGCCTTCAAGTATTTTGCAGATGCCTATGGACTGAAAGCAGGCTACATTTGGGAGATCAACACAGAAAGTGAAGGAACACCTGGACAAATGAAGCGCATCATTCATTTTGTCAAAGATCATCAAGTTCCTGCGCTCTTTCTTGAAACAAGTGTCGATCAACGCAGCCTTGAAAGCTTATCTGAGGAAACCGGGGTTCCGATTAAAGGAAAAGTATTCACTGACTCTATTGGAAAGAAAGGTGAAGACGGAGACAGCTACTATAAGATGATGAAATGGAATATTGACACCATTTACAAAGGGCTTTCATCATAAGAAAAGACAGGCGGAGTGATTCTGCCTGTCTTAGATTGTTGACAAAGGGCTAAAATGATGTTTATTTTAGCCCTTTGTCTTCTTTTCAGCGTGATAGAAAACCTTTGCAGTCTAGGAAGGACAGCTACTTTTGCGGAACGAATTTGACATTCGTGAGCACCAGCGCGCAGAACTGACAACGAATGCGAGGGTTTGTCTTCACGCTGAGACAGGCGGAATGAATCCGCCTGTCTTTTTTGTTAGCTGGCTATATTTTGCGGGTGTTTTTTCGGCCAAATGACATAGCTAATGCTAATGACGAAATCAATGGCTAAGACCATCCCCCACACACCGGCGAGCTGCATCAGTGATTCCGTTCGTTCTGGTGCTTGTATGAGATAGGATAAACCAAATAGCAGACCAGCTCCGATGACATAAGAGACGAAATGGCGCGTCCAGCTGACCATTTCATACACTGACCGTTCCTTCCCGTACTTAGGTCTTCCCTTCGGCTTAGGGCCTCCTGCAAATCGATAAGCAAACCGAGCATCTGCCCATTTCACCATTTGATGTCCAAAGGCGAGACTCACCCCAATATAAACAGCCGCAAGCCCGTGGATGACACTCGCCACAGCCCCTTGCCTTAAATCCATATAAGTAGCCGCAAGAAGGATTAGATCCAAAATCGGCGTACAGACCAGAAAGAAGGCGCCCCACTTTTTCTGTCTAAACACATAACGCAGTGTTAAACCCACCAGAATAAACAGCCAAAAACCAATTTCACATGCCACAATCAATAACCCGACCAATATTCCCCACATCCTTTTTAACACAATTGTATTAAATAAAAAATAACACAACTGTGTTAAAAAAACAATAGCTGTGCTAAAATCAATGTATGCCAAAAATCGTCGATCACCATAAACAAAAACAAAAAGTCGCTCAAGCTGCAATGAGAGTGATTAAACAGGATGGATTGGAAAACGCTTCTGTACGAAAAGTAGCGGTAGAAGCTGGTATTTCAGCGGGCTCTATGCGTCATTATTTTTCCACACAGCAAGAGTTATTTCTTTTCTCTATGACATTGATTCAGGAAAGAGTCAAAGAGCGTATGACAGGACTTCAGCTTAATGGTTCAACGGAAGAAAATGTCCTCACGTTATTGGAGCAGGTTCTTCCACTTGATGAAGAACGAAGATTTGAAATGGAGGTGTGGCAGGCTTTTACAGTCAAGTCGCTGACTGAACCAGATTTACAGCCGCTCAATGCAAAGATGTATGACGAGCTTCTCCAAACGACCCAATTTTGTTTAATGAAATTAAAAGAGGATGGGCTTTTGCTTGATCATATCGATCTTTTAGTCGAAACTGAGCGGCTTTATGCGGTCATCAACGGGCTTGCATTGAATGGAATCTTGCAGCCTCATCGTTTACCGCCTGAGCTCATACGCTCCGTGCTGCAGATGCACCTGCAATCCATCACCAAAAAAGACATGTCTCCCTCATGAGGGAGCATGTCTTTTTTAATCTTCCATAAAAATACGTTTTGCTTCGTAGTAGAGCACCTGCACAAATTTCTTCACATTGATACGAGTATGTTCTTCTCTACCGCTCGTCTCTTTTGTTAATTCACTCATTTTCTTTCGCACGATGGTGAAATCAAAGAATTTAGATGCATAATTTTCAAAGGTCGGATGAGAAAAATCAGTTAACCCAAGTGATGCGATGTGTTTCAAAGATTGGTTGATCGCACGTCTTACCCGCTGTTCCGCTGCCTTCGCTTCTCTTGCAATGTCTGCCGATGTGTAAGGCTCATTTAATTTATCCTCCGTGATTCCGGTAAAAATGACCTTTAAAGAAGGAAAAGAATCGTGATGATCGGTATGCAGCGCTACATACTGATCTGTGAAGAGAATCATATCTAATAAATCTTTAGACCCCTTCTCACCCACAATCCCAAGCTCTGCCAGCAAGAACTGACCTGCCTCTGCAAGACTTTTCCCCCGCTGCTTCGTTTTCGTCTGACCGCGCTGCTGAAACTGCATGACGGATTTGAGTGAGTGCTGAATGTTTTCAATTGAATGCTCTAAATGAAGACGTTCAATCATGAGATGGAGCACACTTAAGACCTCTACACGATTGATTGGCTTTGTCACATAATACTCAACACCAAGCGTATACGCCTGGCCGATTAATTCCTTTGTTTCTACCTGCGACAGCATTAAGTATTTCCCATGAAACTCATCCTTAATGGCTCGAATCGTTTCAAGACCGTCTCTTTCCGGCATCAATAGATCAATACATAAGATATCAATGTGCAAATCATTTAAGTAGCTTGCCGTTAACTCTGCGCCATCCTCTGCTTCCCCTGCGACAATGCCAAGCTCTTCATCTTCAATGAGCTGAGCCAGTGAAGAACGCACGGCTTCATCATCATCAACAATAAAAAATCTCATCTCCCAATCCCCTCTTTCCTACTGACTTGATCCACTGGTATCGTTAACGTGAAAATCGTTTGTTTATTTGGGATACTCTTCATCTCAACACTTCCGCCAAGCTTCTCCGCTGTATCCTTCACATAGGAAAGCCCGATACCGCTTGATGGATTCCCAGCCTGGTCGTATTTTAAAGTAAAACCGGGTTTAAAAATAACATGATGATTACGCTCTTTAATGCCAGGCCCGTTGTCACTGATTTGAAAGATCACCTGGTTCTCTTTCTGTGAAATAGAGAGTGACACCTCTCCATCCACTGGAATGGCTTCGACAGCATTGGAAACAATATTATTTAACAAAGATAGAATGGTATACACGTGATAGGCGGGATGCTGCCCATCTTCATCATAATGAAAGACAATGTTTTTTTTAAGAGATTCTGCGTAATTTTCATGGATACGAATCACAAGCCCAGCAATATGGGCAGGACTTGCATAAGCCTGGAAATTTTCTTCATGAATCAGCTTTGATAATGCAGAAAAAATCCGCTGGTTATCCTTTTTGATCTCATGTACCTCTCCTGCAATTTGCAGGGCTGTTTTTCCGAGCTTTTTCAAATCCAATGACTCCGCATCGTTTGCGTGGTGCAGGGATTGATACAATTGATAGGATGTCGCTGTAATGTGCTCAGCATGTGCAAGTGTTTTATGAAAGTATGTAGATTCCGTGTAAAGGTTAGACAGAAGCATCAGCAGATGTTCCTTTTCCTTTTTCATCTGACGCTCTCTCGCCTGCTCTTCATATAATCGAATCATTGTATAACAAGCCAACACGAAAAAGCTTCTAAAAATCGCCAAAACAAATAGTTGAAACAGCGTCCGCATCGTTAAGATTTCATCAATGGTGCCACGAAGTGCAATCATTTCAACAACGCTCGCACACAGTTCCATGATGATGCCTGTCGCACCAATCAGCCAAGGCTGATCGCGGAAACGTCTGACCTGTAATAAATAAAAGAGCGTGCCATAGACGACATAATAAAGAAGGGAAGGAAATCTTAATGAAACCGCCTCTTCCAGCGGAAGATGACCTGTGACGGCTGTATCAAGAAGCACGCGAAACGCAAAAACAGATACCCCTGCAATAATACCGCTTGCCCATGCCGGGAATTTTTTCATTTGAAGCAGGATAAAGAAAAAGACAACGGTTCCAAAACTGACCCGAAAGCTGTCCTCAAATGGATAAAATTTGAACTCTCCGCCAATCGGTGTCAGTACAATGAGCAACACAATTAAATAAGGCTCTGTATTCAGCCATTTTTTCAGTAGATTCAAACGCAGTCACATCCCTAATAATTGACGATAGTATACTATGTGAGCTTGAGAAAAACAAACATCCATGAAAAAGCGCACACCGGAACTTTGTCGGTGTGCGCTTCTCATGATGCCGCTTAATCTTCTAAACGATCCTTTTCTAAAAGTGATGCGCCAGCAATACCTGGTTTGGTCATTTCAAAAGGATTCAAGATGACGTCAAGCTCTTCTTCTGTTAACACATCATTTTGCAGACAAAGCTCACGTACAGATGCGCCTGTAAGAATCGCTTCTCTTGCAATTCGTGCAGCAGCTTCATAACCAATATGCGGATTCACCGCTGTCATGACACCAGCACTTTTTTCTACATATTCTTTTAATCTCGTTTCATCTGCTTTTAGATCACGCAGGCAGTTGTCCATGAAGGACTCAAACACATTTTTCATCATGCTGAGAGATTGTAGTAAGTTGAATATTAAAACTGGTTCCATGACGTTCAGTTCAAGCTGACCAGCCTCTGATGCAAGACAGATCGTGTGGTCATTTCCGATGACTTGGAATGCCACTTGGTTCATGACCTCAGGCATCACTGGGTTGACTTTCCCTGGCATGATGGATGAACCTGGCTGTCTCGGCGGCAAGTGAAGCTCACCAAAACCTGCTCTTGGCCCTGAAGCCATCAAACGAATATCGTTCGCCATTTTGGACATATTCATCATACATACTTTAAGTGCAGCAGATACTTCTGTATAAGCATCCGTATTTTGCGTGGCATCTACTAAGTCTTCAGCTCCAACTAACGGTAATCCGCTAATGTCAGATAGATAGCCTACCACCTGACGAATATATTTAGGATCAGCATTCAATCCAGTTCCGACTGCTGTTGCTCCCATATTGACTTCATATAAATGCTGTCTAGACTGCTTGATACGTTTAATATCACGAGCAAGAACCTTTGCATAAGCACTAAACTCCTGACCAAGTCTGATTGGAACAGCGTCCTGAAGATGCGTACGTCCCATTTTGATCACATGATCGAATTCCTGCGCTTTTTCCGTCATGACTTGATGCATGTTTTCCATCGTATAAAGTAGTTTTTCAATCATATTCAATGTTGAAATATGAATCGCTGTTGGGAAAACGTCGTTTGTTGACTGCGACATGTTCACATGCGTGTTTGGACTTAGCTCAGTATAAGCGCCTTTTTCCTTTCCTAGTAGTTCAAGCGCTCTATTTGCAATGACTTCATTGGCATTCATATTCATTGAAGTGCCAGCCCCGCCTTGAATTGGATCGACAATAAATTGATTGTTCCATTTTCCTTCAATAACCTCATCTGCGGCTTGAACAATTTTTTCTCCAAGACCAGAATATAGTCGTTGTGTATCCATATTTGCAAGTGCGGCTGCCTTTTTGACAATCCCTAATGCTTTGATGAGTTCCTCATGAACATGGTAGCCAGTAATTGGAAAGTTCTCTACTGCACGTAATGTTTGAATTCCATAATACGCTTGAGTGTCTACTTCCTTTTCACCTAGAAAGTCTCGTTCGATTCGAACTTGCTTGTCCTGTAGCTTCGTCATTTGAAAAGATCTCCTTTTACGCTGCTTTTGTTTGTTGTTTTAATTCCTCAATATACTTCTTCGATTTCTCTTGATCAAAAACTTTTTCCCACTTAGACATGACAATGGCGGCAAGTGAGTTACCAAATACGTTAACAGTTGTACGAACCATGTCAAGTATACGGTCGATCCCAACGATGAAGGCAAGTCCTTCAAGCGGCAGTCCCATTGCACCAAGTGTTGTGATGACAACAACGATTGATGCACCTGGTACACCAGCCATTCCTTTAGATGTCAGCATCAAGATTAATAGTAACGTAATTTGCTCATAGATGGAAAGCGGCATGCCGTACATTTGTGCAACAAATATGGCGGCAATGGATTGATAGATGGCACTTCCATCTAGGTTAAAGGTGTAGCCTGTTGGGATAACGAACGACGTGATCGCTTTCGGGCAGCCGAACTTCTCCATTTTATCCATAAGTCTAGGCAGTACAGCTTCTGAACTTGCTGTTGAGAATGCAAGAATGATTTCTTCTTTTAGCACTCTAAATAGTGTAAAGACGCTTGTTCCAGCTAATTTTGCGATAATGCCAAGTACGACAATAACGAAGAATGCCATTGTACCGTAAACGACAAGTACCAGTTTACCTAGCGGGAGAAGCGCTCCGACCCCGAATTTGATCACCGTCACACTGATGAGCGCGAATACACCAAATGGTGCAAACTTCATCACTTTATTGGTCACCCAGAACATGGCTTCGAGTATACCCTCAAAGAATCCTAATACTGGTTTCCCTTTGTCTCCTACTGCCGCAATTCCTAATCCGAATAAGACTGTAAAGAAGATCGTTGGTAATAGATCACCTTCTGCAATGGATTGGAAAACGTTTGTTGGCACTAGATGCACAATGGTTTCAGAGAAACTCGCTTTTTCGGAAGAAGCTTTCGATGTCTCTTCATATTTAGAGATATCGCCTTTTTCCATGTTGCTCATGTCAATTCCTGTACCAGGATGGAAGACGTTTGCTGCAAGCAGTCCCACTGCTAATGCAATCGTTGTCACAATTTCGAAGTAAAGAATGGTTTTTCCGCCGAGTCTTCCGATGGTTTTCATATCCCCTACACCAGCTACTGCTACAATCAACGCAGCAATAACAATTGGAAGAACGATCATTTTAATTAAATGGATGAATATATCGCCAATCGGCGTTAACACATTAATAACGGTTTCATTTTGATAAAACAGCGCTCCCACGATAACACCCAGAACAAGTGCAATGAGTATTTGAGAAGCTAACCCTAACTTTTTCATACGTGAACCCCCTTTTTTTGATAACGCTTTCTTTGTTGCTTAATCGCATCTTAACGATGAACCTACAAAAAACGACAAAAAGGAACAAAAAGAAGTGAATTTTTTATGAAAAATCTTTTAAAAGGTGGGTTTTTCCACAAAATTGTTAAAAAAAGACTTCGCTTTTGGCGAAGTCTCAATGATCTTGCATATGTTCACTTGGCGGTTCTTGCTTTGGATAAAATTCATCATACATAGCATATCCAATAAGAACAAGAGCAACATAGAACAATGCACTAATCGTCCAAATCCATTTGACATTCAGCTTCATTGTGCCACTCCCTCTCTAACCGGTTTCAAACGCTGCAATCTGAGCGCATTCAATACAACCGACACGGAGCTAAAGGCCATTGCTGCTCCTGCAAGCCATGGCGCAAGAAGACCAAAAGCAGCTATCGGTATCCCAATGCAGTTATAAGCAAGCGCCCAAAATAGATTTTGCTTGATGTTTCTCATTGTTTTTTTACTAAATTCAAGCGCATCTGCAATGGCATGGAGGTCTCCTGTCATGAGCGTGATATCTGCTGCTTCCATGGCAACATCTGTCCCTGTTCCAACTGCCATCCCAATATTCGCTGTCGCAAGAGCCGGGGCATCATTGATGCCATCTCCGACCATGGCGACTTTCTTTCCTTGTTCCTGAAGCGCCGCAATGTGAGCAGCCTTTTCCTCAGGCAGGACTTCCGCAATGACATGATCAATGCCCGCCTGTTTCGCAATCGCGTCTGCCGTCAGCTTGTTATCACCTGTCATCATCACAACGTGAATCCCTTGCTCTTTCAGACGCTTGATAGCTTGAGGTGAGGATGATTTGATCGTATCTGCCACTGCGACAATGCCGGCGACTTCGCCGTCAATCGCGACAAGCATAGCTGTTTTCCCTTGCTGCTCCAGTAGTGTGACGGATGCTTCGACTTGATCATATGGGATATGATGTTTCTGTAATAGCTTACGCGTTCCAATCAAAAGCTTGTGTCCTGCGGCCTTTGCTTCAATTCCATGGCCTGGGTCTGCTTGGAAGGCTTCGATCTCGACCGCTTCAAGACCTTGTTCCTTCATTCCGTCTGTGATCGCTCTGGCAAGCGGGTGTTCCGACTGCTGTTCTGCCGATCCTGCTAGCTGAAGCAGCGTATCTTCTGTCCAATTGTCAGATACCATCACATCTGTCAGACTCGGCTCCCCTTTTGTCACAGTCCCTGTTTTATCTAAAACCACTGTGTCAAGTGATTGGGTCACTTCTAAATGCTCCCCGCCTTTAAACAAAATGCCTGATTCAGCTGCACGGCCGCTGCCAGCCATTATAGAGGTTGGTGTGGCAAGACCGAGCGCACACGGACATGCGATGACGATGACTGCGATAAACGTTTCAAGGGCTGACGTCACATTTCCTGGGTCAATAAGGAAAAACCATATCAGGAACGTGAGCACAGCAATTCCTACAACGATAGGAACAAATATCCCTGATATTTGATCTGCCATCCTTTGAATCGGTGCTTTTGAGCCCTGTGCTTGTTCTACGACTCTGATAATCTGTGAAAGGGCGGTCTCTTTCCCAACCTTTGTCGCTTTCACTTTCACAAACCCATTTTTATTGATGGTTGCCCCGATGACCGCATCACCAGCCGTTTTATCAACAGGCAGACTTTCTCCCGTAATCATGGACTCATCAATTGCGGTTGTTCCCTCCACGATCTCTCCATCTACCGGCACTTTCTCACCCGGTTTGACAAACACAAGATCATTCACTTTTACTTCGGAAATAGGCACGGTCATCTCTTTTCCATCTCGCTCGATGACCGCTTCTTTCGCTTGTAGGCCCATCAGCTTTTGAATCGCTTCTGATGATCTCCCTTTTGCTCTTGCTTCCATTAATTTTCCGAGCACGATCAACGTAATAAGCACAGCACTTGTTTCATAATAGAGGGCTGCCTCACGTGTGCCTTGAACCGCTGACTGAATGCTTTCGTATAAACTATAGAAAAACGCAGCTGATGTCCCAAGTGCGACAAGAACATCCATGTTGGCACTTTTATTACGTAAAGCTTTATATGCTCCTACATAGAAGGGCCAGCCGACAATGAACTGAACCGGCGCTGCTAAAGCCAGCTGAACCCATGGATTCATGAACGCTTCTGGCAGCCAAATAAAAGACGTGAAGGAAAAATGGCTGACCATTGCCCAAAGAAGCGGCAGTGACAGGATCATTGAAAATAAAAAGCGTGCCGTCTGCTTCTCTATTGCTGCTTGGCGATGATCTTTCTTTCCTTCTTCTGCTTCGTCTGCAGCTGGTTCAATTAAAGAATATCCAATGGACTGAACCGCCTCCTTTATATCACTTGTAGACGTTTGGCCAGGGTGATACGTGACCTGAAGTGTCTCAAGCGCAAAGTTCACAGATCCGTGATCAACACCATCCATCCGGTTAATTTTTTTCTCGATTCGGTTGGCACAAGCCGCACACGTCATTCCCTCTATATCAAACTCTGCTTGCTCCATCACCACACCGTAGCCAAAGGATTGAATTTTTTGCTTCAGATCATCTGGTGTTAGTTGTTCTGTTTCATACACAATATGAGATGTTTCCAGCGCCAAATTCACATTGGCATCCTCCACACCTTCCAGCCTGTTCAATCCCTTTTCGATGCGGCCTGCACAGGCAGCACAGGTCATCCCCGTAATTTGAAAGTCGATTTCCTTTTTCATTGATCTCACCTCTCCACATACTCCATAGGGGTATCTTTTTTTGAAAAAAATACGCGCTGACACATGCAGCACGTATATCATTTATACGACATCATATCCCTGTTCTTCAATCACATCAGAGATTCGGTGTAACGTGACTTGATCAGGATGAAATGAAACATCCACCTGTCCCTTGTCTAAATGGACTTTCACCGATTCAACACCTGTTAATTCTCCTACATTTCCTTCGACTGCTTTCACGCAATGTCCACAAGACATGCCCTGCACTTGAAGTGTTGCTTGTTCCACTTCTCATCGCCTCCTTCAATCATTTACTACAACTTACTATACCCTAGTAGGGTATCGATGTAAACATATAAATGCTACGATTTTGTCAGTTTCGTAAAGACCGTCATTAACTCTTCAATGGCTTCATCCCCATTGCCGCTCTTGATTGCATCTGCTACACAATGATGGGTATGCTTTTCCATCAATTGAAGACTGACCTTTTTCAAAGCCGCATTGACAGCGGAGATTTGATTGACAACATCTATACAGTAACGATCGTTTTCAATCATTTGCTGAATCCCACGCACTTGTCCTTCCACTCGTTTCAACCGATTGATCAATTGATCTTTATCCTTCTCGGCTCTTGGCGAAGCCATATGTCTTTCTTCATGTTCTGTCATGTGATCACCTTTTTTCTAATATGACTTATCTTTACTTAAATTAAAGCATATCTCCACCGGAAAAGGCAAAGATATGCTGAATACACTCTATCGTGTTTGCTTTAGTTTGTTAATTGTTCAATGTCCTGCAATAGATTGACGGACTGCTGAAGCTGCTTGATCAATCCTTGCTGATCCTCAATCATGGCGGCAACGTCGATGTTGTCTGCTTTCAATTGCTGTAAATACGTCTGAATGTCCTCTGACAGCACCTTATTTTTTTCAATGATCTGCGCATGCAGGTCTTCTGCTATTTTGGGTGCTGTGATTTCATTAAATTCTTGAATGTCTGCCTTCAATGATTCTAACTGCTGGGTTAATTCTGCTTTTTTGGCGGCGTTTTTCACAGCTTCTTCTGCGAGCTGTGGAAAGTTCTCCGTAAATTGCTGAATGTCCGTCACATACTCATTTGCCTCTGTGACATATGTCGTTGTATCACTTACTTGGTCAAGCAAACCAGAGCATCCACTTAATACAAGCGTGCCGGAAAAGAGCAAAGAGATCACATATTTTTTCAAGATTGATCATCCTTTCATCTGAGGTATTGAAAGCATCATTTGTCCCGCTCCCCCCATCACACAGATGCAATAAGACCTAAAAAAGCCAGACCTTTGCCTCATGTGTGATAGGCAAAGGTCTGGCTAACATGTTCATGCCGGAATGGCCGAGAAACAACGGATGTTTCTGTAATGACGACCAAACCGTAAAAGCTACTCCCCTTTAGGAAACCGTTCAAATGTTATGTTTATCATATCGAATGTCAGGACAACCGTCAATGAGAAGCTAGCAGCAGGTTAATGCTCTTCATAAAGCATATAGTCCGCTCCAGTGGACGCATAAATCCGGTTGCGTCCTTGGCGTTTTGACATATACAAAGCTTGGTCTGCTTCAAATAGAAGAGTTTCTAATACATTTGGATCATAAGCTGTGTGAGCAATTCCAAAGCTCGCTGTCACTCGCACTTTTTCCTCATCATTCTCAAAGAAACTCATCTCAAACGAATGTCTAATTCGCTCCGCAATATGACACGCCTCTTCAAAAGAATGATGCGGCAGACAAATAGCAAACTCTTCTCCGCCATATCGTCCGAATAAATCGTCCATTTGTAAATGCTGCTGACAAATGGTGACAACATGACGCAGCGCCTCGTCTCCAATATGATGTCCGTGCGTGTCATTGATTTGTTTAAAAAAATCAATATCAAACAGCATAACAGCCGTATCCTGCGCATCCCCTTCTAGGATCATCTGCGTTCGTTCAATAAATGAAGACCGATTGAAGATATTCGTCAATCCATCAATATACGCACGGCGCTCCAGCTCTTCCTGGAGCAAACGCTGCTCTGTTACATCACTGATCACAATTTGCCTGCCCTCGATCTCTCCTCTCCTATTAAATAGGGACGATGCGGTCAAGTGATAATAGCTGGAATGACCTTTTTCCCTTTTCAACATTAAATCATATTGCGAATGATCCTGAGGAGAACGCAGCCACTGAATGAAGTCAGTATCTTTGATGATTCCTGAGAAAATATCGTCTATTTTATAGCCAATCCCCTTTTTATTAGAAAGTGCTGGAATGATCGATGCAGCAGCGGGGTTGTAATCTATGAGTGTCCGGTATCGATCTAAAATGAGAACCCCCTCAGACATATGCTCAAACACACGCTCCATCGCAATGGGAGAGAGCTTAAAGAGCTGGAACGACATAATCGCCCATAAGTAGAGTGCATTGGTTAAAAACATCACCACAGGGACAGGGTCAATATGAAGAGGTGTCACACCTAATAAATAGATAAAAGATGTCGTGATTGGCAGTAACATGCCCACTAGCAAAATGAGGATCTGCTTTAAATATTCTTTTTTTGTGACACGCAAAAACCAAACCAGCATAAAAATAGCGAGCATCGAACAGCCAAATGTAAAGACGCCATGAATGATATACCAATAGCCAATCGTAAAGTCAGCCAATAAAAATCCGTCTACCGGATTCATCGTGATGCTTCGATAAAAGAGTGAATGAAAAGAATTAGTGAACACCATAATGGTGGTGAGAGTTGGAATCAGTAAGATGAGAAGCACGCGGCGCTTTGTGAAATATTGATGGAATCCCGTAAATTGCAGCACAATCATTAGACTGAATGGCGCGATGAACGGAAGACCTATGTATTGAAAACAAACCCAGAACATGATCTGTCCAGGTGTACTTGCCAATAATTCAAACGTGTGCCCAAAGATATAAATCGCAGTTGCTCCAGACATGTACATAAACAATTGACAGCCAATATACCGGTGGCGGTTCGCATGAGCAATGATTGATAATATCACGGACAGAATGCCAGAAACACTCATGATCACAATAAAATGTAAAACAATCGAATCCATGTAAACGCCCCAATTTCAGTTATTTAGAACTAGTCTAATCCTACTATATATGAGGAAGTCGCAAATGGGAAGATGTGATTTTGATTTGGTTGGAGGTTTTTTGTAAAGTGTCGGTCGACTTTTGTTCATGAGACCTTATATTTCCGCTACTTTTTGCTTAATTTGAGGGAGAGATATGTTGCGATCGGAGAAATATCTGTACAATGTGGGATTGGGAATCAATGAAGAGGAGGCTTGCAAGGTATATGACTTTTTTGATTATCATGGCGGGGCTGTTTATGCTGATTCTTTTGGAGAAGCCATTTGAAAAGAGAAGTTCTGGATTGATATTTTTGGTGAGTTATTTACTGCTGATCGCAGTTTATGTGGTTCAAACAACGTTTGTGAAAATTGTATCGAATAGTTTGTTGATGATAATTGCGGTGATTGTGGTTTGTCCTTTGTTTGTGCGGTTTTTAGAGACTTATCCGAGGAAACATTTTAATAAAGTCGATCATTAATTGGCGAATGATATACCGATACAAATCTAATTCTAAGAATAAGCACTCCTCATGCTTATTCTTAGAATCACTAATGCGTATTAATTCCTCTTTCGACAACGTAATTCCCATTTGTGGATTATCAGTTTTGCGTGAGTTACCATGTCAAATAATAAGGTTTAATTCTTTCTTCAACCTTTTACTACTTCAAATAGTATACCGATGTAAAAAAGTCTCCTGACATTTAATAAACTTGATCTAGTTCAACTGCTCGCTTAAATGTAATACCAGTATTGATCGCAGCAAAGTGCTTTTCTCCACAACGGATTTTTTCTAATTCTGTTTTGCGTAAATCTTCGGCGGCTGTACTTCCTTTTGTCTCTACAATAAAGTACAATTTCTCTTTGCCATCTTCTTCAACAGATAATGCCCAGTCAGGGTTATAATTTCCAAGTGGCGTTTTAATTTTAAAGTCTGCAGGCAATTTAATATAAAACTTTACATTTGGATCTTTTTCACATGCTTCGGCAAAATCTCTTTCAATTTTAGAATCTACAATTACATGGTCATAAGTAGAACGATTATCTGAAACTTTCACAATGCTATCTTCATACGATTCAATTTCTTCTTGTTTGAATAAGCTTTGATCGTATACTTCTTCTGTTTCCAGTTTCTCATATTTAACGCCATCCACCATTGCTAAGCGTTTAGCTGCATTAATAATGCGCGCGGCCTCTAGCATATACATTTGTGGATTCACTTTAAAATCATGTAGAGTATCACTCTTCTTTAAAACCGCAATTAATGTTTTACGAGTTAGTTTCGTCTCTTGCTGTAACTCCGTTAAAATATCAGGAGTTTTTGTGTATTCTCGTTGAACTGTACTGAAACTTGTTTTTGTTGTTGTTTTTTCTTCGATACCACTTTCTTCGATTTTTAATTGCATTCGTTCGTATTCTAATTTCTGAATACGTACTAACAATTCATCCTTTAATTTTTTTGCCGCATCGCTAATGAACTGTTCACTATCAAATTGAATCGAATACGTCGTTTTATATTTAATGCGCTCCCACAGCTCAAGGAATGGCCCAGATAGCGCTTCTTTATTTAAATGAACCGTTTCTTTTTTTGCATGATCTTTAATTTCAATTTTCTCTGTATTAAATTTCTGCTCAATTGCAGCGATAACTTTCTCAGTCATATTAGGCGCAAGTACCGTATATTCTTCAGGTAGTTCAAATACTTGATCTTTAATTGCTATCGCTAAGGCGACAGTACCTTTCCCTTTTGAATCTATGTATTTTTGCTCCGTTAAATATTCAACTAGTTTTTTTGAATACTCATGACCTAAAGGTTTTCGATAACCTGTCAGTTCATCTTCCTCTAGCACAAGCGAACTAAATGTATCATGCTTAAAAATACCGAACTCTATACCTTCTTTTTCATACTCATGTTGTAAGCCATTTGCAAATTCATCATAGCTTTCGTTTGCCATCACTGTTAATGTATTTACTTCGAATCCGTGTACTCGCTCACCATTTTGATTAACAGCTATGCGAAGACCACGGCCGATTTTTTGGCGCTTCGTAAGTTCATCTTTCGAATCAATTAACGTACAAATTTGGAAGACGTTAGGGTTGTCCCAACCTTCCTTTAATGCTGAATGTGAGAAAATAAAACGCAACTTATGAGCTTTTTTTGTCATCCTTTTTTCTTCATCATACATCGTCAGTAAATCTTCTTTGTCTTTCATGATGATTCGGAAGGCACTTTCATCTTTTTCCCCACCATTTTTGAATTTACCTTTCTTATCGATTGAGAAGTAGCCATTATGTACTTCTTCACCAGGAATACGATAATCACGAAGCTTTTTATATTTTGGAGATTTTAATACGTCTCTATACTCTTCTTCAAAAATTTGACCGTATTTCCCTAAATAAGACTTACCTTCATCATCATATTTTCGGTAGTTTGCTACGTTATCAATAAAGAATAGACTTAACACTTTAATTCCTAAAGCATTTAGCTTTAACTCTTTATTTAAATGTTCCTCAATTGTTTTACGAATTTGACCACGCTTCACCTCTAAGTCTGCGTAATGTGCTTGACTTAAAAAAATGACAGATGGCTCGCCTGAAAACTCAATGTACTCATTGTCCTTTTCAGCTGATATATCACGAACATAACCAATCTCTTCATAAGCCGTTAGCTTTGTCTTTTTCACTAAGTCATCGTTTTTCTTTAAAGAAATAATCTTTTTCACAATGCCTGCTTTCGTTTTCACTAAAACCTCTACGGATGCTGTAACAGCAGTCTTCGTCGCTTTAATACCTATTAATCGTAAGTGAGCCATATTACCATCAATTGTGCGTTTAACTCCCGCTACTTCAATTTGTTTTACTAGCTTATTTTGATACGCTTCAACAGGTCCCAATTTATAAAGTAAGGGATAACCTTCTTCTTTATGCGTTGCAGAGAAGCGGAATACAAGCGACGGATTTAAAGCAGCAATTGCAGCCTTTGCATTAGCTGTACTATCTACACTTTGTGGCTCGTCAATCAAGACAATTGGATTCGTTTCCGCAATATAATCTTTAGGTGAAATACCATATAAGCTATCACGGTCGTTGCGGTTGAAAATATTATCTTCACTATTGAACGCTTGAATATTAATAACCATAATTTCCACATTTTCATTTGAAGCAAATGCTTGTATATTTTCTAATTTAGAACTATCGTACATAAATTCACGATAAACAATTCCTTGCATTTGCGTTTTAAAATATTCTTTCGTCATTTGTAGTGTTTTCATAACCCCTTCTTTAATCGCTACAGAAGGAACTACAATAATAAATTTAGTAAATCCAAATTTACGATTCATTTCCAAAATCGATTTTAAATAAACAAAGGTTTTTCCTGTTCCTGTTTCCATTTCGATATTGAACTGGGGAAAAGGTGATGGAATTGATTGAGCAATTGGAATACCTTGCTTAATTTGAATCTGTTGAACATTTTGTAGCAGTTTACTTTCTGATACATCAATTTTATTGCCGACACCTTTTTCACCAAATAGCTTTCCCTGTATATCTTGATCCATAATCGTAAATTCTGATTTACGAATTTGTTGCCCTTCAAATACACTCAATACAGCGCTTATCGCATCTGCTTGATACGTTAATTCATCAAATTGAATTTTCATTACCGCTCACCTCTAAATTGTTAACAAGTTATCTTCTGGATAACCTGCATCTTTTAGAATTTCAATACAGTTCAATTTATCTGAATCATCTCCAAAACCCGTATCGCTGAATATAACGCTGCTTGTTTCAGTTCCATGCTCCTCACGGCGTACAATTATTGCTTTTGCAATTTCTGGCGTAATCTCTTTTGATAAGCAAATAAATAAACTTCCAAAAGCAATGTCGTAAACTTTTTTACCGTTTACTTCAAAGGTTTCAATCGGATATGTTAATTCTAAACCTTGCTTTAACATAATTTCATACACAATATCCAGCTCTGAGCGATCTTCAACAAAAGGTGTTTCGTATAAATCAAGTTCATCTTCTAAATTAGCGAAATCGACATTCCATTCGCGAATATTCGATGCATCAAGTTTTAATACTTTAAAACCAATATCTAAGGCCTCTGGATCTACAATTTTCGCATCTAGCATACCTGCGTTTTGCTCTTTTTCTTTTAGTTCAGCTTTAATTTTCTCTCCAGCTCGACGAATTCGTTCTTCACCGATATCACAAATTGTACGATAGCCATTCTTATACGCTTCTGAATTCTCATCTAATGTTTCCGGTAATTGAACCATGATGAATTTACGGTTTCCACCATCTTCGGCATTTAATTGCATCACTGCATGAGCTGATGTTGCAGAACCCGAAAAGAAATCTAAGACGATTTCTTCTTTTGAATAATCGGTGCTAATACGTAATGCTTGTTGAATTAACTCTACTGGTTTTGGTGTCTCAAAGATTGCTAAATCATCAAACAACTTTTTGAATGCATTTTTAGCATTTTCATTAGTCGATACATCCTCGGAAAACCACATTGACTCTGGAGTCAACCCACGTTCTTTTGCATATAAATATGTTTTCACACGAGGAACTCCATTACCATCTTTTCCAAACCAAATAAGATTATTTTTTATATGCTTATCCATCTCTTCTTTTGTATACAGCCAGCATCTTCCACTAGGTAACTTGTGGATTTTTCCATTAGGTGCTACCAAATCGTAAAATTGTGACTTTGTACCATGACCAGCTTGTGCAGTAGCAGGGTCAGATTTCCACAATCCATTTGGATCATTATCAGGATTTTTATAATTTGCTAATGCCTTTTCACTCATTGGCAATTGTTTCAAAATCGGAGTTTTACTAGCTATATTTTTTGCAAAACAAACTAAATATTCATGCCTTGAAGATACTACCTTCCTATTTTCTCTATTTGTTCTTTTTTCAACTACGAAATTAGAAATATAGTTTGCCTCACCAAAAATTTCTGAAGTTATATTAAGTAAATTCATTAATTCATTATCATCAATACTAATAAAAATCAAACCATCATCTGTTAACAAATTCCTTGCTAACTTCAATCTCGCATACATCATATTCAACCAATCCGTATGGAATCGCCCATTACTTTCTGTATTCGTTGAAAGCACATTGCCTTCTGCATCCACTTGTCCTGTTTGCTGTAAATAATTCTGAACACCATCTTTAAAATTATCTTTATATACAAAATCCTTGCCCGTATTATATGGTGGATCGATGTATATCATTTTAATTTTGCCGTTATAAGATTTTTGCAATAACTTCAAAGCTTCTAAGTTATCACCTTCAATATAAAGGTTTTCCGTTGTATCAAAGTTTTTACTTTTTTCTGGAACAGGGCGTAATGTACCTTTTGAAGGCTTTTGAGTGCCTTCAATCATCTTTTTTTTGCCATGCCATGTGAACTGGTAACGTTCCTGCTCTGTTTCTACACCTTCGCCTAATACCGTTTTCAGCATATCAAAATCAATTTTTTCACCATCAGTTAAGATTTCTGGGAATAGCTCTTTTAAACGGTCAATATTTTGTGCCGTTATATCTAAGGATTCACCATTCATTTTATTAACCATTGTCTTGCTCCTTTTCTATTAATGCTTGTTTCGCAATCTTTACTTTATTTGCTGCTTGTTGTAATTCAACCCGCATGTTCAATTGTGTTTCTTTTTTAGCCCGCCTTACATAATCGTCAATTTGTGCGTCCATCACGACGAGTTTCTCCAGCAAATTATTTTTTAAGGAAATCGGTGTATAAATCTTATATCGAGATTGTAATTCTAATTGTAGTAAACGCTCAAGCCACGATTCATAAAACATTTTTAAATTTGTTTTACTAAGGTTTTCAAATTTCAATTGTTGTTCAACCTGTTGCAGACTTACGGATTCTTTTATTTCATAAATAGTATCATCTACTAAGTATCCATCTTTTTTCTTAATGTGTGTAGAGAATATCCATTTCTTATTTGAACCATCAAAGAATATAATTACTAAAGGATTCGGCATAATACTCATAAACACCTTATAAATTTGCACTGCCTTTTTTAAATTCTTTACGTTTATAGCTAAAAAAACGATTGAATCATAACGCTCTGTTTCACTTTCAAATGTATCGATATTTGTATTGCTCGCTTGGATCGTCGCTAAAATACGAATCCCTCTCGATACAACATGTTCAGATATGGCTTTTTTCTGAGCTGATGTTAGCTTGTTTTCTATTTGATTGTACGGCAATGTTTTCATAATTTGCGTTGCTTTCGGAAATCCAATCGCCTTTAATAATTGCGCTTCATTCATCATGCTTCATCCTTTACAACTAAGAATGAAATGAGTTCAATTTCATCGTCACCTAACTCCAACTGTCCTTGCAATGTATTGGAACCGAAGTTAAACAAGCTTTCAAAGCCTACCTCTTCTTGTTTATCTTTAATAATATCAATTGATTGCTTCAATAAGTCTTGATAATGCTCCAAATCCGCTGCATCGTTTGTTTGCTTATTAAACCACTCAACTGAATTTAATTCTGGCTGTTGTTTGCCAAGTGTTAATTTACGATAAACATCTAATATTTTCTTCGCATGTGTGTAATGTATAAACGCTTCGCCTTCATCTGTCACATACAATAAAATGTATGGTGCTAAGCTATTGCTTTCAACAGCTACTTCTTTATGCTGTTTGAAACAAAAAATCACACCTGATTTTGCTTCAGGCAAATCGGCATTATTTACAACCGCATACAAACCTTTTGGTGCAGCTGCAAGCTCTTTTTTATAGGACTTTAATGCGGTACTTAAATCACTTTTGAAATCGGTGTATGTTAAGTCAGTAATCGATATCACACCTGAAACATCCTCTAAGTTTAACACATCATTTTGCAGCGCTTTTAATTGATTGCGACGATATTCTAAATCATTCATTTCTTTCGATGTCGTATCTAAAATATCTTCTTCCCCAGAGGCAGAAGTATTCAATATTTTCATTCGTCCTTTCACACGTTCTTCTAAATTGATATATTCATCTAATTCCATATTCGGCCAAAAGTTGACGAGTTGAATTTCTGTATTAGTTGAACCGATACGATCAATACGTCCAAATCGTTGGATGACACGTACTGGATTCCAATGAATATCGTAGTTTATTAAGTAATCACAGTCCTGTAAGTTTTGTCCTTCAGAAATACAGTCGGTCGCAAAAAGTATATCAATTTCATCTGTACGTTTACTATCCACCTTGTAGCGTTCCTTAGATTTTGGTGAAAAGTTCATTAAAATATCATTAATGTCTTTGACACGAACGCCTTTTAAGGTACATTTATTCGCTCCACTTCCGACAACTAACGCAGAATGAAGTTGTTTATTAAGTAAACGCTCTGAAAGATTATCGTACAAGTACTTAGCCGTGTCAGCGAACGCTGAGAAAATAATAACCTTTTTATTGCCTGGATTAATTGGATTTTCAATTTTTCCTTTTATTAAATTGACTAATTGTTCAAGCTTGGCATCACGTATAGTTGAAATTTGTGTTGCTTGTTGTAATAAATCCTGTAATGTGGCTAAATCGGCACGTAAATCTCCTGCCCATTTCAACGCATCAATATCATTTAATTGAATTTGTACTTTGTCACTACCTACTGTAATCGCTTCGAGCTGTTCATCATCTAACTCCGTATCATCATATTGTTCCGAATATGTTGGCTGATTTTGAAGCTGTAATGTTTGGAGTGTATCTTCAATTCGTCTAACTAATTTTTCAAGCGTCAGTCTAAATGAATGAATAGAACTTTCTAAACGCTTGAACAAGTTCACCTTCATTAAAGCTGCTACTGCAAACTCACGGTCTGTTTGTTTAAACGTCGATTGGCCACCCTTTACTCTAGTATCATACAATTCTTCATAATACTTTCGTTTATGAGGTAAAACGTATTTCATTGGCTGATAAATACTAAAGCTCAATGACTCTAAACGCTCATTGACTTCGTTCATATTAACAAATCGGTGTTCTGTATCAACATCGGCTTTAATAGAAAGCGGCTTCAACCGAGTTGGGAAACTACCAATATCTTTGACATTATAATATTTCTCAATGTGCTTACGACTTCGAGCAATGGTTAGTAAATCAAGCAATTGGAAGTAGTCTTGCTCAACCCTATTTAAGAACTCTTCAGTCGTTCGCTTCGGTGCTGGCAAAGCTGACCAACGATTGAACGATGCTTGTGCCGCGCGTAACGTTTGCTCAATACTATCTATACCTTCTTTTTTAAGTGCCTGATCGTTATCTTCTGTTATAAAAGCAATTTGATTTTTGATATCATTCATTTTATTATTTACGGGTGTAGCCGATAATAATAGCACCTTTGTCTTTACACCTTTTTTAATAATTTCCTGCATAAGCTTTTGATAGCGTGTCAATCGACCCTTATGCGCATTGTTGTTTCGAAAGTTGTGCGATTCATCGATTACTACTAAATCATAATTTGACCAATTGATTGTATCGAGACGTATTTCACCCGTCATACCACTTTCGCGATTTAAATCGGTATGATTTAACACATCATAGTTAAAGCGGTCTTCATTTAACACATTTCGCTTATCATTTTGTGTGTAAACTGCCCAGTTATCTCGTAGCTTTTTCGGACATAAGACTAATACACGATCATTTCGCAGCTCATAGTATTTGATGACCGCGAGTGCTGAAAATGTTTTCCCTAGCCCCACACTATCCGCTAAAATGCAGCCATTATAGTTCTCCATTTTATCGATCATGCCTAGTACACCATCGCGTTGGAACGGGTACAACTTATTCCAAATAAACGTATCTTTAAAGTTCAATCCTTCTTTAAGAATATTATCCTCTGAAAGACCTTCTAAATTCTCCGTGAAAATATTATATAACGTTACAAAATAGAGCCACTCCGGCGCATTTTCTTTTTGAAAAGCATCTAGTTGCTCTAAAACTTCTGCAGTAACTTCTTTCGATTTTGTTTCATCTTTCCAAATTAGGTCAAATTCTGCAAGCAAGTTTTTTGTAACACCAAGTGTCTCTTTCATAACTGTATAGCTTGCTTGACGTTTTGAAGAAGTAATGCCTAACCCATCTGCTGTAAACTCAATTTCCGATTGAATAAAAATGTCCTCATCCATTTTGTTTTTAATCATGATTTGCTTAGGGTACGAGCTGTCACCTAAAATTGTCTTAAACTGGGCGTGTTGATTGATCCATTCGGATAACTCTCGTGCAATTTGTTTAGACTGCATTTGATTTCTTAATGGAATTTCAAACTGGTTTCCTTCTAAATCGAGCTGCTGGCCTTTTCTTTCTACTAATTTAAATTGATGATTATCATCAATTTCTTGTTGATAAAAGGTTTGCTCTGTAAAGAGAAAGCGAAAAGATTCCCCTTTCGCTAACGTTTTTTTTAATTCTTTAAAAATATTCATACTCAATTTTGCAGAGGCCACTGCAATTTCCGATCCGTTTTTTATTTCACCTTTCATTACATGAACGAGTGTGTTATTCCCTTTATTATCGACTAAATCTATTTTCAAAATTCAGCACCTCTTACATTACATTTCTAATAATTGATCAAAGTAACCGTCTTTCTCATTCGGATTAATGTTGATTAATGTTCGACGATCAAGCAATAAATTTCCCCATTCACACGAAGTTTCGGAAACAAATGTACATGCATGACAGGCCGCGCCATTTGCTGACGTATGATATTCAAATTCCCCATCCGAACAGATTGGATCAGATGAACAATAGCTCATCTTTTCTAATGCACGAATAATTATGGGTAATAACTTTTCGCTTTGAGCCAAGTTTGTTAATCCACCTAAACTTCCTTCTGAATCTCCAGAGGCAGTGTATATAAATGCACCATACATGTCATCGTTTGCATAAATACGCTCTTTTAAAGACGTCGTTGTATAGCCGCAATGTGCAGCTAGTTCCTGCAACAAAGCATGGCTAAATGTATGCAACAAAATTTGGCGTGGCAGAATATCTAATGGTGACTTTTTAAATTCTTCACGCTGGGTATTATATGCTCTTACAATAGCACTCGTAATTTGCTCAGTTTGTTCCCATTGGAGCAATTTTTCTAAATTAAATTGAAAGAAAATACCTTCACCGTAATTTCGCACAGCTGGTAACCATTTCGGTTCGCTTGTTATAACAACCGGCTGTGTTTTCGATTCTTCATCTGTAAATCGGTCAATGTAGTCTAATCGAGTAAATTCTTTTAAAACTTGTACTTCAGGTACAGAATCCACACGGAAAACCCCATCAAAATACGGCACTAACGTTGGCGCAATATCAACCTTCTTAGATGAAAAACGTTCTTCGTTTATTTCATCCTGAATTAGCGTGTTCCACTCTTGCTTTTTAATTGATTCATAGGTAGAACTTTCTGAAAGCGTTATTGAACCATCTAAATACTGCTTAATAGCAGGTATAAAAGAAGAAGGGATATTTTTGAAATTACATGCCATTTCAAGACCTGCTTCACCCATACTTAGATATGCTTTACTAAAATTTTCTTTATCTTTTTCTACTAAATATAGAACCTCAAATTCTGAGCTAGATGCTGTTAAAGGCACTTGTAAAAAACTCATAACAGAAGGTGAATAAACATTAGATGCGCCACGCAACGTCGTTTTCATTTTACAATTACATTTCTGTTTAGCAGTATTACTAATCCATGGTCGTTCCCCATGACAATCAAATAAACTATGATTCTCCCTTTCTTCAGACTTCATAATACTTCCTAAACTTTCTTTATGATTACAATGCCTGCAAATCACGTGTAAATCAGATAGAGATCCACTTGAGTCACAGGTTTTTAGCATTAGTCGTGGATTTTTAGAATGTTCTGTACAAGGTTTATTTCGATGTACCCATTCTTCATACGGAAAATCTGATAAGTGACCGTTCTCACATGCTAATACAAAACGGCTTGCATAAAGCTCCTGAATGTCTTTTTCATTTTTCAGCGCACAATAATAACAATTAGCATCACCATAATTCGTCATATTATGGCATTTCGGACAGATTTTCCATTTAGGAAACTCGACTGCTTTTATTTTTTGTTTATCGGGATTTTCATTTAAAATGCGTACATGGTCAACCCCTAAAAAGGATGTGATTCGTATGTCTTTTTCTTGAGGCGCCCTTCTTGATTGCCACTGGTCTGCTGATTTCACGATAACACTTTGAGATAAAAGTTCAACAATTGCTCCTGGTCCTGATTGGTATATTAGTTGCGAAGGTCTGATTGTTTCATTTTGTTGATTCATGATTTTAACACCTCAATTTCAATGACTGCTTCTACATTTCTTAATGACATCATTGCTGGACGAGCATCTTTTACATTCACTTCTTCATTAAAGTTTTTTAATAAGTAAGCTTTAACATATTTTGATTCTTTGTAAGCTAATGTGTCTTCAGCGTGCTTCCAAGCTAATTCTCGCCACCATTCTAATAAATCCTTTACTTCGTTTTCAATGGTTGCACCATTAGCATTTTGAACTCTTTCTAAAAATTGAACGCTCGCTGTATCTACTTTATTTTGTAGTTGTACTATTTTTTTCGGACTTTGCTCAGCGTTGATTTCCATAATCGTTTGACGCATAAATCCAATAAACGTACCTGTTAACCCTTTATATAAAGCACCTTTTGCAAAAGGTGTTACACTCATCGTTTCTACATGACGGTAGAGTGCTTGATGGTATGCTTTAAAACGCTCAAAATGCGATAAATCTCTAGACCGTAGTGAATTAAGAAGAACAAATACAACGCCTGGATATTTACGTCCAACACGGCTCGTCGCTTGAATATATTCGGAAGTCGTTTTCGGTTGCCCTTGTACAAACATTGTCCCAAGTCGATCCACATCGACACCTACTGAAATCATATTCGTTGCAAGGACGGCATCAAGAACACCTGCTTCATCTAAAGTTTTCTCCATTTGTGTTAGTAGCTGTGGAATTTCTTGTGCTTTTTTGCGGCTCGTTAATTCTTCAACGGCTAGATCATGTTCAAATTTATTTGTTGGATCTAGCATATTTAATCTTGAGTTTACTTCATCTTTAAAAGTAGTAACCATGCTTGCCAATTCTTTAACCGTATTAAAATAGCCTAGCATTGTATAATATGGATCTACTTTAAACTTTGGCTCACTTCTTGTTATCGTTGCATATGCACTATATGTTTGAATCGCTTGAATTTTATTACTAACTCCCGGTGCACAAATTCCTACATAGCATCGCCCTGGCTTTTCAGAAGTTGGCACCTCTTTTGAAACAAAATTATCATTTGCTTTTTGAACAGCTAATGGGAACTGCTGCATTTCCCGACCGTATAAAGCTCGAATTTGCTCATCCGCACCACTAATTGTTGCTGTTGAAGCAATTACTTTAGCTGGTCTTCCGTTATTTCTTGTTAATAGATCAGTTGCTACCTCATATAAACCTGTTAAAGAGCCTAATGGTCCTGAAATCAAATGAAGCTCATCTTGAATAATTAATTCAGGTGGTTTCAAACGATTAATACGACTGTATCCCCTTGGGATAGAATTAGTATATTTAAATCCTAACTCACGATGATACACGTTTTTATTACCAAAGAGTTCATGCATATCTTGTTTCCAAGGTAACTGAGCAATTTTATCTACCGTACCAATTAGCAATGTTGGTAACTTCAGATATATTGCCTCATCAACTGTATAAACAGGAATTCCGTGTTTAAATGCACATGCTTTATTAGAACAACAAATTTTCTGTGAATTTTTGTTAATTTCATACTGATCCGGCCCTAGTTCCGCCCCACACCACGGACAATTTATTAGTTGAATAGGATTGCCCGTCTTAACTTCTTTACCGTCTCGTAATTGTTCAAGCTTATCCATTGCATCTGCAAATTTATTAGGAGATGAATCCTGTCCAATCCAAAGCCCTATACTAAATGGCTCTTCTCCAAATAAATTTGCATTTGGTTTACGCAGAACTTCTGCAGCACAAATTAAAGCTGCAGCTCGTTGGAATTGTTGCGTTGTTAACAAACGCAATGTGTAACGCATAAAAACTGTAATTCCAGCATACTTGTCTACTTGTTTTGGGGCTAATAATCGGCGATATGCCATGACATAAGCTGCCACACCTAAATAAGCCTCTGTTTTACCGCCCCCAGTTGGGAACCAAATTAAATCAACAATTTCTCGATCTATATGCTGTTCATCAGATATACCGGCAACATTCATAAGTAAAAATATTAATTGGAATAAACGCCATTCTCCATCTAATGTAGGTTTTATTCTCTCTCCGGTAGTACGATACGTTTGAGCCACACCTGATTGCGCTCGTTGCAAAAGCATCGCACGGTTTGCAAATTGAAACGCCAAATAATATAAGGAATTATTACTTTTTGTAACTAATGAAATTCCTTCTTCTAGACGTTCGATTGTATTTTTTACTTTTAAAATATTTTGTTCTGCTTCACTCTTTAAATAATCAGGTAGCTCATTAACTATTTTCGTTTCATGATTCAACCATAATTTATATGCTGATGGTATAACACTTAATTTTTCTTTTAAAATGTCTACAGGATATTCACTTAAATCCTTCATCTTAAATGACTGATTTTCGATCTTACAATGTTCTACATTCGGCAATTCAAAACGTGGCATCCATGTTGAATAAATCGTTGTAATATTTCCGGCTGTTTTCCAATCAACCCCCACGCCATGACCGATTGCTATTTCTTCTTTGTCACGATAAAGAAGTTCATTTTGGACATGATACTGATCAGCTTTAGATGTAAATTTAGCAACATGAATTGTAGGTATATGTACTTTTAAAGAGCTTTGAAACATCACTTCATCTTGTTCAGGATATTGATTTTCTCTCTTTAAACTATTCATTAAAAAAATATTTACGTGATATAAGTTATTTCTATAATTAACGGTATAACGCACTTTTCCATACTTAGATTCATTTAAATTTTCTAATGTGCCTGTTCTCTGATTTGAAAGATCAATTTTCCAATTTTCCGCTTGTGGTAAACGCTTATGTTCTTTGTCCTCATAAATAGCCCAAGAAGCTTCAATTTCAACAGTTGTTAATTTTTTAAGTTTAAAACTAATGCCCATAGTAGATGAGCGAAACAGTTTTTTTAATGTAAGTTGTTCATCTATCTTTTCTTCACTGACTTGCACATGTGTTTCTATTGCATTATCACGTTCATTTATAACATCTGATGTTGAACCAAACGGAACTAACTTCCCTGTTAAATAAAATTGCATTGGGCGTATATTCTTTCCAAGAATCTCATCTTGCATTCGTGGACCAATTAAATATGTTTCTAATTCATGAATTAATCCTTTTCGCAAAAATGTATATTGCTTCATTTGAAAATTCACCCTTCCTCTTTAGATAATTTCATTGTAGCACCTTGCATTTCTGGGTAGGTAATATTTCCCGATAAAATTTTAAGTTTAATATTAAAATTAATTCATTCCTTTTAATTTTTATTTATCCCTTAGTTAAACCACTCAAAAGCAAAAATTAGAATTTTTAATCAATTAAACTTTTATCAACTATACAAAATAAAGACATAAAAAAAGCGCCTAAACGTTGTTATCCAACGTTTATGGCACTAAGTGAAATGCAAACCATTTCTATGTATGGAGACGGTGGGAGTCGAACCCACGTCCAGAGACATCGATTACTTAAGCGTCTACGAGCGTAGTCAACATATTTCGTGTTCACTCATCCGCATGCCTGCTGACGGGCGCTTGGAGAGCTAGTCTGATGGATCTCTTCTTACGTCCTCAGACGGAAACGTAAGCGTAGCCTACTTCATTGGGCTCCTCACAGACACATAGGCGATGTCAGGAAGAGCTCGCTGCACTTATTAGGCAGCTAGTGCTAAGTTTTGGTTAAAACTTTTAGTTTTGCCAGTTACATTTAAGTGCGTGTTAACGAGATCGCCTCTCGGCTCGCAGCCTAAGCTCGAACCATCCCTGTCGAATCCGTAACGTCCCCTTGTAAAAGGGATATACGGGATGGAAACGTTCAGCTTAACTGCTTCCGTATATAACTATTATAACAATCTCTTCGCTTGAAACAACTGGTGGTTTCTGTAAGAAAAGCAATGATTGTTTACTGCATAACATATTGTAGCATAATGCTTCCGCTCTCAGCAAGCCATCTGCATCAGGCTAGAATTGCTTTTGACGATCACGGAAGGCACGCTCGATTTCACGTTTTGCATCTTTTTTCTTCAGATCTTCACGTTTATCATATTTCTTTTTCCCTTTACCAATTCCGATCAGCACTTTGGCAAAGCCATTTTTTAAATAGAGTTTCAGAGGCACGAGTGAGTAGCCTTCTTCCTTTGTCGCACCAATCAATTTACTGATTTGCTTGCGATGAAGCAGCAGCTTTCTCGTTCTCAGCGGATCATGGTTATAACGGTTCCCCTGCTCGTATGGGCTCACGTGCATGTTGTGAAGAAACACTTCTCCTCGCTCGATTTTGGCAAAGGAATCTTTTAAATTCACTTTTCCTGCACGAATCGATTTGATTTCAGTTCCTTGTAACACAAGGCCGGCTTCATACGTTTCTTCTATAAAATAGTCATGATTTGCTTTTTTGTTTTGGGAAACAACCTTTCCCTCTCCCTTTGGCATTGGCGTACACCCTCCTTTTGCAAACACGGTCCAAATCGTACGGATTATTTTATCAAACAATCCAGCTTTCGACAATGCAGACGCCATATGGTCAAAAAGCAAATAGAGCGTGACGCCCTATTTGCTTTTTGGCACGTTACTTTTTCTTTTTGCGCTTTTGTTTTGGCGCGTTATCAAATACGCGTTTTTTCTTTTTTTTCTTCTTACTGCCTGTGAACCAGTCACTTCCGCCTTTATCTTCCTTTGGTTTATCCCCAGAGGCATTTTGACCTCCGCGTCCTTTTTTCGCTGGTGAATCTGTCCGTTTTTTGAACTTAAAATCTTTTGGCGATTTACGGCGGGTGCCTTTCATGCCAACGATTTCAAAATCAATGGAGTGCTCATCTTTATTGACACTAACCACTTTGACAGTGATTTCGTCACCGATGCGATATACATTTCCTGTCCGCTCACCGATCATGGCAAAGTGCTGTTCATCAAAGCGATAATAGTCGTCTGTCATGTAGCTGACATGGACAAGACCTTCAATTGTATTCGGCAGTTCAACAAATAGTCCGAAGTTCGTCACGGAACTAATCATGCCATCAAACTCTTCACCGATTTTATCAAGCATAAATTCTGCCTTTTTGAGGTCATCTGTTTCACGCTCTGCATCGACTGAACGGCGCTCCATAGTAGACGCATGATCTGCAATTTCAGGCAGCAGCTGGCCCCACTTTTCTAAGGTTGCTTCGTCTGTCTTTTTCTGAATCAAATAGGTTCTGATCAGTCTATGCACGATTAAATCCGGATAACGGCGGATCGGTGATGTAAAGTGCGTATAGAATTCCGTTGATAACCCAAAATGGCCGATGCTTTCTGGATCATACTTCGCCTGTTTCATCGAACGAAGCATCACGGTTTGTATCACAACTTCTTCTGGTTGATCCCTCACAGCATCAAGTACACTTTGAAGTGCACGCGGGTGGATGTTTGTCGACGTTCCTTTCACAATGTAACCAAACGTTGTCACGAACTCTAAAAAGCGCTGAAGCTTCTCAGGATTTGGTTCTTCGTGAATTCGATATATGAAAGGTACATTCAACCAGTGGAAATGCTCTGCAACCGTTTCGTTTGCAACAAGCATGAATTCTTCAATTAATTTCTCTGCGACAGATCGCTCACGAACGACAACGTCTTTCGCCGCTCCTTCATCATCTACAAGCACTTTTGCTTCCTTGAAGTCAAAGTCTACTGCCCCGCGCTCCATTCGTTTGTCGCGAAGAATCTCTGCAAGCTTCTCCATCTCTTGGAACATTGGCACAAGCGGCTCATATTTGTCTAAAAGCTCTTCGTCTTGGTCGACTAAAATCTTATTCACATCAGAATAGGTCATTCTTTCCGTCGTTTTGATCACACTTTGGAAAATCTCATGTTTGACGACCTTCCCATTTCGATCGATGACCATTTCACAAGACAGGGTGAGACGATCGACCTTCGGATTCAATGAGCAAATACCGTTTGACAGGCGGTGCGGGATCATCGGAATGACGCGGTCTACGAGATACACACTCGTTCCACGCTCATAAGCTTCCTGATCAATCGGGGAGTTCTCTGTGACATAATGAGAGACATCTGCAATATGCACCCCTAGCTTATATTTGCCATCATCCAGCTTTTGCACCGTAACGGCATCATCTAAGTCCTTCGCATCTGCTCCGTCAATTGTTACAATCGTTTCGTTGCGCAAGTCACGTCTGCCTTCCAGGTCTTTTTGATCAATCGTTTCAGGTGTGTCTACTGCCTGCTGAAGCGCTTCTTCTGGGAACTCACCTGGCAGGCCGTGTTTATGAATGATCGATAAAATATCAATGCCAGGGTCATTTTTATGACCGAGGATTTCAGTCACTTCGCCCTCTGCACTCATTCTTCCTTCTGGGTAGCTTGTCAGCGTCACGACCACTTTATGCCCTTCGACCGCTCCATTTTTAGCGGATTTCGGGATGAAGATATCGGTTGTGATTTTTTTATCATCAGGAATGACAAAGCCAAAGCTTTTCGTTTCTGTGTAGGTACCGACAACCGTCTGAGTATTACGCTCCAGAATTCGGATGACAGTTCCTTCTTTTTTTGTGCCGTTTGATTTGTGGCTGACACGAACCATGACCGTATCACCATTCATCGCTGTGCCTAGCTCATTAGGCGGAATGAAAATATCATCCTGTCCAAACTCTTCTGGTGTCACAAATGCAAAGCCTTTTGCATGAGCAGACAGCTTTCCTTTTACCAAGTTCATTTTTTCTGGTACACCGTAGCGATCGCTGCGCGTGCGAACGATGAGTCCTTGATCTTCCAGCATCACAAGTGCTTTGACGAGCTCTTTATAATCATCAGGATTGGTAATCTCCATCATCACTTCCAGCTCTTGAACGGTTAACGGTTTATAAGCTTCATCTTTCATAAAAGCGAGTAATTCATCCATAAATTCTTCTTTTTGCACACTCTAACCCCCTATATATTTAAATTGACCAATTAAGTGATTCTAAGAATGCATATACATCCTGATGAACCTTCTCGCGCTCTTTATCAAGCGTGATCACATGGCCTGATTCTTCATACCATTTCAAATGCTTTTGATCTGTCTCTACTTCGTTATAAATGATATTCGCACTGTCTGTATTAATCATATGATCATGACGTGCCTGAACAACAAAAGTAGGTGAATAAATCATGTCGACATTGTTTCTGACATCTGCAATCAGTTCTTGCAGGCTCCTCAGTGTACCCATTGGCGTTTTCTTGAACTCTTCCATTTCCTGTTCAATCTGCTCCTCTGACTTACCCTCGAATTTCTTATAGTTACGGGCATATTCTAGTACACCCTGGTACATGACTTCTTCACTTTTTATGTACATAGGTGCACACATAGGTACAATTCCCTTTACAGGTACAGTGTAACCTAATTTCAATGAAAAAACTCCTCCGAGGGATAGTCCGCAAACCGCAATTTCCTCATAGCCTTCATCTTTTAAGAATTGATAGCCCTCTTCTACATCTTTCCACCAGTCAGCCGGGCCAGATTGGACAAGCTCTTCTGGCGGCACACCGTGGCCTTTATATTGAGGTGCATGGCATGTATACCCTCTTTCGTTCAAATAACGGCCTAGCATTCGAACATCGGCTGTATTCCCAGTAAAACCGTGAAGAAGAAGCACCGCCTTTTCTCCACCTTTAAACGTAAATGGTTTCGGTGTAACAACTTTCATGATGTGACTTCCTTTCCTTCCGATATGGTTTATATTTTCCACTTGTATGTATGAAACAAACACAAAAGAGTGCTGATAATAAAAAAAGGTCTGAAAAAAGATCAGACCTTCTGTTACTCGCGCCTTACACGCCTAGATATGCCAATGCAAGTGTTAAGATGAAGAAAAGCACTGACAAAATAACCGTTAATCGGTGAAGTATCAAGTCAAGGCCTCTCGCTTTTTGCTTACCGAAAAGCTGCTCGGCTCCACCTGAAATAGCGCCTGACAGTCCAGCACTTTTACTTGATTGTAACAATACAACGATGATAAGTGCGATACTGACAATTACGAGTAATGTGATAACAAATGCGTGCATGAAAACACCTCCAGACAAACTGGTACACATAACTTTATTTTACATGAAAACAAGGTGCATGTCACGAAACATCAAAATAAAGATTCCCTCTATATTGTCGACTTTATTCGTTATTTTGATTCAATTTCATTCCAAAGAGTAGTATGCAGCATTTTTTATATGCAATTTTCGGTTAAAAACACGTTTTTAACGGGTTGCTTCTTCTTTCAATAGCTGTTTTAATTCTACTAACAAACGTTCAGCTCCTTCAGGACTCAGCATCACTTTCCCATTTCCATAGCTTTTGTTGTACTTCGTCACTTGTCCAGTTAACAGGCAGCTCTTATCTGCATCATATTTTTTTAGCATAATGGTTTGATCTTCAATGAAAATTTCTAACAGCTGCTCTTCTTTAATATTGAGTACCTTGCGCATTTCTGAAGGCAGAACAATTCTGCCTAGTGAATCAATATGTCTGACCATCCCAGTTCTTTTCAACGACATTGCCTCCTTGATCATTTCATTCATTGACTTTTGTCAATATCTTCATAGTAAAATAGATCTTCAAATTTTTTATCAAAGTAATGAATCATTTTGCCAATGACAAGCTGGCCTGGTTTCCGATGACCATTTAATACCCTGCTGAGTGTGGCAGGAGAAATGCCAATTTCATCAGCGAGCTGATTTAAAGACATATCGTTTTCGATCATATACTGCATGACAAAAGCCCGCCTGATCTGAATCTTTTCGACCATCATTACAACCTCCTATGGAATCAATATGTACAACGTGCAGGTGCTCACTTGAAACAGACCATTAACTTAAGTCAACACTTTTACCCCTCTGCTATTTCCTTTGGTCAATGATCATACTAAAATAAGTCATATACTGAAATGTGAGGTTCGATGTCATGAATCACTTTGGTGAACAATTACGCATTTTAAGAGAAAATAGAAAAATGTCTGTCAATCAACTCGCCATGTATTCAGGTGTAAGCGCTGCTGGAATTTCTCGTATTGAAAATGGAAAGCGCGGTGTGCCAAAACCTTTGACTATCAAAAAATTAGCACATGCCTTGAAGGTGCCTTATGAGGATTTAATGCTGCTTGCCGGTCATATTGAACAGGAGCAAGTTCATGAAATGAAACCAAAATATGAATCCATGTTGAAAATCTATCAAACGGCGCTTCAAAAGGATGTAGAACATCTTCCCATTTTTGATGGGGACAAATGGGAAAGGCTCTCCGCACAAGACATCAGCCAGCTGAATGAATACTTTCTCACGCTCATCAACCAAAAAAAGGCGAACAAATAGCGGGGCATAAACCTAATGTACATCCACTATTAACTAATGTCAATATTTTCATGGTATACTTGTTGCCAATAGTCAACAAATCAGGTAAAATAGACATATCTAATCTATAACCATGTGAGGTTTTGCCTTGATGAACTTTGGTGCATATTTAAGAGCATTACGTGAGGAAAAGAAGCTGTCAGTGAACCAATTAGCGATGTATTCAGAGGTCAGCGCTGCTGGTATTTCTCGTATTGAAAACGGGAAACGCGGTATTCCAAAGCCTCCTACGATTAAAAAACTAGCCGGTGCATTAAAGGTCCCTTATGAGGAAATGATGCAGGCTGCGGGCTATATTGAGGAAGCCTCTTCTGTCCATCAGTTGAAGGAAGAGGAAATAGCATTATCCAAAATAAAGGAAGCTGCAGCGCAATATGAACTTGGTGATCTCGAAATATTTGATGGAGATATTTGGTCAACTCTTTCGAAAAAAGAAATAGAGGATCTTAACCGCTATCTGTTATTTATGTTAAACAGCCGTTCGTCATCATAGAATGTTTTGAGCATTGACAAGCTTTTCGAGCTGATTTATGACAGATTTACGGTATAATGAGTTCAGATTGGAGTGAAGAAAGATGAATCAATCTGACATGTGCCCGCGGTTTGAAAAAGCAGTTGAGTTATTGAGTAAACGCTGGGTCGCACTGATTGTTTTTCAGCTTCTCTCAGGTCCGCAGCGCTTTAGTGAAATTGAGGCCGCTCTGACAAATTTAAGCGGAAGAGTATTATCTGAGAGATTAAAAGAGCTGGAAGCAGCAGGCATTGTAAAACGGGAGGTTTTTGCTGAAACACCCGTGCGCATTGAGTATTCTTTAACTGATATGGGGCGTTCCCTTGCACCCGTTTTTGAGGAAATTTCGAAGTGGTCCTCTGAATGGATCACGCTTGAATCATAAAATACCTGCATGTGAACCCGCCTGATCATCATAAAACAACCTCCCTTACAGATGTAAGGGAGGTTTTGTCTTTTTAACCGCTTAAGCAGATGTGATGTTTTTTGCAGCTAATGCTTTTCTTTCTTTTTTCTTGTTCGTTGGGCTTAAATAGCGTTCGAGCCAGCCCATGACTAGGTCAGCGATAATGGCCATGAGCGCAGTTGGAATAGCACCTGCTAAAATGATGGCTGTTCCGTTTGTGGCGTTTGATCCTCTGATGATGATATCACCTAGACCTCCCGCACCAACAAATGTCCCAATCGCTGTAATGCCGATGGCGATGACAAGGGCGGTTCTTAAACCAGCCATAATGACCGATAAAGCAAGCGGTAATTCAACCATTCTCAGCACTTGCCATTTCGTCATGCCCATCGCTTTACCCGATTCTAAATAAGCATGTTCAATGCTGACAATCCCTGTATACGTGTTGCGGATGATCGGCAGAAGCGAATACAAAAAGAGTGATAAGATGACTGTATTTGCGCCAAGTCCTAATACAAGCATCAGCACGGAAAGCATCGCTAACGCCGGTATGGTTTGTATAACATTGGTAATGGCGAAGATCCAATTGCTCAGCTTACGGTAATGCGCCACAAAGATGCCTACTGGAATTCCGACAATCGCCGCAAACAGCACCCCATACGCTGACATGAGAAAATGCCGATAAAATTCTTCTAACACATATGAACCGTTCTGCTGATAATACGTCCATAATTGCTGCAGTGTGTCCATCAGCCGTGACACCTCCCCATCTTACTCAAAGTAATTGTGCTTTTTTAGGAAATTTTTCGCAACGGTGGCTGGTTCTTGAAGCTCCCCGTCGACTTGATAGTTAAGCTCTTGCATTTGCTCTGTATCGATTTTTCCGATCAGCCTGTTGATCACCTTATCAAGCCCTGGGTTCTCTTTTAGGACTTTTTCCGGGACAACTGGCGATGCATCATATGGCGGGAAAAACCGCTTATCATCTTTTAAAATTTTGAGGTCATAGGCTTTAATTCGTCCATCTGTTGAATAGGCAAGCACAATATCCATTTTTTCATTTTTTAATGCATCATAGACTAAACCAATCTGCATTGGATACGTGCTTCCAAATTCAATTCCGTATGTTTTCACGAATCCTTCGTAACCGTCGCCTTTCTTTTTGAGCCAAATATTATCGACACCGAACCGGTAATTTTTCGCATTCTTTTTCAAGTCAGAGACGGTTTCTAACTTGTTTTCCTTCGCCATCTTTTGCGTCACGGCAAAGGCATACGTATTATCAAAGCCATAGGAATCAAACCATTTGTAATCATAGCGTTTCTTAAATTCTTTTTGGACGATCTCCATCGCACGCTCCGGGTCTTTTTCCGCATCCATTCCAAGCGTACTTGTCAAATCTGTCCCTGTATACCTTGTGGCAGAAATGTCGATATCTCCGTTTTCCATTGCTTTCTGCTGTACGGTATTAGAGCCTAGGTTTTTCACAATGGTTGTCTTTTTATCTGTGTAATGTTCGATGATATCGCTAACCATGTAGGCCATAATTTCTGATTCGGTAAAGTTTTGTGCTCCAATTCGCAGCGTATTGCCTGAGGAGCCGGCTAGTCCAGGAAGTGAACAGCCGCTTATCAATAGCAAGCATCCGGCAAGCAGTGCACTGATCCATCTTGTTTTTCGATTCTTCACATAAGCCAACTCCTTATGAAACTTCCTTCAATCCTTTTAAGCCTTCTGGTGTTACTTTTTTCTCCAGCTTCATCAATGTAAAGTCAATGATGACCGCTAAAATAGTGACTGGGATGGCACCCGCAATAATGTATTCCGGCTGATATAACTGAAGTCCAATTAAAATGTAGTCACCAAGACCTCCCCCACCGATAAAAGCAGCAAGTGTTGTCCAGCCGATTAAATAAATCGTTGACGTTCGGACGCCTGCCATAATGATCGGTACAGCAAGCGGGAGCTCAACAAGACGAATTTGCTCCCATGTGGTCATACCGATCCCTTTACCGGATTCAAGCAAGTTTTTGTTTACACCTTGGACGCCGGCATACGTATTTCTCAAAATAGGCAATACCGAATAGAAAAAGAGCGCAACGATTGCAGGTATTTTCCCCACCCCCAAAATAGGAATAAAAAATGCAAGAATCGCTAAACTAGGGAGTGTTTGAAAGATATTCACGACACCGATGACAAAACCTGCGCCTCGTTTCATTCGTGTGAGAACGACGCCTAAAGGAACGGCAACGATAATTCCTAGCACGACGGCAATTAAGGAAATATATAAATGCTCCCACATTTTTGTGAGGAGTTCCCCACCATTTTTCTCTAGAAAATCGATGATTTGATCCATGTGTCCACCTCCCTTAGTTCATTTCAATGGCAGACGCCGGCGTATCGTCTCCCCAAATAGAGTCGTACACAACATCTACAAGACTTGCCCGTGTTACAATGCCTTTTAAATGCCCTTTGGCATCCACAACCGGTACATATTTAATACCGCGTATTAAGATTTTCCGAACGGTGTCTCTTAGAAGTGCGCCTTCTTGTACAGTATAGAACTCTGTATTTAAGATCTCACCAACGAAAGCCGCTTTTCTGCGGTTCGCATCGATTGTTTCAATATCGATATAGCCTTTTAGCACATGATGTTCATCTACTACAAGCAAAGAATCGACACGCTTTTCTCTCATGATGTAGATAGCATCAGTCAACGTTTGTTCGACTGTAATGGTGACTGGTGACGTGTTCATCATTTGTTCTACACGTTCCATATTCGGATTTGATTGAAGCAGGCGCTCTTTTCCGATGAATTCTTCTACGAACTCGTTGGCTGGGTTACGCAAAATATCTTCAGGTGTGCCTACTTGGACAATCTCCCCATCTTTTAAAATCACAATTCGGTCAGCGAGTTTAATGGCTTCATCCATGTCATGTGTGACGAATACGATGGTTTTATTTAACGTTTTTTGCAGTTTCTTAAATTCTTCCTGCAATGTATCTCGTGTAATTGGATCAAGTGCACCAAATGGTTCATCCATGAGGATCAGAGGGGGTTCTGCTGCCAGTGCGCGAAGAACTCCGATGCGCTGCTGCTGTCCTCCACTGAGTTCATGAGGATAGCGCTCTAAAAATTCCGGGCCCATGTCGACGAGCTTCAGCAGTTCGCGAGCTCGTTCCTTCCGTTTTTCTTCCGGCCATTTTAAGAGCTTCGGCACAAGTGAGATGTTTTGCGCGATGGTCATATGGGGGAACAGTCCAATTTGCTGAATCACATAACCGATTTCTCTTCTTAATTGAACTGGATCTTTTTTCATAATATTTTCTCCCTCGATGAAAATGTTTCCTGAGGAAGGTTCAATGAGTCGGTTGATCATCTTCATGGTTGTTGTCTTACCACAGCCACTCGGTCCAATAAAACAAATAAATTCTCCTTTTGCTATTTCTAAATCAATATTTTTGACAGCTTTTTTTCCGCCTTTATACGTCTTAGATACATTCTCTAGTTTCAGCAAATGAGACACCTCCAATTAGTTGGATCTATATATTCAGAAAATTTACACCTTATTCATTATAGTGCAAACTTTATAAAATAAAAAGTTTATGATGTGTTTGTATTGCATAAGATTTATATAAAATTTTCAGTTAACGCTGTAATATCTAGAGATCTCTCCTTTTTCCTTCAAATTACTAGCAATTACTCAATATTTATTGTTTTCATCAACAAACAGGTATATGATATATTGTGTTACAAATTGTCAGTCGTGAAGGGATGAAGCGGGGAGTGGACAAGCAAGCGTTAGGCGCCATTCAAAAAGCACAGGATCATTATATTGAAAAAGCTGCGGAGAACATGAATGCCTTTGGTCTTTCTTCTACAGTGGGTAGAGTGCTTGGTATCATTCACATGAACCGTAAACCAATGACGCTGGAAGAGCTATCAGAGGCGACCGGCATGAGCAAAACGAGGATGAGTCAAGTCGTTCGAGAAATGCTCGATTTGAATATTGCGGAAAAGGTTTATGAAAAAGGAATACGTAAAGATCTTTATGAAGTTGAGCAAGATCAATACCAAACGTTTATTTCATTGTTTGCAGCCAATTGGTCCCGAGTTGTCAGCAAAAACCGTAAAGCACATAAGAAAACGTGCAAGGAATTGCAAGAGCTGCTTGAACAGGACGACTTACCTGAAGAAACAGAGGATAAAATCAATCTGCTTCTTTCAGAAATCAAGGAAAGTCTTGATTACTATGATTGGATTAGCCGCTTAATTGAATTCTTTGAAAGTGAAGAAGTATTTAAGCATGTGCCGAAACCTTAAAAAAAGCTGTTTTATTTTACATCATTGTAGAAAAAAAACAGCTTTTTTATATACACTTATGACATAAACATCGGAAACATCCCTTTTAAGCCTGCGCCGATCATCTCAACTGCCACTACAGCAAGAATTAATCCCATCAAACGCGTCACAACATTCATCTCTGTTTTCCCCATTTTCCGCATAATGAAACTGGAATAATGAAAGGCATAATACGTCATGGCAAGAACAATGATAATGCCGATTAGAATCGAAAACATGTGGAGCATCCCTTGACTTCCCGGGGTTAAACTCATTACTGTAGCGATTGTACCGGGCCCAGCGATGATCGGGATTGCCAGCGGCGTAACGGAGATATCTGCCTTCTCTTTGCTTTCTGCCTTTTCCTCCGAATGAGGATTTTGGACGTGTGATTCTTTTGCATTCAGCAAATTGTAAGCGATACCAAAAATAAAAATACCTCCGGCGATGCGGAGTGCATGAATATCGATCCCAAACAATTTGAATATGAGCCTGCCTGCCAATAGAAAGGCAATCAAAATAATGAAAGAGACCACGATGGCTTTTTTGGCTGTCTGAGCGCGTTCTTTCTCTGTATAGCCTTCTGTTAAGGTGATGAAAAGAGGCACGTTTCCAATGGGGTTTGATACAGCAAATAATGAGACTACAACATGAATCATAAAGGCAATCAACAGACACCCTCCTTTTTTCATAGTGTCTGCCAATCTGATGTGAATATTCCCTTTGATGTTAAAACCTGTTTATCTTTAACCGATGGTAATAGAGGTTTAAAGAAAGGGGTTCACACTTGAAAAAACCATTACGATCATTCTTCTGTCTGTTGCGGTGTTAGGCGCAGCTGGCTGGATTGTTTGGCAGCAGACTAACAAAGCAGCAAAAGAAAAACATCAGCAAGAAAGCAGAACGAACGATCAGCAGCTTTCCCAGTTAAAATCAGATCAAACGGATATGAAACATGAAAACGATGAACAAAAAAAGCAAATAGCCACCGTCACAAAAAATCTCAAAAAAGAAAAGAAAGCCTATGAAAAAGAGGTCAAACAGCGTAAAGCGCTTGAGGTGAAAGTCGACCAGCTTCAAAAAGAGCTGGCAGCAGCAAAAACTGCTGCTCAAGCGAATAAGCAGACCGCACAGGCTACAAGAAAACCAACTGACAAAAAAGACCCGAATGTCACTCATCACCCTCCCTCTCAGGTGGGTACAGGACCAATATGATTGGGGCGTGAAACAAGGGTATATGAAAGAATAGAAAGGATGAAAAAATGTGATACAAATTCGGCCATTGTCTCGTGATCAATCTCTCCCTATGGATCTTTTACTATTAGCTGACCCTTCAAAGGAAAAGGTTCTCGCTTATGTGCAATCCGGCTCTTGTTATGCCGCCTTTCATGAAGAGGATGTGATTGGTGTTTATGTTCTATCATCGCTATCTCAGCATACAGTCGAAATCATGAATGTTGCTGTGAAGGAGTCATGGCAAGGAAGGGGAATTGGGAAGCAGCTGATCCGCCATGCGATCGCTGAAGCGAAAGCCGCTGGTTTCCATACGATTGAAATCGGCACAGGCAACTCGAGTATTCAGCAGCTCGCACTTTATCAAAAATGCGGCTTCCGCCTGACTTCGATCGATCGCAATTTCTTCCTTAAGCATTATGATGAACCGATTTATGAAAACGGGATTCAATGTATGGATATGGTACGGCTGTCTCTCACTTTTCAAGCAGACTGACTATTTGCTCAGCCTGCTTTTTTTATGCTCTTCGCTTTTTCACAGCTTGAATCACATATTGAATGAAAAAGTAGAGCACAGCGCCAGCTAAAAAGCAGACAACGCATCCAAAAAGCGTCGCCTCTGAGCTGAATTGATACTCTTCAATTTTCATGATATAAAATGGCATGCCAAACAGTGTCGGACTTGATTCAACATGATTGACTTCTAGCAGCATTAAAAAGACAGGGGTCATAAACACAGCAAATATATACAGCATCGCAAGTGTTAAGCCGCTAGAAAACGAATGAAATACTTTGATCATCTTTTTCTCTCCTTCATCTCTTTTAAACTGGCTGTGATATTTTTCCCGTCTGGGCAAGCTGGATGCAGCATCACAGTGTTCAGTAAAGAAAAAAACAGCAGCTGATGACTCACCGGATGCTTCCACATCAAAAAAAGCACACTCGAGCAGAGCACCGGAAACAGCGGACCCGCAAGTGCCACCATCAGATTAAAGCTCGGTCGGTCAAATGTCTCATGGACGATCGCCACATGCTTCCAATCAATCGTTACCACAAAATCAAAGAGCTGCCTTTTTTCGAGTTTGTTACACACCATGATCATCAGCATATGACCGAGTTCGTGAATTAGTACAACCGCTAGTAAACTAATGACAAGCCCCATCATCGCAATACAGGCCTTTTTAACATCGCAGCATATATACAACTGAAAAAGGCAAGTGAACCAAGCAGATAAGCGGTGGCGAGAAGAGACACATCAGATGAAAGCCATTCTAATAAAAGCATATCGATAAAGCTGAATACAGCAATCATCAACACGATCACAAACAGCTTATTAAAATCACTGATTTTCACGACAAACCCTGTACAGGCCGCCATGGCGGTAATCAATAAAATGGACAAACTCGCCAATCCATGACCTTCACTTTCAATACCGATCACCAAATAGGCAAGCCCAATATACACAAAATATGTCAGCAGATTAATGGTGTAATAAAATAACATTCTCGACATTAAATAAGCGCCCTTTGATGTATTTAACATAAAGATGGCCCTTTGATTGATATGATATTCCCTGCCAATCATCAGCGGAAGCATGATCAATATTTCCTTTAACGCAAACTGCACAATAAAGGCATACAGCCAGCCAGTTTCTGCCGGTGTAAAAACAAATGGCAGCCCCACCGTCAAACAAATGAGAAAGAGAAACAAAATGCCTTGCTCTTTAAAAACAGCTGATCGGCTGAAATAGACCAATTCCTGCCGCAGATGTGTCAGAAAGGAAGAGTGCGTTCTGATTTTCTGGTAGGAAAACGACTTCACCTCTGTTTTCAGCTGCAAAAACATCTGATGAACATAGCAAGCTGCTAAACCCTTCACCCATAGCCATCCAGCGCTTAGGATGATGACAAGTAACAACAGATAGACAGCCGGCCATACATGGATCATCTCCACCGCTTTTTGAAAAAGGAGAAATATTAGTACATGAAGCGCCCCAAAGCCGATCGTTTGAAGCAGCAAATGCTCTTTTGTTTTTGATACGAAATGGCTCACACCGATCCGCAGCAGCATCCAAGAAGCGAGCGTATACAGCGCCAATATGCAGCAAGTGATGCAAACAACGATGATCCAATACAGAGATGGGGTGACACCCGTGATCAAAAGACCTAATACAATCGGTAAAAAAAGCAGTCCAGCCATGAGGAAGCAAAAGAGCACTGGAAAGAAATACACGCAAAGGATAAATGGCACACTCTGAATCGCACTGTTTAAAAAGTAGAATTGATATTCTTGGCGCTTCAATTTATTGCGGGATAACACAATACCTGCCCCTAATAGTAAGAGCGACATTTTGACAAATTGGAGGTATAGCGCAGCTGGCTCGTTTTCACCTGCCTGCATGAAAAAGCGCAGGCTAATGACGACGTATATCGCATAGATCAGTAAGAGAAAAACGGCAGCTGCGAGAAGCTGTAAAGGATATTTTTTTCCAAGCTGTTTTCCTTTCGTTGTCAGCATGCCCCATTCTAGTTTATGAAGAACGTGTCGTGTCCAAATCATTGAGTAACCTCTCCACCTGCATATAGTAATCTCGATTCACTTCTTTATAAATCTCTTCAAGTGCCTGATGAGGAAATGTCTGAGTCGTTTCTTGGCGGGACATATTCAGCTTGACGTCACCATTTCTTAAGATCATGAGATGGTCATATAATGTATCACCAAAGCTCAAATGATGAGTTGATATAAGAATGCCAGCGCCTTGATCTCTCAGCTTCATGAGCACCTTTTTTAAGATGATCATCATATCTGGATCAAGTCCGTTTGTTGGCTCGTCGAACACATAATAATCACATGGTCTGAGGAGCTGCGAAATGATCTGTGTTTTCTTTTGATTGCCATGGGACAGCTGAGCGATTGGCTGATCCATATATGGACTCAGCTCAAACAAATCGGTGAATGTCTCTTCTCGTGTGACATCTTGCTCATTTGGCAGCTGAAGTAATTGAAAGTATTCCCTCGGTGTTAAATAATCGAACAACGCATGATCGTCAGGAATATAGGAAACATGTTTTTTCAAAAGGGAAATATGAGCTGAGGATTGAAGGTTCAGCTGTTCGCCATGTAAGGAAACGTACCCAGTAAATGGCGTCAGCCCAAACATGGCTTGGATCATCGTTGTCTTTCCTGCACCATTATGCCCTAAAAGAAGCATCGTCCGGCCTTTCTCCACGTTCATTTGAATATTGCGGAGAGAGAAGGTGCGGCTATACGTTTTTTCTTGTAATTGTAATGTCAGCATCATATCCCTCCGTTTGTTTCAGATGGAACAGATGACCTTGCATCTGTTCTCATCCCTGTTAGAACCCGCATTGGATTTTAACGTACATGCCTAATAATTTGAACTCTCCTAAAAATTTGGAGCCCTTTCCAAAGGTCTTACATGCCCAAATCAATGCTCCAAGTGAAATAATGCCCAATATAGCGGCAAGGACATAAATCCAAAATGCATTTTTCTGTACATTCTTAGAAGTCAGAATTCGTTGCTTCCTTTCATCATATGCCGCCAATAGGTGAAGGACATACATATACACACCTACTGGAAAACGAAGGCTAAAAGGATTCAGCATCTCATCACCCCCTAATATATGTAAAATGATACCACCCCCTTACAGAAAGCATAAGTTCATTTCAGATCATATTTTTAGTCGATTTTTCATGATTTAGTGCTTATAAATGGAGGGGATTTTGACTTCTTCTCTAACTGAAGGAGGATTTTTTACAAAAATAGGATAAGACAAATGAATTAGCTATCGGATTTCGCTCAACAAAAAAAAACGCTGCGTCCCGCTCTCATGAAAGAGCGGGACGCAGCGAGTAGCTGGCATTATTTATTCAAGTTATAGAATGTTGCAATGCCGTGATATTGTGCTGTTTCAGCCAATTGATCTTCGATGCGAAGTAATTGGTTGTATTTCGCCACACGGTCCGTACGAGACGGAGCACCTGTTTTGATTTGTCCAGCGTTTGTTGCAACAGCGATGTCTGCAATTGTGCTGTCTTCTGTTTCACCAGAGCGGTGAGAGATGACTGCTGTGTATCCTGCACGTTTTGCCATTTCGATTGCATCAAATGTTTCAGTTAATGTACCGATTTGGTTTACTTTGATCAGGATAGAGTTACCGACACCATTTTTAATACCTTCAGAAAGCTTCTTCGTGTTTGTAACGAATAAGTCATCTCCTACTAGCTGAACCTTGCTGCCAAGGCGTTCAGTTAATAGTTTGTGACCTTCCCAGTCGTTTTCATCAAGGCCGTCTTCGATAGAGATGATAGGGTATTTCGATACCATATCTTCATACCAGTCAACCATTTCAGCAGATGTTTTCACAACACCTTCGCCTGATAAATGATATTTACCGTCTTCTTTGTTGTAGAACTCAGAAGATGCAGCATCCATTGCAAGTTTCACTTCTTCACCTGGTTTGAAACCAGCTTTTTCAATCGCTTCTACGATTGTTTGAAGTGCTTCTTCGTTAGAACCAAGGTTTGGAGCGAATCCGCCTTCGTCACCTACAGCTGTGTTTAAGCCTTTTGCACTTAATACAGATTTCAGGCTATGGAAGATTTGTGCGCCCATGCGAAGTGCTTCACGGAAGTTCGGTGCACCTACAGGCATAATCATGAATTCTTGAATGTCTACGTTGTTATCCGCATGCTCTCCGCCGTTGACGATGTTCATCATTGGCACTGGAAGCGTTTTGGAGTTGAATCCACCAAGGTATTGGTAAAGTGGAATTTGTAAGAAATCAGCAGCCGCACGTGCTACAGCGATAGATACGCCAAGGATTGCGTTTGCGCCTAATTTCCCTTTGTTTTCTGTTCCATCAAGTTCGATTAACATTTTGTCAATCGCTACTTGTTCTGTTACATCAAAGCCTAAAAGTTCTGGTGCAATGATTTCATTTACGTTGTTTACAGCTGTCAGAACACCTTTTCCAAGGTAACGGTCTTTGTCTCCGTCACGTAGTTCTACTGCTTCATATTCACCAGTAGAAGCACCACTTGGTACTAATGCACGGCCAAAGCCGCCAGATTCTGTGTAAACTTCTACTTCAACTGTTGGATTACCGCGAGAGTCTAATACTTCGCGTGCATATACGTCAACAATGTATGGCATCGTTATTTCTCTCCTTTTGAATCAATTTGTTATTTCTGAATCAATGATGTTCCTGTCATCTCTTTTGGTTTTTCAAGACCAAGTAAGTCTAAAAGCGTTGGAGATAGATCGGCTAGAATGCCGCCTTCTCTAAGCGTTGCATCTTTTTTCGTTACGATGACTGGAACAGGGTTTGTCGTATGTGCAGTATGCGGCTTTCCTTCTTCGGTAATCAGCACGTCTGCGTTACCGTGGTCTGCCGTGATGATGGCATGTCCGCCTTTTGCTAGGATTGCGTCGACAACAGCTCCTAAGCACTCATCTACTGCTTCAATGGCTTTGATTGTTGGCTCGAGCATACCTGAATGACCAACCATATCCGGGTTAGCAAAGTTCAGGATGATCGCATCATGCTTGTCAGCATTGATGTCTGCAACAAGTGCATCCTTTACCTCATAAGCGCTCATTTCTGGCTTGAGGTCATAGGTTGCCACATCTGGCGAATTGATCAAGATGCGGTCTTCACCAGGAAATTCTTCTTCACGTCCACCGCTCATAAAGAACGTCACATGAGGATATTTCTCTGTTTCAGCAATCCGCAGCTGTTTCAATCCATTTTGCGCTAGCACTTCTCCTACTGTGTTATCCAAATTCACTGGTTTGAAGGCAACATAGCCATCAACCGTTTCACTGAAGTGTGTAAAGCAGACGAAGTGTAAATCCTTCGGATGTGCTTCCCCGCGATCAAATGAGCGGAAATCTTCATTTGTGAAGGTGTTCGAAATTTGGATCGCACGGTCTGGACGGAAGTTATAGAAAATCACAGAGTCTCCGTCGTTTACTTTTGCAACTGGCTCACCATTTTCTCTCGTGATGACAGATGGAATAACGAATTCATCGTAGATTCCATTTTCATAGGAGTCATCAACGACATCATAAATGTTTTGATAACTTGGGCCTTCACCATACGCCATCGCGCGATATGCTTTCTCCACACGATCCCAGCGTTTGTCACGGTCCATTGAGTAATAGCGTCCAGAAAGTGTTGCCACTTCTCCGACACCGATTTCTTTGATTTGTTCTTCAAGCTGTTTTAAGTACACTTTGGCTGTCTTTTGACCAACATCACGTCCGTCTAAGAAGCCATGAATGTATACCTTTGTTAAGCCTTCTTTTTTCGCCAGCTTCAGCAGGGCAAAGAGATGCTGGATGTGGCTGTGCACACCGCCGTCTGACAAGAGACCGAATAAATGAAGGGCCTTGTCGTTCTCTTTTGCATAAGTCATTGCCTCTAGGAACGTTTCGTTTTTCTCAAATTCCCCTTCACGAATGGCAACATTAACTCTTGTTAAGCTTTGATACACAATGCGTCCTGCACCGATGTTCAAATGCCCAACTTCAGAGTTCCCCATTTGACCTTGCGGGAGGCCTACTGCCTCACCTGAAGCCGTTAAGGTTTGATGCGGGAATTCATTCCAGTAGCGGTCGAAGTTCGGTTTCTTTGCTTGGGCAACAGCGTTACCGACTGTTTCGCCTCTTAAACCGAATCCATCTAAGATGATTAATGCAGCTGGTTTCTTACTCATATTGACCTTCCTCCAATAATTGAACGAAAGACTGAGGTTCTAAGCTTGCGCCGCCTACCAAAGCACCGTCAATATCGGATTCTGACATATATTCTTTAATATTCGCCGGCTTCACGCTTCCGCCATATTGAATGCGAAGGCTGTCTGCCGCTTCTTGACCATATTCGCTTGCAACGGTTTGACGGATATGCGCGCAAACGTCGTTTGCATCTTTCGCTGTAGAAGATTTCCCTGTACCGATCGCCCAGATTGGCTCATATGCAATGACAGATTCAGCGACTTGTTGAGTCGTTAAACCAGCTAGTGCTTTCTTCACTTGATCAGCGACAAGTTCATTTGTTTTGCCAGCTTCACGCTCTTCAAGCGTTTCACCTACGCAGATAATTGGAACGATGCCATGCTTGAATGCAGCATGTGCTTTTTTGTTCACTGTTTCATCTGTTTCAGCGAAGAATTCACGGCGCTCTGAATGACCGATCACTGAGTAGCCGATGCCAAGATCTTTTAGCGCAGCAGGGCTGATTTCACCAGTGAATGCACCATTTTCTTCAAAGTGCATGTTTTGTGCACCAATTTTAAGGTCTGTTCCGTTAGAAAGGCTGTTTAGCTTTTCAAGGAAAAGTGCTGGCGCACAGACAATTGCTTCCACTTTGTCAGGAGATGGAATGGATGACTTGACTTCTTCAACGAAGCTAACTGCTTCGCCAAGTGTTTTGTTCATTTTCCAGTTCCCAGCTATAATTGGTTTTCTCATGATTGACACTTCCTTATAGCAGTTTTGGTCTTATTTATCGTTTAATGCAGTAACACCTGGAAGCTCTTTGCCTTCCATAAATTCAAGTGAAGCGCCGCCGCCTGTAGAAATATGGCTCATCTGATCAGCAAGACCAAATTTCTCAACAGCTGCTGCTGAATCTCCACCGCCAATGACAGAATATGTATCTTTTGCTTCTGCCAGTGCTTCTGCGATTGCTTTTGTTCCTTTAGCGAATGCGTCGATTTCAAATACACCCATTGGTCCGTTCCAAACAACAAGTTTGCTGTTTTTAATAACATCAGCGTACTTCTCTCTTGTCTCTGTTCCAATATCAAGTGCTTCTAGATCACTTGGAATTTCAGAGATTGGCACAATGCTTGTATTCGCATCATTTGAAAAGTCGTCGGCTACCAGAACATCTGTTGGAATCAGGAAGTTCACGCCTTTTTCTTTTGCACGGTCCATAAAGGATTTCGCTAAATCGACTTTGTCTTCTTCTAATAAAGATTTTCCTACTTCGTGGCCTAGTGCTTTCACAAATGTGTAAGCAAGTCCGCCGCCGATGATGAGGTTGTCCACTTTATCAAGAAGACTTTCAATCACACCGATTTTATCCTTTACTTTTGCGCCACCAATAATCGCTGTAAATGGGCGATCAGGGTTTGAAATGGCTTTTCCTAGAACCTCAAGCTCTTTTTGCATGAGGAAGCCCGAAACAGCCGGAAGATATGCTGCAATACCAGCAGTGGATGCATGTGCACGGTGTGCAGCACCGAACGCATCATTGACATACACATCGGCTAAATCAGCAAATGCTTTTGATAGTTCAGGATCGTTCTTTTCTTCACCAGGATAGAAACGAACGTTTTCAAGCACTAGCACATCTCCTTCTTTTAAGTCAGAGATTTGCTTTTTCACGTTGTCACCGTAAGCTTCATCCGCTTTTTTCACTTCTTGTCCAAGAAGCTCTTGCAGACGTTTTGCTACAGGTGTCAGACGCAATTCTTCAGTAACTTGACCCTTCGGACGACCCAAATGACTAGCTAGCAGTACCTTTGCGCCTTGTCCTGTTAAATACTCAATCGTTGGTAATGCTGCGCGAATACGAGTATCATCCGTCACTTCTCCGTCTTTCATTGGAACGTTAAAATCTACGCGGCAGAACACAACTTTACCTTTTACGTCAATGTCTTTTACTGATTTCTTATTCATGCTCGTCAGGAGATCCTCCTTTATTCTGGTTTCCTTACGCATTGGACAAGTCTCTCTTTATCCTTTTCCCATTTTGCCCTCATCAAAACGAGAAATCGTGCAGAACGGATAAAAACAGAGAAAAAGGGAAAGGGATGCTTCCCCTTCCCTTGTCCGTCTTCATTATATCGTGTCTCTAGGAAAGAACCAAGTGAGTTCCTTCAGTGTGACAAATTAAAGACCTTGTTTTGCAATGTAAGCTGCAAGGTCAACAACGCGGTGAGAATATCCACTCTCGTTATCGTACCAAGAAATGACTTTCACCATGCTGCCTTCCATCACCATTGTAGAAAGAGCATCGATTGTTGAAGAGTTTGCATTACCATTGTAGTCACCAGATACTAATGGCTCTTCGCTGTAGCCAAGGATTCCATTAAGTTCTCCTTCAGCTGCTTCTTTAAGTGCTGCATTTACATCTTCAGCTGTTACATCTTGGTTTAATTCAGCCACAAGGTCAACTAAAGAAACGTTAGGTGTTGGAACACGCATAGCGCCACCGTTTAATTTACCTTTAAGTTCAGGCAATACAAGTGAAACAGCTTTCGCAGCACCTGTAGAAGTTGGGATGATGTTTTCCGCAGCTGCACGAGCACGACGGTAGTCTTTGTGCGGAAGATCAAGAATTTGTTGGTCATTTGTGTATGAGTGAACAGTTGTCATCATACCGCGTTTGATACCAAATTTATCGTTAAGTACTTTTGCAAATGGAGCTAAGCAGTTTGTTGTACAAGATGCATTAGAGATGACATCGTGGCTAGCTGCATCGTATTTGTCTTCGTTTACACCCATAACGATTGTGATATCTTCTTCGTTAGCAGGAGCAGAGATGATGACTTTTTTAGCGCCAGCTTCTAAGTGTTTTGCAGCGTCTGCACGTTTTGTGAAGAATCCAGTAGATTCAACAACGATTTCTACGCCTTGTTTACCCCAGCTTAATTTCGCAGGGTCACGCTCAGCTGATACTTCGATTGTTTTACCGTTCACTACTAAGTTTGTACCGTCTACAGAAACCTCTGCATCTAGTTTTCCGTGAACAGAGTCATATTGTAAAAGGTGTGCAAGCATGTTAGCGTCTGTTAGATCGTTAACCGCTACTACCTCAACTTCAGGATTGTTTAATGCTGCACGAAATACGTTACGTCCAATACGTCCAAATCCGTTAATACCGACTTTTACTGCCATGATGTTTCCTCCTTTTATAGGTAACAATGTTTTATATTGAGGGATCAATTGACTCCCTTAATAACTCTTTTGCGGCTCCTTCGTCTGTGACGAGAACCGTTCGGCGGGGTTTTTTGAAATAAGCTTCAATGGCCCCTGCCTTTGATGATCCACCTGCAACAGCAATGATGTGTGGAATGCTTTCTAAATCATCTAGCTGCATGCCGACGGAGTGCACTTTGTGGACGACCTCACCATCACGATTAAAGTAATAGCCAAAGGCCTCTGTCACTGCGTCATGCTCATCAATCTTTTTTAAATCTTCAGCTGGTGTATTTCGTCTCATCGCCATTGTTTTTGCTTCACCGATCCCATGAATGAGCATCGTGGATGATTTAATCGTGTGAAGCACTTCTTTGACTGACGGCTCTTCAATAATAGAAGAGTAAGCACCTTCTGACAGCTGCCCTGGAACAAACAGCAGTTTGTAAGTACCGGAAGCTTTTTCAGCCATGTGGGCACAAATGGTGTTTGCCTGATTTTTTACATTCTCCCCAAGACCGCCTCTCGCAGGGACAAACATCATGTCTCTGTTTTTGGCATCAGGGGTCATCATTTCGGCAACGGCTTCCATCGTCGTTCCGCCAGTGACGGCGACGATATTATTTCCAGTAAACCTTTTTTTCATACATTGGACAGCAGCTCTTCCCATTTCTTGCTTCACCCACGGGGATTCGTCACTGTCACCAGAAACGATGATGACTTCTTCTAGGCCTAACTTCCTCTTTAATGTATTTTCCAAAAAGGTTAAACCTAAAACGTCCTTCATCATTCCTTCAAGCATTTCAAGCAAAGCGTGGCCTTCATTCGTCAGCATCATGCCGCTCGTTTTGACATCCAGCAGGTTTTGTTCTTTTAGAAACTGAACTTCAGCTCTTAAGATGCGCTCACTGAGACCTAGGCTCGTCGCAAGGCTTCTGCGGCCGATTGGTTCAGCTAACCTGATGTATTGCAAAATGTCGTAGCGTTTTTGCATAACGATGAGAAGATCTGGCAATAATTTTTTTTGAGCTTCCAATAAACGATTCATGGCTAACGACCCTTTCTTTTCACGTTGGACTAAAAACGTCCCACTGTGACAAAAAACGTCCCGCCACAGCCAAAAAAATCAATCCCTGCTTTCTTTAATTATTTTAACAGGATAATCTTGCATTTTCAACTCTTACAAACACATTTAGACAAAAAATAGACACATTTTCACCGATAACCTGCTTGTCATCAAGGTTCTTGCTATGATATTTCTTTTCAAAATATTTATTTTCTTCTATATTCAATGAATTCACCATTGAAAATGTGCATGCGTGTGAGATCCGCATGCACATTTTGTTGATATAGTTGGTCTTTTATGTTTTTGGGATGGTTCCTTCCTCTTCGGCGAAACGCTTTGCCTCTTCCTTCGGTTTGATTTTGAAATAATAAATGATGTAGCAGACAGCCATGAACGGAACGCCGCAATAAAGGCCAATCCGCTGATCCTCAATAAAGAATAGGCTGATGAGAACGATGCCAAATGCGATGAAGCCTGCCAATGGCACAAATGGATAGAGCGGTGTACGGAAGACGAGATCCTTTACATCTCCACCCGCTTTTATGAATTGTTTTCTAAAGAAATACTGAGACAAACAAATGGACATCCACACCACAACTAGAACCATTCCGGAAATCGAAATGAGCCACACATACACCGTTTTTGGTGCCACAACACTTGTGAGCAGGGATAAAGCGGATACACCCATTGTCACCAATAATGCATTGATCGGGATTTTACGCTTGGACAGCTTTTTCGTAAAGCCAGGTCCTTTCCCGTCCTTTGAAAGCGACCAAAGCATACGTGATGATGCATATAATCCAGAGTTTGCTACAGATAAGACAGCTGTGATGATAATAAAATTCATGATATCTGCAGCATATGGGATGCCGACCTTGTCCAGCACGACCACAAACGGACTGTCAACAGTGCCTGCTGTCTGCCATGGAAGAAGCGCGGCAAGAACCGCAATTGATAAAACGAAAAAGACCATCGTTCTCCAAATAATATTCCGTATCGATCGAGGCAATGTTTTTTCAGGGCTTTCACTCTCACCTGCTGCAATCCCTACAAGTTCTGTTCCTTGAAAGGAGAAATTGACCGTGACCATGGTTAATAAAATAGCAAAAACACCATTAGGAAATAGTCCGCCATGATCCGTCAAATGACGAAATAAAGGGGCTGGTTCTCCGCCTTTTAAATGAATCATTCCGAAAATTGCGCCAATTCCGATGATAATAAACAATAGGATGGCTGCAACCTTAATGGCTGAAAACCAAAATTCTGTTTCAGCGAAGCTGCGAGCTGAGATGGCATTCACGGCAAATAATATCACGCTAAATGCTAGGCACCAGAGCCAAACCGGGATATCTGGGAACCACCTTTGGAGCAATATGCCTGCTGACGTAAACTCCAGTCCAATCGTACACGCCCAGCTAAACCAATACAGCCAGCCGATCATAAAGCCTGTGGATGGACCTATATATTTGGTTGCATACTCCTGAAAGGACCCGGCTGTCGGCATCGCCACTGCTAATTCTCCAAGACACAGCATGACCAAATACATTAACAGTCCGCCAATGATAAACGATAGAATGGCTCCGCCAGGTCCTGCCTGATGGATAATCAATCCTGATCCAAGGAAAAGGCCCGTACCGATGACGCCGCCTAAGGCAATCATAAAGAGATGTCTGCTTTTCATGGAACGCTCTAGTTCATTATGCTGTTCTTGCTTCAAATCCACTTCCCCACTTTCCTTCTTCTATTCATCATCCTTTGACAAAATTCGCTGTTCGTTGAAAAAGAAAGGGAGAAAGTGAAGGTTCCTCCCCCTTTGGCATTTAGGCTTGAAACAGTGCTTCAATATGACCAATTGCCCAGTCTAAATCTTCTTTTGAAATGGTCAGCGGCGGTGCAAAACGGATAACTGTCTCATGGGTTTCTTTACATAACAATCCTGCTTGCTTCAGCTTTTCACAATAAGGTCTAGCTGCCTCTGTCAGCTCCATTCCTATAAATAATCCGCGGCCGCGCACTTCCTTAATCACAGGGCTTTGAATGCGTGATAGTTTGTCTTTGAAGTATTCGCCAAGCTCCATGGAACGTGCTGCAAGCTTTTCGTCGATTAAAACATCCAGTGCAGCAAGCGACACCGCACACGCAAGAGGATTTCCTCCGAAGGTAGACCCATGAGAACCAGGGTTAAACACGCCTAATATATCGCGGTTTGCTACGACACACGAGATTGGAAAGACGCCGCCGCCTAAAGCTTTCCCGAGGATCAGCATATCTGGCTCAATGTCTTCCCAGTCACACGCAAACATCTTACCTGTTCGTGCTAACCCCACTTGAATTTCATCCGCAATGAACAGCACATGTTCTTTCTCACAAAGCGCCTTGGCATCTTTCAAGAAGCCTTCTGGCGGCATGACAATTCCCGCTTCTCCTTGAATCGGTTCTATGAGGAAAGCCGCTGTCTGTGGTGTGATAGCTTCACGTAACGCTTCAATATCTCCGTAAGGAATCAGTTTGATTCCGGGAAGCATTGGACCGAAGCCTCTTTGGTATTCTGCTTCAGAGGAAAGAGACACAGCCGTCATCGTTCTCCCATGGAAATTGCCAACACACGCAATGATTTCTGCACGATTCTCTTCGATTCCCTTAACATCATAGCCCCAGCGTCTTGCTGCTTTTACAGCGGTTTCTACAGCCTCAGCACCAGTATTCATTGGCAGTGCCATGTCTTTATTCGTCAGTTTGCAAATTTTTTCATACCAAGGACCAAGCTGATCATTATGAAAAGCTCTCGAGGTGAGTGTCACACGGTCTGCCTGTTTTTTGAGCGCTTCAATAATGCGGGGATGGCGATGTCCTTGGTTCACTGCGGAATACGCACTGAGCATATCCATATATCGATTGCCTTCAGGGTCTGTCACCCACACTCCCTCAGCCTCTGAAATCACAATTGGCAGCGGATGATAGTTTGCCGCTCCATATTGTTCTGTTTGTTGAATCAATTCATTTGTCTGTGTCATCATCTATTCCTCCTTCTGTAAGGTAGCTTCTTTCAATTGGGTTCATCTTCATCCATATGTTATGCAAGGATCGTGCCAACTTTCTGACCGCTTGATCATGAGGGTCTACCTCATTATTTACGCAAAATTTCTTTGCGCATGCCAAATTTTTTAGAGGAAACCGCAAAATTTTTCATGTAAAATAGAGGTAACGTCAGGAGGGGGCACAAGTGAAAAAAGATCTGCATGCCGCAAAGCTTGAAAATGAGATTGATTTATATAAACAAATGCTCGATTTAATTGATGTCGGGGTTCATGCAATTGACGAGAATGGCCATACGGTTGTTTATAATAAAAAAATGATGGAGATTGAGTCTTTAAAACGCTCTGATGTTCTCCATAAAAATGTACTCGACTTCTTCACCTTTCAAGATGAGATGCACAGTACACTTGTCCAAGCGCTTCGTACCGGGAAACAAACCGTTCATGCCAAGCAGACGTATCATAATTACAACGGAAAAGAAATCACAACGATTAACCATACATACCCGCTCATTCGAGACGGCCTCATTCAAGGGGCAGTTGAAATTTCAAATGATGTGACCAAGCTGGAACGGCTGATTCATCACAATATGAAGAAAAAAGGAAGCACTCGCTTTACCTTTGATTCCATTATTGGACAAAGCCCTGCATTTTTAGAGGTGATTGAACATGCGAAACGAGCGACACGCACCTCTTCCTATGTGCTCATTGTTGGCGAAACAGGGACTGGGAAAGAACTGTTTGCTCAAAGCATTCATAACGGCAGCAGCCGGTCATCTGGACCATTTATTACCCAAAATTGTGCGGCACTGCCTGATAATCTGATTGAAAGTCTGCTCTTTGGTACACAAAAAGGGGCTTTTACGGGGGCAACTGATCAGCCTGGTTTATTTGAACAGGCGCAAGGAGGAACATTGCTTTTAGATGAGATCAACTCATTAAATCCTCCTCTTCAAGCAAAACTGCTGCGCGTCTTACAGGAGAAACGCGTGAGAAGGCTAGGCAGCACAAAAGAAATCGCTGTTGATGTAAGAGTCATTGCCAATATGAATGAGGACCCTGTGGATGCGATCGCAGGTGGACGCATGCGCAAGGATTTATTTTATCGGCTCGGTATTGTCACCTTATTTATCCCGCCGCTTTCTGAGCGAAAAGAGGACATTCCTACGTTTGTGAATCATTTTATTCAAAAATATAATGAGCTGTTTCAAATGAAGGTGAAGACGGCTGACGAAGAGGTACTTGCCCTTTTCCAAGCGTATCATTGGCCAGGCAATGTAAGAGAACTGGAGCATGTGATTGAGGCGGGGATGAATATGATGATGGATGAAGACGACTTAAGCATGCATCACCTACCCTATCATTTTAGATTTAAGCACGGGGAAGGCCGTCCTAAGGCGCAATTGCAAACAAATTCTCTGCAGCAAACCGCAGCTGCTGACACCTTTGTCTATACAAGCCCAGAACAGACGACTGATTTCCAAACCCAAATGGAGCGATTCGAAAAACAATACATCGTCCATTACTTAGAAAAAATGGACGATAATATTTCACAGACTGCAAAGTTATTGGGCATGAGCAGGCAAAGTCTGCAATATCGAATGAAAAAGCTACATATTTCTCGTCAATAATAGAGCTGTGCCATCATTCGGCACAGCTTATTGTGTATCTGACTGTTCTGCTGGTTCTTGCAGCACATCACCCAGCAGATTTTCTACATTTTTCAAATGCGTAAGCATCGCTTTCTCAGCTTCTTCTGGCTGCCTTGCCATGACGGCTTTGTAAATTTGTTCATGTTCTTCGTGAAGCTGCCGAATGGAGGCTTTCGTTGAGAATAATACGACTTTTCTCGTTTCCCGCATCGTTTCTACTAACAAGGTTGAGACTTGATTCATTAACACCTTTAATACATCATTCTTCGAGGCTTTGGCTAAGGCGAGATGGAAGGTGAGATCTGCCTCTTCACCAATTTCTTCATGTGCTTCTGCCAGCTTCATTTGTTCGAGTGCATCACGCAGCTGATGAATGTCATCGTCCGTCCGAAGCAGCGCCGCCTTTTTAACAGCACCTGTTTCAATGATGGTTCTCACTTCAAGGAGCTGCCTGACATCATGCTGCTTCATTAAAAATGCAGGAGATAAAGAAAATGCGAGCTGTTCAGGATCGAACTGCTTCACATATGTGCCTTCCCCTTGCTTCATCTCTATTAATCCGATCGCTTTGAGAGCAGACAGCGCCTCTCTTACAGCGGAACGGCTGACTTGAAAGCTTTCTGAGAGCGCTTGAACCGAATCTAATTTTTCCCCCGGAAGAAGCTCACCTGTACGAATGAATTCGATTAATGCATCCGCAATTTCTTCATATATTTTTTTGGTTTTGATTTGTTTATATTTCAATTGGTCTCACCTCATCACTGTTGTCTATCCTTATCGGCTCATGCCCTATCTTATACTTTACCCCAAAATTTCCGTTCAGACGTCTCCCCGATTTAATTTCCAAAAAATCTTCTGTGTGCCTTGCTTTCAACAAAAAAGAAGCACCTGCCTTGTTTCTGGCAAGTACTTCTTTTCAATCATAGCGCTTCCGCAGTGTAGATGATGGAAGATTCATTTGTTCACGATATTTCGCAATGGTTCTGCGCGACACACGGATACCAAAGGTTTGCTGAAGCTGCGTCATCATTTGCTGATCCGAATACGGTTTTTTCTTATTTTCCGTTTGGATCAGCTCTGCGATGTGCGTCTTGACTGTGTAGCTGGACGCCTCTTCCAGCGAAGGTCCTTCTAGTTTTGCTTGGAAAAATTGTTTCATTTCCATGAGACCATAAGGGGTTTGCACCATTTTCCCTTTCACCGTTCGGCTGACTGTTGACTCATGCACTTGCAATATATCTGCGATCCGCTTCATCGTAAGCGGTTTCATTTTATGTTTCCCTGTAAGGAAAAAATCTGTCTGATGGAAGATAATCTCACGAACGACATGGGTCATCGTTTGTTTTCTTTGCTTCAGCGCTTGGACAAGCCAATTGTATTGCTGCTCTTTTTCCTTTAGATACACATATGCTTCATGCCGCTTCTGGTCTTGAATCATGGCGAAGTATCCTTCATTCATTTCAACGTCTGGAAAAGCGCGCTGATTCAGCTCAAATGTGATGTGGTCCTGCACGACAGTAATCGTCACATCTGGCTCTATATACACAGGGTCCTCTTCATATGAGAAATGTATGCCCGGTCTTGGTTCCAGCTGCGACACCTCATCTTGTACCGCTTGAAGTGTTTTCATTGAAACGCCTGTTTTCGCCGCGATTTCCTTCCAAGCCTTTCTTGCAAAGAGAAAGAAGTGCTCGTCGATGATCAGCTCGGCTTCATACCAGCGCTCCTTTTTTCTTCTCAGCTGAAGCAGAATGCATTCTTGTAATGATCTTGCGCCAATACCGGCAGGCTCTAGCGATTGAAGCTGATGAAGGACGGCTTCTACTTCTTCAGCTGGCACCTCTAAGACAGCTGCCATCTCGTCAACCGGTTCATTTAAATAGCCATTGGAATCAATGGACTCGATCATAAAGTCAAAGATCCTTTGATTCTTTTCACTTAGATTCAAATCAATAGCTTGTTTCTTTAAATACATTTGCAGGCTTTCTTTTTGATGCGTTCGATACGGCTCTGTCATTCGATCTTGAGATTTTTTATGATAAACTGGTTGATAGCTGTCCGTGTCTTTCCGCTCAATCAGAGGGTTCTCAAGCGCTAACTGGTCAAGATACTCGCCAAGCTCAGCGCTATTCAGCTGGAGCAGCGTAATGGCCTGCCTGAGTTCTTGTGTGAGCACCTGCTTTAATACTTGTTCTTGTTGCAGATTAAGGCTCATTGTCTCCCCTCCCTCTCATCATTTTACATGAAGATTGACGGACCGTATATACGAAATAGGAGTGATTCCCATGTCTGAACTTTTTTCCGTTCCATACTTTGTTGACAACTTGAAACAGCACATCGCCATGAATCAAAATGAAGACAAGATTCATGCCATGAATGCCTATTACCGCTCAGTGGTGTCCACGCTTGTACAAGACCAGCTGACCAAAAACGCTGTGGTCTTGAAGCGTATTCAGCATCTTGATGAAGCATATCAAAAAGTGAAAAAAGAAAGCGAATGAATGAACGAAAAAGAGCACCCTTTGTCATGATGGCAAAGGGTGCTTTTCATTTGCGAAAAGCTTCTGATCCAGCCTTGATTTGTACATCATCAAAAACCCAGACCGTCCGACAGTATAGATGATAAAGGCAAACCATAGTCCGTGATTGTGCCAAATAGGCGTGACCGCTGCTTGAACAACGATAAACAAGATCATCGCAAACAGCATCGAATTTCTGACAGGGGCAATTTCTGTCGCACCTGTAAATACGCCGTATATGACCAAACCGAAACAAGCGGCAAACGGATAGAGAACGAGCCAGTCTGCATAGCCTAATGTCACATCAAGAAGCCGGGGAAGATTTGTAAACAAGCTCAAGATCGGCTCTTTTAAGAGAAAATAAACCGACGCAATGGCGCATGCCATGACAAGTGCCCACTGTCTCGAAAGAGTTAAAGTTCTTTCATAAAGGGTACGGTCATTTGCACCAACTGATCTGCCCACAAGGATGCTGGATGCATTGGCAAAACCATCGAACAAATAAGCCATGATGTAGTGAATTTGAAATAAGATGGCATTGGCCGCCAGCATCTCTGTTCCAAAAGAAGCACCTTTTGCTGTAAACATGTTAATCACCACTAGCAGACAAATCGTCCGAATAAACAAATCTTTATTCACATGAAACATTTTCTGAACTGCCTGTGTATCCATGATTTTCTTAAGAGAAGGCATCTGGAACCCGTTTTTTGAATGCTTCATGATGATCCATGCGCCTAGCACAAAGGCGGTTAATTCAGATATCAATGTCGCAGCCGCCACCCCTTTGACTGCAAACGAAAACACATGAACAAGCAGAAGGGCAAGGACCATATTCATGACATTGATCAAGATTTGTAAAGAGAGGGCTTCTTTCATTTTTGCCATTCCCATCAGCCACCCTAATATCACATAATTCATCAAGGTAAACGGGGCACCCCAAATACGAATATGAAAATAATCTGCTGCAAATTGCCGGACATCCGCAGCGGGAGAAATCACTAGAAAAGCAGATTGAATAATTGGCCATTGCAGGGCAATAAAACAAAGGCCGACAATGATGGCGATTAAAAAAGGTCTTAGAAAAGCAAGTACGCCCTGCTCCTCACTCTGCGCCCCGTTTGCCTGGGCGGCAAAAGCAGATGTACTCACCCGCAAAAAACCAAAGAGCCAATATAGTGTACTGAAAATGAGACTGCCAACCGCGACGCCTCCAATATAAGCGGGATTGGCGAGCTGACCGACAACTGCTGTATCAACAGCTCCAAGTAATGGAGTGGTCATCGTTGAGATGGTTAAAGGAATGGCCAAAGCTAAATACGCTCGATGGTTCACGATGCCACCTGCCTTTCATGAAAAATAGCCTCTTCTAAAAGAGGCGTTGATGAAATGAAGATTTACCGAACCGGTCTGCCAATTGTTCGGGACAAAGGATGGTCTGCGAGCATTGCATCTCTCATTTTCTGCACCGCTGTCTCTTCTGATGAAAAGAAATCATCCTTTGATTGAAATTGAGCAACAAGTTCACCTTGATCCAATATCGCCAATTGATCACTTACATGATAGGCTGCCGTCATATCATGTGTAATAAATAAGTAAGCGACACCCAGTTCCTTCTTTAATTCTACTAATAAATCTAAAATGACAGCCTGTGTAACCATGTCTAAGCTGCTGACGGATTCATCCAGTACGACGAGCTTTGGCTGCAGCAATAAGGCTCTTGCGATGTTGATCCTTTGCAGCTGGCCGCCGCTGAATTGATGCGGATATTTAGACAAGTCCTTTTCACTGAGCCCGACTCTTTCCAGCCAGTGAATCAACACGTTTTTGCGTTCTTGTCGGCTCATAGCTTCATAGTTTTCAAGCGGCTCGGATAAAATTTGTTCGACTGTCCACCTTGGATTCACCGCCGAATATGAATCTTGAAACACCGCTTGCACATGCCGGCGATAATGTTTGCGTGTTCGCTGATCTGCACAATATATATCCTGCCCTTCAAAAAGGACCTGACCGGCTCTTGGTTTCTCTAGACCAAGTATGATGCGGCCTAGTGTACTTTTCCCTGCGCCGCTTTGCCCCAGCAATCCGAGGCATGTGCCTTCTTCAATGATTAAATTGACGCCGCTTAAGACTTGGTCTGCGCCTTTTTTTCTCATCAGAAACGACCGGCTGTTGTATGAATGACTAACTGCTTTCACTTCTAATAAATGCAAGGGCCTTCTCACCTCAAATCGGGCAAACAGCTGGGATGGATGGACGAGCTGCTAATAGTTTCTTTGTATAATCATGCTTGGGGTTTTCAAAAAGCTCAAGCACTTCTGCCTTTTCAACCATTTCTCCTTGTCTCATGACGACAACCTGATCTGCCATTTCTGCAATGACGCCAAGATCGTGAGTAATGAGCAAAATGGCAGTTCCATACTCATGACGAATTTGGTTTAGGTGCTCAAGCACCAGCTTCTGCGTGTGTACATCTAAAGCAGTTGTTGGTTCATCTGCTATGAGAAGAGGCGGGTGCATGCAGGCAGCCATGGCAATCATGACACGCTGCAGCATACCGCCACTTAGTTCAAAGGGATACTTGTTTAACAGCTTATCTGGCTGCGGCAGATTCATCTGCGCTAACGCATCCATTGCCTTCGCTTGTGCCTGCCTTTTACTGACAGCGGTATGCCGGCGGATGGTTTCAATCAGCTGATGACCGATCGACCATACTGGTGTAAAGCTGTTCATTGGATTTTGCATAATATATGAGATGTCTTTGCCCCGAATAGAGCGCATATCCTTTTCACTCATACCGATCAATTCTCGTCCTTGTAATGTGATGCTGCCAGTGACTTCCGTTGTTTTCCGGTCAAGCATATGTAAGATCGACATACTTGTCACCGTTTTCCCGCAGCCGCTCTCACCTATTAATCCAACGATTTGACCACGCCCTACTTCAAACGATACGTCCTGAATAAGAGAGGTTGTCCCATGAGGCGTTTTCGTCTGCACATGCAGGTTCTCTATTTGTAAAATGGACTCTTGCACATCGATCATTCCTTTACACACGGCGTTTGATACCATATTTCTCTGAGAGGGCCTCTCCTAGTAAATTAAAGAGGACCACGACAGCCATGATCACAAGACCTGGGTACAGCATCAACTGAGGATTCGTTTGAATGTACGACTTCCCTTCATGGATCATCGCTCCCCATTCAGGCATAGGAGGCTGAACGCCTAATCCGAGAAAGGACATCGCAGAAATGTCCATAATCGCCCAGCCCATTTCGAGTGTACCTATGACCGCGAGTGGCGGCAGGACATTTGGAATCATATGCTTTCTCATGATGTTCCAGTGGGACGTCCCGCTGATTTTTGCGGCAGCAATAAAGTTCTGTTCTTTTAAACTCAGCACCATTCCTCGAAAGACGCGAGCATAGTATACCCATTGTACCAGCATCAAGGCAAGCACTACTTGAGAAAGTCCAGGACCGAAGATGCCGACTAATCCAAGAATCAGCACCAGGTTCGGGAATGCCATGATCCCGTCACAGATTCTCATCAAGACGTGATCGATCCAGCCGCCTTTATAACCTGACAACAAACCAACGATTAACCCAATCAATAAAGAAGAGAGAAAGATTAATAACGCACAGCCTAGTGAAACACGTGCACCATATAAAATTCGAGATAAATTGCATCGGCCTAATTGATCTGTCCCAAGAGGATACTCCCACGAAGACCCCTTTAGCTTCATCGCTAGATTGACAGCCGCCGGATCATGTGGAGCGATCCACGGTGCACATACTGTCACAATCAGCAATAGACCAAGGAGCACCACACAGATCGAGATCATCTTTTGATGAGAGAAGAGATATTTTCCTTTTGTCATCATGGGTGGCGGCCTTCCTTTCTGGAAATACGGGGGTCAATGATCAGCTGGAGCAAGTCCACAATCAAGCTGCTCAAGATAAAGATACATGCTGCCATGAGGACATAGAATTGAATGACCGGCAGATCCCGGTTAAAGATCGCTTCAATAAAGAAGCGCCCAAACCCCGGCCATGAAAAAACCGCCTCTACGATAATGGTTCCTGTCAGCAGCTTGCCAAGATTCACCCCAAGCCCTGTCAGCATTGGCGATATAGCGATTCTCAATACATGCTTGAACATGATCGACCGTTCCTTTAATCCTCTGATTCTCGCATATTGAACAAAAGGCTCTTGAAGCGCCTCACTCACACTTGATCGTAATAGCCTTGTATACGTAGCAATTAAAGGGACGGCCAGTGTGATCGACGGCAGGATGAGATGCTCCCATGTTCCGACCCCTTCAACTGGTAAAAGATCGAGCTTCACTGAAAAAAAGAAGATGAGCAAATACCCCAAGACAAACGTCGGGATAGATGCTCCTAAAAAAGAAATAAGCCGGCTCATATGATCAACGACGCCATTTTTCCTCATGCCGCTGAAAAAGCCGAGCGGAATGCTGACACAAATAGCTATCAGCAGACTAGTCAGCGCCAATTGAATCGTCGCTGGTATTCTATAGATCACCTCATTGAGCACAGGCTGGTTCGACATATACGACTGGCCAAAATCAAGGTGAATGACTTTTTCAATGGTGTGAAGATACTGCATATAAAACGGTTGGTCTAAACCAAATTCACTTCGTTTTTGCGCTAAAATTTCATCCGTAGGCTGGATATGAGCCGCTGCTAAATATGCCTCAGCCGGGTCAACTGGTGAAAGGTGAATCATACCAGTCGTAAAAAGTGTGGCTAATAAAAATACAGGGATGATTGATAGCATGCGTTTGACGATATAGCGGCCCATTTCCTTACCTTCCTTCTATTACTTCAGCTTAATGCCTGTGAATGGATGTTCATCGCGATTTGCTGGGAACTCAAAGTCCTTCACATTTTTTTGATAAACGGCTGTCTTTTTAAAATAAGAGATTGGCACAATCGCCCCTTGATCCTGTAATGAAGATAACACAGACGAATAAAGTGCTTTTCGTTTGTTTTCATTGGTTGTTGATGGAATTTCGCTCATTTCTTTGATCAGCTTGTCCTTATTTGGATAGGCTGAGATGGCTTCTTTGAATCCAAAACCATCTGATGAGACGACGTTCATAAATGTATGCGGATCATAAGGCGCTCCGTAGTTGCTAAAGAAGTTCATATCAAATTTGTTGGCTTTAAAGCGCTGCACTTGTGTTGCCAGCTCCACACCTTCAAGTTTGACGCCAACGCCAATGGCTCCCCATTCTGCTTGAAGCGTCTCAGCCATCGCTTTTTGAATCGATTCTGCTGAGTCATACATCATACTAAATTCAAGCGCTTTTCCATCTTTTTCACGAACGGTTTTTCCTTTTGGAAGTGTCCAGCCTGCTTCATCCAGCAATGCTTTCGCTTTGTCTACATCATACTGGAAAGACTTCACCTTAATATCAGATGTGTAAGGCATGTTGGTCGGCAATATGTGATCTGCTTCATCCTCTAAGCCAGAGGTGACACCTTCTACCATTGATTTCTTATTAATAGCATATTGAAGGGCATGACGCACTTTCTCATCTGACAGCTGATCCACTTTTGTGTTCATGACAAGCTGTCTCGTTGCTACAGGCTCTGACATTTTTGTTTCATACTTGCCGCTCGCCTCTAGCTGTTTGTAGGCATCAAGGCTAATGGTTCCTTCTCCGTAAAGGACATCTACATTGCCTTTTTCAAATGCCATGACTCTCGTTTCCGCATCTGGGATCACCTTGACTTTGATTTCTTTAACCTTTGGTTTTTCTCCCCAATAATGGTCATTTCGTTCGAAAATGGCATAGTCATCTTTTTGGTATGTTTTTAATACCCAAGGGCCTGTCCCCACTGGTTTTTCAATTCCTTTTGACGTATCTCCGTTTTTAGGGAAGCCTGCTTCGCCTAAGAAACGAACCGGGCGGACAACTGCTAATTCTTGAACAGTTGGATAATATGGCTCTGTTAATGTGAGTTTAAACGTTTTCTTGTCTACTGCTTCTGTCTTTTTGATTTTTTTTATAACACCTAACCAGCTATGTATATCCTTGTTTTTTAAGATGGAATCAAAGTTCTTTTTCACAATGTTAGCATTAAACTCAGATCCATCTGAGAACGTCACATTGTCTCTTAAATGAAAAGTATACACCTTGCCATCCTTTGAAACATCCCATGATTTCGCTAATTCAGGTTTTAGCTTTCCATTCTTTTGATAGCTGACCAATGGCTCATAAATCATTGATTGTGCAAACAATTGTGATGGGTTGTATACGTGCGGATTCATTTCGCCAATATCTCTCGGCCAAGCCATCGTGATCATGTCAGGATGATCCTTGTTTCCACCTGCTCCATTGTTTGCTTGAGAGCAGCCTACTAATAAAAAGATCAGCAGGAAAGGTAATACTGTATTTATTTTAATTTTCGGAAAAAAATGACTCCAAATAGACATAAGATGTTCCTCCTAATTGACGCTGATAATCATTTTCATTTTAAGGAGGAAGGACCCCTTTGTCAATATCATATTTAAAACGAATTGACAATACATATACCTATTTATTCCATTAATTGATGAATTTGATAGAAAGAGAGACAGGCTGCTTACGAATGAGCAGCCTGTGAAGAGGTGAATGTTTTTTCTCGCAGGGCATTACGAAGTGTGTCAATGATACGATCCTGTTCAGCTTCTGTCATACTTGTTCCAGAGGGGAGACAAAGCCCTGTTTCAAATAACAACTCAGATACGGGAGTGCCTTTCGCTGCTGAATAAAAAGGACAATCACGAAAGAGCGGCTGCTGGTGCAGCGGCTTCCATACACGCCTTGCTTCGATCTGTTCTTTTTCTAGTGCAGCAATGATGTCCACTGGAGACGTTCTCTTATCACGATCAATAGTCAATGTCGTCAGCCAGCGGTTGGACTTGGTGCCTTGATATTCTGGCATGAAATACAGGCCCTCTACCTTAGATAAAGCATCCTGATAACGCTTGAAAATGCGTCGCTTCTGTTCAACACGCTCGTCCAATATTTCCATCTGAGCAATCCCGACGCCTGCTAGCAGGTTGCTCATGCGATAGTTGTATCCTATCTCTTGATGCTCATAATGCATGGCGCGTTCTCTAGCCTGTGAAGCGAGAAAGCGGCAGCGTTCGATCGCAGCTTCATCATCACTCACAAGCATACCGCCACCTGATGTTGTAATGATTTTATTTCCATTAAACGAATAGACACCGAACCTGCCCATTGAGCCGCTTTTTTTCCCTTTATATAGAGCACCTAACGATTCAGCCGCATCCTCAATGACTGGTACATCATATGCTTCACACAACGCCAGAATCTCGTCCATTTTTGCGCTTTGTCCATATAAATGCACGACAATAACAGCACGGGGTCTTTTTCCAAGTCGTTTTGATTCCACAAAGGCTTTCTCTAAAGCAAGCGGGCACATATTCCATGTATCTCTTTCAGAATCAATAAAAACAGGCGTCGCTTGTTCATATAAAATCGGATTTGCAGTTGCAACAAATGTGAGGGTTGAACAAAAGACAACGTCCCCTTTTTGAACACCAATAAGCTTTAAGGCGAGGTGAATCGCTGCTGTTCCTGAAGATAAAGCCGCTCCTGTCTTCACTCCTGCATAGCCCGCGACTGCCTGCTCAAATTCATTCACCAGAGGTCCAAGCGGCGCAATCCAGTTGCTCTTGAAGGCTTCCTCTATTTTCAGATACTCTTTTCCGCTCATATGCGGAGGCGATAAGTAAATTCGTTTCCTTTCTTGCATCATTTCCCACCTTCTCTCCGATCTTTGATTTCTATTGCAGGAATGCCTACAGCGACTTTCTGATCGTGTATATCTTTTGTTACTGCGGCTCCTGCGCCAATGATTGTCCAGCTTCCGATCGATATCCCGGGTATCACAACAGCACCTGCCCCAATATGGGTACCCATTCGTACAGACACACAGCCAGTTAACACTGCTCCTGGTGATAGGTGCACAAACGATTCGAGTATACAGTCATGCTCTACGATAGATCCTGTGTTGATAATCGCATGTTCACCGATTGCTGCATCTGCTTGAACTACTGCCCTTGCCATCACGACAGTTCCCCCTCCAATGACCGCTGATGGACTTATGACCGCCTCTGGATGGATGAGCGTGGCAAACGCCTTGTTTTCAAATGAGAGGCGTTCCTTTACTAGCTGTCTCATCTCATTTTGCCCAATAGCAATCAGCCATTTCATATGAGGCATTGTCTCTCTCAGCTGTTGACTCATGGAGATCGGTCCATACAAGATGCCGCTTTGAGTGACCTCCTCTTCAAATTGATCATCTAATACGGCACATAATGAGTAATCGGGATGTGCAACAATCATATCCTGAATGACTTTGCTATGCCCGCCAGCCCCAATTAAACCTATGGGCTGCTCTTTACATATCGGTTCCTTTGAATTTTTCAGCTGTGGCATGATGCGGCTGCTGCACCCCCTCTGTTTTGATGACTTTCAGCAAGGTCATCCATAAAATTTTCATATCAAGCCAAAATGATTGATGCTCGACATACCAGAGGTCATAGGTGAATTTCTCCTCCCAGGAGATCGTGTTCCTTCCATTCACCTGTGCCCATCCAGTAATGCCAGGCTTTACAAGATGGCGCCTTGCTTGCTCCTCTGTATACACCGGCAGATACTCCATCAGAAGAGGCCTTGGTCCAACGAGACTGAGCTCTCCTTTTAGGACATTGACTAATTGCGGCAATTCATCAAGACTGAGCTTGCGAATCAAGGCGCCGGTTTTTGTTAATCGAAGATGATCTGGCAGGAGCCCCCCGTGCTCGTCGCGTTCATCGGTCATCGTCCGAAATTTATACAGCATAAATGGCCGGCCATACAGACCAGGCCGCTTCTGCCGAAACAACACAGGCGTCCCAATTTTCCACCGAATCAGTCCATAAATCAGAAGAAAAAGAAGACTGCCTGCGATGAGCAGCGTCAATGCCACCATCACATCTAACATTCTTTTCATCATTAAATCTCCTTATCTCACTAGCGGGAAACAGCTTGTTTTACCTTATGCACCAGCTGCTGCCGCTCTCGTTTTGTTCCTGCAAATTGATACAAGTAGCCCATATAAAGAATGAAACAAAGACCACCAATACAAAACAGCTCCCACCATGAGGTCACGTCATAAATCGCTTGAATCCCTGCACAGACGCCCCAAATCATGAGCGCTCCTGCAAATGGAACCAATGTATGTTTGTAAAAGATGGTGCGTTTCTGATTCGTGATGCGGGCCGTATAAAATGGCAGAAACACGATATTTTTCATCAATAAAACTATCGCTCCTGCTGATGCAATGCCATATAAGCCAAGCTGAAGCATATGAGTCAATCCATAGGCAAAAAGCACATTGGATACTCCTAATATGAGCGTGACCACCGCTGGAACTTTCAATCGATTAAAAGCGGTCGGCACATATGTCAGCGGTAAAAACATCAAGGTCAAACATAAATAAGCTGCATGTATCATGAGAAGCCATTTCAGCTCTTCAAAGGCAGGTCCAAGCCATAAAAGCATGAGCGGACCGGCGAGCCCTCCTAGTAGAGCGGCTGGGAACGCGACAAATAAACCGCTCCATTTAATGGCACTGGCTGCATATTGGATGAGACCTTCTTTGTCTTGATTCGAGTAAAATTTCGTGATCGTTGGGGCAAATACAACCGCCAGTGTCCCTGCGAGTGTGCGTAATAATAATGGGAACTGTAAAATCGCCGCATACTGTCCCGTCGCTTCCGCTCCAATGAGCAGGTTGGTCATCAATAAGTCAATTTGTAAAAACAACAAAATTCCCATTTGCTCAAAAGAATGCCAGACCCCTGATCGAACAAGTGTGAGACTAGAAGATAATGAGACGTGCCGCCACTTAAACGAAAACCAAGGAATGAGTTTTTTAAAATAATAGATACCGATTCCCATAGCCGCCAAGCTTCCTATGACGGCCGCAAGCGGAATATGCCAGATGGCTGGTGCCGTCCATGTAAACAGCATCACAATCATAAATGCCCTCAAAAACATCTGAATGGCCTGACCAACACTTGATACATATAACTTATTCGCATAAAACGGCGCAGCCCCAATGCCGGACATGACAAAATTGAGCATAAATAAAAGACCCCCTAATATAAAAGCGGTCTGTGTGTCTTTTGCGAGATGACCAGGCACATGAAGCCACTCTACCAGCTGGCGGGACATGAACAGACAAAACAGAAAAAGACTGATCGATAAAAAAATGGAACTAACGAAATAAGATGAGAGATAGCGCTGCGCCTTCTCCATTTCTCCTTTATGAGCCGCCACAGAAAAAAAGCGCACCACAACAGCACTTAATGAAGCCGTAATAACCGATAAATAGTTGATCATATTTTGCGTCAGATGGATTAAGCCGAATGCTTCCACTCCAAGTGTATGAACGATGTACGGTGTTAAACAAACAGACATAAGCATCATCAAGACAAACGTCATGAAGTTTGCACTGGCATTGTAAAGAAATGCTCGATTCATTTTGTTTTCACGCAGCGTTTAAAAGCTTTCATCCAGCTTCCTCTCCCTTTTGTCCGCTCGTTTTCATCAGCTGATGAATCGCCTCTTTCACAGCCGCCTCATTCGGTTCTTTTAATAGCGTCAAAAACGGAAGATGAGCCACCCATTCATACCCTTCCATCACCTTATGATCAAACGACCTGAGGACAACACATGGTGTATGCGTAATCGCACAAAAGATCATGCCATGAAGCCGGTCTGTCACGACGACCTGCGCCTTTCTTAACTCTGTCCATAAGGCAGATAATTCATCTAAGCGAGTCGTTCGATCAACTCGTTTGCCAATTGTCGTTGTGATGAAACCGACTTGATCATACGTCTCTTGAATATGCTGCTGCAGCTGCTGCCGGCTCTCCTTGGTGAGATAGGCTTCCTTATCCTCACGCAGACAAAGCAGAATCCCTTCACGTTTTTGTTCCTTTGATGTTTCGTCTAATGTCAGCACCATATCAGGCTGTTTCCACACATCTTGATCAGGGAAGTGCTGCTTCATCCAAGTATAGGTTGTTTGATCTCTTGCCATGAGAAGCAGCCTTGGATGATGTTTGTATGTCTGAATGGCGCGGCGTTCCTCTCTTTTTCCTCTCTTTGTTTCTGTAAAATGGGCAGTGGCCGGCAGTTGAATCACCGGATAGGACTTGAAGGTCTTCAAGATAAATTGTCTCGTCCATTCTTCATAACGGTATAAGTCCCCCATATTGCCCCCACCGATGATACAGACGATGTCTTCTGGGTGCCGCATACGCTTTAACGGACGGGCGAGGCGATAGATCTCTTTCATGTCCACTTCGATAATGTCATAGGCGGGAAAGTGCTCTTTTAAAAAACAATAACTCGCATAGGCAATCGCATGATCCCCTAAATTATCATGCCCTGGCAGCAGCGTGAGAATGATTTTCTTCTGATGACTCAGCTCTGGCAGGCTTTGGCGGCTCAGTCGATACTCAAGCGGATATTTAACCTTTAAGAGCAGCCACTCTGCGGCGTGCGCCTTCAATTGCTGCAATGTCAATCTCATCACCCCTATTTCCTTGTTTGATATTCGATCCATTTTTGATAGCTAGAAGCGGCGGCAGAAAGCGGATAAACCAGCCGGCACTTAGCAAGGAATAAAATCATTCGCTTTCGAGCGGTGAGCTTCGATGGTTCCACTTGTTTGACGGCATGCAGAAAGGCCTCGTGTGTCACCATTTCCCGCATGTGATCAAGCTTTTCCCGAAGAGAGAGTGCATTTTGGCTCTTCCATTCGTTGAGCATACAATGAAGGGTATGATTGACAATAAAAAAAACAAGTGCCTTTTCATACAGAGAGATGTCATCATATTCTGTCAAAAACAAGCGCTGTGCATGATAAAAGGTCAGTCCATGATGAAAATACTGCTTCTGATATCGCTGCACAATAGAAGACAGATGAACCCGGTAGTAATAAAGAGGTTCATGAACAAAGGCGATGCTGCGTGATAAAGAAAAACAGCGCAGCGTCACATATTGATCTTCTATGTTCTCAAGTTCCCCCCGCAGCGGAAATCGAATGTGATGTTCTTCGATAAAGGCACGCCGATACAGCTTATTCCATGAAAACCCCGTGATGTCTCCGTGCAATAACGCTTCAATTAAACTCGTCTTTTCGGCTGATCGCTCGGCTAACAGCGTCGTTGGTATGGTTCGCTTTGACTGTTCAAATTGAATCCAGTACTCACTGACAACAAGATCTGCGCCGGTCATTTCAGCTTTTTCATACAAGGCTTCACAGTAATGAGGCGCGAGAATATCATCTGAATCAATAAAGGCGATATACGTCCCTTTTGCTTCTTCGATGCCCCGGTTCCTCACAGCGCCTAACCCTTGATTGGTTTGATGAATGACCCGAAAGCGCTGATCTTGCGCAGCAAACGCTTCAAGACATTCTCCGCTGTGATCCGTCGATCCATCATTCACGAGAATCACTTCTATATCTGAAAAACTTTGATCTGCAATTGATTGAAGGCATTGCTCCACATATTGACTCGTATTGTAGACTGCGACCAATAGACTGATAGCTGGCATTACAACATGCCCCACCTTTCTCCAAATCTACTTTGTAAATATCGTCCTGTACGGTAAAACAGATGAATCGAACGGCATCAGCATGATGCTGTACAGAATATAGCAAACAGCAATCCCTACATAGATAAAGACATTAGACCGCTGATCAAAAATACGTGTGAAATATGGCAGTAAAATAAGCTGATACAAGCCAAAATAGATATGAAATCTTGCATAAATGACATCCTTTGTAGCAAGGATGCCAAACAAGAAACCGAGCAAACAAAAATTCACAATGTAATCACTCTCAGGCGTCAGCTCACGAAGTCGTTTTCGATAAAGGAAAGCAAGTAAAAGCGGCAAAACCAACACACCAATTTTTGTCACATTCATTCCATTCGTATTCGTTGTGAGCCATTCCTCGTAATGCCCATATGAACTGCCTTGCAGCATCACGACAAACACGGAAACAAAGCGGTCATAAAGAGCAGTTAACCCTAAGAAAATCATGCATAAGACCAGCATCATCCAAGACCATGCTTTTGTTCTCACGATAAAATACACAGGAATCATGATGAGAGCCGATGAATGAAACAATGAACATACGAGGACAAGCGGAAAATACAATTTCCACTGACCATTGATCACAAGACGGATAGCATAAAAAAGAACCGCAGCCACCATATACTGACGCATGCCATTAAACGAAGCGTAATAATGAAAAGTGCCGAGAAAAAGCAGCATACTCAGCTCAAAGGGACGGCCATATTGAATGAGCGTCTTGATGATAAAAAAATAGGTGATCGCCCCAACCGAGATATACATGATTTGCGGATCACGGGACAGTTGATTGAGCATCCATAAAATAAACGTAAATCCTGGGTCAGTGGCCGCCTTGTCCACACCAAATCCGAATATATGCCAAGGCTTTTCATAATTGACGGAGAACTCATACATCTGTCCATATGTGACAAAATCGGTTCCTACTTTGTACCGAATACCAGCGACAATACAAAGAAACAAAAACGGAAATAACACCAGAATCTTGTTAGGCCGCCATCCGCTTTGAATGGTATCATCACGCCTGCCGTAAAATGCGGCAAAGCTCGACCATAAATAGACCAAAATCATGTTCACCAAATAAACCGCCATCTGCCATTCCTTCCTTACAGTCCATATCCATTCATCACACGTGTGATGTTCTGTTTGACATCAAATCCTCTTTGTTCAAGCTGGGACGTAATGGTCTCTTGAAGAGGAGGCTCTGCATGATATGCTTCAAGCACCGCCTTCATCCATTCATGCGCAGAATCCCGCAGCGACATTCTTTTCACAAGACCGCAGCCTAAATCCACTTCCTCTGTAATATGATCTGAAATCACACAAGGCAATCCAGATGCCTGTGCTTCCACTAATACAAGCGGAAGTCCTTCAAACAAGGACGGCATCACAAATACATCAAATGCTTTCATATACTGCGGAACGTCTGATACGACGCCTGTAAAGACAATGTCGTCTAACAAGCCTGCCTTCTCCGCATATGATTCAACCACCTGCCTCAGTGGTCCATCCCCTACAAGGACAAGTTGAAATGAGACCCCCTGTTTCTTTAAGGTCTGTGCCAGTTCCATAAAAAAAACGTGATTTTTTTGCTCATGAAACCGGCCAATATGACCAATAATCATGCTCTTTTCGTGAAGACCCAGCTGCTTTTTGATCTTCACCTTTTCGTCTGGATCAGGCTGAAAGAAAAGGGATAAATCAATCCCATTCGGCAGCACCTCAACTTGTCCATTCTTCATTTTTTTCTGCCCAAATAAAAAGGAACCGGCATCCTCACCGCATGCAACAAGCTGTGTAGAAAATGCAAAGATCAGCTGGCGAAACCCTTTGAGCATCATATGGTCTACCCAATTTGGCGACTGTTTCCAAGCTGTATTATGCGAATGACAAATCCGCACCTTCACACCCGCCAATTTCGCAGCAAGTGCGGAGAAACCTGTTTGAAAATCCGTATGGGCATGCACTGCCTGATACGGTCCTGTTCGCTTGATTGTCTTTGTCAATGTTTTCACAAATGCCAAAGGAGAGGACGCCCCAATACTTGGGACGTACAAGATGCGTCCCCCGAGCCTTTGAATTTCCTCATCATAATCACAGACATCCTTTCGGTGGGTAATAAAGTCAAATTGAAGGACATTTCTATCGAGTGCACGATAGATGTTCATGATCATCGTTTCAGCCCCGCCGCGGTTCATCCCGCCCACAATATGAAGTACACGCTTTGGCTCACTCATCCCGAATCGTCCCCCCTTTTCAACAAAGACGCCTCCAGCTTCCGCCGATGATAAAATTTCATGATCTTCGGTGATAAACAGGCGCGAACCACCGGCTTTAGTGCAAACAGATAATGAACCGGCGACAATTTTAATAACCAGCATGCTTTTAAAATGAGCCAGGCATTATCCATTGAATATTGAAACTTACGGCGCTGAAAGGCCGCTTCATCCTCTCTCACAAGGTATAACGGCTCTTGTAAATTAAAGCCTTTTCTCCCCGCAGCAAAAAAACGGATCCACAGATCGATATCTTCCATCCGCCTTGTTGTTTTCACAGAGCGATACCCATGTAAAGCCTTGTATGCAGCAGCCCTCATCATAATGGTTCCATGACAAAAAGGAGTCCCTTTTGCCAGCACCTTCCGATCAGGCTCTGAAATAAGTGCACGTACACCTTTTGTACCCGATTCATCAAACACCGTCATCGCCGTACCGACCACATCATATTCAGGATGTGTTTCTAGGAAATGAACCTGTTTTTCTAAACGAACTGATACTGATACATCGTCGCCATCCTGCCGTGCAATCAAGTCTCCCCTTGCTTCAGCTAGACAGCGATTCAGACTGGCAGCAAGCCTTTGATTATGCTCATTGCGGATAAGGCGAATTCTTTCAGGGTCTCGTTTTGTATAAGACAGCACTTTTTCATAGGTGCCGTCTGTTGATGCGTCATCACATATGATGAGCTCCCAATTGTCATATGTTTGATGAAGAATGGATTCAATACTTTCTTCTACTGTGTCTTGGCAATTGTAGACGCCCATGATGATAGACACCTTTGGCTTACGCATGCTCACATCACCTTCTCTGCTTGATCCATATAGGTTGTATAAATTTCTTCCATAGCACTCACCGCCTGCTCCTGTGCAAATGCATGCGCTAAGGAGCGTCCCGCTTTTCCCATGAGGGGCAGCTGATCCCTTTTGTGATAGAGCTGGTGCAAATATTCAGCCAAGCCATTTACATCATGCGGTTTGACTAAAAAACCATTCACGCCATGTCTGATCAGCTCACAGTGCCCTCTATTCTCTGTTGCAATGACTGGTTTTTCCGCAGACATCGCTTCAAGCAGATTCATGCCGAGGCCCTCTCTCAGACTAGTCGACACACATACATCACTCATATGCATCCATTCCTCAATTTGTTTGCAAAAACCAGCAAAGTGGACATGCTTTTCAAGATGGAGCCCGCAAACCAGCTTTTCATACATCGGCCTCATTGTGCCTTCCCCGGCAAACACGATCTTCACATTTGATATTTTCCTATATAGCTGGGCACATGCTTTGATGAGCATTCCTTGGTTTTTATTCGCATTTAATTCGCCAGCACACAGCACAATAAAATCTTCTGAAGAAAAGCCATAGACTGCACGAAGACGCTGCTTCTCTTTTTCATTAACTGGTGCAAATCGTTTCATATCCACACCCATACCAGGAACGTAATAAACAGATGTTCGCTCTTTTGATAGATGATCTGCTCTTTTAAAATCCTCTCCATTAATGGTGATCAGAGCGTCTGTATGGCGGGCGAGCCATCGCTCAATTGGATAATAGAGCAGCCAGTTTTGAAGCGGCGCTCCTTGCCAAAAGTGAAAGCCATGTGCTGTGTAAAGAACCTTCGTCCCTTTTTTGCGCGCGCTTTTGGCTGCAAGTCTGCCAACCACACTTCCCATTGGTGTGTGGCAATGGATGAAGTCGTAGTGTTCTTTCGCTAACAGCTTCTTCAACTCCACATACGCAAACCGGTTGTGCACATGAAAAGGGGAGCGCTGAATCGGAATTGAGTGCGCTTGATCCACATAGGGCAGCTCCAGCTGACCATTTGCTGCTGTATGCACTTCCCATCCTTGTTCCTGAAACCACCGGAAATAGGGAAGGTGAAATGCCTTAAAATGATAGTCAACCGTTGCGCAAAACAAGACTTTTTTCTTCATTGGCAAGCGCTTCCTCCTCTCTGGTCATCTGTTCAGACAACAAATCATGCGATTCGATGGCAGCAAACAATGCTTCTCTCATTTGCTCTTCACTCATCATGTCAAATTCATGGATAAAGCGGTTCAGCACATATGGATCACCATCCAGCGCATGGCCGATATGAATTTTCGGAAAAATTTGTTCCTGTGCTTTTTCATGCTGGTTGAGTAATTCTTCATACATTTTCTCCCCAGGACGAATGCCTGTGAACGTGATCGGAATCTGGTCTGTGGTATAGCCTGAGAGGTGAATGAGGTTTTCTGCGAGGTCAACAATTTTCACTGGCTCCCCCATATCTAATACAAAAATCTGTCTTCCTTCTGCCAATGCACCCGCCTGAATGACAAGCCTTGATGCTTCTGGAATGGTCATAAAATACCTTGTCATCGCTGGGTGCGTGACCGTGACCGGCCCGCCTTGTTCGATCTGTTTCTTAAAAATAGGGATGACGCTTCCCCTGCTTCCGAGTACATTTCCAAACCGAACCGCTACAAATTTTGTTTCACTGCCTGCCCCCATTTGCATGATCAGCATTTCAGCAAACCGCTTTGTGGCGCCCATCACATTGGCAGGATTGACCGCTTTGTCAGAGGAAATGAGGACGAATGTTTCAATGCCGTGCTCATGTGCAGCTTCTGCGACATTTTTTGTCCCGATAATATTGTTTTTCACTGCTTCTTTTGGACTGATCTCCATGAGCGGGACATGCTTATGTGCCGCGGCATGATAAATCATATCCGGCTGAAACTGACCAACGATTTCACTCATTTTCTGTTTATCTTGGATATCTGCAATTTGTGGATAGAGACTGATGGTGTCCCCATAAATTTCTTTCAGCTCTAGTAAAATAGAATGAATGCTAAATTCCCCGTGTCCCACAAGCACAATCGCTTGAGGAGCAAACACACAAATTTGACGACAGATTTCTGACCCAATCGATCCGCCTGCCCCTGTGACCATAATCGTTTTCCCCTTTAAATGGACAGATAGACGGCTTGAATCTAATTGAATCGGTTCTCTTCCGAGTAAATCCTCTGGCTGTACATCCCGTAATTGATTCAGCGCATGAGTTCCTTTTAAAATCTGCTCCATCTCTGGCATGATCTGCGTTTTGACCCCAGTCGCTACGCATTCCTTATACAGCCCTTTTAAGGTATGGCTGCTTTTGGACGGAATGGCGATGATGATCTTTTGAATATCCATCATCACAACAGCTGTTTGAATCTGTTCTTTTCCCCCTAGAACAGGCAGTCCCATGATTTCAAGCTTATGCTTCGTCTTGTCATCATCTATGAAGGCGACTGGTTCAATATGTACATCACTCGATTGCTGAAGCTGACGAACGATGATGGTCCCGGCTGATCCGGCGCCAATGATTAAGGCCCGCTCCTTTTCTACCTGCAGCCGCTTTGCACCATCATGAAATAGCCGGGAGGCCATTCGAGATGCGCCGATGAATAATACGTGGAAAAGCCACACAATGAACAAAAACCGAAAGGGCCATGTCTGCACGAAAAGGTACAGCATTGCCATTGAAAATAAAAAAGAACACACAAAGGTCTTCATTAAAGAAAATAGCTCTCTTACCCCTGTATAAGCCCATACTTGCTTGTACACGTGAAAAATATACGAAAACAAATGGTGCCCAATGAGCAGACTGAGCGAAGAAATGACGAGCATTTCAAATGTATAAACAGTTAACGCCGCTTCTTGGACAAATTGAAAGCCAAAAAAGACAGCAACTAAGATGAGATATGAATCTAGTGCCACGATGATTGATAATCTTTGGGCGTAAGTCAACGCTCCTCCCCCTTTTTCAACATCACTATTCTTACGTAAAATGGGCATCAAACCCGTCCTCACACCCCACTATTGATGACGAGCATCTAAGGCATTTGTCATGCCCACAGCAGGATCGAGTGCCTCCATTGTTAAAGATTAGGAGACATCACCTATCAATCTTGTTAATACATATACAGCCTTCCCTTTTTCTCTTTCTTGCCATTTAGCATAGCCCCAAGCAGTTTACCTGTTGTTCCTTCTAACACTTCTTTTGATTTCTTCACAGCCGCTATCTTTGTTTTGCCGCTTAAGACAACAAGAATGCTCCCATCGGTCCGGTTCGCCAGGATCTTTGCATCGGCCACTGGCAGAAGCGGCGCGGAATCAACAATCACCATGTCATATTGCTGTTCAATTTCATAAAACAGCTGCTTCATGACAGAAGAGGAGAGCAGCTCAGCTGGATTCGGCGGAATGGTTCCGCTCGGAAGCAGCTCTAAATGCTCAATGGGTGTAGGCAAAATAGCTTCCTCCAAGCTGCAATTATTTAATAGTACATTGGTCAAGCCCGTGTGATGACTCAGGTCAAAATATTCATGAACAGACGGCTTTCGCAAATCAGCATCCATCAGCAGCACCCGCTTTTTCTGCTGTGCAAAAACAGCTGCTAGGTTTGCAGCCGTAAATGATTTCCCTTCCTTCGGCAAGGAGGATGTCACCAATATGGATTTCAGCCTTGTTTGGATTGATGTGAATTCGATGTTAGTTCGGATTGTACGGAATTGTTCTGCAATGACAGAGTGAGGATTTAATACAGAAATACAGGATAAATCTCTCTTTTCTCTTTTCTTCCTCTTAAAGATCAATGTTCTGTCCTCCCGTTATGACGGACTGCTTGTCTTTTTTTGCCCTCCTGTCTGCCTGCATCTGATAGACACTTCCGAGCGACGGCAATCCGATCTCTTCTCTTATTTGATGTGTTCGTTTTACAGTATCATCGAGTAAATTCATTAAGAAAATGAGTGTCATCCCCCCTAATAAAGAGGCACCTAGTGCCAGAACGATATGAACGAATTTTCTGGAATTCATGAGAATCGTATTGGACAGCTTGGCTTCAGACAAAACATTAATGCGATCCATATTCATGGTTTTTTTGATTTCTTCTTGCAGCACCTCTGTTGCGGTATTCGCAATGGCGACTGCCTTTGCGCGATCCTCATCTTGTACAGAAATATTGATGACCTCAGACTCATTTTCTGTACTTGTGGCAATTTTGTGTTTTAATCCTTCAGCTGATTCTGTGAGGTTGAGTGTTTCTTTTACTTTTTCAATGACGATCGGACTTTTTAATAAAACTTGAAAGGTACGTGTATATTGAAGGTTCATCTGAATATCGTTTAAGTTTGCTTGTGCGTCATTGCTGCGTTTATGAACAAGAATTTGAGTGGTTGCCTGATATACAGGAGTCGAGACATAGAACTGATAGTAGGCTGAAGTGCCCGTTACGATCAGGACAATCAGGATCAGAAGGGCCATTTTCTCTTTAATGACAGAAAACAGCTGCTTAAAACCTATATTCTCATTCATAGATACCTCCCGATTTCATCATAAAAAGGTTATATATGGTTTCTTTTTGTTAATGATTGGATTATAAAAGATAATACCCGCAAAGAAAAATGTCATAATAGGTCTTATAGTTCTTTTTAAAGAACGAAATCGTTCGTTTTCTTTTGTTTACTTCCTGTTTCTTACGTTTTTGAATTTTATAAAGAACAATTTATTTCTTATAATGAACGAAAAGGTCGCAGTACGATTCGCCAGGGAGAAGGGAGATCATTGATAAGAATGATAGGAAAGGTGATACGCATTTACCGAAAGAGGAAAGGATACTCCATTCAGCAGCTGGCTGAAGATGCCCATGTCTCTAAGTCGTATTTGAGTAAAATTGAGCGTGGTGTCCACAGAAATCCATCTGTCCAGTTTTTAAAAAAGGTATCCTCTTCACTAGAAATTGATTTACAAGAGCTGTTTGATGCAGAGACGATGATGTTTCATTACTCTGAGGGTGGTGAACACGAATGGCGGGAGCATATCGTCAATGCCGTCCAATCCGGCATGCCGAAAGAAGAACTCTATCAGCTGCTCCAAACGTACCGAAAGGAGCAGGAAGAAAAGACGTTACATGTCACTCATAGAAAGCTGACTGATTCGAATATATCAGAGTGGAAGCGTCTGATGAGTGAGGCGAAAGCTATCGGCTTAAGCATTGAGGAAGTAAAAGCATTCCTCGCCAACATGGGAGAACGACGGGCGTAAGCCTTTCAGGAAGAGTCAAATTGCGGGGAGAGGCGTTTGACGCTTCGCTGAAAAAGAGCCTTTTATCATGAAAAGGCTCTTTTTTCTCTTATTCTTCTTTTTTTGTTCGTGCTTTTTTCGTTATATCATTGTTTTTCCAATAGGCCCATAGTGATGTAATCCCAAGAAAGGCTAACGTGATAAATTGCTGAATACCTTCTTCATCAATAGGAATTGGGCTTTTTCCCGCAGCGGTTAGAGCACTGTTGACAAGCGCGAGCAAAAGCAGCACAAGCCTTGCGATTGTACCTGCACTAATTTTTTGAACCTTCAACTGTATCCCCTCCCTTTCTTCCCCTTCACGGGCGGTACTGCTCGTTCTCTCTCATATGTATGCAAAAACCGAATGAATAGAAGACCAGATCAAAAAAAGAGACATCATTCCCATAAAAGGAATGATGCCTGATTTCATTTTATTTTGATGTAGAAAACATCTCTTTTGCTTCATCCAATGCCATTTTATTGCCTAGTGCTGAGTAATCGAGCCATGGCTGATCGGCAATCGGATAGACTTGATTTTTCTTCACGGCTTTTAGACCCTTCCAAATCGGAGTCTTTTCTAATTGCTTGAATACCTGCTGCGCTTTATCATCACGATTCACGACGACAAAGATAGCATCTGCATCATAGTCAGGAAGAACCTCTTGAGAAATCACTTCAAATGGCCGCTTGCTGTCCAGTTTCTTCACACCATCGACAGGTGTCAGACCTAAATCCTCGTATAAAATAGGACCCATTGGGCGCTTCATGCTAAATACTCGAAGCTCCTTTGCCGTCACACGGATCGCCATTACTTTCCCGTTTCCAATCTTTTGTTTGATGAGCGATTTGACTTCTTTTGCTTCTTGATTGTAATCCTGAATATATTGATCGGCTTCTTTTTCTTTATTGACGAGCTTGCCGATTTTTTTCAAATGATCACGCCAAGTGCCGTCATTTAAATTAAACACTTCCGTTTTGGCGATTTTCTTATATTTCGATAAGTCTTGTCCAGCTAGTTCTTCATCGACATAAATGACATCTGGTTGTAATGCAAGCAGTGACTCCATATCGGGATCGGCTGCGATGCCCAGCTTCTTCGTACCACTCAGCTGCTTTTTCGCATGTGGAAGGAAATCTTTTAAGTCCCCTCCTACAACAGAGCCTGCCGGCTTGATACCGAGTGCTAATAAGTCATTGGTTAAATGGATAGACAAGGAAGCAATTTTCGGTGTTCCATGATCATTTTGAGTTGTTGTATTCTTTGTTTCCTGTTGACCACAAGCGGCAAGCATAATGAAACAGAACGTTAAAACAAGCACAAGTAATTTTTTCATGATGAGTTCCTCTTTCACGTTTATTTCGTTTTTGTTAATAAATAGAGAAAATAAGGTGCCCCAATAAAAGCCACAACCACACCCGCTGGTATGGCATTTGGGGCAAAGATGGAACGTCCGATTGTATCGGCACTGACCAAAATCAACAAGCCAAGCAGCGCACTAACCGGTAAAAAATACTGATGCAGCGAGCCGACAAGCCGCCTTGCCAAATGCGGGGCGACAAGACCAATAAAACCAATACCGCCTGTCATCGAAACACTTGCACTCGCCAAACCAACAGCCAAGGTCAGCAAAAGGAGACGCTGACGCTGGACACGTACACCTACACTTGAGGCGACAGCATCTCCTAATGTCAATGCATTGAGCGTGCTTGACTGCATCAGCGTAAGCGGCACAAGGCATACAATCCAAGGCAGAAGCGCTAACACATGAATCCAGTCTCTCCCCCAGACATTACCGACAAGCCATCTTGAAGCAAATGTGTAAGTATCTTCATCCAGCTTCAATGACAAATATAACGTCAAAGCACTGAATCCCGCCGCAACTGCAATTCCTACTAGGATCAGCCGGATGGGAACAAGCCCTTCCTGCCGGTTATACGCCAGAAGCACGATGACCGCTGCCGCAAGAAGCCCTCCGCCAAATGTAAAGAGCGGAATAAGAAGAGATGGATTGCCTTCTAGTGCATGGAAATACGTCACAAACACGATTAAGCCAAATGCTGCTCCTGCATTCAGTCCAATAATTCCTGGATCGGCCAGCGGGTTACGAGATAAGCTCTGCAAAATGCCGCCCGCAATGCCAAGACCAATTCCCGCCAGCATCGTCACCACGATTCGAGGCAGACGATAGTCAAACAGCACCGTTTCACTTTGAAAATCCCCAAAGCCGAATAACGTTTTGACGACCACAAGAGGACTTAGTTTCAGCGTGCCGGTATTTAAGCTATACAGCACAACAGCCGCAGTCAAACAAAGCAAAACGACTGTCACGACAAGAGCCCGCTGTTTCTCTCTCATGACAGGTTCCTCCCTTCTTTTCTGGCAATATATAAGAAGAAAGGAACACCGACAAGTGCCACCATCACGCCAATGGCAAGCTCTCGGGGCGGATTAACGGTGCGGCTGGCAAGGTCAGCAAAGACTAGCAGCACCGCGCCTAATATCGCCGACATCGGAATGACGAAACGATAGTTTACACCAACCAGCTTTCTTGCGATATGCGGGATGACAAGACCGACAAATCCAATCGATCCGACTGCTGATACAGAAACCCCTGCTAATAATACGGCAGCTGCCATTCCTAGTATTCGCACTTGTCGTGTTTTCACCCCTAAATTTGCCGCTACATCTTCACCGAGCGTCAGCAGCGACAGCGACCGTCCTAATAGCATCGCCCATACGATCACTATCAGAATGACTGGGGCAAGAATCGTCAGCTGCGGCCATTTCACACCAGCCACACCGCCTGCATACCAAAACGCAAGGTCCTGACTCAAGTCAAAATAAATCGCGATCCCAGAGCTAAGCGCATGAAGCAATGCAGCCACAACGGCTCCTGCTACAGTTAAACGCAGCGGTGTCAAAACGCCACCAGCCGCCCCAATCGCAAAGATCAGCAGCGTACTAAGCACTGCACCAATAAAGGAAAAAAACATAAGTGCCGAATAAGGCATTTCTGGGAAAAAGGCAAAACAGAGAGCGACCACAAACATCGCACCGCCATTAATGCCCAGAATCCCCGCATCTGCCAGCGGGTTTCTTGTGATGCCCTGCATGAGCGCACCTGCTACGGCAAATGCCGCTCCGACAAGAGCTGCTCCTAAAACACGAGGAAGTCTTAATTCATGGATGATCTGCTGCTCTGTGACATCTGACTGATAGTCAAATACAGCTGTCCAAACCGTTTGCAGAGACAATGTTTTGGCACCATATGACACAGCCAAAAACATGGCAGCCGCCAAACCAATGACGGCGAGAAAAAATATCAAAAAGAACAGAATATGTGATGATCGTTTTTGTTGAGGTGTTCGCTTATCCTGCAAAATCGGTGTCATCCTTTTCTTCATTAAAAGTCAGTTTGAAAATGAGAATCATAATCATCAAAATTATAGCCGTCTGCCTCTGAAAAATCAATGTACGCCCTATTTTTTAATTAATGAAGGTATGTGCGTGGCAGCAAAATGAGGTGTCTTTTGCTCGTTTGGAATGGCCTATCATTTTTTCTCATAGTTTAATAGGAAAATAGTTGACATTCCGCCTGAACATCCTCTAAAATTACAAAAGTAAGTCAAATGTTATAAAAATATTACAAACAGATGTCAAACTGATAAAGAATGGCCCGTCATGAGAGGAGATTTGAACGTTGTGTCATTAAAGGGAAAATGGAGTATCAGCCTATTTGCACTTGCGATCATCATTGGAGTCGTTGCTTTCTTTCAAAATCAACAAGCAAGCGGGACAGAGAAGAAAAATGTAAAGCAGGATACGAACTATAAAAATGTCGAAATCGTTACTCTCGTAAATGACGGGAAATTTATGAGATATGCAGTCAACTATCCTCTTTTTCATCAAAAACAGCTAGATGACAAGATTCAAAGCTACGCCAATTCAGCATTAGAGCATTTCAAAAAGACGTTTAGTGAAGCCAAGGACATCGATGAAAACAAACGCTTTGAACTGAATATTGATTATGATATGGTGCATTATGCGAAGCAGTCTGCTGCTATTCGCTTTACGACTTATACCTATACAGGTCAGCAAAATGGGACCACCAATCATCTCACGATCAACTATGATTTTCAGAAAAAAACCTTTCTTGACACAAAAGATTTATTTCTGCCTAAAACCAACTTTTTGAAGAAATTATCCTACATTACATATTCAGAGCTTCTAAAGGACAAAACCTTATCTAAGGATCAGACTCTCCTTCAGAAAGGAACAGCCCCTACTGCTCAAAACTTCAGTCAATTTGCCTTGAAAGAGAAATATGTAGAATTTTATTTCCCAGCATCTCAAGTAGCCGACAAGGATCTTGGTCCGCAAACACTCGCGATTAAAAAGACGCTGCTGAAAGATATATTAAAGCCAGAATATATGAATAAAACCAATAACCAAAATGAAATGAAAGAACCAAATCCAAAAAGAAAAGCCGTCAAGCTGCCGCAAAAATCAAAGCTTGACCTTAATAAAAAAGCCATCGCCCTCACATTTGATGATGGTCCGAACCCAGCGACAACATCAAAAATTTTAGATGCATTAAAGGCAAATAAAGGACATGCGACCTTTTTCGTATTAGGCAGCAGGGTGCAGTATTATCCTAGTATGCTTGCAGATATTCTAAAAGGCGGGAATGAAATCGGAAACCATTCTTACAGTCATCCTTTATTAACAAGACTGCCTTTAAAGGAGGCGGTGAAACAAGTGAAGGACACCCAGCAGTTGATTGAGAAAGCGAGCGGGTATACACCTACGCACTTTAGACCGCCATATGGTGGAACAAATCAAGACATCAATCAAGCGGTTGGGATGAAGGTCTCTTTATGGGATGTTGATCCAGAGGATTGGAAAATTCGCAACAGTCAGCAGATCACAAACCACGTTCTCTCACATGCAGCAGATGGCAGAACAGTGTTAATGCACGATATTTATGACAGCTCAGCTCAAGCAGCAGTGAAGATCATCCATGAGCTCACCAAACAAGGCTATCAGCTGGTCACAGTAAGTGAACTTGAACAATTAACAAAAGAACGGCATGAACAAGCCCCTGTGCAGTAAACACAGGGGTTTTCTTTATGACTCCAAAGACTTCTTTTGTTTCAATAATGCTTGAAATGTCTCTTCCAGCTCCTGAGACGGCTCAATACTTAAACGGCTGAGCACTTCAGACAGCTGCATATCAATTAAAAGAAGCTCCTCTTCTCTTTGTGTAACAGCTGGTTTGTCGTCCTTTTGTTTATACGCTTCATATGTGCCGTCAAATGCTTCAATACGCTTTTCATGAACATGGAAAATGCGAGTGGCCACCTCCTCAATCAGTCTGCGATCATGGGATACAAACACAACGGTACCCGGGTAATCCTTCAATAGACCTTCGAACGCTTCAACTGCCGACAGATCTAGAAAGTTCGTCGGTTCATCCAGCATGAGGACATTGGCATCGCTGACAAGCAAGGACGCAAGCATGGTCTTCACCCGTTCTCCCCCGCTTAACACCCTAACAGGTTTATGCACATCATCCCCTCGAAATCCGAGTCTCGCTAAAACCGTTCGTACCACTGTCTCATCTTGAACAGCCTCTTTCAGCGCATTTTGTAAAATCGATTCATCTACCTTCAATCCTGAAAGATCCTGACGAAAATAGCCGAGCTTGACAGCTTCTGAGCGAGACACTCCGGGATGCCCATTCACCAGCATTCGGAGAAATGTCGTTTTCCCGCTCCCATTCTTGCCGATAATGGCGACTTTGTCCCCGCCTCTCACTTCCACATTTGCCTGCTTCCAAAGCAATTGATCGCCCGCCTTGCCATCTACATTTTTCACTCGCAAAATAGTACGGCTCGCTACTTCCTTCATTGTATGCTGAGTCATTTGAATGGGCTGAATGTCTTTTACTTTCTCAACCTTTTCTAATTTCTCCATCCTTGTCTCAATGGATTTGGCTGTTTTTTGCAGCTTTTTTTGCTTATTTGCATAGTAGGGCTTTGCAATTTTTGGCCCTGAGGATTTCAGCTTTTGGGATGGCTTTGTTGCTTTGTCGGCTTTTTTCTTTTTCTTTTCAAGCGCATGCTCTAACTGTTTTTTCTTTTGTGTATAAGCTTCGTACGCTTCCACCTGCTGACGATGCGCCAGCTCTTTTTGCTGTGCAAATTGCGAGTAGTTGCCTTTGTATTGATTAAGCCGTCCATGATCCAGCTCCCAAATCTCCGTACATACCGCATCTAAAAAAGCACGATCATGTGAAACGACAATGAGGGCCCCTTGATAATGATGCAGCTTCTCTTCCAGCCACTCAATGTGCTCTGTATCTAAATGAGTCGTCGGTTCATCTGCTAATAAAAGGGCAGAAGGACGGTTTAACGCTCTTTCAATATAAGTCTGGGTCATCTCACCACCGCTCTGTGTGCCATCCGCTTGTTTCAGCTGAGGAAGCAGTGTACAAGTTGTTGTGGCAGCAAACGTGCCACTGTCTGGTTTCTCTTGCCCCGCCAGCACATGCAATAAAGTCGTTTTCCCGCTGCCATTTGTTCCAACAAGGCCGATGCGGTCATCTTGATGGATGGCAAGCTCCTCAATATCAAATAACAATCGATCTTTTCGAAAAATCTTTAACTGATTGGCTTTTAATAACATCCAACCCTCTCCTTTCGTATCAGGAGACATGAAAAAGCCTCCCATTCTCAGAATAGGAGGCAAAATGGTGTACAAAAATAAGCAGATCAATCCAGGATGACGTGCCGCGTTCCTATCTGAACACACACATCCCCCGTATCAATCACCTCATTCTTTGATTCCCAAGCTGTACCATCCTATTCCGAAGCTAAAAAATGAAAACGCAGCAAACATGGCAAACCAATCGTTTGCTCACTGCCTTCGTTTTTTCATTTTGCTTACAGGTCATAGGATTAGTACTTCATTGCATTGGGTCACCCTTCCGTCGTTTGTTACGTATACGATAAAAGATTGGTTATTTTTTGTCAAGCTGAAATGGCATAAGTGAGTCCATTAATTTCAGCGTAAATGGGTGGACCGCATCAAGCAGTTCATCCTTTTTGCATTCTTCCACTATGCTTCCTTCATGTAAAAAAAGGAGACGATCACATAGATACACCGCCGCTTCTATATCATGAGTAATCATAAGGATGGTCATGTCTAGCTCTTGTTTTAATGTCTCGAGCAGCTCCAATAGTTGCACCTGAACAGAGACATCCAGTGAGCTCAGGACTTCGTCTAGTATGAGAATGGCTGGATGCGTTGATATGGCTCGTGCAATGCACACTCGCTGGAGCTGACCGCCGCTTAGCTGATGTGCATATTGATACAGCAAAGAAGAGGGTAGTCTGACTTGTTCAAGCAACGATAAAACCTTCTGATCCACATTTTTTTCCTGCTTTAACAATCGCATAGGCTCAGCAACGATTTCTTTCACCGTAAAGGAGGGGTGAACAGAAGATCGATAATCCTGAAAGACAACACTCATTTTTCCTCGGTTCATCTTTCGCCATGTGTCAGCTGGCTTTCCATCAATCTGTACCTTGCCGCCATCTATTTTTTCTAAACCGAGCAGAATTCTTGCCAATGTACTTTTGCCGCTGCCGCTTTCACCGACTAACCCGGCACATTGTCCTTTTTCGATTTCAAACGAGACGTTTGATATGCGTGGTTTTGACTGCATTTGTCGAGAGAAGAAACCTTTCTTCTCTCCATGCTTGATGAGGCTATCAGCTGTAATCAACATGGAAATGCCCTCACTCTCTGCTGCTGCCGCAGTGCTTCAAGAGGCACAGATAATCGGCGCCTCGTCTCAAGTAAATGCTTCGTTTGAGGATGCTCAGGCGATGTGAATACCTTATCAGCTGGGCGATGCTCAAGCATCTCGCCTTGATGCACCACCAACACCTCGTCAGCGATCGCCTGAACGACGCCTAAATCATGCGAAATGATGATCAAGGCCGCGCCTGTTTCTTCTTTCAGCCTCTGTAATTGCATGATGACTTCACGCCGATTATATGCATCAAGCGACGCCGTTGGCTCATCGGCAATGATCACATTAGGAGAAAGCATCATCGTGATCGCAATCATCACTCGCTGAAGCATACCGCCAGATAATTCATAAGGATATTGCTTCAACAATTCATTTGGATTTTTTAAATGAACACGCTCAAGTCCTGCGATAGCATGTGCTTTCCCTTCTTTTCCTTGTAAGCCCAAATGACGCTGGAACGTTTCCATCATTTGATGACCAATGGTTTCGATGGGATTGAACGCATTCATCGCATCTTGTGAGATGAAGCCAATTCGTTTGCCTCGCCACTGCTCAGCTGTCTGAGTTGTCAATGTTTCGCCGTCAAACATGATCGCTCCCTCCACTTCTAGCGAAGAAGGAATCAAGCCAATTAACGCTTTTGCGACGGTTGATTTTCCGCTTCCACTTTCTCCAATAACAGCTAAACAACGTTGTTGCTGTAGGGAGAACGTTATGTTCGCCACTAAATCCTTTTGCTGCACTGGATCATGTACGGACAGATTTTTTACGTCGATGAAAGGCAAATGGTCTCCCTCCCTTTTGATTGTTGTGATGCATGGCAGGGGTCGTGGCCTGCTGAAGGCTGTCTCCTAAAAAGTTCAGCGCCATGACCACAAATAAGATGGCAAGGCCAGGCACAAGCATATGGGCTGGATGTGTCACCATGACATTCTTCGCTTCGTTGAGCATCATCCCCCATTCCGGTGTAGGTGCGCTCACGCCTAACCCAAGAAAAGACAGAGCAGATATATTTAAGATGACCCAGCCCGCATCAAGTGTCGCAAAGACAGCAATTTCTCCTGAAATGCGAGGAAATAAATGCTTCCTCAGTATGTAAAATGGGGAGCCGCCAGACACTTTTACATACTGAACAGATGGTTCATTCGCATACTGCAGAACGGACGAACGAATCATTCTTGTATACCAGGCCCATTTCGCTAGGACATTCGCCAAAATAATATTGAATAATCCAGGCCCCAGTATCCCCACAACAGCTAGAATCATCACTTCTGCTGGGAAGGAGAGCATAACATCACACAGTCTCATCAACACGCCATCCACTTTTCCTCGGAAGAAGCCCGCCATGAGTCCAAGTGTGCTGCCAATGAGCATCGTGATACACATCGTCAGCATGGCCGCAAGCATCGTAGTCCGAATGCCATATAAAAGCCGTGACAATACGCATCTCCCGAGCTGATCCGTTCCGAGCGGATAAGTCAGGCTGATGCCGGCATATTTTTGAAGAATGTTCGTTTCTGTTGGATCATGTGGTGCTAACACTGGTGCAAACAGTCCTGCTAAAGCGACAAGTGCTAACAGCCAGATAGAAACAACCGCCATACGGTCTTTTCTTAATTGATGCCATCCTATCATCATTCTCAGACCTCCTTTCGCAACTGCGGATTCATGGTCATTTGCACAACATCAGCCATGAGGTTACACACAACAAAAAGGAACCCCATCACAAATAAATAGGCTTGAATCATAGGGAAATCGGCATGGAAAATAGCTGTTACACACAACCGGCCAACCCCTGGCCAAGCAAAAAGATTTTCAATAATAACTGTGCCAGCAATGAGTTTTGGGATAGACATGCCAAGTGCTGTCACAGCTAATTGAAGTGCATGTCTCATCACTTTCAGTTGAACAGCCCGTTCCTTTAAACCGCGAGCTCTTGCATAAAAAACAAAGGGCTCGTGCTGAAATTTCAGGATTTGATTGCGGATCAGTCTCACATAGGTTGATAAGTACCCAAGTGATAGTGTGACAGCTGGTAGAAGAATTGATTTGAATCCTTCCATTCCACTCGTATTGACCCAATTGAATTTGACAGAAAAAAGCCAAATAAACAAAATCCCTAACCAAAAACTAGGCATTGAAGCAGCGATAAACACAAAGGCTCTCAGTACTCGGTCTACCCATGTATGAGCAGCATATGCACAGATCACTCCGAATAACAAACTCAATACAATGATGAAAAAGAGCGCTGCTCCTGCAAGCTGCAATGTGGCAGGCAGCGCCTCCATGATGAGATCAAAAACTGGCTCTTGTGTAACATAACTCCTGCCAAAATCACCTGTTAATCCATCTTTAAGCCATGTGGCATATCGTATAAGAAATGGCTGATCTAAGCCTAGCTCCTGCCGCATCGATTCAATCATGTCTTCTGTTGGAGTGACTTGATTCACCCGCAAAGCGACCTCAGCTGGATCACTTGCCCGCATCGTCAGCAGTACAAAAGCAAAGAAGGTGATAAAGATCATGAGTGGGAAAAGCAGTAATATTCGTTTTAAGAGATAGCGTGTCATCTTTCTGCCTCCGCTTTATGAAGAAAAATACATACGGTCAAAGGGAATTTCATACTGTGACACATGAAAACCTATGCCTTTCAGACGCTTATTATAAACAGCCTTTGTCACAGAATAAGAAATTGGGATGTAGACATTTTCATCATGGATATACATCAAGATGTCTCGATACATTTGTTTCCGCTTTTGCTCATCTGGTTCTACCAATACTTTCGTAATCGTCTCGTCCAGCCACTTTTTCTTCTTCAATCCTAACTGGGCTTGATAATCAGCATGCGATGCTACGCGGAACGAAGAAACATAGGTTTGTGGATCATAAGGAAGTCCCCACGATAGCGAGTACATCAGATCGAATTTCCCTGTTTTTTGGCGATCTAAAAACGCCTGTTTTTCTTCTCCTCTAATATCCAGCTTGATCCCCACTTGCTTGAAATCTTGTTGAATGGATTCACTTATCGTTCTTTCACCTGCATTATCGGAATTATAGTAAATGGCGACACTCAGCCTTTTGCCATTTTGATAGCGGTAGCCGTCTTCTTTCAGCTTCCAGCCTGCCTCATCCAGTAATGCCTCTGCTTTCTCTTTTTGATAGGTTTTCTTTTTCAGCGGGATATCTGCGTAAGGAACGGACGGGGCAAGCAGCGTATGTGCCACCTGTTCCGTTCCATTTAAAATGCCTTTTGTGATCATCTCTTTTTGAATGGCATATTGAAACGCTTCTCTGACTTTCGGATCTTTTGTCATTGGCTGGTTTGAATTGATGACGATCGATCTTGAACCAACAGGAGGACTCACGGTCACACCGTATTGACCTGCTTCCTTTAAAGCCTGGAATGAGTCTCCGTCGATCATGTCGCCATCTGCTCCAAATAAGAGATCAATCTCTCCTTTTTGCAGGGCAAGTAAAATCGTTTGGTGATCCGGCATGACTTTCCACTTTACTGTTGAAATTTTTGGCTTTTTCCCCCAGTAGTGATCATTCGCTTTAAAAACGGCATATTGATTTTTTTTATGTTCCTTTAGCACATAAGGACCTGTGCCTGCATAGCTTTGAACTCCTTTTGCTGTCGTTCCATCAATGAAGCTTTTTGGAGAAATAAAACGGAAGGGGCGTGTTAAGCCCAGTTCTTCTAACGTAGGGTAATAAGGCTCCTTTAACGTAAGAACAAATGTATCGTCATCCACCGCCTTTGTGGATTTGATTTCGGATACGAGATTAAGCCAAGCGTTCTTTTCAATATTTTTGACGACAGCGTCCATGTTCATTTTCACTGCCTTTGCATTAAAAGGCTCGCCATCTGAAAAAGTCACGCCTTTTCGAAGGTGAAAGGTGTAGGTCCTTCCATCTTTTGAAATATCCCAGCTTTTCGCTAAGGCAGGCTGAACGCCTTTCTCTGTATTGACGACAAGCGATTCAAACACCATATTTTGAGCGGCCATCTCTCCACCATATAAATGGGGATTGATGTCCCTTATATCTTTTGTACTTGCATACACCAGCTCATCTTCTTCTCTGTCATTCATGCTGGAAGATGCTTTATTATCAGAGCATGATGCCAATAAAAAACATGCCATGACTGAAAACAGCATCAAGGTGTATGTTACATAGGATTGCTTTTTCTTTATGTAAACAGGCTGATCACTCATATGTACTTCCCCCAAATTTATATTATCGTAATCATTACGATTATTAATCGAAATGATTACGAATTGAATAATATCATACAGAAATGGGGAATACAATCTCTTTTTTTATCAAAAAAACAGACTCACGATTGAGTCTGTTTCGTTTGCAACAATTGATCGATCACCCGCAATGCTTTTTCTGTTCTACCTGCTGTTTGGAAGCTTTCTTCAATTTTTTCAATCCCAGCACGGTACGTGTCACTTCCCAGAACAGATTCCACGGTTTCTCTTAGCTGCTTTGCTGTCAGCTGATCTTTATCAAGTGCACGGGCAGCAGATAGCTCTGTCAGTCTTTGTGCGACCATCGGCTGATCTTTGTCGACCGGAATGACGACCATCGGAACGTGATAATGAATGCCTTCATTGACACTGTTCATTCCGCCATGGGTCACAAACACATCTGTCAGCTCAAGCACTTCAAGCTGCGGTACATAAGGTTCTATCAGAAAATGAGACGGCGCCTCTTTCAAGAGAGACCGATCCACTTTTTCACCTGTTGCGAGCACCACTTTTCCGTCAAAGTCGGCAAAGGCATCAATACACATATTAAAAAATGCTTCTGTATCCCCAAGTACGGTGCCCATCGAAATAAAGACGACTTTTTCTTGCTCAAGTGCTTCCAGCGGGAAATCATGCTGATCTGCCCTTTTTAGAAAGCTCGGTCCAATGAAAACAAACGAGTCGTTCACTGCATCGACAGACGGCTGGAAATATTCACTTGTATACACGATATTGAGCTCTCCGCGGTTTTTCATGAATTGCATCAAACGCGTTGGCTGAACGCCAAAACGCTCTTGTATGTTTTCTAACAGATGACCGGCTTTCTCATCCTTTCTGTATAGCGGTGTATCAAAATGCGCCTCTTGCAGCACAAAAGATGGGTTTGAGCCGATCCCTGGAATTTGTAAGTAATCTCGAACAAGCTCCCCTGCCCCAAACATATCAAAATAGACAAAATCAAATGAATGCTGCTGAGAAAGTGTTTCCACCACCTCTAAAATATCAAATGATGTTTGCAGCATGGCATGAAAGAACGGCTGCATGGAATCGAGATTTCCTTCATCCACATGTAATGTACGAATATAGTCTGGATGTTTATGTACGTGAGCTCCTAAGCGTTTGATTCGCTGCTCATAATGTACAGTTGTGACCGCATGTACTTCATCTCCTCGATCCGCCCATGCTTTGATGATCCCTAACATAGGGTTCACATGCCCTTCAGCTGGAAATGTAATCAATAAAATCTTCGCCACAAGAAATCCCTCCTCATTGTCAATTCTCTTCCATGTTAATCATATACAGCCAGCAGGCTCAACAAATACGCCTGTAAAGGGAAGAAATGAGTCTTATGGCCAGTATTTTAAGAGATGACAAGAAGAAAAAAGACAAAGCCCCATGTTATGTGCTTTGTCTTTTTTCTATTATTTTTTGAGCAGCATTTGTTTAAACGCAGCAGACTGTTTTTCAATTGAGATCGGATCTGCATAGATAAATTCGTTGATTGAATAATAAAGAACATGTCCCTGCTTCACCGCTCGATTCTTTTTCCATACACCGCTGTTTGTGATATCAAGATTCGGTGCTTTTCCATCCTTTGTGGGGACAAGTAAATAGTCACCTGTATACTGGTTCATCTCTTCTAATGAAATACCAAGATAGCCTTCTTTCGGAAGAGCTTTTTCTGCCTTTTCAGGCAAGCTGAACCCATAGCCTTGATAGATGACTTCCCCGCCGCGGCCAAAGTCTGTACCAAATAAGTAAACTTGCTTTGGCTGCACGTCCATAATGGAGAACGTCTTGTCATCACCAATTTTTGCTTTGACCTCTTTGCCGTCTTTCTTCAGCTGCTCGTCCATTTCTTGTATTTGTTTTTTCGCTAACGCTTCTTTTCCAAGAATCTTTCCGATTTCAATATGCATCTCTTTGAAGCTGTGTTCACTTGTCGTAAACGTGATCGTTTTGGCAATCTTTTTATACTTTTCAATCTGTTCGTTTTGGGAATATGCAATGATCAAATCAGGCTTTAGCTTGGCAATCGCCTCCACATTTTCGATCGGTACACGCTTCACACCTGATTCATCTAAAAACGACGATTCTGGGTAAACATCTGTCATGCCAACAGGTGTCACACCTAACTTTTTAAAATTTCCAAGCTGCGCTGTTAACACAACAACACGCTTCGGCTTGGCGGGAATGGTGATCTTTTCACCCGTTTCAGTTGTATATGTACGTGTACTTGCTGCTTGCTCTTTATTCTCTTTCTGCCCGCATGCCACTAATAATAATGCCAGCAGACTGACCAGCCAAATCATTTTTTTCACTAGTGAAACCACCTTTAATTGAGAATGATTATTAATTATAGCATAAATGGCTAGTCATAAATGAAAAATTTTAAAAGTGAAGGATATATATGTGTAAACGAAAAAACCCTCTCAAAGGAGAGGGTTTCAGCGTGTAGACAAACCCTCGCATTCGGTGTCAGTCCTGTGCGCCGATGCTCACGAATGTTAAATTCGCTCCGCTTCGGTGCTCGTCCTTCCTAGACTTCAAAGGTTTTCTATCATGCTGAAAAGAAGACAAAGGGCTAAAATAAAGATCATTTTAGCCCTTTGTCAACAATCTGAAAACCCTCTCAAAGGAGAGGGTTTCATTGGACCTTTATCGGTCGTGAACAAGATCAAGTACGCGCTCGGAGGGATTCGAACCCCCGGCAGACGTGGTACCGGAAACCACCGCTCTATCCAACTGAGCTACGAGCGCACGATATGTTTTTGAACGTCAGCATATCAAATTATAAGGGAAATGCTGCAAGAAAGCAATGATTAATCATCAGTCCTGAACATGTATTTTCTTCTTTTGGATACATAGACTAATATGATGGTTTGAAGTGGAATGAGTTTGGGGAAAATGGATAGGGGTATTTGAATTTAGGTCAGCGTTTTGTTTGACCTTTATTGACCAAAAATGTATCATTGAATTACATACTTACCTAAAAGGTGAAGGAGGAACATTATGAATTTAATACCTACAGTCATTGAGCAAACAAATCGTGGGGAAAGAGCTTACGACATTTATTCTCGTCTTTTAAAAGACCGTATTATCATGCTTGGTTCTGCGATCGATGACAATGTTGCCAACTCCATCGTGTCACAGCTGCTTTTCTTAGAAGCTGAAGATCCAGAAAAAGATATTTCTATCTACATTAACAGCCCTGGCGGTTCGATCACAGCTGGTATGGCCATTTACGATACGATGCAATTTATTAAACCAAAGGTATCAACCATTTGTATTGGTATGGCTGCATCTATGGGTGCGTTCCTGCTTGCTGCTGGTGAAAAAGGTAAGCGTTATGCCCTTCCAAACAGTGAAGTCATGATTCACCAACCACTAGGTGGTGCCCAAGGTCAAGCAACAGAAATTGAAATTGCGGCAAAACGAATCCTTTCTTTACGCGATAAACTGAACCAAGTACTTGCTGAACGTACTGGTCAGCCAATTGAAGTGATTGAGCGCGATACAGATCGTGACAACTTCAAAACAGCGGAAGAAGCACTTGAATACGGACTTATTGACAAAGTCTTGACCCGTAATTCAGAAGAACAAAAATAATATGACAAAACAAACCGTCTGCTCCTTGAACAGACGGTTTTTTGTGATTCAAAAACGCTTTAAGACAACTCTGTCCATTTCTGCTGAAGAGATGGTGTTTGATAAGAAGCCATCTGCGTGATTAATTCCTCCGGTTCGCTGGAAGCATGTAACAATTGAAGGTGTGATTCATTCGAAAAACCTTCCTGTACACTAAACTTCACCATGTCAATGAGCGGATTGAAATACTCATTCACTTGATACAAGCCGATTGGCTTTTGGTGGATGCCGATTTGTGCCCAGCATAGCACCTCAAATAATTCTTCATATGTACCAAAGCCGCCAGGCATCGCAATAAATCCATCAGCCAGCTCGCTCATTTTCGCTTTTCGTTCATGCATTCCTGTTACCTCGATTAATTCTGTCAGCTCTTGATGCACAACTTCTCCTCTAAAAAGCCCTTTAGGCATGACCCCAATCACTTGCCCGCCTTGTCTTAAAACCTCATCTGCAATGGCACCCATTAATCCAATTCGTGAACCGCCGTATACAAGACGGATGTCTTGCTCTGCCATATAAGTCCCCAGCTCTACAGCCTTTTGTTTGTAGACGTCCTTCACGCCTGGATTCGAACCAGCAAACACACAAATCGTTTTCATCAGAACAGCTCCATCTCTCTCTATGATTTCTTCTCCCCACTCATTCTACTATAATTAATTGTAAAAAAACAGCCGATCTATCTATATATAGTGTAAAATCAAAAGGCAAACACCATATAAGGAGCTGTATAAAGAAAATGCAAACAACGGAGATGGAGAAGTGGATCAAGGATTTTTATGAAATGAGAAATTGGACAAAATACGGGCCGTTTATCCGGTTAGGCTTCCTCATGGAAGAAACGGGAGAACTCGCTCGTGCTGTTAGAGCAATAGAGATCGGACGTGACCGGCCTGATGAGCAAAGACAAAAATCATCCGAGTTGAAGAAAGAACTCGTTGAAGAAATGGGTGATGTGTTAGCGAATCTACTTATTTTAGCCAATCTCTATGATGTCACAGTAGAAGAGGTCTTCTCCTCTCATCAACAGAAACTCACAAAGCGTTTTTCAGAAGAAATAGAGCAAGTGAAAAGCACGTGACCACATTGTCACGTGCTTTTTTTCCACCTTATAACTGCTGTGGCGAGATATCATCTGTTCGTTCAAAGAAATGCTGCTTTCCAATATGATGAAAAAGACCCGTTCGACGCAAAAGCTCTTTAGGCTGTGATTGAAGTCCGACAATCATCAGCTTTCCATTATGATGCTTTAAACGATTGGAGATATTCATCAGAACCGCTTCTGCTGATGTGTCCATATAATTGACTTTATTCATGAGCAGAATGAGCGTTTTCGGCTTTGTCTGAACATGGTCCAAAATCGAATTTTCCAATGAATCTGTTGTTCCGAAAAACAGCGGCCCTTCAATGGAGTACATACTGATACCTCGCTGGTCTGTCTGTTTTTCTAAAGCAGCTGCCGTTTCCATTTGGGGAACCGCAACATTAGTATGAATGCTGGTCGTCTGGCTCATTTTTTTGATAAAAGCGATAAATGCTAAAATGAGACCTGCGGTGACGCCAATAATCAAATCACCGATGACCGTCAGCAGGAAGGTCACAACAAGTACAAGTGAATCCGCATTTTTCACTTTTACAATATTGATAAACTCTTTTTTCTCACTCATATTCCAAGCAACAAACATTAAAATCGGTGCCATCGCAGCAAGTGGAATCATCGACGCATATGGCGCAAATAGCATTAAGATGAGCAGCACGACGACGCCATGTACCACACCAGAAATCGGGCTTGCTCCGCCATTTTTGATGTTTGTTGCCGTACGGGCAATCGCCCCAGTCGCCGGAATTCCTCCGAACAGCGGTGCCGCCATATTGGCGATCCCTTGTCCGACAAGCTCCTTATTGCTGTCATGCTTTGAGCCTTTCATATTATCAGCAACCATAGCTGACAAGATTGACTCCACTCCGCCTAAAAGTGCAATGACAATCGCTGGAGGCAGGAGGTATATCATTTTTTCAATCGTTAATTCAGGAAAAGCGAAGCTTGGCAGCTGACGAGGAATTTCCCCATATGCCGAGCCGATCGTTTCAACTTGTCCTTGGAAAAAGAGAACAGCTAGAAACGTTGAAGCCAATAGACCTAATAGAGCACCAGGTATTTTGGGAATGTATTTTTGAGCCGCCACAATCACGATGAGCCCAATAACAGCTGTGATGATGGCAAGACTGTTTGCGGTACCGAGATGGACCACAATTTCTCTCATATTGAGGAAAAAGCTTTCATGCTTTTCAACACCCTTTAATCCGAGGAAGTTGGCAATCTGCCCTGAAAAAATAATGACAGCAATGCCAGCAGTAAAGCCGATGATAACCGGACGAGGAATAAATTTCATGAGCTTCCCTAGTTTGAATATTCCGAATAATACAAGCATACAGCCTGCCATAAAACCGGCTATGAGTAGGTTTTCGATACCATACTGGCTGACGATACCAAATAAAATCGGAACAAACGCCCCAGTCGGCCCGCCGATCTGATACTTTGAACCACCAAACAATGAAATCAAAATGCCGGCAACGATGACTGTGTATAATCCATATTCTGGTCCGACACCAGATGCAATGGCAAAAGCCATGCCTAAAGGAATTGCCACAACGCCCACGACAAGCCCAGCGATTAAATCGCGTCTAAACTTTGATGAATCATATCCTTCAAATCTTCCATAAAAACGCATGGTATGTGTTGGCCTCCTTCAAGTATGTGTAGATGATTTAGGTATACTGCGCGTCAATCTGTTTATCTTTCACAACAACATCCAGCTTTCCCGTTGCTGGATGAATGACTAGTCCATGAACAGCCACATCACTTGGCATCAATGGATGCTCTTTGACCAATTTCACACTTTGGGACACGCTCTCTTCAACCGAATCAAAGCCTGTCAGCCACCCCTTTAAATCAACTCCTGAGTTTTTCACAATGCTCAAACATTTCTCTTCAATGCCGCGTGCTTTCGCCTTTTCAAGTAAAGGATCTGCCGCAAGACCTGCCATTCCGCATTCATGATGTCCTACAATGCATACCTCTTCTGCCTTTAGCTCATAGATGGCTAGTAGAATACTCCTCATCACACTGCCGAACGGATGAGTTACAATGGCGCCCGCATTTTTAATGATCTTGGCATCACCGTTGCGCAGCCCCATGGATTGCGGCAATAATTCCAAAAGACGTGTATCCATACAAGTTAATATGACCAGTTTCTTTTCGGGAAATTTCCCCGCTTTGTAAGGCTCATAATGTCTCTCTTGTACGAACTCTGAATTGTGCTGAAGAATCTGTTCTAATTTTGATCCCATCTTGCCATCTCCCATCTTTTTTTAAGTCACGTAAGTCCCTGCCTGTCCCCCTTTTCTTTCGTGTGTTCTCAAGCATAGAGAAGAAAAATGATAGAAAAAAAAGAAAAAAATGAGAAAACGATGAGAAAAAAAGTCATCATTTTCTCTATTTTCCGCTTCATCGTAAGAGAGACGCGGTCTTCCTTTCAATCTATCGTTCTCTGATCGCCAAAAGACGATGAAATGGTTTAGTAGAAAACGACCTTCCCGTTTAATACGTTTCAAATATAATCATTTTTCTATCAAAAAATCTCGATCTATTTTCCAGTTTGTCAGATAATCTCTCAAAAAATCAGGCTTTTTCATATGTCACATCACCCATTAGCTGACTCTTATCTTTGTAAAAAATGAATCAGATGGCATATGAATATACTTTTTCACTAAGAAAATGTCTCTCTTTTCCGTTATTTTAGTATATTAAATATTGAGCAGATAACCTTCAAACGTGTTCAGCCGAAATGGTTGCTTTATAATAAAAGGAGCAAGATAATCATGTGAAAGGAGCGAGTAGACTGTGACACCACACATTTTTGTCGCCAAACCATTACCTGCCTCTTTTGAGGAAATACTAAAGGAACATTGTACATACGAGGTGTGGCAATCCAAAGACCCCATTCCAAAAGGTATTTTGTTTCAAAAACTGCAGCATGCTGATGGTCTTTTAACGTCTGGAACGAAAATCGATCAAGAGCTATTAGATCACGCACCAAAACTCAAAGTAGTGAGCAATAACTCTGTTGGCTATGACAACTTCGATATAGAAGCGATGAGGCAAAGAGGCGTAATCGGAACGCACACGCCTTATACACTCGATCATACTGTTGCTGACCTTGCATTTTCACTCATTCTTTCCTCTGCGCGAAGAATTGCCGAGCTTGATCGTTTTATCCGCGAGGGGAAATGGACGAAATTTGTACAGGAAGAAGATATCTTTGGCATCGATGTCCATCATCAAACGCTTGGCATTATTGGCATGGGACGAATCGGAGAGCAAGTAGCCAAACGAGCCGCACATGGTTTTGATATGAATGTCCTGTATCATAACCGCAGCCGGAATGAAAAGGCTGAATCAGCATATGGCGCTTTATATTGCACACTTGATGACCTGCTAAAGCAAGCCGATATCATTGTGTTGATTACACCGCTGACCAATGAAACGTATCATATGATTGGAGAACGGGAATTGAAGTTAATGAAGCAAACGGCTTTATTTGTAAACATCTCACGCGGGAAAACAGTGGATGAAAAAAGCCTCATTCAAGCGCTTCAGGAGGGATGGATCAAAGGCGCAGGTCTTGATGTGTTTGAGCAGGAACCGCTTCAGGAGAATCATCCTTTCAAAGAAATGAACAATGTCACACTTGCTCCTCACATCGGTTCTGCTACTGAAACAACACGGGATCTTATGCTGAAACGAGCCATTCATAATGTGATTCATGGAATTGATGGCAAAGCCCCTATTGATATTGTGAAGGAGCTTGCTTCATCTTAATCGGAAAAGACGCAGGATTCGGAGCTGCGTCTTTTTATTTATTTATTTCATCAGAAGGTTATCAGGAAAAAAGCCTCATTTTAGCAAAGAACCTGTTTCTTTACATTTCCTTCATGTTCGGGTGCTATAATATGAGGTAGACAAGCATCAAGAGGACAGCATCCGATTTCCTTAATAGGAGGATGAAGATGAAAAAAATCAGTTCGGTTTTTACTATGTTTGCTCTGATCGCTGCTATTCTGTTTTCTGGTTTTATTCCGCAGCAAGCCTATGCCGAAACACCTCTTACACAGACCGCCACAAATGAAACAGCTACTATTCAACTTACATCAGATGTTCATACCCTTGCCGTCATTAATACGTTTGATGGTGTAGCAGATTATTTAATTCGCTACAAACGATTGCCTGATAACTACATCACAAAATCACAAGCAAGTGCTCTTGGATGGGTGGCATCAAAGGGAAATCTAGCAGAGGTTGCCCCAGGTAAAAGCATCGGTGGAGATGTTTTCTCTAACCGGGAGGGACGTCTTCCTTCAGCAAGCGGCCGAACATGGCGTGAGGCAGATATCAACTACGTCTCTGGCTTCCGAAATGCTGACCGCCTCGTGTATTCAAGTGACTGGCTCATTTACAAAACAACAGACCATTATGCAACTTTCACACGTATTCGATAATCAATCAAAAAACAGCCCCATTTGACCTAGGGCTGTTTTTTTGATGCTGCTTACGGCAAAAGAGTTTTCACGTATTCCTCAAAAGGCAGAGGCAGCGGTTTTTTCGACACTTCTTCATGTTCATGTGTGGTGACATGATCCTCGGTGACGACTACACGTCCTGTTGGTGTGAGCTTTGACGCAAGCGGTCTTTTGTTAAAAGGAGAGGCTTCATTTTCATAAATCTCATGTCTCATTTGGACCAAAGTAGGCTCGCTCACCTCTTCCAATGTGAAAGCATAGCCTGTTTCAGCGCCTTCCCCCTTATCTAATTGGAGCAGATGCGTTCCTTTTTCGGTGTCCTCTTCTTTGACTCGAAACCGAATAGACGCTCCTTCCACCCATTCTTCTGTAAAAGGTACAGGCTGAAGAGGTAAATTCACACCAAATCCCGCATCAATAAGGAAGCGTTCGTTGTGATGGTTCAACGTCATGGCTATGGCTACGTGCGTGCCATCAATTGCCCATGTGCACGCTTCTTTGTTATACACGGTCCCTTGAACGAGCTGTACAGCAAGCCCTGCCTCTTTTAACACATAATATAAGAGAGGATTGAGATCATAGCAAAGACCTCCTCTTTCTCCTTCAAGAAGATGCTGCTTCAACCCCTCTTGATTCAAGGCATAGGATTGTTTGTTCAGCACAGATCTATTTTCAAATGGAAAGGTGTAGGCCATCTTTTTTAATAATGCAGGCAGGTCACCAAAGGTGATGGACTGGCCTTCGTATCCGATCTTCTGTAAAAATGCTGATTGCATCATATTCATTCCCTTCTAAAAAAACTGAGTCTGTGAAGAGACTCAGTTTTCTTGATTGATAAAATCCGTTAACGCATCAATGGCTTCTTGTTCATCCGCACCATCTGCTATCAGTGTGACAGTGACCCCAGAGCTGATCGCAAGGCTCATGAGACCCATAATGCTCTTCGCATTGACTTTTTTTCCGTCCTTCTCTAGAAAAATTTCAGCCCCAAAGCGATTAGCTTCTTGTACGAACAAAGCAGCGGGACGTGCCTGCAAGCCTGTTTTTAACTGGATGGTGACCGTTTTTTCCACCATATGATCTGCCTCCCTTTTTCATTCTCCTATTTGAGTGTAACAGCTTGTCCGTTTCGTAATTGTTCTGCAATTTGATCTAGCTTTCTTAAGCGGTGGTTAATGCCTGATTTGCTGATCTTGCCGCTTTCCACCATTTCTCCCAGTTCCTTTAGCGTGACCTCTTGATAGTCGACTCGCAGTTTTGCAATTTCACGCAGCTTATCCGGCAGGGCATCAAGTCCAATTTTTTCATCAATGAATTGAATGTTCTCGACCTGGCGCAGTGATGCACCAATCGTTTTATTCAAGTTTGCTGTTTCACAATTGACGAGCCGGTTCACGGAATTTCGCATATCACGGACGATCCGAACGTCTTCGAAGCGAAGAAGTGAATTATGCGCACCTACAACGCTTAAGAATTCGGTAATTTTTTCGGCTTCTTTCATATACGTGATGTATCCTTTTTTACGCTCAAGTGTTTTACTGTTGAGTTGAAATTGATTCATCAGCTCACAAAGGGCATCATTGTGTTCTTTATATAGTGAAAAAATCTCAAGGTGATAGGAAGACGTTTCTGGATTATTCACAGAACCGCCTGCTAAAAAAGCACCTCTCATATAGGAGCGCTTGCAGCATCTTTTCTTTACAAGCTCTTCTGAAATATTGCGCTCAAATACAAATTGCTCACCTAATATTTTCAAATCCTCTAAAATGGTTTTCGCTCGTTCTACCAGTCTGACAATATACACATTATTCTTTTTTAATCTCATTTTCTTACGAACGAGCAGCTCGACTGTGACATCATATTTCTTTTTCAGCAGCGTATAAATCCGTCTTGCGATGGCTGCGTTCTCTGTCTGTATATCTAGAATTAATTTTCGATTAGAGAAAGATAATGAACCGTTCATACGGATGAGGGCAGAAAGCTCTGCTTTTGTGCAGCAGTCCTTCACGTCCAGATTAGTCAGCTCTTTTTTTGTTTCGGATGCAAATGACATCCTTGCCACCCCCATTCCTATTTTTTCTTATGCAGCAGGTCGACAAGCAGCGAGGCTACTTTCAGCGTGTCGTGACGAATCACATGCTGGTCATATGTAATGATTTCCCCAGGGATGACTTCCAGTCCCATTGCCTTGAGTACATCTGTGTCGAACTGTACAGGCTGTGCCTGTTCTTCTGCATATTTTGCTTTGATCTCTTCTGGAATTTCTTTATTGTTCACAAAAATGGTATCGATAAATGGACGAACCATATGATCATTTAATGCCTGCACATGATCAGCTGCACTGTAGGAAAGCGTTTCCCCTGGCTGCGTCATGACATTGCAAATATACACTTTTTTCGCCTTCGAGCGAATCACTTCTTCGCCAATATGCGGTACAAGCAAGTTTGGCAGGATACTCGTATACAAGCTGCCTGGCCCAATGACGATCAAATCAGCTTCACGAATGACTTGAATCGATTCTGGGAGCGGTTCAATCGTATCGGGTGTGAGGAACACTCGTTTAATTCGCTCACCGTAGGTTGGGATTTTTGATTCTCCTGTCACCACTTGCCCGTTTTCTAATTCAGCATGAAGAACAACACTTGAATTCGCTGCTGGCAAGACTTTTCCTCTCACATTTAAGACCTTGCTCATTTCTGTGACGGCATGAAAAAAATCACCGGTTATATTTGTCATGGCCGCAAGAATGAGGTTGCCAAGAGAGTGGCCTGTTAAGTCATTCCCTTTGTTAAAACGGTGCTGAAATAAGTCTTCTACAAGCGGTTCAACATCAGAGAGAGCTGCAAGGACATTTCGAATATCGCCTGGAGGCGGAATATTCAAATCATGCCGCAGTCTGCCTGAGCTGCCTCCGTCATCAGCAACCGTTACAATAGCGGTAATGTCCACTGGCTTTGTTTTTAGCCCTCTGAGCAAAACAGATAAGCCAGTGCCCCCACCAAGAATGACCACCTTTGGAAGTGTCGTCATCTATTTTCTGCTTCTCTTTTCAATGTCCCGGTGAGTGACATGAGTGTAGTAGTCATTTTTAAAATACTCCGATAAGTAGTTAGCTAGCGTCACTGATCGGTGCTGTCCGCCTGTACAGCCAATAGCGATCACAAGCTGGCTTTTTCCTTCTCGTTTATAGGACGGAAGCATAAAGCTGAGAAGGTCAATTAATTTCTCTGTGAATTTTTGTGTCTCGCTCCATTTCATTACATAGGAGCGCACTTCTTCATCGTTTCCAGTCTGTGGACGCATGCTCTCAATATAGTAAGGATTCGGCAGAAATCTCACATCAAATACAAGATCAGCATCAATCGGCAGACCGTATTTAAAACCGAAGGACATCACATTCACTGTAAACACCTGCCCTTGGTTCGTGGCAAAGTGCGCGACAATTTTTTCTCGAAGCTGTTTTGGTTTTAAATCCGATGTATCAAAAATCATTTGAGCCCGGCCTTTTAACTCTTCTAACAGGTCGCGTTCCATTGCGATTCCTTCGAGGGGCAAACCTGTTGTCGCAAGGGGATGCGAACGTCTCGTTTCTTTGTATCTTGAGACAAGCACCTTATCGTTTGAATCTAGAAATAATATTCTTGGTGTGATCCAGCCAAGATCACTCATTTCATCTAAAGCTGCAATTAAGCTGTCAAAGAATTCTCGTCCGCGTAAATCCATCACAAGGGCGACCTTGCTCATCTTAGAATTCGATTCCTTCATGAGCTCTAGGAACTTCGGTAAAAGTGATGGCGGCAAGTTATCTACACAGAAGTAACCTAAGTCTTCAAAGCTTTGAATGGCAACGGTTTTCCCCGCACCTGACATTCCTGTAATAATCACAAGCTGAATATCTTCTTGTTTGTTCGTATTCATGCCTGCTTCCTCTCCTTCTTTATGAAAACGGTTCATGTATTAGTCTCCTTGAGGATCTAACCGATAAGCAATCAATTCAAAATCAGGTGTATACGTAAAAGTACCGTGCAGAAGTCCTTTTCCCTTTAGCATGAAATCAAGAATATGAGAATCTCCTGGTGCCATCGGTAAATGAGGCACATCCTTTACTTCATGCCACTTTAAAATGCCTTCCTCTGACTCTGTCACGTTTTTTCCAGTAAATGAATCTGCCATAAAGGTGAACATCATCCACTCTTGAACGATTTGATCGCCTTCTTTTATGATAAAGGTAAAAACACCTTTTAACTGTGGATTTAAAATATAAATTCCTGTTTCTTCTCTATACTCTCGAACGACTGAATCCTTGACCGATTCTCCGCTTTCCATTTTGCCGCCCGGCGCTACCCACCAGCCCCGTCTTGGCTTTTGCAGCAAGAGAACTTGATCTTCGTGATGCAGCACACAATTGGTTACTCGTTGCATCAGCTGTCACCTACTCTTTTATGTCTTTAACTTATTATACAGGTTCATCCTGACTCTCACAATGAACATGCCCCTTCTTCACCGAAAACAGACCGGATTTCGTCTGAAAGAGGTGGCGGGCAATTTCTCTACTCTTTATTTTACAGCATCTAATGGTTCTCCATGCGTCATTTGTGAACATCTCATGAATTTCTGATTTTAAGCAAAAAAAAGGACACGGATTCTCATCCGTGCCAAACATGTATTCCTTATAAAAGGGGGTCAATTACTAGTTTTATCATAACGGATAATTATTTCACCCGTGTTACATTCCAGTTAAAAGCCCATGACGCTATATTAAGGATTTACGACAGCCATTTATTTCGCTGCTTTCAGCTTTTCAGCAAGCTCTTCTACATAATGCTGTGCGCTTTGTGCGGCAATACTTCCATCACCTGTTGCTGTCACAATTTGACGGAGTGTTTTTTCACGAATGTCACCAGCGGCGAAAATGCCTTCCACTCTTGTTTCCATTCTTTCGTTTGTCTCGATATATCCTTCTTCATTTGTAATGCCGAGATTTTCAAATGGTTTAGATAGTGGGAGCATCCCGATATAGATAAAGACGCCGTCTGTTTTAAAGTCTTCTTCTTCACCAGTCACCGTATCAATCAAGGTCACACTGCCGACTTTACCGTTTTCTTCATTAATTTGTTTAACGGTTTTGTTCCACATGAAGTCGATTTTTTCATTATCAAAAGCACGCGCTTGTAAAATGCTTTGTGCACGAAGTTTATCGCGTCTATGAACGATCGTTACTTTTGACGCAAAGCGTGTGAGGTATACACCCTCTTCTACCGCAGAGTCTCCGCCGCCAATGACCACGAGCTCTTTGTTTTTAAAGAAAGCACCGTCACATACTGCACAGTAAGAGACGCCCCGGCCGCCAAGTTCTTTTTCACCTGGTGCACCGATTTTTTTGTATTCAGCACCTGCCGCAATAATGACAGAGCGTCCTTTGTATTCTTTTGAACCGGCTTTGACGATTTTGTACTCTTCACCGTCTACGATTTCTTTGATATCGCCATATGCATACTCAGCACCGAATTTCTTCGCATGCTCAAACATTTTATTTGAAAGTTCTGGTCCTAAAATGCTTTCAAAGCCAGGATAGTTCTCGACATCTTCCGTATTTGCCATTTGACCGCCTGGAATCCCTCTTTCAATCATCAATGTTGAAAGATTTCCCCGTGATGTATAAACAGCGGCTGTCATTCCGGCAGGTCCCGCTCCAATGATGATCGTATCGTAGATTTTTTCTTCTGACACAACTGTCACTCCCTCTTCAATTGCTGCTAGCATTTCTTATTAGAATGCCCTTGGGTGATGCTTCCATTCATGACAGAGAGCATCAATTCCACTCTTACTTTTATTCCTTACCCATATCCTATTAAATCTGCGGATAATAAGCGAATCATTTGCTCATATCTTCAAAAAAAGAAAAAGCTTCCTTAAACTGCTGTTTAAGGAAGCCTGTTTACGGTTATATAGTAAGTAACGATTTATTCAACGACTCTTCTCACAACGCCATTGAATGCTTTTTTCCAGTAAACATTGCTCATAGAGTCAACTGAAACACCGCGAGAGCTGTTATCGTTCAAGAATGTACCGTTTCCTAAGTAAATACCAACGTGTCCATTTACTTTATACGTATCAAAGAACACAAGGTCTCCGCGTTTCATGTCAGATGCACTTACAGCTCTTCCTTTACCTACAAGCGTATCTGTTGTTGTACCGCCAACTGGTCCAAGGTTGATGCCTGCTGATGCGAATGCCCAGCGAACGAATGAAGAACAGTCAAAACGACGTGCATCAATATCGGCTTGTGATCTGCCGCCGCCCCATTTATACGGAGATTGTCCAACGATGGTAGAACCTGTGCTGATTGCACCTTCGATTCCGCCTACGTTACTGCTGACAGGTGATCCACCGCCAGAAGATGGCTTCTTGCTTGGTGAACTGCTGTTGTTATTATTATTTGAAGATCCACTGTTACTGTTATTTGAAGACGGGCTGCTGTCGTTAGTTGAGCTGTTGTCTTCCGCTTGAACACTCGCTTGACGCTGCTGTTGTCTTTGTGCTTTTTCTTCTTTTGCTTTTTGAGCTGCTTCTCTCGCTTCTTTTTCAGCTTGTTTTTGAGCAGCGATTGTTGCGTCTTTTTCAGATGCAATGCTGTTAGCCTCACTGTTTAACTCGCTGATTTCAGAAGATGCACTTCCCTTTTGCTTTTTCACTTGCTTGAATAGCTTGTCTTTTTCATCAAGCTGTTTATTCAAGTCTGTTTGAAGCGTTTCAAGCTTTGCAAGTGTCTTTTGAACATCTTCAAGCTTTGTGTTTAATTCGTTTTCAGACTTTTGAAGCTCAGCTTTGTCTTTTTCTTGCTCTTTAATGATTTCGCTGTCTGCGTTGATGAGTGTAGATACTGCACCTGCACGGCTGATGAAATCGCTAAAGCTTTTCGCTCCTAGTAATACATCTATGTATTTCGTAGAACCGCCGCTTTCTTGAAGCGCACGTACACGCTTTTTCAAGAATTTGTTTCTATCTTCAATACGTTTTTCAGTATCAGCAATTTCTTGTTTCAGTGCTTTGATTTCTTTTTTTGTTTGTTCATTTTCTTTTTGTTTTTCTTCGATTTGATCACTTGTTTTTAAAGCTTTCTCGTCAATTTCTTTTAGCTTTAGTGCAAGTGCCTCTTGTTTTGCTTCAAGCTTTGAAAGCTCATCTTTTTTCTTTTGAAGGTTTTTGTTGACCTCAGATTGCTTGCTGTCCAGCTCTTGTTTCTTTTGTTCAAAGTTCTGTGCGTTTGCTTCATGAGTAAATGGGATAAATAAACCGCTCGCTCCGATGACCGAAGCTAAACCGAAAGTAATAAACTTTTTCACGAATAGTTCCTCCTTTGACAATTTCCAAGCGACATGAGAAAGCAGCAAATTCTCTGCGGCCAATCTGTGCTATCTATGTCTTTCTTCCTGATTGATCAGTCAGATGTTGACCAGATTGTTTCTATCACTAGGTGTTTCATTATGTATAGTAAAATATCTAAATATATGTCTTTGTTTTAATCCACGATTTTCATTATACATGAGACATCGACAAAATGAGCTAATATTTTTATTACATTTATGTTTCAAAAACATGTCGTGATTGTCATACTTCGCCAAATCCTTGCAAATCCCACCTTTTTATCCAAGAAAAAAGCATGACCTTTTCGGCCATGCTGCAATCTGCTGAATCTATTTACCTATTTAATCGATTAACGCACAAATGACTTGTTCATATTTAGACAGTGTTTGAACGCTGATTTGAAAAGAGGCTGCAATCTCTTTTTTGCTCACAGCTGATTCTTCTTGCTCCTGCATCCATAAATAATAAGATGCTGCTGCCCATGCAGGCGCATTTTTCTTATCTACGCCAGAAGCACGTGCCTGCTGAATAATATGGAATAACCAAAAATAAGGCATATGGCTGTCAGGCTGAACAGCTTCTTCCAAGCTGGATGCCGCCTGTTTTGCGAAAACCGCATCTTCTGAAAACGACCGCACTTCCATTTCATCTTCGTATAATAGCAGTTCGATGAATTGCTGTTCGAAGGCTGTTTTCGCTGCGTGTGCATCAAGGACAGATTGAAGAACGTCACGTTCCCCTTTTTGTTTGCTCACATAGTACGCAGTCAGCCGCTCCTCAATGGAGACCATTGGCTCAGTCTCCTCGGGTTTATCCTGCCACGGCTTGATTTCATCTGCATCGATATCTTCTTCGACCATCTTATTCCAAACCGTCTGTGCAAGCGTTTTGTGGCCTGTATAATAAGCTGCGCTTGCGAGCCAGTATAAAAATGTACTATCTCCCTGAAAGCCTGTTTTGTACAAAGAATAAAGCCATTTAAAGGCCCATTCAAATTCTCCAACTAGGGCAAATGTTGCGCCAAGCTTATAACGCTGTTCACTTAATATTGGATACACGTGCGTTAATTGCTTCGCTAACGTATTGACCTTTTCTTCTTCTTTTTCATAATGATAGAAGACAAGCTGGTTGCAAAGGGCATGCAGATTACCCGGATTTTCATGAAGAACCCGGTTCAACATCTCTTTCGCCTGATGGATTTGACCAGAATAAAAATAGGCCAAAGCGAGATTATTATACGCTGACCAAAATTCTGGATACTCAACAATCATCTGTTCCAGCATTTCAATGGCTTCATCAAGCCTGCCGCTTTCTAGCAAGTGATTCGCTTGATCCTGCTTGACAATCAGGTCATCCTGATCGTAAGGAAAATCTTCGTCCTCTTCGTCGCTCATATCGAGCAGGTCGAGGAGATCGTCATTTTCATCTGCAAATTCCCCGTTCTCTTCCAATGAAGCATAGGCAGTAGCTGACTTATAAGCCTCTTGAAAGAGTCCTAGGTTCGCATAATTATTGGCTTTAAAATAGTGACACTCAGACATGTTTTCATCGATATGTTCAAGTATGAAATCAAGCAGTTCATTTGATTGTTGGTAATGACCCATTTCAGTATAAATAATGGCAAGCTGTGATAGCATTTCTACATTTTCAGGCTCAAGTACGATAGCCCGCTGTATCAGCTTACTCGCTTTAGATAGATTTCTTTCTCTATAAGCTTTTAGACCTTTATGAAAAAAGTAATGCCCATCTTGGAATAGCTGGACGACTTGTGTGTGATTATTTTGAGAAGTGTATTTACTCACCGATACCCTCCATTTCGAACAGTGTACCGTGTGTAGTATAACATACTTCACGAGTCGTCACATAGAACAAAAGAAAAGGAAGGATTTGTTTTTCACTCAAAAACAAAAAGCCAGAGGTGCCCCCGGCTTTTCACTCACCTTGATGACGCTTTTTTAATACTTTTAATACCTCATCAAGCGGCAATTGCTGTTCACGTAATAACACAAGCAGATGATACAGGAGATCGGCTGTTTCCCATTTCAATTCTTCTTGATCCCGGTTTTTCGCTGCAATGATGACCTCTGACGCTTCTTCCCCTACCTTTTTTAGGATTTTATCGACCCCTTTTTCAAATAGATAGGTTGTATAAGCGCCTTCTGGCATTTCTGTCTGACGTTTTGCAATCACCTGTTCAAGTTCATTTAAAATCGCAAAACGATCCTGCTCTTCCGTTTGAAGCTTCACGCCTTCTTCCGAAAAGCAGCTATAGCTGCCAGTATGGCAGGCTGGTCCACTTGGTGTGACAAGAACAAGCAGAGCATCTTTGTCACAGTCATATCGAATGGATGTGACTCGCTGAGTATGTCCAGATGTGGCGCCTTTGTGCCAAAGCTCGTTTCTCGACCGGCTGTAAAACCATGTTTCCCCTGTCTCCAGTGTTTTTTCATAGGATTCTTGATTCATATACGCCAATGTCAATACTTCCTTACTTTGAGCATCCTGTACAATTGCAGGTATCAGGCCTGCCTCATTAAAGGATAATTCGTTTGCCTGTTTCATCTGACCTTCACCCCGTGTTCTCTCAAGTATGTTTTTACCTCTTGAATTGAAGTCTCTTTATAATGGAAAATGGAGGCTGCTAATGCTGCATCAGCTTCTCCTTTTGTAAATGCCTCCAGCATATGCTGGGCATTGCCAGCGCCTCCCGAGGCAATGACAGGCACGGTGACGGCTTCTGACACAAGCTTTGTTAATCGATGATCAAAGCCTGTTTTCTCACCGTCGGCATCCATACTTGTCAGTAAAATCTCTCCTGCTCCCCTCAGCACGGCTTCTTTTGCCCAATCGCTGACCTCTATATCCGTTTGACGGCGCCCTCCGTGTGTGTAGACCATGTACTCTTTTTTCTCTTCATCGTACTTTGCATCTATTGCGACGACGATGCACTGGGAACCAAAGAAATCGGCGCCTTCTGAAATCAGTTCTGGTCTTAAAACTGCCGCTGTGTTCACAGATACTTTGTCTGCACCCGCTCTTAATAAGCGCTTCATGTCATCAAGGTGGTTAATTCCGCCGCCTACCGTAAAAGGGATGGCAAGAGTGGACGCCACTTGCTTGACCACATCCACCATCGTTTTCCGGCCTTCATGAGAGGCAGAAATATCAAGAAAGACAAGTTCATCCGCACCTTCCTCATCATACATCTGCGCTAATTCTACCGGATCACCAGCATCCTTTAAGCCGAGGAATTGCACCCCTTTGACCACACGCCCTTCCTTCACATCGAGACATGGGATGATTCGTTTTGTCATCATACGCGGTCAAGCCCTTCAATTGCTTCAGCTAAAGTAAACCGCTTCGTGTAAAGGGCTTTTCCGATGATCGCACCAGAAACACCTGACTGTTTTTGTACTGACAGCTTTTGAAGATCAGCTAGCGCGCTTACACCACCTGAAGCAATGACTTGTTTGCCAGTAGCTTCTGCTAAACGAACTGTACTTTCCACATTGGGTCCAGACAGCATGCCATCCATTTGAATATCCGTGAAAATAAAGACCTCCGCACCTTCCTTTGCCAATTCTTTGCCGAGTTCCTCCGCCTTCACTTTCGACGTTTCAAGCCACCCCTCAGTCGATACAAAGCCATTTCGCGCATCGATCCCAATCGCTATTTTCTCCCCATATTGCGCAAGCATTTTTTTCACAAAGGCGGGATTAGAAACAGCGGAGCTGCCAAGGATGACTCTAGCTACACCATTGTTTATATAAAAGGCAACGTCTTCTTCTGTCCGAATGCCGCCGCCAATTTGTACATTCACATCTAAGGATGAAGCAATCGCCAGTACATGCTCATGATTGACGCGATTCCCTGCTTTCGCACCATCTAGGTCAACGAGATGAATCCACTTTGCTCCTTCATTTGCAAACCGCGCAGCCATATCAAGCGGCGAATCTCCATAAATGGTTTCTTGATCATAATCTCCTTGCACAAGCCGTACACATTTGCCATTTCTCATATCAATCGCTGGATACAATGTAAATTCACTCATTTGTTCACCCTCTGTTCGTTTGCTAATTGAATAAATTGTTTGAGCAGCGCCATTCCCGTTGTACTGCTTTTTTCAGGGTGAAACTGTGCGCCAAGCACATTCCCCTTGCCGACAACTGCTGGTACTTGAACGCCATAATCCGCACTTGCTAATTGCTCTTTTGGATTCATATCACTTACATAATAAGAGTGAACAAAGTACGCAAATCCTTCCGGTACACCATCAAACAATGGGGAGGGCTGATGAAATGTGAGCTCATTCCACCCCATATGAGGCACCTTCAGCCTTTGCCCATCCTGGTCGCGATCCTTTAAAAGAACGACACGCCCTTTTAACAGCCCCAAACCTTTCGTACGTCCTGCCTCTTCACTTTCTTCAAATAACAGCTGCATCCCGAGACAAATACCAAATAGCAGCTTTCCTTCCTGCACAACTTGGTGGATAAACTCTTCAAGTCCTGTCTGTTTTAACAGCTGCATCGCATCACGAAACGAACCGACCCCAGGCAAAATATAAGCATCTACCTTTTTGAGCTCCTCCACATCAGAGGAGACGATATAACTGGCACCTGCTCGTTCCAGTGCTTTTGATACGCTGAACAAATTTCCCATTCCGTAATCAATGACTCCGATCATTAGAGCATCCCCTTTGTCGAAGGAATCCCTTTCACACGTGGATCAATGGTTGTTGCCTCATCTAGGGCACGTGCCATCGCTTTAAAAATGGCTTCAATCATATGGTGCGTATTGGTTCCGTAGTGAACAATCACATGAAGATTTATACGAGCTTCTAGCGCAAACTTCCAAAGAAACTCATGCACAAGCTCTGTATCAAAGGTACCGACCTTTTGACTTGGAAAGGCCGCTCTCATTTCCAAATGAGGGCGATTGCTTAAGTCGACCACGACCTGGGCAAGCGTTTCATCCATCGGAACAAAGCTGGAGCCATACCGCTTAATTCCCTTTTTATCACCTAACGCTTCCTTAAACATTTGCCCAAGCACGATGCCGATATCTTCTGTTGTGTGGTGATCATCAACATCCGTATCTCCTTTCGCATCGACGGTCAAATTAAAGTGTCCATGCTTCGTAAATAAATCAAGCATGTGTGTCATAAAAGGGACATCTGTTTGAATATCTGCTTTTCCTTCCCCATCAATCTCTAACGCTAACGAAATATTCGTTTCATTTGTTTGTCTCGCTGTTTCCGCCTGTCTCATGACGATTCCTCCCGCTTTCTCGATTCAATCGACCTTGCATGCGCTTCGAGCCCTTCTAATCTGGCAAAAGCCGCAATGCTATCCCTGTGTGTCTCAAACGCTTCTTGACTATATGAAATAATGCTCGTTTTCTTTTGAAAATCGGTCACACCAAGCGGGCTGGAGAATCTAGACGTTCCGTTGGTTGGCAGCACGTGATTTGGTCCTGCAAAATAATCTCCCACCGGCTCAGGGCTATAACGCCCTAAAAAAATCGCCCCTGCATGCTTGATTTGACCAAGAAGTGATTCTGGATATGCTGTCAGCACTTCTAAATGCTCTGGCGCTAACTGGTTGACGACGTCTACTGCACGATCCATGGAATCTGTCACGTATATACGGCCATGATTTTGTATGGATTGTGCGGCGATTGATTTTCTTGGCAAGGTATCCAGCTGCGTTTTCATCTCAGCCTGCACGTTTTCAGCAAGTGTCTTAGACGGTGTCACCAAAATACTAGATGCCAGTGCATCATGCTCTGCCTGCGAAAGTAAATCGGCCGCCACCTCACGTGCCATTGCTGTATCGTCTGCTAGAACAGCAATTTCACTTGGACCGGCAATCATATCAATGTCTACCTGGCCAAATACTTCCCGCTTTGCCAGCGCTACATATATGTTGCCTGGACCTGTGATTTTATCAACAGACTGGATGCTTTCTGTTCCATAGGCAAGTGCCGCAATCGCCTGCGCACCGCCCATTTTATACATCTCAGAAATACCGAGCTCCTTTGCAGCAGCCAGTACAGCGTCTGAGAGATGGCCATCTTTCCCTGGAGGTGTGACAAGGACAATTCGTTCAACACCAGCGACAAGCGCCGGAATCACATTCATTAAAACAGATGAGGGATAAGCAGCTGTTCCGCCGGGGACATACACACCGACTGCATCGAGCGGTGTCACCTTTTGTCCAAGCATCGAGCCATCCTGCTGGTGATAAAACCAAGAGGATGTCAGCTGACGCTCATGGTATGTGCGAATATGACGGATAGCCGTTTGGATCACCTGAATCATGGCTGGGTCCATGCGTTCGGAGGCTTTTGTCATTTCCTCCTCTGTGACAAGCGGATCTTCAAGCAGCACTCCATCAAATTGCTTTGTAAAAGATTGTACCGCTTGATCACCATTTAGCCTCACTTCTTGTATAATCCGCTGAACAGCCAGGCGCTGCTCTTCCGTGCCTGTATCTAAAGTCCGCTTGAGTGAGAGTGTCTCTGTCTCACCTTCTTGTATGTAGGTGATGTTCATGATGTTTCCTCCCCTTCAATGATTCTTGCAAGGCGCTGCGCCATTTCATCGATCACCGCATCCTTCATCCGATAGCTCACAGGATTGACAATAAACCGTGACGTAATATCACAAATATGCTCCGTTTCAACAAGTCCATTTTCCTTGAGTGTTTGACCTGTAGAGACAATGTCAACAATACGATCGGCGAGTCCGATGAGCGGTGCTAATTCAATGGAACCATTCAGCTTAATGATCTCCACCTGCTCCCCTTGTTCTCTAAAATAGGAAGATGCGACATTTGGGTACTTTGTTGCCACACGCGGCGCGACACCGCCCCAGCTGGCTCCCGGTAATCCGGCAACCGCTAAATGGCATTTGCTGATGTTTAAATCGAGCACTTCGTACACATCACGAGCTTCTTCGAGCATGACATCCTTCCCTGCAATGCCAACATCCGCTACACCGTGCTCGACATAAGTTGTCACATCCATTGGCTTCGCTAAAATAAAGCGGAGGTTTTCTTCCGGTACATCAATGATTAACTTTCTTGAATCCTCGAATTCCTCTGGCAGCTGATATCCCGCCTGTCTCAACAACCCAGCTGCTTCTTCAAATATCCGGCCCTTTGGCATCGCCATCGTCAACACTTTACCCATTTGACTCTCCCTTTCTAGCGCCGATAAAATAAGTCACCTGCTCAAATGCCTTGGTCATCGCGTCAATATTTTCAATCCCTGCTAAGTCTTGCAGGACGATCTTTTTCCCTTTTGACCGCTCCTTTTCTGCAAAAGCAAAAGCCTCCAGCCGTTGTTCTTTACTAAAAATCACTGCCTCCTGCGGCTCATTGATTTCTTTTGCATCAAGCGCTTCAAGCAGACGGTCTAATCGAAGTCCGAATCCTGTAGCTGGTGTAGGTGCATCAAAATGAGCCAGCAATTGGTCATATCTGCCGCCACTTCCGATGACTGACCCAACATGATCTGCAAATACTTCAAACAAAATGCCCGTGTAGTAGCTCATATGACTCACCATGCTTAAATCTAAACGGATATATTCTGTACAGCCGTAATCTTCAAGTGTCTCCCAAAGCGATTTTAACTGTGTGAGCACCTCTTTTCCCTCTTGTGAAACGACGATTTCCTTTGCCCGCTCTGTGACTTCCTGGCCGCCTCTTAACTCTAAAAGCTGTAACAGCCTCGTTTTATCGATGGAGGAGAGTGGCAATTGCTTCACATGCTGGCGGTATCCTACATAATTCTTTTCATATAAGAATCGGCGGAGGACGTTTGCACGCTCTGTATTTCCCAATACATCTACAAATAACGTCTCTGCTAAAGCGACATGCCCGATCGCGATTTTGAAGGACTTTAGCCCGGCATTTTTTAATGCAAATACGACAAGCGCGATCACTTCAGCATCTGCACTAATCGACCCATCACCAATCAACTCAATTCCGACCTGCTCAAATTCTGATGGCCTTCCGCCTTCTCTTTCCTGCGCCCGGAACACATTGGCCGCATACCCAACGCGAAGCGGATACGCCTGTTCATGAAGCTTTGAAGCCGCCACTCTCGCAATAGGTCCCGTCATATCAGGTCTGAGTACAAGGGTTTGCCCGTTCTGATCTAAAAGCTTAAAGAGCTGTGTATCTGTAATCGCCGATTGAACACCGACTGTATCGTAAAATTCAAGCGTTGGTGTCTCCATCAAACGGTAACCCCAGCCATTCATGACCTCTGTTAATGAATGGCTCACTTTTTTCTTCGTCTCATACAATCCTGGTAATGAATCCCGCATACCATATGGTTTCTCAAACATAAACATGCTCTTCTGCACCTCCAACACATTAAAACAAAAAATTCCGAATCCTTTAGTTCGCTAATATGATAATATGCTAACAAAATAAAGTAATTAAATCAATCATTTTTATTTTCTCTCTATTTTCATGAAAAATTTGTGGAATTATTACATTCAAGTGACACCTGTCCCTTTTCTGCATGTTTGATAAAAGAACGTGCTATAATACTTAAAAATATTGAATAACACAGGAGATTACAGTGAAGTTCATCCAGACATTAATCTTAACTTTGTTGTGCGCATGCCTTGTTTATTTCGGCTTTATATACGTGACACAAATCGACCAAGTCAAGAAGGCAGCTTCACCACACGAAGCAGCCAAAGAAAAAGAAAACGATACGGCACTCGCAGCTGAAGAAACACGATCAACGAAAAAAACAGACAACACATATTCTTCTTTAAAAGGAAGTAAAAAAGCCATGGACGTCATCCTCTACAATCAAATGGATGCCCCAAAGCTTTATAATGGATGCGAAGTCACAAGCTTAGCGATGCTTCTTCATTACAGCGGTTATGAGCAAGTGACGAAAGACGCATTGGCAAATGAAATCAAACGTGTTCCGCTCAATTATGAAAATGGCTTAAAAGGAGACCCGCATGACGGGTTTGTAGGCGATATGGAGAATGGACCAGGTCTTGGTGTTTACCATGAACCTATTTATCAGCTTGCGAAAAAATATGCGGGCGCTCAAGTCGTCGACTTAAGCGGAAAACCTGTCAAAAAAGCCATCTATCAATCACTTGAAAAAGGGTATCCTGTTTGGGTGATTACCACATCCACCTTCGACAAAATAGATAACATCGAAACATGGAATACCCCGAATGGCAAAATAGATGTGAGCTTTAATATGCATAGCGTGGTCATCACGGGCTATGACAAGGAACATGTCTACCTAAATAACCCATACGGTGAAAAGAATCAAAAAGTCGATCGCGATCAGTTTGAGGATTCTTGGGAACAGATGGGCCGGCAGGCGATTATCATTAAAGCGTAGAACACCTTTCTCATTGAAAACATGAAAAAACATCCTCTAGCCGTATAGAGGATGTTTTTTCATGATGATCTTTCTAGTATTTCCTTCAGGCGGTCTTCAAGCTTTGCAGCTGTCATTACTCCTCCGCCTACAATGAAGTATTCAACCTTTTTTTAGTAAAAATGAGAGATAATTCGTTAGACTTCTCACTCATGGTTTTTAGCAGCAGTGAAACGACTTATTCTGCTTCAGATACAACGGTAAAACGTTCTCCAACATGGGCAGCCTGCTCAATTTCATCGACAAGGGCAATGGCGTAGTCGGCATAGCTCACATAGCTGTCACCTTTAGAATTGACAATCAGCTGGTCTTTCCCTTTCACATAAGAACCTGTGCGTTTGCCTGCTGGGTCAAAGAATGCAGCAGGGCTGAGGAAAGTCCATTTTAATCCTTCGGTCTGTTGAAGATCTTTTAGGTTTTCACCTTGCTGTGAAGCAGTCGCCACATACTCCTTTGGAAATTCTGGTGTATCAACAAGTCTTGTTGTTTGAGCCTCATCAACAAATAGACTGCCTGCTCCGCCCACAACGATTAAACGCGTATCCGATATCTCTTTCAAAATATCAATAAGCTTTTTCCCAGCCTCTACGTGAAGGTGCTCTTGTCCAGCAGGTGCACCAAATGCATTGACGATGACATCAAAGCCTTTGATGTCTTCTGCTTGTAAATGAAACACATCCTTCTCGATAACAGCTACGGATGAATTAGTCACCTTTTGTGCATCTCGAACGATGGCTGTCACTTCATGTCCTCTAGATTGAGCCTCTTTTACAATTTCCTGTCCTGCTTTACCTGTAGCGCCAATAATACCAATCTTCATATGAATTCCTCCTGTAAAATGATTTTATTTGATAAATAAAGGTGTAACAAGTATAGTTACAACAGAGGTAAAAAAAATTGAATAATCATCCAATTTTTTTGATTAACACCTGCGTTAGTTCACTTAATTTGATCTCAGCAAGCACTTGCTCCATCGCACTTTGAGCGCGGCACAAGATTAACTCAAGCACAGCCTGGATATTCGCACCGATCGGACAGTCAGGATTTGGGCTTTCATGGATTTGAAACAACTCTCCCTCATCCACCACTTCAACCGCTTTATACACATCCAGCAGCGTGATGTCGTCTTCACTGCGGTTCAGCTGAGAACCACCTTTGCCAAGACTCGTTGAGATTAGGCCTGCTTTTTTTAATTTACTCATAATGCGGCGGATGACCACTGGGTTTGTATTCACACTTCCCGCGATATCCTCCGATGTCTGTAATGATCCTTTTTCAAGTGATAGCAAGGCCAGAATATGGACAGCGACAGTGAATCTGCTGCTGATTTTCATGTTTTCTCACCTCTGTTGTAATCATTATAGTTACACCATAACATATTGTCAACAAAAAAGTCTGCCGAGCTACTCAGCAGACGTAGATTGACGTGCTTTCATTTCTTCTTTCGTATAAATCATGCGCATTGGATTTCCTCCAACAAATGAGCCTGCTGGAACATCCTTATGAACAAGTGTACCAGCCGATACGATCGCCCCATCCCCAATGGTTACACCAGGTAAAATGGTTGAATTAGCTCCAATTAAGACTTCGTCACCAATATAGACTTCCCCAAGTCTGTATTCTTTAATCAAATACTCATGGGACAAGATGGTCGTGTTATAGCCAATCACACTATTTCGACCGACCTTGATTTTCTCAGGAAACATGAGATCCACCATGACCATTAAGGCAAACGCCGTATCCTCGCCGACCTTCATACGAAGAAAGGTTCGGTATATCCAATTTTTCATTCCCATAAAAGGCGTGTACCGTGCTATTTGAATGAAAATAAAGTTTTTCACCACTTTGAAAAAGGAAACCGTCCGATAGACTTGTCGTAACGAATTGACCCCTTTTACAGGATAACGATCTGTTTTTCTCAACTCAATCAGCTCCAACAATCGCCAGGAGATCACTCATTTTCTTCAGCATGAAATCAGGGCGATGCTTTAAAAGGGCCTCTTCTCCCTTAATCGACCAAGCAACACCTGCTGTTTTTGTCCCTGCCGCTTGACCAGACAAAATATCGTGATAATTATCGCCGACCATCACCGCTTCATGTGGATCACTGCCAAGCTTGGATAATGCCAGCTGGACAGGTTCTGGATGCGGCTTCTCATTTTGGACATCATCGAGCGTCACAATCACCTCAAAGAATGGCTCTAAACCTGTCAGCTTCAAACCCATTAAAACCGTATCACGTATTTTTGTTGTGACTATCCCAAGTTTAAATCCTTGATCCTGCAGGACTTTCAATGTATCTAAAACAGTCTCATATTCAGTCACAAGCAGATCATGCTGTTGATGATTAAACGTTCGATACATCTGAATCATATCATCCGTTAGCTCAGGGTCCATCGCAGAGAATGTATCAAACAATGATGGACCAATGAAATGAAGGATCTCTTCACGGCTGTACTGACCAGGATAATAATGATCAAGCGTATGTTGAAATGAAGCAATAATTAATTCATTCGTATTGATTAATGTGCCATCTAAATCAAATAGCACGGTGTTAATAGTTGATTCGTTCATATGGCTTCCTTTCTAACAGCTGCAAGCTCCCGCTTCCGCCAAATATAGCTAATGGCAGCTGTTAATAAAATAGCAGATATCAGACGGATGACAAGAAGCGGCCACACAGGAATCCCAAGTGGAATAAATATCAGCGTATCTTCGACCACTGCATGGCAGGCAACAAGGAAAATAAAGGCAAGGGTTAAATCCTTTTTACTCACGCCGTCCTCTTCCACTGCCTTCATCATCACGCCGGCTCCGTATGCCAGACCGATGGTTAATCCAGCTACCATTGTCATCGACGTATTTTCTTTCATTCCAAGCATTCTCGTAAATGGAGACAGCCACTTAGACAGCGTATGGAGCCATCCTAAATCTCTCATGAATTGAATGATGATCATGAGAGGGATGACGATACAGGCGAGCTGGAGCACACCGAGTACGGCTTTTTGTAAAGCGACAAGGACAATCATGTACCAGCTGGAAGGCACATCAGCCGTCTGAGCTGCCGTCAGCAGTCCATATTGTGCCGGCTCCTGGCCTCCCTGCCAAACGAGATGAATGACAATAGCCGAAATAACAGCAAGGCTGATTCTGACCAGCAAAATGACAGACACTCTGAGTCCAACCTTTGCTGCCACTGTCGATTCGATGATCAGGTTATGGCAAAAGGACAGCATCACGGCCAAAATGAACACTTCCTTCACAGGAAGATCTAGTGTCAGAATGGCGGCTATGCCCGCATACAAGTTCAGCACATTTCCTAATACAAGCGGAATGGCCGCTTCTCCTGAAAGACCAAACAACCCCATAAATGGCCGTATGAATTGTATGATCCAATCCATAACAGGCGTATGCTGCAAGATACTGACGAGAATGGTAACCGGAAAGATGACTTTTCCAAGTGTCCAAGTTGTCGATAGCCCTGCTTTTAAGCCGTTTTTCCATGTCTCTCCCATCTCTTCTGATCCCCCCTGCTTAATTCGATGAGTTGTTCTCTTTATACGGAATCGATGCGTATCCTTTCATTCTTCTAAAGATCATCAGCAGAACAGCCACTGCAAAAATGGCAATCGAAATCATTTGAGCGATTCGTAGATGTTCTGTCAGCATCAAGCTGTCCGTTCTCATCCCTTCAATGAAGAAACGACCGATTGAATACCAGATTAAATAAGACAAGAAGATTTCGCCTCTGCGCAGCGATGTTCTGCGTAATAAAATCAAGATCACAACACCGGCAAGATTCCATAATGATTCGTATAAGAACGTTGGGTGATAATAGGTCCCATCAATATACATTTGATTAATGATAAACTCTGGCAGATGCAAATTCTCTAAAAAGGCTCTTGAAACCGCCTCACCATGCGCTTCCTGATTAATAAAGTTCCCCCAGCGACCAATCGCCTGCCCTAGTAAAATACTAGGTGCTGCTACATCGGCTATTTTCCAAAAGGATACCTTTTTCACTTTTGTAAAGACGATCGCTGTCAGCACAGCACCTATCAGCCCGCCGTGAATAGCAATTCCGCCATTCCAAATCTTAATGATTTCATTTGGATGCTGCTGATAGTAATCCCATTCGAAGGATACATAATAAATTCGTGCACTAATAATGGCTATTGGAATGGCAAATAAGATTAAGTCAATAAACGTATCTTTATTGATTCCTCTCTTCTCACATTCTCTCAGTGCAAGCCAGAGTCCCAGCAAGGCTCCGACCCCAATGATCACACCATACCAATGAACCGAAAGAGGTCCGAGCTGAAAAGCAATCGGATCAATTGGCTGAATCGCTTCGTTCATATAGACAACTCCTATTCATCCTGGCCATTGTCTTCAATGACATCGGCAAGTTTACTTGTAAATTGTTCCGCCGCATTATGTCCCATGCGTTTTAACCTGAAGTTCATCGCAGCCACCTCAATGATGACCGCTAAGTTTCTTCCTGGCCGGACAGGGATGGTCAGCTTCGGTACATCTGTATCGATGATTCGCATTTTTTCTTCTTCAAGTCCTAAACGATCGTACTGTTTGCCTTGTTCCCAAAGCTCAAGGTTCATTACAATCGTAATTCTCTTATAGCTTCTGACAGCACCGGCTCCAAATAAGGTCATCACATTAATGATGCCTAATCCACGGATTTCTAAAAGATGTTCAATCAGCTCTGGTGCGCTTCCAACTAACGTATCCTGATCCTCTTGACGGATTTCCACGCAATCGTCTGCGACCAGCCTGTGTCCCCTCTTCACTAGTTCTAAGGCTGTTTCACTTTTTCCTACTCCGCTTTTTCCAATTAACAATACACCTACACCATATACATCTACGAGCACGCCATGAATGGCGGTCGTTGGTGCAAGCTTACTTTCTAAAAAGTTGGTCAACCGACTCGAAAGTCTTGTCGTTTTTAGGCTTGATCGTAACACAGGGACGCCATTTTCATTTGAAGCTTCAATTAATTCCTTCGGCACTTCACGATCTCGTGACAAAATAATTGCAGGGGTAATATCTGTACAAAGAGACATCATTCTCTGCTTTCGTTCGCGTTCTGGGAGTTGTTCAAAAAAAGAAAGCTCTGTTTTCCCTAAAAGTTGAACTCTTTCTTTTGGGTAATATGTAAAATAACCAGCCATTTCAATACCTGGTCTGGAAAGATCACTGATTGTAATGGGACGATTAATCCCTTCTTCCCCACTTACCAGTTCAAGATGAAATTGTTCCATTATGTCCTTCGTACGAACTTTCGGCACGCTTCTTCCTCCTTTTATCACAGGCGATTCAGAAATACAGCTCTATTTTATCACTTTCAATCATGATCCCAAAACAGTATTTTATCCTGATCCTGTTTCATCTGTTTCACTGGTATAGACAACTATACTTAAAAAGGGTAAACTAAGTCAAAGACAATGACTAAAGGGGGCACAATCATGAGCAGCTCTTTATTGCTCTCCAATATTCATATTGTGACAAAGACTGAAATGATTGCAAACAGTTTTGTCGGTTTACGCGACGGCAAGATTGACTATATTTCAACATCACCACCGACAGGAAATTATGAAAAAGTATATATTTCCCGGGAAAACTTTTATTTACTTCCCGGAATGATTGATATTCACATCCATGGCGGATATGGAGCAGACATGATGGATGCGACATCAGAAGCCATGAATACACTCGCTAACAACTTACCATCAGAAGGAACGACAAGTTTTTTAGCAACAACCATCACTCAAAACCATCATGAGATAGAGCAAGCACTTAAAAATGTCTCTCAGTGGAAACATTATAATGAAGAACAAGCAGGAGTTCAGGCACAATGTTTAGGTATCCATCTTGAAGGTCCTTTTATTTCTAAAGATAAAGCAGGGGCACAGCCTGTTCAATGGATAAAGCAGCCCGATCTCCCTCTTTTTGAAAAATGGCTGGATGCTTCTCAACAGCTTATTCGAATTGTCACGTTTGCACCTGAGGAAGACCCTGACTTTGCTTTTCTTTCTCTGTTGCAAGAAAAAAACATCATTCCTTCTATTGGACATACGAATGCTCGTCATGACATGATTGAATTAGCAGCAAAGCATGGTGCACGCCATGTCACGCATCTTTATAATGCACTGAGTTCGTTTCAGCATCGTGAACCAAATGCTGTGGGGGCTGCTCTTACGAACGAGAATCTTCATACCGAGCTGATTACGGATGGAATACACTCCCATCCACTTTCCATTAAGCTTGCATATTTAGCAAAAGGAAGTGATCGTTTGATCATGATTACAGATTCGATGCGCGCAAAAGGACTCGGGAATGGGACGTACGAATTTGGCGGTCAAACAGTCACAGTCAGCGGCGAAAAAGCATTACTCTCAGATGGTACACTTGCAGGATCGATTCTGAGAATGAAAGATGGCGTCAAACGGATGAAACAGATTACACATTGTGAATGGACAGAGATAGCGAAGATGACCTCAACCAATGCAGCCATTCAGCTAGGACTTGACCAGCAGCTCGGTTCTATCGAAGTTGGAAAACAAGCAGACCTTGTGATTTGGGATGAGTCTGGCGAACTAATGATGACGATCTGCCGTGGACAAATCGTCTTTGAGAAAAAGGAGGCCAATCACTAATGAAGATCATCGAATTTGAAGATAAAGAACAATTAGGAAAAGAAGCAGCAGCCCTTATCGCACGCACAATCGCTTCTAAACCAGATGCAGTACTTGGCCTAGCAACGGGCGGTACACCTCTTGATACATATCAAGAGTTAATTCACCTTCATCAAGCACACCAATTGTCTTTCAAACAAACAAAAACAGTCAATTTAGATGAATATGCAGGACTTGATCCAGATCATGAAAATAGTTATATGACCTACATGAAACGTCATTTATTTGATCATATTGATCTCCCTCAGGATCAGTATTTCCTTCCAAATGGCGCTGCACCTGATTTAGAAAAAGAATGCTTAAGATATGATCAGCTCATTCAAGATATAGGCGGCATCGACCTTCAGCTTCTTGGAATCGGTCAAAATGGACATATCGGGTTTAACGAGCCCGGTACCCCGTTTAACTCAAAGACTCATGTCGTGCAACTAGATGAAAACACCCGGCAGGCCAATGCAAGATACTTTTCTTCTATTGATAAGGTGCCTACACATGCCATTACCATGGGCATTGCAAGCATTCTTTCAAGTAAAAAGATTCTCCTTCTTGCATCAGGAAAATCAAAAGCGAAAGTGATACAATATTTAGAACAGACTGAGATACATCCAGACTTCCCAGCATCTGCTCTGAAACTTCATGAAGATGTGACAATTTTGATTGATCGAGAAGCTGGTTCACTACGCTAAAGCTAAACACGAGAGGATTTTCACATGTTTATTGATAAGCAGTCACCTATTCCGATGTACCATCAGATTATGGAGAACTTGAAAAAACAGATTGAGGATAGAACATTAGCACCTGATACACTCATTCCTTCTGAAAGAGAATATGCCGAACGCTTTGGTATAAGTCGAATGACTGTCAGACAAGCCTTATCGAACCTTGTGAACGAAGGATATTTGTATCGACAAAAAGGAAAAGGCACCTTTGTTAGCCGAAAAAAATTTGAACAGCCGCTTCAAGGCTTAACAAGCTTTACAGAGGATATGCGCCAGCGTGGGCTTAAAGCTTCAAGCCAGCTCATTGACTTTAAAAAAACCGTATGTCCAGAGCACTTACTGCCTGTCTTACAACTGTCAAATAGCGATGCTATATTTGAACTCAAACGGATACGCCTTGCAAATGATGAACCGATGGCGATTGAAACGAGCTATATCCCTGAAGCATTTGCAGGAGATTTAACAAAGGAACATTTAACTGGCTCTATATATGAATATATAGAGACTCAAACAGGCCTTGCAATTGCTCATGCAAAACAAGAGCTTGAAGCGAATGTAGCTTCAAAGGAAGAAGCACACGTGCTGTCTATTTCAACAGGCGATCCCGTGCTCTCAATCGCAAGAACGACTTATTTTCAGAATGACATTCCATTTGAGTATGTTCTCTCCGTGTATAGAGGGGATCGTTACAAGCTCATTCATACAATGGAAAGATAAACAGTGCCCTCATAAAAGGAGGAGCACTGTTTTTTATTTCCTAAGAAATGTTGCTTCACGATCATCTTTTGTATGAATTTTCCATATAGGCGAAATTGCTTTTCCTTGAAAACGATCTTTTGCTACAGTGTACCAATAATAGTCTTCATTTGGCCTTAAGCCTTTCCACTCAAAGCTTGCTTTTTTGCCGCTTTTTACACCGCGTGCCTCTCCTATCAGGACATTTGTGTAGACATTAAGTTCAAAATAATTGGTTTTGACAGATTTCATTTTCGGCGTCAAATCCACATCAATTGAAAATTCATCCTGATCTCCATACGTTTTAGGATCATAGAAATGCTCTTGATTCATATAAGGTGAGTACGTCGTAAAATGAAGCTGGTTTTTTTCTTGATCGGCTGTTATCAGCCTCATAAACCCTTGTCCACCTTCAGGTCCTGACTGATAATCAGCGAGTATTTGATATACTTTCCGGTCTACTTTGCCATCCTGGTCATCGTCAAGCTCATCTACTTTCCTGCTTGCTCCGTGATAATGGCCGCTAAATACTGCCACAATATTGGGATGGCGTTTCACCACCTGATGGAAGATGAGGTCGCCAATCGGGCTGCGGTTGCCACTCACCAACAAATACTCATGGAAATTTAAAATGACGATGCGATCTGGATGCTCAGAAATCACACGGTTTAACCAATCAATTTCATCTTGCTTAATCCCCCAGCCCATGTATACCATCATATAATCATTGCCACCGGCAGAGATGAGATCATAATGACCTCGATTGTTTTGATAGGATTCACCATAGTAAGGTTTATTTGCAAAGCGTTTCTCCCCGAAATATTTCCCATATTCCGCATATAAGCCGTCCTTATGTCGAACATCATGATTTCCTGCTAAAACACCGTATGGAATCTGATGCTCATCTAACACACGCATAAACGTATCGGCACGATGCCATTGTTTATCCTTTGAATCATCCACAATGTCACCTGTATGGAACACATATTGAATGTTTAACTTCTCCCTCTGGTCTCGGATCCACTCGACCATTTGTTTAAAGATATGAGGATAGCTCTTTGCATAATATTGTGTGTCAGACATCCAAACCATCTTATATGGCTTTTGCGCTTTGCTGATTTCATCCTGTACAAGCAAATCAAACGTATGATTCTTCATGTACTGTCTTACTGATAGCAGTCCTTTCAGGTAAAATTCTTTTTGATCTTCAGCAAAATGATGAGTGATTTTATCCCACTTTTCTTGCTGATGATTCCATGCATACATGGTCACCTTTCTCCCTGACAATGAACTCCCTTTCCACATCGCTTCGACGACATCCTTTTCACGTACATCTTGATGAACCTTGATTTGAAAACGATGATAAGGAAAACGATGTAAATCCTTCGTTTCAACTGACTTACCATCAGCAAATGCAATGCGATTCCTTTCTTGATTAGAAAAGATCATTTCTCCTTTTTCGTTAAAGCTTTTTGGCGGTTCTGTCTCCGCTGCATATTTCAAAATCTTCATTGATGGATGCAGCGATGTATATTGATAGGCACGGTAAAAGGAGTAATCCAGCTTATCATTCGTTGGATCCTTGGTGAGCACAGTTTGCTTAGACGATTTCATTTTCGTCTTATCTGCTACTCGTTCTGGTGTCTCAGGGTGTTCATGTACCGTTTTGAATTCTTTTTTCAACGTCGACATGTTCCTTGCGGCATCTTTTGCTTTAATTGTCAACGTGTGCTCACCCGGGTTTAATTCGCTAGAGGACGTCTGATATGGCAAGGAAATTGGCTTGCCATCTACATATGCCTTCATCTCCTCTATGTCACTCCAACGATCCGTTACCTTTGCTTTTAACGTAAAGGCTCCTTTATATGGATCCTTTGTTTGAACGTTGGTCTTGATTTTCGGACCTGTGTTATCAACGTTCACATGTACAGATGCATGCTCGTCTGAGGTTTTGGCCTCAATCAAATGCGGCCCCTCTTTCAGCCTTCTTGTGTCCCACTTCATATAGGTTGAAACATAAGCTTCTTTTGGAATTTCAAATTGAAATGTTCTTACCTGTTTGGCGTTACCGCTGTCTCCCATTTTCCATTCTTTTTGCGGCTTTGCATTGATTGGAGGAATTTGTGTTCCATTCGACAGGATCATCCGGACGTTTTTTAATTCAAAATCATCGTGATTCTCTCCAGGCAGCCGATCTACTGGAGAAGACTTCGTTCCAGCATGGAAGGAGATCGTTTGGAGACCTGCTTTTTTCATCTCTGCTTCTGGTATTGGCATTGTATAGGTACGATACACTTTTGTCGAATCATCAAAAATAGAAAGTAAGTGCTTACCTATGGACACACCATTTTTAAAATATAAATTTGTCCCTTTGACATCAAATGCGATATATGGATCTGCTTCAAGGGCAGAAAATACTTGCTGATTCCGCTTTCCATCTATCAATAATTCAATGCTTTTTTTCCGATCAGACGTTGCCTTTAATGGAAATAATCCTGAAACCGTATCTCCTTCTTCTACATTGAATCGAAGACCGTGGGCTTTGCTAACCTGCTCCACATCAATCATTTTTTTCATCGTCATTGCTGTATTTTCGCCGTCTGACGCTTCAAGCTGATATTCCAATTGTTCTTTACCAATCAACTCAGGTGAGTAAATAATATGATGAAATAACCGGTCGTTATGATCTTTTTGAAGCAGTATTTCCTTGAAATCATCTTTCCGATTTGTTCGATAGCGAAGCTTGACGGTTTTGACGGCCTGATCATCCTGTACATCCGCTTTAATCTCTATGCTTTCAGTTGGTTTCACTGGTTTCCTCACTGTCATATCTTCAATCACAGGTTTATGGATATCTTGAGACATTTCTTTTTTCTCAGATGGAATTTGTGCTTTTAGCACTTTTCCAGGCGTAGGCTCTTCTTCAATTTTCGAGATCAGCTTCATTTGCGAAGTACCGTCCATTGGATATTTAAACAGCAAAGATTTATGCTCACTAAACCATGATGGCTTCAAACGAAATGCTGCTGAAGAAATCTCCTCCCCTATATTTGTTGTGATTGAAACAAGACGAGATTTAGAGTTGGACAGCCCTTTGCTCTCGATGACAGATACATGCTCTCCCTCTTTTAATTGACTTTTGTACATGGCATTGAAGTCCGCTACAGTTAAATGCTCCTGCCCTTTTTTCCTCAGCCAGAAAACATAAGGTTTTCCAGGTGAAATGGTGACTGGATTTGCGTGAAAGGAATACACATCATCCATTTCAGTTCCTTGTGCAGGATTGCGGTAGCGAAGTTGATAATGTTTAAGAGAGATTGGCTCATGTGTCGTGTTATACACCTCGATAAATTCAAATGCATCTTTGCCTTTGCGATTCTTTGAATTGACGACAATTTCCGTGATGACTAAGTCCGGAATGTGAGAAAGATCCTCTTCAAATCCATTTAAGTGTACAGATTGTTCTGCCGTTTTGATCACGGACTTTTGCGTAAGAAACTCTGTATAGTAACGAACGGTTGAATTCCATAATTGATCTGGCGGAATTTTCGCTGTAAATTCTGGCTTCATACCTGGTAACCGTTCCATTGGAAGCAAACGGTACCCCAGTTCATCACTTTGTTTATAGTACAAGTTCGCAGACAAAATTTGTTCCGGATCCGTAATAGACGCACGAAACTGGAGATCACGGCTTTTTTCCCCTAGAACTGGACGGACATCCACATGAAATCGATCAAAGATAAAAGGAGAAAAAGGCTTGTCCGGTATATTGACTTGTGTTTGAATAAAAGGCCCTGCTGAAGCAGGCTGATTGAAACAAAAAAGAATGATAAAAAAACATAAAAGCATGATTTGTCTGCTCACGTTCACCATCGTGCACCGCCTCCTTCGGATATTGTGTCTCCTGAAGGAAGTTTTTATGTCAGATGAAACGGAGAAACGATACAAAATGGTACAAAAAAACCGTTAGCTTTTTTTCGCTAACGGCTCCACAATTCCTTTTTGTATCAACAGATGGAAAATGGATAAAATGACAGCCATCCAAATGGCCGTTCCAAACCCATCAATGTTAAAACTATCACCCATAAAGCTCGATGTCATCATCAATGTGATGGCATTAATCACAAACAAGAACAATCCTAGTGAAAGGACGGTTACTGGAAGCGTTAAAATGATCAAAAACGGCTTCACTAAAATATTGAGCAAGGATAAAATGATACTTGCGACAATGGCTGCCCCAAACCCTTCAATATATACGCTTCCGAGCCCTGGCAGAATGCCTGAATCAAAATATCCAGCAATGACGATTAAAAGTAATGCATTTACTAAAATACTGACGATCCATCTAAGCATTTATTTAGTGCCTTCTTCCGGAACAACAAAATACCAGATGAAGTAGACCAGGAAGATAGGCATAAATGCTGTCAAAAATCCGATGATGACTGTTAAAATGCGAAGCAGGGATGCATCGACACTTAAGTATTCGGCAAGTCCACCAACAACACCCGCTATTTTTTTATCTGTTGCTGAACGATAAAGCTTCTTCATGTAGAATCACTCCTTGTCTGATTGGTGCTTTACTTGAATTGAACCTGTTTTTGTTTCTGCAAAAATGGATATACTGTTCACTGCCTGTTGATTGGCTTTGATCATTTTCTCTTTTTGTAATGTTTCATTTTTCTCTTTAATCATCTCTGCATCAAGCAAATCATGAGAAATAGACCCAAGATTGCTTTTCAGTTCAGCGGTCACTGCACACGCACGCGGGATCTGGACGTCCACACTGCCTGTTGTCGTTTTCGCATAAATGGAACGGCACTTTTCATCCGACAGCTGAACAGCAATGTTTCCGTTAAAGCTTTGGGCATCAATTGATTCACTTTTCCCGCGCAGGTCAATGAGCCCATTGATGGTTTCTACTTCAATCATACCACACTCGTGATCCGCCAGTTTAATTTGTCCGTTTGCTGTTTCAATTCCGACCTTTTCTGCCTGTAACGAGGCAAAAGAGACAACACCATTGGTGGTTTTCGCAGCAAGTTCTTTTGTCTTTAGCTTTTCCCCGCGAATCGGACCATTAAACAGTTTAACCTTGATTTTATCGTATTGGATACGAGGTACATATAAAGTGACATTGACTTTCATCGTCTTCTTTTCGGTCCGTATAAAAAATTTATCCCCTTCCAGGCCGCAGTCCAATTGATTGAGAAATTGCTGTCTTGCCTGCTCTCCGTCCTCTGCACGGTAGATTTTCGCATGGCACTCTGCACGAATATCCCCATCGTCCCAAGGCATCACATTGAGACTGCCGTTCGACAATTGAATATCTAAATGAGAGAGCGTGGCGTCTTTGAACTGAAAAATGTGCTCAACGTCGACCGACTGTCCAAAGTTTAAATCAAGATCTACGTCTTTCACCTTTTTCACCGCAGAATCTAACCAGCCAAACAGCTTTGCACCAAGATTTTCAGTACCATTTCCTTTGCTCTCTGTGCCAGCTTTTTCTTCATGAAAGGTGTGATTAGCTGTAGACTTTTCTAATGAAACAGACTGACTTTCTTCTAGTTTTTCAAGCAGCGTAATCGCTTCTTTTGCCGATAATGTCCCGTCTTCTACTAATTTTAAAATGCGTTCTTTTTCATTCATACAAAGCCCTCCTACGATTTGATGGATTGAAGTACTTTAATACCTTGAATGATATTCCAAATGACAGAGATCAAAAAGCCAATGGCGACTAAAAAGGACAAGATGAGCATCGTGATCACTGGAATAAGTGAGTCACTTGCCTGTGTCGCCAATAAAAATGGGATAGATCCAAAAACCAGTATCACGCACGCTGCAACTGGCAAAAGGTGTGACCACAATGCCCGCATCGCGTGCCGTTTCGTTTCCTTTTGATCAACTACAAAATATGCCACGATCGGTACAATAAACGGCATAAAAAATACACTAAAATAACAAATAGATGCAATGATCGACTGATCTCTATTCATATATTCGCTCCTTCATGATGAAAATTCCTTTCTAACTCATACGTTTATTGCGTATCAAAAGTTTCAAAATCATTCGAATTACATATGACCTTAGACACAAATTATATCTTTTTGCACCTAAGTATAGATTCTTCACGGATTACCCTTTAAAATATGTTGAAAAGATGGTGATTATCATTATAGGGGGTAATTATTTTGACAGATCATCATAATACTAACCACACGGCTCAAACGCTTTTAGACCTTATACAGAAACAGAAAAGCATGAACAGCGATATGATCAGGGAGCTTGAGACCATTCATCCGTCTCATCCAAAGTATGGTGATATCCGTTATTTAAAAGTACTGCTCGACAGCAGCAGCACACATATTTTAAAGGATTTAACGCAACTCAGTCATTTAATGCCAAAGGAAGATGCGCAATAAAAGAAAACCCCTCTTAACGAGGGGTTTCAGCGTGTAGGCAAACCCTCGCATTCTTTGTCAGGACTGCGCGCTGGTGCTCCCGAATGTCAAATTCGCTCCGCGCCAGTGCTCATCCTTCCTAGACTTCAAAGTTTTTCTATCACACTGAAAAGAAGACAAAGGGCTAAAATAAACATCATTTTAGCCCTTTGTCAACAATCTGAAACCCCTCTTAACGAGGGTTTTTTTATGATGAAGTTACACTTTCTGTTTCTTTGACCAACTGTTTCATTCGTTCACGGTCACGTTCTAAAATAGGCTTCAAGTATCGACCAGTGTAAGAAGCTTCTTCTTTTGCAATCTGCTCAGGAGTCCCAGATGCAATGATCGTTCCGCCGCCTGCACCGCCCTCTGGTCCGAGATCAACGAGGTAATCAGCAGCCTTGATAATATCAAGGTTATGCTCAATCACTAGTACCGTATCTCCGTTTTCGACCAAACGCTGAAGCACTTTTAATAAACGGGCAATATCATCCACATGCAGACCTGTTGTCGGCTCGTCTAAAATATAAAGAGACCTTCCGTTTGAACGGCGGTGAAGCTCAGATGCTAATTTCACACGCTGCGCCTCTCCCCCGGACAATGTCGTCGCAGGCTGTCCAAGTGTAATGTATCCTAGCCCAACATCAAAAATCGTTTGAAGCTTCCGCTTAATTTTCGGGATATTCTCGAAAAATTGGAGTGCGTCCTCCACAGTCATTTCAAGGACATCGGCAATGTTTTTCCCTTTATATGTGACCTCAAGTGTCTCGCGGTTATAACGTTTCCCGTGGCACACCTCACAAGGCACATACACATCAGGTAAAAAGTGCATTTCGATTTTAATAATGCCATCTCCACGACACGCCTCACAGCGTCCGCCTTTGACGTTAAAGCTGAATCTGCCTTTTTTATAGCCTCGTATCTTTGCTTCATTGGTTTGTGCAAACACATCCCGCACATCATCAAATACGCCTGTATACGTAGCTGGATTGGATCTCGGCGTACGGCCGATTGGAGATTGATCAATATCAATCACCTTATCTAAGTGATCCATTCCTTTGATCTCTTTGTGCTGTCCTGGCTTCGCCTTCGCTCTGTGCAGTTTTTGCGCAAGTGATTTTAATAGAATTTCATTCACAAGCGTACTTTTCCCTGAGCCGGACACACCGGTCACAGCTGTAAAGACGCCTAGAGGAAACTTCGCATTGACGTTTTTGAGGTTGTTTTCTTTTGCACCTTTGATCTCAATGTAGCGGCCGTCAGGCTTTCTTCTTTCGATCGGCAGCGGAATAAATTTCTCACCCGATAAATATTGTCCTGTTAAAGATTTCTTGTCCTTCATGACTTCTTCCGGCGTCCCAGCTGAAATCACTTCTCCTCCATGAACTCCTGCTCCAGGTCCAATATCAATCAAATAATCAGCGGCCAGCATCGTATCCTCATCATGCTCTACGACAATGAGGGTGTTCCCGATGTCACGCATGTTTTTCAATGTCCCGATCAACCGGTCATTATCACGCTGATGCAGACCAATGGATGGTTCATCTAATATATAAAGAACACCTGTCAGCCTTGACCCGATTTGAGTCGCCAGACGAATCCGCTGCGCCTCTCCGCCGGATAGTGTGCCCGCTGACCGGCTCAATGTGAGGTAATCTAATCCCACATTATTTAAGAAAGACAAGCGTTCTTTGATTTCACGTAAAATGAGCTGGGCAATCTGCAAATCTTTCTCAGACAACTCGATTTCACCATATAAATCAAGGGCATCAGAGACAGACAAATCAGTGATTTCTCCGATATGTTTTCCATTGATCAGAACCGCAAGCGTTTCTTTTTTCAGACGATATCCTTTACATGTCGGACATGGCTGATTAGCCATATATTTTTCCATTTGCTCACGAATATAATCAGAGCTGGTTTCCTTATAGCGTCTCTCAATGTTACGAAGAACGCCTTCAAATTCAATTTCATTTTCACGTACCTGACCAAAATCATTTTCATATTTAAAATAAATCCGTTCAGAGCCGCTGCCATATAAAATTTTATCAAATAAATGCGACGGTATATCCTTCACTGGAATGTCCATGTCGATGCCGTAATGTGTACATACTGCCTCAAGAAGCTGAGGATAGTATTGTGAGCTTTGCGGCTCCCATGGGGCAATAGCATGCTGTCGTAACGTCAAATCCTTATTAGGGATGACGAGCTCAGGGTCAACTTCTAGTTTAGAGCCAAGCCCGTCACAGCTCGGGCAGGCACCGAAAGGACTATTAAATGAAAACATTCTCGGCTCAAGCTCACCAATAGAGAATCCGCAGTGCGGACAAGCATGATGTTCACTGAATAACAGCTCTTCTTGTCCAATCACGTCAATCATCACACGGCCTTCACCTAGTCGCAGCGCCGTTTCAAGGGAGTCAGACAGCCGAGCCGCAACGCCTTCCTTCACCACGATTCGGTCAATCACGACTTCAATGGAATGCTTCTTGTTCTTTTCAAGCTCGATCTCTTCTGACAGATCTTCCATCTCTCCGTCGACTCTTACTCGAACATAGCCCTGCTTTCGAATTTGATCAAGTACTTTGACATGTGTTCCTTTGCGACCAGATACAACCGGAGCAAGCACTTGCAATTTCGTTCTTTCTGGATATTCTAAAATACGATCTGTCATCTGCTCAATCGTTTGGGACGTAATTTCAATCCCATGTATCGGACAAATAGGTTTCCCGACTCGAGCATACAAGAGACGTAAATAATCATAGATTTCAGTAACGGTTCCAACCGTTGATCTAGGGTTCCGGCTCGTCGTCTTCTGGTCAATACTAATCGCCGGAGAAAGACCTTCAATGGCATCTACATCCGGTTTATCCATTTGACCGAGAAATTGGCGCGCATACGCTGAAAGAGATTCAACGTATCGGCGCTGACCCTCTGCATAAATGGTATCAAAGGCAAGAGACGATTTTCCTGAACCAGATAAACCCGTGATGACCACTAGCTGGTCACGCGGGATATTCACATCAATATTTTTAAGGTTGTGGGCTCTAGCACCTTTCACCTCTATTCGTTCCATAGCCATCAGGCAATCATCCTTCCGCTTTTAGCTCTAGCAATAGATCTCTTAATTCTGCTGCTTTTTCAAAATCAAGCGCTTTTGCTGCATCTTTCATTTCCATCTCGACCTTTTCGATCACTTTTTCTCGTTCTTTTTTGCTCATTTTTGACAGCTTTGGTGCTGCATTTGTTTCATATTCTTCCGATTCCTCATGTATCTTTGTTGCCTTAATGGCATCTCTGATTTTCTTATGGATGGTTTGCGGAGTAATCCCAAATTTCTCATTATACGCCTCTTGCTGCTCTCGTCTGCGCTTCGTTTCTTGAATCGCAATATCCATTGATTTGGTCATTTTATCTGCATACATAATGACCCGGCCTTCTGAATTTCTCGCTGCACGGCCAATCGTCTGGATGAGGGATCTTTCAGAGCGTAAAAAGCCTTCTTTATCCGCATCTAAAATCGTCACGAGCGACACCTCTGGAATATCCAGTCCTTCACGAAGAAGGTTGATTCCCACAAGCACATCATATTTTCCGAGACGTAAATCTCGAATAATCTCAATCCGCTCAAGGGTTTTAATTTCTGAATGCAGATAATTGACCTTGATTCCGATCTCTTTTAAGTAATCTGTGAGATCCTCAGACATTTTCTTCGTCAGCGTAGTCACGAGCACACGCTCATTTTTCTCAATCCGCGCATGAATTTCTCCAATTAAGTCATCAATTTGACCTTCAATCGGACGCACTTCAATGATTGGATCAAGTAAACCTGTTGGACGAATAATTTGTTCTACAACCTCTGGGGTTTTCTCAAGCTCATAAGGACCAGGAGTGGCAGATACATGCACAATATGGTTGATATGCTTTTCAAACTCATCAAAGGTGAGCGGTCTGTTATCAAGTGCTGAAGGCAGACGGAATCCGTGATCAACCAACACTTGCTTTCTTGCTTGGTCCCCGTTGTACATCGCGCGGATTTGCGGGATCGTCACGTGTGACTCATCGACAACAATCATAAAATCATCTGGGAAATAATCAAGCAATGTGTAAGGTGTTGAACCAGGAGGGCGCAAGGTCAGATGCCTTGAGTAGTTCTCGATTCCTGAACAAAAGCCCATTTCTCTCATCATCTCAAGGTCATATCTTGTCCGCTGCTCAAGGCGCTGCGCTTCTAGCAATTTTCCATTATCTCGAAGCTTTTCGAGCTGCTCCTCAAGCTCTTGTTCAATATTAATAATTGCTTTTTCCATTTTTTCTTCTCTTGTGACGAAGTGAGATGCTGGGAAAATAGCCACATGTTCACGATCACCGAGTATTTCTCCAGTCAATGCATCCACTTCACGAATACGTTCAATTTCATCACCGAAAAACTCCACTCTGATACAATGCTCATCACGTGAAGCAGGAAAAATTTCAACGACGTCTCCTCGTACTCTGAAGGTTCCGCGCTGAAAATCTATATCATTACGAGAATACTGAATGTCCACCAGCTTACGAAGAAGCTGATTGCGTTCAATCTCCATTTCAGTACGTAAAGACAGCACAAGCTCTCGGTATTCCTCTGGCGAACCTAAGCCATAAATACAGGACACACTGGCAATGATGATGACATCTCTCCGCTCAAATAACGAGGACGTAGCGGAGTGTCTCAGCTTATCAATCTCATCATTGATGCTGGCATCCTTTTCAATAAATGTATCAGTCTGGGGCACATACGCCTCTGGCTGGTAATAATCATAGTAACTCACAAAATATTCGACAGCATTATTCGGAAAGAATTCCTTGAACTCGCTGTATAGCTGACCGGCAAGTGTCTTGTTATGCGCAATGACAAGTGTCGGTTTGTTCACTTCTTTGATCAGGTTGGATACAGTAAAGGTCTTTCCCGTACCTGTAGCACCTAACAGCGTTTGATGCTGTTTCCCCTGATGGATCCCCTCAACAAGCTTTTCAATCGCCTTCGGCTGATCTCCTTGGGGCTGATAGTTAGAAACTAATTCAAAGCGGTCACTCACATCAAAGCCTCCGTTTCGTTACGAAATCTATCTAATGAATATATTATCATAAAAGAACACAAAAATACGAACTAAAGTTCGGCTCTTGCTTGATTTTTATTTCCAATACAGTCATACCCTCTCTTCAATGGCAAATAACCCTCTTACGAAAACCTTCCTTTCAGTATGGAACATTTTGGTGAGAGATATTCGATGAGCAGAAAAAGAGCACAAAAAGAAAGCTGCACTCACTAGAATTCGTAAGCACAGCTTAAAAAACGTCACCTTTCGGCCTATCACGCTCTTAATGATGACATCAATGATGTTTTTCAGCCTTTTCTCTTTTTTCAATTTCTTTTTTAGCCATATATAATGCCCCAGCTACTAAAGAAATTATATCTAATCCCACAATAAAGTAGGTTTCTGTATAGCCCTTCATGTACGAGGCAAATAAAAGCGCTGCTGTTAATGCAATGCCCACATAATGATTATAAGTAACCTTTGAAAATAAAATAACGAGCAGGAAAGGAAAAACAAGTGCAAATATGGCTTTTGTAATCACAAAAACCCTCCCTCTTCTTGGTCTACTTCCTTGATTATAGTAAAGATTGGCATATTGAACAATTCACAGTTTTCAATTTCACCTATTTTTCTTTCTGTTCGGAGACTTTTGATATAGATATGGAAGGAAATTAGTGAGAATGTCCCCTTTGTAAAGATAGGTCTTTCCGTCTTTGACAGTAACATCCAATAAATCCTATGATTAAAATGATAGTGCGCACTATCATTTTAAAAACTATAGAGAGACATACAAACCATTGGCTATTTGGATAAGGGGGCATTCCCATGTATTCAGTTTTATTTCATGCGGCTGAAGAATCCGCAGCACTCGCAGGGGCAAAAGGCTTGAATTTAATTAAATTAAACAATCACGGACTGCCAGTCCCAGATGGATTTATTATCAAAACCAACAGCTTTTCCAGCTTTCTTTCATATCACAACCTGCATCCAACTGAACAAAACCTTGCTCACAAAATCAAAGAAGCATCGTTTCCTTCTCAAATGGAAGCAGAACTCCTTGCGTCCTTTCAATCATTGCGGAAGACTTATCCCTCAGTTGCAGTTCGATCCTCTTCTGTTGCTGAAGATCTCGAAGGCGCCTCATTTGCAGGACAGTACGAGACCTATTTAAATATCAAAACAAATGAAGAATTCCTACAGGCTGTCAAAGAATGCTGGTCTTCTTATTTTGCAGCGAGAGTGACAGAATATAAGGAAGAGATGGATGAAAACGGGGAAGAGATGCCGCTCATGGCTGTTGTCGTGCAAGGATTGATCCATTCTGACGTCTCCGGAGTCATCTTTAGTGAGAATCCCGTATCGGGAAAAACAAATGAAATGATGCTGACAGCAAGCTACGGACTAGGAGAAGCAATCGTCTCCGGGCTTGTGACACCAGACACATTTATTGTAAACAAAGAGACACTTTCTATTGAAAAATCACTTGGAACGAAAGAGCTGCAAATTGTTCCTTATCAAGAGGGTGTCATAGAACAAGCAGTAACGGAGGAAATGGCTGGGCAATTTTGCCTGAATGATGATCAATTAGAAGAAATGACGCAAATCACCAAACAAGTAGAAGCACTTTATGGACATGGAGTCGATATCGAATTTGGAATAACAAATGGCACATTTTATTTACTTCAAGCCAGGCCGATTACCGCAGCTCTCCCAAAAGCAGCAGATGAAACAGCAGGTGTTTCTTTTCAAATGCAGCCAGATGAGCTGCAGGATTTCTGGATCTCAATGGACGATCATATGCCGGGCCCAACAAGTCCTCTCTTCTCAAGTCTGATCATCCCAGCATTAAAAAGCGGAATGAAGAAAAATGGTGAAAAATATCAAGTACCTGATCTGAATATTAAAAATATCAAGCTTTATAGAGGCCACCTGTACTCAGCACCGTCACTGCCTGAAGCGAGTGCAGAAGCTGCGCCAGTTTTTGATGAGCGCATATTTGAGTTATTTCCGCATTTAAGTGAACGTATGTATGAGATTTTAGAGAAAAATTTCTTTCCCTTTTACGAAAAACTCGATCGCCAAATGAAGGAACCTATGACCATTGAAGAAGCCATCATCGGCTTCGAAGAATTAAAGGCTTTTTATATACAAGCCTACGATGATCATTTTGATATTGTCATACCACAAGTTATTCTATCGGCTATGATCGAAGACATGCTTGTGACATATACTGGTGATCAAACACAAGTGGTCCTGCTGCATGAGATGTTGATAGGCGTGATGAACAAATCTCTTGAAACAGACAAGAAGCTTTCTGATTTTGCAAAGAGTGTCCTTCAAGATCCTGAACTTCATCAAGCATTTATGAACAATGAAAAGAACCCAGAGCTGCTTGATGCACTCAATCACTCGGAAAAAGGCAGACACTTCATTTTGGAATTAGAGGATTTTCTTCAAGTCTATGGCTGGCGATCTGTTAAAAGTCATGACCTTACGGAAGAGACATGGGTGGAAAACCCTGAGTTTATTTTAGATATCATCAGAAACAACATTCAGTCCCAATGTGATTTTGATGAAGAATTTGTACAAGCCGTCATCAAAAGACAAGAGACATATGAACATTTTATGAGCCAAGTGAAGGATGAAGCGTTTAAAACAAAATTTGAGACACTTTATCAATTTGCCCTACAGGCCGCTAATATCCGTGATGATCATCACTTCTACATTGATGCCATGTTAGATGCTAAAGCCAGGGTATATCTATTAAAAATTGGTGAACTTCTTGTACAAAAAGGAGCGATTCCCCATCAAGAAGATCTATGGTATCTCTACGATGAGGAGGTACACACAGCGCTCACAACGTCTACAACATTCGACACGGTCATCGCACAAAGAAAAATTGAAATGAAAGAAAATGAAGCCATTCAACCACCAGCTTATATGGGCACCCCCACTGAAGCTGAATTGCAGCAAGTGGAAAGAATGCTCGGTTCATTAAGAGAAAATGAAAATAACACAAACGATATGATCTATGGAATTGGCGCATCTAGCGGTATTGTTTCTGGAAGAGTAAAAGTCATTACATGTGCTGAGGAATTCTCACAATTTCAAAAGGATGATGTTTTAGTTTGCAAAACAACCACACCTTTATGGACGAGCTTATTTAGAGATGCAAAAGCCGTCATAACCGATGCTGGCGGCATTTTGTCTCATTCAGCTATTATCGCTAGAGAGTATATGATGCCAGCTGTCCTAGGTACCCGAATAGCGACTGAAACACTTCAATCCGGTGACCTTGTGACAGTAGATGGTAGCAATGGACGCATTCAGATATTAAAACAGCATTCACGTGTCTAACTTTATCGTTTTGGGTCATATTGGCGGTCATAGGTTTTATCGGTATACTTACTTTGTTGCAAACACATTCATAACCTGAGGTGAGTATGCTTGTTAAAATCTACAAATCAACGAATCATTCGCGCAACAATGGATTTATTAACTGAAAAGGGCTATCAAAAAACCACAACCAAAGAAATAGCCACAAAAGCGAATGTCAGTGAAGCGACTATTTTCCGCAACTTTAAAAACAAACGCGGCGTCATTACTGCCATTATGAAAATGAAATCGACACCGACGAAAACCTTAGAAGCAGAATTTAAAGGCGATTTATACACCGATTTAAAGTTTCTCGGTTCCTATTTCCTTGAAGATTTAACTTCAAAAAAAGAATTTATTTATATCAGCATGCGAGAACCAGCTATGTTTAAAGATTTGACCAGTCATGAAAAAATTTATCCTCAAGAACTAAGGGAAATGCTGATACAATATTTCAAAAAGATGAGTGCTCAGCATCATGTCTTAAAAGGAAAAGAAGACATTTATGCAGACATTTTCATTAGTACGTATTTCGGTTTTTTTATTCAGCAGCTAGAGCAAGACTTCCAACTCGTTTTAACACAAAAAGATGATTTTATTGAGACATACACACACATTTTCATGAGAGGAATTTCTCCCGTTTAAAGGGTGGAATTCTTCTTTTTTACAAAAGGTGGTATACACATTGAGGTTACAAAAAGAGAGCTTGATCATCTATTCTTTGTTACTTGGAGCTATACTAGTTCCGGTCAACTCAACGATGATCGCAGTCGCTCTATCATCCATATCAACTTATTATGATCAATCCATTTCAAACATTACTTGGGTTGTCACGATTTATCTTATTGTCATGGCGGTCACTCAGCCTATCGCTGGTAAGTTAGGAGATATATACGGACACCGCCGCATGTATTTAACCGGAGTGACACTCTTTTTAATCGGCTCGATTGGCTGTGCTTTAGCACCTAACCTAGCATTTCTCATCATCTTTCGATCCATTCAAGCAGCTGGCGGGGCTATTTTAACACCGAATAGCATTGCATTGATTCGTGCAACAGTATCACCCGAAAAACTGTCTAAAACAATGGGTTACTTTGGATTTGGTGCTGGTATTGGTGCTGCACTTGGGCCTTTTATTGGATCGATTCTCATTCAGAGTTTTGATTGGCATTCCATATTCTTAGTGAATATCCCATTTCTGTTTCTTACACTTGTCACCGGTATTTTACTCATTCCAAACATAAAGCATACACGCCTACAAGCAAGGGTAGATATCATCGGTTCATTTTATTTAACCATCGGAATTGCCACAATCATTCTATGCACAAAAAGCCAGTTACTAAATGAATATTTAATTTATGGCATTTTAGCATTGATTGTGATTCCTTTATTCTTTAAACATGTACGGAAAGTAAAGAATCCGATCATCGATTTGTCCCTATTTAAAAACAGTTCATTTACAAATGCGAATCTGTCGATCATGCTAAGTAATTTTGTCATGTACGCCATCCTTCTTATTATGCCGCTGTTTATGGAACAACAACTTGCCCTTTCTCATACACAAGGCGGTATGATTCTATCGGTATTTTCGCTTTGTATGTCTCTTAGCGGTTTGCTAGGGGCTAGACTTCATCCGAAAAAAGGCGCGAAAAAAATGATTCGCTTTTCATTTCTCTGCCTCACTTTATCAGGCATCATGTTAATTACATTGAGTCAGTACCCCTCCTTACCACTGCTAATCGTGACACTAATCGCAGGTGGAATTTCATCAGGGATTGGTATGACCAGTATGCAGATGGCTTCTTTAACTGCTGTTGATCAAAGCTTATCTGGTTCGGCATCTGGTATTTTCTCTACCTTTCGATACTTTGGCAGTATCATTTCATCGACATTGATTGGTATCATGAGTGGTTTCCAATCTTTATTTATTGTATTAATGGGCGCAGGAATCCTTGGTTTCCTTTTATCTCAACGCGTCAAAACAAGTTCCACCTCTCCATCATCGGGGCATTCCGCCTAATGACTCCCTGCGCTCTATGTTGATTTAGAGCGGGGGAGTTTTCATCATTTGTATCACTGTAAGCTAGAGCGGGTACAGTAATCAAATATTGAAAATCCTTTTTTAAAGATGAAAAAAAGCCATATGACTAGACAAAAAAGGAACTTTCGATCGAAATTGTCCCCGTTCACCCACCTAAAAGCTGTTTTTCATCTCTTCCAGTACTGATAACTTCGATTTTTTTTCACAATTTTTGTGGTATGCTTTTTGAAAATATAGGACGCAAAGGAGCGGAAGAATGGAACGTGCAAAATATGTTTTGATCTGTTTATCAGCTCTAATATTATTCCTGTCAGGCTGTGGCAAAGACCAGCAATTTAATCCACCTGGCAGCTCTCAATCGATCGCGGTCATCTCTCAATTAAAAAAAGCTTCCTTTTCAATAGTTGATTTACAAAAGAATAAAATGATCTCTTCCGTTGATTTAAAACATCCGCTCACTGACCTTATCCAAATCAACAAAGACGTCATCATTGCAACAAGTAAAGAAGGAGAATCGCTTATCGAAATTAATTTAAAAAAAGGTACAGCAACAGATTATATGGATGTGAATAAAGGGCTGACTTCTCTTACATATGATGCAGCTTCTCACACCTTAATTGCAGCGGATACACAGAAAAATGTCGTTTATTTTATTGATACGCAGCGTAAAAAAATAAAAGCAACTGTGAAGACCGGAAAGTTACCTTCTTCTATGACATTTTCTTCTTCAGGTACTTTATTTGTTTTAAATGCAGAAAGTCATACTGTCTCCGTCATAGATATTGAGAAGCAAAAACATATACGTACGTTCTCTGTACTTGAACGGCCTTCTGGTATTCATTTTGATGGAAAGTCCATTTGGGTCGGTGGACACGGTAAACAAGGTACCTTAAATAAAAGCATTTTTTCTTACGACCCAAAAACAGGTAAAAAGCAGCGAGAAATGAAACTAGGCGTTATGCCCGTTGCATTCTTTTCAGAGAAAAATTCTTCTACTTTATATGTACTTTGTCATGGAGATCATACGCTGTACAAAGTAGATACAGAGACAAATAAGCAGCTTGCTTCTGTTGAAACTGGTCAAAACCCGAATTATATCACCGCTGATACCACATCAATATATGTGAGTAACTTAGATGACAATTCAGTATCAATTATCGATAAACATACATTCATGATGAAAAATCGACTGAATGTCCCATCAGGACCTTATGCTATCGTGTTGGAGGAAAAGAAATGAAAGAACAAATGCATATTTTAATCGTAGACGATGAGTTCGATATGCTTGAGTTAATCGGATCCTTTTTAAAGAGACAAGGCTTTCACATCATCACAGCTAATAATGGAATGGATGCCTTACGCCAGCTTGAAAAGGAACCCGTTGACCTTGTTGTACTGGATATCATGATGCCTGATATGGATGGATTTGAAGTCTGCCAGCGTATTCGGCAAACATCTCAAATCCCCATTTTATTCTTAACAGCTAGAAGTAATGAGGAGGATCGAATTAGAGGTCTAGAAATTGGTGCGGATGACTACATCATGAAGCCTTTCAGTCTACGTGAGCTTGCAGCAAGAATTGAAACAACCTTGAGACGAATTAGAGGTCTTTCGCTAAAGCGCAGCCGAATACAGATTGGCAACATGGAGATTGATCAGGATGGCAGACAAGTCTATATCCATCAGGAGCCCATTAATTTAACTAGAAGAGAATTCGATTTACTCATGTTTCTTTTACTCAATCAAGGCCAAGTGTTTTCACGAGAACAGCTCTATCAAAAATTGTGGGAATCACATTCCACGAGCGGCTCTTTACGAACAGTCGATACACATATCAAAACGCTGCGACTGAAATTAAAGGGAGCGGAACGGCATATTAAAACCGTTTGGGGTGTCGGCTATAAGTTTGAGGAGGAAGAATGAAGCCTTTATCGATTAAAAAGAAAGTGCTCTTCTTAATCCTTGTAGTGACCGGAATCGTTGCTGCCTCAGCTCTTGCCCTTACCTATTACTTATACCAGCACTTATATATTGATAAACAGATCGATTCCTTAAGTTTACAAGGTAAAAAGCTGGCACAAATCTATCATAAACACGGGAAAGATACGTATTTTACCGATAGAATAAAATGGGCAAACGACTCAAGTCAGGCGAACATTATTTTTACAGATGACCCAATGGAGCTTTCAAGTGGTCTTCCTTTTGATACGAACACAAATGATAATCTCATTACGTTCAAGGAACGCCAAAAGCTCCTTCAAGGGGAAACCGTCGTGCTGATTAGAGAACACTCACAGTTTCATCAAGATATTCTTGGCATCGCCATCCCTGTTTTCTCAAGCAAAGATGAGCTATCGGGGGCAATTTTTCTATCCATGCCCTTATCGGATGTGTATGAACCCTTTGTCCAAATCAGATTGACACTTGGCATATCCATTTTATTGATCCTGCTCCTGATTTTCTTTATCGGATATAAAAGCTCCAATAAAGTCGTGCGGACAATTAATCAAATGAAAGAAATTGCTATGGAAATGGAATCTGGTGATTTTTCAAAACGTATGGCAGTGACCAAAAATGGAGATGAGTTAAACCAGCTGAGCCGCTCCTTTAACAAACTGTCTTCTACCCTTGAAAAAGTTGAGCAGCACCGCAGGGAATTTCTTGCGAATGTCTCTCACGAACTTCGGACTCCGCTAAGTTATATGAAAGGATATGCTGAAGGAATTGAAGAAGGGATCATTGATCAAAAAAAAGGAATGCACATCATCCAGGATGAGGCCGCACGTTTAAGCCGGCTTGTGCACGATCTTTTAGACCTTGCGCAGCTAGAAGGTGATTCTTATCCACTAACGATGGAGCCAATTGTCTTTGCACAGCTGATTCATGACGTTCTTGATCAAATGGCATTTATCGCTAATCAAAAAGGCATTTATCTGAAACGAACACTTGATGAGGATTGTATTGTGTATGGCGATAGCGATCGGCTGCAACAAGTGGTTCGTAATTTACTGGACAATGCCATTCATTACACTCCCTCTGGAAAATCGATCTCGATTGAATTACTAGTTCACCAGCATATGGCTGAATTGAGAGTGACAGATGAGGGCAACGGCATTCCAAAAGAAGACCTTCCACATGTTTCTGAGCGATTTTACCGAGTAAATAAGGCACGTACGAGAAAAGATGGCGGCTCCGGTCTTGGACTAGCCATTGTCTATCAAATCATGAAAAAACATCATGGCACGTTCGATATTCAATCTGAGCCAGGATGCAGTACGACAGCCATCATTCAGCTGCCAAATACTCCGATCGATGAAGACCTGCCTACGACATAACAAATTCGATTTTAAAGGTAGGGTCATTCGCTTGATCCATATATACGCATCAGTCGTCTAAATTCGAACAGCTATTTTCAGCCCCTTTTTGATCATCTACTTTTATGCATCAATTCCTTTCAAAAGGAGAGTCGATTGCTTCAGTTCAAACAATAAAACTACATTAAAAAAGCGTGCCAGACCTTCTTCAAAAGTCCTGCACGCTTTTAAATTAAACAACTGTTTCAAACCGCTTTCTATTGATGAAGAAAGAAAGAGTGATGATGAGATAGATACCCATTGTGACCAAGGTTTGGACGATCGGAGTTGTTGATACTACGCCAATAAAAATGGCAATGATCGCAATGACAGAAAACCATGTCGTGAAAGGATACAGCTTGACGCGATATCCTCCTGGTGCTGTTACGCTTCGAGACTTTAGATGCCCGACAGCAATAATAAACCAGATGAATAAGACTGTGTAGCTTAAAGATCCCATTAAATAATTAAAGGTTTGACTTCCTACAAAAAGAGAGATTAATACGGCTGCATACAAAGTAGATGTACATACTAGAATCGCTCTGACTGGCACCTGCTGTTTCGACAGCTTAGAAAAACCCTTCCATACACGGCCATCCATCGCCTGTGTAAATAGTACCCTTGAAGAAGCATACAGACCAGAGTTCATAGAAGACAAGATCGCTAGTAAAATAATCCCGTTCATGATATCACTTGCATATGGCACACCAATCGTTGCAAACACCGTGACGAATGGACTCACTTGCTCATTGTTTACTTGATTCCAAGGAATCAAGCTGACGATGATGAAGAACGGAAGTACATAAAAACCGATGATTCGTACAAATGTACTTTGAATGGCCTTTGGGATGACTTTTTCAGGGTTTTTTGTTTCTGCTAATGTGACCCCAATCATTTCAGTTCCCCCATATGAATACACGACCACCAGCATTGCCGCAATTAAGCCGCCCGTTCCATTCGGGAAAAATCCCCCGTGGTCGGTTAAGTTGGATAATCCCGGTGCTGCATGCTGTCCGAATGAGACAAACAGCATCGTTAACCCAATGATAATAAATAAAAGAATGACAGCAATTTTTATAGAGGCTAACCAGTATTCTGTCTCAGCAAACATTTTGACTGAACAAACATTGATCAATGTCACAACAAGTGAAATGATTAACACAAGTGTCCATATTGGTACTTGCGGGAACCAGTACTGAATAAAGATTGCAGACACGATCGCTTCTGCTGCAATGTTCAGCACCCACATTTTCCAATAGATCCAGTCTAAGAAATAGGCGGGGTATTTGCCTAACACAGGTTCAATTAAATCACGAAATGTTCTAGCGCCAGGTCGTGCAACCGTCATTTCGGCAAGTCCTTGCATAATAAATAATAAAATAAGACCACCAATCATATATGCCAAAATGACAGCAGGACCAGCGATATCAATGGCAGAACTGCTTCCTTTAAACAGACCAGCACCGATGGCACCGCCAAGTGCGAGCATCATGATATGCCTTGACGTCATTGTTCGTTTTAACTGCACATGTTCCTTTTCCATTTTCTATAGCTCCTTTAAATTTGAATCTTCAGACAAATATAAGATAAAAGCATATAAAAAGGCCAGTCATCTCCTTGAAGAGACGACTGACCTTGCAACCGCGTTACCACTCTTATTGATTCAGACATAGCTGAATCCAACTTGAAACCCGATAACGGAGGTCACACGTAAAGACTTACTATTCATTCAGTCTTGCCGCTCCTTGAGCGAGTTCAATGATTCGTTTTACTGCGTTGCACCACCCCGCAGCTCTCTTAGAAAACGGATATTCATTTACTATTCTCAAGTCAAAGCGTTTTATAGTCAATTTGTCTATTTATCAAAGATTTTATTTTTTAAATATACTGACTAACCACGCAATTGTCAACAGCCTTTTTCAGACATTTTCTTTTAACGAATCCAAACGGCTACTTCATCCATCGGACGACGCGTTTTGCCGCGCTTTGGCTCAATGACTCGATACCCAAAGGCTGCCATGACAGAGATGTCGTACTGACCATCTTCAAGTAATTCTTCTTCCTCAAGAATACGATGAATCTCATCGTAGCTGAATCCCTCAACAGGGCATGAATCAATGCCGATTTGTGCCGCGGCTGTCATCATATTTCCAAGGGCAATATACGTTTGTTTGGAAGCCCAATCGAAGAGCGTACGGTCATTTTCCATCAAATGAAGATCATTCTCTTGGAATTCTTTGTAGCGTTCTTTTACCATTTCAAACGTTTCGTCTGTCATTCCCTTGATTTCCTTGTTGATGTATTCTGCATATGCTGAATCATACCGGGCGTCTGTTCTTGCCAAAATGATCACAAAATGGCTGGCAGTTGGAAGCTGCTTTTGCGCACCCCATGTATATTCTTTTAATTTCTCTCTAAATGCTTCATTTTGAACGACGAGAAATTTCCAAGGCTCAAACCCGACAGAGCTTGGGGAGAGTCTTCCTGTTTCTAAAATGAACGCAAAGTCATCTTCTGGAATCTTTTTCGTCGGGTCAAACTCTTTTGTCGCATGACGGAATTCATACGCCTCAATGATTTCTTTTTTTAATTGCTCTTTGTCTCGCATGGTATTCATCCTTTCTAGTGAACGATTAGGGTGAGAAGTTTCATCAATCCAATTTCTTTCCATTCCCATATAGAAATTGTTATGATAATAAAACAAACAGCCCGAATGTGTGATGTGATATCTCTATGGTAAAAGAAAAGCTTCCATTGATTCAAGTACGCACATTTTTGTTCGTTAGGTACAAATAGATGTTTCGTATGCAAACTTTTATTCTCGTTTTAAAAAACGTTGTTCTAGCAACCTTCTTAAACATTACACAAGAACAAACGTTTGCAAACAAATGCAGATGAAAGCATTCATTTGGGGGAAGTTTGGGGGAGTATTGGGGGAGTTTTTTTATAATGGACAGACGTAAAAGGAGCGCAAAATGAACATAAACAAAATAAGATCATTCCTTTATAAAACATCTAAATACCTGGGGGACGTCAATGCCGTTCAAAAAGGTACTATCGGAAAACGTATCATGCGACGTGCTGCGGGTAAAGCATCCGGCAAGCTAATGAAAAAGATATTCAAATAAGATAGTTCACGGTGGTGATTTCATGAATGATCTTGAGAGGAAGCTATACAGGATCATATATAATATGAGCAGGTTTCGCAAGAACCCCACAATGGAGGACTTAAAAATAAAAACAGGAAAAGACGAACAATCCATTAGAAAAGCCGTAAAAAATCTTATGTCAAGAAATGAACTGACTTGGGATAAAGAGAAAAGAGAATGGCGGTTCTAATTATATTGCTTTATATGGGATATTTAGTAAAATGAATTTAATATATTACGGCTACAGGAGGAGAAACATGATTAGTGTAAAACCGTGTGGAGACAATACTTTTTCTTATATTCTAGAAACACTCGATAAAGCAACAGGGAAAAGAAAAAGGATTGTTCGAAAAGGGTTTGCTTCAAAAAACGAAGCAATGAAAGCAGCAGAAGCAAAGGCAAAAGAATTGTAGATTCACGGATTTTCAATCTGAAAAATAATGTTCAAATAAAAAAAGAAGCCCCCGAAAAGGGCTTTTTTCTAATGGAATTTATCATAACCGATACTTGATGTGTGTCCTCTGATAGCTTCTTCATGGTTTTGTGAAAAGGCGAAATAACCAAGCGTGCTCAAAGTGCCAATAATGATGAGGGTTGCTACTACTGACTTAAATTTCATAAAGGCAATCGCTCCTTTTTATTAATTGTTGGAAGTAAAGAACCTTCTCATAGAAGTTCGACGCCTTGTCTTTATCTCCTACTGTTTTATATCTTCTTGCCGCATCTTTCGATAATTCTTCAAGAATTGCATACATTCCTCTTTCGGTTAAATATTCGGTATCACTCAACACTTTATCATAATCTTCCTTCACATAAAGCGCCCTATAGAATGTGAACACTTTAAGCATAACATCATCATTTAATTTTTCAGCCAATTCGATTCCCTGGTTGAGGGCATATAACCCTAAATCGTTTTCCTTCTCATGAAAATATGACCTTACAAGCACACTTAAAGGATCAAGTATTCTGTTAAAATGCTCATATCCTCGTTCTTTAAAAGCATTGATTGAATCATTTAAATATTTTATTGCAGCAGCTATTTCATCATTGTGAAAATAGCTTAATCCTAAGTTATACAGCGCTGATCCTACTAATCTTTTGGTGTCGCTTTCCGTTGCTTTTTCTAGTGCGTGTTCAAAATGAGGCTTTGCTTTTTCGGGGCAACCCATATCAATATAATTTAATCCAATGACAAAGGAACACTGTATCTGTCTAACAGTATAAGTTTCTTTTTCTCGATAACATTCTATTGCTTGGGCTATATGATGCATGGACATGTGGTTTTGTTTCATGTGGTAATAGATTTCAGCCATCTTGTAATTGAACTCGGCACGTTCAATATCATCACTTACAAGAGACAGCTTTTTTTCTGCTCGTTTGTAGAAGGTAATGGCGTTGAGGTATTCATAATTTTCGATTTCATACATTCCATAGAAAAAATTAAAATAATAATCAAGCAATCCTGTCAATTTCTCTTGATCTTTTTTAATCTTTATTGCTAATTCTCTAAAGTTAGCACGCTCTTTTCCATTTTCCAATGGATTCAAATAATCCAACATTAATTTATGTCGGAATTCCATGAGTGAGAAATATAATAATAAATCCTGGTTTTCCTCCATATCATCGAGCAAAGATTTTATTTCTTCTTTATATGCTTCGGCGTCCGGCACGTTAAATCTTTGAATATGGTAATACCATTCATTGATTTTCATACCGACATGAGAAGAAAGCACTTTCTCCATAAGACCCTACCCCTTCCTTTACATTCCCTATAATGACATATATTATCATTTTCGAAATATTTCCACACCGAAAAGAAACCGCAAATTTTGTCTACATATGAAAATGACAAAAAGTCGAATTTTGGTTAAATCGAAGTGGAATTGACTAAATTAAGGAAATTTTAAGGTAATTCGGCTTGTCCTCCGTTCCTTTTATATGTACATTTGTAATTAAATACAATGGAAGTAGGTGGTAAATAGATAGCCCTAAGACCACTTTTCGGGCATTTCCTCCAAAAAATTCATTAGCTTAGGCTCATGGATTTCTGAAATTGCAAATTGAATGAAATCTATATCGTCAGTGCCGGGGAAACAAAATAATTGAATACTATATTTTGAAGTGTTTTCACCTAGTAAACTTGCTATTTTCAAAGCAATATCTACATTTTTATAATCAACTCGGAAAATTATTTTCCCCCCGGAAGTGTGAAAGTCTTGAATTGCATTTTCAGTTTCTTTTTCTCGGTTCACCATTAAGTTGAGAAAAGTCTTGAATTTGTCCGCATGTTTAATCATCTTTGTTTATTACCTCCTAAGTTTTCTATGAATTATAACTCAAAAATAATTTGTAAGGAAGTGTAAATAGTGTTTAAAAAATTAATCAGTTCTGTTTTAGTTTCTGTTCTAGCTTTAACCGTTTTTTCAAGTTCCGTTTCAGCAAGTGAGTCAGAAGTCGTTTTTGGTGGAAAATATGATTCTGTTATAAAGACATTGCCTAACACCTCAATAAGCGAACTTGCTTTACAAAAGAAAGCAGGGGAAGTTTCCACTAACACAACACAATGGGGACCGGGTGGAACGGCTTCATTAAGTGTAACTGGCGATCGTAGGCATATTTATTGGAGTGTCAAACCTAATGCAAAAGGACCGTGGGTTTTTCATGGTAAGTTAAAGTTAAGATACAAAAGTGGTTATAAAAGAGACGTTCCTATTCGAGGCTTTGGAGCTCCCCTTGGTGGTTTTTCAAGTGTAGTAGATATTAATAAAAACAAAGGCGGAAAAGTTTATCTTACTGGAAGCGCTGAAGATTCCTTTGGAGATAGATTCCCTGTATTACCTGGTTTCTTTGTAAGTTTTTAATATAGTTTTATACCAAAAAAGCCCCTATCCATTAAGGACAGGGGTTTAATTGTTATCATTTTCTATAGTCTCATGTCTATAGATTTTTATTTTAATAGCCTTTCGAGGGCTGCTTTCGTCTTCGGTCCATAAATGCCATCAGCAACAAGACCATGCATCAATTGGAATCGTTTGACCGCATCCGCTGTTTTCGGTCCGTAATAGCCATCAATGCCATTGTTTTTTGCTCCTTTGTCCGGGTAGTAGTAAACCGCCGCTAGGGCTTGCTGTACGGCTTTTACTGCTGATCCCTTTGTAAGAGGCTTTGTCACTTTTAAAATGCCTGTTGGCAAGCCATATGACTTTTTAGAAGGCTTGGAAGCTGCTGTTTTGGATGGTTCTGCTTTTGTTGGTTTAGCAGACGGCTTTTTATTTGTGTTAGCAACGGCGATCCCGGCTTTGAAGCTGTCCCAACGATTAAGCAACCTGCGGGGACATTCTTTCCCACTCCAATGCTTATGCGGTACAACGTTTGCCAATGTAATGCCTTGTTCCTGCATTAATTGGCGAATCAACCATTGAGCATTTTCGATCGCCTTCTCAAAATCTCCGTCAGCATTTTCACAAATTTCAATGCCGATTGACTTCATATTGCCCGTTCCTCTGCCGTCCCCTGCGTGCCAACCGTTTTCGTTTAATGGTAAATGCTGATAGATACAATTTTCATCCACAGTGTAGTGCCAGCTAACGGCTGTACTAGATCGTTTAACAAAAGCTGCGTGACTTGCTGCGTTTGCCCCTTTTGCTGTATTGGCTGTGTTGTGGACCGTAATATATAAAGGCTTCATATAGTTGCCTGGTCGATTGTTATTCCCTTTTGAAATGAAGTCTTGAATGATTTTTACCATTGTTCATCGTCTCCTTAAAATTGTTTTTCAGTATTAAAAAAGCCGCCTGGGGCAGCTCTTATTTTGTTAATCCTTTTTGTTGCAGCGCTTCTTTTTGGGCTTTACCTCGACTTGTCACATAGTTGTTTTTGTACCATGCAACAAGGGTTGTCACTAAAGTAAAGATCATTGAGAAGGCAAGGTACAATGTTTCAGCCAACGAAGTGACCTGGTCCTCACTGATCGGCAAAACAGGTTTGCCAAACATGATAAGTCCTTGGTTGATCAATGCAATAAAAAGAAGCACCGTGCGAACGACCGTGCCTTTGTCAAAGTTTTTCATATTAAATACCTCTTTTCTTATTTTTGATTTCTTTCGATTCTATCTAATTTCTCGATTACTACGTCATATTTCTCACTGAATTTTGCTAGTACGTCATTTTGTGCGTCTATTTGCTCGTTAAGCTTGTTCTCACGCTCTTTTGTCGTGTTCAATACATAAAACAGTACCCAACAAAAAAGCACCGCAAAGGGTCCTTGTGTCATTAAATATTGTGCCAAATCCATTTCCATTTTGCTCACCTTCTCCCGCCATAAGCATAAAAAATAAGCCTATACCTCGTATGGCTCACCTGTTATTTCCTCGTATTGTTCGGGTGTGATTCTCCCCGCTGCTACGGTGTTATAAACCATTTCTTTTGTCCATAATTCTCTATCATAAAAACCTTTGATTCTACTGAACCAATCGAAATCACTCACGATGGATCACCCCCTAATGCAAACAAGTAATAAAGCTCGGCAACTTGTTTCTCCATGAGGTCTATTTTTGACGGCTGCGGCGTTGGTTGCAAGCTCTCTATATACTCTTTAGATGCTGATTCAAACCACTCTCTCTTGTCTGCATCATATTCAGGAAGATATAAACCTTTTTTCGGACGTACATCCGTAGCATTTTTCGGAATCTCTTCATAATCACTTATTACATCTTCACCTTGATATTTAAAATTCTCGTCAAAGTAATAAATGTGCATGATTCTTCCCTCCTTTACCACAACGGAATAGATTCATTTATCTCAATTCTCGTCACCTTGGAATTATCATTTGCGTTGAGACCGTCAAATTTTAATGATCCATCTTCCCCGAGAGTTAAACGGGCTGAACCGTACGATCCAACCGTTGCACCTACAAATACAGTGTTAGCTGAAGGTTTTTGAGCAAAACGGGCAATGACTGTATCGTTCGCCGGGACTCCCTCAAACGATCCCCGAAGTAGTAAGTCATTTTGACGTATGGAGAATTGGAGAGGATTTCCCGCAAATTGTTTTACTGTTCCAGCGACTAACGTTACTTGGTTCCATGTGCTGATTGAATCATCATCCGTCAGCATCCGTTTCCATCCTCTGAACGATCCGTCCGTATGGACTGTGCCGAACCAATGTAAATTATCGCCGCTTCTAACAATATGAAAGTACTTACGGTTGTTACTGTTATCAATAACGTAAATATTGAACCACGATGAATCGGTTTTACTCGGCATATTGACGACATTTGTTCCAACGGCATAGTAACAACCGGAAGGCAGCGTTAAAATGTCCGTACCGTTCGGAAGCAACTGGCTTTGTCCGGTTTCAGACAACAAATTGTGATTAGACAACCTTGACCAACCACTCCATACATTATTATTTAAATAGTTTGTGTAGACGTTATTTACATAGTCGGTTGCGTATACCCATCCGAAAGAGGCTACGCCGTTCGTGGAATCAGTCATATGATAGAAACCTCGGAAAGATCGCTGATTCGGTAAATCTCTTGAACCGGCAATTGCGTAGAAAGTTCCTTGCCCTACTCCATTATTGATAATTGCATCAAGAATGCTCATGGATGTATCTTTCAGAGAGATCAACGGCATGCCTGTATCAGCCGTGATTTTCTTTTGTTGAAAACCCGCAACAAGCTCTTTAGCCATTTTCAAAGCGCCGGCGGGTGTCTCTGCGTAATCTTCCGTATATTTTTTAGCTGCTGCAAGCGCTTCGGCTACTTTAGATTTTGCACCTTCTTTCGTTTCAAGCGCTTCGAGATCGTCAAGTTTCTCTTTCATTCTGTCAAGCTGCTCTTTAAGCTCTTTCGTGATCTCGTCAATGTTTCCTTGCATTACATCGGTACGTTTTTTTATATCGGTTTCAAGTTCTGCTGCCATGCGTTCAATTTGTTTTTTCAACGATTGAAAATCATCAATATAAAATTCCGCTGCCGGGGCAATGTCTTGGTCAATTAAATTTCGATCAATCTCAAATGTAAATTCGTGAATCGACAAGGCTTGTCCGTTACGGTAATACAAATTTAATGACGCTTGGACCTTGCCATATAGCTTGATTTCGTTATTATCTAAGACGTATTCAGCTATTCCCTCAACCTTGTCTATAAGAGTGATATTCCGAATATTTTTCGATCCATTTGCAAACTTTAGTACAAGTTTTCCGTCAACCGCCGACAATGGAAGTGGCACACCATCTTTGCGCAATTGAAAGATTAGCTTTGCCGTACCTATATCTTGTGTAGAAAAAACGATTTTTGAATCGTACACGCTTTGATCATAGGCATCAACCACGAAAGGCAGCACGCCATTTTTAAAAAGTTGATTCGTCATGTTATCCCCCTCAAGTAATATTTTCAACGGTCCGAATAGGATCAACGCTATTATCGTTTAATGCAGATACTTTTCCAGCGCCTTTTAAACGATTTCCATAGTGTTGAATGGATGAACATTTGCTTGTTAAATACAAACCGTGTCTTCCAGTCTTTCCATTTGCGGTGTTGTTACGAACGGCGCTGTTTTTGACGCCATCCATAAGCAAAATAAAGTCGTATTCATCCCCACGCTTGCCCGCATTCACAATTGTGTTTTCATCTACCTGTACATATTCTGAATCACCTGAAACAGATATACCGGAAAAACCGATCTCTTCAAGTGTGTTGTCGTCTACCGATACATAATCGCAATTTCCTTCCTCTACTCGCACGCCGTTACCCTGGATGTCACGTCCTGTGTTATGGTGAACTTTCCCTCGTGTGCTGCGTGTGACTAAAATTCCATGATGTCCTATATTTTCAAGGTTGTTATCATCAATAACAAAATGTTTCACATCTGATACATGAATACCGTGCCTTGTTGTACCGTCAATTTGATTTTTTGAAATGACGACATGATCAATCGTTTGATAACCTTTACGACCATAAACCTGAATCGCATGGTCAACCGACATATTGATAAATTTGTTATTTGTGATTGTGTGACGCTTTGTCTTATTGACTCTTCCAGTGGTATTGCCGTTTTTGTCTAGCGTATAGACACTATCAACACTCGGTAATAACGTTCTAACGCCGCCGGAACAGTTTTCAAACGTATTGCCGTCAACAAATACGTCCTGCCATTTGTTGCCCGACACCGCCCATTCTGTGCAATCGTAAACCTTGTTATTGAGGAATCTAATGCCCGAATAGAGAACGCTGTCCGTGCTTGTATGTGAATCAATGGCTCTAGGATAGCCCCCAAGCTCTGCGGATTTTCGGATAGTACAATTTTGCATAGTAAGGTTTCTTGTCGGTGTGTGATCATAAGCTCCAAACGCACCGAAGTTACTAGAGGAACGCATCAAATCAACTTGAACCGCTGCGGAGAACCATCTATCTCCTACATAGTCCGCAAACCCTTCGAATGTCACATTGTCGATCAAAACATTTTCATTCCCGGCACAATCGAAAGCATGTCCCCCACAAACATTTCTCAATGTGATATCACGCATGATAATACCGGAAGCATGAGCAAAGCCGAAAATTGAACATTGCTGCTTGATCTCATGCCCCATACTGTCAATTGTTCCTTGTCCGTCAATGATCAAGTTTCCGTGCCCTTTGTACTCGGTGAAACTCTCATTTGAATCACCATTTACAAACATGCTGCCAACAAAGCCACGCTTGATCGTTGCCCCTGCCTGTAAAGTGATATGAGTATTTTTATAAATCCTCACCCGTTCACGCAGCGTATAGCCTCCTGGGGGAATATAAAGCCAAATGGGGCGATCTTTTGATAATTCTAGCGCTGCTTGTAATGCCTTTGTGAAATTGCCGTATTTGTTTAAAAACGGCTGCAAAGACACGATCGAAAGCATGTCATTCACTTTCTTTTCAAGCTGATCAAAGTCATATTCAAGACGATCATTCAAAGTCGGATGAATGGACGCATCAAGTGCAACCCTAGCGTCCACAACCTCTTTCACGTCGTTACCGTCATGATTAACGATCAGATTTACAAGGCGTGACCAATAACTATTAAGCCAGTGAGCGACGCTTTTCCCTCTGTGGGTGATATGTGCCGCTTCATGAGCTTCTTCGCTTGCTTTATGTTCTTTGATATCTATGTCTAGTTGATTCAAGGCATTTTCAATTGATCTTGCATTTTGGGATAGGTTTTCTTCAAACTCTGCATTTTTGCCAATCTTAAATACTTTCAATAGGCTGAATCTCCCCATGTTATCAACTCCTTCCTTATGACAATATTCCATGAAAAATAGCCGACGTTTAACCGTCAGCTATCTAAGTAAAATGAAATATTAATTTGTGCGCCGTTTGGAATATCGGCAGCCGTTGGGCTGATTCTTTGACCACCTTTAGCAAGGGCAATGTTCATACCACTAGGATTAGTTGGATCAACAGTTGCGCCCGCTGTAAATCCCTTTAAACTTAGATCAAAATCAACGCTCGCCTTGGGGCTTTTCGGCTTTATGTCAATTCCTATTTCAATGTTAATACTACTGCTTCCTACCTCATCAATTTCCACGCCGTCTATGCTGCTATCATCTATTGACCATGTTTTCGTAACAGATGAATATGACAAGCTCACATCTTGGGAAACCTTCACACTGACATTACTCAATTGACTTTGTATGTTACTTGCTATGCTTTTTTGCGCCTCAAGCATTTCTGCTATTTGCTTCTTGATTAAATTCCGCTGTTTTTTCATCTCGACATCTTTTTCTAGTTGATAGTCAATAATGTCTTTACGATAATTTGTAAGCGTGACAGACGGCTTCAAGTCCAAATTGAGAGGGTTATATTTGATCTCCTGTACCCTTACCTCTCCCTCGAAAAGAATGCCGTATGCTGTATCGGCAATGACTGGAACAATAGCACCTTTGGAAATATTGTCCTCGATCGCTTCGAGTTTTGAATCATACACTTTTTCAAAATCCAATTCGATTGTTAATTTTGGATAAGGATCAATTTTCTTTTTTAGAAGTTTTTCCATGTCCTCTTTTTTGGAAATGGAATCCTCGTAAACTGTCTCTGCTACTCGTGGGCGACCGTCTACAAGAAAAAGTTTTTCGTCCGGGTGAATATATGTCACAGGAGGGAACATGTACTTTTCATCATTTTTAAAGGTCCGATAAAGTCCAATAAAATTCCCGTTAGGAATACTAACCCGGAAACCCGTTTTCATTTTTTTAGTGTTCGGGTTTTTGCTGTCTTTTCCTTTGAATGTAGCAACGACCGTATGCTCTTTATCCTCAAGACCCCGGATCACGTCAACCGTTTCAACCACATGACTTTCTTTGCCTGTGTCTTTGTACGTGCTGAATGTTTTGTTTGTCTTTTTATCTATGTTAAACGTGATTTTCCCGCCTAATTTTTCTTTGATCAGCTTCACGCTGAAGCCTGTCCCTTTAAACGTAAAAGAGAACGTTTGTCCAACGTCCTCCGCATACATGGCATTTAAATCACTGTTTGTTTTCCATTTCGCCGATTTACTGTCATAGCCTTTTGTTTCCTCGCTTGCTGTGTCCTTTTCTTCTTTTACCTTGCCATATCCTTTTATTCGTGTGTAAGACTCGGACAGACTACTTTTAACACTAATCGTATTCATATTCGCCCTGGTATCTAATTTGTAATTGATCCGCTTTTTGATTTCTTTGAATACGTATATATGATCATTGTTTACATCAAGTTCCACGACAAAAGCCGATATAAGATCGTTCATCAGCTCTAACGACTTTTTCTTGCCGAATCCTTCTAGTTTGGCTTTCAATCCTTTAGCATCCGGCATGATGGTATATGAAAAGCCGCTTCCTTTTAAAGCGTGTTTAAGCGCTGTGTCTATATCTATTTCTCCGTTAATTTCTTCATCTACCTGGTTATATGTCAGACGAACAATATACATATGATCAGCCGCTACATTTCGGAATGACACGCCGTTTTCTGTGCGCTTTTCATCCTCTACAATGATATAACGCTGCGCTTTGTGCTCAATCTCATCTACAAGCAATACGTTGTCATTTACAAGCATATCGAAAGCAAGTTCAGTTTCGGGCATTTGTAAACACTGAAATGATAATTGTTTTGTGCCGTCTAATTTATCCGAGACTTCGGGTTCTACATGTTCCAAAGGTACTTTATTTGATAGATCGTGCTTTGACTGTACAAATAATTGATTCATCTTTTCACCTACTTATAGTAAAAGCGCAAGACAAATCGTATATCAATACTGGATGCGCCTTCGATCTCAAATGGATTAAAGCCAGGGCGCAAGCTCGGAAAGCGCCCGGACGTGTCCGCCATTTTCCCATCAATCGTGACATATTGACGTGTGATAATGATTTTTTGCTTTTTAGAAACTGATCTCCTTATCGTTAACGCCTCTTTCGTGGCATCATTGCGTATCTTCACGTCCTTACCTGTTAAATACATGGTGACGCTATAATCAAAGTCAATCGGATCAATTGTCACATCAGAAGCGTTGTAGACTTTGAACGTCTTGGACGTGAAACGGTATTTCAGATCGTCTTGACTCGGTAAATTCATGCCGAGATAAAAATACTCTCCACTCAAATTTAAGGGCTTTTCAGTATTAAAAACGGTTTCGCCAAGCCCAAGCGATGCGGTGAATTCCACATCAACTTCTTTATAATTTTTCCCGTCATCTTTTTCGATTTCGATTTCGTCGTCACACGTCACCAGGTAACGTATACCGGGTGAAAAAGAACAACTAATGTAATAGGGTTCTTCTCTTACAAGTTCCCTTGTAAGCGCCGCTCTATATCTATTAAACTGATCCGTGCTTTTTGCTTTAATATAAAATCGTGCTTTGATTTTTCTTTCTTTGAAACGGACTTTTTTCGACGTTTGTTTTAATCCTGGTCTATTTGCCACAACCGCCGTTTGACGTTCGATTGAAGCCGACACAGGCGTAAATTTTACGCAACGTAAAAAGGGAAGGCGCTTGCTGATCAGTTGAAGCCCTTCCCCGTAATCCGTATAAAATTCATAACTCAAGTCGCAAGCCCTCCCCTACGCTGTCTATTTTTAAGTAAATCCATATTGTACTTGTTTAGTCCCTCAACATTTATCGTGGTGTCTTTCATGGCGATCTGTGTCAACAAACCGATCATTTGATCAAACTTGTTTTCTAGTTGCTTAATAGCATCAGCACTATCATTTTGAACAATTACATTTGTTGAACCTTGTCCCGGCTGCTCGGGCTGATAGCCCACCATTCGATTAGCTTGAGCAAGCACCTGCATAGCTCGGTTTCTTCTGAATTGCCTTAAAGGTAATATCATTTCCCCTTTGTGAACCTCTGCCGTATGATTTCGGGTAATGATACCGCCTTTATCATAGCCAATGTACTTGCCGCCTTTTCTCATGTTGACCAAGCCAGGGTGCTTGTTAATTCCGCCATAACGACTATTCAAATAGTTGATAGCAGCAATAACCTGGTGTACAGGGTTTTTGATATTTCCGTAACCAGGTTCTTTGTTCGCCGCAAAAGTAGACGGAATGAATTGCATAAGCCCCTGGGACGGATGCCCCGCTTTTGCGTTGCTGTCCCAATTGTTTACGACTGTAGGGTTTCCGCCGGATTCTTTCATAGCGATCGTTTCAAGCGCTTTTGAAAAAGATGGGGAAATTCCCTTAATCGCAATTGCTTGAGCCACCCATTTTTTCACTGCTGCGCTGCCTCCCTCACCAGGAACAAAACCAAAGTCTTTGATCTTGTTTTTAATAAAGGAAACCGCTTTGTCCTTGATAAAAGAAAAACTGCCTTTGACGATCTGACCAAAGCCGCCTGCCATGCTCGGGGTCGTGATCCCCATTTTTTGAAGCAATGTATTCATTAGCTTGCTAGGCTTTGTAATGAAGTCAGACACATCAAGTACCAGGTCTTTCACCTTACCGAAAAGATTAGAAATGAAGTTGCCGCCTTTACCTGTACCATCTTTGTAAAATGGCACGTCATCAAACAATGCTTTCGTTTTAGGTCCCGACAATACCTCGGTTCCTTTTGGAAGGTTCATCATTGTATCAGTTGAAGGAGACAGCCCCATTTGACCGCCAGGCGTGATAAACAGTTCTTTCATTCCGCCATCCCCTAGAATGGCGGGTCCTCCTGGGTGTCCGCCCGTCCCTTTTGCGTATTTTGGCGGTGTCCATTCTGGTATTTGATTTTCTTTAGGCACACCCACTTTACCAAGAACCCAGTTAACGCCACCTATTACGCCATTTACGACAAAAGATAATTTGTTATTCATTTTATCCGCAAGCGACTTAACACCTTTAAGCGCTGCCCACGCCATACTTTTAATGCCATTACCGATTTTACCCGGTAATTTTTTGGCTGCGTCTACAATGTCCCAAAAACGTTTGACCATGCCGTCTTTCATACTTGTTGCAATTGAAACGGCTTTGTCTTTAAGCCAAGTGACCATTTTCCCGGTGTTTACAGCGCCATTTTTAAAGAATCCGACAATACTAGACCACATTTTCGGGAAGATGCCTAATAGCCCTTTTCCTAGTGATTTCGCAATCCCGAGAATCTTTCCGAAAAAGGACAATTGCACAAAATTCCATATCGCATTAATCGAGCCGAAAAACACGTTTTTGATGCCTTCCCACATCTTGCCGAAATCTCCCGTCAGCAAGCCCGAGAAGAATTTTATGACGCCTTGAATCACTTGCATTGCGCCCATGACAACGCCTTTAATATTGCCCCAAACGCTTTTAATAATGGCAATAATGGCAGGCATGACAAATTGGACCACAGACCATATATTTTGTAAGGCTTGTGTGATCACACCGCCGTTTTCTTTCCAAAACGTTCCCCACACTGTGGCAAGCTGTCCAATAAATGACAAGATGCCACCCAGGGCTTGTTTTACAATAGGCGCCATTGTAACAAATACATTCATCAAAATGCCGCCTATTGCCTGGAAAGTCGGCTGCATACTCTTAAATGAATTTTTAATCGTTTCTATTACGCCTTTTACTGTATCAGTAGTGTTTACAATCATATCAACCACGCCAGGCGGGAAAAGCTGCGATAATATGCCATAACCCTCTAAGCGTTCTGCTGTTCCCTCACCTTGCAATATGCCCCAAATACCCGCCATTGCCTGTTTTACTGTATTGCCAGCGCTGGACATTTCTTTCATGATTGGATCAGCAATATTAAATGCCTTCTCAAGAAATGTAGCTGCTGCGCCTCCTAATGGCTCTAGCGCTGATAGTGCTTGACGCCCGATCTTTTTAAAGCGTGTGCCTAGATTGTCTTGCAAAGCCTCCCCCGCTTCGTTAGCTTTGCCTTTTACGTCACCGATCTTCCCATCAATGCCGCCCAGGGCATACATGGCGTCAGCCTCTAGGTCTTCCCATTTTGTCCCGAAAAGAGCCACGCCGATATTGTTGGCGTCCACCTGGTCTTTCATGCCTTTCAGCTCTTTTAAAACGGTGTTTGATACATCTTTGACAGTCCCTTTACCTTGTAAAAAATCTTGCCAGACTTTTTGTGTAGGTTTCGACATACTCGCCATTGCTTCATTAGTCGATTTCGAGCCATCCTTGACACGAATTTGAAACTCTTTCATGACGTCGTTGACGTAATCCAGGTTGTAAACGCCCGCTTTTGTTCCGTTGACGAGTAATTGAAAATATTCTTGTGCTGAATAACCCATTTTTCCGAATAACGTTGAATACTCGGACAGGTTATCGAACATCTCATTTGAAAAATTCAATCCGTTTTGTGCGCCATACGTCATGAGATCAAACGCATCACTCACAGACACGCCAAAACCTTTCATAAGGTTGTTGCCCGCTCTCGCAACTTCATTTACTTCTGAATCAAAAGCATCTGCAAGCACCAGGGCTTTTTTGGTTACGTCCGTAAGGTCCTTGTCTGCAATGCCTCGGATATTTTGTTTAATTTGAAACAAACCATTCCTTGCATCATCCAAATTCTCTCCGAAGCCCTGTGACCACACGTCTTTTGCTATGCCTGTGAGCCTTTTGGCTTCATCACCCGTCAAGCCTAGCTGCGCTCTTAAACGCCCTTGTGAGGCTTGTATATCAGCCGTCATTTTTGCGCCAAGCGTGCCAACGGCTGCCGTTAATGCTCCAATGGCTGCCGTACCCGCTACCGCTGCCGTAGCAAATCCGCCCTTTAAAATGCTTGAGAGTTTGGAAACCTCTTTACCCGCTGCCGTTACATCATTAGATACATTTTGATGACTTGTTGCTAAATCGTCGGCGCTGTTTGCTGCTTCTGATTCGGCACGTTCAAGTCTTTCAACCTGGCTTTGTGAAAGCCTTAAAGCGTTTTGCATGTTGCGATAGCTTGTTATTTGAGAGTTTAAACGTTGTGCATATTTCTGCGCCTGGGTTGATCCCTCTCCATATTGCTCAACTTGCTTTTCATATGCTTGTCTATACGAATCTACAATTCTTTCTTGAATCTTCAATTGATCTGACAAGCCCGACACCTTACTTTTACTTTCGCCCAGCTTGTCATCTAATGCTTTAAATTCGGCTGCGGTTGCTTTGGTTGCCGACTGTGCCGTTTTAAGCTGCTGCCTCAAGGCTGTGACGCCTTTGTCAAACCCTGTACTATCTAACGTCGTATTAACGACTAAAGAGCCTATCGGACGCCCTTCCGTTGCCATATGGTTTACCTCCTTTCCTCAAAAATAAAAGAAGGCTCAAAAGCCTCCTGGTCTTAAAATCTGATCTATTGGAACACTGCCCGCGCTTTGCCCTTTTCTGTTTGCAAGACGTAAAAACCCGTTCAAGTCCATGTTATCTATCTCATGATACTTGTACCCTTCTTTCATCAAATCTTCGTAAATATCATCTAATGATTCTAGGTAATCTTGCCACGTTTCTAAATGCTCTATTTCTGTGCTTTCACCGCTTTCTTTTTCAAGCCGTCGTTTCCCTTTTTTTGTCCTGTCACTTGCATGATGACATCAGCAATTGTTTCAAATGTTTTATCAGAAGGGACATTGTCTAAAAAGTCATCATATGAAAATTGCTCCCCGAATACACCCACTACATAAGTGACCATTTCATCAAGCATTGCAGTACCTTCCATTTCCCCCTGTTCTGCTTGAGCTTGTATTTCAAGCGCACGTCTTAATTGACGAGCTGACGGCATATCCTTTGTGTATGTTTTTTCTTCTTTTGTTTGTGCATCAATCATTGTTAATTTCAACATATTAAACACCTCGTATATTTTTTAATGAATCCAGTTTAACCAGGTAAAATAAATCACCTGGCTATCAGAAAACACTATTTTTTTGTTGTGGTGCTTGATGGCGCTTCCGCTGTTCCGTTGTCGCCGTCAGTGCTAGGGGCGATCCCTTTAAAGACAAAATCATAAAAGGCTTTTTCAGTGAATCCAGGGCTTCCACTATACGCCATGACATAAGTTAAGCCGTCGAATTTACGGGGCATGAATTGTCCCTCAATTGTTGGCGTGATAAATTCGACTTTATCCTCTTTTGTTTTACCTTCATTAGACGGAATACCGAATTTACCTCGCAAAAGTCCAACATACCAAAAACCGCCCTTTGTTTTCTGCCGGAATGTGATAGCAACGAAAGGCGGGTCAGTATCTTTTCCGTATGCTTCAAGCCATCCGCCAATTGCATCCGCTCCTAGCAATTTGTTTTTCATTTCTGTTGTAAGATCAGCTACGCCGATTTCTAACTTTGCTTCACCTACGCCCGAGCCTTCTTGATCAAATACCCCATCATCCCCGTAAAGAACGGCAATTTCCGAGCTTGGTTCTAATTTTGATTCGATTGCCCCAGGTACTTTTAATACTTCGGTTGCTTCTTTGGTGACGTCATCTTCAAAAACGCCGACTTGTATATCTCTCAATCCTGTTGTAGCCATTTATTTCATCCTCTCTATTCAAAACTGATTTCTATTTCTTTATTTGCTCTGTACCTTCGTGCATATCTGTACAGCTTTATATCCGGGTCTTTATCAAAGGCGGAAGCGTATTGCTGATAGTCAGCCGAAGCCATCAAACGATCAATAATCGGTTGTATTTCTTGCGCTTCCTTGATTGTCCCGGTCCATAAATCTATTTGTATATCAACGCTTATGCCTGTCGCTTGATCATCCTCATACGCATTACGATAGCTTTCAAGCTCATTAATACGGATCATTGGGGCTTGATCTACCTTTTGATCTAACTCCGGCACGTCCACAAGAAAGACTTTTTCACCCGGCACGTAGCTTGTCAGATCGGCTGATCCTGTCAAAATCATTTCTACTTCTTGGATTGGTAGCATTAGCGTCATAACCCGAGCAACCCCCTATAAACACTTTGCATTTTCGATAAAACGAGTTGTTCGTACTCGTTGATCGTGCGTTCTATAAAACTTTGCGGGCGCTGCTTGATCGTTCCGAAGTTTGTAAAATGCAGCCTATAAGCCGTTTCCTTACCATAGCCAACGGTTGAAAATATTTCCCCGTCCTCTCTTGGTTTGGAATAGAAAACATCTGATTTTAAATGCTTCTTATTGCCGCTATTGCTATCAAATGGCGTGTTCTTTTCCAAGCCATCCGCCATCATCTGTGCTCCTGCAAGAACGGCAGCCTTTTCCGCTTTTACATTTTGACGAGCCATCTTTTCAATGGCTTTATATGTTTCTTCTATTCCGTTAGCTTCAAGGGCCATCAGCTCACCTTCTTTACAAAGACATTGATCAAGTCTTTGTCCTGCTCGTTTGGCAGAATATCAATGACTTGATAAAGCTCGTTGGTCAAGTGGTCCTGTACGTGCATAGCGTTGGAAATGGTCGATACTTGTTGATAGCGAATAACATAGGTCAAACTATCTTCTAAAACCGTACCTGCTGTTGATAGCTTTTCTCTTAATTTTTGGTCTCGCCGTTCCGCCCAGGTGGTGAAAAGTCTTTCTGTTGTCGTTGTGTTCTCCCTGGATATAGGGTCCTTTTTAGGTTCCTTTTTAACGAAAGATATCGGCGTATTTAATCGTCCATAGTCCATGAAGGGTATTCTCCTTTAAATTGTTGAATGTACGACATAACGCCGAACGGCACTTCTTGCAAATTCTTGTTTGATACCGCTGATCGGTTTTCGTACCTATGACCGCAAAGCATCATGACCGCATCATCAAAACAAGGATTATCAATAAAAAAAGCGTCCCTCTCTTTCGATAAGGTGACGCTGTCTTTGATAAACTTTTCAGAAGCCGCTTTTATCGTTTCTAGCATTTTGTCATCCAGGTCATGAGTGATCCTTAAAGCGTGTTTTAATTCTTCAAGGGTCATATTTCTTCACTCCTATTCTGTAGCGCCTGTTTCAACTGGCGGCTTGATTGTTACATAAAAGCCTGCGTTTTTGTCTGCTTGCTTTACGTCGAAACGAATAGCAAGGGAAAGGACTTGACCATACACCGCATTTTCAACCCACTTCGCAACAACGTCTACACGATTCGCAAAGAAGGCAGCTCGTTTTAAGTCACCGATAAACATGTTCATATCACCGGCTTTTTTACCGAGCAACTTATCATCAACAACTTTGATCGGGCTTCCGAAAAGCGTTTTGCCGGATGGTGAAGAAATGTTACTTTGTAAGATGTATTGACCGTTTTTGTCTTTTAAGGTGTCTAGGAATTGAAAGGCGGATGACGTCGAAAGAACATTACGAACATAGGCTTGCTTTAAATCAACATTTAAAATCTTTTTAATGTCGTCCGTTCCTGTAACTGTTTTAGCTGTAAACGTCTTTAAGACGCCTGCAATTTTTGTATTTCTTGTATTTCGTTTAACTTGTTGCAAATGATCCGCTACAAGTGCCGTCAAATCTACGCCAGCATCATCAATTGATTCTTGAGAAATAGCCAATTGACCACGATACGTTTCAACTTTCCATTCAATGTTATTGAATTTTGGGTTTGCTAGCTCTGGGTTTTTCTCAAGTTCCGCAACCGACACAAGTTCGGTTTCTGTGTTTTCCAAAACTGGATATGAACCGGATGGTGCTGTCACATTGACTTTATTCACAAATTCAACTAAGTCAACAATATCTTCCGGCGTTTTCTGCGGTGTCGTAATGACCTCGATAGGAATAACTGCCGCTGCTCCTTCTGTTGTCAAACCGTCCCGGACTTCACCTCTAGTACGCAAGAACGTTTCAAAGCTGCGGCGCTGTTCCTCGATTCCTTTATCCAAGCGCACATGCGGCGTGACTGCTGGAAATGATCTTTGTTCCTCTGTTTTTCCGTCTTGTCCCGCTCCTGTGATTTCTTCCGCTTTCATTCCTGCCAATTCTTCTAATTCTTTTAGTTTTTCTGTCATTGTCTCAATTTCTGCTTTTAAAGAAGTGATTTCATCTTTAATCGTTTTTGCTTCTTCTAGCTTGTCTTCTTCCGCTCGTTGTTGAGCCTCTTTGATTTTTGTATTGATAGCCGTTTGTCTCTTTGTGATCTCTGAACGTAATTCCTGGATTTTCTCTTTTAACATGTGTACATGCTCCTTTTCCAAATAAAATAAGCACCCGCAATGTACGAGTGCTTTCTAAAGACTTAATTCAATTAGATCAAGCTCTAACTTGATTTTTTCTTTTTCTAAATGGCTGCTTTGATGCTGCTTTAAATGCCGCTGGGCGATCGAAACATCTGTGTCTTCATAAGCCGGATAAGTGACGATAGAAACATCAGTAATTCGTGAAATGTTGTTTAAGCTCCGCAATGGAAGCCCCGTCTTGTCGTCCCGTTTAAAGCTGTCGCCGTTTGCAGCAAGATGAAAACCGAATGAACAATTTGAAACGTTGCCAAGTCTCAAGTTTTCATATAGATCGTTTGCGTATTGCGTGTTCGGCAAAGACAATTCAAAACGCAAGCCAATGTCATCCACAGATAGTTTCAGTGTTCCGGCTTTGGTTCTTCCTAGAATCTTTGACGGATCGTGATCAATAAGTGCCCTTACATCTGACATATCAGCATTTTGCAGCGCTCGTTTTTCAATGGTTTCAATGAAGCCGCCCAGGTTTCGGCTGCGTGTACCGAATTTCAATGCATAGCCTGTAATCATCCTGCCTTTATCGGTTTCTTCTGTCGCCTTTAGCGAACCCTCTTGAATGGCTCTAATCTCCTTCTCCAATATCATCACCCCCTTTATCAAGTGAAGGAATAGGAAGCCCCTTCGCCTTCGCTTTTTGGATTTCGTCCATAATGTCAACATCCACATAGTTCAAACTCATAAAGCGCCTATCTCCATTTTCAATAGGCGCAATTCCGTATTCTGCTAATGCGTCGTTTTGCGAATAAATGCCGTTTTGAAGTAATGCAATGACATTTTCCCGCTTTGTTTTAGCGTCCGTTTCCTTAAATCGTCTTGCGTCAAATTGAAAGCGTTTGGTCCTGCTTTCCGGGTAAAAAAGCATTTTGAAATTTAACTCCGCTGTAATGGCAGCAAAGTAATTTGAAAGCGTATTTGTCAAATAATCCAGGTTCGCTTGTTCTAGTGAAGTGTTCACTTGCTCGATCCCCAACTTATGAGGTGGCAACCCGAATACTTTCGCAATCTGCTTTGTTGAATGCGTGTAATTATTGACGATTTCAAGAACCTTCGTACTGATTTCAAGTTGCTTAAATTCTTCGTTTTCGCTCAAAACGGCTATTCTTTGTTGATTCCTCATACCCGAATTAAACTTTTCAAATTCATTGCGCAAGTTTTCCCTTGCTTCTGATGACGGTACGCCTTTTTTAAGCGTTACAATGCCGCTTAAATTTGTGCCACGTCTAAAAAAGTCCGTGACAAGCCTTTTACCCGCCTCCTGGCTTTCAAGTTCATGCTTGAGACATGATAAGAGGCTCTTTCCGTTTACCCCATCCAGTGAGGAAAACTTGATATGCAGCACGTCAGACGGTTTCAAAATAGTTTCTTTTCCGTCAGAAGGGTAATAACGATAAACAATATCGTTCCGTCCCTTTATCTGATCAACCGAGACTTCAGAATTCAAAATGTGTATAAGCTCCCAGGGTGTACCCTCTTTATCCCGTTTGATATAAGCAAACGATTGACCGTTTAAAAGCGCATTGGCGACAAGGATATATTTGAATGAATACCCCGAGTAATAATCGTTAGGGCGCTCGTTGATAAGCTGAAACAGATCACTATCCTTTTCTTCTATTCCTTCGTTTCTAATCATGATCGGGCTTGCTGCTATGTCTGACGCCAGTACGTGAACCGCTGTGAACACATCACTATTTTTAATGGCTGTTGCCGGCACATAACTTAAACCATCTAAGCCCACCAAAATTTCGTTAAATTCCCTTTGTCCTGCGCTTTGTTGATTTATTGATCTAAAGAACGCCAATTTCCTCTACCCCCTTTCTGTTTCATGGTTGAGAAGAATGGCGACAAAGACTAGCAAAACACCACTAGCCGCAATCCCCCAAATCATTCCGGCCATATAAACGGCGGTATTGATAAGGACTAGCCCCAACAAAAACAAAAGAGTATGAAGGTTCGATATGAAGAACCGCCATACTCCTAAAATTAGATGATTAAATTGTTTTGGCACTGTTTCCCCTCCTTCTATATCCCAAAATCTTCACTTTGATAGTAGGCGTCCCAATCTGTTTCGTTTTGCTCGTAATGGTACATTGCTTCTGTATATGCATTCATTAAAGCAGCGATCGGGTCAATTTTTTCACGGTTCAAGTCCTTGTCGATCTGCACCGTATCATTGACCTTTTTCAAAATGGCGTTGTTAATTGCCAGGTTTAGCAATGGGTTGTTTGTATGCAGGAGACGCTGATCCATGACGTTAAGTCTAAAGTTTTTCGTTGGTTCTGATAACGTCCTTACTCCTTGTCTTACTTCAATAGCAGGATAGCCATATTGATCAATTTCATTTAAAAACAATGAAATGTTATATGGATCATAAAAGATACCCTTTACTTGCAAATCATATTTCGTTATGTGATCGACCATGTAATCAATAACTTGTTGTAAATTAATGATGCCGGACTCTTTGTCTGTTATTGTGCAATATCCTTCTTGCTCAAGCCTTCTATAATCAATTTTGTCACGCTGTATCTTGTTTTCTAAACCGCCTTTACGCCCAACAAATGAATGACTATCAATATAAAAGTTTTCCTCTGCATCCTCTAAAGGATAAATAAAGCCAAGTGAAGATAAATCTTCCGACCTGGATAAATCCACACCGATATAAACAGGCTTCCCGTATATATCCGGCTTCTCCTCAACGACGCAATCTTTCCAATCGTCACCGTTCAATAAACTATCCGACGAAGCAGAACGCCACAAATTAAAGTTTTTAACAAGCGTTCCGTTCAGATCGTCTTTTTCCCTGGCTTCTTTCAATTTTTTGCGTAAGTTCTTGAGCAATTTCTTTTTCATACTTTCAACTTCAAGCAACGGGTTACTTTTTATCCAAGTGCTTTCGTCGCTTATCTCTTTTGCGTCATCTTGTTCATAGACAACGGCAAAATAATTTTCGTTCTCTTTCTTTCCGCTCAATATATCCGTTACATACGGATATTCTTGTGCATACATAGGACCATTCAGTTTGAAACCCGCTGTACTAATGATTAAGATAAGCCCTTGGTCTTGCTGACCTTGTGAGGACTCTAAAACCTCAATCATTTTTGTATTTGTAGCCGTGTGAAACTCGTCAAGAATACCAATTAATACGTTTAAGCCGTCAAGGTTGTCTGTATCACGAGATAACGGCATGATGATGCTATCCTCTAGCAAAAAACGAATTTCATTTTGAATGATCTTGGTCATTTTCTTAATTTGTTTTGATTTCTTCCGCAACTTTTTAAGTTGCATGACAATCATGTTAAAAACCGCTTTTGCTTGTTTACGAGAGTTTGCCGTCGTGTAAATCTGTCTATCGTATCTAGGCGCATCACCAAAAAGCAATTCATATAAAGCGATCCCGGCAACAAGAACGGATTTACCGCCTTTACGTGCCATACTGATATATGCTTTTGTAAATCGTCTATATCCTGTTTCTTTGTCTCGCCAGGCAAATATCATATAGACAATGAATTTTTGAAAGAGTGCTAGTGACGTAGGTTTACCCGTTGAAATATCCGGCAGCATTTCAAGAAACTTTTCAACCTTCGCCCCTTTTTTGGGCTTGTACTCGTATGGAAAGTCAGGGTCTTTTGATTTTTCAAGATCCCGCAAATGTCGTTTACACGCCTGGATGACTTTTTGACTTGCTATAATTTCCCCGTTTACTACTTTTTGAGCGTAAAGAGTACCGGGGTCTTTTTTAATCGTCGTCATCCTGCCTCATTGCCTCAAATATATCGTCATCCTCGCTATCTTCACCTAACCCAACCAGACGTAATCGAGCATCAAGCGCAAGTCCAAGTTGTCCTGCAATAGCTCGAATTTCTTTCGACACTTGCATCATGATTTCAAAAGACGGATTTTTCTTTTTGACCTCGAACCCTTTACTATTCACTTCAAAAACGACTTGTCCCTCTACCTCCACATCTTTTAAAGCACGTCTGTATTGTGCGTAACTGGTACAGTACATAGCGAGCAAGGTCCGATCTAATTCAGATATAGGAAGCTCGATAATATGCGGGTAAATCCTTTTCCATTCATTCTTTGCCATTGTGGTCATCCAAAAAGGAGGCGGTTCTTCCAGTGGCGAAATGCCTTTCAATTTTTCTTCATGCTGCTGCCGCTGCTCTCGTTCTTCGTTTGATATTTGCCCTTTTAATGTGTCCGTCATTTGTTTTCTTCTCGCCAATAAAAACCACCACCTTTCAGCAAAATCCAACCTATTAATTTTAGGCAATCAAACAAATGAGCAAAACCTCTCTATCTCAACGCCTGTAAAGGATCAAGCCATTTTACGAATGAGTGAAAAACCGCAAAAAACGGGAAAAATCAAAACTCCATTTCAACACTTTTTTTAAAGTTGAGGGGACGCCGATTTCCAGGAAGCAAAAAAACCCACCCCGTTCAATGTCGGGGGGACTTAAATCAAAATAAATTAAATGAAAATGCCATCACTTCTTAAATGTCACCTGGTTATGATGAAATTGACAAAGCACTTCAAGGTTGTTTAAATCATTGCGCTCTATATCGTCATGAAATACCTCTCTAAGCTCTTTATACTTATGATGGACCACTAACCTATTGGACATGTTCACACGTCCTTCTGCGGCACACACAGCGCATCTGTAATGACTCTCACGCTTCTTTGCTTCTCGAAGTGATTTCCATTCTCTACTTTGATAGTATTTGTAGTGCGCTTCGTTCTCCCTGCTGTACCTCACATCTTTGTTGTATTGCTTATCAGCATAGCCCTGGTGCTTCATACAATAGCGTGCGGTCCAGTCTATATATTCTCGGCAGGCGGGAACGTTACAACGTTTTAAGGGCATCACTTATTACCTTCACTTGTAAAAGACTCAAGCGTTTGACAAAGATGAATATTAAAGCTGCTTTGATTTTTGTCCTTAATTCTTCGATCAAATTCTTTTTTCGCCTCTGAATAATCTTCATAAAACTCTAGGTAAGGATCGCAATCATAATCCGTTAAGACCACATAGCCCGATTTCATAAGTCCACACTCTCCTTTTTTATTTGATCTAAGCCGCCCCTGTTTGTTAGCCGCCATTGTTTTTGTAAACAGACAGGGACGCTTTACAGCAAATAGAAAAACACCGCCATGAAAGACGGTGCTTCAATTATTATTTAATATAAAATTCGCTAGTGTAGAATGTCCCAAGGGTTGCAACATGATTGCCCTTTTTGTCGTAACGTTCTACATCCACTCTAAAACGATAAGTACCTTTTTTGTTACCTAGTGATTCCTTGATGTCAAATTGATCATAAAGTTTTTCACCTGGGTTGAGTTGGTTTGGGCTGTTCGTTTTAAGTGTTACCCACTTTCCACCTTCCTTACGTTGAGGAATAAGGTTTGGACCAGCACTAAAGTCGTTATGGTTTTGCACCGCAATTCGTACAACCTTATCCTCTCCAATTTTGTGATTGGCTTTTGTCGGGTTCGCCGACACTCCAAATCCTGACGCCATAATCAATCATCTCCTTTTATTATTTGCGCCTCTATCCCATTCCTCAAGACGCTTGCGACTACACAACCAAAATCCCAAAAGGCAGCCGTTCCCAACAAATAAAAAAAGCACTGCAATTATGCAATGCCATGTTTTAAATGCTCTTGTACAAGTTCTGCTGCTTTATCAAAAGATATATCTTCAATACCAGGAAATTTAAAACACGCTCTAAAAGAAACATCATTATCGAGAATGACTTCAGCATCTAAAAATATTAAAGTGCCACGACCAAACGCTTGCGTTGTTTGCCGCTCCATCTTATGAACGGTAATTTTCAAGTCAATTACCTCGCTTTCTCTCAATCAATTTATCGCATAATACAATATTACAACCTTTTTTCTGTCACGCTGCGCCAACATAACGCCAAAAACACGCCAGTTTTCCGCCAATAAAACGCCAAAATAAAAACACCTCTAAACGGGTGCTTTAAATACAATTTCATTGAGAGCGTAAGCAAGATCAAGAAATGTCTTTCCTTTCAAGCGTGTATACGATCTTTCGCTCATGCCGATTTCATTATAAACCTGGTAATCGAAAACGGGTTCTTGCTGCATGTAACGTTTTATAATGATCTGTCTCTCGTTACACGGAAGACGATTGACCGCTCTTTGCACCTTCTCAAGAAAGGCATTTCTTTTCTGCTCCCATTCAATCCGTTTAATAGCTGTGCTTTCAGTAGATGAGCGGAAAGCGTTGGTTGTGGCGGGCGGCACTATGCTAAATCCTCCTGTTATCTTTGGCAGCATATCGTCCGGGACTTGAAGAAGATATAAGCGGTAGTTGTCGAGAATCCTTTCAACTCTTTTTCTCGTTTCCTTTTTATCAATTACAGGCGGTTCACCCAACATCAGCATATCCCCTTTCTCCCGCTCTCAATTCCTCTACCTTTTGAGCGATCTTTTTCCTTGCTCTCTCTATATGTTTTTGAACCGAGCCTTTCGCTATCCCATGAAGTGCGGCGCATTTGCTAAATGAAACATTATGACCAACAACGGATATGAATATCTCTTTCTCCTTCTGCGTAAGCGTAGATAAGACATAATCGAGTAAATCCTTTTCATCTTCATTTACTTCAAATGGATCGGGTTGGGGAACATGATATTTTGAAGATAAAACTTCAAGAAACCCGTTATCTGCAAGAAAAGTACGTTGATTATAGGAGCGGCGATCCAAGTCACGCCTTGCCCCTGGTTCTCTTTCTGTTTCCATCCACTCGACCGCATATTCTAAGTCATAGATCATTGAGCGGTACATTTTCTTTTCTCCTTCGTCTTTAGATGCTGCCAAACTCCTTTCAGTTTCTTTTAACGCTGCTTTATATTCCTTGATTAAATCTTTCAAAATACCACCCCCTTTTATTTGCTTTTAAATGCCCCTCCACGCCCTCTTTTATATGTAGGGCGGTAAATACCCATGAGCGACTTTATATCTTCTTCTGAAAGCTCCTGCGTGTGATTTCGAGTACATTCGTTCTTAGGAACGTCAGTTCTTTTTGTTGGCATAGATTTATAACCCGCTTTTATAAAAGCAGCTCTCATCGTTTTCATTTTGGTTTCTCCTTTTCTGAAAATAAAAAAAGGGACACCAACCACACAGCGCTTTGCTGTCATGATCAGTGTCCCCCGGCTTTCCGGTAGAACGGTTTTATTTACTTGAATAACTCGCCTTCATTGAAACTAACACGAGTTACTTTGTTGTCATGTGTAACGATTTTTGTTTCACCATGTGGCGGCAACGGTGCATATTTCAATATGCCATCAGAGAAAACCAGCACAATTGACTCTTTTCCTGTGCCTAAAGTCTCAATATCTATAATTTTACTTGGAATCTCTTGTAATCTCAAGTCTTTCATTGCCTCCCTTAATTTACATGCATGACCGCTAAAACTGACAGTGCTCCGAACACGATATAAAAGATGAGTAGTCGCTTTGTCATTGATACACCTTCTTTTGATTCATATGCCCGATTCCTCCAATTGAATTTTTGTATGATAGTTCTTTAAATGCTCATTCATCTTTTCTTTAAATTTTGGCTGTAGGTAAAAGAAAAGCTGTTCTTCTTGAGCCGTCATTTTTAACACTGCCTTTTCGTATACAAGAAATTCGATCAGCAATATCAAGGCGTATTGATTGAGCTTTAACGCCTCTGTATACCAATCTTTGACCGTCATGACGATTGCCTATATTCCAAGTCGATGAATTTGTTGTATTCTTTGGCGAACGCTAGTGAAACCGTACCGACTGGACCATTACGCTGTTTAGCAATAATGATTTCAATAATGTTCTTATTCTCTGTTTCTTTGTCGTAATAGTCATCACGATAGAGAAATGCGATAACATCAGCGTCTTGCTCGATCTGCCCCGATTCTCTAATGTCTGACATCATAGGACGCTTCTCCTGGCGTTGCTCGACACCCCTTGAAAGCTGACTCAATGCTATGACAGCAATATCCAATTCCCTTGCCATTTGCTTGAGCATACGGCTTATCTCTCCGATTTCCGCTTGTCTGTTTCCTCTATGGACTGGATTTCCGACGATCAATTGCAGATAGTCAATAATGATCATCATGTCCTTGCCTTCAAATTCCCGTTTCATCTTGCGAGCCTTTGCCCAAATGTCATTTATCGTCATGCCTGGTTGATCAAATATTCTAAGAGCGGCACAATCTAAAACCCCGTTCACTTTGCTTAATCTGCCCCACTCATCAGCGTTTAAATTACTCGTGCGGATGGATTGAGCGTTAATGTTACCGATACTTGATTGCATCCGTTTTATTAATTGCTTACGTGACATTTCAAGCGAAAAGATGCCAACCGCTCCGCCTTTACCTAAATTAAGCGGGTTTTCCATGAAATTGCTTGCTACATTCAAACAAAAGGCGGTTTTACCTACGGATGGACGAGCGGCAACGATTATAAATTCTTGCCGCTGAAAACCCGACGTCATTCGGTCCAATTCAGTAAAACCGCTAGGCATACCAGTCACATCACCTTTAGGCGTTTCTAACTCTTGATAGATTTCAACAAGATCATTATTGATAGACCCGTCATCGTCCGTGCCTGTCGCATCCTCTAAACTCATGAGAGAGCTTATACCCTCTTGTATAGTTTGACTCGTATCGTCGCTATTGGAAGATTCTTTAAGCGAAACGCCCACTTTCGCAATTTCTCGCTTTTTCCAATAATCAATAATTAGATTTTCATAGAATGCTTGTTTTGCTGTAGTGATTGAGGCATTCATCAATTCAGTTAAGTATTTTCTTCCGCCGATCCCCTTTAGGTTTTCTCGACCCACATGCTCAATAACTGACACAATGTCGATAGGATCGCCGTTTTTATCAAGCTCTTGAAAGGCTTTGTAAATGGATTGGTTTTGCTGTCGATAGAAATGAATTGGCTTGAGCTGCGAATATTTAATCAAATCCGGCTCTTGTAAGATTGCGCCTAGATATTGCTGTTCTGCTTCGTCGTTGAAATAAAATACCGCTCCTGTCATGATGGATCACCTATCCCTAGCACCTTTCGTATCTCTGCTTTATGTCGCTCGATCTGCTCTTGTTCTTCCTCGGTTGGTTCAGCCTTGTCCATTTCAGATAGGTAGCTGTGAGTTTCTTCGACGTTTGGTATGGCAGCGGAGCGGGAATGTCTTTCTTTTTGGTTAAGTAGATCAGCAACTTTAGGCGGAAACTGATTGTATTTCACATAGACGATCAAATTCGCCTCGATCTTCTCGTAATCCTCGGGCTTTAAGACTCTCGCCCATGCGTCTATTCTTTCTTGATCTATCTCAAAATGCTCGAAGTATGTTTTGATTAGCTTTAGTAATTCAAGTGTCTCTTTTTTAGTCATCCGTCAAATCAAACTCCTTTTCATTCACAGCCACTTTTCTTTTTGCTGCTTCTCTTTCGCTTTTAATTTTTACGGTCAATTTATCGAATTGCTTTCTAAGGCTTGCAGGACTCAATATATTTGATTTCCAAAAAATATCTTTTTGCGTCCAGTTAATCAAATACTTCACCTGTGCATCTGTCCGCTTGTCGATCTGCCTAATTAGCCTAAAATCACTCGCCCATTTTTCCAGGTTCGGTTTTTTAGCTTGCGGATTATTTTCAAGTATTTTTTGATAAAGCAAATTGGCATTCGCCATGTCACAAGGTTCGTACTTGTGACGAGAATTATTTATCTTCTTTTCATTCTTATCATTCTTTACATTCTTGTTTGTGGTCATTTGATGGTCATTTGATGGTCTTTTGATGGTCAGACTGTTGTCGTTTTCGGAAGCCCCATCTTGATAAATAGCCCAATTATCAATGCTTACAATGCTGAATTTGTTGGTCTTTTTTATTGTCAAATATCCCATTTCTTGAAGCTGTTCCAACCAACGAAAAATTGTCTTTTCTCCCTTTACCCTGTCCTTAGATTTAAGACCGGTATTGTACATGTCCATCAAAGCAAAACGACCTGTCACAAATTCACCTGGCTTTAGCTTCACTTTTTGTCTACCCACTATCTGATCATGTTCCGTATGTGAAGCCTCTGTTAGACATATTAGCCATAACCTTAATAACTGCGGATCATTGAAAATTGGGTTACTTCTAATCTTCCTATGCAACTTGATCCAACCGACCATATCAATCACCTTACTTTAGAAAATTTACGTTCTTGCTGTACGCTGCTTCATCCATCAAGTAGCGGAAACCTGCCACGAATCCAGTTACAAAGGCATCTTCAATTTCAAAACTTGCCTTCGCTGCGTGTGCTGAATCAAGGTCTTGCAATAGCTTCGCAAGATCATTTGAATTAGATAAAAACCCTTCTAGCTTCTCGTATAATTCGTTTACGGTATGTTGTGTTTCTAAAGACGAGTCAGACCACTCGATTTCTGTTGTAAGCGCCCCTTGAGGACCATAAAGGATTTTGGCAGCAACAAATTTTAAGACTGATACCATGCCCGCATCATACATATGAGCCTCTTTTTCATCTTGACGACCGATATGCTCTAGCTTCGCTCTTGCTTTAAAAACTTTTGAAGGTGTCCCCATTAATTTCATTTGAAAAATCCCCTTTTTATCTCAAATTTGATTATTGTATTTTTTTGTTAATCGTGTTAAAGTCGATTCAATATCGGGAAGTGTAGGAGCTTCCCGATACCCTTCCTTACTTGCATGACCCTATAATGATGACAAGTAAGAACATTGGCTGATCCGCTTGTGATCAGCTTTTTTTATTTAGCTTGATCTAACTTATATTTGTCATATCTTTGAACCGCTGCCTCAACATTAGTGTGTGAAAGGATTGTGAAAAACAAGTCATTGTTTTCATCTTCTAACACCCAATCATGAACAAAGTGACAAAACGTATTAAAATCGACTTTTGCCGGAATAGAATCAATGTGACTTTTCACTTCTTCCGCTCTTTCTTTGCTATGATCAATTGACAGCAATGACAAGAAGTCGTTTTTAGTCATTGTGAAGAAGCACATTTCTATAAGATAAGCAATGTCCGAAACCCGTTGAGGTCTCAAGAAAATGAGGTATGTCACTTGGTGCATCAACTCAAAGACTTTTCTCACTTTTTTCTTTTCGTAATTCTTTCTATATGTTGCCTCTAATTTTTCAAGCAAAGAATGGATCTTCCATAGGCGATTTCTATAATATTTAATGACTTCTTCTTGTTGATTAAGCTCTCTTTGAATACGTTTAGCCCAAACCAAAGCATTGAATTTGCTGTATTTCTCCACTGGTAGAATGTCGTCCCACTCGAACACATCTAGTAACTTTGGTCCTAATAATTCAACGGCTTCTTCCTTTGGCACTCCTGCCATAATCTCTTTCAAATTGGACTGCATGATCTTTTTAACACCGTGCGAATACATGCTTTCATACTGTTTGATAGCAGCGGTTATGAGCGGTTCAATTTCCTTTACCTCTGTGTAAACCTTCTTGAGTCTCTTATTCCATGTCGTGATAGTTGTCATTTGTTTGTCCTCCTGTTTTAACCATTCCAATATTGGTTTGGTTCAATTTTTAGAAAATATTTCAATTCTATCTTTTTGCTAATCTCTTACGCTGGTATAATGTTCCTATCTGTTTAGATAGGGGGTGAAACTATGAAACTGAATCATGATTGTGTTAGATTGCTAATGCTTGAATTTGAAGAAAAGCTAGGTCTCAATGATGATATCTGTTTAAGCGATATCAAATCTTCTAAAATCGCAGACAAGTTTGGTCAAGATGAAACAATTTACTGTGTTACTAAACTAATTGAGACCGAATATCTTATCGGCTCTATCCAAAGAGGCGGTAATGAAATTTGGGATATTATCGTCTCGTCTATTTCATTCTCCGGACATGAATTTTTGGACAACATTAGAGACGATGGTATTTGGAAAGACACTAAAGCGAAAATTTCCCAACTCGCTAGTGTGTCATTACCTACTGTGTCTCAAGTCGCAGCTGCGTTTATTAAGTCTAGAATTGGTCTCTAGGTTTGCTTGTTCTGTTCTTCAATGAATAGGACTAAGTCTTTCAAAAACTTATCGAATTTTTCAACACCTGAATTCTGACTGATAAATAAGAATTCAACATTCAGTGTGCTTTTTAGATTATCAGTTGGATTTTCACTGATTCTTTGCTGTTTAATTCCATAACTAGAAATACCAATTCGTCGAAAAAGTTTAGACTCAACCTCTGTTGCCGCAGGGGTTGTTTTATTTTGCTTGTCGCTCATGCCGTTACCTCCTGTGATTCGATCTTGTCCATTGATATAGATACTTCTGACGGTAAGCTCGCCCCTTCGCCTTGTGCTTTCACTTTTGCCTTGACGTTTAGTATTTCTTCTTCTGTCGCTCCTCTCAATCGTAGGACACAGGGAACGCCGTTCATGTCAAAGGTATTTATAACCTTGCCATCCTCATGAATTTCCTGTTCCACAACTTCAAACATAATGCCGTTGTTATTGCCTTCCTCTTTGGAAAACATAACAAGACCTTTACGTTCGACAATAGATCGAGTGTTTCGAATAAAGCTCTCACGGTCTACTGGCTCGGGACAAATGTTTTCTATCAACAATTCCATTTGCTTTACCTTCTTTCCGTTTGTTTTGACTCCGCAACTTTGAGGAGTGAGTTTTTCGTCGTGAGGTAACGAATCGTTACGTCATCTGCCGTCGCTTCTAATGACATCAGCTCATAGCTTCTTCATAATTTGACGGCTCAAAATTGAGCTGTGAGTGTGTCATTTGAAATTACTCACTATTTTCAATGCCCGGAACACTATGACGGTCATCTGCGGTGAATGAATACACTCATTTGAAATGAGAGTAATACGAGTACCATTTTGGTACTTGATCCGGGCTCAATTTTGAGCGGGGCGAAAAATGCACAAAGCTCAATTTTGAGCAATGCGATTATATCAACGGTCTCCACGTGCCAATCCATGAAATGGCTTCCTCAAAGTCTAGCTTTCTTAAATCCTTGTAAGTCGGCACTGCGAATGCGTCCCTAAAATTGCGATGGATGCTCGAAAACATACGGCGTTTTCCTTCTGAATCTTCTCCATATCGTTCAACAAGCTCGTATACACGTTTGTTGATTTGCTTTTGAATGACGGTTTGTTGATACGCATTGATGCTTAGATTGTTTTCTAGTTTGCCGATCCTCTGATCTGCTTCATTCTGTTTTTGCTCAAGACGTATCATCTGTTGAAGCTGTGGACTAAGATTAGAAAAGTTTTGTAGGTTCTGTTCCATCTGATTAAATTGGGTCACATATGCAGCGGTGAACAATACGCCCTTCTCGCCTGTCATTTTGTTGGCGACCATTTCACACCCTTGTTTAGTGAGTAAATAATGTTTGTAAAGTTTTCCCGTCCCTGCTTGATATGTGCTTTCAATAAAGAATCTATCAGAGCTCAAATCTGAGCTTTGACCCAAAACCTTTAAATATCCTTCGATATCTCTCACAAGGTTCTTATGAAGTTTGCCAGTCATCTCCGCTACTTCACGACTGTCTACCAAAAGTTGTCCATTCTGCTCAATTACTTGTAAATTGTTATCCATGTTGTTCCTCCTATTTTGACTCGGGAAAATATCCGAGTGAAAATTTTAAAATTAGGTGTGCTGAAAATTCAGCGTACTGTGTACTAATTTTTCTTGTTGCGCTCAAATTTGAGCCAATCAATATTTTAGTTTGTTAATGCGTCTGTCCACGCTGATTTTTACCATTCATCCATAATCTGTTTCATGACTTCTTTTGATTCTTCATAGAACCAAAACCGCTTGCCTCTTTCCTTGCGTCTCTCAAGAAGTTTCATTCTTGGGTCATGCAAAAATTCATTCTCTAAGAAGCGTTTACTCATGCAAGTTCTCTTTGACATTTCATCTATGTCCCAAGTGAATAATACTTCTTCAAGTGCTGATTCTAGTTGCTGATTAATATAGTTGCGAATTTCATCTTGATTAACAGCCACATCAAGGTTAACTATAGACACATGTTCCCCCCCTTTATTCTATCTGCCACCCCTTATTGTTATCTAAAATAACACATTGTTCCTAAAAAAAATCATGAATATGTTATTTTTCGTTGCGTTTGCTAAAGTAACACATTATAATACAAATAGGGATTGAGCTTATTCCTCCATAGATGCTAAATCAGGGAATAACACCTCTGGTTTTGTAGCAAAATAATTAGAGAGCTTAAAAAGTAGAACTGCATCAGGATTACCTCTACCGCTCTCAATATTACGGAAATGACTTTCACTGATACCTAGATCAATCGACGCTTGACGTTGTGACAATTTCATCTGCCTGCGAAGCTCTCGAAATTGTTCACGTCTTTTGTTTGATGTCATCAATATCACACCTCCTTTTGTTACTTTAGGTAACTTATAAACCAATAGTATATGTTATTTTAGGAAACGTCAAGAGGGGTGATATAATTTTTTTGAAAAGGTGGATTTTTTATGTCTTCTGAAAACATAACGGGTAGCCGAATTAGATTTTTAAGGAAAGAAAGAAAGATGTCTCAAGATGCCCTTGCAAAGAAGTTAAACGTTAATAGATCGACTGTAGCCAATTACGAAATTGGGAGAATATCACCTACTATGCAAATACTATTAGAACTATCAAACATTTTCGGGGTAAGTGCTGATTATCTATTGGGGAAAGATTCAAACAATGATACTCCTCACATTACCACTGGGCAAATTGTGAAAAAAGAACGCTTAAAAAAAGGGTTTACCCAAAGCCATCTAGCAACATTAGTTGGTGTAGATCAAAGAACAATCTCTAATATCGAAAGAGCTGATAGTGAAATCTCTGTAGACTTATTAAATAAAATATCTAAGGTATTTGGTTATTTAGATTGGGAAGATTTAAAAGGGTCTAATAATATAAATCTCCCCAAAAAACAGGATAACAACAAACAGAATATTATAAATACAATTGCCGCTCATCACGATGGCGAAGAATGGACCTCCGAAGAATTAGAAGAGATAGAAAGGTTTCTCCAATTTATTAAATCTAAGAGAGAACAAAAATGAGGTGTAGCTTAATTGAAATACCATTCTTTATTAAAAAATGCAGCATCAAGCGGCATTGAAGTATATGAAAAATCATTATCTCCCAACACTAAAGGCTTATACGGTGATAATGTGATATGGATCAATCGAACATTATCTAGTGTTGAGAAAACATGTACCCTTGCTGAAGAACTTGGTCATCACTTTACTACTCATGGAAATATTATTGATCAATCCATCCTTGAAAATAGGAAACAGGAATTGCGCGCACGTGAATGGGGATATAAGTTGCTGTTCCCGCTGGAAAGATTAATTGATGCACAAAAAGAAGGAATAAGAAATCGTTTTGAATTAGCTGAATACTTGAATGTTACTGAACAATTCCTTGAAGATGCTCTAAAAAGATATAAGGAGAAATATGGTTTATATAAAAAAGTTGGAAAACATACTATTTGTTTCGAGCCTTTAGGAGTCATTGAAAATTTTGAGGAGGTGATGCCTAAATAAACGCCCCTTTTATTGCGTCTGTCCACGTGGAAAGGGCTGATAAAATGAAGAGTGAAAAAAGCAAAAAAGATGATCATCTCTTTTCTTACTACAATGCAAAAAAAGAAAAGCGGTGGAAATATAGATACAAATATTATGATGCTTTAGGTAATAGAAAAGAAGCATCCGGTCAAGGATTTAAAAATGAAAATGATGCATACAGAGAACTGCTTAAAGTTAAATCGGCAATATTGAATGGCGAAACTAAGCAAATAGAAAATTCTAATTTAACGGTTGCTGAATGGATCGACATTTGGTTCGAAACCAATAAAAATCAATGGAAAAAACCTACCATATACAATCGAACCATTACGATCGATAAACACATAAAGCCTTTACTGGGACGTTACAAATTGCGTAAATTGGATAAAGCTACTTACCAAAGAGTGTTTATAAATAAGTTGTTAAAAGAGTTTAAGCCAAGAACTGTTGAAAACTATCATACACTTTTTAAAATAGCTATCAATGCCGCTGTAGAAAATGAGATTCTCGATAGAAATCGGTTTGTTAAGATTAAAATAAAGGATGATGAAGAAATTGAAAAAATCAATGACAATTTCTATACTGCTGCTGAATTAAAAAAATTCCTGGAGATTGTTAAATCCACAGGAAAAACCACACAATATTATATGATTCTTTTTTTAGCTTCAACTGGTGCAAGAAAAGGTGAAGCGTTAGGTCTTAAATGGTCTGACATTAATTTTAATAAAAACACGATTACTATCAGTAGAACTAGAGACAGCAAAGGAACTCGTTCCCCAAAAACCAAAAATAGTTACCGGACTATAAGGGGCGGCGGGGAACTTATGAAACAATTAAAATTATACCGCAAATGGTGTAAAGAATTAAAGCTTTCATTCGGCTCTCACCTAGAAGATAATGACTATGTTTTCATAAATAAGTCTAATGCTAAACATGTTTCGGGTAATTTCTTGAATTATGCATTATATAAGATTTTTGACGAAAATGATATAAAACGAATAACAGTTCATGGATTGAGGCATACCCACGCTACGATTTTAATAGGGAAGAAAATTCCCGCTCGAGCTATTGCGGATCGGCTTGGCAATACCCCTGAAATGATTCACCAAGTATATAGCCACTCTTTTGAAGAATTAGAAATTGAAACAGTAGATGCCTTTGAAGATGCAATGAATTTATAAACTGGGGGAGGTTTTGGGGGAGGTTTTGGGGGAGGTTTTGAATTAGTACCCTTGAAACCCCTTTATATCAGTGTATTTCGAGCTTTTATAACATTAGGTACAATCATGTTCGTTTATCACCCATTTCGTCTTAGAAAGGAGTGTAAAGATGAGTGCACCATCCAATCCAGTCAGTATTGTCAATCATGGCTGTCCCGTTTCAACCACAACGAGTGTAATAGGAGGAAAATGGAAAGGAGTGATCCTTTATCATTTGACTTGCGGTCCAAAACGATACAACGAATTACGCCGGCTTCTGCCAAGGATTTCTCAGCGTGTTCTCACGCTGCAATTGCGCGAGCTAGAACAAGACGGCGTTGTTCACAGAAAAGTCTATGAGGAGGTCCCTCCTCGTGTCGAATATTCACTCACTTCTCTTGGAGATACTTTAAAACCCATCATCTTCGCTATGCGTGAATGGGGCGAATCCTATGGAAAAGAAGCTCGCCCAAAAGAAAAAAGCTGCCATCTCTAGCAGCTTTTTTTTATGATGAAATCGCCGTTGATTCTTGCTGTGGATCATCCTTCACAAACAGGATGCCAAGCTGATGATGCTCCCCTTCGTAAGAAGCGCGTTTCTCAAACCTTGTCTGACCATTCAAGCCAATGATCTCAAGCTTTGTCAGAGCACGATTGGTTTGAAGGGCTTCGTAAAATTCCGAAACGGTTTTGACTTCAATTCCATTCACCTTTGTAATGACTTCTCCGATCTCAAGCTTTAAATCAGCTGCAGGTGTATTCGGAATGATTCCCAGCACCATCAGCCCTTGATTACGCTTAGAGAAGTAGAATGGAGCCGCATTGTCATTGACTCTCTGTTTCCATGAGAGGAAAGCTCTTCCGACAATCGCTATCAATACAGCTCCCCATGCAATCGGCTCAAACCAAATACTTGCAGCACCTAGTAAAGCAACAGCGAGTCCAAGCATAAGAATACGCCGTGCCGTAATTTGAATGCTCACAATTGGCAGTGATCCTTGAATCCGCTGCCCGAAACCGATGATGTATGGAATCAAAATAAATGAAAAGCTTTGATCGTGTACTTGAAGCACCGGCCACCATGGCAGAGAAGAAGTAAATTCACCTGCCGGCATCAGCAAAACAAGCGGTAAAAGCCACAGGCGGTTTGCCCGCTGCTGTCCAATCAAAAGTCCTCTCGCACTCATCACCATTGCAGGCGATGTTCGTAAATGTGCCGTTCGATAGGCTAGAATCCCCTCGGTCATTAATAAAAGACCTAGCAAAATAACAACGGCTGATGCATTCATCATTGAGAGCTGCGGCAGCCAAGAATGGCTCACTTGGAAAAACATCAGTCCAAGTGCCGCAATAAAACTGAAACCGAGTGTGTATGCAGACGAAAGCGCACTCGCCTTAAAGAATAAAGAGCAAACGATGGTCATCGCTGCAATCAGCACGATGAATCCAGGCGGGAGGGCAATCCCTAAGCCTACTGAAATGATGGATAGGCAAATCCCTAGAATCCATCCCTTTGAATATGTAAATTTAAGTTCATCGTATACATCTTCTATTCTTGTTTGAAACGCTTTTCTCTCCCGCTTTACGCGGATGTAGCCATGTAACAGGCTGATTAATATCATGAAATAAAAAAGAGGGTGGATTAAAAACAGACCGACCGCTTTTAATCCAGCTCCCATCCACTCCGAGCTCATTATCGTTCACCGCCCAAGTCAAGCATTTTCTCTTATTCTATCAAATAAATCGATGCTTGACACCAGGTTTATTTCTCCTGATTCATCCAAAGTGTGACATTCGACAGTGAAAAATCTTTTAAGTAGTGATTGACATCTACATCTAGTATGCCGCCGAGCAGCTGCATCGACCTCTTGATGTCGGTTAAGTTTATACCAAGTCTCTTATGATTATCCATTAAATAATTGAAGTATATCTCAGCACAGTCTTCATCGATTTCGTCGACTGATTCTACCGTTGTGTAATTGACCAAGTACCTGCTTAACAGCATGAGCAGACTTAATGCCTTTGTAGCGGAAAACGTCACATCTTTCGTACGACTCTTAAGCTCCTCTACCAACTCGTAATATTTTTTCTCTCTCACAATACTTGCCCTTTTCAATTGTGTACCCCCATTTACTAGTTCTTTTAAGAAAAGCGCAAACCTCGGTACAGCTTAATGCTCAAGCTGAATATCCGCAAAAAATAAAATATTTAAAATGAGTGCTACTTTATATTGTAAGAATTATTTATGTAACATACAACTTTCAAAAGTTTCATTTTCATGACATGTTTAAATCAACAGAAAGTCTCTTATATAAATATGTTATCGGGTAAAATCGAAGGAATGTTATGTTTTTTGTAAAATAAATGAATATATTTCTCGATATAATTTATTTTTAAGAATAAACTATTACATGTTCGTGACACTTATGAACCAAAAAAAAGAGGCATTTATTCGCCTCTTTATTTTTTAAGATATAGTGCTTTTAGTGCAGTCTGCAGTTGAAGATCATTTTTCTCATAGGATTTCACTTCATCCACCATTTTGTTCATCATTTTTGCTGTCTTCAGATCAATCACACCTGATTTATCGAGATTGTATGTGCTTTGGAAGGCTAGCACCGCCTTTTTCGTTTCTTCATCAAAGTAGCCGTCTACTCTGCCGGGGTCAAATGACAATCCCTTTAACAGCGTCTGTGCTTGTCTCACTTCTTCATTGTTCATATCCAGCTGAAGCGGTTCTTTCAGTTGAAGTGGGCCTACGGTAAAGTAATCTGGCTGATGAATCGCAATTGTCGGTACGACACCTTTTTTGTGAATCCAATTCCCTTTTGGCGTGAGCCATTTATACAGCGTTAATTTAATGTTACTGCCGTCACCCATTGGAACCGCCTGCTGCACAGTGCCTTTCCCAAAGGAGACATCACCGACGACTTCATATTTTCCGGCTTCTTTCATAGCACCAGCAAGTATTTCAGAAGCGGATGCACTGCCTTTATCGATTAAGACATTAACTGGGTAAGGCTTCTGTTCTTTCCGTTTTGAAAAATATCGTTTCCTGTCGCCGTTCCGTTCTGCAATTTGAATATAAGGCTGATCCTTCGTAATAAAATGCTTCAAAATATCTTCTACACTTTGCAGATAGCCGCCAGGGTTCCCTCTCACATCCAGCACAAGACCTTCTATGCCCTTTTTCTCGAGCTGTTTCAGGCTTGACGTGAAATCCTTCGCAGTATCTTCAGAAAAGCTAGAGATCGCGATATAGCCCGTTTTATGACCATTTACCTCTTTCACAGAAGAAGTTACGGTTTCAAGCGGAATTTCTTCTCGTTTGATATGGAATGTTAACTCTTTTTCAATCCCGTTTCGTCTGATTTTCAGAGCGACAGATGTTCCCTTTTTTCCTCTGATTTTCAGTACAGCATCGTTTAAGCTTTTATCTTTCATTGGCTCACCATCAATGCTGATGATTTCATCTTTCGGCTTTAGACCTGCTTTTGCCGCAGGGGATTTTTTAAAGGCAGAGACGATAATGATTTTTCCTTCATCCATTCCCACTTCTGCCCCAATTCCCTCAAAAGAAGAATCAAGCGAATCAGAAAATTGCTTGGCGGTTTGCTTGTCCATGTATACTGAATACGGATCATTTAAAGTTGAAAGCATTCCTTGAATGGCGCCTTCAAGCAGCTTTTGGCGATCCACTTCCTCTACATATTCATTCGATATCAGGTCATAGGCTTTCTCGATTTTCTCCATCCCATTCTCTTTCGCCTTATCACTTGATTGAGCTTGTCCAGCCATTGCAGCAGCTGCTTGCGGTGACTCTGCATGAGTTCCTTCTTTATGCGTCATCACCCCTGCACTTATTAATAGAACGACACTTGCCATAATAGATGCGATTTGTTTTTTCATATTTGGCCTCCTTCTTCAACTCTTCCTGATGACCTGAGTTATTATATGCCAGAAGAAGGGATTTCATGTAAAGACATTCTCCCGCGAAGGCTTGACTAATCATTTCATTAGGTGTAATTTTTATTTTGTTATGATCGAGAAGGAGTCTTCGCTATGTATATTATATTGACGATGCTTTTATTAGGAATTTTATTAGGATTTGTAGGAGCAGGCGGGGCTGGTTTTGTCATCGCATTGCTTACGTTAATTTTTGATATCCCTATCCATACCGCACTCGGGACGTCTTTAGCCGCAATGGCATTTACGACGTTATCAGGTGCATACAGCCACTACCGGGAAGGGAATATTCAGCTGAAATCTGGTTTGATTGTCGGAGCTTTGGCTTGTGTTGCTTCTTTTGCAGGAGCTAAGGTTGCTCCTTTTATTCCAGAAGAAAGTCTGCACTATTTAACAGCTGGAATGCTCTTTTTATCCGCTGTGTTTATGATGATCAAATTATTTGTTCTTAAGGAAGACACTGAGCATCAGCCGCTTTCTTCACGTCAGCTGCTCATAAGGGGTATTATTTTAGGACTTGTATCCGGATTGCTGTCAGGTATGTTTGGTATCGGGTCTGCACCATTTATTCAAGTAGGACTTTTGATTTTACTGAGACTTTCCATTCGACAGGCAGTTGGCACGACAATGCTTGTCATTATTCCAATTTCCATCGGTGGTGGAATTGGATACATTACAGAGGGCTATGTTGATTTTATCTTGCTGATTCAAATTTTAATTGGAACAGTATTAGGGGCATTTATTGGCGCAAAATTCACACGCCTTGCACCGAAGCTCTTATTGAAATCGGCTGTACTGTTAACACCTATTATTGCCGGTTTACTGCTGTTATTTTAATTTCATTTAGAATAAAAAAGGCCGATAACATGATGTTATCGGCTTTTTGATTAGCGGATATATTGCGCTGGATTGACTGCATTTGATTTAGCGCCATTCCATAATCCTTTATGAATTTCAAAGTGGAGATGCTGACCATGTGATTGGCCTGTATTCCCCATATATCCAAGGAATTGTCCTTGCTCGACTCTCTGCCCTGTGGACACACTTCTTGTAGACAGGTGGGCATATACCGTTTGATAGGTCTGTCCATTGATATTATGCGTAATGAATATCACATTCCCGTAGCTCGATGAGTAGCTTGAGTTCGTGACTGTTCCAGCTGCAGCTGCGACGACAGATACTGTGCCTTTTGCTGCAATATCTAAACCGTAGTGCTGTCCGCCTGAACGTCCGCCAAAGCCAGATGAGAATCGGCCAGCAGCTGGTTTAATAAAGCCGGAGCTGCTTGCTGGTGTATCAGATACTTGATCCGAGCCGCCGCTTTGAGGTGCAGGTGCACTTTTTTCAGCAGCTGCTTGTTCTGCTCTCTTCGCTTCTTCCTTTTGGCGGCGTGCTTCCTCAGACTTCACAGCCGCTTTTTGGTTCGCTAGAATTTCTTGTTCATTTTCAAGTTTGCCTAATTCATCATGGGCATGGTTCTTTTTATCTGTTACATCCCCTAAGATTTTCTCTTTTTCTTTTTGCTGTTTAGACAAATCCTTTTTCAGCTCTTCTAGCTCTTTCAGAGATGTTTCAAGTCCATTTAGCTGATTATTTAGCTCTGCTTCTTTTTGCTCCACCAGCTTTAAATCATTTTCATGTTCTGTAATCATGTCTTTGTCTGCTTCGACAATGGTTGTGACAGCTCCAACACGACCGACAAAATCACTAAAGCTGCGAGCACCCAGCAGCACATCTAAATAGTTGATCGTACCGCCGCTTTTTTGCATCGAACGAATTCGATCTTTGAATATAGCTTTTCTTTTTTCAATTCGATCATTGATGACTTGAATGTCTTTTTTTAGTTTCTTGATCTCTTGCTTCGTTTGTTTGACTTCTTTTTCTTTTTCAGCGACTTTTTCAGTTGCAGCACTTACCTTGTGGTCAATCTTTTCAATTTCTTTTTTGAGCTTGGATTCTTTCTTTTCAAGCTTAGCCAGCTCTGATTTCTTTTTCTTCAAAGTTGATTCAGTCTTTGATGTTTTCTCTTCGATTTGTTGACGTTTTTGATCTAGGTCTTCGTATGCGAATGCACGATTCTCGTTCCCTGGAATGTATAGCCACGTTGTTCCAATAAACGCTGCCATTCCAGCCATCATCAGCTTTCTTTTCAAAACGATATTCCCCTCCTATGACAACTGCCTGCATAAAGAGTCGACCGGATGAATCGGTTCAACCGGTCACACCTTCTATCAAATTCTCGAGTGCTGCCATCAAAAATAGATTTATACTTTTAAGAATTTACGGATGGACGTCAAGCTTCCCCATACACCAATGATTGCACCGATCAATAGAAGGACCAGTGAAACTTGATAGACAAACGGGTTATATGGAAGCATGGAAATAAATGAGCCTTGTACTCTCGGTGCCACCCAGCCCACTGCATATTGATATGTGCCAAGCAATAGAGCGATTGGTATAATGGAACCAAATACACCAAGCAGTAATCCTTCAATAAAGAATGGCCAGCGGATAAACCAGTTCGTTGCACCTACGAGTTTCATAATCTCGATTTCTTTACGTCTAGCAAAAATCGTAATTTTGATCGTATTAGAGATCAAGAACATGGCTGTAAATAAAAGCCCAATAATGAGCGCAATACCTACATTTCGCGCCACTCCGACCACATTAAAGAGTCGGCTGACTTCTTCTTTTCCATAGGTTACTTTATACGTACCCTTTAAGTTTTCTAATTTCTTCGCTACTTTTGGTGTATCGTGTGGATCTGATGTTTTCACAATAAACGCATCGTTTAATGGGTTTTCTTGATCAACAAGTCCCATGGATTGTCCATTTTCACCAAAGCTTTTAATCAGCGCTTTTAGTTCGTCATCTTTAGATGAGTACTTCACATCACTGATTTCAGGAATCTTCTCAATTTCTGCTTTTAATTCATCCTGCTGCTTTTGATTCGCCGTTAATTCGATTAACACTTTTACTTCTACTTCTTTTTCAGCGTTCGATGCCATGTTATTCAAGTTGAGCATAATCACAAGAAAAACCCCAACTAAAATCAATGTGACAGTGACCGCACTAATTGATGCAAATGTCATCCACGTGTTTCTTCCAAGTGAACGGAAGCTCTCACGTAAATGCCGCGAGAGAGTTTTAATCATAAATGCCGTACTCCCCTCTTGCTTCGTCACGCACAATCATTCCATCTTCGATTGCGATGACACGTTTCTTCATGCTGTTTACAATTTCTTTGTTGTGTGTCGCCATGACGACTGTTGTTCCGCGGTTATTAATCTCTTCGAGTGTCTTCATGATTTCCAAAGATGTGTCTGGATCAAGGTTTCCTGTCGGCTCATCTGCAATGACAACCTCAGGACTATTCACGATCGAGCGAGCGATAGATACACGCTGCTGTTCACCGCCAGACAGCTGGTCAGGAAATTGTCGTGCTTTGTGCTTGAGCTGTACCAAATCAAGTACATCCAGCACCTTTTTCTTAATGATATGAGGCTGTTCCCCAATGACTTCAAGAGCAAATGCCACATTCTCAAACACCGTGAGGGTTGGAAGTAGTTTGAAATCTTGGAATACTACGCCAATTTCTCTTCTTACGTAAGGAATTTCTTTTTCCTTAATTGAGGCTAAATCTCTGCTATTAATTAAGATTTTCCCTTTGGTTGGCTTCTCTTCACGATACATCATTTTGATGAAAGTGGATTTACCAGCACCACTGGGACCAACAACATACACAAACTCTCCTGGGTGGATAGAGACATTGATTCCATTGATCGCCTTTACACCGTTAGGATAGATCTTGTAGACTTCCTTCATTTCAATCATGTAATCACCTAATCTTTTCTTATTGCTGACTAACAGCTTATCATGATGTTTTGACACTTATCGTCAAAAAACGTTATGTATGGTCACGCACATACCCTTCGATACGTACAAGCAATTTATGTCCTTTTCATCCAAAAAGATGAAAAAAATGAATCGTCTAAATTTCAACAACTCCAATTATACGTCATGAATCGACGCAATGGTATTACATTTATATTTCAAAACTTATAGTTAAAAGGTAAAAGGAACAATTAAAACCGATAAACATGTCTTTCTACCCTTATTTTTTTAATAAAATTTAATATAATACGTTTTCATATTATTCAAAAATCTTTTTCTACATATAAAAACAAAAAAACCTTGTCGATTAGACAAAGGTTTTATTTTTTCTCTGCAAGCCATTTTGCCACTTCTTTTGCTTGCTTCTCATCTACCATTCCGCTTGGCATAGAGCCTTTACCATTCTGTGCAATATCTGCGATTTGGCTTTCATTATATTTCTTCCCTACTTCTTTCAGGCTTGGTCCGCCTCCACCAGATAGGTCTTTCCCATGACAGCCAATACAGTTTTGCTGATAAATTTCCTCACCACTGCTCACAGTTGAAGCACTTTTGCTGCCTTCTTTGTCACTGCTGCCTGAATTTCCTCCACAAGCCGCAAGAACAAGAAGCATCACTGCAAACAGCATCATTAATCCGCTTTTTTTCATCAATTTCCCTCCCTTACAATCATTTGGTCAACGCTATTATATCCTTGTTTACGCCCTTTTAAAACCCTCACCAAGCACCTCTTTTGCATCCATTACGATGACAAATGCTGATGCATCGATTGCTTTCACCACTTGTTTCAACTTTGTGAATTGTGACTGCCCAACGACACACATCAGAATTGGACGGTCATGGTCGGTATATCCACCGACTGCTGAGATCTTTGTGACACCACGGTCAATTTGATCAAATACTGCCTGCCTGACCTCATCCTCATGCCCTGTAATGATCATCGCCATTTTCGAATGACTGAAGCCGGCCTGTACGACATCAATCGTTTTACTTGAAATAAACACACCAATGACAGCGTACAGTCCCTCTTCAATCCCAAAAACAGTCATCGCAGCCAGGACAATTAGGCCATCCATCATCGCTAAACAGGTGCCAAGCGTGAGGCCTGTATATTTATTGATGATTTTGGCAGCGAGCGCCGTTCCACCTGTTGATCCATTTCCAAGGAACACGAGCCCTATTCCGATCCCAATCACCACTCCGCCAAAAATGGCTGCTAAGAGCGCTTCATGTGTCACAGGTGCAATATGTCTTGTGACAAACACCATCGAAGGTAAAAAAATAGAGCCAACGAGCGTTTTCACGCCAAATGTCCCGCCTAATAAATAAAAACCAGCGATAAACAGCGGAATATTGAGTCCCCATTGCACATACGCCGCCTCAAAGCCGAATGACTGCATAATCGTACTAATACCGCTCACTCCACCTGCAGCAATCTGATTCGGTAATAATAACGTATTAAATCCAATCGCCACAATGGCTGATCCGATTAAAATGAACAAGTAATTTTTCGCTTCAATCCATAATTGTGAATGTCCCTGCTTCATGTCTTTCTTCCTCCGTTACTTCTGAATGCACACCTATTTTAAGCCCTCCTAAAACGAATGTAAATAACAGCCAAATGCAGTGCTAATGGATTAATACTTTATCACACAAACGGATCAGCGTACTTGCCGTTTGGCATAGGAGCAAATGATGGTATATTTAATATGTACATGAGAAAGAAGGGACATGCGATGAAGAAAATACTGAAGATAACAGGCATGACATTACTTGCACTGATCATCTTGGCTTTTGGTGCTTTCTATACATGGAGCCGCTTTACATACGGACCATCCGCCGCATTAAAAAAGCAAGTGAACATCGAGCAAGTGGAACATAAAAACGATGTGTATACATTTGCATCAGCAAAAAGCGATACTGGTATTATTCTCTATCCCGGGGCAAAGGTAGAACCACTTTCGTACGCCAATATCGGGAATGAACTGATGAAAAAAGGTTATTCTGTCTTTATCCCTGACATGCCATTTTCGTTTGCGATTTTTAATACAAACAAAGCACACGATATTATGAAAGTTCATCAAACGATCAAACACTGGTATATTGGCGGTCATTCACTAGGCGGAACAGCTGCCGCTATGTTTGCAGAAAAAAACCAGCGCAAGCTCGACGGTCTCTTTTTCCTTGCGTCTTATCCAGCATCAGATAACTTGAAATCATCGTCCTTGAACGTACTCTCTATATCAGGTGAAAAGGATGGGCTTGCGACACAAGAGAAAATCAAGAAATCGAAAACAAATCTGCCGTCTCAAACCGTTTACCATGAAATAAAAGGCGGGAACCATGCTCAGTTTGGCATGTACGGCAAACAAAAAGGTGATCAGCCTGCGGACATTCCAGCCCTCACGCAGCAAAAGGATATCATTCAGACCATGCTTGAATGGCTAAAACCAGCAAAAAAGCTCCCGTAATAGGAGCTTTTCATTTTTACTTTTTCGTCGCTTCTAAAAACTCTTCAGCGTCTGCTACAGCTAAACCAATGGCTTCCTCCCAAAAGTCTTTTTGGGTAAGATCGACGCCTAAGTGCTTATAGGCCAAATCTTCTACTGTCATTGAAGCTGTATCCTTTAGTAATGCAATGTACTTCTCTTCAAACGAAGTACCAGCCTGCAAGGCTTTTGAATAAATCCCTAGCGAGAACATGTAGCCAAATGTGTATGGGAAATTATAAAACGGTACACCTGTGATATGGAAATGCAGCTTAGACGCCCAGAAATGTGGATGGTATTCATCTAAAGAGTCACCGAAGGCTTCCTTCTGCGCTTCTACCATCAGCTCATTCAACCGATCCGCCGGCACTTCTCCTTGTTTACGCTCTTCATAAAAACGCTGTTCAAATAAGAAACGAGATTGAATATTCATGAAAAATGCTACACTCCGCTGCAGCTTATCCTCTAACAAGCTGAGACGCTCCTCTTCATTTGCCGCTTCTTTTAATGAAGCATCAGCCACAATCATTTCTGCGAATGTCGACGCCGTTTCAGCTACATTCATCGCATATTTGCGATTAAGAATGCGAACATCCTGCATCACTTCCTGATGGAACGAATGACCAAGCTCATGCGCGAGTGTCGCCACATTGGATGGACTTCCTGAGAAGGTCATAAAAATGCGTGACTCCCCGCTGTCAGGGAAATTTGTACAAAATCCGCCTACTCGTTTGTTTGGACGATCTTCAGCTTCTACCCAGCGTTCATTAAAGGCTTTTTCTGTAAAGGCAGCAAGCTCTTCTCCAAATCCAGCGAAATGTTTCACAATAAAAGCAGCTGCTTCTTGATACGGATAGATCTTGGTCTCACTGCCAATAGGAGCCCCAACATCAAACCAGCTTAGCTTATCCACTCCAAGCATGTCAGCTTTTCGATGTAAGTAGTCAATGAATGGCTGCTTATGTTCATCAATCACAGACCACATTGCATCAAGGGTTTCTTGTTTCATGCGGCAAATATCAAGCGGCTCTTTTAAAATATGATCCCAGCCTCTTGCTTCATATACTTGTAAACGAAAACCTGCCAGATGGTTTAGGGTGCTTGCAAATAGATGTTCATCCTGCGTCCATGCGTGCTCTAAGTTATGATATACGGCCTTTCTGACTTCACGATCTGAATCATCCATCGCATTTTCCGCTTGGCCGACAGAGATCATCTGCGTTACACCATCTTGTTCAAATGGAATCATAATCTTATTCACCAAGCTAGAATAAAGCTCATCCCACGCATGGTAGCCATCTACAGCTAATTTTTGTATCAATGTTTCTTGTTCAACAGGCAATTGATCCTTCACGCGCTCTCTTCGTTCATTTAATATGTAGCGCACATCTGAAAAGGCTTCTGAATTCATGAGATCTTCCCATTTGCTAGGAGAGATGGCAGCAAGCGCTTGATCAAACAGCGCAAGAATGGTACCTAAATCAGCTTCCAGCTTGGCAATCGTACCTCGAAGACTGCCAGCCTTCATATCCTTTGTATTTTGAGATTGAAGACAGGAAACAAATGAACCTGCTTGAGACAGTTTTTTATATGTCGTTTCATACGTGTCAAAGACAGACGTTAACCTGCTTTCAATGTGTGTATCTTCTTTTGAAAAGGCATCGACCTTTTGTCGTAATTCATTTAATAGCTGCTGAATGTGTTGCAGGTATGTTTTAAATTCTGGTGAAGAACTGCCTCCTTTAAAAAAGGCATCTAAATCCCACGTCTCTTGTAATGGTGTTAATCCCAAAATATTTCCCCCTTTATTTGCTAATTTCATCATACAAAGGATATAGAGTCAGTATGGCGTATGTATTCCTTTATATTCATTATATTTTCTCACAATTAAAAAAACCCAGCAAGAAGCCGAGTTTTTATGATAATTTCGAACGTAAGTAAGCATCGATAAATGAATCTAAATCTCCATCCATGACCGCTTGAACATTTCCCATCTCCGTATTGGTTCGATGGTCTTTCACAAGAGAATACGGATGGAATACATAAGAGCGAATTTGGCTTCCCCAGCCAATTTCTTTCTGCTCTCCTCTAATTTCATCCAATTCAGCCTGCTGTTCTTCGATCCGTCTTTGATAAAGTTTCGATTTCAGCATTTTCATCGCACGTTCTCTGTTTTTGATTTGTGACCTTTCTGTTTGGCATGTGACCACAACATTGGTTGGTATGTGTGTGATACGAACGGCAGAGTCAGTCGTATTGACGTGCTGTCCACCTGCGCCGCTTGCACGATACGTATCTACCTTGATATCTTCTGTCCGAATATCAATATCAATTTCTTCATTGAACTCTGGCATGACATCACAGGAAACGAAGGACGTATGCCTGCGGCCAGATGAATCAAAAGGAGAAATACGAACCAAACGATGGACACCTTTTTCTGCTTTTAAGTACCCGTATGCGTTATGCCCTTTGATGAGCAATGTCACAGATTTAATTCCTGCTTCATCACCAGGAAGATAATCAAGCATTTCAACCTTAAAGCCTCTGCGCTCTGCCCAGCGAGTATACATTCTCAGAAGCATAGAACCCCAGTCCTGTGATTCAGTACCGCCTGCACCAGGGTGAAGCTCAAGAATGGCATTGTTTTTATCATATGGTTCACTTAAGAGAAGCTGCAGCTCAAACTCGTTAAACTGCTTGGTTAAGTTCTTCAGCTCTTTTTCAAGCTCTGCATGAAGCTCCTCGTCATAATCTTCCTTTAATAGGTCATGTGTCATTTGCAGCTCTTCATGAGATTCACTGAGCTCATGGTATGCATTCACATTATCCTTTAGTGCATTGGCTTCATTGATGACGCCTTGTGCCTTTTGCTGATCATTCCAAAAATCAGCTTCTGACATTGTCGCTTCGAGTTCTGCAATTTTGGCTTCTTTTGTTTCGAGGTCAAAGAGACCCCCTAAAATCAGCTAGCCTGCTAGCCATATTTTCAAGCTCTTGTCTAATTTCTACTAATTCCATATCCTTCACCTCATAGATGTATGGGGGCTGACATGAATAGAAAGAGGTTTTCACCTCTTTCCATTACTTATTCTGTCTTCCCATGACAATTTTTATATTTCTTGCCGCTACCGCAGTGACATGGTGAGTTTCGTCCAATGTCTACGACTTTACGTACCGGCTTCTTTTTCACTGTCTTCTCCTCATCACCCTCTTGAGGCTGATGAGCTGTTGTTTGACCTTGAACGACTTCTTCACGTTCTAGGTTGTTTTGGATTTCTGATTTTAAGACATATTTGGCTACATCATCTTCGATTGAAGCAACCATATGCTCAAACATCGCAAATCCTTCCATTTGATACTCACGAAGCGGATTCGTTTGTGCATACGCGCGTAAATGAATCCCTTGGCGCAGCTGATCCATTGCATCGATATGATCCATCCACTTTGAATCCACCGCACGAAGAACGATGACTTTTTCAAATTCTCGCATTTGTTCATCGCCATATGTTTCTTCTTTTGCATCGTATTTTTCTTTAATACGATCCATGATGAAGGAGGTGATTTCATCTGCTTCTTTGCCATAAATATCTTTGACCGAAATAGCTCCTTCATCTAAATAGTTCGTGTTGATTAATTCAACAAGCCCATCTAGTTTCCATTCTTCAGGAAGCTCTTCTTTCGGCGTATAAGAACCAACAGCCCGCTCAATTGAAGATTGAATCATATTGATGACAATCGATTTTAAGTTATCAGAATCGATGACTTCAAAGCGTTGTTTGTAAATCACTTCACGCTGCTGACGAAGTACATCGTCATATTGCAGAAGCTGTTTACGGGAATCAAAGTTGTTCCCCTCGACGCGTTTTTGAGATGATTCAACGGCTTTAGACACCATTTTACTTTGGATAGGTGTAGAGTCATCCATGCCAAAGCGGTCAAGCATCGCCATCGTGCGCTCTGCACCAAATCGGCGCATCAATTCATCTTCCATGGAGAGATAGAATTGAGTAATCCCTGGGTCTCCTTGACGACCAGAACGTCCGCGAAGCTGGTTATCAATACGTCGTGATTCATGACGCTCTGTCCCAATTACAGCTAGACCGCCAAGCTCTTTGACGCCTTCGCCAAGCTTGATGTCCGTACCACGACCTGCCATGTTTGTCGCAATGGTGACGGCTCCTTTTTGACCAGCCTCTTCAATAATTTGTGCCTCACGCTCATGGTTTTTCGCATTTAACACTTGATGAGGAATCCCTTTATTTTTAAGCAGCTTAGAAATAAGCTCAGATGTCTCAACCGCTACTGTTCCGACAAGAACTGGCTGCCCTGTCATATAGCGCTGCGCAACATCCTCAGCCACTGCTTTAAATTTACCTTCCATTGTGCGGTAAATTAAATCAGGTCTGTCATCACGAACCACTGGTTGATTGGTCGGGATTGTCACAACCTGCATGTTGTAAATGTTACGGAATTCTTCTTCTTCCGTTTTCGCTGTACCAGTCATACCAGATAGCTTTTCATACATACGGAAGTAGTTCTGGAACGTAATCGTTGCAAGGGTCATACTTTCGTTCTGCACTTCGAGACCTTCTTTTGCCTCAATAGCTTGATGCAGACCTTCACTATAACGGCGTCCTTTCATTAAACGTCCTGTGAAAGAGTCAACAATAACGACTTGGCCTTCTTCAACGACATAATCCACATCTTTTTGCATCGCAACATGTGCCTTCAGCGCCTGAGCGATGTGATGGTTCAGCGCAACATGCTTAACATCAAATAAGTTCTCGATGCCGAATGCTTTTTCCGCCTTCGTCATTCCGCTTTCTGTCAGCTGTACACTTTTTGTTTTAATATCATATGTGAAATCATCTTCTATTTTTAATGTACGAACAAATGCATTGGCTTGTACGTAAAGCTTTGTAGATTTCGCAGCTTGTCCAGAAATGATAAGAGGTGTTCTCGCTTCATCAATTAAGATGGAGTCAACCTCATCGATCACGGCATAATGAAGCGGTCTTTGAACCATTTGCTCTTTGTAAAGCACCATGTTATCTCGTAAATAGTCAAAGCCCAGTTCATTGTTTGTTGAATACGTGATATCAGCGGCATACGCTTCTCTTTTTTCATCTTTGTCTAAGCTGTTTAAGTTTAAGCCAACCGTTAAGCCAAGAAATTCAAAAATCTTGCCCATTTCCTCTGCATCACGGCTTGCCAAATATTCGTTGACTGTCACAATGTGGACGCCTTTTCCAGAAAGAGCATTTAAATAAACAGGCATTGTTGATGTCAACGTTTTACCTTCACCTGTTTTCATCTCAGAGATGTTGCCTTCATGAAGCGCGATCCCCCCCATGAGCTGCACCTTAAACGGGAACATTCCTGTCACGCGGCGTGATGCCTCGCGAACCGTTGCAAATGCTTCAACCAACAGGTCATCCACGGATTGTCCTTTTTCAAGTTTTTCTTTAAATTCAATCGTTTTATTTCGTAAAGCCTCGTCAGATAATTTCTCGAAATCTTGTGCGAGAGCTTCGATTTCATTTGCTTTTTTTTCATATTTGCTGATCGTACGTTTCGTAGGATCAAACACTTTGTTTAAGATTCCAAGCATATAATAACGCTCCTCTATTTCATGCAATTTTTCGGCATGTCCAAAAGATTGACAGGTCCATATTTACCTGCATTTATCATACCATACCTTCCTTCATTTCCAAAGAATTTGCAATGATTTCGCACAAAAAACCCGTCCCTTATGAAGGGAACGGGTTTACTTTTTTTAGGTTGTTTTTAGATCAGATTAAGCGTTTGGCTCAATGAGTCCATATTTTCCATCATTTCGGCGATAGACCACATTGGTCAAATTTGTCTCAGCATTTGTGAAGACGAAGAAACTATGACCTAACATGTTCATTTGAAGAATGGCCTCTTCGCTATCCATCGGTTTTAAATTGAATCGTTTTTGTCTGACGATTTCTGTTTCATCAATTTCTTCGTCATCTTGAACAGCTACATCAGGCGTCCCATTTCCTCCAGCAAATAAGTGTTTTTTGGCACCTTGCTCGCGGAATTTACGGTTTACTTTTGTTTTGTGCTTTCGAATTTGACGTTCTAATTTACTGGCTGCTAGGTCTACTGCATTGTACATATCTTCATTATGCACCTCAGCTCGAAGTGCTAGATCAGTCATTGGAATGGTAACCTCAACTTTAGATTCTTGATCATTGTAAAACTTCAAGTTCACGTTGACTGAAGCATCTACGTCTGTTTCAAAATAACGCTCCAGCTTTCCAATTTTTTTCTCGACATGATCTCTTAGTGCAGGTGTTACGTCGATGTTTTCTCCTCTGACATTGTAATTCATGTAAAGAACGCCTCCTTTAAAATTAAGGATATGTAAACCTATTTCTACTTTTCCCTCCTTTTCTCCTGCTCAAACGTAAAAAAAATGTGAATATTCATTGAAATTTGTCGAATTTTGCGGTGCTTCAACTGTTGCTTGATAGGTGATGAATATATATTCGGCTCATTCTTGAAAAAGACCAGCTCACGTTTAAATCGTGAAAGATGAAATGGATGTTTTCAGCGAATGAGATAAGGTTTTTAAATCTTCCGCCGCTGCTTTCATCTCTTCATTTGCTGCCAATGATTCTTCAACAGCCGCAGACATGTACTCCGTCTCTTCTGAATTGCGTTTGGCTCCTTCTTCAATGACCCCAACCGTCTGAGATATTTCCTCTGTACTAGCTGAAATTTGCTCTGCAGTGGCTGAAAGTTCTTCTGATTTCATTGAAATATCACGAATAGATTCCAGAATTTCATGAAAGCTCTGTTCAGACAATTGCGATACTTTCACACCTTCTGCTACATCCTGCTCAACCTTTGTCATCGAATGTGATGATTTTTCAGTATCTTTGTTCACGTTCGCGAGTAATTGACTAATTTGATCTGTCAGCTGACTAGATTCTTCCGCCAGTTTCCTCACTTCATCTGCTACAACCGCAAAGCCTCTTCCATGTTCTCCTGCTCTTGCCGCTTCAATAGCAGCATTTAAAGCAAGCAAGTTCGTTTGGTCAGCAATGGCATGGATATGACCTAACAAATCTTCAATGCCAGTAAACTGGGCTTGTACATGAGCCATTGTGGAATGGTGCTCGTTCACAGACGCTTTGATAGAGCTCATTTGTTTTACGAATTGCTGAATAAGCGCTGCACCCTCTTCAGCCTTTTCAGTCACTGAAATTGAGTGACCCGAAACATCGGATGTGTGTTCAGCTGCATTTTGCATACCAGTCGAGACTTCTTGAATCGCAGAAGCTACTTTTCCGACCGCGTCTGATTGTTCACGTGAAGCTTCACCGACCTGTTCAATCGAACTAGACGTCTGCTCACTTGCCGATATGGTTTCATGAATGGTTTCCTCAAACTGAGCAGCAGAATCAGCTAATTGTCTTGATCCATTTTGCACCTGTAAAATGAGCTGACGTAAATGAGTCGTCATTTGATTAAAAGCGATACCAAGTTGGCCAATCTCATTTTTAGAGGTCACTTCAATCTCTTCAAGTGTAAGATCACCATCTGCCATCCTTCTCGCGGCATTTGTGACAGAAACAATCGGCTTTGTCATACGATAAACGAATCTTGTCCCAATCACCAAAAAGCCAACAATAATGACCGCACTGACTAGAATGAGTGTGAACACTAATTGGTTACTGTCTTGATTGAGCTGATTGATTTTCTGGTCACGTTGCTTCAACTGGGTTTGAGCAAATTCTTTTGTAAAGGTATGTATTTCTTGTTCGATAGGCTGTAATTCTTGACTGAGGCGGGTGTTGAATTCTTTTTGATTTTGCATATTCAATGAATTAAATAGTCGGTTCGTTGAGGTGTAGTAGAGATAATTTTTTTCTGAGATTTGATCTAATAGATTTTTTGCTTGTTTGACAGCGCTCATTTTTGAAGCTTCAGTTGTTTTCTTATTAATCTCTTCATATGTTTGCTCAATTTTCTGTAAATTTTCAGCATCTTGCACGACAACATAGGTTTTGATTTGCGCTTCCTGCTTTTGCAAAAGCACCTCTAATTCCAGTGAGGTCTGATAAAGCTTCACTTCTTTGCTGAGAAGCGTCTTGTAGGATTGATCTGTTTTGTAATAGATAAAGCTTGAGACCCCTAAAATACTGACAAACAATACACATATGACAATAAGCCCAAACAAAAATTGATTTTTTAGTCTCATAATTTCCTCCGAATGGTCTGAATTGAACAAAAATTAATGAATGACATACGGCCTCATACAGGCATGTATTTCATCCATCCACTTTCTATATTCAGGTATAAAATATGATGTAAGGAATGATTGGAAGTGTATTGAAGGGAATGTATAGAAAGCTAGTATATCAAAACTTAAAAAAATTTGATCAAACGAACGAATCGTTTTGGCAAAGTGCTCATTTTCTATAATTGAAAGCAGAAGGGGATGCGTTGTCTCTAAATGAAAGAAGGCATGGATCAGATCATTAAAGATCCGATCCCCTTCAGTTTTAGCAAAATCCTTCTCAATTTCATCTAAATATTTTAGACTCTCTTCTATCGTAAATAGAAGTTCATAATATGTGGTTAATAAAATATAGTCATCTGAACGATACGCCACAGGTCTCACCTAATTATTTCCGTTTATCGTAATATACGCCGTCACTCGTCATAGGCTGGTATGGATTTTGATAATTCAGCTGTTTCGTTTTCTTTTTTTGAATGGCTTGAATATCTGCTTTGATCCCATTTTGGATCACAGTTAATTGCTTCGCCATCTGTTGATCTGTTCGGATGATTTCTTTGATTTTCTCTTTTTCTTGATCCGTCAGCTCATGCTGAATATCTCTCATTAATTCGTCTCTCTCAATCAAAAAGGCATCAAAGTCTTCAACCAAGGTGTCACTTTGCGGATTTGCCGCTATTTCGGCTGCCATTTTTAATGTTTGGTCATGCAGCTGGTCCACAATACTCATAGAGATCCCCCGATAGAGTGATGGCGCCCTTTTCGATCGGTTTGAATAACTTCCTTCCATGCATCACGAAAATCAGTTACGTATTGCTCTACTTCATTCAACATCTCTTCGTCATTTTGAAGATTGGCTTCAATCAGTCTGCGATAAATGTAATCATACATACTTGCCATACTCTTTGATACGTCATAAGAACGATTTAAGGTGACATTTAATTCTTGAATGATGTTTTGAGCCTTTTTCAGGTTCACATTTCTCGTTTCTGCATCCTCTTTTTGAATGGCATACTTCGCTAGTCTAATGAACTTTAAGCAGCCTTCATAAAGCATAAGCGTCAACTCAGCAGGTGTTGCAGTCTCAATAGAATTTTTCTGATAGGCGGCATAAGGGTTCTTTATTGCCATATGTTATAAACCTCCAATTATTGTCCAAGCAGTTGAGAAAGATAGCCAGATTGGTTGTTTAGCTTTTGAATCGCGCTATCCATGGCATTAAACTTTGTATAGTAACGAGCTTCAACAAGTTTCAAACGGTCTTGGAACGTACTCATTCGTTTTGTTAAAGAATCAAGGTCCTTACCAAGTCCGTATTCCTTTAATTCCATCGTTGTGCTGCCAGCCTTTGTTTGAATGCTCTTCGTGAAGGCTGATAAGGAATTTTTGATACGATGAATGATTCCTTGTTCTTGATATTGCTGCTGCGCTTTATCTTTATCTTTTGAATCCACATTTAGCGAACCTGACATAAATATTTGACTGATCTTCTGTGGGTCTTCTTCAATGGCTTTTCTTAGTTTCGGTTCATCAATGACAAGCTTTCCGCCATCTTTATATTTATCTGAAGTGGTAATTCCGATTTGTGTCATGTGAATTCTATTCCCATCACTTGTCGTAATATCAGCATAAAAATCACTTCTTATTTTAGAGGCACCACCTCGTAAAATGGAATCACTTCTCAGCAAGCCAGACTTCGCTGTCGTTTCCCATAGCTCCACTTCTTTGTCAGACATTGCTTTTTTCTCTTCAGCTGTTAAAGGATGATAGTCCCTATTTCTTTTTTCATTGACTTTGCCATTGACCTGCTCAACAAGTTCATTGTATTTATCAACAAATTGTTTAATTTTATCAAAGATTGTATCGACATCTGTTGAAACGTTTAAGCTGACAGGCTTATCGGTTGTCCCTTTAAGCTCGTACGTAATACCAGCCTGCTCAAATGTATTGTTGTTATTTTCCATTTTCAGACCATTAATCTCGTATTGTGCTTTTTGCCCTTGAGTGGTCGCAACTAATTTGTTATCTCCATCCACTTGGAAGCCTAATTGAGTGAAGAATGAAGCTGAATTACCATCAGCTGCTTTAATACTGACACCTTCTCCCGTTGTCCGTGAAGTGAGAGCGACCGTATCGACATAGTTTGATCCGTCAAAGATCTGTCCTTTGTAAGCCGTCACACCTAATTGCGAGTTGTTCAGCTTTTTCACGATGTCATCAATTGTATCGGTATCAGAAGTATTGATCGTCACCGTTTTCGGTTTTGTCGAATCTGGTGTCGTCACTTCGAATGTAAACGTGCCATTTGTTGGTGTAAATCCAGATGTACCAGATGATCTGAAGACGGAAGCTGTCGCTAATTGGGTGACATTGATTGAGCCAGAAGTAGCATTAGTTGAGCCAGTTGCTGTGACAGCAGATTCATTTGAGCTTGTCACCTTTTTTGCGCCATATGTACTTGGACGCGTTAAGTTTAAACTGTTGATCAAATCATCTAATTCTTTGACTTTCGAGTTCACCTCGCGATAGCTGTCTCTTTGCCATTCAAGTGTTTGTTTCTGGCGTGTCATTTTATCAAGTGGTGCTTGCTCAGTTTTCATTAGCTTTGATACGATTTCATCAATATCAAACACATTTGAAAATCCAGTAATTCGATTGACCATTTTTTATGTTCTCCCTTCACTTACATTCTTTTATCTACAAATAAACCGACAATTTCTGTCATTGCCGCATAGAAATCAAGCCATTCCTTGGAAGGAATTTCTCTAATGACTTCTTCTGTTTGGTTATCTACGACTTTGACATAATATTCATTGAGTTTTTCATGTAATTCAAATTGCAGATGAAATTGAGTGGGTTCAATCAGCTTGTTTGCTCCTTGAAGCGTTTTTTCAATTTCTTCTTTTGAAACGACCTTGCCATTTGCTTGTAAATTAGAGTTTACATTGTCATTCTGGTTATTAGAAACACGGGTTTGAAATGCATCGATAATTGGCTCTAGCGATGTCACCTTACCAACAGACATAGTTATTCAGCTCCTGTGCTTTAATCTACCTTTTATATCGGCTTTGAATTTTCAAATTAAATATAGATGGACCGATTTGTTAAAGTTTCATATAGATGGTGAACATCCACACAGAAACGTGGAGAAGGATAGCTGAATCAGATAAAAAAAATCCTCACTTTTTTTGTGAGGATAATTGAGAGAGGAGATCTACAGATAAACTCGCAGCACGACTGTTCTCTTCTTGAATAGACAGGTACACTTCTTTTCTATGAATATCAATGTGCTTAGGAGCCTCAATCCCGATTTTCACTTGATCGCCTTCGATTGAAATAATCTTGACTTCAATATCATCGCCAATTTGAATCGACTGGTTTAATTTACGCGAGAGAACTAACATGAGGATGCCACCTCTAACAAATGTTTTGTATGATAGGCTGAATCATGCAAAATCACCTGCTTGGCTTTCATGTTTTTCCGGTTCACAATAATAGGCGCTCTTAAATTGGCTGTCGTTTTTTCAATAGAAGATTCCATTGTTAAGATCACCATGACTTCCACATCATTGGCATCTTCTACTTCTAGAATATCTACGACCGTTTCGTCTAGATCGAATTCATATTGATTGAAGAATAAAAACGGACTGCTGACAATAAAGCCTAACTCTGCGTTTTTCAATGATTGAAGAACTAAAAATGGAGACTCTTCTGATAAAGGTAAAATGACAAACTGTTGTTGATCTAGAAATCCTGGTATTCCATTAGAGAAGTTGATGATTTGCTCCTCTTTGATTGTCATTTCACCATGGTATTTTGTTTGAATGATCATAATTCACGACCTTTTTCATTTTTCTTAACTATACCTTATCACCATTTTGGCCCGTTTCGTCAACTTCTATTTTTAAATCTGGGTATTGTAACATATCAATATTGACCTTACCTGGCTGGTAGTTAACGATTGGTTTATGAGGCGTTGCCTCTATAATAGCTTTTTGAGGCTCCACATCAATTTGAAGCTCAGATGGCTGATAGTGAATTTTGACACTAAAGAATGAAGGGATCACACCAATGGTGAATTGTTTGGCTGGAGGGGTGCCATTGATTTTGGCAAACTCGGCAATTGCATTCCCACCATTCTCGATCTTGATGAGTTCACTGCCTTCTTCCGCTCTTCGGCCCATTCCCTCTCCAACAGCACGTTTCCCCTCAGCTGCCCATTCCTCAGATCGTCTAAAAATCGACTTGATATCCATATCGGCAAATGCTTCGGTTTGATCTATGGTTAATTTTGACGGTGTCCTTGTCATATTCATGACGGCTCTGGGCTGCTGAATCTCAAGGTCTGCTCTTGGCTGCTCTACTTCTTGCCGAGAAGGAGTTGTCGACATTTGCAGCTTTGCATAGGTTTGTTGCATTAACAATCTAGGGATTTGCATATAGGTACACCTCCATGATGCAAAAAAGCACCCAACGGATGCTTTTTATTATCTTAAGAAATCGACAAGGGATGGCTGAATAACTTTAGCCGTCGTTGCTAAAGCAGCTCTATTCACAACCTCTTGTTGAAGAAGATCAATAATTGCTTTTTCACTTTCTACATCTTCATTATCTGATTTGGCATTTTTCAGTACTTCGAATTGTGAAGTCAAGCGACTGCCTACTAAGTCAACACGATTTGAACGGGCTCCTAGGTCCGAGCGCTCAGCACTCATCACTTCTTTAAACTGATCGATACTTCCTAACGCATCATCAGAATTTGCGAACGTTCCATTTTTCAATGAGTTTTCTAAATCCGTCAGCATTTCAATGACATTTTGACCGCTGGCAGACTGTCCACCAAACGCTGAAATTGGATTTGAGTTCACATTTAAAGTGATACCATCAGAAATGTTCGACTTAACAGAATTTGCATCTGTATAGTTTTCAAAGTTAAACGTAAACGTACCATCTGCGTTCTCAACAACTGGTTTGACATTTGTATTTGTTCCATTAAATACGAACTTACCTAACATCTGAGTGTTCATCGCGTCAATGATTTGTTTCTTCATCTGGCCAATTTCTACTCCGACAGCTGCTAAATCTTCTGGCTGCTTTGTTCCATTAGCCGCATCAAGCACTTTATCTCGTACATTTGACATAATATCAATGATTTCAGTGACACTTGTTTCAGATGTATCAATCCAGTTCTGTGCTTCATTTAAGTTTTTTTGATATTGTTCATTTCGAAACATTGCTGTGCTATATTGAAGGCTTTTTACTGCTGCAACGGGATCATCAGACGTTTTTGTGAAACGTCTCCCTGTTTGTGCCTGCTCATTTATTTTAGAAAGTTTTTCATAACTTTTACTAATATTACGAAGTGAGTTTTGAGAAATCATACCTTGTGTGACTCGCATCAGTTATACCTACCTTCCTACGACACCCATGCCGTTTATTACTTTATCCAATATTTCATCCTGTAATGTCACAACTCTCGCAGCTGCATTATATGCATGCTGAAATTGGATCATATTCGTCATTTCTTCATCAATGGAAACAGCACTCGTCGACATCCTACGTTCATTGGCTGAATTGACAAGAGCGGCTGAACTGCTTTCTAGCGTCATGTTCTTTTTCCCTTGGATCCCCATCTCAGCAATGACATTTTGGTAGTAATCCTGGATCGTCGTTGTATTGCCGCCGATTGGTACCTTTAAGTCTTGAATACCAGCTAATTTCGTAGCATTCGAACCGTCACCTTGTGTTTGATTGAGAGATGCTGCAATATTATCTGTTGATGCTAAAATGACATCACTCACTTTGATACGAGCTGCTAAGCCTTTATTCAATTCATTGTTATTCTCAATATCAAAGAAGTCTTGTCCACTTGTGCCATTTAACGTGTACCCCTGCTTATGCACATCGTTAAATGTATCCATAAATACTTGTGCTACTTCATCCAGCTCTGCAAGCATGTCTGGATACATGCCTTTTTCAGCACCATTTGACATGTAGCCATAAGCCTCAACAAGTGCTTTTACTTTACCATTCACTTGAAGCTGATCTGCTGCAATGGTTGTTGTTCCGAATTGAAGTGAGTTAACAAGTCCCGTTGTGTTATCATAGGAGATTTGCAGTTCAGATTTTTCGCTCGTAATGCCATTCAAAATCGTTCCAGCAGATTGTCCATTTGCACCGATAATGTCGATGTTGACAGTTCCTTCAGCAATTTTGAGTGCATTCCCGCCAGATGGATTATAGCTCACTTTAATATCAACAAGTGAGGATAATTGATCTACCAACGCATCACGCGTATCATATAGATCATTTGGAAGATACCCGTTTGGTTCAACTGCTGCAATTTGTTTGTTCACTTCATCTATTTGAGATAAAATCGTGTTCACATTTTTGGCTGTTGAATCGAGTTCTGTTTTTAAATTCTTTTGTATCGTTGTTAAAGACGAATTAAGTAGACGGAATTGATCTACTAAAGCCTGTGCACTTGTTTTAACAACTGTACGCGCAGACGCTGTATCGGCATTTTTTGTTTCAGATAGGACCTGTAATGATTTCCAAAGGTTATCAAAAGCTCTGTTTAAGCCTTCATCCGTCAAATCATTCATAACTCCCTCCATTTGCGAAAGGGCATCAGATTTTGTTGAGTAGTAAGACAAGTTATTGTTATGATCTCTGAATTGCAGATCTAAAAAGCTGTCTCGAATTCTTTCCACGGTTCCAACTTGAACACCTGTCCCCATTTGGCCATAATTCTTGCCGTCATAAACTGAAATGACTGGATAAGGATTATCTGCTTTAAAGGTAACTCTTTGTCTTGAGTAGCCATCTGTATTTGCATTGGAGACGTTGTTTGATGTGACATAAAGCCCTGCACGCTGGGCTGTGATTCCTCTTTTTGCCGTTTCTAGACCCATGAATGTAGAACCCATTGGTATCCTCCTTGTTTACGCCTTTGAATCAAACAAAGCCCTCTGCTGTTTAGGCTTTGAACTCTCAAGACCATTTTGTCCGTAATTCATATTTTCTTTATTAGGGTTAACGAGATCGAATGTCAGTGAAATAAATTGAAGCGACTGCTGAATGAGCTGTTTGTTCAGTTCATTTACATCTTTCAGTTCCACCATGATGTCATTTAATTTGTCATATAATGAAATGAGCTCTTCTTGATCCGAACCTTCAGCCTTTTCGATACACGCGGTGATGGTTGGCGGTTCATCACTTTGTAAAAATTGAACTGTGGCTTCAATTCGTTTTTCTTCTAATTGAGAAATGGCTTGAATATATTTTTGCTCTAAATTCAGAACCTCTGAAAGAGCATCAATCTCATTGCTTTTCAGCATTTCTGTTTTATCCTTCGACAGCTTCAAAAGCTGTTCATGCAATCCATAGAGACGATGCAGCTCTTCAATGATTATTTTAACTGACATTCACGCTACTCCCTTTTGTTATTGTTGTTTATAAAAATTCAGCATTTTATCAGCAATGCCTTTTGTATCTACTTGATATGTTCCGGCTTCAATGCTTTTTTTAATTTGGTCTATTTTATCTTGGCGTTCTTTCATGATATTCGGCACCTTTTGCATTTCGATTGCCTTTTTAGAAATTTCGACTTTATCAGTTGATTTTGCTTGATTTGATTGCAACGTTTGTTTCTCATATGTTTTCTTGTAAGGATTTACTGGTTGTGTTCCATATCGATTAATTTTCACGGGATTCCTCTCGCTTTCCGTTACAGTCTGTCTTGATTCTATCCATTTTATCGACCAAACTGCAACTTAGTTTAGGGAATCAATCGTTTTTAGGATTAATGGCATAATAGGTGTCTTTTTTCCTAGATTCAATCTCCCTTTTACGCTCTTCTTCTTGATTCATTTGACTCATTTGCGAATGAATATCCTGTTCACATTGGCTGCACAGCTTGTTTTTTCTGATCGGTTGGCCACATCTTTCACAAGGATAGTTGATATTCGGAAATTGACTAATTTGAAGTCTTTTCAAACGGATAAATTTCAAGATTAATTCTTCATCAACTTCTGTTGCATCTACTATTTCAGCAATGGTTGATTGTCTATTACTTTGCTTTCGCAAGAATTTATAAACGATATCAAAAGAACGTTCTTCTTCTTCGAAGCATTTGTTACAAACCGTTTGGATGGTGGTTTTTAAAAACAGCTGATTACATTGTGGACAGTTTGCCAATTGATTCATAACCAAAACCCCTTACGTTATTTTCTCTTCTTATTATCGGTTAATTATCCTGAATTTTAACTACGGATCAACGTAAAAGAGGAAACACTTTTGACACCTGCTTCTTTTAAAATTCTTGCCGCATCATAAATGGTGGCCCCCGTTGTATAGATGTCGTCAATTAAGATAACATCCCTTTGAACGATCGCATCTGTCTGCTTGATTTGAAACATTCTTTTTTGATCTAAACGTTCATTTTTCTTTTTCTTAGACTGCTTGCTTTGATGTATTTTCACAAGCGGCTGCAGGATCGGCTGACCAATCAAGGAAGCAAGTATGACTGACTGATTAAACCCTCTTTCCTTTAGCCTTTCTTTACTTAAAGGAATCGGGATCAGCACAGGTTCTTTAATTGAAAAGGAGCGCTTAAATACTGCTTGGACATCTTGTTTAAAAAGCTCAGCTAAAGCTGTATCACCTCGAAATTTAAAGCGGGAAAGGACATCTTTCATCAAATCGTTGTAAGCATAAACAGACCTATTTTTCACAAGTACTGTAGTAGAATCAGGGCGTTCTTTCCACCTGGAACAGTCTTGACATAATTGATCATTCGACTGTGCTCTCCCACAAGCTGGACAAATCGGGCGTTGAATTTTTTCTAGGTGATGCTTACATGCTATACATAGATGATCATCATTTAATAGAAGTAATGATTTCCATGTAAAAGCAGCGACAAAATGCCCCTCACAAATTAGGCAGATCAATTGTTATCCTTATTTATCGGCAGACGATTTTCGCATCTTGGAAATGTGGTGACCTTTGAAGCAGCTTCTGTCAGAATGACCAGCATGGCCGTATTCTTCTGTTTATCCACCATCTCGGATTTACTGTAAGATATTTTATCGATATCTGTTATATACTGAGGCTTCACTTGATTTAGTGAAATCGCTAATACATCTTCTATACACTTTTCACAGTGACAAATCATGTTTAATTGGTTGAGATATTGATAGAGGATTTCCTTGAGTAGTATTTCTTTTGCATTGAGTAGCATATTTGTCTCTCCTGCCATTTGTGTATTGTGAATATAAATGTACCATGAAATTTAGTTGAACCCACATTATTTTTCAGAAAACTCTTTTGCAGCTGTATCATTCATTTTTACGATATGCTTCTTTGCTTGTTTCATACTTCTCGTTAAACCAAAATGAAAAAAGATAACATCTCCTTTAAAAAAATCGGGATGTCTACCTGCTCTACCAGAAATCTGAACAAGTGCACTCTCTGTAAAGATAGTAGATTCCGCACCTAGTACCCCCACTTGAACATTTGGAATGGTTACGCCTCTTTCTAGAATGGTGGTTGTAACTAGTACATCGTATTTATAATCTCTGAAGTGCTGGACCTTTTGTTTCCTGTCTGGATCATCAGCAGACACCCCTTCTACATTTAAGCGGTGTTCTCTAAGAACCTTCGTTACCTTCTTCATGGTCGAAATAGAAGGAACAAAAAGTAAAATCCTTCTCTTCTTTGTGATATGTTTCTGCATCCAATTCATTACTTTAGGTGGGAGCTGGTTCTTTTTTAATTTCTTCTTCCAATGTCCAATCCATTGAAAGGACGGGACAGGTAACGGTTGTTTGTGAAAGCGCAGAGGAATTTTTATGGCTTCTAGTTGTCCACGAGATACATCTCTTTTCATTTTCTTAGAGGGCGTCGCACTTAAATAAACCCTAACCCCTTTCTTTCTCATTGCCTTTAAAACAGCAAATTGGAGACGTTCATCGATTGAATAAGGAAAGGCGTCGACTTCATCTATAATAAGCACATCAAATGCATGTTTGTATCTCATCAACTGATGAGTTGTGGCGATCACTAGCGGTGCTATTTGGAACCTTTGAGGGCTTCCTCCATAAAGAACAGCTATTTTCATTCCTTGAAATGCTTTTTTAAGCCGCGGCTCTAGTTCAAGGACAACATCTGTTCTAGGTGTCGCAATGCAGACACTCATTCCTTGATGTAAGGCATATTCAATTCCGTAAAAGAGCACCTCTGTTTTCCCTGCCCCGCAAACTGCCCAGATGAGTAGGTCAGATTTGTTTTTTATCGCTTCGATCAATTTTTCGGACGCTCTTTTTTGTCCTTTAGACAGGTTTCCCTGCCATGTTAATTCCGTATGACATGTTTCTTCCATTTGTGGACCCGTCCATTCATAAAGAAAGCCACATTCCGTTGTTTTCCCCATCATGATGCATGATCTACAGTACACACAATCTTTTTGACACATGTCACACGGAGTGTGGGCAAAGTACCGCTTTTTTGATACACCACATCTACAGCAAGTAAGACCATTTGCTTTCCTCTCAATAGCAGGTGTTCGGATGACGAACCCTTTCTCCTCCAGCCAATCCAAATCGGACTGTGAGCATCTTGTTTCAGCGGTAAGCAGGTGGCGTGACTGCAGTTGCTGCCTTAGTTCCATTGCTTTGTCCATGTTCAATTTCACCAAACACCTTTCAACTGATGTTTGCCTATTATGCGCAAAGACATGACCTTTCGTCCAACAGCTAAAATAGAAAAACAAAACCCCTTTTCTATTAGAAAAGAGGTTTTTTAAGATTTATCTAATCACCCAGCCAAGAGCTATAGAGCCTTCGCCTAGATGAGTGCCAATCACGGCACCAAAGTAGCTTTTATAAAATTCAACATGAGGATACTTTTCTGATAAGTGCGCAATTAAGTCGTCTGCTTCTTCTTCTCTATTACCATGTATCAGTGTTGCTCTCATCGGGACACCACGTGATGCATCTTCGTCAAATAATTCAAAAATACGTGAAATGGCTTTTTTCCGCGTACGAATCTTCTCAAAAGGGACAATTAGCTTGTTGTCAAAATGCAGTATAGGCTTTACCTTTAAGAGGCTCCCAATAAAAGCCTGAGCACCATTTAATCTGCCGCCTCTTTGTAAATGAGTTAAATCGTCTACCATAAAATAAGCTCTCTGATTCTCTTTCAGATAATTGAGATGGGCTAACACTTCTTCTAGAGAAGCACCACCTTGGATTTTTTCAGCAGCTTCTATCGCATAAAAACCTTGCGCCATACAGCTAGTTTCTGTATCAAACGGATAAATATCAATCCCGTCAACTAGGTCATTTGCTGAGGCTGCACTATTATATGTTCCACTAATTCCGCTTGAAAGGTGAATACTAATCACGGCATCGTATGTTTCACTTAGTTTTTCATATAATTCTATTAACTCTCCGAAAGCAGGCTGAGAGGTGGTTGGAAGGTCTTTATGCTTTTTGACTTCTTCATAATATGTCTTCCAATCCATTTCTATTTCTTCACGGTATGATTCGTTGCCAAAAATGACATTAAGAGGGATCATATGAATATGATGTTTATCACGCAGCTCTTGTGGTATATAAGCAGTACTGTCTGTTACAACGGCTATTTTCATTCTTAAATACCTTCCTTATCCGTTAAGTTGCTCTTTTTTATTTTCAAAGAATGATCATTGTTATTCATTAGATTTATAATAGTAATCAAAAAAGCCTGCCTAATCAATAGGCAAGCCCGTTATATCCGAAAAAGACTCCTTATCTACCTATCATTTCTCTCCAGTTAACATGTGAGAGAACCAAAAACAGGCGAAAAAGGAGTACTTGTCCGGAACATTATCTCATTTCTACCCAGCCGTTTTTAATTGCTACAACAACAGCTTGTGTACGGTCGTTTACATTCATTTTTTGTAAAATGTTACTCACGTGGTTTTTGACTGTTTTCTCACTAATAAAGAGCGACTCACCAATTCCTCTATTGCTCTTTCCGTCAGCTAACATTTGAAGAACTTCGCACTCACGTCTCGTTAAGATATGAAGTGGTCTGCGAATTTCAGGATATACCTCGTGCTGCGGATGTGCTGAAACGCCACTAGTCGCTAGGCGTCGGAATTCATTTACTAAGTTATGAGTAACTTTCGGATGTAAATAAGATCCTCCGTCAGCTACGACTTTCACTGCTTCAATGAGCGTGTCTGCATCCATTTCTTTTAACAGGTAGCCTCTTGCCCCTGTTTTCAATGCATGTGTCACATAGTTTTCATCGTCATGAATAGATAGAATAATGACTTTTGATTCGGGATAAAGCTCAACTAGCTGCTTTGTAGCCTCTACACCATTTACATTCGGCATATTAATGTCCATAATGACAACATCCGGATGATAGTGTTCTACGATACGTGCAGCTTCGTCACCGTCGTCTCCTTCTGCAACTACTTCAAAAGTAGGTTCAAAATCTAAAATCCGTTTGACACCTTCACGGAATAATTGGTGATCATCAATAATTACAATATTTACTTTAGTCACAAGCTACGCCTCCCCATGTTTATTGTTCTACACCTGAACTTTATGGTCAATATGTCTTTTGTCTCTATTTTACAATTTTATTTTGCAATGTTAATGGCACGCGAATCATGATGAATGTCCCTAGACCTATTTTTGAGTCTATGGTCATTTTACCTTCCAGTAAGTCTACGCGTTCTTTCATGCCAAGTAAACCGAAGGATTTGTTTTTGTTTGTTTTCACATCTTTCATATCAAAGCCTTTTCCATCGTCTTTGATAATTAACGTGACAAAGTCTTTCGTCACTTCTACTTTTACAGAGATTTCTTCAGCTTCGGAATGCTTTAGTGAATTTGTGACAGCTTCTTGGGCTAGTCTAAACAGTGCCACTTCAAATTGAGAAGCAATTCTTTCGCTTTCTGTATCCCCTAGGCATTGGAACGTAATCTTGGTTTTTCCATCATACTCTTCGATTGTGTTTAAATATTTTCTTAGCGTCGGAATGAGACCCAAATCATCTAAAGCCATTGGTCTTAAATCATAAATGATTCTTCTCACTTCGTACAGAGCATTTCGCACATTCTGTCTGAGACTTCTAATTTCTTTAAAGCCTTCTTCTGTCCCACGGTCTCTGAAAATCCGTTCAATTAATTCGGAACGCATCATCACGTTTGCCAGCATCTGGGCCGGACCGTCATGAATTTCCCGGGACACCCTTTTGCGTTCTTCTTCTTGGGCTTCAATAATTCTTAGTCCAAAATCTTGTTTTGCCTGAGCATCTTCAAGTAACACGCCAACTTGGCGTAAGTCCTGATTGAGATAGTTGAGAACAACTGTGATCTGACTCACAAGCGTTTCAGAGCGTTCAATGACGTCTTGCAGGCTTAACAATCGTCTTTCCAGATCGTCTCTTCTTTCTCTCAGCTGCTTTTCGCGCTGCTGGATCATGGTGAGTTCCACTTGCAGATTATGTGCTTTTTCGTAGGCCTCCCGTATTTCTTCTTCGCTAAATTTGTTGAAGTTTCTGCTGACCTCAGATAAGCGATTTCTAGCATGTCTCGTATGGACTTCGAGTTTATCCCCAAAATCAATTACTTCGTTTACTTGCTGCTTGATTTGCTTCAGCTCTTCTACTAGGCTTTCATATTGTTGACGGGACTGTTCGCCTATCCTAAATACTTCGTCCTTGCTGCCATCAACTGTACTTAGCATTTTCATGATGATTGAATCCAATAATTTCGGATCCATTTTAGGTGTTGTCATGGCTTTTCCCTCCCGTAACAGTGATGTCATCTTTTTTTATTATAAATGTCATTGATCTGCATTTTATGTCGAATTATAATGAAAGAATGCGTATAAATCATGAAGTTTTTATGACGACCCTTTTTCCGCCCCTATCATCATAACAAAATACGCTGTAAAATTCTAAAACCAATGCAAATTTTCTCTAGTCTTACAATTTGCTTGTCAGGAGGGTAAGTCTTTTGCTGAATCGCTATCTTACAGTAAAAAGTCGTGGCGAGCATGAGATCGTCATTGAAAAATCACGTTTTATTTGTCATATACAGCGTGCTGTCTCAGAAGAAGAAACACAAGCATTTATACAATCCATTAAAAAACAACATTGGAATGCCACACATAATTGTTCTGCCTATCTCATTGGAGAACATGACCTGATTCAAAAAGCGAATGATGATGGTGAACCAAGCGGTACAGCAGGTGTGCCAATGCTTGAAGTGTTAAAAAAACGGAAGCTGAAAGATACAGTCGTAGTGGTCACTCGTTATTTCGGCGGTATTAAGCTAGGCGCCGGTGGATTGATTCGTGCCTACGGAAAATCTGTATCAGAAGCCATCAACCATGTTGGTATGGTAGAACGCTGTTTAATGCGTACGATGCACACAACAATAGATTATACATGGCTTGGAAAGGTAGAGAATGAGCTTAGAGCCTCATCTTTTCAGCTAAAAGAAATTCATTATGCAGAAGATGTTATTTTTGAGACGTATGTAGAAGAAACACAAACAGAGCAGTTCATTGAATGGATGACTGAGCTGACAAATGGAAAGAGTGTTACAAAAGAAGGCGAACTGATTTATTTAGAAAAGGACATTGGTCCGATAAAGGAGACAGATGAATGGCACAACGAGTAAGAGTGCGTGTACGAAAGAAAAAGAGTAAGAAGAAGAAAATTTTCAAACGTATCCTGGTCTTATTTTTGCTTCTTATCATCTGCATGGGCGGATTTGCAGTATATAAAATAGTCAATACACTTCAGGCTGCTGACAAAACATATGATGAGCTAGACCGAGGAGAGAAATCGAAGCTTCGTGATGCGGTCATTGATATTAAGAAGAAACCTTTCTCTGTACTATTTGTCGGAATTGAGGATTATGCCACAGATGGTGATCATGGCCGTTCAGATTCACTCATTGTCGCAACGATTAACCCTCAAGACAAAACGATGAAAATGGTTAGTATCCCTCGTGACACACGCGTACAGCTTGCAAGTGACACGACAGGAAATAAAGAAAAGATCAATGCAGCATTTGCTAAAGGTGGAAAAGACGAGACGATTGAAACTGTCGAACAATTCTTGCATATTCCGATTGATAAATATGCAACCGTTGATTTTGACGGATTCAAGGATGTCATTGATGAAGTCGGCGGAATTGATATCGATGTTCCATTTGACTTCAATGAAAAAAGTGATGTGAAAAAATCGAAAAAGATTTACTTCAAAAAAGGCAATATGCATTTAAACGGGGAAGAAGCACTTGCTTACGCTCGAATGAGAAAACAAGATCCACGCGGTGATTTCGGACGTAATGATCGTCAGAAACAAATTTTACGCGCAATGATTGATCAAATGTCGAAGGCAAATAACATTGCGAACGTCGATAATATCGCTAAAGAAGTAAGTGATCACATTACGACCAACTTCCGTATCACAGAAGGTCTTGCACTTCAGCAAATCTACAGCGGATTTAAAGGAAACGACACAGAAACACTTTCTATTAAAGGGTCAGATCTTTATTTAGGACCAAATCGAACGTATTACTTTGAGCCAGATCAAACCAATCTAGCTAACGTACAAAATGAATTACGGACGCATTTAAAGCTTCCTGCTGAATCTTCGACTGAAACAGATTCACAAACCAATCCACCCTCTGGTGAAACAGGGTCAAGTGATACAGCTAATCCTTCGACCAGCACACCAGGACAATAATAAAAACAGCCCAGTTCCTAGGAACGGGCTGTTTTTTATTGTCTTTTGACCATTCGTTTATAGAATTTCGTAAATGGTTTGAACTCTTCGTTGACCAAACCCGTGACTTCCGCAATCACTTGCATAAACATTACCAGTAAAAAGATAATGATGAGCGATAACCAAATGGTCGCGCTTGTCAGCAAAATCGCACTTAAGCTAAAGACTAAGCCAATCATGTAAATGACGATGACCGCCATGCGATGGGACAAGCCAAAGGCCATTAGTCTATGATGAATATGAGATTTGTCTGGCGCTGAAATCGGCTGTTTGTTTAATATGCGTCTAATGATTGCAAAGGTCGTATCAAATATAGGAACACCTAGAATGATCACAGGAACAACAACACTAAACAAAGTGACACTTTTGTATAACCCTAAAAGTGACAGCACCGAGATCATATACCCTAAAAATAGCGAACCGGTATCCCCCATAAAAATCTTCGCCGGATGAAAGTTGTAAAAGAGAAAGCCGATCGTACTGCCAATGACGACAAGAGATAAAGAAAGAATCAGAATCTTATCAGCAGAAAATGCCATCACTGCAATCGTTGATAAACCGATGACAGAAATACCGGCAGCTAGTCCATCAAGGCCGTCAATTAAATTTATGGCATTTGTGATGCCGACAATCCATAGCACGGTGAGGGGATATGCCATCCAGCCTAACTCAATTCGATCTGTTAAAAAAGGAACAGAGAAAAAGTCCATTTTTAAGCCCGTGCTCACAATCAAACAAGCAACAAGAACTTGTACGAGAAATTTAAATTTTGCACTTAAATTATATTTATCATCAAATATACCTAAAATGACGATGAGTACGGCACCAACTGAAATTGCTGTAATTTTATTATGTAGAAACAGCCCGCCTGCTAATGCTCCAGCCGCTACCCCAATAAAAATTGCCAAACCACCCATTCGAGGCATTACTTTATCATGAACTTTTCGTTTATTCGGCTGGTCCACTGCACCAATCTTAATTGCAAACTTTTTGACGATTGGTGTCACAATTAAAACTGTAGCCAGAGAGACAAAAAACGCTAATAAGGCGCGTTCGTAATCCATAGGTCAGTCTCCTTCTAAATTGAAATCTGTATTTTGTATATTGGCCGCTCTTTCCATTATACAATTGAATAGAGGATGATCACAAGCTCCCCCGGTGAAGAAGAAACAAATAAAAACGCACAATCCCGAATGAATTATGCGTTTTCTTTAATATTCGTTAGTTCCACCATGTTTGTGAACAGCGCGTGCCAATCTTTTTTCTTCGCACGGCTTTGTCTTAGATGTCTATAGGTCGTGTCGTCTTTTTTGCTGATCACTTTCAGGCAGGCTTCTACGAAGAGCGCAGGATCATCGCCCTCTAAATATTCATACACATCCTTCTCTTTTAGCCTTTCCGTTGATGGGAGATTTAAACCGACAACCGGTATTCCAGCTGCTAAAAATTCATAGAGCTTGAGAGGGAACACCGCTTGATTGTAAGGGGATTGTTTGTATGGCATCATGCCTACATCAATCAGCTTCATATAAGCAGGTACTTCTTCTGGTGCAACAGCTCCTGTCCAAATCACATTTGGCCGTTTGAGTGCATGCTGAAAAGATGGATCTCCATTCGTTCCATCCGGACCGACAAATAAAAATGTCCAATCAGGCCGCATGCGAGCAGCTTCAGCCATCATGTCAAAATCGAGCTTTGGCTTGATTCCTCCGATAAAACCAAGCACGGTTCCTTCTCTTCCTTCCAGCACATCTTCTTTACACGGAAGATTGCTTTTCGCAAATACATCGTACTCGACGCCATTTTCCACAGTAAACACATCTTTCGGTTCTCCCATAAGACGTTTTTTGATTTGATCGTGTAAATATTGAGAAGAGCATGTAATGCTGTGTGCGTATTTAATGATTCGATTTTCTGCTTTGACAATGACACGCTGCCTCATATAAGAAAGAATGTTGTGTTTGCCGCTTATCGGCTCTCCCCACAGGTCACTGCAATCATAGACAATGTGTTTCCATTCAAATAAGGAAGATAAGAGCGGAAAGCCCGGAAACGTATACCATAAACAAACAGCAATCCCCTTCTTTTCCTCCTGCCGCAAATGTTCAAGAAGAGGGGACAATTTATGAATATAGAACATGTCTTGATATCGGCCAAAGCGAAATAATTTACTCTTGAGCACATCAGGAATGGTCAATTGCTTCATTCGATCTGTTATGGGCTGAAAGGGAGCTGTATGACGAGATGATGACGGGCATACCCAGATGACCTCTTTTGTTTCTGGATCAGATGCTAGAAATTCGGCCAGCCGATGCCGTCTGTACCTCAGTCCGTCCTGTCCCCATTCTCCCGTCGCTACGACAACATGTATGATCGAGTCTGCTTTCACCTTTATCACCTTTTTTCCCTTCTGTTTATAAGCGCTTCTTCACAGCATTTGTCGCATAGTGCATAAAACACCAGGACGCTTTGACAAAATGAAGCTGCTCAATTTCTCTGTAGACAAACCACGTTTTTTTCGCTGCTTTCCACTTGTTACTAGAGATGGAGTTCCCAACGATGCGATATTCACTGAGCGGTTCACTCATACCATAGGCTGTAAATCCTCTTTTTAATATAGACAGCCATGTAGCTAAATCCTGCCTTGTGCGAATGTTCGGCATTTCCACATGTCCTACCTTTTTAAGATCAAGCATGACCGTTAAACAGCCGATAATGGTATTTTTCAAGGCTTCATTATAATCTAATTTCGCTGGCGCAGTGACGGTTTTTTCTAACGGTTCTCCATTTTCTGCAATGATGTCATATGCCGTAAATGTAAAGGCATAATCATTTGTCAGCATGAAGTCTACCTGTTTTTCAAGCTTCGTCTCTTTCCACTTATCATCGCTGTCTAAAAAAGCAATAAAGCGCCCTTTTGCCTGGTTGATGGCTGCGTTTCTAGCAATGGCGGCTCCCCCATTTTCCTCTAAATAAATGACGTTGATTCTGTCGTCCGCTTGACTTAAATCCCCTAATAGCTTTCTCGTTCCATCTGTAGAACAATCATCTGCAATGATCAGCTCCCAATTGGAATAGGTTTGGGCAAGGACGGAATGAACTGTATCCGTTAAATAACGTTCCGCATTATACGCCGGTGTAATGATGGATACTAACGGTTGATTGTTCACCTAAGACTCATCTCCAGTTCATCATTAAGATTCTTTGAACACTTCGGGTAAGACCACAAACATGAGCGAGATGCTAAAGCCAATGACAAGCCCAAGCAGTGCACGTTTTTTGGCTGACATGCCTTTATTGCCCTCATCAAGTACTTGTGCAGGATCGACAATCTTTGCCTGCTTCATTCCAAGCTTTGTCGACTCCAATTCATATAAGAATCGTTCTTTATCGACTTTGGAATCATTGCTGACAGATTCGTCTTCAAGAGCAGCTAATCTACTTTCAATCACCTGCTGCCTTTTTGTAAATAATGCTTTGTCTTGCTTAAGAAATGTCTCCGACACCTGCTTCACGACAGCCAAAGCGCGATCCTTATCGGCATCTGTGAAAGACAGCTGTAATTGTGTATCTGATTGATTGGTAAGGATGAGACGGGTTTTCACATCCTGCCTTTCTTCTTCTTTGACATCACTGAGTGCTTCGTTTAGAAATGCATCGCTTTTTAATAGAGATGTCACTTCTGCCATATTGTTATACACCCCATCATCATATTTACCAAGAGTGAGGGTAACAGCAGCTGTGTAACTGGACTGCTGCGTAGTTCCTTTAGCAAAAAAGAAACCAAAGGCGCCTAATATGACAGGCAGCAGGATGAGCCATACGATGTACTTTTTGATTCGCTTCCCTATCCTAGATATGAAACCAGACATGTTCATTCTCCCAACATTGACGTATTTGCTCTTTCACTAGTGTAGCCATACACACGTAGCATCACACACGGTTTACCACAGCTTGAGTCGTTGTTTGTTTTTCAACATATTCACCGCTGCGATCACCAGTCCTAAAAATACCCAGTGGAAATATAAATTCGAGACGGAGCTAGGACTGATACTTGAAACGAGAAAGCTCAGCATGGCTGCAAACAACCCTTCAATGATCATTTTTGCCGATCTTGTGTCAGCCCATTGGTATTGTTTGTACAGTGTGAACATGAGATAGGCGTATACTGAGATATAGCCCAGCATGACCGCTAACCCAAAGTTCGTCATCAATTCCAGCAGCCAATTGTGCACTTCTACGACCTGGTCTGTATCAAAGATCGAAAAGTGAGCTAAGTAGTAAGACACATTCCCCGCTCCAACCCCGAATCCGTACGAATTCGTAAAGAAGTGCCAAGCATTTTTGATCAAATTCGCTCTCGCGATGTTAGACGGGAGTGGTTCACTAAAAGAATGCGCGACCTGAGAAGCGAGAAACAAGTCATAAAAGACCGAATAAATCTTGGCTGAAAAGACAGCGATACAGATAACAACAAGTCCGCCTGCTGCAATGATTGACCACTTTTTGAGAAATCGCGGCAGCAGCAGCCACACATAGAGCGCCACTCCTGCAAATATGCCAAGCAGACTGGCTCGGGATTCGGTTAACAATATGAGATACAGTGCGGCGATTGCCCCTAATAATCCAAACGCTTTGATAAAACCGTTTTTCATTTGACGCATGCACGCTAGATATAAAAAGAAACTAATCGATAAAAACGTCGCAAAGTCATTTTGATTAAAAAAGACAGATGTAGGATAGTGCTGTTTATACGCTGGTCCTAGATACAATGAGGTATTCGGTAAATGGTTCAATGTAAAGTGATTATAGAACCCAATCCCCATCACAAACACAGTCATGACCAGCCAAATGCTATAAAAGGTCACCACTTGATCCATTCGCTGAATGAACATGACGACAAGAAAGACAAACCCCATCCCCATTGCAAGCAGGGACATATATTTCAGGCCGTCTGTGACCGAATGAGCCCAAAGCAGTGAGATGAGCCCGTAAAGAAACCACGCAGCGAAAAAACCAAGAATTCCTTTGACACGAATCTGCTGCCACTGCGATATGTACGTCCCCTTATCTCTCATCCGCCATATGAATAAAGCAAAGACGGCGATAAGCATAATACGGTAGAGAAAAAGACTAAAGAATCCAGCACTAATAGAAAAGAAAGCGTTGTTGAGAAAAGTCAATGCAATCAAAAGATAGATGGCTGACATGAAGATTTGCTCACCATTCATGTATAGCTTCATCAACACGAGAGCAGCCGACAGGATCAAAAGTATAACCGGAACAGCCACCATCTTCTTTAACCCGACGGGCTGGGCGGTTGCCATTTGTACAAGCCCGATCCCTGCTGCAAACAAAATACATCCAATCATGATTTGCCATGCTGTTTGTTTCACACTCATACCCATTTTCCTCCTAAGCAACCCATCCGATTTGAGGGATTAAGCCTTGACTTCCTGTTCATAGTAGGAAATGGTACGAGCCAAACCTTCCTGTAAACTCACAACAGGCTCCCATGCTAAGACTTGTTTCGTTTCCTCATTTGCCAATGTACTATGCACAATATCTCCTGCACGCTGCGGCTTGTAAATTGGTTCAAGATGCGATCTCGTCACCCGCTTCATCGTTTGAAACAGCTCATTCACAGTGATCGAATCACCACATGAAATATTTAAACAAACGTTTGATTGAGCTGTTAAAGCCGCAACATTCGCTGCTGCTAGATCACCTACATAAATGAAATCTCTTGTTTGTTCCCCGTCTCCGAAAATGAAAGGAGCCTCATCTTTTGCAAACTTATCAGAGAAAATAGAGACAACTCCGCCTTCGCCAAGTGCGTCTTGTCGCGGACCATAAACATTGCTGTACCGAAGAATACAATAGTCCACATCATACAGTGATTTTGCCATTTCTAAGTATCGCTCTACTGTGAGTTTCGATAACCCATAAGGCGAACCAGGCTTTAGCCGGTGAGCGGTGTCTACTGGCAGATACACTGGATCTCCATAGACAGCTGCTGATGAGGCAAATACCACTTTCTTGACACCAGCCTCTGAAGCCGCTTTGATTACATGCAGAGATCCTTTAATATTCACTTCTTCGTCATAAACGAAATTCTGAACGGAAACGGCTACACTCACCTGTGCTGCAAGGTGAATGATATAATCCGGTCTCATTTGTTTGATCAAATCAACCGTTTCTGATTTTGTGACATCTGCCTCAATGCATTGAACGGAAAGATGGGCAATATTTTCCCGAGATCCAGTTGAAAAGTTATCAAGAACGATGGGCTCGTAGCCTTTTTCTAGTAAAGCCTCTACCGTGTGTGATCCAATAAATCCGCTTCCCCCAGTAACCAATACTTTCTTCATCCAAGCTCCCCCTGTTATTGTGCCTTTGATACCAATTCTGCTTCCCATACGCCTGGGCGGCCGATAGACTGGTAAATAAATCCTCTCTCTTTCATTTCTGCTGGATCAAACAAATTCCTTCCATCAATTACAATCGGTGAACGAAGCAGCTGCTTGATCTGATCTTTATCCATCTTCTGTACGTCATCCCATTCTGTTAGGATGAGACAAGCATCCGTATCTTTTACTGTTTCATACAGGTCATTACTGAAGACAGCCTGCGGGCCAAGCTCTCGTTCTGCTTCTACATAAGCAATCGGATCATAGGCCTTCACAAAAGCACCCAGCTCTCTCAGCATGGGGATAATGTCTAATGCAGGCGCAGAACGCATATCATTTGTATTCGGCTTGAATGCGAGACCTAAGACAGAGATGGTTTTTCCTCTAATATCACCGAATACACTCATCAGTTTGCTGACAAGGTGAGCTCTTTGGTGATTGTTCGTTTCAATCACGGACTCGATCAGCTTGAACCGGTAGCCGGCTGTTTCGGCAATTTTGAGAAGAGCCATCGTGTCTTTCGGGAAACAAGAACCCCCAAATCCAATGCCCGCTTTTAAAAATTTATGCCCGATGCGGCTGTCTAATCCAACTCCTTCGCTGACTTTTTCAACATCAGCGCCCACCCGCTCGCAAATATTTGCAATGTCATTGATGAATGAGATTTTTGTGGCAAGCATGGCATTTGCAGCATACTTAATCATTTCAGCACTTTCTAAGTTGGTCTCCACAACCTCTGTTTGAAACGGATCATGCAATCTTTTGATGATGGTTGACGCATGGGTGCTTGTCGAGCCTATTACTGCCCGCTCCATATTCATCGTGTCTTGGATTGCAGAGCCTTCTCTGAGGAACTCTGGATTGGATACGACATCAAAAGGATATTTACTGCGGGATGCTTTTTCGACAATGGCTTGAACGAGCCGGCCTGTTCCAACGGGCACTGTGCTTTTATTGACGATGATTTTATAGCCATTTAGATGTTCACCAATTGTTTGAGCGACGGCTTTCACGAACGTTAAATCTGCTTCCCCCTGTGCTGTCATCGGTGTCCCTACAGCAATATAGATAATCTCTGATTCCCTGATAGCGGCAGGAATATTGGTTGTAAAAAACAGTCTTCCTTCCTCCGTATTCTTTTCAATCAATTCCTTTAAACCCGGTTCATAAATGGGAACGACACCACTTTTTAAGCTGTTGATTTTTGATTCATCGATGTCACAGCAGATGACACGATTTCCGATATCAGCAAAACAAGTACCCGATACTAACCCGACATACCCTGTTCCAATCACAGCAATTTTCTTCAACATTTTTCATCCTCTCAGTAAAAGCATATTGTCCGTTCCAAGCTGTTTATCTATCTATCATTCTTTGCACATTTCATCTTGTTTAAACGATGGATATTGATTGATTAAGCACCTTTTCATATTGCTGTATGAGATGCTTCGCATTATTTGCTGATGAATATTCTGTATGAACGATTTGATGAAGATCGTTCTTCACTTGTTCATTCCATCTGTTTTCATAAAGATAGGCGTGAATGGCCTCTTTTAACTGATTCGTCGAACGCGGATCAACGAGCAGGTGTTGATAGCTAGAAAATAAAGATGGAAGACCACCGACTCGTGTCGCAATGACAGGTACTTTTAAAGCAAGCGCCTCTAGGACGACGGTAGGCATTCCTTCACTATAGGAAGGAAGTGCAAACAGATCAGCTGCCATTAAGTAGTCTTTCACCTGCTCATTCGGCACCTGTCCTGGGAGTACAATGGATGCTCCAGCCCGTTCTTCCACCCCCTTTGCAAGGGGGCCTTTTCCAACAAAGACTGCTTTCACACCATCCATGCCGCTGACAGCATCAGCTAATTCAAGTAAGCCCTTCTCTTTGACTAATCGCCCGACGAAGACAACGAGCTTGTCGTGAAGGGGTAAGCCTAACTTTTTCCTGATGCCTTGTTGATCTTCTTCCGTTTTAGAAAATGACTGAAGCGGAATACCGAGCGGGAGACATTGCGCTTCCACCTTTGTCATGTCATTTGTCTTTTTAGCAAGCTCCTCGCTCACCGTCAGAACAGCAGATGCCTGTTTCACCGCCGTTTCAAAGGCTGCATGTGCCCCTTTGCTATAGCCTGGATACACGTTCACATCACTGCCATGTAAGGTCAAAAGATAAGGAATTTGCGTTTCTTTCTGAATCACAGCCGCCGCTCCGCCAGACGGCATCGCAAAGTGCGCATGGATAAAATCTGGTGACAGCTGATAACGCTGCATGGCGCCTAGAACAGAAGCCGCTATTCGTTTACTCGGCTGTGCCCATTTCAGCTGTCCAGGGATCGCTGTATAGGGCGGCCTGTATACTGTCACTCCTTTTCTTACTTCCTGTTCGGGCATATCTTTTTTCTGCCGATAGGCCGCCTTCAGCATCCGCAAAACCGGTAAATTTACTGGATTGGGACAAATGACAGTCACTTGTATTCCTTGTTTGAGCAGCTCCTGCACTTGCGTTTCATGGAATACGCCTTCACTTGGATGTTTTTCACTAGGATATACACTTGTCAGCCATAGCACCTTCATGACGAACGACCTCTTCTCAATAATTTACCTGCCACCTGCGGATACATTTTGATGAACAGCAAGCCATACAGTGCAGCACTGACACAAATCGTCAATCCTAATTGAAGTAAAATATCCGCTGACGTCAGCTTCATGCCTTGATGCAAGAAAACCGCACAGGCGGCCATCAACAGCGTCATGACAGCAGGCTTTCCAAGTGATTTTAAATACACCTTCATATCAAGCTGAATGACATACGCCATGAGCCACCTGCCGACAATAAAGTTGAGCAGACTGACACCTGAGTAAACCCAAGCTACTGTGAGCAGACTGCCTGTGCTGACACCTGCATATAAGGCGCATCCATACACGATGAGCATCCCCGTATCCCAATAAAAGGCTAAGTCCGCTCTCCCTTTGGCAAGAAGTATTGAACCGTTTGGATTCATCAGCACACGCAGAAGGCCGACAATGCACAAAATGTTAAGAACCGGAACGGCTACGAGCCATTTCTCTCCAAACACTACTTCTATAAAGCTATCTGATACGGCAGCAAGACCGATTAATAATGGAAAACTAATCAATGCGAGCATATTCGTCATACTGAGGAAGCCCTCTCGCAGCATGGAGTGATCACGCTGACTTTTTGCGAAAACAGGGAAAGCCACTCTCGTCACGATTGGGTTAATCTTCAGCACCGGGATCGTTACAATTTGATACGCCAAGCTGTAAATACCTAATGCTTCCGCTCCAAGAAACCGGCCGATTAAAATCATGTCTATGTTCGATCCTGCTCGATTGACCAGTCTGGATGCGAGCTGGAATGCACCAAATGAGAAAAATTCTTTCACTTCCCCTAATGCAAAAACAGGTGCTGGGCGCCACTTCTTCCAATAAGCTGCGGCATACATAAGCCCTTTTCCTGATTGCAGCAGCACTTGAGAAATGACATAGGCCACAATCGGATTGATGAAAAAGGCCAGAACGAGTAAAACAAACAGCGATATCATGGTTGCAATGGCTTCAATGGTACTTAATGTTTTAAAGGCTAAGTCCTTTTGCATCATGTATTGGTATTGCTGGCCAATTGGTGCAATCAGAAACATGATGGATAATAGTTTGAGCAAACCCTCCAGCTCTGGCCGGTTATAAAAGGCGGCAATCATTGGGCTTACTAGAATGAGTAAACAGAATAAGACAATTCCAGTGAGCAAATTGATCCAATATAATGTAGATAATTGACGTTCTGTTGTTTGTTCCTTTTGGATGATCGCTGCCCCAATCCCTAGATCAAGTAAAATCTGCGTAAATATTGTGACAGTTGTGATCATGCCAACGAGTCCAAACTCCTTCAGTGACATCACGTTCCCTAAAAAAGCGAACTGTGCGATTTGGATAATCGTAATGATGAATGCGGACAAGCTTGTCCATTTTGCCCCGCCTAGTATGCGTTTTTTCATACTTGCCATTTCTCTTCCCTACTTTACTTATCTGGCTCCGTCACCCGTCATGATGACTTTTAACGTTTTTACCATAATCTTCGTGTCGAGAGAAAATGTCAAGTTTTGAATATACTGTAAGTCGTGTGTTAATTTTTCACTCGGACTCATTTCATATCCTCCATTTACTTGAGCAAGACCTGTCAGTCCCGGCTTTACTGCTAATCTTTTCGTAAAACCTGGAATCGTCCGATTAAATTCTGCGGTAAACATCGGTCTTTCCGGCCGCGGACCTACGATACTCATTTCTCCTTTTAACACGTTGATAAATTGCGGGAGTTCATCGATTCTTGTTTTACGAATGAAGGCTCCCACTTTGGTGATACGCGGGTCATTTTTTTGTGCCCATTTCGCTCCTCCGCTTTCAGCGTCGGTTCTCATCGATCTGAGCTTCCATAATTTAAAGTAAACACCGTCTTTCCCTACCCTCTCCTGCATATAAAAGGCTGGTCCCGGTGTTTCCAGCTTAATCAAGAGAGCAAACAGCAAAATGATCGGCGTACTCAACATCAATCCGATGAACGAGAACATTAAATCTATGAAACGTTTTGCAAATAAATAACGAACCATATGTTCTGTTAAGGCAAAAGAGTGGTTTCGTCTCACTTCATATTCTCTATAAAGATTCATCGCTTTCTCTGCACTCACTGACCTGCACCTCACCATCTAAAGTAGTTGTTGTGTAAAGAGATGTTCTATGAAAGTCAGTTTATCAGAGCAACATTAAGCAAATGTAAATGCGCTGTTAAGTCTTGTAAAACTGTGTTAAGAATGTGCACTTATATAAAGTTATGCCCTTTTCAACGTAAAAAAGACCCGCAATTCTGCGGGTCTTTGGGTCTTTTCTTTATTTTGCTTTGACGGATTCGATGGTTTTTAATCGAAGGGTTCCGTTTGCATCTTTTGTATAGGTTACTTTCACTTTTGATTCTTCTTTTAAGCTGTTCACTTGTTTAGAAAACGCATTTCCGAACTGAATAGCTACTTCTTTGCCATCAATGTTCACAGCAATGGTATGTCCATCAGCCAAACCGACATATGTGCCTTCTTTGGTGACTTCATTTTTCTTATTTGTTGTTGATTCTTTCTTTGTTTTAGAATCAGCTTTTGATTGATCCTTAGCAGGTTCTTCTTTTGTGATTTCTTTACTTGAGCTGTCTTTTGCCGCTTCATCAGATTGACCAGCTTGCTCTTCTTTTTGAGCAGCTGTTTCTTTGCTTTGATCATCTGCTTTTTCATTAGATGACTGATCTTCTGTTTTTTCCTCTGAAGCATTTTCTTTCTTTTGATCAGCCGCTTCGGTTGTTTCCTTTTTGCTGTCATCCTTATTGTTGTCGCTTGATTGATTTGTTGTGCCGCATGCTGTAAGTACTACACCTAGAAGCAATACTAGAAACGGCATTGTGATTAATTTTTTCAAGATCGTCACCTCTTCATGATTTGTCGATTTGCTGTCGCTTGAAGATTCATGCGTAAACCATTCACCTTCTATGTTTCAATTATAACAAAGATAACCAAAAATGAAATGTATTTTTAACTTGACACATTATTGATTACCCGATCACTTCATAGACTTTTGAAAAAAGGCTGCCGAGAGACGTTCTCGAGCAGCCTAAGAGGAGTATCTGAGGCACCCCTCATGTTTGTATTTTCTTATCTAAAGTAACCTGACACACCGCTTGAAATGCCTGACGCTAAACGATCTTTATACGTAGCAGATTTCAAGATGTTTGAATCAACTGGACTGGACACAAAACCAGTTTCTAAAAGAACACTCGGCATTTTAGAATATTTAATCACGTAGAATCCAGCTGTTTTCACACCACGGTCTCTTGTACCAAGTGCACTGACCATTTTAGGCTGAATGTTTTGCGCAAGCTTCAAGCTGTTTGCAGACGCATAGGTTTTGTCATAATACGTTTCTGTTCCGTTTGCACTGCTGTTATCATTTGAGTTGGCATGGACACTAATGAAGATATCTGCTTTCGCATTCGCACCTTTGCTCACTCGTGTTTGAAGACTGTCAAATGTGTCTGATGTTCTTGACATGGTAACAAGTGCACCAGCGTTGTTTAATTTCGTATTTAAACGTTTTGCTACATCTAAATTCAAGTTCTTTTCATATAAACCGTAGCCTACAGCTCCTGAATCATGTGCACCATGACCTGGATCAATGAATACTTTTTTCCCGACGGCAGGATTTTTTAATTGATTCACAACAGTTGGTGTCACCGTATTTGTACTGCCTACGACAGTAAATTTGGTGATTTTTTTACTGCTGATTGTTGCTCTTGTTACTTTTGGTAATGTCTTTTCATTCGTTAGAAGCAATGCTTTGTTTTGCTTCGCTGCGATCCCTGCAGCAGAAGATGAAGTGGCATAGCCAAATCCTCTTCCTACATAGGTATTATACGTGCTCATATTATACTTTTTCACAATATTAGCGGCAACGTCATAACGAGTGGAGCCTTTGATTCGTGTTGGAGATTTCAATTGATTATAAGCTGCTTTTGTGACGTAATTTTCTCCGCCGACTACAATGGTTTGTTTGACATTGCTTGCTTTTGCAACAGAAGCGATTTCAGAACGAAGTCCCTTTTTATCTGTGTAGAGAATCGGGAATCCTTTTTGTGCTGCTACCGGTGCAATTGCAATCCCATGAGCATAGAAGGAACCTTCAACGACAACGACGCCTGCTGGCTTTTTCATTTTTTTCGCGATATTTGCAGATAGCTCATATCGATTTTTCCCTGAAATACGTTGTGTAGAGATGCCCATTTTCTTCACTTCGTTGACTACGTTGTTTGACACACTTGATGTACTGCCTAAAACGATAACTGTCTTTGTTTTTAAAGCCTTTAGGGCTTTTTTCGTATCACCCGAAAGACTCTTACTGTTTGTATAAAGAACTGGTCCATTTTTTTGGTGTGCAAGTGGAATCCCTGCTGTTGCATCTGCATACGCAGTTTTCCCTACTAAAACGACTGTACTTGCAGTTCCCCATCCCTTTTTCGCTACGTTTGCTGCTACAGCATATCTGCTCCCGCCATCAATTCGTGAGACGGAATTATCTGCTGAAGCTGTCGGAACAATAACGAAAATGGCGATAAGGCTGAGGATGGCTGTTTTCATGATTGAGCGCATCATCTATGTCCTCCTTTAACCCTTTAATAGTTTGTTAGTTTTGTACCTGGATAGTAGAACGAAAGTATGGAAGAATATGAGTTTCCAGATTCTGCTCTAGCTTTGGCTCCGTATTGGCTCATACCAATGCCGTGACCATATCCTTTTCCTGAAATCGTAAAGTCATTTGTATTGTTTTTGACAGACGCAAATGTGCTTTTCACCTTTGTTGCGCCCATGACGGATCTAAACTCGGTCATCTTCATACTTGCCGTTGTGCTTTTGTTTACTGCATACGTGCCTGTTTTATTTTTCAGATGATATGTCAGCTTGATCGATACCGTCTTCGCACGCTGGCCTTTTGTTTTTCCTGAGAATGTCAGGCTTGAGATGGATGCAATCTTCATATCAGATGCAGCTGTTTCTTTGTTTTTGAGCAGCCATGATTTGAGACCAGCAAGGTCCGCTGCATTTGTCTCTTTTGTCTTAGACCACTGAGATGCTGCTGTGCTAGCAGTCAATGTTGTGCCTAGTTGTTTTTTAGAGAGTTTTAGCGTCCATGCATTGACCGGATCTTTTGTATCCTTTTTGGCCACTAAGTACGGCAGTGCATTTGCCCACACTTCTTCACTTGCCTCTGTATAACCGCCATTACTAGAATAATAGGTTGCTGAAATGAGCTGATTGTTGTATTTCAGTACCTTCCCTTTTGTGGCATCGACAGCTTTTGTCGAATTCGTGTACCAGTTATATCCTCCATATACTTGGAAGGCAGTTGTATCAGGTACGACTTTTCCAATACTTTTCACTGAATACGTTCTAGCGGCAACTGCCTGTGCTTTTAGCGCTTCAACATGCCAGCTTGCAGGCATTTCATTTGGTACTACGCCTTTTAGATAGTCTTCAAATGGAATATTTTCGAGAGTCGGCCTGATATAACCTGATTCAATTGCAAAGTTGACGCTGCCTAAGTACGGCTTCCCTGCAATTTGAAGGACATTTTTCGTTGAATATTTCTCAGGAACAACTCTTAATGTGTTATACGTCTTTATGCCTTTTAATGAAATTTTTCCGTTAGAAATATCCAATTGGTAGTTTTGATTTTTTTTCAGATAGACTTGTTTAGCTAATGAGTTTTTCAAGCTATCTTTAATCGCACTTGTGCTACCAGCAAGGTGATAAGCATATGTACCCTTTTGTTTCAGCAGTGCTTTTAGTGACGCTGTGACAGAATCTGGTTTCACATACACAACGGTACTGTTAGACTTTGCAGCCAATTGAGACAGCGGCATAGCATAAATATAGCTAGAGGCTTTTGCCAAATAAACTTTATCTGCATTGATATTTAATTTCTTAATAATATTCACAGATAGTTCATAGCGATTGGCACCACTGATTCTTGTCACCTGTGACGTTTTTTTAATTTGATTCTCTACTTTTTGTCCCGTACTTTTCGTACTGCCGATGATGATGACTTTACTTGGCAGCTTGTAAGACGGAATGGAATCTTTTTTTGTTAACAGGATTGGATATCCCTTTCTCGATGCATAGGATGCAATCGCAATCCCATTCATAAATGAGTTTCCGCCGACAACGACAGCTTGCTTATAGTTACCCATTTCTTTAGCGATTTTTTGAGAGATTTCAAACTTGTCTTTTCCACTAATACGTCTGACTTTGCCATACTTTTTAATAGATTTCTCAGCAGCTGTGGAAATACTTTTCGTGTTACCGATGATCAGGATGTTATCCGGCTTCATTTTCTTCAGCTGGTTTTCAGTTGTTTTTGTCAGTCTTTCAATGTTCGTATACAAAATGGGTGCGCCTAGTTTGTAAGCTAACGGTGATACAGAAATGGCGTGATCAAATGCATCACGGCTCACAATGACAACAGTTGATGGATTCTTCCAGCCGGCAGACGCGATGCTATTAGCAACTTCGTATCGATTTTTGCCATCATATCTTTTCGTGACAGCCACATTCGATCCTGACAGCTTGTATTCTCCAGCTGTGGATAGATCCATCGTTTTTTTATTTCCGATATAATTAGACAATTTCACTGAAATTGTCGAGCTAGCCATGGCAGACTGAAAGGGTGCGACTAGTAGAGTCAGTGTCATGAGAACAATAAGTGTAACGCCTGTTTTCTTCAATTTTGTTCATCCCGCCCATCTTTTTTACTTCTGTTTTTCAATCTTTTGAATTTCCTTTTGACCACTGTCATTGATAAAGTAAGAGATTTCTACTGTGTCTCCTGGTTTGAATTCATTTAACACATCTTTAAAATTATCCGTAAATTCATAGCTTAAGGTCGTATTCACTTTTTTCACTTCGACTGTATGTGCATCAGCCATTCCAATAAATTCAGCTTTTTCTTCCAGCACCTGAGGAGTTGAACTGCTTGTCTTGTTTTCTCCCGAGGACTGCTCAGCCGTTCCACATGCTGTGAGCACGATACCAAGTAGTAGTATTAAGAACGGTAAAACGACGATTTTCTTCATTTTTTTCACCTCATGTCTTTGTATCGTCTTATAACTTAATATTTTAAGGTAAATTTAAGGTTTTTTGAAACCTTTTTTTTGTTACAACGTCTATATCTAGGTTCAGAGTAAAAAAATAACTTGTTTATCAAGATTCGTAAACCTATAATCATGGAAGAATCATAGAAAAGGTGAGGGACATTATGAGAGCTGAAAGAAAACGAAAGAAAAAAAAGGTTCTTTGGATTGTTTTATCGATTATTGGCTTATTCGTATTAGCAACTGGCGGATATGCATATCATCTTTGGAATACAGCAGCATCAACCGTGGCAGGCATTCAGGAGAATTTAAAGAAGTCAGATAAGCGTGACAAAGATGTCGATTTAAATAAGAAAGACCCGATTTCTATTTTAGTCATGGGTGTTGACGAAAGAAAAAATGACCGAGGCCGTGCGGATACATTAATATACATGACCGTTAACCCAAAAACCAAAACGACCGAGATGGTGAGTATCCCGCGTGATACGTATACAAAAATTGTCGGAAAAGGCACAATGGATAAAATCAACCACTCCTATGCATTCGGCGGCACACAAATGGCAGCAGATACAGTAGAGGAATTGCTTGATGTACCTGTTGATTACTTTGTGAAAGTCAATATGGAAAGCTTTAAGGATATTGTCGATACACTTGGCGGCATTACAGTTAACAGCACATTTGCTTTCAGCTATGACGGCCATTCATTTGGTACAGGAGAAATTAATCTAAATGGAGATCAAGCCCTTGCCTACACAAGAATGAGAAAGCAAGATCCAAAGGGTGACTTTGGACGTCAGCAAAGGCAGCGCCAAGTCATTGAAGGCATCATTGCAAAAGGGGCAAACATTTCATCTATTACGAAGTTCGGCGATATGTTCAAAGTCGTGGAAAACAATATGAAGACCAACATGTCATTTGATGATATGTGGACGATGATGAATGACTACCGTGATGCAAGACAGCGTGTGGAGCAGCACGAGCTGAAAGGAACAGGAGCACGCATCAATAACATCTATTATTATCAGCTTGATGATAATAGTTTGGCTAAAGTGAAGAAGGAATTGAAGGAAAGTTTGGAGCAGTAAAAAAGAAGACTACATGACTGTAGTCTTCTCAGATTGTAGAGAAACTCATGTTTTTCTACAATCTTTTTTATTTTCATCGTAATTATGATGGATGGGATTTAATGAAAAAGGCCTCCCACACACCTAGCCTAGCTTCGCTAGGTGTGTGGCAATCTTCTTCATGTTCTGGCACGCAGCTGTGAGGAGAACTTGCTCACTCACGTTTTGTTTTCCCCTC
>NZ_PVQZ01000002.1:0-752710 GCF_002998465.1 Bacillus sp. NMCC46 | reverse complement strand
GAGAAGAATTTCTAGTGTGGAACATGAGAAAAACACCTTCCTTAAGTGGGTTTTTCTCTATTATAAAATGAGGAGATGGAAAGTTTAAGGAAAAAATAAAGCTGTCGAGATTTTCTCGACAGCCTGACGCCTGCGGCTGCAGGCGTTCTTTGTTACGCAATATAGTATTGTAAGATCAAAGCGATTGTCAGCAGGAAACCGAAAAATGTATTGGTTTGAGCTGTAGATTTCATGGCATTCATTAATTCAATTGGTTTTTCTTTTTGCTTAAATTCTTTGATAGCTGTATATGCTTTTGGCACACTGAGTAAAACAAGAAGACTCCAAAGGCCGACAATATCTGTGAAGATATAAACAAAAATAAGTACATATGAGACCAAAAACATGGAAAGTAAAATGTTCACTGCAGCTTTTCGCCCAGCAAGGATTGCAAGTGTTTTTCGTCCATTTTCTTTATCGCCGTCTAAATCGCGGATATTGTTCGATAGTAAGATGGCACCAACTAAAATAGAAATTGGTAGTGAAACGAGAAAAGCTTTAGATGTCAGTGTGCCTGTTTGGATATAGAAACTAATCAAGATGATTCCTAGTCCCATAAAAGCACCTGACACAAGTTCTCCAAACGGCGTATATGCAATGGGTACAGGGCCGCCGGTATAGAAATAGCCTGCTGCCATACAAATGAGTCCTATCAGTGCAATCCACCAGCTAGACATCATGCAAATATACACCCCTAGTAGTAAAGAAAGCGCAAATAGTGCATAAGCGAGGCCGAGGACTGTTTTTGGCTTCACACCGTTTCTTACAATGGCTCCGCCGATGCCAACAGATTTCTCGTTGTCCAATCCGCGAACATAATCAAAGTACTCATTAAACATGTTCGTTGCGATTTGGATAAACATAGATGCCAACAGCATAGCTAAAAATAGCCCAACATGTATTTGACCACTTGGAAGTGCTAGAACAGTTCCTAAAGTAACGGGAATAAATGCCGCTGTTAATGTATGCGGTCGTAGTAAATTCCACCAAATCCGCCAGTTCTTATCAGGCTTAATCGGTGAAAGCTGATCTGATATCGATTGATGCTGCATAAAATATACTCCTTTAAATAAAAAAATACGTACACGTCCAAATTCCAGTTTAGCAAAGTTCAAAAAGGTGTCAATATATTGATGCGATGAAACCGGAAAAAGATGTTTGCTAATCGTTGCCATATCGAGAGAAAGCTTGATCTTAGAACAGGACTTGCCATTTTTCCTTTAGATGCTCTCGTTTCAAGAAGCAGGAGCGAAAAAATCTAGAAAGCGTGATATAATAAGGATTCGAGGTTTTAAAAGCTGTTTTCTTTACTAAGTTCATCTGTTAAGGTTTATAATAGAAAAGCAGGTCATTCGACATACTCGAATGATCATGTATTTTTTCATTATGGTTTTATTTTTTTATGTTATTTCATGGATTTTGGAGGAATGTATCATGGTGACAACAGTGCAAAGTACTTTCCGGCAGGAAGCGCTTGCGACATTAGAAGAAGCGAATAACGTCAACCATGCTGTTTTGATAAGCTACTCCAGAAGAGTTGACGATCTGGATCCTCTTGCCTTTTTCCAAAGCGGCGAAGCGGATTTTTTAGGCGAGCGGTTTTTTTGGTCTGATCCAGAAAGCCAAATGATATTTTCTGGACTTGGCAGAGCGGCCGTCATTAAATCAACTGAGCAAGGCAAGGAACGATTTGATATAGTCCATCAAGAATGGGAACAGCTGAAGCAGCACATGTTCCATTTTCATGATGAGAAGGAGTTAAGGCAAGCGGCTGTTGGTCCGCTTTTATTTGGAGGATTCTCATTTGATCCGTATGAAGAGAAGGCGCGTCACTGGGAAGCTTTTGGCGAGGCTCATTTTTTTGTGCCATCGATGATGCTCACTGTCTCGAAAGAAGGCACGTTTCTTACGATCAATGAATGGAAGCAGGTGGACGGGAATGTTCATCAGCTCATTCAAGAATTAGAACAAAAAGCCTCTCATTTTGAAACATTACCGCTCAGACATGATGGACAAGCTGAACTTGTTCATATGGAAGAACTAGATGTGAAGGAATGGATGAAGGCGATCCAAGAAGCGACAGACCACATTCGTGCAAACGAATATGAAAAGGTTGTTTTAGCAAGAGAAGTCTTGCTTCACTATAAAAATCAAATAGAACTCGCTCCACTGTTAGCAGAATTATTAAAGCATCAAACAACGAGTTATGTATTTGCGGTTGAACAAGGAAGACAAGCATTTGTCGGAGCTACGCCGGAACGCTTAGTAAAAAAAAGCGGCGGAGAGGTCTTTTCATCTTGTTTAGCAGGTTCGATTGTTCGAGGAAAAGATGAAGCGGAAGATCGAGCATTAGGCGAGGAACTGCTGCATGATGAGAAGAATTTGATTGAACATCAAATTGTCGTCAATATGATTGAGCAAGCATTTGAGGCCAATTGCCTTCACGTGCACAAACCAAATCAACCTAGTCTTTATAAAACAAAAAACATTCAGCATTTGTTTACACCGATTGTGGGAGAAATTAAAAGCAGCTGTTCCCTCTTTTCATTAATTGAACAGCTCCATCCGACGCCAGCATTAGGCGGATATCCGAAGGAAAAAGCGGTTGAGGTCATTCGTGAAATCGAACCGTTGAAGCGTGGCTGGTACGCGGCGCCGGTGGGCTGGATTGACTCTCAGGATAATGGAGAATTTGCTGTCGCCATTCGGTCAGGTCTTATTGAGGAAGACCATGTTCGTTTGTTCGCTGGCTGCGGCATTGTAGAGGATTCCCTTGCAAAGCAGGAGTACGAGGAAACGCAAGTGAAATTAAGACCAATGCTATCTGCTCTTGGAGGTCGTCCGATTGAATAATCAAATCATGACAACATATATTGGCAGATTGATGGATGAATTTGTACAAGGTGGTGTGAAGGAAGCGGTTGTCTGTCCTGGTTCCCGTTCAACCCCGCTTGCGATGCTGGCTCTTGCCCATCAAGACATCAATGTTCATGTATTAGTGGATGAACGGTCTGCTGCTTTTTATGCGCTTGGTCTTGCAAAAGCAAGTCAAGCACCAGTGCTGCTTATTTGTACATCAGGTACGGCAGCTGCTAACTTTTACCCAGCCATTGTAGAGGCACATTATTCCCGTGTACCACTTATTGTTTTAACTGCTGATCGGCCGCACGAATTGAGGGAAGTTGGGGCACCTCAAGCGATTGATCAGCAATTCTTATTCGGTAAGTTTGTTAAATGGTTCACAGACTTAGCATTGCCAGAAGAAAGTCAGACGATGTTACGCTATGTTCAGACGGCTGCGGCAAGAGCAAATCATATGTCAATGCAAGAGCCGAAGGGACCTGTTCAGATCAATGTCCCTCTGAGAGAACCATTGCTTCCTGATTTGTCTATTGATCCTTTTGAGCGAGAAGAAACAGGCCGAAAAAAGGTCATAGCTGCAGGACAGGCTTTCCCAAATGATGATGTGATGTCTGAAATCGTGACGGTCATGAACCATTCCAAAAAGGGACTGATTGTGTGTGGTGAACTTCATACACAGGAAGAGAAAGAGGCAGTGTTACGTCTTTCGAAAGCCTTGCATATTCCGATTTTAGCGGACCCGCTTTCTCATTTGCGAAATGGTCATGAACATGCAGATCTTATTATTGATGCGTATGATTCATTATTGAAAGATGAAGCATTGCAGCAGCATCTATTGCCGGATATGGTCATTCGTTTTGGACCGATGCCTGTGTCCAAACCTTTATTCAAGTGGCTGGAAAAACATGTGGAAGTGAATCAGATTGTCGTTGATGCTGCCGGAGGTTTTCGAGATCCTGGCTTGAGTGCTTCATACGTCATTGAAAGTGATGTGGCAACTTTTGTAGATGAAGTATTCAAGAGAGCGGATCAACGTGAGGATACAAGTTTTCTAAAACGCTGGCAGAATGCTAATTCTTCATTCAGAACGCATGCATCCCATTATTCTGATGAGAATCTGTCATTTGAGGGAAATGTGTACCGTCAGCTTCAGCATCTCTTGCCGAAGGAGAGTGTCCTTTTTATCGGAAACAGTATGCCGATTCGTGATGTGGATACATTTTTTGAAGCGCAATCGAAGCCTTTTCGGATGATGGCGAATCGAGGAGCCAATGGCATTGATGGCGTTGTGTCTACAGCACTTGGCACGTATGCGGCTTTGAAACAGCCAGTCACCTTAGTGATTGGAGATTTATCATTTTATCATGATATGAACGGTTTGCTTGCAGCTAAGCTGCTGGACATTCCGCTGACGGTTGTGTTGTTAAACAATGATGGGGGAGGCATCTTTTCTTTCCTTCCACAGGCGTCTGATGAACCGTATTATGAAAAACTCTTCGGTACGCCGACTGGACTGAATTTTGAGTATGCTTCGAAGCTGTATGGGGGAACCTATTCGAAACCGTCAACGAAACAAGAATTACATGATGTCTACATGGCGCATATAGAAGAGCCTGGGCTTCATTTAATTGAAATTGAAACTGATCGGCATTCTCGTGTAAGCAAGCATCGTCAAATGATGGATGACATATTGGAAGAAGTGAAAAAAGAATGTCTTCTTTCATAATACGGATGCGTGATGGTGTGGCGTACGAGGTGGTGGATCAGAATCCATTGGCTGAGAATGCCACGCTATGCTTACATGGCTTCACTGGAAGCGCGGCTTCTTGGACGTTCTTGAATGGTTATATGGAGAATACAAGATTGATTCAAGTCAGCTTGCTTGGACATGGCCGCACGGACTCACCAGAAAGTATGAGAAGATATGCGATGTCGCATCAGCTGGCAGATCTTGCAGAGATTTTAAACCAATTAAAGCTTCACAAAGTGAATATTCTCGGATATTCTATGGGAGGACGTATTGCTTTATCATTTGCCTCTCGTTATCCAGATCGTGTCAACAAATTGATCCTTGAGAGTACCTCTCCAGGGCTTCGCACTTTTAAAGAGCGGATGGCAAGACTCAAACACGATCATCAGCTCGCTCAGAAACTTAGACATGAAGGTTTAGTGAAGTTTGTGGATTTTTGGGAGAGTATTCCACTGTTTGCTTCGCAGAAAACTTTATCAGCTGAAACGCAGGCTCAATTGAGAGAGGGAAGGCTGAAAGCCAATCCACTTGGACTGGCTCGCAGCTTAGAAGGCCTAGGAACAGGTTCGCAGCCCTCTGTTTGGAAGGCATTAAAGCATATGAATTTACCTGTTTTGTTGATTTGCGGAGCGCTTGATGAAAAGTTCTGCAATATCGCCAAACGTATGCAGCAGGAGCTTGAAGGCAGTCAATTCATATTGGCTGAGCAGGCTGGGCATACAGTTCATGTGGAACAACCACATTTTTTTGGTAAAATAGTAAGTGAGTTTATTACGCAAGATTTTAGAGGAGGAACTATTGATGGCTATTGAATGGCAAACTGAGCGTCAGTATGACGAAATTTTATATGAAACGTACAATGGGATCGCAAAGATCACGATTAATCGTCCACATGTACATAACGCGTTTACACCAAAGACTGTGAGTGAATTAATTGATGCATTTTCACGTGCTCGTGATAATTCAAATGTTGGTGTAATCGTACTTGCAGGAGCTGGCGGCAAAGCATTCTGTTCTGGTGGAGATCAAAAAGTACGCGGCCATGGCGGCTATGTAGGAGACGATCAAATTCCGCGTCTAAATGTATTAGACTTACAGCGTTTGATTCGAGTGATTCCAAAACCGGTGATTGCAATGGTTGCTGGTTATGCAATCGGCGGCGGGCACGTTCTTCACGTTGTATGTGACCTGACAATTGCAGCAGATAATGCAATTTTTGGACAAACTGGTCCAAAAGTAGGCAGCTTTGATGCTGGTTATGGTTCAGGCTACCTTGCACGTATTGTTGGTCATAAGAAAGCGAGAGAAATCTGGTACTTATGCCGTCAATACAATGCACAAGAAGCGCTTGATATGGGACTTGTCAATACAGTTGTACCATTAGAGCAGCTTGAAGAAGAAACTGTGAAGTGGTGTGAGGAAATGCTAGAAAAGAGCCCGACTGCTTTACGATTCTTGAAGGCTGCATTTAATGCAGATACGGATGGATTAGCTGGAATTCAACAATTTGCAGGAGATGCGACACTTCTTTATTACACAACAGATGAAGCAAAAGAAGGACGCGATTCCTTTAAGGAAAAACGCAAGCCGGACTTCGGTCAGTTCCCGCGTTTCCCTTGATTCAATCATATCGATGAAAAACAGCTTAGTGCATCAGACTAAGCTGTTTTCTTTTAAGAAGAGGAGGTGTCATGATGAAGCAACCTAATTGGCTGCTGTACCGTGCTTATTTAACGCCAGAAAGAATCGCGCTCATTTATCAGGATAAAAAGTGGACATTTCGCGATTTAGCTGATGAAGTAAATGAGCTTTCTAATAGACTTGCAGATGCATCATTGAAAAAAGGGGAAACGGTTGGGCTTTTGATGAACAATCAGCCTCAAATGGTGATGCTTGTTCATGCTTGTTTTTCATTAGGATTAAAAATCGTGCTATTGAACAATAAGTTAACAAAAGCTGAGAGGCGCTATCAGCTTGAAGATGCAAAAGCATCCGCTTTATTAACTGAACCTGTTTATGCCAGTGATCATAAAGGTGATCTCCCCGTTTATACAATGGAGACTTTACCTGAAGCAGGTCAAGATAATGAAAAGAAAATCGAGAGCGAATTTGATTTGAATGAAACAGCGACCATCATGTATACATCTGGCACAACAGGACGCCCAAAAGGCGTGGAGCAAACGTTTGGCAATCATTTTCATAGTGCTGTTTCCTCTGCACTAAATATGGGCATCAGAGAGGATGACCGCTGGCTTATTGCACTTCCTCTTTTTCATATTAGCGGGTTATCCGCTTTATTTAAGTCTGTGATCTATGGGATGACTGTCGTACTTCATGAGAAGTTTGATGTCGATGAAGTAAAGGATTCTATTGAACAGCATCGTGTGACGATGATATCTGTTGTTCAAACGATGTTATCCCGTTTATTAAGCAGACTGGAAGAATGCCCGTCTTCTTTGCGCTGTCTTTTATTAGGCGGAGGACCTGCGCCTTTTGCGATGCTTCAAGAAAGCAAAGAGAAAGGCTTCCCTGTGTTTCAATCGTACGGTATGACGGAAACCTGTTCACAAATTGTGACCCTTGCGCCTGAATTTAGTGTAGAGAAGCTTGGATCAGCGGGAAAACCCCTTTTTGGGTGTGAGCTGAAAATTCAAGATGGTACACGCACTTGTCGTCCTTTTGAGCATGGCGAAATTATGGTGAAAGGGGCAAATGTCATGAAAGGGTACCTTTACCGTGAAGAAGCAACCGCAGCTGCCTTTGATCAAGGCTGGCTGAAAACGGGTGATATTGGCTATGTGGATGAGGAAGGGTTCTTATTTGTGCTTGACCGCCGTTCAGATTTAATTATTTCTGGCGGTGAGAATATTTATCCTGCTGAAATTGAAGCGGTTCTGTTAACACATCCGCATGTAAAGGAAGCCGGAGTGGCGGGTATGTATGATGATAGATGGGGAGAGGTACCGGCTGCCTTTCTTGTCACAGACCATAAGATACCGGAGAATGAGCTCTATGCATTATGTGAGTCGCATTTAGCAAAATATAAATGGCCCGCCGCTTTTCACTTTGTGGACGAGCTGCCAAGAAATGCGTCGAATAAATTGCAGAGGCACAGACTCAAATCAAAGGGGTTTTTAGATGATTCAAATTGAACGAGTGATTTTATATCATGTCACGATGAAGCTCAAGCAGCCATTTACAACAAGTCTTGGAACCATCTCAGAGCGTGAGTTTATTATTGTCGAGGTAAAAGATCAAACAGGATTGACTGGATGGGGAGAGGTGTCAGCCTTTTCTTCTCCATGGTATACAGAAGAAACCATTGAGACTTGCTATCATATGCTGAGAGCTTTCTTTATACCGAATGTACTGACACGCACCTTTACACACCCTTCAGAAATACCAGACAGCCTGTACCAATTTAAAGGTAATAGGATGGCGAAAGCGGGAATCGAATCGGCTGTTTGGGATATTTATGCGAAGCGTGAGAATAAGTCATTACGTGATGTATTAGGCGGCACCAAAGAGAGAATACCTTCTGGTGTTGTGGCGGGGTTAGGACCCATTGACGACATGCTGAAGCAAATTCAGCAATATGTTGACCAAGGCTATCAGCGTGTGAAGGTGAAAATTAAGCCGGGACAGGATATTGGACTTCTTAAAAAAATTAGAGAGTCTTTCCCTAACCTTCCATTAATGGCGGATGCAAACTCTGCTTATGAATTAAAGGATATTAGCAAGCTCAAGCAGCTCGATGACATTCGTTTATTAATGATTGAACAGCCATTAGCTGCAGATGATATCGTGGATCATCGCCATTTGCAAAAGCATTTAAAAACACCGATATGTTTGGATGAAAGTATTTGTTCTTTAGATGATGCTAGAAAAGCTGTAGAGCTTGGCAGCTGTCAAATTATTAATGTGAAGCCTTCACGAGTTGGGGGGCTGACAGAAGCCCTTAAAATCCATACATTCAGTAAGGAGCATCAAATTCCATTATGGTGCGGAGGGATGATTGAAACAGGCATTTCCCGCGCGCAGAACGTGGCACTTGCTTCCCTTCCTCAATTTACAATCCCAGGTGATATTTCAGCTTCATCAAAATATTGGGAGCAAGATATCATTTTTCCTGAAATCAAGGTTGAGAATGGTTTTATTGAGGTACCTCGTTCCCCAGGAATGGGCGTAGAAGTGGACTATCAAGCGCTTCGTTCTTTTTCAGATAAAATTGACGTGTTTACAAAACATGATTTTGTGATGTGAAAACGAGTGAATCACCTTTTGCACATCCAATAAAATCTATGTATAGTGAGAGAAAGTTTTTCCTTCCTGTCTCATTAAGAAAGAAAGAGCGGTGATCCGCTCTTTCTTACTCTTCTACAAGCTCGCTGTCGTAAGCAAGCTGTCCGATATAGTGATTCATTTCATTGGGCATGTCTGCTGCATGGCCATATTCATAATCCCAAAGGTTTAAAAAGGAGTGAGCAGCCTGATAAAATGCGGCTTCGTCCGCGTCATGAATTTCGTCAAAAAACGTTTGAAGCAGCCGATCGTGTTTCAATGTGAAGCGCCTCCTTTAATGAGACTTAAAGATCTTGTGGTTTAAACGTTTTACAATCCGTTTCTTCACTTTTTTCAGCCGTATTTCCTGTGTGGCTGACGACATAGATTGCATCTGCCCCACAGCGGTTTCCAGCATTCCAATAGGAACAGTTATTGACTTCACAAAGGATTTTTTGACTCATACAGATGACCTCCTTTTGAGTATGTCTTTCTTCTATAATGTAACCGAAATGAACCTCGTCCATTCATGTTAATCTTCCTGACGAATATAGCGCTTATCCTTCATAAACAATTTCCAGAAGAAATAGAACCCAGGGAATAAGATGATAAAACCTACAATATAGGTGATAAACAATGCTCTAAATGTGACAGGGTCTGTAAATCCAGACATGATTGTAATATCTGGATAGGCCATATAAGGCAAATGGGCACGTCCGTACACGTAGCTTGCTAAAAAATATTGAATGGTGATCGCAATGACAGCTAAACGGGGCCGGCCTTTCCGCTGCTTAAACCGGCTGTTTGGTAAAAATAGAGCCAGTCCTGCTAGCAAAAACATCAGGAGTGATACAAGAAGAATAGGAATGTTCTGCATCATTTTTGTGAACAGCCAATTGGCCTCGCTTCTTAATGTCAGCATGATAAAAAAGGCCATCAAGAGTGAAAGCGGACCCGTAATGAGAGCCCCTCTTCTATAAATGCTGTAAGCTTCATCTTCATCAGCCACATTCGAGAAATCAGCTAAAAGCAAAGACGAAAGAAAAAGGGTGCTGAAAATGGCAAAGCCGACAAAAGAATAGACATTTGCACTCGTAAAGACCAGTCCAAGATCTAATGAGTAGACGTTGTTCTCCTGAAAGATAAATCCACCATGAGTAATCGGAAGAACCATGATCAGGATGGACGGAATGATAAAGCCGCTTATCCCTGAAATGTAAGTAACCGCTTTTCGGTATTTTTTAGGGAGTGAATGAGAAAACACGAGAAACCCGCTTCGCAGTGCAAGTAGTAACAATATGATGCTGCCGGGTATTAATAAAACGGTACCAAGTACAAAGGTCGCACCTGGAAACAAGCTAAACAATGCAACAACAATCGCCACAATGAAGACGTTTGTTACTTCCCATGTTGGAGAAAGATATTTATTTGCAATATTAGCGGCCTTTGTTTGTTCTCTATTCATATAAATCATCGACCAAAATCCTGCGCCGAAATCCATTGATGCCATCACTGCATAGATAAAAACGAATCCCCATAAGATGGTGATTGCAATGAGCGCATCAGTTGTAACATCCATTTGCATCTAGATCGCTCCTTTTTAAGATTCTGTTAACCGTAGGTCTTCTTCAATCGAATGTTTTCTAAAGTAGTACGTCAGTACAATAACGGTTGCTATGCCTAAGATGAGATAGACAATGGCAAAAAGGATAAAGAGCGTACCGATTGAACCGGATGATGTGACGACCTCTGAGGTTTTGAGCATTCGATAAATGACCCATGGCTGACGGCCTGTACATGCAAAGATCCAGCCGAACTCAATGGCCAAAAGACTAAGGGGCCCGCCGAATAAGTAAAGAAAAAGGAGCCACTTCGGATAATGTTCGCGTTTTAAAATTTTACGGTAAAGCAGTGCTAACACTGCAAACAAAATGAGGACTGAGCCAATGATAACCATGCCGTTAAATAATGTGTGAATAAATAAAGGCGGCCACTCGTCACGAGGGAAATCATTTAAGCCTTTGACCACCGTATCAAAGCTATTTCCTGCCAGAAAACTAAGCGCCCAAGGGATTTCAATTGCTCCTTTAATTTCCTGTGAATCGGCATCAGTAAAACCACCTATTGCAAGAGGCGCATGTGATTGTGTTTCAAATAAACCTTCAGCACCGGCTAACTTTTCAGGCTGATATTCATACAGAAGCTGAGCAGACTCATGACCATTTAAGGCCGTAAGAAATGAGAAAAGGCCTCCTACAATAAGTCCAAGAAAAAGGGCTTTTCGATGAAAAGTATAGAGTTTCTCATTCTTTCTTGTTTTGAGCATTTTAAAAGCGGCCACCGAAGCAATCACAAAAGCACCTGTTGTAAAAGCAGACAGCACGACATGTGTCGCAGTCACCACAAAGCTTGGATTGAAAAAGGCCTTCCAAGGCTCGATATTTGTAATCTCTCCATTGACCATTTGAAAGCCAGCAGGTGTTCCTTCAAACGCATGTACGTTTGTGATCAGAATCGCTGAAGCGGCTGCGCCAATCACGACAAAAATAACGGTAATGATGCGCATAGCAGGTGATAGGCGATCCGCTGCGTACACATAAATAGACATAAATAATGCTTCAATAAAGAACGCATAAATTTCAATCTGAAATGGCAGTGACATGACCTTTCCGATGACCTCCATAAAACCTGGCCATAGAAGAGCGAGCTGAGTACCAGCAATCGTGCCTGTTGGAATGGCGACACCTAACAAGACAGCCTGCGCTTTCGTCCACCGTTTGGCCATGACAGCATAGTGAGGGTCCTTCGTTTTTTGGAAGATGAGTTCAGCTAACAAAATCATTAGCGGGATGCCGACGCCAAGCGAGGCATAAATAATATGAAAGCCCATGGTTGTGCCGAACAGGCTTCTAGCTAAAACGAGATCAGTCAATTTTTTCTCCGCCTTTCTTATCGCTTCTCTTTTTCATGATGTTATTATTCTCCACCATTTTTAGATTATTCTTCCTGACTAAGAAAGCTTGATTTTTGACAAGTTGTAAAAGAGGGAGTAGAATATAAATATAAAGCGTAATCATTACGTTTTGATAACGAAAGGAGTTTTGACATTGAAAAGAGATATTCATCCAACCTCACATGAAGTTGTATTTATGGATGTAAACAGCGGTTACCGCTTCTTGAGTAAATCGACAAAGACATCCAATGAGACAGTAGAATGGGAAGATGGGAAAACGTATCCTGTGATTAAAGTAGAAACAAGCTCTGATACGCATCCTTTTTATACAGGACGACAAAAATTCGGAGAAAAAGGCGGAAGAGCCGAGTTGTTTAAGAAAAAATATCAAATGTAATAAAAAGCACACCCTGAATTGGTGTGCTTTTTTGCAGCAAAAAACCCCGGATGATCACCCGGGGTTCTAGTAATTAATCATTTAAAGCGGTTTTTAAGGTCTTTAGATTTTGTTTCATTAAGCTGATGTAGCTTTCGCCATTTTTGGCATCATCTTCAGTAATAGATTCTAGATTTTTAAGTGTGAGGCTTTTTGCCCCAATTTCACTGCGGATTGTATCTGATACTTTGCTGCTGACGTTGTTTTCAAAAATCACATATTGAATGTGATGCTTTTCAGCTTTTTGTACAATGCTTTCGAGCTGCTTTTGTGAAGGCTCTTCAGAAGCGGATAACCCTAATACACTGATTTGCTCAATACCGTAGCGCTTTTCCCAATAACCGTAGGCTGCGTGAGAAACAAGGATTTCTTTATGTTTTGCTTTAGATAACGTTGTGTTGAACTCTTGATCTAGCGATTGCAAATCCTTTTTTAGTTTTTCATAGTTTTTTGTGTATTCGTCTTTATGATCTGGATCTAATGAAACGAGCGTGTCCTTAATGTTTTTCGCCATTTGCTTTGCATAAACCGGGTCTAACCATGCGTGAGGATCTTTATCTCCATGGTCGTGTTTATCATGGTCATGAGCTTCACTTTCATGGTCGTGATCATGGTCTTCGCCTTCTTCATGTGAATGCTCTTCTTTTGTCGATAACAATTTGATGCCTTCGGCTGCTTTGACTGTTTTCACGCCTTGGTCTTTTAACGTAGAAGCGGTTTTGTCAGCGAATGCTTCAGCTCCTGTACCGCTGTAGATGAAGGCGTCACCTTCAGCCATTTCAACCATCGTTTTTGAACTTGGTTCAAAGCTGTGTGCATCTGCATTGGCCGGGTACACACTTTGCGCATGAACGTGAGAACCGCCAATTTTTTCAGTGAAATCTTGGATCGGGAAGATCGTGGTGTAAATGGTTAGTTTCCCGTCTGCCTTTCCTTTTGAAGCATTTGTCCCCGTACTGCTTGAGCAAGCGGCAAGACCGATCGCAAATAAAGCAGCTGTTAAAATATAAAAGATTTTTTTCATGTAGAAATGTCTCCTCTCAATCTATTAGATAGAAATGATTACGATTTAATGTCCTGAGTAATTGTATCGTAATAATTACGATTTGAAAAGAGGAAAATAAAAAAATTTCATCAGCAGATGTTTCCTTTAAAAAAATGCGCTGCAAAACGTGACGAAATTTCTCACATTGTGCTATATTTATTTTTAAAAAAGATAAAGGAATGGGCAAACGTATGAAACTTTTAGATGAAATCATCGAATATAATCAACAGTTTATTGAAGAGAAGAAATACGAAGAATTTACAACAACGAAGTTTCCACAGAAAAAAGCTGTCATTCTGTCATGTATGGATACAAGACTTGTCGAGCTGCTTCCGCGTGCAATGAACATGAAAAATGGAGATATCAAGATCGTTAAAAGTGCTGGTGCTCTTGTTTCTCATCCATTTGGAAGTATTATGCGAAGCATTTTAGTGGCTGTTTACGAATTAAATGCTGACGAGGTTTATGTCATTGGGCATCATGATTGTGGTATGAGCAAAATAGACAGTCAAACACTTTTAAACAAAGCCATTGAGCGTGGTATTCCAGAAAAGCGTATTGAAGTACTGGAATACTCAGGAATCGACTTTAAACAGTGGCTCAAAAGCTTTAGTTCTGTTGAAGAGAGCGTGAAGGACAGTGTGTCCGTTGTAAAAAATCACCCGCTTCTTCCATCAGATGTGCCTGTGCACGGTCTTGTCATTGATCCTGGAACAGGCAAGCTTGACTTAGTCGTCAACGGATATGAAGAAAAATAAGTTATTTTTCCTTTTTCGGCGGGACAGGATCGATGCCGCCAGGATGGAGTGGATGACATTTTAAAATCCGTTTGATGGTGAGCCAGCCGCCTTTTAAAGCGCCATGCGTTTTGATCGCCTCTAGCCCATAGTTTGAGCATGTTGGATAAAACCGGCAGCTAGGCGGTGTAAGAGGGGAAATACATTTTTGATAAAAGCGTATGATGCCGATAAAAATTTGTTTCATAGAGGTTCCTCCTTGTCTGTCTTTCACAGTATAAGAAAAAAGGACAAGGAAGGAAAGTTTTATAAACTAAGCTGGTCGGAGAAATATGTTATAATATAGGAAATTGCAATTATAGGAGTGGTGATTATGCCTTCAGTTGAAAGCTTTGAACTTGATCATAATGCTGTAAAAGCGCCATACGTTCGTCATTGCGGCGTTCATAAAGTGGGATCAGATGGGGAAGTAAATAAATTTGATATTCGTTTTTGTCAGCCTAACAAGCAGGCGATGAAACCTGATACGATTCATACATTAGAGCATTTACTTGCGTTTAACATTAGAACACACTCAGAGAAATACGATCATTTTGATATCATTGATATTTCTCCAATGGGCTGCCAGACAGGCTACTATTTAGTGGTCAGTGGTGCACCTACTCCAAAAGAGATCGTTGAACTTCTTGATGCAACATTCAAGGATGCAGTTGAGGTAACAGAGATTCCTGCTGCAAACGAAGAGCAATGCGGTCAAGCGAAGCTTCATGACCTTGAAGGGGCAAAACGTTTGATGCGTTTCTGGCTTTCTCAAGATCAAGAAGAGCTTCTAAAAGTATTTGGTTAATAGATCATAAACCGGACAAGTTGATGTCCGGTTTTTTGAATTCGATCATGAGATGTCAAAATAGGGGATATTTGTTAAAATGGACATGTCAGTAAAAGAAGGGGGAAACTCGGGATGCGAAAAATGTTAAGAATGATTTTGATGCTCATGTTACTAAGTGCATGTGGGAACTCTGCAGCAAATAGCGGCAAAGGGGAGGTGCCTGAGCTATTAGAAGTGAAGCTTACAGGACCTGAGCAAGTGGAGAAAAATGAAAGCGTTATAGTAAAAGCAGCTGTCACATATGGTGATACCCCTGTTGATGATGCAGACGATGTTCAATTTGAAGTGTGGAAAGATGGTGACAAAGATAACAGCAAGATGATTCAGCCAAAGAAAGAGAACAAAGGTGTATATGAATTGCATACAGCCTTTAAAAAAGATGGCCTTTATATCATACAAGTCCATGTGACAGCTAAACAGCAGCATAATATGCCGAAGACGAACATCCACGTAGGTGATGTGAAAAAAGAGAGTTCGTCTACTGAAGCAGAAACCTCACATCATTAAGTGCGATTTATTTTGGGTTAGGACGTTGGTTTGGTTCAGCATCCTGTGGTGAATCGATTTTATGCTTATATTCATAAGCCTTCGATGTTGTCCACAGTGATAAAAAGACAACGATTGAGATAATGATAAAGCTGATAATCCCAAGTAACAGCATCTAACTCCCTCCTTATTTCCATATTAACATATATTTCATGCAGTCAAAATAGAAGAAATTCATGGCAGGTTTCAGTATAATAGGAAAAGGGTATTCTCATACTAAACGCAATTACATAAGGAGGAATGAACATGTCTGAAAAATTATTAAACGTCGTCAATAAACAAGTAGCTGATTGGACTGTGCTTTACGTGAAATTACATAACTATCATTGGTACGTAAAGGGAAAAGACTTCTTTACACTCCATGAGAAATTTGAGGAACTTTATACAGAAACAGCGACATACATTGATGATTTGGCTGAGCGTATGCTTGCGTTAAATGGACAGCCTGTTGCGACAATGAAAGAATGCTTAGAAATTTCTAGCATTCAAGAAGCTGAAGGCAATGAATCAGCGGAGCAAATGGTGAAAAATCTATATGATGATTTCTCCAATATCGCAGAGGAATTAAAGCAAGGAATGGAGCTGGCTGGAGAAGTTGGCGATGAAACAACAGGTGATATGCTGCTTGCGATACATCAATCTATTGAGAAACACAACTGGATGCTTAAAGCATTTTTAGGATAATACGAATGTGAAAGGAATGTCGATCATAAGATCGGCATTCTTTTTTGATGGATTTGTGACAGACAGCCCATTGAAATCATAGGGCTTTCAGCCGAAGAGAAAAGAGAAGGGAGGGGAGAAGATGTCTTCCATTGCAGGAATGATGAGTCAGCAAGTCGCGAGCATTCAAAGAACACTCAATATTAGTTTGTTGAATTCACAGCTTGCTACGAATACAGCACAAGCCATGGTCATGCTGGATCAAGTTCAGCAGCAGCCTCAAGCTGTTCAGCCAAAGGATTCAGACGCTCGCTTTATTGATGTCAGAGTCTAAGAATGGAAGCCGCCGCACAAGGCGGCTTTTTTTCTTGTCATCACTCTGTCCGATTTAAAAGACGACGCCTTTATTTTTTGTCGTCCAAGCTATTGCGAGGATCCGGCATATACTATTGAGGTAAGGAGTTCCACTATGAAAGGATGTTGATGCCAAGTGAGCAAGGATTTAGGCATCTTTTCGTTGTTTACAGTCAGTTTGTCAGCGATGAGCTTTCTGTTTGGTGGAGCAGGATATTTACTGATGATATTAGTAACATTGATGGCCATTGAATTAATTTGTTCAAGCCTAAGAGAATCTTTGACTGGGCAGCTCACAATGAAACGTTTTTTTACACGGCTTGTTCGAAAGATTGTGACGGTCTCCTTAATATCGATGGCGCATTTCTTCGATGTCATGCTGAAGACAAATGGGATGATTAAGGATTTAGCGATCATCTTTTATATTATTTATGAATCTTACCAAATCGTCTCGACAGCCAATGCCCTCGGAATTCCCATTCCACAGTTGTTTATTGATGTGTTGGACATGTTGAAAAATAAATTGCGCAAAAAGCCGTAATTTTTTCATATCTGGTCATACTAAAGGAAAAAGGATGAATCAGATGGCGAGACACACATATTATGTATCTGTACAGGATGGGTCGATATCGCAGCATAGAGATGCGGCGGCTTGGCAATTTCAAATAGAAGCAGATGATGATCAAATTTTGCAGCTGAGAGACTATTTCGATGAACAGTATATGACAGATTGGAAAGGATTCTTTCGAGCGCATGTTCCGTTTCTTGAATATCATTATGACAGTCCGAATGATGAAATGGATCGAAAAAGACAAGAGATTTACTCAATGATTTATGAGCTCGGGAATGAAGAGACAAAGAACTTTATTGAAACAAATGGATTAATGAATTGAAAAAGCATGTAGAGATTTTCTACATGCTTTTATTTTCGCGGTTGTAAGATGCCTCCGATCAGATCACTAAGCCCGCCTTTATTCTCTTGCTGTGATGTCTGTGAATTAGTGAAATCATGAGAAGAGCTCTGGATTTGAGGCTTGTAGCGGTTATCATCTAAACCAACCCGTAAGCCAGATGTGCGCTCAGATGGCTGGATAATGACAATTTGGTCTTGTTCTTGAAACTCAAATAAGTAGGATTCACCAGATGTTTGTCCAATGAAGGTTTTCCAGTTCACATCTAATTTGACCTTCGGTGCTTTGCCTGTCCAAGCGACAATGGCGTCAGGATCTACACGGCAGGGGGCTTTTAAAATGAGCGGGTTTCCATTCGTTTTAATGGCGACCTGCGCTCCGTGGCCTTGATAGGAGAGCTTTGATGTAAACAGTCCTTTCTGTGATAAAATACCAACGCCTACTGGTGTCACGCCGTAATGACACTCCTCAGTAAAGGCAAGTAGATCTTCACTTTCTACACTTACATGCTGCCAAGGACCGCTCGGCTCAAGATTAATCACTGTCACGTGCTCGCTGGAATCAGCTAAATAACAAGTACCTTGTCCACTCACTTCCATCACCTCAAGGTTTTCACCTGTCAATTTTCTGCTGATGTGGTTAAATACTTGACTGACCATATTTCCTTTATTTGTCCCGAGTAGTCGTTTGCGGTATTGAAACGTTCCTTGATCGGCAATCATTGCGCCTTTTTTCGCAAAAAAGATTCCGCTGCCTTCTGCTTGTAAAGTGAGTTCTTCTATCGTGTTGAAATGAAATCCCATTGGTGCCGGCTCCTTTCCTGCGTCAAGCTGTGAATCCGTAGATGCGGCATAAGTCATTTAAATCTAGCGTAGTTCCTTGCCCAGTCGCGATAATTTCCCATTCGTCCTCATCTCTTATGAGTTCAGCGCAAATGATGGAGGTACAATACGAATAATCTTCTGTTAATTGAAAGGTACAAATCTCTTGTTGCGAGATTTGATCAGTAAGATGCACGTAGGCGTTGGTCACTTGTCCAAAATGATGCTTGCGCTCGTGTGCATCATGTATCGTGGCTGTTACGACGATTTTATGAATATCAGGTGAGACTCTGCTTAATTGCATAATGATCATTTCATTGTCTCGATACCCACCGCCAAATTGATGATCACCAAGATGACGAACAGCCCCGTCTAAGCTTTGCTGCTGATGATAATAGATCAGATGGCTTGGAGACAACAGCTTGTCCTCTTCATTTAAGAGAAACACTTGCGTATCTAAATCAATTGGCTGGCCAGCCAGATCCCAGCCAAGCCCGATATGAATTTGGTCGATATTTGGATTGTCTTTTGTTAAATCTAGCTTTTGTCCTTTGATGAGGTGTTTCTTGATCACCTCATGAGGTGCGTCTTCTTTCTCATTTTTCCTGAGCGGAAGCGCTTGATCTTTCTCTTGTTTTGACCCATTTGTTATACTCATGCTGTTTTCCTCCTCGTCGTGATAGGACAAACCCTTATTGATTTACGTCATCAAGGGATAAAAGGTTTCATGATTAAAATTGGATGAAGTTGGAGATGATAAAAAGGTTTTAGCAACAATAACCTCATTTTAAATACAGACGAGATGAAACCACTCGTTTGTTTCACTTTTGATAAAAATTCTTCAGAGAAATGTGATCTGTGGTATGATGTTTTACAAGAAGCAAGGACAGGATATGAGGGATTTCACATGCATGTATTTAAAGACTATTATCATAATACGGTCAAGCTCTCCTTTGAAGAGAAGCCTTTTTCAAGTCATCCAAAGCATGTTTGGGCCATCTGCCGCTACCAGGGAAAATGGCTGCTCACTGAACATGAGGATCGGGGCTATGAGTTTCCAGGAGGGAAAGTTGAGCCAAATGAAGAAGCAGACCAAGCCGCTATACGTGAGATTCAAGAAGAGACGGGTGCTGTTGTTCGTGAATTAACGTATATTGGCCAATATCAGGTGCTAGGCAGAGAAAAGGTCATCGTAAAGAATATTTATTTCGCTGATATTGAAAGGCTAGTGAAGCAGGACACGTATTTTGAAACGAAAGGACCTGTTCTTTTCGCAGACTTGCCAAGATCCATCGCAAAAAATAAGAATTTCAGTTTTATTATGAAAGATGATGTGCTAAGACAAAGTCTTGCTTATTTAGAAAAGAACGGTTTGATTCGTTAAAAAAAGCGCAGGGAGACCATCCCTGTGCTTTTTTTATTTTTGGAGAAAACGGCGCTCAAGCCATTCCACAAGCTGGTACATGATGGTAGCAAACACAGCAATAATGAAAAGACTTAAGAACACGAGTGTAAAGTTGAAGACTTGAAAGCCGTAAATGATCATGTAGCCGAGCCCTTTTGAGGATACAAGAAATTCCCCTACAATGACCCCAACCCAAGAAAGACCGACATTGACTTTGATGGCAGAAATCATCGTTGGAATACTGGCTGGCAACATGACCTCACGAAAGACGACGCCTTTTTTCGCGCCAAAGGTTTTCATCACCTTTAAATAATTCTCATCGACCTCTTGAAAGGCAGTGTAAATGACGATCGTTGTAATAATCACACTAATGATCGCACCCATCGCAACGATGCTGATCATACCAGGCCCAAGGGCAACAATTAAAATGGGGGCAAGGGCAACTTTCGGCATGGCATTTAAAATGACTAAATAAGGATCAAGAACGTTTGCTAATCGGGTGGACCACCATAAGGCGGCAGCGAGCAAAATGCCGCAAAAGGTACCAAGTAGAAAACCGAGCACCGTTTCAAATAACGTAATACTCATATGATTTACTAAAGAACCATCTGATATTTTTTGCACAAATAATTGGCAGACCGCAGATGGTGAACTGAAAATCAGCGGATCGATGAGCCTGAAATGACTGGCAAGCTCCCAAAGCGAAAAGAAGCTGGCGAATATGATGAACTGATAGATACGTGTGATACGTTTTTCCATTCGGTATTTTTTGCGATAGGCTTCATGTAAAAGGTCACTGTGTTTCAACTGTTTTCAGCTCCTTCCAAATCGTTTGAAAGAGCTCTTGGAAACGCGGGGTCTGTCTCGCTTCGAAAGGAGAGAGAGCCCTTATATCGTCTGGTACGGTAAAGATTCGCTGGATAGAGCCTGGATGCTTTGAGAATAAGAAAATGCGGTCACTCATCGCAATGGCTTCGCCGATGTCATGTGTCACAAGGACTGCTGTTTTTTGATAGTTTTTTAATGTGTGAAAGACGAGATCTTCTAATGTCAGTTTGGTTTGGTAGTCTAGCGCTGAAAATGGCTCATCTAGTAAAAGCAGACCGGGATCAACTGCAAGCGTTCGGGCGAGAGCAGCACGCTGCCTCATTCCGCCAGACAGCTCCTTCGGATATTTTTCCTCTACTTCATGCAGTCCAAACTTTGGCAGTAAGTCAAGGGCAGCTGAGGTGGCCTCATGTGAATCTTGTTTCGCAATTTTTAACCCGAGAATCACATTTTCCTTGATGGTTTTCCAAGGAAACAAATAATCTTGCTGGAGCATATAGCCGATTTGATGCTCCTTTTGATTTGGTTCTTTTCCTTCGATTAAAATTCGACCTTCAGAGGGCGGCGTAATGCCTGCGATGATAGACAGCAAGGTGGTTTTTCCGCAGCCGCTGGGACCAATAAATGAGATGAATTCACCTTGGTCTATCTCCATATTGATGTGCTGTATAGCCGTTGTTTTTTCTTTTAAAGAGAAGTACGTGTGGGTCACATGGTCAATTTGAAGGAAAGACATGTGCTACCTCCTATTCTATTTGTGATCTGTGACCTTCTTTGCAATGGATGAATCGACAAGTTGTTTGTACGGGATAAATTCCGGCAATTCACCGCTCTCCTTCATGATTTCCTGCAATTTGTTCCATTCCTCTTCATTCAGAAGGGGATCTGTTGCATAGGAATCTTGCTGTTTGTAGCGTTTGATGGCAGTTGATAAGACATCAAGATCTGTATCAGGAAAATGAGATTGAATGGCCTTTGCGATCTCCTCCGGCTGCTTGGCTTTTACCCATTTCTGCGCTTTGTAAATGGCACGGGTGAAGGCTTCAGCTGTCTCTTTGTTTTCCTCTAAGTAACTCTTCTTTGCCATGAAGGTAGTATATGGCACCTTGCCAGAAGCTTCTCCAAAGGAGGCGGTAATGTACCCTTTACCTTCTTTTTCAAGTAAGGAAGCGGTCGGTTCGAATAACTGCACAAAATCGCCAGTTCCAGAGGAGAACGCACCTGAAATGTTGGCAAAATCAATATTTTGAATCATGCGAAGATCCTTTTTTAAATCAATGCCTTCCTTTTTCAAGACATAATCACCGACCATTTGCGGCATGCCGCCTTTCCGCTGTCCTAAGAAGTCTTTCCCTTTTAATTGATCCCAAGAGAATTGGTTTATTTCCTCCCTTGAAACAAGAAATGTGCCGTCTGTTTGTGTCAGCTGTGCAAAGTTCATGACAGAGTCCTTTGTGTCTTGAGCCTCTACATAGATAGAGGATTCAGACCCGGTCAGGGCGATATCAGCACCGCCTGATAAGAGAGCTGTCATCGTTTTATCACCGCCCCAAGTGGTTTTCAGTTCAACCTCCAAGCCTTCTTCTTTGAAGAAATCCTCTGATAAGGCGACATATAGCGGAGCATAAAAGACCGAATGGGTCACCTCGGCTACTTGTACGGTCTGCTCTTGTTCTTTTTTACAGGCGACAAATGGAATAAAGAGCAGGACCACGACGATGAATGCCAGTCTGACTTTGATGGAACGATTCAAGAGTAATTCGCCTCCTTTGTTCTAGATCACTATTAAAGTATGTGAAAAGGGATTTTTGGTGAGTGCCTAGATGAAAATAAGAAGCGCATTGTTTATTTATAGAACGCGTCTTTTTTTCTATACTAGGGGAATGAATGCTTTCTTGAATTTGGCAGAAATAAAGGAGCGGTTTCGTGTATAAAGTGAGTTGGGTATTTGTTGGATGGTATTTAGTAGGTCTTATCTTAATGGTCTTTTTTGAAGTGCCAGCATGGCTTCAGTTTGCAAATGGAATCTTTCTTGTGCTGTATGCCTGCTGCGTCATAGAGATTGGGCGGCATATTTATGGCTCATGGGGGCTTGTGATCAAAAGGGCAGCCATTGTTGGGGTGCTTACATTTACGGTTGAGTGGGTAGGTATCGCAACGGGGTTTCCATTCGGGGCCTATGACTATTATCCGACATTAGGTTTTCTAGTGGCAGGGGTGCCCTTAACCATTGCGTTTGCATGGGTTGGCGTGTTTTTAAACAGCCTTTTTTTATCCAGTCAGCAGTCAAAGTGGAGACGAGCCGTCGAAACGGGGATATGGATTGTCTTGCTTGACCTCATATTAGATCCAGTATCAGCTGAGCGGAAGTTTTGGGTGTGGTATGACGGCGGTGGGTTTTTCGGTATTCCTTTTGAGAATTTTGTGAGCTGGGGTATGATTGGAGCAGGACTTTCATTTCTTTTCCCGCTTGTTTCAATTGATCAAAAGGCACTCAGCTGGACGAGCCGTATTTATCAGGCGATGGTGTTCTTTTTTGGTCTTTTGGCATTAAAGGGCGGACTCGATGTCATTTTTTATTTAGCACTGATCATTGTCATTTTGTGTGAAGGAAGGGTTCGATTTGAAAGAAAGCGACAAAAGCCGATCGTTTAGACGTATATTTTTACTTTATCTTGAGCGGTATTTACTCCATAAGCATTTCCGCTGTGTGATGATGAAAGGCTTGGTGGACCCGAAGGAGAAGCTGCCTGTTCTTTATCTCGCCAATCATAGCTCATGGTGGGATGGACTGATCATTTTTCTTTTAACAGAAAAAGCGTCTGAACTTGATCACTACATGATGATGGAAGAGAAGCAGCTGAAGCAATATGCTTTTTTCCGTAAGCTTGGAGCGTTTCCGGTTCATAAAGAGAACCTGAAAAGTGTCAAACAAGCATTGATGACAGCAAGAGAGAACATGCAGGCTGGCGGGGCTGTATGGCTTTTTCCACAGGGGGAAATTATGCATCAGGATATGCGGCCGCTTGAACTGGAAGGAGGAGCTTCTTTTTTAGTGAGGCAATTTGAGCAGGTCGTGGTGAAGCCTGTGACCTTGCAGTATACATTTAATCAATTTCAAAAGCCGACAGTTTCTGTTGTGTTCGGCGAAGATGCCTTAGTATCTGGCGGGGCACTACGAAGCAAGGACGTGACGCGTATGCTTGGAGATCTGCTTGAAACGCAGTTAAACCGACATCAAGCGCAGGTCATCGCTGATCCTGATTTTTCATTAAACGAAGAATTTAAACAGATGACAAGGACAAGTCAGTCAACAAGTGATGCGTTTGATTCTTTTAAAAAGTGGGTGAAAACATGGCGCTCTTCTTAACCGTGATCAGTGTGCTGCTGCTTTGTCAGTTTATGTTCACCATATGGAATATGAAGCAGTTTCCCGTGATAAAGTCCGCTTCTTTTTCGCCAGATGAACCCATTTCGTTATCGATACTGATTCCGGCTAGAAATGAGGAGAAGCGAATAGAAGCCTGTCTTCAGTCGATCGTTGATCAACGCCTTTATCCGAAAGAGCTTATTGTACTTGATGATCATTCGACAGATCAGACAAGAGCGATTGTGGAGCGCTTTGCAGAAGCGTATCCGTGGATTCGTGTCCAGTCAGGCCAGGCGTTAAAGCAAGGCTGGCTAGGTAAATCATTTGCCTGTTCTCAGCTCGCTGAGGCAGCAGCTTCTGATTGGCTGCTATTTTTAGATGCGGATGTCCGGTTAAAAAGAGGGGCAATTGAAGCAGTGTATCAGCAGGTATGCACGCAAAATACGGGCATGCTGTCAGGCTTCCCAGAACAAAAAACAGGTACATTCTTTGAGCATCTTGTGGTTCCCATGATGATGTTTACCATAGGCTGTCATCTGCCAGTGAAGTGGGTAAGGAATTCAAGGAACCCCGCTTTTGCCGCAGCACATGGAGGCTTTATTGCCATTGAAAAGAATTGCTACCACGACATTGGCGGGCATGAAGCGATTAAGGATTCGCTAGTGGATGATATGGCCTTGGCTAGACGGGTGAAGGAAAAAGGCTTTCCGTTCACACTTGCAAGCATTCATCCATTTGTGTATATGAGAATGTATGAGAGTGGACAAGAGGTTTGGAAAGGCTACCGGAAAAATTTATTCCCAGGTGTCAATCGAAGCATTGCTTTGTTAAGCAGTGTCTTTTGTTTATACACTCTGCTTTATTTGGCTCCTGTCATTTGTTTGATGATGGCTTTGCTGCAGCTGGATGTGCTCAGTATATGCTTAGCCATTCTTTGCTACGGGCTGGGTGTGTCGATCAAAGCGGCAATTGATATCGAGAACGGGAGAACATCTGCAATGGCCTTTTTATTGCCGGTCAGCATATTAAGTTTGATCGCCATTGGCTTTGCTTCTATGAAAATCGGGCTGAAAAAAGAAGGGTATGAATGGAAAGGGAGAAGGTACGAATGAAAAAAGTGATCATCATCGGAGGCGGGCTTGGCGGATTATCAGCAGCGATCCGCTTACAGTCACGCGGGGTTCAGGTCACCATATTAGAAAAAGAAGCGGCTTTAGGCGGGAAATTGCAGCGCCATCAGGGAGCTGGCTACTCTTTTGATCTAGGACCGAGTACCATTACAATGAAGTCATACTTCGAGGAAGTGTTTGCTTCCTGTCATAGACGGATGGAGGATTATGTCACATTTTATCCGATTTCTCCTCTGACCAAAAACGTTTTTTCAGATGGACATACGGTCGAATTTACGCCCAATTTTGAGCAAATGGAATCTCAAATTGCAGCATTCAGTCCTGAAGATGCGAAGCAATACCGTGCATTTTTACATGAATCAAAGATGTTTTTTCAAAAGGCTGAGGAGCAGTTTTTAAATCGTTTGTTATTGACGTGGAAGGATAAGGCGGATGTAAAGCTCATGAAAGCACTTCTCTCTGTCAAACCGTTTACAACCGTTCAACGCCTGCTGCGTCAATATTTCCGTCATCCGCATACATTGGCGATGTTTGGACGGTATGCTACATACATCGGCTCTTCTCCCTATGAGGCACCGGCTATATTTAATATGATGGCGTATTTAGAAGGGGAGAAAGGGATTTATGGAATAAAGGGCGGTACATATCGTTTAGTTGAAGCATTTGAGACTTTGGCAAAGGAATTAGGCGTACAGATTCACCTCAATGAACAAGTCAACAAGATTCATGTGAAGGACCGGCGAATCAAAGGAGTAGAGACGGCTCACCAGATGTATGAAGCAGATCAAGTCATTGCAGGGGCGGACGCGCTGACTGTCTACCGCCATCTCATAGATGAAAAAGACCGCCCAAGCTTTTTAAATCAAAAGCTGGCTAATATTGAACCGTCATTATCTGGCTTTGTTCTCTTATTAGGTGTACCTAAAGTCTATGAACAGCTGTCCCATCACAATGTGTTTTTCCCAGAGAATTATGAGCAAGAATTCAAAGATATTTTTCAGAAAAAACAACTGTCTCAGGATCCAACGCTTTACATATGTTATTCAGGTCATTCAGAACCAGCTTTAAGCGGAGGACCGGGAAGAAGCAACCTTTTTGTACTGGCGAATGCGCCTTATGTGACAAAAGAGCAAGATTGGGACATGCTAAAGGAGACGTATCGGCAGCATTTGAAAACAAAATTAAAGGAAAAGGGTCTCTTTGATATGGATGAGGTTGCCGAATATGAAGCGGTTCAAACTCCGCTTGATCTGCAGCAGAAAACAGGAGCATATCATGGCGCCATTTATGGCATGTCTTCCAACTCGTTCAAGCAGGCGTTCTTCCGAATCAATAATCAGTCAAAGGACATTGAAGGGCTTTGGTTTGTTGGAGGAACAAGTCATCCAGGCGGCGGCACGCCGATAGTGACAAAATCAGGCCAGCTCGTCGCAGAAGCGATCATGAAGCATTTGATGTAAGAACAGATGAAAAGGAGAGAAATCAAGTGATTGTGGAAAAAAGAAGGTTTCCGTCCCCCCATCCGCATATTCACTTATTTACAGTGACCTATGAGGCAGATGGGCTTCGGATCAAAGGACTGCTCGCTGAACCGGCCGGAGAAGGTCTCTATGACGGCTTTTTGTATTTACGAGGCGGCATTAAAAATGTGGGGATGGTGAGACCAGGCCGGATTGTGCAATTTGCAGCGCAGGGCTTTGTCGTATTTGCTCCCTTTTACCGAGGAAATCAGGGAGGCGAAGGGAACGAAGATTTTGCCGGAGAGGACCGGAAAGATGCTTTTGCTGCCTTTCAATTGTTAAAGCACCACAAAAAGGTGAAGCAGGATCGTATTCATATCTTTGGTTTTTCGCGCGGAGGGATTATGGGCATTTGGACCGCTGTTGAAATGAAACAAGAGGCGGCTTCCTTTGTGACATGGGGAGGCGTCAGTGATATGAAGCTCACCTACGAAGAGCGTGTGGATATGAGAAGAATGATGAAGCGTGTGATTGGCGGTCCCCCGCACAAGGTGCCAGAGGCCTATGAGGACAGAACGCCTTTAAATGATGTGGACAAAATTGAAGCGCCTGTTCTCATCATCCACGGAGAAGAGGATCAGAATGTATCGATTGAGCATGCGTATTTACTAGAAGATGCGCTGCGCCAGCACGGAAAGTCAGTGGAGACTTGGTATTTTCACGGATACAACCATTATTTCCCGCCGCAGCATAATCGGGAAATTGTCAGAAGGCTGACGACGTGGATGCACAGCCGGAAAAGCGGAAATGTGGTAAAATAAGCAGTATAACGAAATTTAGAAAGTAGGGGGATTTTCAATATGGGAATGCCTGTTGAATTTAATACAATGATTGTCACGAAGGGAAAAGAGACAAGAATTGAAGAGAATGTATTTGAGCTCATGAAGGAAGGGTACCGCATTTATCCATTAAATATTCCGCTTGAGGTACGTAAAACGAAAGACGGAGAAAAAACAGGGACAGCACACGTTGAAAAACTGGAGCTGACAGACAATGTGACAAAGGTAACTTACCGTCTCGTGTCATTACATTCAACGAACTAACAAAAAAAGCTGAGGGAATGATTCCCCTCAGCTTTTGTCATTTGATTATACGAGTGGTCCGCCTTTGGCTTCAATGTCACTTGCTGCGTGGCTGAATTTTTGGAAGTTCTTTTTAAATTCATTGGCAAGGAAGTGTGCTTTTTCTTGATAAGCCTCTTGGTCATCCCATGTTTTAGAAGGTTGAAGCACTTCATCTGGTACGCCAGGAATATGAAGCGGGATGTGTAATCCAAAGATGTCGTCAGTGATCATTTCGGCGTTGTCGAGATCGCCTTCGATCGCTGCTTGCACCATTGCTCTTGTATGCGCTAGGTTCATGCGTTTGCCTGTACCATAGCCTCCGCCAGTCCAGCCTGTATTCACAAGGAATACTTTTGCGCCGTGCTCATCAATTTTCTTGCCAAGCATTTCAGCATAGACGTGAGCTGGAAGCGGCAAGAACGGTGAACCGAAGCAAGTAGAGAATGTCGTTTCTGGTGATGTGACACCGCGTTCAGTTCCTGCTAATTTACTTGTGTAACCGCTCAAGAAATGGTACATCGCCTGTTCTTTTGTTAAACGGCTGATTGGAGGTAAAACGCCAAATGCATCAGCTGTTAAGAAGACAATGGCAGATGGGTGTCCTGCGATACTTGGCTTCACGATGTTATCAATCATTTCGATTGGGTAAGCAGCGCGTGTGTTTTCAGTGAAGAATGTGTCATCATAATCCGCTTCACGTGTTTCTTCATCAAGCACAACATTTTCAAGAACTGATCCGAAGCTGATGGCTTTGTAGATTTGCGGTTCTTTTTCTTCGCTTAAGTTCACACATTTCGCATAGCATCCGCCCTCAATATTGAAGACTCCTGAGCCAGACCAGCCGTGTTCATCGTCACCGATCAGCTTGCGGCTTGCACTTGCAGAAAGCGTCGTTTTCCCAGTACCTGAAAGGCCGAAGAATAATGCGACATCGCCTTCTTGACCGACGTTTGCTGAGCAGTGCATGGATAAAATATCTTGCTCAGGAAGCAGGTAATTCATGACAGAGAAAATGGACTTTTTCATCTCTCCTGCATATTCTGTACCACCGATCAGAATGGTGCGTTTTTCAAAAGAAACGATAATAAACGTTTCAGAGTTTGTGCCATCTGTTTCAGGATCTGCTTTAAAATGCGGTGCAGATAAGATGGTGAATGGTTTTTCGTTTGAAGAAGGTGTTGATCCGTCAGGTCTGATGAATAGCTGCTTTGCAAAGAGATTGTGCCATGCAAATTCGTTTACCACTGTAATTGGCATACGGTATCTTTCATCAGCGCCGGCAAATCCTTCAAAGACGAATAGTTCATCACGTTCTTTTAAGTATGACACAACCTTTGTATATAAACGGTCAAATGCTTCTTTAGAGATCGGCTGGTTGACTTGACCCCAATCAATTTTATGTTCAGAGCTTTCTTCTTTGACGATAAATTTATCTTTAGGTGAACGTCCTGTGTAGGCACCAGTTGTAGCGCGGACAGCTCCTGTTGATGTTAAAACGCCTTCATCACGTGCCAAAATCTTTTCAACAAGTTTCGGAACAGATAAATTTTGGTGCGTATTTTCTAATGAGAGCAATGACTGCAAATCTTCTTTTAAATCCACTGAGTTCATAAAAAAAACCCTTCCTTTACCGTTGAATTTGTTTGTTTTGATTAGTATAACACATTCATAATAATAGTCTATACTATTTAAATGTTTTTGTGTGTGTTTTTTCATTTCTGCTATGAAAATATGCTTTTTGGTGATGCTAAGTGTGAGGTGAAAAAAGAGGGGAGATAATTCTGATGAAGCATTGACATGATGCAAGGGTTTGAGATAAGATATCTTATTGAACGGATACTCTTATCCCGAGTTGGTGGAGGGACAGGCCCGATGAAGCCCAGCAACCGGTTTCTTGTGAAAAAGGCATGAATATGCTGAGAAACCAAGGTGCTAACCTGATGCAAGGTACAAGAACACCTTGAGCGATAAGAGTGAAAGGCATGCGATCTCAGACCCTTTCCTCGCAATGAAGGAAATGGTTTTTTTATTTTTGGGATATCATATGAACAAATTGCCAATAACATCTCTAATAGAAACGTTTTCAAATATAAGAGGGAACGAGTTCCGTATCATATTGGAGGCCTCATCTTGGGATGATGTGGTCTTGTACAGGAGGAAATAGCCATTATGAGTCAAAATCGTCGTTTATTTACTTCAGAATCAGTAACAGAAGGACATCCGGATAAAATCTGTGATCAAATTTCAGACAGCATTTTGGATGAAATTTTAAAGAAAGATCCAAATGCACGTGTTGCCTGTGAAACTTCTGTTACAACGGGTCTCGTATTAGTAAGCGGTGAAATTACAACGTCTACTTATGTCGATATTCCAAAGACGGTGCGTGACACGATTAAGGAAATTGGCTACACACGTGCGAAATATGGTTTTGATGCGGAAACATGTGCAGTGCTCACATCCATTGATGAACAGTCTGCTGATATTGCGCAAGGTGTAGACAAAGCGCTTGAAGCACGTGAAGGAACAATGACTGAAGAAGAAATTGATGCGATCGGTGCAGGTGACCAAGGATTGATGTTTGGTTTTGCCAACAACGAAACCGAAGAGCTCATGCCGCTGCCGATTTCACTAGCGCATAAATTATCTCTGCGTTTAACAGAAGTGCGCAAGGATCAAACACTTGCCTATCTTCGTCCAGACGGAAAAACACAAGTAACAGTAGAATATGATGAGCAAAATAAACCTGTTCGTATTGACACAGTGGTTATTTCTACGCAGCATGCACCAGAAGTGACGCTTGAACAAATTCAAAGCGACTTAAAAGAGCATGTCATCCGCCCTGTGGTTCCAAGCGAACTCATTGACGAAGAGACAAAATACTTTATTAACCCAACAGGCCGTTTCGTCATCGGCGGACCTCAAGGAGATGCTGGTTTAACTGGACGTAAAATCATCGTTGATACGTATGGCGGGTACGCTCGTCATGGCGGCGGTGCTTTCTCTGGGAAGGACGCAACAAAGGTTGACCGTTCTGCGGCATACGCTGCTCGTTACGTAGCGAAAAACATTGTAGCTGCCGGTCTTGCAGATTCTTGTGAAGTACAACTTGCTTATGCAATTGGTGTTGCGCAGCCTGTATCGATTTCAATTGATACATTCGGAACAGGAAAAGCTTCTGAAGAAAAATTAATTGAAGTGGTTCGTGCGAACTTTGATCTTCGTCCAGCTGGCATTATTAAAATGCTTGACCTGCGTCGTCCGATCTATAAACAAACAGCTGCATACGGACATTTCGGCCGTCATGATTTAGATCTTCCGTGGGAAAAAACGGATAAAGCCGATACACTTCGTAAAGAAGCATTAGGACAATAACAACATAGAAAACCGCTTATTTTAAGCGGTTTTCCTTTTGATTAAAAAAAATTCTACAAAAAGTGAAAAAATGTGAAACAAAATCGGACAAAATACTGTCTAATTATAGGTCTACTTTTAAGAAATAACATAACGTGGAGGCAATAATATGTGTGGGTTTGTTGGTGTATTTAATCACCGTCCATTGTCCGAAACTACTGAGCAGGAAGAGTTAATTAAACAAATGAATCGTCTCATCGTTCACCGTGGTCCCGATGATGAGGGTTACTTTCATGACGAGCATGTAGGATTTGGATTTAGACGTTTAAGTATTATAGATGTTGAGCACGGAAAGCAGCCGCTTTCTTATGAAGATGAAAAGTATTGGATTATTTTCAACGGAGAAATTTATAACTATGTGGAGCTGAAGGAAGAGCTTGTGAAAAAGGGCTATACGTTCAGCACAGATTCTGATACGGAAGTACTGCTTGCCACATACCGTCATTATAAAGAAGAGGCGGCTTCTAAACTTCGCGGCATGTTTGCATTTTTAATTTGGGATAAAGAAGCGCAGCAATTATATGGCGCGAGAGATCCTTTTGGCATCAAACCGCTTTATTTTACACAAATGGATGAGCAAGTGTACTTTGCGTCTGAACGCAAAAGCTTGATGGCTGTGAACGAGAACATTTTATTTGATGAGACTTCATTGCAGCAGTACATGTCGTTCCAGTTTGTTCCTGAGCCAAATACACTTGATCAAAAGGTGCACAAAGTTGAGCCTGGTCATCAGTTTATTTTACGCCCAGGACAGGAGATCGAATTTAAGACATACTGGAAGGTTCAATTCAAGCCTGAACAAACACAAGAACAGAAATTAATAGAAGAAGTACGCGATGCAATCTATGATTCTGTGAAAGTTCACATGAGAAGTGATGTACCTGTTGGTTCATTCCTATCAGGTGGTATTGATTCTTCCTTCATCGTGTCTGTCGCAAAGGAATTACACCCTGAGCTGAAGACATTCTCTGTTGGCTTCCAGCAGGATGGCTTTAGTGAAGTCGATGTCGCGAAGGAAACAGCTGATAAGCTAGGCTTACAAAACTTCAGTGCCGTCATTTCTCCAGAGGAATATATGAACGAGCTTCCGAAGATTGTCTGGCATTTAGACGATCCTTTAGCTGATCCGGCGGCGATTCCATTGTATTTTGTGGCAAAAGAAGCGAAGAAACAAGTGACGGTTGTTCTTTCAGGTGAGGGAGCGGACGAGCTGTTCGGCGGATATAATATTTACCGTGAGCCTCTTTCTCTTAAACCATTTGAATCTGTACCATCTATGCTGAAAAAGCTTCTTCTTCGTCTGGCGCGATTAATGCCAGAAGGAATGAAAGGGAAGAGCTTTATCGTTCGCGGCTGTACGCCATTAGAGGAACGTTATATCGGTAATGCGAAAATCTTTGAAGAGCCAGTGAAGAAAAACCTCTTAAAACATTATGATCCAAGCATCACGTATCGTGACGTAACGAAGACATACTTCGAGGAAAGCGCAGGCTATAGTGATATTAACAAAATGCAATATGTTGATATTCATACGTGGATGCGCGGAGACATCTTACTGAAAGCAGACAAGATGACGATGGCGAATTCTCTTGAGCTTCGTGTTCCATTCCTTGATAAGGTCGTTTTTGAAGCGGCTTCTAAAATTCCAGAAGAGTTGAAAACAAAAGATGGCACAACGAAATATTTATTGCGTAAAGCAGCAGAAGGCATTGTGCCTGACCATGTGTTAAACCGTAAAAAGCTTGGTTTCCCTGTGCCAATTCGTCATTGGCTGAAAAATGAGATGAATGCTTGGGCGAAAGACATCATCAAAAACAGTCAAACAGATGAATACATTAACAAAGAGTATGTGCTTGATTTATTAAATGAGCATTGTGCTGGCAAAGCAGATCATAGCCGTAAGATTTGGACCGTCCTCATCTTTATGATCTGGCACAGCATTTATGTGGAGCGCAGCATTGATCCAGAGCAGTTGAATCATCAACCGAAAGAAGTCATCTTTAGTTAATGAAAAAAGGTTTTCAGCTTTGTGCTGAAAACCTTTTTTGTCATGATAGAAAGCAGTGGAAAAGGGTAAAATAACAAGCGGTTCATAGTTATTGCTTAATATCCTGAAAAAAACATGATAAAGTGAAGATACACGTATGATGTTAACGGGATAAAAGGGAACGATAGTATTGTCCTTTTTCTACATATTCTCTACGGATTCTGTCCATGTCTTGGATATCTTCATCTGTTAACTGACGGACGACCTTGGCTGGACGGCCAAAAGCGAGTGATCCTTTTGGAATAACCTTTCCTTGAGGGACAAGACTACCTGCACCGATAAAGGCACCTTCGCCAATTTCTGCACCATCGAGAATGATGGACCCCATACCAATGAGGGCATTTTTTCGAATGATTGAGCTATGTAATGTGACTTGGTGTCCAATGGTAGCACCATCTTCTATAAGAAGTGTTTTTCCAGGACTTTGATGCAGACAGGATAAATCTTGAATATTGACGTTTTTTCCAATTCTCACAGGAGCGACATCGCCTCTGATGACGGTTTGAAACCACACGCTCGAATATTCTCCAATCGTGACATTACCAGTAATGGTGACGTTATCTGCGACAAAGACCGATTCATGAATCTCAGGTGTAAACTGATGATATGGATAAATCACTTTTTCGACTTCCTTTCTTAATACAACATTTGTGAGGTGTTTACTTTGTGGACTTGGCATGCTGAAAGACCAGTTGGTACAATTGTAATTGTACATGGTGCGAGTGAATATCACGGCCGATATAAATGGCTGATCGAAATGTGGCGAAATGCAGGCTATCACGTCGTTATGGGTGACCTCCCTGGGCAAGGGACATCGACACGTGCGCGCGGCCACATTCGCTCGTTTCAGGAATACATTGATACAATAGATGAATGGATCGAACATGCGAAATCATTCAGGCTTCCTACTTTTTTACTTGGACACAGTATGGGTGGACTCATTTCAATTGAGTGGATCAAGCAGTATACCCATACGAAGATTGATGGCCTTATTTTATCATCACCTTGTTTAGGTCTGCAATTTAAACCGAAGAAGATAATGGATTTTGCATCAAAAGGTCTAAATGTGCTGGCACCGTCCTTTAAAGTCGAGTCAGGGCTGTCGATTGAACTAGCCACACGGAATCAGGCTGTGATTGAGGCAGACTCAAATGATTCTCTTTACGTAACAAAGGTGTCGGTTCGCTGGTACCGAGAGCTGATCAAAAATATTGATGCGGCCATGCAGCCAACGAATGTCTTTAAATCGATTCCGCTCCTTTTAATGCAGGCGGGCGATGATAAGATCGTGGATAAAACGAGGGTGATCAAATGGTTCAATGGCATTGAATCAACCAATAAATCATACCGTGAATGGGAAGAACTGTATCACGAAATTTTTAATGAACCGGAAAGAGAAGATGTGTTTAAGGCAGCAAGAGCCTTTACAGATCAATATATTTGATGGTGAGCTTTAAGTTGGGGGTGGATTGATTTGTCAGTACCAGAGCGTCCTTTTGCACTGATGACAAAGGTGTATAAAGATATTTTTCCGCTTGTTCATCAGGAGCTGAAAAAGTGGCGGGCTCATGCAGAAATGATTGAAAATGAAGAACTGCGAACGCAGGCACTAGCGAGCATATCGAGTAAAACCTTTCACTGTGAAGGCGGAGGCATTTTATCTCTCCTAGCAGGTGAGGCGAAAGAAACGTGTATTGAATTCATTGTGGCGTATCAAACCATCAGTGATTACTTAGATAACCTATGTGACCGCAGCACGTCGCTGGATCCAAAAGATTTTCATATGCTGCATCAAGCGATGAGAGATGCGCTTGATATTCATGCTGAGCTCAAGCCTTACTATCAATTCCGTGATGATCAAGAGGATCATGGGTATTTACATGCGCTTGTCCGCACATGCCAAGACGTGCTTACGCGCCTTAAGCATTATCCGATCATTCAGCCATATTTACACACGCTGTGTGATTACTACAGTGATTTGCAAGTACATAAACATGTCGTTCCTCATGAACGGGTCCCGCGTCTAGAATCGTGGTTTCGCCAATATGAAAAGGATTTGCCTAAGATGGAATGGTATGAATTTTCAGCTTGTGCAGGATCAACGTTAGGGATTTTCTGTCTTGTGGCGTATGCGCTGCAGCCGGATTTTACAGAAAAGCAGGCGAAGCAAATTTACGAAAGCTATTTCCCTTATATCCAAGGTCTGCACATTTTACTTGATTATTTAATTGACCAAGAAGAAGACCGGCTTGGGGGAGATCTGAACTTTTGCTCCTACTATGCCTCTCATCATGAGATGATGGATAGACTTCAGCACTTTATTGAAAAAGCGGATGAGCAGCTGAAAGGCATTCCACACGAAAACTTTCACAAATTGATTAACAGAGGGTTACTGGCAGTCTATTTGTCCGATGAAAAAGTGACAGCCCAAAAAGAGATGAATAAGCTGGCAAAACGGCTGATCAAATCAAGCGGGAAAACATCATTCTTTTTCTATATCAACGGAAGAGCCTACCGGACCTATCAGAAAATGCCTTGGATGAAATCCTCATAAAAAAGCTCAAATCCATTAGGATTTGAGCTTCAGCGCGCAGACAAACCCTCGCATTCTTTGTCAGTCCTGCGTGCCGGTACTCACGAATGTCAAATTCGCTCCGTTCCGGTGCTCGTTCTTCCTAGACTGCAAAGGTTTTCTATCACGCTGAAAGAAGACAAAGGGCTAAAATAAAAATCATTTTAGCCCTTTGTCAATAATCTGAGCTCAGATCATTAGGATTTGAGCTTTTTTTCAATGGCGACCACAAAAGGCGGGTCGTTTTGAATATTCATGTATTGATATGATAAAACTTGTACCTCTTCATGAGGAAGTGATCTGCAATAGTCGAGAAGTACTTCTTTTTCTCTTTTTCCTTCGGAGTGTCCATGGTAAATCACAAGGACGATCAGACCGCCGGGTTTAAGCCAGTCGAGGAGCTGCTCGATGGCTTCGATGGTTGTATGAGACTGAGTGGTGACGGCTTTATCGCCTCCGGGCAGGTACCCAAGGTTAAACACCGCACCAGAAATATGTCCATAAACATCCTTTGGCAGGTGATGAGCCAGTTTTTCATGCCCATCGTGGATCAGATGAACGTAAGGATATCCCTCGCCAAGCCTTTTTCTCGTCTGCTGTAGGGCTTCCTCTTGTACGTCGAATGCGAAAACTTGTCCATCATTTCCTACAAGATCAGCTAAATAGCGTGTATCGTGGCCATTTCCCATCGTTGCATCAATGACGATGTCGCCTTTTTGACAAGCCCGTTCTAACAGCTCTTTACTAAAAGGGAGCATGCGTTTCAAAATCATTTGGCTGCTTCTTCCAATCTGACGAAACGTTTGCCTTGGTAGCTGTTACGTCTTTCGAGCTCAGCATTAATGGCATTTAGTACTTCCCACTTGTTTACACTCCACATCGGACCAACCATTAATTCAATTGGGCCATCCCCTGTAATGCGGTGAATAATCATTTCTGGCGGCAGGATCTCCAGTTGATCACAAACAAGCTGAACATATTCTTCCTGGCTTAGAAACTCCAATTTGCCTTTTTCGTATTGCTTGACCATTGGGGTTCCTTTTAAAAGGTGAAGTAAATGAATTTTAATTCCTTGCACATCTAAATCTGCGACAGCTTTTGCTGTTTCCATCATCATGTCCCGGTTTTCTAGAGGCAGTCCGTTGATGATATGCGAGCAGACACGAATTCCGTGTTTTCGCAGTTTTTCTACACCTTCTACGTAGCATTCATAATCATGGGCACGGTTAATGAGCATTGCTGTCCGTTCATGAACCGTTTGAAGACCAAGCTCTACCCAGAGATAAGTGCGCTCATTTAATTCGGCTAAATACTCCACCACGTCATCTGGCAGGCAGTCAGGTCTTGTCGCAATAGATAAACCAACCACACCATCCAAATTCATAACGGTTTCAAATTTTTCCTTTAAAACAGGAAGCGGGGCGTGTGTGTTTGTATACGCTTGAAAATACGCCATATATTTTCCGTCTTTCCATTTTGTGTGCATCCGGTCTTTGATTTCGTTAAATTGAGTGATGAGATCATCAGCCCGGTTTCCTGCAAAATCACCAGACCCAGCTGCACTGCAAAATGTACAGCCTCCGTGGGCTACAGTACCATCACGGTTTGGGCAGTCAAAGCCGCCGTCTAAGGCCACTTTAAATACTTTATGACCAAAGTGCTCTCGCAAATGATAGTTCCATGTGTGATAGCGTTTTTCGCTGTTTGAATATAAAAAAGGGTTATGCTGATCCAAGTCAGTAACCTCCTTGCGTAATAATAGGCATCCTTAAAGTTTAACAAAAATCATGAAGGAGGACAATTGAATCTGTCCAACATTTTCTTTAGTGAAAAAGCTTTACGTGGGCAAAATAGGCGGGAACAATGATGAAATGGAGGGAATGCAAGATGGCAACAAGGCAGTCGATCGATGAATTTATCCAAAAAAGTACTGAAACCCTTGAGTTTGCAAATGAGCAATTTGATTTGAACTTACGCCAAGAGCATTATAATGAGGACGAATTTTCTAAGGCGCAGCTTATGCTTGAAGATGCGGTGAACGAATTAGAAAAATTAAAAGATGTCGCCAATGACCAGCAAAGAGAGCAATTAGACAGGGCGCGTGTTCAAATTCAAAGCTTGCAAAATCAAATGATTTTAGGTATTTCTTACGACAACGAATGATGAACAGATCCTTTTTTTAAGGATCTGTTTTTTATTTTTTAAAAGGCTATTGACTTTTTGGCTGAGTGTATTTATTGTGTTAAGTGTACTACAACAACTAATACACTAAAGACACTTAAAAAGTGAAGAAAGGTGTTCAACCATGAAAAAAGAAAAAAAACCAATCAATTTGAAGTGGATGGTGCTGGCTGTTGCGTTAGCATGTACATTTTTTTTCGTTCTCGTTTTCATTGGTTTTGAAGTTCAAAAAGATTTGATACCTAATTCAATCCCTTTAATGCAAGGGCATGAACAAGCGATAGGACTGCAAAAGCATGAATGAGGAAAGAGGGAGCCATCATGATTCAAATAGATCCACGAAGCGCTGCGCCATTATATGAACAAATCATTGAGCAACTCAAAATTTTATGTCTAAAAGGTGTAATGAAACCTGGTGACAAACTGCCCTCTGTCAGAGAGCTCGCCACCATTATCATCGCCAACCCAAACACCGTCAGTAAAGCATATAAAGAGCTTGAGCGGGAAGGGATTATTGAAACACTAAGAGGCCGCGGTACGTATGTAACAGAAGGGGCTCAGTTAAAGCTGAATGAAGGGAAGGTGTTGGAGATGAAGGAGCAATTAAAACAACTCATCATAGAAGCTCATTATGCCGGTATTGATATTCAACAACTGAAGGAATGGATAGAAGAGATCGGCTCAAGTCTTGAGGGAGGAAAACAAGTTGATTGAGGTTAGAAATGTATCAAAGACATTAAATGGACGTGAAGTACTCAGTAACGTTTCCTTCAAAATAGGCGAAGGTGAGATCTTCGGTCTGCTTGGCAGGAATGGCTCAGGAAAAACAACACTTCTCCGCTTGATTCAGCAAATTCTTCTTCCAGATGAAGGAGAGATTTATTTTAAAGACGTGCTTGTGAAAGACCACCCGTTAGTGAAGCAAAATATTGTGTATATGCCAGTCGTAAATCCCTACTTTGACAGATACAATTACGGACAGCTTGTCCAGCTGTTAAAGCATATTTATCCGAAGTTTGACGTGACATATGCCAATGAGCTTGTGAACCGCTATGAAATTCCGGAAAAAGTGAAATATCGTGAACTATCGACAGGGTTAAAAAAACAGCTGTCATTAATTCTAAGCTTTGCGATCAAGCCAGCGGTGATTTTGTTAGATGAACCGACAGATGGAATTGATGCCGTCACAAGAAATGATGTTCTTCAGCTCATGATCGACGAGGTAGCGGAACGTGAAACATCGATTCTCATTACATCGCACCGATTAGAGGATATTGAGCGTATGTGTAACCGAATCGGGTTTTTAGAAGGAAATCAGCTTACAAGTGTCATGGATCTAGATGAGTTAAAGAATGATTATGTCAAAATACAGATGGCTTTTGAAGAAGATATGAACTTGAGTATACGGAAAAATGGCGTTGCTATATTAGATCAAGCGGGCATTTTTTATACAGCGCTTGTTCTTAAAACCGATGTAGAGGCTAAAGAGTACTTGAAGTCGCTGCAGCCAAAAGTATGGCATGAACTGCCTGTGAATTTAGAAGAAGTATTCATTGCAAAGTTTGGAGGGAAACGGAGATGGTAAAGCGGCAATTATTATATAAGGAGTGGAAGCAATCAGAGCTGACATTTATTTTAGTGATGCTGGTTGCGGCGCTTGCGACGCCCTTATCCCTCCTAATGGGATATTCATCCTTTCAAACATGTTTAAAGGATCCCACATGTATTTTGGATACATCACATTTTTCCTATAGTTTTAAGAAAGATGCTTTTCTCGCTCTTTCATGGTTAATGGGAATCCTTTTTGCCATAATTCAGCTTGGCTTTGAGAGAAATAAAGGGCAAATGGATTTCACCTTAGCCTTGCCTTTTAGTAGAAGTACCATCTATCAGACAAAATTTTTCTTGGGTGCCGGGATCATTGCACTCATTCATGCATTCTCATATGCCTTAACTTACTTACTTATATTAGGCATCAAACCTGTTGAGACACCTGGATTTAACAGTATGTATTTATATGCTTTGGTGTCATCCTTGATGATATATGCCCTGTTTTTTGCAGCAGGCACTTTAACAGGAAGTGCAATTGCCCAAGCAATCGTTGCATTCAGTACAGCCATTTTACCTTTTTTACTAATTGGTCTACCATTGGTTCATTTAGAATTTATATTGAGAACAAATGGGGAGTGGGTTGATCAGTGGCTTAATCATATTATCTTGGCAATTTCTCCAATCACTTATATAGCTGAATTTAATCAGTATGAATATACGATTTGGTTCAGCGGTGAAGAATTCATCGTACCAATTGTCATGATGATTTTATTTTATTTCATTGGTTTGTTTAGCTTCATCAAACATCCAATTGAACGAAGTGGCCGTTTTTTCCTTTACCCAAAAATGGATCGGCCTATTCAAATTATGGTCATTGCTTTTGGTGTTTTAGGTTTTGGCTGGGGTGGATTCTCCTCAGACAATTCCATGTTTGGTTATATCGCTGGCATGATAATCGGCGGTGCTGTAGGCGCACTAACGAGTTATTTCTTAATATATCGAAAAAGATAAACAGAGAGTAGGGGAGTAGAGATGATTCAGGTTCAAGCGTTAGATCATGTGTTTAAAATTGGTAAAAAGGGCAGAGAGAATGAAATTCCTGTGCTGAAAGGGATTGACCTATCCATCAAAAGAGGCGACATTGCTTGTATTGTGGGACGAAGTGGTTCGGGGAAATCTACCTTATTGAACTTAATTTCAGGATATATTACGCCAACGAGCGGACAAATTGTCATTGATGGTACCGATGTGACCGGCTTTAATGAAAAAGAATGGGCGGACTTCCGCTTAGATCACTTTGGCTTTATCTTTCAAAGCTTTCAATTGATCGGGAGCTTAACGACGTATGAAAATGTTGAACTTCCGCTCACTTTAAAAGGTGTAAAGCCGTCTGAACGAAAGACGAAAGTAAAAGAAATGCTGAAACGAGTAGGTCTAGAACATCATGCAGGGCATTACCCGAATGAGTTGTCCGGCGGGCAGCAGCAGCGTGTGAGTATTGCAAGAGCCTTGATTTTAAATCCATCTATTATTTTAGCGGATGAACCAACAGGCAGTCTAGATTCAGAAACCGAAGGAGAAATCTTAGCATTTATCCAGCAGCTCAATCGTGAAAAAGGAATCACGTTTGTCATCATTACACATGACGATGAAGTCGCTTCAATCGCAGATACAACGTTCCAGCTTCATGATGGTGTATTAAAGAAAGGGGAACAGACCATTGAAATTTAGAGATCAGGTCAAATTCATTAGAAGAAACATGAAGAAAAATAGATTGCGTGTGTTTATGACCATTCTTGCGACGACAATGGCATGCTCTTTCTTAATCGTTCTAGCATCTGTCGGTTTTGGTTTGCAAAAATCGGCGCAAGATGAAATCATGAAACAGCAAATCATCACAGAAGTGAAAGTGTTAGGCAAGGAAAAAGGTGCCGTCAAGGTAGATGATTTAAAGAAATATGATCATGTGAAATCTGTCGTCTCAAGAACGTCTCTCGTTCCATCGGTAAACGTCGAGCTCGATGACCGCTCAAGTGAAACGCAGGCTGCTCTGACCGATATGAAAGAGGAAAAAGAAGCAGGGCTTGAACTAGACAGAGGGAAAGTCCCAACATCAGCAAACGAAATTGTGGTTGGGTACCATATGGCAGAACAACTGTGGACAAAAAAAGAGCGCAAAGCCTATGAAAAAGAATTAAATCAAACGTCAAACGGTGAAGAAGAACCAAAAGAGCCAAAAGGCTACACGAAAGATATTTTAAATAAAGTGATTCAAATCAAGGTACCAAAACTCAACGAAGAAAATGAAGTCGTCAAAGAAAAAACATTTGATTTCCGTGTAGTAGGAGTCATGAAAAAGCCAAATTTGGAGTGGCAGCAGGATCATAAAATTCTCATTCCGAATGCGTATGAAAAGGAATTTGGTCAAATACTTGATCTATCTCCTGAAGCAGGAAATGTCGAGAAAATGACCTCTGTCTATGCAGATAAATTCGACAATGTCGGTGCACTCACGAATAAGCTGACAGATGAGGGCTACCAAGTCATCTCTGTGACGAATCAGCTCGAAGGTATGGATATGTTCTTTACTGTCTTCAAAATTGGACTCATTTTTGTCGGCTGTATCGCAGTCATTATTTCTGCAATTGGTATTTTTAATACGATGACAATGGCAGTAACAGAGCGAACACAAGAGATTGGGATTATGAAAGCCATTGGTGCTAATCCATCGATTATCAAGCGAATGTTCCTCATGGAAAGTGCTTATATTGGGGTGATTGGGTCGATCATCGGTATTATCATCTCATATATCATTAGTTTCGCCGTCAATTTAATCATTCCAGCCATTTTGTCGTCCATGTCAGAGGGAGGGTCAAGCGATCAATTCTCGATCACCTTCTCCTATATTCCGCTCAGCCTTGTGATCACAGCAACAGTGATTAGCGCAGGGGTAGCGATCCTTTCAGGGCTTAACCCAGCACGTAAAGCAACAAAAACGAATGTATTAGCAGCATTAAGAAGAGAAATCTAAAAAAAGAACCTCCTAAGACACCCGATTGGGCTGACAGGAGGTTCTTTTTTTGTGACACATGGCTATTGCTTAGGTGCCCGGTACCCTGCACGTTCTGCCTCTTCTACGGAGCAAAACAATTTGGTTACATTTTTGGTTCTAGAGTAGTATCTGCTGCTCGGTGTGTGATAAATACCGTTGACACTTCCTTTGATGTTACAGGCAGCTGATTCTTTTTTTGTTTCCTTCTGCGATTCATGACCGCCTGTACTTTTTCCTTCATCTTTAGGAGCGGAGCGCTGAACAGTGGAAGACTTCGTATCGCTGCTGCTTTTCTTGTTCTCTTTTTTGAGTGTTTCGTTGCTCGAGGCAAGCTTGTCTATTTTCTCTTCAAGCGCTTGAATGGTCTTTTCTTGCTTTTTGACTGTTTCTTTTTCTGAGGTGATGGTTTCTAGCTTTTTAGTTAGTTTTTCTCTATCCTTTGTTGCGTCCTCTAAAGAGGCGGTAAGCTCCTCTTTATCAGCTTTTAAGCGCGTTATGTCAGATGTGAGCTGCTTTTGATCCTTTAACAGCTGTTCTGAAGATGGATCTGCTTGTGCCTTCGGTGCATCTGTGGCAGCAAACGGTAATGACATAATGGAAAAGACGAGACCGAAGATCAAAAAAGGATAAAATAGTTTCTTTGAAAAGATATGCTCGTTCTGGTGTTTGAGTAATAAGAAATTGACGGCATATCCTATGGCGAAACAAACACATAAAAGACCTATGATGAGTAACATCATCATCTAGAAGCCCCCCTAAATCTTTATTTACTCCTATCATACCTCATTTTTCCATTTTTAGGGTCGGTTTAACTAAAAAAACCCTGTTTACACAGGGTTTTCAGCTAATGTTAATCCTTTGATTGCTTCCTTAACCGTCAAATATGTGATCGTATCCTGGAAATCTGTATCCAAGTCTTTCATTTTCATCGCAAGCTGCGGTTTGATCCCTGTGATGATCAGTTCGGTTCCAGTTAAACTGAGAAGATGATGCAGCTTGAAAATGCGTCCTGCAACGGAATCATCGACATCGATTAAGCCAGAAAGATCGACAATTAAATAATCATCCTTTGAATCATCTAATATACAAGTTAACTTCGCAACAATGGCATCAAAGCGTTCTTCAGATAGTTTTCCAATGAGTGGTAGAGCAGATACACCATTTTTGATTGGGACGATTGGCGTCGAAAGAGAGGTGACTTCCTGTAAGGAATCTTCTAGGAGTTGTTCATATTCTTTCTGTTTCGTAATATCCTTTTGAAAGCCAATGAAAAATGTTTTATCATCTTGTTCAATGTATAGAGGATCTATATTGAGTTCATTCCAAAAAAAAGTACCGTCTTTTTTATAATTTTTTAGCTGTGTGGTAATAGGTATTTTATTCTGTATTCCATGACGTATTAAATCAAGCTGCTCTTGATCTGTGTCTTTTCCTTGAAGGAATCGACAATTACGCCCAAGAATCTCATCTGGTTTGTATCCAGTCATGTGTGTAAAGCCATGGTTCACATAAATGATAGGGTTATCCTCTAAAGAAGGGTCTGTAATGACAACTCCGATCCGCGCATGATCTAGCGCTTTTTTTATGAGTTCAAGCTGTTTTTGCAAGCCGAAGATGTTCGAGCTGACCATATTACCCTCCTTTGCTGCTACTAGCAGACATATCAAATGGCTGTTTTTTCAACCAAAGGTATTCCTTACTAAAGTAACATAACATATGTTCTGTTTCAATGATTGCAATGGCTTTGTTAAATTTGTCATCATAGTTTGTCCTCCATTAGAATATAGTAAGTAAGGAGACTTTTCTTTAGAAAAAGAAGGAATCAATTGCTCATAATTCATAAAATGACAAAAATAGTTAATATGGATTAGGCAAAAATGATTCCAATGCATCAAGATTGTTTTTGGGTCATTCACATATAATGGAAGAAACAAGCTTTTTTTCTTCGTTAGAGAGAATAGACCTTTTACATGGATTATGACGGAACAGCAGAATGGCATTACAGGGGGCTGGACAGCCTGAAGTCGCTTTACTATTCTAAGGGCTTTAGGAAGGTGATGAAAATGCTGCAACAAGTCATTATTGCTTGCGCCATTGGAGGGGTCATGGGCATTCTCGGTCACGTAAAGAAAAAAGGCAGGCTAGAGAAGCCCAGAATGACAAAAAAGTTTATTTATTTAGGGTTTATTGAAGATTGGCTCGTTGGGATGATTGCCGCTACACTGCTTGTCTTATCCTCAAATCCCGATTCTAGTCTGCACTTGGTCATCTTATCAATTATTTCAGGTTACGGAGGAGAAGCAGTTCTGCGAAGCTTTGATTTTGTAAGAGAACAGCGTTCACAGGATGCAGACTCCAACCGTCATAACCGATCTCCACACGAATAATATCCTCTACTTTACCCTGATCTAGGGTACATTCCCATTGTATACAAACCTGCTTGCACTTATGATCATAATTCTATAAAATACTACTTAGATGACGGTTACGATAAGAACAGTGAAGAGGAGTAGTAGGAAAGCAGTATTTGTCTTTAGAGAATTGACGGCTGGTGAAAGTCAATCAAATCTGCTTCTGAACTCGCCTCAGAGTTGCAGTTGCGTTAAAGCTTCTGTCGCATGTCTGCGTTAAAGATATTAAGTGAGCGTACAAACAGAAAGTGACGCTAACAAGGGTGGTACCGCGGGAACCAAAAAATCTCTCGTCCCTTTCCAGGGATGAGGGTTTTTTGTTGATTTTAGAAAAATCTGAATTCTTGCAGTGGTCATCTGAGCAGATACAGCCGTACATATTAAAGGAGGTTTTCACATTGAGTTTTCAGCATCGGGAAATTGAAAAGAAGTGGCAGGATTATTGGCTGACACATAAAACATTCGCCACATCTGACTCGGAAGATAAACCAAAGTTCTATGCGCTTGATATGTTTCCATACCCATCAGGAGCAGGGCTTCATGTCGGGCACCCTGAGGGCTACACAGCAACGGATATTTTATCACGCATGAAACGTATGCAGGGATATGATGTTCTTCATCCAATGGGATGGGACGCATTTGGTCTTCCAGCAGAACAGTATGCACTAGATACAGGGAATGATCCAGCGGTCTTTACAGAAGAGAACATCAATAACTTCCGCCGCCAAATTCAATCACTAGGATTCTCATATGATTGGGATCGAGAAATCAACACGACTGATCCGAATTATTATAAATGGACACAATGGATTTTCTTGAAATTGTACGAAAAGGGATTGGCGTATATCGATGAAGTACCAGTGAACTGGTGCCCGGCGCTCGGTACAGTTCTTGCAAATGAAGAAGTCATTGATGGAAAAAGTGAACGCGGAGGGCATCCAGTTGAAAGACGTCCGATGAAGCAATGGATGCTGAAGATTACGGCATATGCGGACAGGCTGTTAGAAGATTTAGAAGACATTGATTGGCCTGAAAGCATCAAAGATATGCAGCGTAACTGGATCGGACGTTCAGAAGGTGCACACGTTCATTTCGAAGTAGAAGGACATGACGAACAGTTTACTGTTTTCACAACGCGTCCGGATACATTATTTGGTGCAACATATGCGGTACTTGCACCAGAACATGCACTTGTTGAAAAAATTACAACAGCTGCTCAAAAAGAAGCGGTCGAAGCATATATCAAAGAAATTCAATCAAAGAGCGACTTAGAGCGGACAGATCTTGCAAAAACGAAGACGGGTATTTTCACAGGCGCTTATGCCATCAATCCATTAAATGGTGAAAAGATGCCGATCTGGATTGCAGATTACGTGCTGGCTACTTATGGAACAGGCGCGATTATGGCGGTACCTGCCCATGATGAGCGTGACTATGAATTCGCCAAAACATTTGATCTTCCAATCAAGGAAGTTGTAGAAGGCGGAGACATTGAAAAAGAAGCTTACACAGGTGATGGAAAACACATTAACTCTGATTTCCTCAATGGATTAGGAAAAGAAGAAGCGATTGAAAAAGCCATTGCATGGCTTGAAGAACATCAAAAAGGCGAAAAGAAAGTCACCTATCGTTTAAGAGACTGGCTATTTAGCCGCCAGCGTTACTGGGGTGAGCCAATTCCAATTATTCATTGGGAGGACGGAACTTCTTCAGCCGTTTCAGAGGAAGAGCTTCCACTGATTTTGCCTAAAACCACTGAGATTAAGCCAAGTGGTACAGGTGAATCACCTTTAGCCAATATCAAAGAGTGGGTTGAGGTTGTAGATCCTGTAACAGGTAAAAAAGGACGCCGTGAAACCAATACAATGCCGCAATGGGCAGGCAGCTGCTGGTATTTCTTACGTTATATTGACCCGCATAACTCAGAAAAGCTTGCATCTCCTGAGAAGCTAAAGAAATGGCTTCCTGTTGATGTATATATCGGCGGAGCAGAACATGCTGTACTGCATCTTCTATATGCGCGCTTCTGGCATAAGTTCTTGTATGATATTGGTGTTGTTCCTACAAAAGAACCTTTCATGAAATTGTTCAACCAAGGAATGATTCTTGGAGAAAATAATGAAAAAATGAGTAAATCAAAAGGGAACGTTGTCAATCCAGATGATATCGTAGAATCTCATGGTGCGGATACATTACGACTTTATGAAATGTTCATGGGACCTTTAGATGCATCAATCGCTTGGTCTGAAACAGGACTTGATGGTGCTCGCCGTTTCCTTGATCGTGTATGGCGTCTATTCACAAATGAAGATGGCACAATCAGTGATAAAGTGACGGAGCAAACTGGAGGCGCATTAGAACGCAGCTATCATGAAACCGTGATGAAGGTAACGGACCATTATGAAGGCCTGCGCTTCAATACAGGGATCTCACAATTAATGGTGTTTATCAATGATGCCTACAAGGCTGATACACTGCCGAAAGAATATGCAGAAGGCTTTGTGAAACTTCTTTCTCCAATTGCACCGCATTTAGCGGAAGAGCTTTGGAATAAACTTGGTCATGAAGGGTCTATTTCTTATGAAGCATGGCCGCAATATGACGAGTCAAAGCTTGTCGACGATGAAGTAGAAATTGTCGTACAGTTGAATGGAAAAGTGAAAGCAAAATTAACCGTTCCTGCTGATGCAACAAAAGAACAGTTAGAAGAGCTTGCGAAAAATGATGCACGCGTAAAAGAACAGCTTGAAGGGAAAACCATTCGCAAAGTGATTGCGGTTCCTGGGAAGCTTGTCAATATTGTTGCGAACTAATGATGACACCCATCGGTATGAACCGGTGGGTGTTCTTTATTTCCCGGGACATAATTTTGTCGAAAACAAGGTGATTACTTCATCGACCTCGTATTTTAACAGGTGATCAAGAAAATGAGGAGTGACGTCAATGGAAAAGGAAAGCAAACGTGAACAACTGCTCAGTCTGTTAGGAGAAATGCCAGAACGCCATCGCGTGGAGGCATATACGTTAAAGATCGAGGAACGTGAATCGTATGTAGTCGAAACACTCATTCTTTCGATTCATGGTGTAGAGGAAGTGCCCGCTTATTTTGTAAAGCCAAAGGATACGGTGAAAAAAAGACCTGTTGTGCTGTTCCAGCACTCTCATGGCGGGAACTACGTGGATGGGAAGGAAGAGCTGATCAAAGGTGCTCATTATTTGCAAGCGCCTTCATATGCGAAAGAGTTCACATCAAAAGGCTATAGTGTCCTGGCTATCGATCATGCAGGGTTTGGTGAGAGAAGAGGAAGAACAGAAAGTGAAATTTTTAAGGAGATGCTTTTAACAGGAAAAGTGATGTGGGGCATGATGCTGTATGAAAGCATGTGTGCGATTGATTATGTGCTGTCTCGATCTGATGTGCTGCCGGACCGGTTAGCTGTTTTTGGAATGTCAATGGGAGGGCTTCTTTCCTGGTGGACTGCTGCGCTTGATGAGAGGGTCAGTGTGTGTATTGATCTTTGCGCACAGGTCGATCACCACACATTAATTGAAACGAACAATTTAGACAGGCATGGCTATTATTACTATGTACCAAGCTTAGCAAAGCACTTTACAGCAGCTGAAATTCAGGAAATGATTTTTCCAAGGCCGCATTTAAGCTTAGTGGGAAAACTTGATCCACTCACGCCTGCTGAAGGCGTCGCACGCATTCAAAAGGGATTGAGCCAAACCTATCAAACTGCTTCATTGAAAGAACGGTATCAGCTTGTTGGTCTTCATGCAGGTCATTTTGAAACAGCCGCTATGCGTCACGAGGCCACTCGATTTTTGAAAAAATGGCTGTAACCCATAAAGGCTTGGACATACTACGTCAATAGAAAGGAGGAAACAGATGAAAAAGATCACGATCATTGGCGGATGCGGTGTGATAGGCCGTATATTAACAAAAGCGCTCTCTTCTGAGTACGAGATCACCATCATTGATCAAACGAGTTGTGTAAAAGGAGCCATTTTAGCAGATGCAGCGAATGAACAGGAATTATATGAGGCGATTCCGAGAGATACAGATGTCATCATGCACCTTTTAAACATGGATATGACGCATGATGTGATGAATCTTGAGGAGTTTGAAAAAATGAATGATATTTTTTGGAGGAGCTCCTATTATATGTTTCGGTCAGCTGCACGTCTCGGCATACGAAAAGTCATTTTTGCAAGCAGCAATCATGTGACCGATCGTTATGAAGAGGATGGCCGCTCCTTACTAGGGCGAAATATTACAACAGACGATGTGCCAGCGACTAAAAATGTCTATGGTATTTTAAAATTTGCTTCAGAACAGCTAGGCCGTTTGTTCCACGATCAAACGGGGATGTCTGTTATCAATTTACGGATTGGAACGGTTGTAACGGATGAGATGGAGGCATTACACAAGAAACGAAGAACGAAACGAACACTTCTGTCACATGAAGATCTTATAGGGATGACAAAGGCAGCGATTGAAACGACCGTCCCCTTTGGGACATATTATGCCGTATCAGAAAACGAAGAAAAGCCCTGGTCTACGGAAAAAATAAAGCAGGAGTTAGGCTACAGACCTGATGTGAATACGACGGAAATCCTAGAAGAAAATGATCAGGCATAGGGCATAATCATGTCATTAGCTGATGATCTTATTCTTTTGTTTCATGAGCATAAAAGCACGATTGACATGATCCATCCAGTTGGTCTGTCAAGATGATTATAGACGCTTTCTTCCCCCGTTTGTTACATTTTAATCACGATATCGTCACAGGCTGCAGCTTATTTTCGGACGAAATGATAACGCTTTCAAAGAAAGGGCGTGATGAACATAGATCGTTCTATTAAAGGCCGATTGTTCAACTTATTTAATTACTCTTTTCTACTCATGTTCGCATTAATATGTGTGCTTCCGTTCATCCATGTCATTGCAGCCTCTTTTGCTACAGTAGAAGAGGTCATCACGAAGAAGTTTATCTTGTTCCCGACCACGTTTTCTTTAGAGGCCTATCGATATATTTTCTCTACGGATATTGTGTATCGTAGCCTCATTGTGTCCATTCTTGTGACGCTCGTTGGAACAGCTGTCAGCATGTTTTTGTCCTCACTCATGGCATATGGGCTGTCTCGTCAGGAGCTAAAAGGCCGGAGAACATTGATGTTTCTCGTTGTCTTCACGATGTTGTTTAGTGGAGGTATGATTCCGACGTTTATTGTGGTGAAAACACTTGGTCTGCTTGATACCTATTGGTCACTTATTCTACCGGTTGCGATCAATGCGTTCAATTTGATCATTTTGAAAAACTTCTTTCAAAACATCCCGGCAAGCCTTGAGGAATCAGCGAAGATGGATGGCTGTAACGATTTAGGGATTTTCTTTAAAATTGTGCTGCCACTTTCTTTGCCAGCTATTGCGACCATTTCACTTTTTTATGCCGTGACGTATTGGAATACGTACATGACCGCCATCCTGTATTTAAATGATTCAGTGAAATGGCCGATTCAGGTGCTGCTAAGGCAGATTGTCATTGTCTCAAGCGGAATGCAGGGAGATATGTCGGATATGGGATCATCCACACCACCGCCAGACCAAACGATTAAAATGGCTGTCATTGTGGTAGCGACCATTCCAGTTCTGCTTGTCTATCCATTTATTCAAAAGCATTTTAACAAAGGGGCATTACTAGGTTCTGTAAAAGGTTAAAAAGATGGAACAACGGAGGGATCTTATGGGGAGAAAGAAATTATGGTTGATTGCGTTTGTCCTGTTATTTGCAGCAAGCGGTATTCTATCCGCATGTTCAAGCAAAGGCACAAGTTCATCAGATGAAAAGGTTGATTTAGATAAAAAGGTAAAGCTGACCTGGATGGCTATTTTGTATCATCAGCAGCCGCCGAAGGATTCCGTCATAAAAGAGATTGAGAAGCTCACAAATACAGAGCTTGATATTACATGGGTGCCTGATGCCGTGAAGGAAGACCGTTTAAATTCCGCACTTGCCGCAGGGAATCTGCCGCAGATTGTCACGATTCAAGACATTAAGAATTCGTCTGCTATTAATGCGTTCAGATCAGGCATGTTCTGGGAAGTCGGTCCGTATTTAAAGGATTATCCAAATTTAAGTAAGATGAACGAACTGATTAATAAAAACGCCTCTATAGACGGTAAGCTTTATGGCATTTATAGAGAGAGACCACTTTCAAGACAAGGAATTGTCATTCGAAAGGATTGGCTTGAAAATTTAAATTTGGATACACCAAAAACATTGGATGATCTTTATGAGGTAGCTAAAGCTTTTACTGAAAAAGATCCGAATCAAAACGGAAAAGCGGATACAATTGGCTTTACGGATCGGAACGATTTGATTTATGGGGCATTTAAAACACTCGGTTCATATGAGGGAATGCCGACAGACTGGAAAGAAGAAAACGGCAAATTCACGCCAGACTTCATGACAGATGAGTACATGAATACAATGAAATACATGAAGAAACTGCGTGACAATGGCTATATCAACAAAGACTTCCCTGTTACAAGCAAAACACAGCAGCAGGAATTATTCTCACAAGGAAAAGCAGGGATCTATGTTGGGAATATGGTAGACGCAGTGAACTTGAGAGATGACGCGACAGATAAAAACATGGAAGTAGATATCATCAACCGAATCAAAGGCCCAGATGGTAAAGAACGTGTGTGGGCATCAGGTGGTCATAATGGCATCTTTGCATTCCCTAAAACAAGCGTGAAATCAGAGGCAGAATTAAAACGGATTTTGGCCTTCTTTGACCGCATTGCAGAAGAAGATGTATATGGTCTCATGACGTACGGTATTGATGGCGAGCATTATAAGAAAGAAGAAGGGAATACATTTGTCAGAGAAGAAAGCCAAGTGAAAAGCTGGCAGACAGACGTACAGCCGCTTGTCAGTCTAGTAGGAATTGATAAACGTTACTTGAAAAATAAAGGAGATGCGGTTCGTACAAAATATGAAGAGCTAGAAGAAGACAATCAAAACATCATCGTCGCCAATCCTGCTGAAAGCCTGTATTCAGAAACAGCCTCAGAGCGAGGAAACGAATTGAAAAAAATCATCGATGATGCGACCTATAAGTTCATTCTTGGAGACATCAGTGAAGATCAATTTAAGAAAGATGTAGAGAAGTGGAAATCAAACGGTGGTCATAAAATCATAGAAGAATATGAAGCTTCCTTTAAAAAATCAAAATGATCAACATAAACACCCCCGCACAGTTAAAAAGCGGGGGTGTTTTTATTAAAAGTCAAAGTTGTCTGGGTCTGGACCGATACGTTTGTTTTCATTTAAGTCAGAAAGGCGCTTCATATCCTCATCAGATAAGGCAAAATCAAATATGTCTGCATTTTCTTTTAAACGATGGGCTTTCGTTGATTTTGGAATGGTGATGACGCCTTTTTGCACATCCCAGCGCAAAATAATTTGAGCAGGTGTTTTGCCGTATGTGTCCGAGAGCTCTTTGATCACCGGATGATGAAGCAGTTCCCCCTGCATTAGCGGTGACCAAGCTTCCATTTGAATGCCATGTGTGTTCAAATACGTAAAGAGTGTTTCCTGCGTCAGTTTTGGGTGAAACTCCACTTGATTAATAGCTGGTATGATGTCTGCATCTTTTAATAGTTCGTCTAGATGATGCGGCTGGAAGTTGCTCACACCAATGGCTCTGACCTTTCCTTCACGATACAAGGTTTCAAGCGCACGCCAAGCGTCTTTATATTTTCCTTCAACCGGCCAATGGATTAAATATAGATCAAGGTAGTCAAGCTGAAGTTTTTTCAAGCTTTCCTCATATGCTTGTAGGGTGGATTCATATCCTAAATCGGCATTCCACACTTTTGATGTCACAAAGAGGTCTTCGCGGCGAAGTCCTGTTTCTGCTAGACTAATTTGTATGCCTCGTCCAACCTCTTCCTCATTGCCATAAATAGCCGCTGTATCAATACTGCGATAGCCTAATTGAATGGCTGTTTTGACGGCGTCTATTAATTCTGCGCCATCTTCAACCTTGAATACACCAAGACCAAATCCTGGCATGTGGATCCCATTGTTTAATGTTTTTGTACTTTGTAAATGGTTCATATTGAAAACTCCTTTAGATGGTTTGATTTTGTTCTTGTTGTTCCATTCGAAAACTAATCATCGTGAGAATTGCTGCGATAAGGACCATGATGCCGCCGACCCAGCCTGTATGCACAAGCCCAAGAGTATCTGTCACGATGCCGCCTAAAAATGAGCCGATGGCGATACCGGCATTAAAGGCAGCGATATTCATAGCGGAAGCGACGTCGACTGCTCCTGGTGTGTATCTTTCTGCAAAGTCAACGACAGCTACTTGCAATCCAGGAACATTCATGAAAGCAAACAGTCCCATCAGCATGACGGTTCCAATGCCTAGCACCGTGAATCCAGCAGTCAAGCTAAGGGTAAACAAAATGATGCTTTGGATGATAAACATGTAAATCAGTGCTTTCATTGGCTGCTCATTAGCAGCCTTTCCGCCAATGACATTTCCGGCTGCGATCGTGATCCCGTATAAAAGCAGGATCAAGGCCACCGCCCCAGGCGCAAGACCTGTCACATGCTGTAAGAGAGGGGATAAATACGTAAAGACGACAAAGGTTCCTCCGTATCCTGTTGCTGTAATGACAAATAGAAGCAAGATTCTTTTTGTTTTTAATAAGACAGCTTGATCCTTAAATGATGTTTTCACGCCTTGCTTTAATTGAGATGGAACAAGAAAATAGTTGGATATCAGTGCGATCAGACCAATGATGACAATCACACCAAATGACGTCCGCCAGCCGAGCTCATGGCCAAGAAATGTCCCAAATGGCACGCCCGTCACAGTAGCAACTGTTAATCCAGTGAACATAAAGGCAATCGCACTTGCCCGTTTTTCTTTCACTACAAGGCTTGCAGCAATCGTAGAGCCGATGGACATAAAGATTCCATGGGATAAGGCTGAAATGACCCGTCCGATTAATAGCACTGAAAAAGTCGGAGCAATCGTGGCTAGTGTATTTCCAATCAAAAAGACGAGCATAATGAGCAATAGCAATGTCTTTCTTTTCATCGTTGAAGTCAGAGAAGTCAAAATAGGCGCGCCGAATGTCACACCAAGTGCATATAAAGAGACGGTCCAGCCCGCCTGGCTGACGCTCACTCCAAAGTCCTCTGAAATCATCGGCAAAAGACCGACACTAATGAACTCAGTGGTTCCTATAGCAAAAGCACTAATGGCTAGTGCGAGAAGGGCAAAGTGGTTTTGCTTTTTCTTCATGAATAAGTGTTCACATCCTTCTATGATGACATTTTGATAGACGAAGCCGATCGGCAAGAGTTATTATCTAACATAGATGACGAAAAAAAAAGTACGTACTTTTTTGTAATATAGGTACTAAAAAGTGCCTGTTCGCACAAAGAGGAGTGAGGATTTGATGGAAAAGAAAAAATATAATATCTCAGTGGAAGCGACCCTTGAGGTCATTGGCGGGAAGTGGAAGTGCGTGATTTTATGTCATTTAACACATGGAAAAAAACGCACGAGTGAATTGAAGCGGCTCATGCCAAACATCACACAAAAAATGCTTACACAACAGCTGAGAGAGCTTGAAAGTGATGGGGTGATTAACCGAATTGTGTATGAGCAAGTACCGCCTAAAGTGGAATATGAATTAAGTGAATACGGACAGTCGCTCGAAAGAATTCTGAATGCGCTTTGTGATTGGGGAGCAGCTCATATTGAACGTGTGTACGGAGAGCCGCTTTCAGTGCTGGAAGACAGCATTTTAAATGAACAATTTAAATAAAAAAGTCCCGCTTCCTGTGCGAGCGGGACTTTTTGTCTTATGTGCCTTTTTTGTGGTCGCGGTATTTGCCAGGGGTCGTGCCTTCTAGTTTTTTGAAGGAACGGATGAAGTTTTGCGGATTTTTATATTTCAGTTTTTCCGAAATTTCTTTGACGGACATATCGGTTTCCACGAGCCAGTTTTTGGCGACATGGTGTCTGTAGGACGAGAGATATTCACTAAAGGAGATATCCATTTCCTTTCTAAAAATACTGCTTAAATAATTGGGGTTGTAATGCAGGCGTGTGGCGATTTCATCCAATGTAAGATCTGAGTCGAATTCTTGATGAATGATATGAATGATTTTCTCTGAGATGTTTTTGTATTGTGAGTCCTCACGTGCACCTAGCTGGTCAATAATCGGCCGAATGATCTCATGTTTCAGCCATGCTTCGGTATCTTCAAAGGTTTTAAATTCAAAAATCGTATCATACAGCATTTTGTTGTCTTCGACCTCAAATAATTCAATGCCAAGCAAATGCATCAGCTCAATCAAATTGTTTAAAAAACGGGCGAGAGCGATATGGTATTCATGCGGTCCTGCATTTTTAGAGAAAATGGATTGCAGGAGCACATGTAAATAATGATCCGCCTTGCCTTGATCACCTGCTTTCATCGCATCGAATAAATCATGCTGCAGCTGTTTTGGAAAATGGGTTTTAAACGTTTTTCCTTGCTGAATATGTTCATATAAGATAATGGATTTTTTCTCTGCTTTGAGCCTGTATTTTAAGGCTTCTTTTCCTTCAATGTAAGCCTGTTTCGCCATCGTGAGCTCCTTAAACTGGCGGCTGATCCCGATGCTGATCGATAAACCAAGCTCTTCCTCGATGCGCTGCTGAATAGTTTCCGCTAATTGATTTAAATATTCAGTAAACTCTTCATCTGACTTTGAGTGATTCAGGATAATCGTCGTTTGATGCTGATTGACAACCGTTGGCTGAAGGTGCTCATCTTGCGGAATCATCTGCTCGATCAGTCCATTGATGGCAAATAACAGCAAGTCAGCATCCTTTTTTTCATAAGGTGTTCCTTTTAACGTATCGATTTGGGCCACAAGCATGGATAAATGAGACCAGCCCTGAGGGAATCCCAAACTTTGGAACCGGTTGTTAATCTCTTCTTCTGTCAGCTTACCGAGCAATAGCCGCACCATAAAGTATTGCTGAAGGTGCGTGACTTGCTGCTCAATACGTTCCTCTAAATCATTGTTTTGATCCTTCATTTGTTTAATACTCGACTCAATCAACTCAAATTCATTTTGAAAAGGCTGTTTTTGCAAAAAGGATTCATTGCGTGCAAAGGACTCATATAACAAGCGGATTGGTTTATAAAAATGTCTGGACCCAAACCATGAAAATAGTAATGAAAGCGCTAACAAAATAAAGCAGATAATAAAAGTGATCCACCCAATTGATTTCGTTTGTGCCTTGAGTTCTGGAATGGAAACAAAGGATAGGTACGTCCATTCGTTATAGTCTGATTTTTGAAACGTAATTTGATAGTCTAGTTCCTCGATCTTCATGTTAAATTGACCTGATCGTTCTTCACGTGATAGGACATGCTTGACGAGCTCTTGATTCTTCAAGGATTCACCAATTTGTTCTTTGCGGTTATGTAGTAGCACTTTTCCGTTTGTATCAATGACAAACATACTGTCAGATTGAGAGAAGTCAGGCATATTGTCAGCAATCGTGCAGCTCGGAATGCTGGCGACAGCGATCCCTTTTTTCTGGACACTGTTCATAGGGAGTTGTTTGATTAAGTTCACATTGTATTTGCAAAAGGAGGCCTTTCCTTCTTTTGTCGCAACAAGTGGATTATTCTCTTCAAGTGCCCAGCTGGAATGACTCGGTATATTGAGGTAAGAGGTGAGCGCTTTCTCTTGGTCTCCGCTTGTGACATGATAAAGTCCCGAATTGTTCATGTACCAGTCTTCCATTTTACTCACGAGTGTAATATTGGAAAGAGCGGTGTCAAAGGTTTGCAGGTAGTTTAGTTCCTGCTGTACTTGATTATAAAGCTGGAATTGGTCTGGATTTAAAGGTTCTGCCAGTGTTTGAAGGAGAGGCGGCGAACTGACATAGTGAGTGAGAGAATGATCCACTGTTTTTAAAATATGCTCAATATTGGATTGCGTTTGTTTGACGCTGTCCAGCTTTTCATTTGAGATATTTTCGAGTGCGGTTTTTTGCGAATGCTGATAAGAAAAAATACCGACAATGATGACAGGAATTGTACTAAGCATGAAAAAAAACGTCACAAGCTTGTAATAAAATTTATACTGCCTTCTTTTCATAAAACCCCCCATTTCAAACGGAACAATCTTTTCCCCTTAATTTATTAATCCAAAAATTTGGTAGGTTTGTCAATAATCATTTTCTGAGATTAGGATCATTTTCTTATGTTTTATGTAACGTTTTGAGTAGCTTCCCCTAAGTAAATATGATCTGATGATATGATTGTAGACGGATTTTTCATCCTTAAGATACAGTTAACACATGCATCAATCAGCATGAGGGGAGGCTTTATCTATGAAAACAGAGGATGTCACTGCCAAGGGTATGCCTGCGGCAGCTTTGAAAAAAGAAAAGAGAAAGCGCTTACTTAATCAATTGCTTAGTCAAAAGTTTTTGTATGTAATGATTTTGCCAGGGCTCATTTATTTTCTTGTCTTTAAATATGTGCCGATGTGGGGGCTTATCATTGCCTTTCAAGATTACCAGCCGTTTCTCGGTATTCTTGGGAGTGAGTGGGTTGGCTTCAAACACTTTATTCGATTGTTTACAGAACCAACATTTTTCATCTTATTAAAAAATACACTGATTTTATTTGCCATGAATGTCGTGATTTTCTTTCCGATTCCGATCTTATTGGCCCTGCTTTTAAACGAGGTCAGATTGGCATTGTTTAAGAAATTTGTCCAGACGATGATATACATTCCTCACTTCATGTCATGGGTGATTGTCGTGTCCTTATCTTTTGTTTTGTTAACAGTAGATGGCGGGTTAATCAATGAATTGATTGCTTTCTTTGGAGGGGAAAAGATTAACTTCCTCCTTAGTCAGGAATGGTTCAGACCCATGTACATTTTACAGGTGATCTGGCGGGAAGCAGGCTGGTCGACGATCATTTACCTTGCGGCGATTACAGCGGTAGATCCGCAGCTATATGAAGCAGCAAAAATGGATGGAGCCGGCAGACTGAGACAAATGTGGCACATCACTCTTCCTGCCATTAAAAGTGTGATTGTCGTTCTGCTTATTTTGAAAATTGGTGACACATTAGAGCTTGGCTTTGAGCATGTCTACTTATTACTCAATGCAACGAACCGGGAAGTAGCAGAAATCTTTGATACGTACGTCTATACAGCTGGTCTTAAGCAAGGACAATTCAGCTATAGTACCGCTGTTGGTCTATTTAAAGCAGCCGTTGGACTCATTTTGGTCATGCTGGCGAACCGTTTAGCGAAGAAATTCGGGGAAGAAGGTATTTACTAAAAAGGGAGATGAAGAAGAATGACATTATCGACTGAAAAGGGATCACCACTTGAGCATGCAGAGAAATTAGCACAAACAATTATGAAAGCGCATACACCAATTGAGCTGCCTCCAGCTGGAAGATGGCATTATCATCAAGGCGTTTTTCTTTGCGGTGTGATGAAGCTATATGAGGCAACGAAGAACGAGACGTATTTCAATTATGTGAAAAGCTACGCAGATTCGCTCATTGATGAGTATGGAAACCTGTTATTTCGCAGAGATGAGCTTGATGCGATCCAAGCAGGGCTCATTTTATTCCCTCTTTACGAACGGACGGGAGAGAAGCGGTATGTGCTGGCAGCGGAGAAGCTTCGGGGACTTTACCGTACATTGAATCGCACATCTGAGGGCGGGTTTTGGCATAAAGACAATTATGCCTATCAAATGTGGTTGGATGGTCTCTACATGGGAGGACCTTTTGCCTTAAAGTATGCAAAGCTGAGAGGTGAAGAGGAACTGGTGGATATGGTGATCCATCAAGAGCATCTCATGAGAAAGCATACAAAAGATGAAAAAACAGGTCTGTACTATCACGCGTGGGACGAACGAAAAGTGATGCCATGGGCTGATCAAAAGACTGGCTGTTCCCCTGAGTTTTGGGCAAGATCGTTTGGCTGGTATGTCCTTGCATTAGCAGATATGATCGAGGATCTGCCAGAAGAGCATGAGGGACGAAAGGTTTGGAAGGAAACGCTGACAGACATGCTGGAAAGTGTATCCAAGTACCAGGATCAAGACACAGGTCTCTGGCATCAAATCATTGATAAAGGTACTCATAGCGACAATTGGCTTGAAAGCTCAGGATCGTGTTTATTCATGTATGCCATGTCAAAAGCCATGAATGAAGGGTATGTCAGCCTCCGTTATGTCGATCATGTGGTGAAAGCATACCGAGGCTTAATTCATCATAAGACGGCTGAGACAGAAAACGGTGATTTTACCATCAATGATATTTGTATCGGAACATCTGCTGGATTTTATGATTACTACGTTGAAAGAGAGCGAAGCACAAATGACTTGCACGGGGCAGGCGCTTTTATTATGGCGTTAACTGAGCTAGAGAAGCTGTCTGTTTTTCAGAAGGCATGAAGAGGCGAAAAAGTGGTGCGGTATGGCTCCTCAGCTTCATCGCTGCCCTTTGTTTGTCAGCCTGCCAAGGGAAAACAAACGGTATTGATGTTCTGATTTTTTCTGACATGTCAAAGGGGATGAAGGATCAATTAGTCGAGAAGGCTTTTCAGACGGAACATGAAACTTATAGCGTCCACATCTTTCCGGCGATTCCTGAAAAGCTTCTTGTTGAAATTACCGCAAAAGAGGGGGACATCATGCTTGTCCCAGAAGAAATGTTTAGAACATATGATGATCCTGAAAGCTTTCAGCTGCTTGAAGAAATGGGCATAGATGATCAAGCGGCAGGGCCATATACGGTCGAGGACAAAAAGACAGGGAAAACGGTCGATTATGCGGTTCAAGTCAATAAAGGCACGAAAAAGCTAAATGGCTATACCTTTCAATTACACCGAGATATGGTCGCTTTTATTCCCGTGTATGCTGACAAGTCCAATGAGGCGCTGTCTCTCATGAAACAACTTCGTGAAAATCGATAGAAAAAGGGGTGGAGCCTGTGAAACGGGTCGTGGTTTGCGGACTCAGTCATCGTGCGTTCAATATGTTTATTAAACCGCTCACAGAGGATTTCAATGAGCATTACAAGATTACAGGGCTTCTAGATATAGATCATCATCGGTATACACTTTGTCAGGAGCGTTTTCCATCACTGCGAGGCGTCTCGTTTTTTCATGAAGAGGCATTTGATCAAATGGTGAAGGAAGCAAAGCCAGATATCGTCATTGTGGCAGGCCGGGATGACACACATGTCACATATATTTTGCAAGCACTTGACCATGATCTCGATGTCATCACTGAAAAGCCAATGGTCACAACAGCAAAAGACGCCAAAAAAGTGATGGAAAAAGAAAAGAAAAGTAAAGGGAAGGTCACAGTCACTTTTAATTATCGCTACAATCCATTTCATCGAAAGGTCAAAGAACTCATTTTAGAAGGAAAGATTGGAAGGGTCACATCTGTTGAACTGAGCTGGCTCATTGATACGTATCATGGTGCTAGTTACTTCAAAAGGTGGAACCGAACGAGGCAATTCTCTGGCGGACTATCCATTCATAAATCGACGCATCATTTTGATTTGGTCAATTGGTGGATCAATCAAAAGCCGAAGCAAGTATTTGCCTATGGGGCACTGAACTATTACGGAGATAAAAGTCCTTGGAATCCCTTGCAGGGGGGGAGAAACAGATATTGCGGAACATGTCATGTGAAGGATACATGTCATTATGAAGCAAGGTGGAATCCGCGGGTAGAACGCTCAAAGGTCGAGGACGACCATATCGAATCCAGTAAGGAGCAGTCTCAGCAGTACTCAAATTATCGCCCAGACGCCTGTATTTTTGATCAGGAAATTGACATTGAGGATACATATGTGGCATCAGTGGCATATGACCAAGGGGCTCTGCTCAGCTATTCAATTCAATTCTCAGCACCATATGAAGGATACCGGCTTGCCATTAATGGGACAAAGGGACGTATTGAAACAAATGAGTTTCATGTGCCATCAAGAATTCCTTTTCAATTCCCAGAACAGACGATTTCTTATTATCCGATGTTTGGGGCAAAAGAGACAATTGAAGTCGTGAAACAGCCAGGGGGACATGGCGGCGGAGACCCTCTGCTTCTGGCCGATTTATTTATAGGAAAAGATCCTTTAATTCACTATGACATATCAGCAGGAGCAGAGGCTGGTGCTTATTCGATTGCACTTGGGGAAGGCATGTGGCGGTCTGTTTCAGAGAAACGTCCAATTGACATAGAAGAGTTGCTTCATAAAGAGACGGTGTTATAAGAAAGAGAGGAGGGGAAAGAGATGGATCATGATGGTTCAATGAGCAGAATGCTTCGAATGTGTGAGTGGGTGATGAGACTTGCCTATACGAATTTGCTGTGGCTGCTGTTCACCATGCTGGGGCTTGGGATCTTTGGATTGATGCCTGCGACCACTGCGTTATTTTCGGTGATGAGAAAGTGGATACAAGGGCATGAGCAAGTCAGCGTTTTCCGCACTTTTTGGAAGGTGTACCGTGAGGAGTTTGTACGCTCTAACTTGATTGGAGTGACGTTATTTATCATAGGGACGATTATATATGTAGACCTTGCGTATATTTATCCAACGAGCTGGTTTTTGCATGTGCTTCGTTTTGCCATTTATATCTTTGGTTTTCTATTTGTTGTAAGCTTGTTTTATATTTTTCCGCTGCTGGCTCATTATGATTGGAAAAAACGTCTCTATCTGAAATTCTCTCTATTGCTTGGTATCTCATATTTGCAATATACACTCTGTATGCTCGTTTTCTCGGCTGTGCTGTTTGTTCTCTTTGCTTATTTGCCGGGAATCGTGCCGTTCTTTAGTGTGAGCGTACTCGCCTATGGCCACATGTGGCTGGCCTATCAAGTATTCAAAAAGGTAGAGTTTGAAAGTGAGCAGCAGACAGCCGAAGTGAAGAAACAGCTGCCGTCTTTCCTTCAATCGAAGCGGTTGAATACACAGTGATGTGAATCATTTGCTATAATGGTGTCACCGTGATTAAAAGGAGAGATGAGCGTCGTGTCAGTAAAAGAAATCTCAATAGAAGAATTAAAACAAAAGCTAGAGCAAGAAGAAGCCATTCAGCTTGTTGATGTGCGTGAGGACGAGGAAGTTGCAGAAGGAATGATTCCAGAAGCTGTCCACATTCGAATGGGAGATATTCCTGAGAAACTGGATGCATTCGATCAAACGCAGGAATATTATATTATTTGCCGCTCCGGAAAACGTAGTGAAAATGTCTGCTATTTCCTAGAAGACCAAGGCTATCAAGCGACCAATGTCGTTGGCGGAATGCTTGCTTGGACAGGAGAAACAAAACCGAAGCTGTAAAAGAAGTCCGACCTTTCATCTTTGAGATGAAAGGCTTTTTTGTTCATATGCCCGCCCTTATATGCATAAAGATAGAGTAGCGAGAGAAGGGAGAGTGGCATATGTGCTAAAGGTAGCTGTATTTGATGAAGAACACGAAAAAGATTTGCAGAGCGAAATCAATCTTTTTTTAAAAGGAATGGATGACGACCAAATTATTGATATCAAGTACGATGTAGCGGTGATCTGTGAGCAGGGAGGAGAACAGCTCTACTGTTTTTCTGCACTCATTTTATATAAAAAATAGACGGCATCAAAAAAGGACCTGTTTGAAGGGCCCTTTTTGTTTGATTAGCTAGCGTCAATATATAAACGATGCTTTTTGCAGTGAACACATTGAAAGAGGTAGCCCTGCAAGTCTCCTCCGTTGACGAGCCATTGTTTTAGGTTCTCTTTCGTTAATCCCCCGCCGCTGCAAATGTCTTCGATATCTTCTGTGAGTTCTTCCTCTAAATGTTCTATCTCTTTCCATCCGACATACTGGACGATTGCGCAAAAATCTCCGCAATGGCTTAACCAATATTCCTGCTGCCAGCCGCGATAGCCTGGTGTTCTATAGATCAGTTCATCTATAAATTCCTCTTGATCGACGTCATCACAGCTTACATCGTCTTGAAAGATGCCATCGTATTTTTTAGCGGCTGATCCATCTTTAATGCACCAAGGGCAAATTCCTTTCACATCTTCAACAGTATAAAATGGACCATGATACACGTAATCTCTTTCTTTCTCACAAACAGGACATGTCGTATGCTCTTTTTTGATCACGTTTAACGAAACTGGATCTGGGTTGTACTTGAATGTAGGCAGCGTCATATAAAACTCCATTATGTAGAAATGATTTCATCATTATTTTACAGGAATCCTCATGCTTGCAACAATCTTAAATTGTATATAGAAAAAAGCCGTTCTTATGAGGAACGGCTTTTTTCGCTTGAGATTATGCTTTTTTTACTCTTGGACTTCGTGGTTTACTGACTTTATTGGCTTGCTTGATGGCTCTTCGTTCATCATTCAGTGACTTGTACAGTGAGACAATCATCAAAATAATGACAACGGAAAACGGCAAGGCTGCGAGCTTGGCTGTATTTTGCAGGGCTTCAAGTCCCCCTGAAAATAAAAGCACGGCAGCAACAGAAGATTGGATGATACCCCAGCTAACTTTGACACCGCCAGAAGGGTTCAATGATCCGTAGGTTGTCTGCATTCCAAGCACAAATGTAGCTGAATCAGCCGATGTAATAAAGAATATAGCGATTAAAATAAGTGCTAGAATCGATGTGATCATCGCCAGCGGATATTCATTTAGTACACCGAAAAGCATTGTTTCTGTTGAAAGACCTGCAACATCGACAATATTCTTTTGCTGTAAATCCATCGCAGATACACCGAAAATCGAGAACCATAGGAATACCAGGATAGAAGGAGCCACTAAGACACCTACTAAAAATTCTCGAATCGTTCGTCCGCGTGACACCCTTGCAATAAAGATTCCGACAAATGGTGCCCAAGATATCCACCATGCCCAATAAAAGATTGTCCATCCATTAATCCATTCTCTCTTCTCAGGATCATTTGGAGATAGACGGAAGCTCATTTGAACGATGTTAGATAAGTATTGCCCAATCGAGTCAGTAAATGAATTTAAGATAAAAACAGTTGGACCTACCAAAAGTAAGAAAAACATCAGAACAGCTGCCAATACCATGTTGATATTACTTAAATATTTAATGCCTTTTCCAATCCCGCTTAGAGCAGATGCAAGGAAAAGCACTGTCACAATCATGATAATGATCAATTGTGTGCTAAAAGCATTCGGAATTTGAAACAGGTAATTCAATCCACCGTTTATTTGTGCCGCACCTAATCCTAGGCTTGTCGCAACACCAACTACAGTTGCAAATACCGCAATACAATCGATGGTTTTTCCGATCCATCCATTCGTTTTATTTCCTAAAACTGGATGCAACGTTGCACTGATTAAGCCAGGTGCATCTTTTCTAAATTTAAAGTAAGCAATACAAAGTGCAACAATGGCATAAATAGCCCATGCATGAAGCCCCCAATGGAAAAATGTATATCGAAGGGAATCTCGGAAGGCCTGCGCCGTTTCAGTCTCACCTGTTGGTGACTGTATGGCATAGTGGCTGATCGGTTCAGCTGCTCCGTAAAAAACAAGACCAATTCCCATACCGGCACTAAATAGCATCGCAAACCAAGAAAATAGGCCGAATTCAGGCTCTTCCCCTGGTTTTCCTAGTGTAATCTTACCGATTGGGCTAAAGATAAAGAATAGACAAAAGCCGACGAGCAGTGACACCACTAACAAGTAATACCAGCCAAAGTCATTTGTAATGTATGTTTGAATTTGATCAGTGACATTTTGCAGTGTTTCTGGAGAAAAAGCTCCCCATATAACGGCAACAAATGTGATCGCAATCACAATCCAAAATACACTTGATACGTTTTTCACACCATCTCACTCTCCTGTTGTTCTACACGTTTAAGCAGAGGATTTTGCTTAATATCCCCTAACTCAACTAATTTCAAACAAAAAGAGGCGAGCTTCTCACTCGACCTCTACTTTACCGTAACATGTTTTGCTTCCATTAATCAACTATCGATATGTGAAGATGATTTTTCTTCAATTCGTTTACGAAGACGGTAGACGTATTCTTTTAAACAAACAGCGAAGATGGTAAACGCCAAAACAATGGCGACTTTTAACGGGGTAATTGATAGCTTCAAGAAAACAGCGGCTGTCAAACTAATCACAACCGCTAGGATAATTGGAAGTGCACGTCTCATCATGAAAATCTCTCCTTTGCTTCGAGTGCAGCATTCATACCGGCAAGCCTGCCTGTCACAAGTGCTGACGTGATATTGTATCCGCCTGTATAACCGTGAATGTCTAAAATTTCTCCGCAGAAATAAAGACCGGGCATTTTTTTAGACGCCATTTTCTTCGGTTCAATTTCTTTCACAGAAACGCCGCCTCCTGTGACAAACGCTTTGTCTAAGGAAAGAGTGCCGTTCGCATGAACGATAAAGTGTTTGCAATCATTTACGAATGCGCGCAGTTTGTCCTTAGCAAGACCAGAAAATGTTTCTTGCGGATCTATGCCGTTCCGTTCTAACAGAAACAATAAATAGCGTTCTTGCATCCAAGACTTCAGGACATTTTTTATGGCTTTTTTGGGTTCATCTTTTAGGTCTCGATGAAGCTTTTGAAACAGCTCCTCGTCATTAAGCTTCGGATATAAGTCTATTTGCAGACGAACAGTCGGCTGTTTTTTCAATTCTTTCACAACAAATCCGCTGCATCTAAGAACAGCTGGGCCGGATAAGCCAAAGTGAGTAAAAATCATATCCATGACATGTGTGACGACGGGTTTCCCCTTTTTATTTAAAACACTGACAGCCACACTTCTTAAAGAAAGACCTTGTAGCACTTTTTCTTTAATAAAGCGCTCATCTGATGTGACCGGTACTTCTGTTGGGAAGAGCTCTGTAATCGTATGACCAGCGGCTTCTGCCCATGCATAGCCGTCACCAGTAGAACCAGTATGCGGCACACTTTTTCCGCCAACAGCAATGACAACGGCGTTACTTGAAATTTTTTCATCATTATTTGTAACAATTCCAGCTGCTTGTCCGTCTTGATACAGAACTGTTTTAATCTTTTCATTCGTTCGAATGGTGACATTGAGGTTGCGGAGCCTGTCTAAAAGGGCATCCACAACAGATTGTGCTTTGTTTGAGACAGGGAACATACGTCCATGGTCTTCTTCTTTAAGTTCAATGCCGAGGTTTTCAAAAAACGAAATAATATCCTCGTTATTGAACTCAGAAAATGCACTATATAAAAAACGGCCGTTTCCGGGAATATGCTTGATGATTTCTTCTACTGGAAGGCGGTTGGTGACGTTACAGCGTCCACCGCCAGAAATGGCGAGCTTCCTGCCAAGTTTATTTCCTTTGTCAATTAACAGAACAGTCGCTCCGTGCTCTGCTGATGCAATCGCGGCCATCAGTCCAGAAGGTCCACCGCCAATGACAATGACATCATAATGTTTCATGTTACATTCCTCTTTCTACTTTCAGTCATTCATCTATTATAACGAAAATTGGGGAAGGCTGAAATATGAATTGATTGGTTTTGTGCCTTCTGTATTGGATTTGTTACCTGTGCGTCGAAATGATGTGGTAAAATAGTTAAGTTGAATATTCATTAGAAAAATGGTGGTTAAGCGCATGTCTAATAAACTGCTTCGTGGTACGTTGGTTTTAACGATAGGGACTTATCTCTCTCGTATTCTTGGTATGATTTACTTAATTCCATTTAGCGCAATGGTTGGAGCTACTGGTGGAGCGCTATTTCAATATGGATACAATCAGTATACGATCTTTTTAAGTATTGCTACGCTTGGTTTTCCAACAGCGGTATCAAAATTTGTTTCTAAATATAATGCAATCGGCGATTATGAGACAACAAGGAAAATGTTCAGGGCGGGTATGTCGGTCATGCTTGTCACCGGGATTATCGCCTTTTCTATTTTATATTTGACCGCACCGATTTTTGCCAAGATTCAGCTTGGCGGATCGAATGAAACAGGCGGTTTGACTGTCGATCAAGTGGTATATGTGATTCGGATGGTCAGTTTAGGTCTTTTGGTTGTACCTATTATGAGTCTTGTGCGGGGGTTCTTCCAAGGACATTCCATGATGGGACCGACAGCTGTTTCCCAAGTGATTGAGCAGCTTGTCAGAATCATCTTCCTATTAACTGCAACGTTTATTATTTTAAAAGTGCTTGACGGCGGGCTTGTCATCGCTGTCGGATATGCCACATTTGCAGCACTTATCGGCGCATTTGGGGGTTTATTCACGCTTTATTTATATTGGCTGAAGCGCAAGGACCGGCTCTTATCCATGCAGCCGAATACAGGTGCTTCCTCTGACTTATCTTATAAACAAATGTTTACAGAGCTGTTTAGCTATGCGGCACCGTATGTGTTTGTTGGACTTGCGATTCCAATTTATTCTTATATTGATACAAACACCATTAACAGAGCTATGATTGCATCAGGACATCAGGATATTAGTACAGCGGTATTGTCTATCGTGACGTTATATTTACCGAAGCTCGTGATGATTCCTGTGTCGCTTGCAACAGCGTTTGGCTTAACCTTAATCCCGACGATTACGGAATCATTTACAGCTCGTAACTACAAGCTTCTCAATAGACAAATTGATCAGACGATGCAGGTCATTTTATTTTTCGTACTGCCTGCTTCATTTGGTATCTCGGCATTGGCTGGACCGGTTTATTGGTTTTTCTATCCGTCCGTTCATCCTGAGATTGGGATGTCAATTTTGTTCTGGTATGCACCTGTTGCGTTATTGTTTTCCTTATTCACCATTAATGCAGCAATTTTGCAGGGAATTAACAAACAAAAATTCGCCATTGTCAGTCTGTTGTTAGGGATCATTATTAAAACGGTTCTGAACATTCCGCTAATCAGCTGGCTGCAAGGAAATGGTTCTGTGCTTGCGACTGCGTTAGGCTATAGCGCGTCCATCTTGTATATGTTTATCATGATTAAGCGCCATGCCGGCTACTCGTTCCGCAGGATTTTCAAACGATTTATTCTCATTGGTATTTTAACGGCGATTATGGCTGTTGTGGCGTATGTGACTTGTCAGCTTGTGAGCCAAGTGATTTCGTATGAGGGTGGAATTGTACAAGCGGGTATCGTCATTTTGATTTCAATGATCACTGGCGGCGGTGTGTATCTGTTCTTGTCTTATAAGGTAGGATTACTTGAGCGTGTACTCGGCAGCCGTATGCCGAAATTTTTAAGAAAAAAGAGTTAAGAAGAGGTGGATATTCATGAGGCTTGATAAATTGCTTGCTAGCAGCGGCTTTGGTTCAAGAAAAGATGTGAAGAAGCTGGTCAAGGCACGGGCGGTCACAGTGAATGGAGAAGTGGCGAAGCAGGTGAAAGATCATGTTGATCCATCGAATGATGAAGTGCTCGTACACGGAGAGCGTGTAGAGTATAAAGAATTCATTTACTTAATGATGAACAAACCGGACGGGGTCATCTCAGCAACTGAAGATCTGCGGGATGAAACGGTCGTCGATTTACTAGAGCCGGAGGATATCGCAAGGGAGCCATTTCCTGTGGGGAGACTGGATAAGGATACAGTCGGTCTTCTCCTCCTCACAAATGATGGACAGCTTGCTCATCAATTACTTTCTCCAAAAAAGCATGTGCCAAAAACGTACGAAGTTCATTTGAAATACCCATTAGGAGATCAAGACATCAAGCGTCTTGAAGAGGGCGTTGTCATTTTAGATGATTACCGCACGAAGCCGGCGAAGGTTGAAGTAGATGCGAATGAAAACGAAGATACACGCATCCGTTTAACGATTACTGAAGGAAAGTACCATCAAGTGAAGCTGATGGCGCAAGCAGTGGGAAATGAAGTCATTTTTTTAAAAAGACTCTCGATGGGGGCTGTCTCTTTAGATGAAGATCTAGCGCCTGGGGAGTACCGTGAATTGACGGATGAAGAATTAGACAGCTTAATCAATCGACCATAAATGTAGAATAAAAGAAAAGAACCGGCATATCGCCGGTTCTTTCAGCGTGTAGACAAACCCTCGCATTCGGTGTCAGGTCTGCGCTCCGGTGCTCAAGAATGTCAAATTCGCTCCGCTCCGGTACTCGTCCTTCCTAGACTGCAAAGGTTTTCTATCACGCTGAAAAGAAGACAAAAGGCTAAAATGAAGATCATTTTAGCCCTTTGTCAACAATCTGAAGAACCGGCATATCGCCGGTTCTTTTTGTTATATGGACAGTTCATTATAAGCTTAAGATGATATTTTCACTTTTTTTCTCGTTGTTTCCCATTTGCCTCTGCTTGGACTATGAACAAGATCGTTATAGGCAAGCACGTTTAAGTCTCTTTGAATGGTTCTAGGTGTGATCCCGAATTCATCAACCAGCTCTTGTGTCGTCACAAGACCTTTCTCTTGAATGAACATATAAACTGATTTAATTCGAGTCATCATACGGTTTGTTGAAGGTTTCAAAAAACCACTCCCTATCAATAAGATCGGATGGACTTGACTAACCACAACTTACTACACTAAAACTGCAAAATAAGGACATGCAACAATGGTAAATGTTCGTGTTTCTTAATGTTTTATTCTATTATACACGTTATTATGCATCTAGTTCCACCAAAAAGTCAACTTTACGTGTTTTTTAACTTGTCTTCATGAATCGAAACATGGTATATACCATGTTTTGAATTCGGTTACAACCCAATAGGCGTAAGGGGTATGGAGCATACCGTCACATTCAAACATCCAAAAAATAAACACAGAAAATTTACAAAATAAAAAATTCACTCATCTCAAAAAGACACATCCCTTGTTAGAATGTGCCTTTTTTGTTTCTGTTATCCTTCTAAGAAAAAGAGCTGAATGAAAAATAAAATGGCAAAGATGAGAACAAGTACATGTACTTCTCTCCATTTCCCTTTTGCCAGTTTTACAAGGGGATATGAGATAAATCCAAGTGAAATTCCTGTAGAAATACTAGATGTCAGCGGCATGGAAAGGATCACAAGAAAAGCAGGGAATGCTTCGTCTAGCTCGTTCCAGCGAATGCGTGACACTGAGTTCATCATCAAGCACCCGACAATGATGAGAACAGGTGATGTGATGGATGGTAAAGAAGAAATGGCTTGAACGAGCGGGCCGAAAAACAATGCCACAATAAACAGTGCAGCGACCGTTAAAGACGTTAGTCCAGTTCTTCCGCCAGCAGCAACCCCAGATGATGATTCAATATAAGCTGTTGTTGGGCTTGTCCCAAACATAGAACCTATCGTCGTTGCAGCAGAGTCAGCGAGCAGGGCTCTGCGTACCTTTGGCAGCTGGCCTTTTTTCATGAGTCCTGCTTGTTCAGCCACTCCGATCATTGTGCCCGTTGTATCAAAAATCGTCACTAGTAAGAAGGAGAAGACGACAGCATATAAATGATGAGAGAATACATCGCCAAAAGCAGCGAATGGATTTGTAATCAGCATGCCTTCGGGTAGTGCAGGGATGTCCATCAGCATTTTAGGGAAATGAAGCTGGCCTGTTACGAGCGCAATCAGTGTCGTCGCTAACATGCCGATAAACAGAGCGCCATTTATTTGAAGAACCATTAAAATAACAGAGATCATTAAGCCGACAAGCGTTAATATGACAACAGGCGAGTTTAAGTTGCCAAGCTTCACTAGATTTTCAGGGTCAGCTGCGATAATCCCAGACTGACGGAGGCCGATAAATGCAATGAAAAGCCCGATTCCTGCTGTAATGCCGTACTTTAAATTATCTGGAATGGCTTGAATCAGTTGTTTTCTAAGGGATGTTAACGATAAAATAATAAAGAGTATACCAGCAACAAATACCGCACTGAACGCTGTTTGATAGCTGATGCCGCCACCACCGACAACTGTAAAGGTGAAATAGACATTCAGCCCCATGCCTGGTGCAATAGCAATCGGATAGTTTGCAAATAGTGCCATCCAGAGCGTACCGACGACAGCAGCGATAATTGTTGCAGTAAAGACTTGGTCAAAAGGAATGCCTGCTTTTGAAAGAATTCCTGGGTTAACGGCAACAATATATACCATGGTAAAGAATGTCGTCATACCAGCGATTAATTCTCTCTTTATGTTGGTTTGGTTTTCTTTTAACTGAAACATAAAATCCTCCATTTACGAACATTATTACAAAACAATTAATATAATATTCGTTTTAAGGATGGATTGCAACCTTTTTTCAAGGAGGAATGGAAAAATGAATTGGGAAGCTGAAGTGATACGAAAAAAAGACGACTTAATTAAGGACACACAATCTTTTTTGCAAATTGAAAGCGTCCTTGATGAAGAAGGTGGAAAAAAAGGAAAGCCATTTGGTGAAAAAGTCGATCAGGCCCTTCAGTATATGCTGAAAAAAGGGGAAGACGAAGGATTCACAGTCAAGAATGTCGATGGCTATGCAGGTCATATTGAATATGGAGAAGGCGAAGACATTGTAGGTGTGCTATGCCATGTGGACGTTGTGCCTGCTGGTGACGGCTGGACAACCCCGCCATTTTCAGCGGACATAAGAGAAAATAAAATATTTGCACGAGGGGCCATTGATGATAAAGGTCCAACCATGGCGGCTTTCTACGCGCTAAAGATGATAAAAGATACAGGGATGAAGCTGTCAAAAAAGATTCGAATGATCATTGGAACGGATGAAGAAAGTGATTGGCGCTGTGTGGACCATTATTTCAAGCATGAGGCGATGCCGCAAATTGGATTTGCGCCAGATGCCGATTTTCCGATTATTCATGCTGAAAAAGGGATCATTGATGCCATCGTGTCATTTACATATCAACATACAGAAAATCATCAGCGCTATACGCTCAAGCAATTCACATCGGGTATGCGGCTGAATATGGTGCCGGATGAGGCAGCTGCCACTGTGACAGCTGCACAAGATCACGATGATGAATCATTAAAAACAGCTTTTGAAGCTTATCTTGCTCACAATCATTTATCAGGTGAGGTAAAGAATGCAGCGGACGGACTGCATCTCACATTAAAAGGTGAATCAGTTCATGCCATGGAGCCGGCGCATGGCATCAATGCGGGCATTCATATGGCCAATTTCCTATGTGGACAAGAGTTAGATGAAGACGGGCTTGCTTTTACCTCCCAAATCAACGCTTTATTTGATCAGGATACAAGAGGGAAAAAGCTGGGGATTGCTTGTAAAGATGAGATTAGCGGAGATTTGACTTTAAATGTTGGAACGATCCGCTATAAACAAAACGAGGAAGCGAAGCTAGGATTAAATGTCCGCTATCCAGTGACAGCAGACGGCAAGGACGTTAAAAAAGGGATCGAAGGCATCAAAGGGGCCACCCTTCTGAAATTTGACGACAGTCCTCCGCATCACGTCTCAAAAGATCATCCGCTTGTGAAAACATTGCAGCGGGTATATGAGGAACAAACGGGAGATCCAGCTAATCTGATTGCGATTGGTGGAGGAACGTATGCGAGATCTTTAGAAGCGGGCGTTGCCTTTGGTCCTCTATTCCCTGGCAGACCAGATTGCGCACACCAGAAGGATGAATATATCGAAATCGATGATCTACTAAGAGCAACCGCTCTATATGCACAAGCCATGTATGAATTGGCAAAATAGAAAAAGAGAAGAGGGGATTCACAGTGAAAAAAATGTTCTTATGCTCTTCATTCAAAGACAGCTATTCTCTCTTATCTGACTTTGCGGGTGAATCATTAAAAGGAAAACGCGTGACATTTTTTCCAACAGCCAGTGCTGTGGAAGAAGTCACGCACTATGTGGAGGCAGCGAAAGAAGCCTTTCATCAACTAGGTATGCATCTAGAGACCGTTCAGATAGCTGAGCAGTCTACTGAAGAAATTACAAAGATGATTGAACAAAATGATGTGATGTACGTATCAGGAGGCAACACCTTCTATTTGCTGCAGGAATTAAGAAAGCATCGTCTTGATGACGTGCTGAAAGAAGAAATCAATAAAGGCAAGCTGTACATCGGAGAGTCCGCAGGGAGTATCATCATGGCACCAAGCATTGAATATATCTCCGTGATGGATGATCGGCAGAAGGCAGCAGAACTTTCATCATGTCAAGGATTCAATGAGATAAGCTACTATCCGGTACCGCATATGTACAATACCTATTTAGGCGAGGCTGCGCAGCAAATCATGGAACAGTTTGAGCAGACGCTTGATTTATGCCCGCTTACTGATGAGCAGGCTTTACTCATTACAGGGGAGCAGGCTGAGGTGAAGTCCGACAAATCGTCCTAACCTTGAAACGAAGAAAAAGGAACAGGGATTCATGACCCTGTTCCTTTTTTAATCTTGAAAAACATCACTTGATAAGTATCGTTCGCCTGTATCTGCTGTCATACAGATCACGATTTGTTCTGCCGGCAGTTGCTTGGCTGTTTCAATCGCAGCATAGCAGGCTGCACCAGATGATGGACCAACTAAAATTCCTTCAAGCCGGGCAAGCTGACGTGTGAGGGTGTACGCATCCTCATCGCTTACTTGCACGATCTCATCATAGACATGCTCGTTTAAAATATGGGGAATAAATCCTGGGCTTGTGCCAACAAGTTTATGTTTGCCAGGTTTCCCGCCAGATAAGACTGGAGATCCCTTTGGCTCTGCCACACGTATGGTCAAATGAGGGAATGCCTTCTTTAATTCCTCTCCGGTGCCTGTAATGGTTCCGCCAGTTCCTGCTGTTGCGACAAAGGCTCCAAGGGGCTTTCCAAGTTGTTTTACAGCTTCCATGATTTCAACAGCCGTTGTGCCTCTATGTGCATCTGGGTTCGCCCCATTATCAAATTGCATCGGGATAAAGCTATGAGGAATTTGAGACGCCAGTTCCTCTGCCTTGCGAATACAGCCTGGCATTTTTTCTTCTCCTGGGGTTAAAACGACCTGCGCCCCATAAGCCTTCAAAATATTGATTCTTTCCTTTGTCATCGTATCTGGCATGACAAGGATGGCTTTATAGCCTCTTGCTGCTGCGTTCATGGCTAAACCAATCCCTGTATTCCCACTCGTTGGTTCAATAATGGTCGCTCCTTTTGTAAGCTTTCCTTGCCTTTCAGCCTCGACGATCATATTGTAAGCAGCGCGGTCCTTCACACTGCCGCTAGGATTAAATGATTCCAGCTTTAAATAAACAGCTGCCGCATTGCCTGGCTGAAGCCGCTGTAATTTAACAAGTGGTGTATCGCCAATCAGCTCAGCTATATTTTGTGCAACCTTCATCATGTGACACCCTTTCTTCTCATTCTGCATTTCTTTAGTTATACTATCATCAATGGGGATTCGTAAAGTTTGTTAAAAAAGGACAGGTGATATTGTGGCAGAAAACCGTCATTATTTTATAGGGATTCACATCCCTGAACAACTTGCGCATCAAATCAAAAAAGACATGGATCTAAGGAGCGGACTATCCTTTCAAAAGTGGACAGCACCAGATGATTATCATGTGACCCTGATCTTTTTAGGTGCCATTCCAGATGAGCGTTTAAAAAAGATCATCGAGCTGCTTGATATCCTTTCAAATGAAGCCGCTGCATTTTCACTAGAGCTGAATGAGGTAGGACAGTTTGGCATGAAGGAGCGCCCGAGAGTCTTTTTTGCAAAACCTAATGAAAGTGAACCGCTCATGCAATTAAGAGAAAAGGTGAAAGAAGCCGTATTGTCAGCAGGACATCCTGTTGAAAAGAGACCGTTTCATCCGCATATGACGATTGCGCGAAAATGGAACGCGGATCACTCTTTTGCAGAACAAGCGCCTTTACGCAAAGAGCCATACGTGATAGAGGTTTCTTGTATGACTCTATTTGAAATACGTCCGAAAGAAACCCCGCGTTATCACGCAATCAAACAATTTGCACTACATAAATGATTCTAAAAGTTGGAGTGAGCAGCAGATGGCGCAAATTATCAAAATTCAAGATTATATATCACGATATGAACAAGACCCGCATCACTACATCAATCAATTCATTCGATTGAAAAAGCAAAGGTGGGACGAGTTAAAAAAGGCTTCAAAACAGGAGGCGCAGCATTCATTTGACCAAATCTCTGAACAAGTGCCTGAACAAGAGGAAGAAAAGAGAAAGAAATTCTCCTTAAAAAGAAAGCAAAAAGAAGCCGATATGAAAAAGGAACGGGACCTGAGTCTTTTTAACGAGCCGACAGATATAGAGCAAGGTGTCTTTACAAACGTTCCTACCGATGAAACGAAGCTCATTCATTTTTTTAAGGATCATCTATACGATGTTCAATTAAAATGGGCGAGCTCGACGATTTCCCACATTTCAACCGTCTCCCATCATATTCGGTATGATGAAAAGCTGCGTATGCTTGCTAGGCAGCTTCCGGATTCATATTTTGTGATGTTTAAGCCGGTGCTGCTCATTCAAAAAGCAGAGATGGAATTATGTTCAGTACTTATTACGCCGCTGGAAGTGATTTGTTTATTCTTCTTAGAGGCAGAGCCTGACAGCGTATATATCGGAACGAAGGAACGTTTTTGGGAAAAGCGGGCGAATGGGAAAGCTGTTCAGTCCGTTTTGAATCCTTGCTCAAGCCTTCTGCGCTCTGGCACCGTCGTGTCAAAGATCTTACAGCAAAGCGGTGTCGATCTTCCTGTGAAAAAAATCCTGATCAGCAGAACCTCTTATATTGACTTACTGGAAGTTCCATACGGGATGGAGGTTGTCGATAAGAAGAAGGCGGAAGATTGGTTTGAAAAGCAGCGGAAAAATACCGCGCCGACAAAGCATCAGCAATTTAAGGCGACAAAGGCATTGCTTGCTTATGGTGAATCAGACAGCAAAAGAAGGCAGGAATGGCTCGATTAAAGGCATAATGGAAGGTCACGAAAAATGAGACCTGAGTGGAGCTAATATATGAATGAATGGTACTTTATCGTTAATCCAGCAGCAGGACATGGAAAAGGACTTCGTACATGGAGGAGCATAGAGAAAGAATTACAAAAGGTGGAGATCTCTTATCGATCGTTTCTCACCCAGCATGAAGGTCATGCAGAAGTATTGGCAAGACAAATTAGCGCCATGCAAGATGACAGGCTGAAGCGCCTGATTGTCATTGGCGGTGACGGCACCATTCATGAAGTCCTGAATGGCTTAAAGGAAATGGATCATGTGCAGTTAAGCTTTGTTCCCGCCGGTCATTGGAATGATGCGGCGAAGGGCCTCGGCATCCATCGTCAAGATGTCCTAAAAGAAGTGAGAAAGCAAAAGAGAATGCTCACCAAAACATTTTCTCTCGGCTCCTTTCAAGATCATGCAGAAAGCCCGCAATCCGTTCTCTTTCTCAATCATATCGGTGCTGGGTTTGATGCGCATGTGCTAAGGAAAACAGTGCATTTCAGAGGAAAAAAGTGGCTGAAACGGCTGAGGCTTGGGTTTATCATCTACCCGCTGTCATTTCTCCATTCTTTATGGTCCTTTAAGCCGTTTGACCTTGCGCTGTTTATTGAAAATGAGAAGAAGGTCTTTCGCCAAGTGTGGTTTGTGATTGTATGCAATCACCCCTATTACGGAGGCGGGCTGGAAGCAGCGCCGGAAGTGAGCGCGAGGCAGCCAGGCTTTCAAACGATCGTTGTCACAGATTTGAATCCATTCAAAGTGCTCTTGTTTTTAAGTGCGATGGTGTTTCGAAAGCATCTTGGAATGAAGGGCGTTACCCTGTATCAGCACGAGGAAGCGTACTTGGAGGCAGATGCAAAAATCTTATTTCATGCAGATGGAGAAGTGATCGGTGCAACGCCTGTCTTTGTGAAGGCGAGTGAGCGCTCCTTAAAATTACGTGCTTAAATGGCTTCTCGTGAATGCCCTAGTCAAAGAACCATGAAAAAAGCCTTCCTTTTCATAAGGTTCTTGTCCTGATTTTCTAGTTTTGCTTGACGAGTATAAGAAGGTAACGATAAAATCTATAGGACGGCTATTGTTTAGCATCTCATTCTCAATAGCTGTCCTTTTTGTTTTTATGATCATATAAATAAAAAAGAAACAGCCAATTGATCTTCAATCGGCTGAATTTTGTCGACTAAAAAAGCAAGATTTAAAATATTTTAAGAAATGATGGGTTGAAAATTGATATGAACTGGTTGGGACAAATATTAGGTAGCGAATGGCACATCTCTCCTGCTGGAGGCGCTACGGGAGATGCGTACTTCGCAACACACAATGACCAAAAGCTATTTTTAAAACGCAATACGTCACCGTTTCTTGCGGTTTTGTCAGCTGAAGGCATTGTGCCGAAGCTTGTCTGGACAAAACGAATGGAAAATGGGGATGTCATCACTGCGCAGCACTGGCTGAGCGGCAGAGAGCTGAAGCCAAAGGACATGAATGACCGTCCTGTAGCAGAGCAGCTAAGAAAAATTCATACATCTAAAGAATTGCTTGATATGCTGAAAAGATTAGAGAAGCACGCTCTACACCCAGAATCCATTCTGAAGCATTTAAAACAGTCCATATTAAAAGAGCAAATCGATTCACAAGACATTACACGTGCCATCCAGTACTTAGAGAAGCATGTAGAGGCAGTCCAATTTGAGGACAAGGTTGTGTGTCATTGTGACCTCAATCATAATAATTGGCTGCTGACAGATGAAAATCAGCTTTACTTGATCGATTGGGATGGGGCGATGATTGCTGACCCAGCCATTGATCTTGGACCACTTTTATACCATTATATTGAAGAAGAGAACTGGGAAAGCTGGCTCTCGATGTACGGTGCCCCGCTGACGGACAATTTGCGAAAACGCATGGATTGGTACGTCCTCGCTGAAACCGTATCGTTTGTCGTGTGGCATAAAAGAAAAGGAAATGAAAAAGCGCAGCAAGAAGTGCAAGCGGAGCTGAGCGCACTCTTAAAGCAGTTAAACATCCATTAAGACATAGGAATATTCTCGACCCACTCTGACAAATGCGATTGATGCTCCTCGATATGTGCATCAATTGAATGGACAGAAGTGCCCTTTTGGCTGTAATCATAAATATCTGTTAATAATTGACGAATGTCGGCATCAAGGTCTTCTTTTGCCAGCATTAATTGAATCACACGTCCCACCTGTTCATATTCTGCAACAGTCCCGCAGCAATCCAACTGGTGATCGGTTAAAATATCTTTGATTAATTGAAGCTGATGTTGACGGTTTAATCCCATACGTATGCTCCTTTTCTGCGTGTCATTTATGTGGTTAAACTGTGCATTCAGCGCCCAATTTATACATGCGGCAGACCAGCTCAAGCGAAGGGCTGGTCTTTTTCATATGCGCATAAAGATGCTGTCTTGCGGGTCTTTATGTTTCATGGTATCTTGATAAAATGTAAAGAAAATAGAGGTGTATCAAATTGAGAATGCGACATAAACCATGGGCTGATGATTACTTAGCTGAAAATGCTCATATTGCCTTAGCTAGCCCCGAGCAATATAAAGGGAAATGGCATGAGCTGTTTGGAAATGATCATCCAATCCATATCGAAGTTGGGACAGGAAAAGGGAGCTTTATCGCTGGAATGGGCAAGCTTCATCCTGATATCAACTATATTGGCATTGAATTATTTAAAAGTGTCATTGTGACAGCAGTAGATAAAATCAAAGAGACAGATGTTGAAAATGTAAAGCTTTTGAACATTAATGCTGAAACGCTGACAGATGTGTTTGCGGAAAATGAAATTGACCGGGTGTATTTGAATTTCTCTGATCCGTGGCCAAAAGCAAGGCATGAAAAGCGCAGATTAACGTTTAAGGCCTTTTTAGAGCGATATGAACATATTCTCCGTCCAGGTGGTGAATTGCATTTCAAAACAGATAACCGCGGATTATTTGAATATTCCTTAAAGAGTTTTTCTGCATATGGCCTTCTTTTAACGTATGTAAGCTTAGATTTACATAAGGACGGATTAGAAGGAAATGTGATGACTGAATACGAAGAAAAATTCTCGTCTATGGGACAACCCATCTATCGATCAGAAGTAAAATTTCCAGATTAACAAGTGACATCAAGCTGGCTGCAAAGAAAAATTGCAGTCAGCTTTTTTCATGAAAAGATTGATGCATGCGATTTTCAGCTGTATTTGCTACGATAGAAAAAGGAGGGATGACAGCAATGGAGACAATGAAAATAGGTGACATGGAACTGTTCTGGTTAAATGGGGGAGATACACACATGGACGGCGGTGCGATGTTCGGTGTAGTGCCAAAGCCGTTATGGTCAAAAAAATACCCGGTGAACGATCGCAATCAAATTGAACTGCGGTGTGATCCGATCCTCATTCGGTGGAATGGTCTTCATTTATTAGTGGATTCCGGCATCGGATCAGGGAAGCTGACAGATAAACAAAAACGCAATTACGGCGTAACAGAAGAGACGAAATTGGAACAATCGCTAGCGGCACTCGGCCTGCAACCAGCTGATATTGATTACGTTTTAATGACACACCTTCACTTCGATCATGCAAGCGGGCTGACAAAACGTGAGGGAGAAGAGCTCGTGTCTGTTTTTCCGCAGGCAAAAATCATCACATCCAAAATCGAATGGGATGAAATGAGGGCGCCTAACATCCGCTCAAGAAATACATATTGGAAAGAAAACTGGGAGCCTATAGCAAATCAAGTGGTGCCATTTGAAGAAAGCATCGAAGTAACAAAAGGCATTGGGCTGCATCATACAGGCGGTCATAGCAATGGCCATAGCATCTTAACGCTCACAAGTCAGGGCGAAACAGCGATTCATTTGGCTGATATCATGCCAACACACGCTCATAAAAATCCATTATGGGTCTTGGCTTATGATGATTACCCAATGACTTCGATTCCAGCTAAGCAAAAATGGCAGGCATTTGCAGAAGAAAAAAATGCGTGGTACTTGTTTTATCATGATGCGATTTACCGCGCTGTAAAGTGGGATGAAGACGGGCAAATCACACATGAAGTTAAAAGAGAAACAGGAAGATAAAAGATCATCTGCATGTTTTTTCGCCTTTCACACAAAATAACGACAAAATGAACTTGTGAAAGGAAGAGTGCAGGTGAACCAATTTTATCGTGTACATGGTGATGTCATTGAAACACCATTAAGAGGGATGGAAGTCATGTCCGTCCCTTATTTAAACAAAGGGGTTGCATTTACTAAGGAAGAGCGGGAAGAGCTTGGTTTAAAGGGATTTCTACCGCCTAAGGTTTTAACATTAGAGGATCAGGCAAAGCGTGCATATGAGCAGTTCAAGGCACAGCCGGATGAACTGGGGAAAAATGTGTATTTAACATCACTTCATGACAGAAACGAAGTGCTTTTTTACAAATTACTAAATGAGCACTTGGCGGAGATGCTGCCGATTGTCTACACGCCGACTGTTGGAACAGCCATTCAGCGTTATAGCCACGAGTATCGAAAGCCAAGGGGGCTTTATTTATCGATTGATGATTTGGAAGGCATGGAAGAGATTTTTGCCTCTTACGGTGTTGATGAATCAATTGACTTAATCGTTGCGACAGATGCAGAAGGCATTTTAGGTATTGGAGACTGGGGTGTTGGCGGTATTGCCATTTCAGTCGGGAAACTTGCTGTTTATACAGCCGCAGCAGGCATTGATCCTAGCCGCGTGCTGGCCGTTGTGCTTGATGCCGGGACGAACCAGGAAAGTCTCTTGAATGATCCGCTTTATGTTGGAAATCAGCATTCTCGCGTTCGAGGAGAACGTTATGATCAGTTCATTGATCAATATGTAGAGCTTGCCCGCGCAACCTTTCCAAATGCACTCCTTCACTGGGAAGACTTTGGGACAAAAAATGCCCGAGCCATATTGGAAAAATATAAGGAACGTATTTGTACATTTAATGATGACATTCAAGGTACTGGAGCTGTTTCACTTGCTGCGGTTCTGGCATGTGCAAAAGCTTCGAAGGTTCCGCTGAAAGATCACCGAATCGTCATTTTCGGAGCGGGTACGGCAGGGATTGGCATAGCGGAGCAGATCCGTGATGCTCTCGTAAGAGACGGTGTCAAAGAAGAGGATTCATATGATCATTTCTGGTGTATTGATAAAAGAGGATTGCTTACAGATGATTCGCCTGACATTCAGCCATTTCAAAAGCCATATGCAAGACGTTCTGACGAAGTAAAGGATTATGCTCGTAACGGTCCTAAGCATTCCATTGATTTATTAGAGGTCGTCAAACAGGCGAAACCAACCATCTTAATTGGCACCTCGACGGTAGGAGGAGCATTTACAGAGGAAATTGTGAAAGAAATGGCGTCACACGTGGAGCGCCCAGCCATTTTACCGATGTCGAACCCAACACCTCTTTCAGAAGCAAAGCCTGAAGATCTCATCGAGTGGACAGAAGGACGCGCCCTTGTGACAACGGGAAGCCCATTTGATCCTGTCGAATATGGCGGCGTGACATATGAAATTGGTCAGGCGAATAATGCACTTGTGTTCCCAGGGCTTGGTCTTGGAACGATTGTGTCTAAAGCCCGCCTTATAACAGACAGCATGTTTGTTGCGAGTGCTGAAGCGATTGCCAGCATGGTCAATGTCGGAAAGCCGGGTGCAGCGATGCTGCCAAGTGTGGATCAGCTTCGAACTGTTTCAGCGACAGTGGCTGTCCGTGTGGCGCAAGCAGCGATCGATGAAGGAATTGCAGAGGAAACGCCTGAGGATCTCATTCAGGCTGTACAGGACGCCATGTGGCATCCTGTGTACAAAAAAATCAAAGCCATATAAAAAAGAAGCTTCGCAAGGACACGCCTTTGCGAAGCTTTCTTTATCAAGCCACAGAATCAATGACATCAACGATCATGCCTGTTTTGGCATCAATCATGACTTCGTACTGTTCAAGCTCGCCAAAGGCTGAGCGAGTAATGCCAGATTTGTACACATCAATCGTTTCACCATTTACGGTATACGGTTCTGGTACAGTATAAATCCAAGAGCCATCAATCGGGCCGCGCTGTTTAAAAGCAGATTTCACAATTTTTAATGCTTTTTCAGACGAGATATACGTAGGGAAAAATACTTTCTTTGCAACAATTGCAGCGGCTACGCCAATACTCGCACCAATCAGAACATGTTTTAACTTCAACGTGCTGCACCTCCGTATTGCTGTTTTTTCCATTATACAAAACTTGTCCATTGATGTTAAGGAATCCGAATACTTGAAAGCATATTCAAAATTTCTGGAGAGATACTTGGAAAACCGAAAGAATTCTTATAGTATAAAGTGAGTGTTATTTTTATAGGAATATATATGGTCATTACATAGAAACGAGGTAAACCGTAGAATGAATGAAGAAACATTGTCGCTTTTCCGAAATTTAACAGAATTACAGGGAACTCCAGGTAATGAGCACCATGTGCGTGCTTTTATGAAAAAGGAACTTGAGAAATATTCTGATGAACTCATTCAGGATCGTCTTGGCGGTGTGTTTGGCGTACGCAAGGGGCCGGAGAACGCACCTAAAATTATGGTGGCTGGTCATATGGATGAAGTGGGATTCATGGTTTCATCCATCACGAAAAATGGGATGATTCGTTTCCAAACACTCGGCGGCTGGTGGAGTCAAGTCATGCTGGCGCAGCGTGTGGACGTTCATACCGATCACGGGCCAATTCCTGGTGTCGTCTCTAGTACACCACCTCATCTTCTCACGCCAGAACAAAAAAGCAAACCTGTGAAACCATCAGACATGCTGATTGATATTGGTGCAGACAGTGAAGAAGAGGCAAAAGAGCTTGGCGTTCGCCCAGGACAGCAAATCGTGCCTGCAACAGTCTTTACCCCAATGGCGAATCCCAAAAAGATTTTAGCGAAGGCTTGGGATAACCGCTATGGCTGCGGACTTGCGATTGAGTTATTAAAAGAAATAAAAGACGAACCCCTTTCATGTCACCTGTATTCAGGTGCAACGGTTCAAGAAGAAGTAGGGCTTAGAGGGGCAGAGGTAGCTGCCAATATGATTCAGCCGGATCTGTTCTTTGCTTTAGATGCAAGTCCTGCAAACGATGTGACAGGTGACAAAACCCAATTCGGCCAGCTTGGGAAAGGTGCACTTCTGCGTATTTTTGATCGAACAATGATTACGCACCGCGGGATGAGAGAATTTGTGCTCGATACTGCTGAGTCAAACAGCATTCCATACCAATACTTCGTATCACCGGGTGGTACGGACGCTGGGCGTGTGCATGTGTCAAACCAAGGCGTGCCTTCTGCTGTCATTGGGGTTTGCGCTCGCTACATTCATACAAGTCATTCAGTATTGCATGTGGATGATTACGCAGCGGCAAAAGAATTAATTGTCCGCCTTGTGAAAAACTGTGATCAAAGTACAGTGGATTCTATTTATCAACAGGTGTAAATGTAATAGAAAAGGCTGCCTCTTTCATGAGAGCAGCCTTTAGTGTGTATATGTAGACAAAACCTCGCATTCATTGCCAGGTCTGCAAAGGTTTCGAAAAGAGGAAAAAAGGTTGCAGTTTCACCTTTTTTATTGCTGTTCAAACACGTAAGATAACGACTTGATCGCTTGGTTCACGGTTTCTACAGTGATATTCGCTTTGTTTGATAGTTCCTTTAACGGATGGTGCAGTTCTTTTGGGCGGATCAAAATGAGAGGTTTTCCTTTTGCGATGGCAGCAGATGCATCCATTGCCGTGTTCCACTGTTTATATTTCTCACCAAAGCGGGCAATGACGACGTCTGCCTTGTTTAATAAGATCTCAGTACGGAAATTGTTCAAATCAGAAGCCGCATCATCTTTGAAAATGGCATTCGGCTGCTCACCTAAAATGTCCTCACCAATGTGATCTGAGCGGTCATGATTCTCCATTGGACCAACAAACGTCACCGGCAGTTTCAACGATTGGCTTTTCTCCTTGATTTCATCACGCCACTGGCTATGAATTTCTCCTGCTAAATAGACGGTTAATTGCATAACGATCTCCTCCTTTTGTACAAACTTAGTAAAGGTTTGCCCTGTTTCTTTTCATGTTACACAAGAAGTGCTTGATAAAGCAAAAAAAATATGATTATGATATTCATGGTAGAGACTATTTTTCATCGTAAGAATACTACATATAATGGGAAGGACAGGCCTCTTCGTCTTTCCTATGAGAAAGCAGGAAGACGACGTTGATGACTTATTTGAAAAGAAAGGGGATCTCCCTTTCGCCAAAAGTGTATTTCATTGATGCACTCTCTTATATGGCTTTAGGTCTATTTGCTACATTAGTGGTAGGGCTGATTTTAAAAACAGCAGGCGGTCTGTTATCACTTCCGCTCATCATCAAAATGGGAACACTTGCGATGGGGCTCATGGGACCAGCAATCGGTGTAGCCGTTGCGTATCGCTTACATGCATCTCCTTTGATCATTTTTGCAAGTGTTGTCTCAGGTGCTGCAGGAGCAGAGCTTGGTGGACCTGCTGGAAGCTTTGTCACAGCATTAATTGGTGTGGAACTCGGCAAGCTGGTCAGTGGTGAGACAAGAATTGATATTATTTTAACGCCGCTTGTCACCATTATTACTGGCTTTTTCACCGCCGCTTTGATCGGTCCTGGGATTGAAGCCATGATGACAGGGCTTGGCAGACTCATCATGTGGGGGACTGACCAAAGTCCGCTCATCATGGGCATGCTAGTAGCGACCATTGTTGGACTTGCCCTCAGCTCACCGATTTCAAGTGCGGCGCTTGCGCTCATGCTTGACTTAAGCGGAACAGCGGCTGGTGCTGCAACGATTGGCTGCTGCGCTCAAATGGTCGGCTTTGCCGCTGCAGGCTTTAGAGAAAATCGTTTTGGCGGTCTTGCTGCTGTCGGCATTGGCACGTCAAAATTGCAGCTGCCGAACATTGTGAAAAATCCCCTTATCCTTATTCCGCCGACGATTGCGGGCCTCATTCTCGCGCCAATTGGTATTATTGGCTTTGGGATGGTCAATAATGCGGCAGGGGCAGGTATGGGAACGAGCGGCCTCGTTGGACAGCTCATGACACTGACCGTTATGGGATTTCATCCATCCGTTTTTCTGGCGATCGCTCTTTTGCATATCGTTGGCCCGGCAGTGATTAGTTTGGTAGTATCAGAATGGATGAGAAAGAAAGGCTATATACAATTCGGAGATTTAACCATACAAACTGGAGGAATGAAACATGAAAAAAATTGAATCAAACGAAGAATTACAAAAAGTGATTCAAGAAGACTTAACAGTATTGCTATTTTCAGCTGACTGGTGCCCGGACTGCACCTTTATCGAACCATTCTTGCCAGAGCTTGAAGCAAACTACCCAGAATTTGAGTACTTCTATGTGGATAGAGATCAGTTCATTGACACTTGCGCAGAGTGGGAAATTTACGGCATTCCAAGCTTTTTAGTTTTTAAAAATGGACAAGAGGTTAACCGCTTTGTCAGCAAGGATCGTAAGACGAAGGAAGAGATTGAAGCATTTTTAACAGATTCTCTTTCTAAATAATGAAAGGAGAGTCTAAATCATGACAAAAATGACATCAAGACAGCTTGCGAACGAACTCAAAAGCCGTCTGACAAATGACAGCTGGTCACACCAGTTTGACCGAGAAAAAGATACGCTTCGTATTGAAGATAAACAAACAAGTAAAGGTATTACACTAGAGCTCCCGCCAATCATTGCAAAGTGGGAAGTAAAGCCTGATGAAACATTAGATGAGATCGTTTACTATGTGAAAGAGGCGCTAAGTGCCATGAAAGGCGAAGCGCAGCACATCTCAGGAAAAGAAAAGCAGATCTATCCTGTCATTCGTTCCACTTCCTTTCCTGAGGCATCAAGTGATGGCATTCCCCTCGTTTTTGATGAGCATACAGCTGAAACGAGAATCTTCTACGCACTTGACCTTGGAAGCACCTACAGATTAATTGATGAGAAAATGCTTCAAAAGGAAAACTGGACAAAAGAGCGAATTAGGGAAACTGCAAGCTTCAATGTCCGCTCACTTGAAACTGTGGTGAAAATGGATGAAGTTGCAGGCAATCGGTTTTATTTCTTCCGTGCGAATGACGGATATGATGCCAGCAGACTTTTAAATGAATCGATTTTACAAGAATACGCGCAAAAAATAGAAGGACAGATGGCCATTTCTGTTCCCCATCAAGATGTATTCATCATTGCAGATGTTCGCAATGAATCAGGCTATGATATTTTAGGACAGATGTCGATGAGTTTCTTCGCCAGCGGCACGGTTCCGATTACCGCATTGTCATTTTTATATGACGAGGGCAAGCTTGAACCGATCTTTATTCTTGCTAAAAGCAGACCAAAACAGCAGTAGAAGGGAATTTTGAAGAATGAACGTTTTTTATAATGCAGAAGGTGTAGGCGACACACTCCTTATTTCATTGAAAGATGTGACGAGAGAAGAAGTAGGTCATGAGACGTTTGGAGATGTCGTAAGAATCTTCAATCAAGAAACAAAAGAAACAACAGGTTTTAATATCTTCAACGCATCCACTTACATGAAAATTGAAGAAAACGGATCTGTACCGCTATCTGAAACACTTGTTCAAGATATCAACGAAATTTTAAACCGCAACGGTGTAAGTGAAACGTTGACTGTAGATCTATCACCAAAATTTGTTGTCGGTTATGTGAAGGAAAAAGAAAAGCATCCGAATGCAGATAAATTAAACATTTGCCAAGTAGATGTTGGCGATGAAACATTACAAATCGTGTGTGGTGCACCAAATGTTGATCAAGGGCAATATGTCGTGGTTGCGAAGGTTGGTGCGGTGATGCCAAGCGGTTTGGTCATTAAAGATGCTGAGCTAAGAGGTGTTCCATCAAGCGGAATGATTTGTTCAGCAAAAGAACTAGATCTTCCAGACGCGCCTGCTGAAAAAGGGATTCTTGTTCTAGAGGGAAGCCACCAAGCTGGCGAACCCTTTAAAGCGTAACCTCCCATAAACGGGCATATAGGAGCGAAGAATGTGTTATACCAAAAGTCACTAAGTACGTACTTAGTGACTTTTTTTCATCTACAGACAGCACAAATAGCAAAGAGCAGCACTTTTCTCGCTTTTCTGCATGAAAAAGCAATGGTATACTAAAAATCGCCCAAGAAAACGTAAGGGGAGTTAAAGTGAGTGATAAATGATGAGTTGGTTAGATAAATTTTTTAGTGTATTTTTAGGAGAAGAAAAGAAAGAAGAAAAAGCTGTGAGACCTGAGGAAGGTCCAGCTGCACGAGCGCAGCCAGTTTTTGAACAGCATAAAGAATATAAGAAAATTGAAGATACAAAAGTCTATTATGAATATCCGAAAGGCAACTTCCGCTTTCCGCTCGTTCCAGATGAACCTCTGCGTGACGGAGTGAAGCAGGAAAGAAGACGCGCAAAGCCAAGCAAGCCAAAGGCTAAGCAGAAGACCTATGAGCCAAAACAAACGGTGCAGCCTGACATCAATAAAAAGCCATTCAAAACAGAGCAAATTCCATCACCGATCTATGGCTATCATCAGGATATGCGTCCAAAACGAACAGAAGCGAAAGAAGAATCATCTCCTGTTCAAATGAAAGCAGCAGAAACAGCGCAGCGTGTCACCCTGTTATCAGAAGAGGCAGAGCGTGTACGAAATGTCAGACAGCAAATGAACATTCCGTCAATACGGAAAGAAAATCGTATGGAAGAAACGGTTTCAACCCCAGCAGAAGAAAAAGTGGACATGCAAACAGACGTGACCCCGCTCACTTTGCAAGAGGAACTCGCTTATCAGGATCACGTTCAATCGACGATGGAGCGTTTAAATGACGAGCCTTTCATTCAAACAGAGGAAAAAGAGCCAGCCTTTTCTGAGCCTCAAGACCATATTGAAGCTGACTTACATAATCAGGAGGCCGAAGCTTATCAAGAACAGCCGGTAGAGGCTGAGCCGGAACAGGATGTCTCAAGCGATGACGAAGAAATAAAAGGCGAGCCGGTACATCAGTTTGTAGATCATACGGAGGAAATAGAACCGTTGACATTCGAAACAGCAGAAGACACACATCCCGCAATTGAAATGGAAGTAGATATGCCGGCAGAAGAAGTTGAGGTAACAGAAGACATCACAGCAGAACCGGTCGCGGAAATAGAAGCTGATTCCATAGAAGATCATCAAGAAGAAGTGCCAGCGGCAGCATTGGAAGAAGCTGAGCCAGTCGCCAAGCATGATCTGCAAGAAGACCAATTGTTGGAAGAAGCTGAAATAGTAGAAGATCAAATGATGCCAATAGAACAAGTAGCAGACGATGAGACCGCTACTGAACCAGCAGAACCTGTCATAGAGCAGCAAGAAAAGCAAGAACAAGTGCATGAAGTGATGGAAGAAAAACCGAAACAAGCAGCTCCGCAGACGCAACGTACAAGCGGACAAACCTCAACGGTACCTTTTAACGTCATGATGTTAAAAAGTGATCAGCGTGTGCAAGGGCAAAAGAAAGCAGCAGATGCCCAAGGGTATGTTTTTCCAAGTCTCGCCCTTTTAGACGTACCTCCAGCTCAAAAAGAAGAGGACGGGACATGGGTGAAAGAGCGGGCAGAGCTGCTCAATGCCACGCTGAAAAATTTCAATGTCAGAGCAAGTGTGGTTCATGTCACGCAAGGCCCTTCTGTGACAAGGTTTGAAGTACATCCAGAACCAGGTGTCAAAGTGAACAAAATCACGAACCTATCAGATGATATTAAACTCAGTTTGTCCGCAAAAGATATTCGAATCGAAGCACCGATTCCAGGTAAGAACACGATCGGGATCGAAGTGCCGAACCTTCACAGTAAAATGGTTTTCTTACGAGAGATGATCAGAAGCAGTGCATTTAGAGAAAATCCATCACCTTTAACAGCAGCACTCGGATTAGATATATCTGGCCAGCCTGTTGTGGTTGATCTGCAAAAAATGCCGCATGGCTTAATTGCTGGAGCAACAGGGTCAGGAAAAAGTGTCTGTATCAATACCATTTTAGTGAGCTTAATGTTTAAAGCGTCACCAGATGAAGTAAAAATGCTCTTAATCGACCCTAAAATGGTTGAATTAGCGCCATATAATCACATTCCGCATCTCGTGAGTCCTGTCATCACCGATGCCAAGACAGCGACAGCCGCTCTGAAATGGGTAGTGGATGAAATGGAAAGGCGCTACGAACTGTTTGCGCACTCTGGCGTGAGAGAAATTAAACGATTCAATGAGCTTGTCAAAGAAAAACAAATGGGTGAAAAACTGCCTTATCTTGTCGTTGTGATCGATGAGCTCGCTGATTTAATGATGGTCGCACCAAATGAAGTCGAAGAAAGCATTTGCCGAATCGCACAAAAAGCAAGAGCATGCGGCATTCATTTATTGATTGCGACACAAAGACCTTCTGTTGATGTCATCACAGGTCTCATTAAAGCCAATATCCCAACAAGAATTGCTTTCTCTGTCTCAAGTCAGGTAGATTCTAGAACGATCATTGACATGGCAGGTGCAGAAAAGCTTCTCGGAAAAGGAGACATGCTTTTCTTAGAAAATGGCTCCGGCAAGCCGACGAGGCTGCAAGGGAACTTTGTATCAGACCGTGAGATTGATCAAGTAGTGGCACATGTAAGAAAACAGCGTAAGCCAGTGTTCCTTTTCGAACAGGAGGAATTAATGCTCCAAGGCTCTGCGATTACAGATGAAGACGAATTGTTTATGGATGCCTGCCGTTTTGCGATTGAGCAGAATAGCGCTAGTACATCGAGTTTGCAGCGAAGATTTAGAATTGGCTACAATCGTGCAGCCAGATTGATCGACATGATGGAACGCGAGGGCATGATCTCTGGTGCAAAAGGCAGTAAGCCAAGGGAAGTCCTCATGACACTGAGTGACTTAGAACAGCTGATCTAAACAAACCACTTCATTTTTTTTATAAACATGGTATGATAGCACATAGGTGCAATTTTGTAATTGGACGCTTTTCGTATGCCTGTCAGAACGCTTTTTTATGTAAAATGAGCGAAAGCAGGTGTTAGAAATAGGAAAGTTGTCGGATACTAATCATAGTTAATATTGATTAGAATAGGAAGATCGGAAAAAAATCTTTATTTGGAGCTGCGATCTGTGAGCCGCTAGAGGCGAAAATCACAAGTTGCAAATTGAAATGAGCGTCATATACTGTAAGTCAGATAGACGTTTGTTGGAGGTACAATTATGACTGTTTATCATTTTGTTGGAATAAAAGGGACAGGTATGAGTCCACTGGCCCAAATTCTTCATGATACTGGGTATACTGTCCAAGGATCGGATATCGAAAAACATATCTTTACACAAAAAGCATTAGAAGAACGAAATATTAAAATTCTTCCATTTGACCCAGATAATATTCAGCCAGGGATGACCGTGATTGCAGGTAATGCATTTCCTGATACGCACCCTGAGATTGAACGTGCCCTTTCTGAAGGGATTCCTGTCATTCGTTACCATAAATTCCTTGGAGAATACATGGATTCATTCACAAACGTTGCGATTACTGGTGCTCATGGTAAAACGTCGACAACAGGACTGCTTGCCCATGTGATGCAATCAGCGAAACCAACTTCATACTTAATCGGTGATGGATCTGGTATGGGGAAAGAAAACAGCGAGTATTTTGTATTTGAAGCATGCGAATACCGCAGACACTTCCTCAGCTATCATCCAGACTATGCGATCATGACCAATATTGATTTTGATCATCCTGATTATTTCTCGGACATTGACGACGTGTTTGATGCATTTCAAAACATGGCGCTTCAAGTGAAAAAAGCCATTATCGCTTGCGGTGATGATGAGCATCTGCCCAAGATTCAAGCGAAGGTACCTGTTGTGTACTACGGTTTCAATGAAGAAAATGATTTCCAAGCACGCAATGTTGTGAAAAACACGGAAGGCACTACATTTGATGTATTTGTACGCAATACGTTTTATGATACCTTCTACATTCCTGCCTACGGAAATCATAATGTCCTCAATTCATTAGCTGTGATTGCATTATGTCACTATGAAGCCATTGATGTAGAGCTCATCAAAGGGGCACTAATGACATTTGGCGGGGTGAAACGCCGCTTTAATGAAAAAGTGGTCGGTGAGCAGGTTTTAATTGACGACTATGCCCATCACCCAACGGAGATTGAAGTCACCATTGAAGCAGCACGTCAAAAATATCCAGACCGTGATATTGTCGCTGTCTTCCAGCCGCATACCTTCACACGTACACAGCAATTCTTAAGTGAATTTGCTGACAGTCTGAAAAAAGCGGACTATGTATACCTATGCGATATTTTCGGTTCAGCCCGTGAAAACATTGGGAAGCTGAGTATCGAAGATTTACGAGAAAAAATCCCGCAGGCCCAATTGATTGCGGAAGAAGATACATCTGTGCTGAAAGCGCACGAAGATGGGATTCTGATCTTTATGGGAGCAGGAGACATTCAAAAATATCTGCGTGCTTATGAGAAAGTCGCTGTATAAATGCTTAAAGGAAAAGTGCCGTTTTGATCGGCACTTTTTTTATTTTGAATAAAATGTGACAAAGGGGCTAAATGTGTCAACATCTGCCGCTTTTTTTCGTTCGCTGTGGACAGGAATCAGCGAATAAGTGTAGAATTATTATTCAATCGGTCATTCTAGGCGATGTTTGAATGATACAACGAGAGGGTAATGAATTGCATATGCCCGCAGCAAAGGAGGTATCAGATGATTATTATTCTATATCTAAGCGTTGCACTGATCGCAATTGCTTTCCTCATTCTTGTCATCTATTTGTCCAAAACATTAAAATCCTTACAGCTGACATTAAAGAATGTTGCATCAACTTTAGAAGGTCTTGAAGGTCAGATGCAAGGGATCACCACAGAGACGACACAGTTGCTACATAAGACGAATCAGCTTGCTGAAGATATTCAAGACAAATCGGCAAAACTCAACACAGTTGTGGATGCGGTGCAGGGAATTGGCGGCTCGATCAACCAATTTAATACAAGCATAAAGCAGGCAGCTGGTGCGGTTTCTTCATCCGTTGAACGAAATCAAGAAAAAGTCACGGATGTGGTAAGCTGGAGTAACGCAGCACTTGAAATTTATAAAAAATGGAAACAACGAAAACACCAAAAATAAACCATTTTCGCATAGGAGGAATAATCATGAGCAAAGACGGAATCAATAGCAAAGACTTTTTGATCGGAACACTTATTGGTGGCATAGTTGGTGCAACAACAGCATTATTCTTAGCGCCGAAGTCAGGGAAAGAGCTTCGCGATGATTTGAACAACCAAGCGAATGCTTTAAAAGACAAAACAGATCAACTCACAACAGATGCAAAGGAAAAAGGCACTGAATATGTGACGATTGCGAAAGATAAAACGTCTGAATTATCTCAGCTGGTGGCAGAGCAGTCAAACCAAATTTTAGACAAAGTGAAAGACATAAAAGAACGTGCAGCTGGAAAAGCTAATCATGTGAAAAGTGAAGCAGAAGATGCGGCAGCTGATCTTGCGAGCGAAGCGTCAGATGTAGCAAATGAAGCCAAAGTAAGAGCACAAGAAGCGAAATCAGAAATTGAAGATGGCATCAAAGATGTCAAAGAAAAAGTAGAACAATCGACTAAAGGCTAACTCTCACTGCTCGGAGTGAAGAAGGAGAACATCATGTCAAAACAACTCATTGAAACAGAAGAACAGTTTGATCAACTAACGAATCAAGATGGGACGTTTGTCTTTTTTAAGCACAGTTTGACATGTCCGATCAGTCAAGCGGCTTTTCAAGAGTTTGAAGCATTTGCGTCTGCACATGAAGACGTGCCTACTTATTTCTTGCAAATCCAAAACACAAGAGAGCTTTCATCCTATGTGACTGAAAAGTCGGGGGTAAAGCATGAAAGTCCCCAGGCACTCGTCTTTAGCGGTGGAAAAGTGAAGTGGCATGCATCTCACTCAAGCATTACAAAAGAAGCGCTTGAACATAATCTGTAGAAGAAACGTCAGCAATTGCTGACGTTTTTTTATAAAAAAAGGTTTACTTCAACCAAAAGTATGCTATAATCTTACACATAATACTTTATCGCTTAAAAGCGTTTGGGTAATAAAGAAAATTTTCGTGACAATTCCGAAATCTTTGTTTATAATAAACCCTATCATGAGAGAATGAAAAAATAAAAAGCGAGAACAGGCAGAGGAAAGGATGACAAAAATGAGCAACAATGAACTAGAACAATTGAGACAGCAGGCAGATGAACTAAATCTTCAAATCTTAAAACTGATCAATGAAAGAGGAAGCATTGTAAAAGAAATTGGAAAGGCGAAAGAAGCGCAAGGTGTCAACCGTTATGATCCTGTCAGAGAGCGCACAATGCTGAACCAAATTCTTGAAGCAAATGATGGACCGTTCGAAAACTCAACGATTCAGCATATTTTCAAAGAGATTTTCAAAGCAGGTCTAGAGCTTCAAGAAGATGACCACAGCAAAGCACTTCTTGTTTCTCGTAAGAAAAAATCGGAAAATACAATCGTGAACATCAATGGAGAAGCGATCGGTGATGGGAAACAGCGCTTCATCGTTGGACCATGTGCTGTTGAAAGCTACGAGCAAGTCGCAGAAGTTGCGGCAGCAGCGAAACAGCAAGGACTAAAACTACTTCGCGGAGGTGCATTTAAACCTCGCACAAGTCCATACGATTTCCAAGGACTTGGTGTAGACGGTCTAAAAATTCTAAAGCGTGTAGCGGATGAATACGGTCTTGCTGTCATTAGTGAAATCGTCAATCCTGCTCATATTGAAGAAGCGATTGAGCATATCGATGTCATCCAAATTGGTGCACGAAACATGCAAAACTTTGAGCTATTAAAAGCAGCCGGATCTGTGAAGAAACCAGTTCTTTTAAAGCGTGGTCTTGCAGCGACAATTTCAGAATTCATCAATGCAGCTGAATACATCATCGCCCAAGGAAATGACCAAATCATCCTTTGCGAGCGCGGTATCCGCACATACGAAACAGCGACAAGAAATACACTAGATATCTCTGCTGTGCCAATCTTGAAACAAGAGACACATTTACCAGTCTTCGTTGATGTGACGCACTCAACTGGACGTAGAGATCTTCTCCTTCCAACAGCGAAAGCAGCTCTTGCGATTGGAGCAGACGGTGTTATGGCAGAAGTGCACCCAGATCCATCTGTTGCTCTATCTGACTCAGCGCAGCAAATGGACATTCCTCAATTCGAAAAATGGTTAGATGCGTTAAGACCACTTGTTAACATTCACGCGTAATCATAGATAGAAAAGCCGCCGGATAACTGCCCGGCGGTTTTTCTATGGATAAAATATGATGGAGATTGGGAATGAAAGGAAAAGAGCACATTACAAGCCTCAAAAGTGCTTGTTCACAATGTTTTCATTTTTAAAATTCGATAGAATCTGCTAAGATCATTGTCATAGCTGACGTTCTCGACGATTTTTCATGAAATATGATTCAATTTACAGGTAACAAGCTCATTAAAGTTTGTTTAATTTAGTTATAAAAAGAAAGGGAACGTTTTCATATGGTGAAAAAACGTGTATAATTTCATAAAAGAATGTCATTTTGATGTAGATTGAAAAATTATGTGTCTCTTTTCATCGTTTTAATGACAAATAGGATATTATTTTCCTCGTATCTGACATGTCTCTATCCAATTGGTGAATGCTATAGATATGAAGTGTATTTGAAGGAGTGATTTATGTGAATAATGTTACAATATATGATGTAGCAAGAGAAGCAAATGTAAGTATGGCAACGGTATCACGCGTAGTGAATGGTAATCCGAATGTAAAACCAACAACAAGAAAAAAGGTACTTGAAGCGATTGATCGTCTTGGCTACCGTCCGAATGCTGTGGCACGAGGCCTTGCAAGTAAAAAAACTACAACAGTTGGGGTGATCATCCCTGATATTTCTAGTATCTTCTATTCGGAGCTTGCTCGCGGAATTGAAGATATCGCCACGATGTATAAGTACAACATCATTTTAAGCAACTCAGATCAAAATACCGATAAAGAGCTTCATCTATTAAATACAATGCTAGGTAAACAAGTAGATGGGATTGTCTTTATGGGCGGAAACATCACAGATGTGCTTGTTGAAGAATTTAAGCGCTCTCCTGTGCCAATTGTTCTTGCAGCATCTGTTGAAGAGCAGGCTCAAACACCATCTGTCAATATCAACTACGAGCAAGCGATTTATGATTCAGTTCAGCTTTTAGTTGAGAAAGGACATAAGCGAATTGCCTTCGTATCTGGCCCAATGTCAGAACCGATTAACTCTATGAGAAAGCTTGCAGGCTATAAGCGTGCGCTTGAAGAAGCGGGCATCGCATTTGACGATGCGCTCGTCGCTGAAGGCGATTATTCGTATGATTCTGGAATTGAATCACTTGCTCACTTGCTTGAGCAGTCTGACAAGCCGACAGCTGTTATTGCGGCTACGGATGAAATGGCGCTAGGTGTCATTCATGGAGCACAAGATAGAGGCGTATCCATTCCTGAGGATTTAGAAGTGATTGGTTTTGATAACACGAGACTTTCTCTCATGGTGCGTCCTCAGCTGACAACTGTTGTTCAGCCGACGTATGATATTGGTGCTGTCGCAATGAGACTGCTGACAAAGCTGATGAACAAAGAGCAAGTGGATGACCAAATTGTGGAACTTCCACACAGAATTGAAGAAAGACAATCAACAAAATAAAACGAAAAAGCAGGCTTACACATCAGTGAATGCCTGCTTTTCTTATGCATTTTTCTTTTCTCGTCTAACGGGCATCAGTGCTTTTTCTACAGTTTGAGCATTTTTTTCTGTGATTTCTGCTTTTCTTGGGATCGGTGGATATAAATCGTCAGGATCTCCCCATGTCGATGGCAGGGTGACAGGCGATTGTTTATGCCAAGCCTGAACCCAGTCCTGAGGCAGTTCAGCCGGCGGTGTGATGCCTTTCATCTCAAGCCAAATCCGGCTCCATGCCCTTGGAACGACACGCCAAATATCATATCCCCCTCCGCCAACAGCAATCCATTTGCCATCACAATATTGATGCGCTAACTCATGGGCAAGTCTAGGAATTTCCTCATATATTTTCATGGTGGCAGATAAATGGGTTAACGGATCATAGTAGTGTGCATCCGCGCCGTTTTGCGTCAAAATCACATCTGGTTTAAAAAAAGCAGCAATTTCAGTCACTGCTGTTCGGTATGCTTCGAGGAACGATTCGTCTTCTGTAAATGCATCAAGCGGAATATTATAGGCGTAGCCATAGCCTTTATCGTGACCTCTTTCCTGTACTTGTCCAGTTCCAGGGAACAAGTAGCGCCCCGTTTCATGAATAGAGACCGTACAGACCTCTGGGTCGTCATAGAAGCTGAATTGTACACCATCTCCATGATGGGCATCTGTATCAATATATAAAATTCTTGCACCATATGTCTTTTGAATATATTGAATGGCCACGGAGCTGTCATTATATACACAAAAGCCAGATGCACGTCCTTTAAACCCGTGGTGAAGTCCGCCGCCAAGATTGAGTGCATGCTGCGAGTGTCCCATCATTACTTGGTCAACGGCTGTTAATGTCCCGCCAACAAGGAGAGAAGCTGCCTCATGCATACCTGCAAACATCGGTGTATCCTCCGTGCCAAGGCCGTAGCGTTCACCTTCTGCTGTAGAGAGCTTTCCTTCACTAGCCCGCTGCACAGCTTGAATATAATCGGCTGTATGGACGAGCTTTAATTCCTCCAGTGTCGCCATACGCGGTGCGACGATCTCATCATCTGTTAACGCCTTCATTTTTTGAAGAAGATCATATGTTAAGTAGACACGAAGCTGATTGAAGGGATGGTCTTGGTGAAATTGGTACGTTTGAAAAGAGGGTGAAAAAACAAAGGTCGCTTCCTTCATTTGATCGTCTGCTCCATTGGCCACAGCACCTTATAGCCTTTTGCACGAATCAGCTTCGTCACATGATCTGCATGAATGGTTTGAAGGCGGAATACGAGCACTTTAGAGGCTTCATTTGCATGCGGATACACGAGCACACTCAGCATTTGAATATGCTGCTCCTTTAAAATGGCCGTAATGTCTGCGAGGCCTTCTGTCATCTGGTCCACTTCAACCTCTAAGTGTGACCCAGGCTGATCTGCACCTGTCAGTCTGACAAACGTACGAAGCAAATCAGTCTTTGTGATAATGCCTACGAGCTTGCCTCGTCTCACCACTGGAAGGCAGCCAATTCCGTGTTCAAAAAAGACACTTGAAATCTCTTCAACGAAATCAAGCGGATGAGCAGTGATCGTCTCTAATACCATGATCTCTTCAACAGGACGCTGAATAAAGAGCTGCCTTTTTTCTGTTTCAAATATACTTGGACTGGCATTTTTAATATCCCGGTCTGTCACCATCCCAATGACAGAACCTTGATCAGATACGATCGGAATATGCCGAATGTGATGTGCACTCATTTTTTGAATGGCTTCTTCAATCGTATCGGTTTTTCGCAGCGTGATCACATCACGCTCCATAATTTGTTCAATCATCATTGTTTACCAATCCCCTTTGCCAAAAAAACGAATTGAACGTTAATACATAAAGCGTTGATGGAAGCGAAGACGATCGAAACGCTCAATCGAATCAGGATTCACATTTTTCCCGATTCTGGCCATTAAACAATTGGCTGGATGTGAGCTGATCTCTGGCTCGTCTGTTGCAAACCAGACAAGACCGCCTGCGTTCATCATTTTCTCCATCATTTTGCGGTACTCCCACACGTTTTTCTTTGTCCCCTTTAAATCCCAATGCCAGTAATATTCAGTTGTAATGATGATATAATTCTCCATTTGCTCATCCATCATGCTCACATCAAGTAAATGCTTGCCAAGTGAGCAGCCTCTAAATGGAGGAGCGACCTCAATCGCGCCAAGCTCGATTAAATTGTCCATGTTACCCTCTGACCAGCGCTCAAGCGGATCAGGATACAAATACGTGACATAGCCTACGACAAGCTCATCCATTCTTGCAATGATAATACGTCCTTCTGGAAGGTCTGCTATTTCAACAAGTGCTTGTTTCTGTTCCTCAGGCGTGCGAAATGCCGTCAGTCCTTCATGAAAGGTATAGTTCGCAAGCTCTGGTGCAGGTACCGGACCTTCAATAAGGATGGAACCTGTTTCTTGCTCAATGGTTTTTGAATAATAAGTTTTAGGATGCTCCACGTATCCACCGCCTCAAATTCTAGTGAGTCGTCTCTATTTTATCTTAAAACTTGCAAGAATTAAAACGGTTTCACCATAAGTTTTTTAAAAATTGAGAAAAAAAGTCATCTATACTATAATGGTCATTGTAAACGTATGCAAAGGGGGACTGTTTGATGAAATTGGAAACGCTGCCATCAGTAAAAGGGGACTATCATTTAAATGATTATGAGCAGGCATACAAAGAATTTTCATGGGAGGAAGCAAGAAAAAACTTCTCGTGGTATGAAACAGGAAACATAAATGCAGCCTATGAAGCGATTGACAGACATGCGGACTCGTTTCGTAAGAACAAGGTGGCGCTTCACTACAAAGATTCACAGCGTGATGAAAAGTATACGTTCAGGGATATGAAAATCAACACAAATAAAGCGGGAAATCTATTCAGAGAAAAGGCGCATGTGCAAAAAGGGGATCGCGTATTTATCTTTATGCCAAGATCACCTGAGCTCTATTTTCTTCTGCTTGGCGCAGTCAAAATTGGTGCGATCGTTGGTCCGTTATTTGAGGCATTTATGGAAGGAGCGGTCAAAGACCGTTTAGAAAATAGTGAGGCGAAGGTCATTGTGACAACGCCGGATCTGCTTGAACGCATTCCGTTTGCAGAGCTTCCGAAGCTTGAATCCGTCATCATTGTCGGCGGTGAAAAGGAAGACGTCGATGGCGTTCGGACAATCCATTACGAAGAGGCGTTTGAGCAGGCAGCAAAGGACCTTGAGATTGAATGGATGGATGAAAAAGACGGCTTTCTGCTTCATTACACGTCAGGGTCCACAGGTACGCCAAAAGGTGTGCTGCATGTCCATGGCGCAATGGTGCAGCAAGACCAGACCGGTAAATGGGTGCTTGATCTGAAAGAAGACGACGTCTACTGGTGTACAGCTGACCCAGGCTGGGTAACAGGCACAGTGTACGGCATTTTTTCACCGTGGTTAAATGGGGCGACGAATGTCATTTTAGGCGGCAGGTTTAACCCTGATACGTGGTATGAAACCATTGAATCACTAGGTGTGACCGTTTGGTACAGTGCTCCGACTGCCTTTAGAATGCTGATGGGAGCAGGAGATGACCTCATTCAAAAATATGATCTCAGCTCGCTCCGTCATGTGTTAAGTGTAGGTGAGCCTCTAAATCCAGAAGTCATCCGATGGGGAGACGCTGTATTTGGCAAACGAATTCATGACACTTGGTGGATGACTGAAACCGGTGCACAGCTGATTTGTAATTATCCATGCATGGACATCAAACCAGGTTCAATGGGGAAACCGATTCCAGGCGTAGAAGCTGCGATTGTCGATAATGCCGGAAATGAACTCCCGCCATACCGGATGGGCAACCTCGCCATCAAAAAAGGCTGGCCGTCTATGATGCATACGATCTGGAACAATCCTGAAAAATATGAATCTTACTTTATGCCGGGAGATTGGTATGTTTCAGGAGATTCAGCTTATATGGACGAAGACGGATACTTTTGGTTCCAGGGACGTGTCGATGATGTGATCATGACATCAGGAGAGCGGGTTGGTCCTTTTGAGGTGGAAAGTAAGCTGGTCGAACATCCGGCCATTGCAGAGGCTGGTGTCATTGGAAAACCAGATCCAGTCCGCGGTGAAATTATTAAAGCATTCATTGCGCTCAGAAGCGGTTATGAGCCGACAGATGAGCTGAAAGAAGAAATTCGTACGTTTGTGAAAAAAGGACTCGCTGCACATGCGGCACCGAGAGAAATCGAGTTTAAAGACAAACTACCTAAAACGCGAAGCGGAAAAATTATGAGACGTGTGCTAAAGGCGTGGGAACTGAATTTACCGGCTGGCGACCTATCGACAATGGAAGATTAATTTTTTTCATCAGTTGACTTGATACCAAAAGTATGTTTAAAATGACATTAGTTGAATATGTAAAGGTTTTGACTGAGATTCAGTAGAATTATCTTTCCCTGTCCAAGAGAGCTGACGGCTGGTGCGAGTCAGTACAAAGAGATATTCGAATTACCCTCACGAACCGCTTTTACGAAAAGGAGCATGCATGCTGTCCTGATTAGTGAAAGAACGGATCTGTCCGTTATCAGTGTAAGTGAAAAGACGTGATTTGTTGTCTTTTAAGCAGGGTGGTACCGCGATATATATCGTCCCTTCGTTCATTCGAAGGGGCGTTTTTTATGTTGAATTGTAAAAAAAGGAGAATTGGATATGAGTCAATTGATGGAAGAGTTATCGTTCAGAGGATTAATTCAGCAGCAAACAGATGAAGAAGGTTTAACAAAATTATTAGCAGAAGAAAAAATCAAGCTTTACTCCGGCTTTGATCCGACAGCTGACAGCTTGCACATTGGTCATCTATTGCCAATTTTAACATTACGCAGATTCCAGGAAGCGGGCCATCACCCGATTGCTCTTGTTGGCGGCGCGACTGGACTGATCGGCGATCCTAGCTTCAAAAAAGCAGAACGTTCACTAAACCCAGCAGAAATCGTAGAGCAGTGGTCAGATAAAATCAAAGGACAGCTGTCGCAATTTCTTGATTTTGAAGCAGACGAGAACCCAGCCGTAATCGTGAATAACTACGACTGGATCAGCCAGATGAATGTCATTACGTTCCTTCGTGATATTGGAAAGAACTTCGGTGTGAACTTCATGCTGGCAAAAGATATCGTCAGCTCGCGTATCGAGACAGGAATTTCGTACACAGAGTTCAGCTACGTCATCCTGCAATCTTTAGACTTCTTAAACCTTTACAGAAATGAAAACTGTAAGCTGCAAATTGGCGGAAGTGACCAGTGGGGAAATATCACATCTGGACTTGAGCTGATTCGTAAGTCTGAAGCAGAAGGGGCAAAAGCATTCGGTCTAACGATGCCGCTTGTCACTAAAGCAGATGGCACGAAGTTCGGTAAAACAGAAGGCGGCGCCATCTGGTTAGATAAAGAAAAAACGTCTCCATATGAGTTCTACCAATTCTGGATCAACACAGATGACCGTGACGTCGTGAAATACTTAAAATACTTTACGTTCTTATCGAAAGAAGAGATCGCATCGTACGAAGAAAAAGTACAAACAGCACCTGAAAAGCGTGAAGCACAGCGCCGTCTAGCAGAGGAAGTCACAACACTTGTACATGGACGTGAATCACTAGAACAGGCTGTCAACATCTCAAATGCGCTATTCAAAGGCGAGATCAAATCTCTTTCAGCCGAAGAAGTCAAAGTAGGCTTTAAAGATGTTCCATCAATGGAGAAAAGCAGCACAGAAGAATTAACACTTGTCGATGTCCTTGTTGAATCAAAGCTGTCTCCATCAAAACGTCAAGCACGTGAAGACATCACAAATGGTGCAGTTTCCATCAACGGAGAGAGACAAACCGATAAAGACTACGTCCTTTCAGCTGAAGATCGAATTGAAAACCAATTTACCGTCTTAAGAAGAGGGAAAAAGAAATACTTCCTTGTGAATTACAAATAAGAACGATGTGCAGCCGGCTGCGATAACCGGCTGCTTTTTTTATGCAAAATGAGAGATGAGTTCTCTTTGAAGAGTCTAATAGACTGTTCAAAGAGACTTTGTCTAGTCTTTTAGCATTGGCGTTGAGAGAGTCAAAGGTGCTTTTTCATTATTTATTTTCTATAAATTGATTGAACAAACAGTGCCTTGTTCACTTTTTTTACATATTTTTCTTGTATAAAATAGAGTCGAATAAGATGAATAAGGGGGAATGAAAGTGATTCGTTTTAAGAAAAGGAGTTTGCAAATTCTTGTTGTGCTTGCATTGGTGATGGGTTCAATGGCCTTCATCCAGCCAAAAGAGATCAGAGCGGCTGAGCATAATCCGGTTGTGATGGTACATGGCATGGGCGGTGCGTCTTATAACTTTGCTTCGATTAAAAGTTACTTGGTATCACAAGGATGGGATCGAAACCAATTATTTGCTATCGATTTCATAGACAAAACAGGTAATAACCGCAACAATGGTCCGCGTCTATCCAGATTCGTCAAAGATGTGCTAGCCAAAACAGGTGCCAAAAAAGTTGATATTGTGGCTCATAGTATGGGCGGAGCGAACACGTTATACTATATTAAGAATCTAGACGGCGGCGATAAAATAGAAAACGTCGTTACACTTGGTGGAGCGAACGGACTCGTTTCACTCAGAGCATTACCAGGCACCGATCCAAATCAAAAAATCCTTTACACCTCTGTCTATAGCTCAGCCGATCTTATCGTCGTCAACAGCCTCTCGCGTTTAATTGGCGCAAGAAACGTCCTCATTCACGGCGTTGGTCACATCGGTCTATTAGCTTCAAGCCAAGTCAAAGGCTATATCAAAGAAGGACTGAATGGCGGGGGACAGAATACGAATTAAAAAATGAAAAAAGACAGCGACTTGTGCTGTCTTTTTTTGATGTCATCGGACATATGACAGCTGCTAGATGATGAAAGAAGGTTATAATGGAGGTAAAATGATGACACAAAAACTCAAGCAATATTTTTTAGGATATTTCCTCTATTATCCGTGCTCATTTCTCCTCATCTATTTCATCTGGATGAAGTTTGTTAAATCAGTTCAAATAGGCGAGGTGATGTCCAACTGTACATCAATCATTGGTATCTATTACATCGTTGCTAGTGTGTGGTTTTTTTTTTGATGCAAAAACAGGCAAAACATCATTAAAAGCATGTACAAATGGATCACCATTCCTTACACTACATGTAGTAAATGAGAATCTACGGAGGTGGGCGTTTGTGCAAAAGAATCAAAAGGCTTTGCTCATTGTGGATATACAGAAGGCGTTCGAGCATGAAAAATGGGGAGAACGAAATAATCTAGATGCAGAGAAAAATATCAGTCGTTTATTGACGTTTTGGAGAGAGAAAGGCTGGACAGTGATTCATATTCAGCATACATCTGACAAGCCGGACTCCTTATTTCATCCGGCAAATGAAGGGCATCTCTTCAAAGATATCGCCAAACCGCTAGAGGAAGAAACGGTGATACGAAAGAAAGTCAACAGCAGCTTTATTGGCACAAATTTGGAGGAACAACTAAGATCAAACGAGATCGACACTGTTGTAATCGCAGGATTAACAACACCGCACTGCGTATCTACAACAACAAGAATGAGCGGCAATCTAGGCTTTGATACATATCTCATTTCTGATGCATCTGCTGCCTTTGGACTAACAGATCAAAACGGTACATATTATGATCCCGAAATGATTCATCGGCTATCACTTGCTACATTGCATGATGAATTTGCTACTGTCATGACAACAGATCAATTGATTAGTAATTGGATGGTAAAATAAAAGATATCGCTATACGCTTAATAATACTTGAGTGAACCATGGAACAAAAAAATCCTCTGGAATTCTAGGGGATTTTTTTCATGATAGATTATATAGTTTTGGATAGCTTCTTGAGACAGGCTAGTCATCATGAAAAAGTTTAGCGCAAAATACAATCAAATTTTCACAACCAAAAGACTTTTGGAATACTATAGAAATTTATATTTATTCTACGCTTATCTTTATTCTTTGTACGTTTTACTTATCTGCACCTATTTACAGATGTAACATATGAATAATGATAAAGGAGATGAACAACTGATGGGTTGTGATAAGTATAAAAAATGCCCTTATTGTAAACAGAAACTATCAAAATCAAACTGTTGCATCATTTGTGAAACAAAAGTAATTGTAGGGCGACGAGGATTACGGGGATTACGAGGGATTCGAGGAGCTACAGGAGCTACAGGAGTTACAGGAGCCACTGGACCTACAGGGGCCGCAGAAGCCACCGGAGCTACAGGAGCCACTGGAGCCACTGGTCCAACAGGAGCCACAGGAGATACCGGAGCAATCGGTCCAACAGGGGCTACAGGAGATACCGGAGCGATTGGTCCAACAGGAGCCACGGGAGATATCGGAGCCACTGGTCCAACAGGAGCCACGGGAGATATCGGAGCCACGGGAGCAACGGGAGCCACGGGAGATATCGGAGCCACGGGAGCAACGGGTGCCACGGGAGATATCGGAGCCACTGGTCCAACAGGAGCCACAGGAGATACCGGAGCAATCGGTCCAACAGGTGCTACAGGAGATACCGGAGCGATTGGTCCAACAGGAGCCACGGGAGATATCGGAGCCACTGGTCCAACAGGAGCCACGGGAGATATCGGAGCCACTGGAGCAACGGGTGCCACGGGAGATATCGGAGCCACTGGTCCAACAGGAGCCACAGGAAATACCGGAGCAATCGGTCCAACAGGGGCTACAGGAGATATCGGAGCGACGGGAGCGATCGGTCCAACGGGTGCCACGGGAGATATCGGAGCCACTGGTCCGACAGGAGCCACGGGAGATATCGGAGCCACTGGTCCAACGGGTGTCACCGGAGATATCGGAGCCACTGGTCCAACAGGAGCCACCGGAGATACCGGAGCGACGGGAGCGATCGGTCCAACAGGAGCCACCGGAGCCACTGGTCCAACAGGAGCCACGGGAGATATCGGAGCCACTGGTCCGACAGGGGCTACAGGAGATACGGGAGCGATCGGTCCAACAGGAGCAACGGGAGCCACGGGAGATATCGGAGCCACTGGTCCGACAGGGGCTACAGGAGATACGGGAGCAATCGGTCCAACAGGAGCAACGGGAGCCACGGGAGATATCGGAGCCACTGGTCCAACGGGAGCCACGGGAGATATCGGAGCCACTGGTCCGACAGGGGCTACAGGAGATACCGGAGCGACCGGTCCAACAGGAGCCACGGGAGTCACAGGTGCAGGGCTAGCTGAATTTGCATATGTATACAATCTAAGTGCTCAAACAGTAGCTTTAGAAGCCCCGGTGATTTTTGACTCAACTGGAATTACTACTCCTGGTATTACACATGCCCCTGGAACTTCTCAAATTATAGTGACCAATCCAGGAAACTATGAGGTTACTTTTTCAGTTTCTGGCGTAGAGCCAAATCAATTCACCCTATTTGTAAATGGAGCTCCTGTGACGAACACAGTTTATGGGTCAGGAGCTGGTACTCAACAGAATAACGGCCAGGCAATCCTCGCTCTAGCAGCGGGTGACACGCTTACTCTTGTAAACCATACTTCCGCAGCAGCAGTTACTCTTCAAACCCTAGCAGGAGGGACTCAAACAAACGTGAACGCTTCTATTGTTATTAAAAAATTAGACTAACTTAAATGTTTAGAGATGCTTATAGAAGCACTCAAAAGGACCTTTTCATTTGAATATCTTTTTCAGCCGTTTCTTGGAAGTCTTGCCCGGTGCTCGTCTTGTGCATAGTCTGTTTCCCATTATATGTTTTAAATTCATTTGTTCATACGAGAATACAAACAAAAAACCCTAGACCACCTTGAACAATCAAGGTCTCTAGGGTTTGTTTGATTTCTCTTTAAGAGAGTAATGAAATTAACGAGAGTAGAACTCAACGATTAGTTGTTCGCTGATTTCAGGCGCTAATTCAGAACGCTCTGGAAGACGAGTGAAAGTTCCTTCAAGCTTTTCAGCATCGAAAGAAAGATATTCAGGAACGAAGTTGTTTACTTCAACTGATTCTTTCACAACTGCAAGGTTTTGAGATTTCTCACGAAGAGCAATCGTTTGACCTGGTTTCACAGAGAAAGATGGGATGTCTACACGGCTTCCATCAACAAGGATGTGACCATGGTTGACTAGCTGACGAGCTTGGCGGCGAGTACGAGCAAGGCCAAGACGGTATACTAGGTTGTCAAGGCGAGTTTCAAGAAGAATCATGAAGTTTTCACCTTGTTTACCAGGAAGTTTAGCAGCTTTGTCAAATAGTGTACGGAATTGACGTTCATTGACACCGTACATGTGACGAAGCTTTTGCTTCTCTTGTAATTGTAAACCGTATTCAGATAGTTTTTTGCGTTGTCCTGGACCATGTGGGCCTGGAGCGTAAGGGCGTTTTTCAAGTTCCTTACCTGTTCCGCTTAATGAAATGCCTAAACGGCGGGAAATCTTCCAACTTGGACCTGTATAGCGAGCCATAATGTGACTCCTCCTTATTTGTTTTTATTTGTGAAAAATAAAAACCGTCTGTTCTTTGTCTTTTCCGTCATTATGTTTTCATGCATCCTCGCTCCAGCAGCAGGGAGTTACAAGATGCACCTTCAAATAGAAGGAACAAAATGATACAAAAAAGCCGAACAAAAAGGCTGCCATATTTCACACAAATTCTATTATATGACGCTGGATAGGAGAAGTCAACCTATTTAGAGGCAGACGTGACGCTTCACGTCATGCGAAGAAAATAAAAAAGCAGACAATGTGCCTGCTTTTTTGCAAGATTACGCATCTGTAGAGATGGATAACGCCTTTTGGAGCACCTCGGTAAATTGAATTAAGTAGGTTTCATCTATTTCACTGAAACGGTCTTTCACGGGGCTGTCAATGTCGAGTACCCCAATGATCTGTCCATTTACCTTGAGCGGAACGACAATTTCAGATTGCGATGCTGCATCACATGCGATATGTCCAGGGAATGCATGCACATCAGCGATACGCTGGACTTCACCTGTTGCAAACGCAGTACCGCAAACGCCTTTTCCAGACGGGATTCGCACACATGCAGGCAGTCCGTTAAACGGTCCGAGCACAAGCTCGCCCCCTTTAGCCAAATAAAATCCAGCCCAATTGACCTCTGGGAGTGAATGGTACAATAGCGCCGCAGCATTTGCCAAATTGGCAATCAGATCAGGCTCACCATCTGTAATGGCTTCAACCTGTTTAACAAGCAATTGATAGTCTTTTGATGGATCGCCAGACTGTTTTTCGACATGAAACATGAAAATCTCCTACTTTCTATCTCAAAAATACATAACTTGCGTCTCGCATGTGGGATTTGTCGAGCAATTGTAAAAGGAACTTCCGCCTTCATCTTGAAGTATGTACACATGAAGAGGGGTGAGCGGATGAAAACATCAACAACCGTGCAAACAAAAGACCGTATTATTGAAGCTTCCATCAGACTTTTTAACCAAAAAGGATTTTCTGGAACCTCTGTCCGTGAGATTGCGAAGGAAGCAAACGTCAACGTTGCCCACATATCTTATTACTTTCAAGGAAAAGGAGGGCTGCTTGAGCAGCTTGTATCCGATTTTTATGAAGGCTATATTCACATGATTGAATCACATATCCATCACATGGAAACTCGTCACGCAAAAGAATGTTTACTTCATGTGGTTTTTGATATTTTATCTTATCAGCACGAACACCGTCAATTAACCCGTTTTGTTTATCGAGAGGTGACGATTGATTCGACGCTCATTAGAGAAATTATGTCGACCTATTTAACAAAAGAAAAATATTTGTTTCAGCTCATCATTGAAAAAGGGAAAAACACCCATGTGATTTGTGAGCAGCTCTCACTCTCATCGTTTATGATTCAACTGAAATCACTACTCATGATGCCCTATTTACAGCCGCAATATTTAACAGAGGTGCTTTATTTGAATCCAAATGAGCCATATTTCTATCAAATGTATTTTAAGGAACTAAGCCGCTCGCTTCATCATTTACTAGAACCAAAAAAGCCGGCATTAGATTCTCACTTAAAACTCATGATGTCTTCGAATTGATCATAAGCATATCCGAGATCTTCCGCTTGATGGGCATCAGACCCGAATATGAGCGGAATTTTTTTCTGTTTTGCAAGATCAATCATCCATTGATCTAAATAGATACTTCTGGCATATGTTTTACGAAGACCTGATGTATTAAAATCTAAGGACATGCCTTTTTTTGCCGTTTCTTCAAGACAAAGGGTGACCTTTTGACAAAGTTCAGGTGTCATCTCAAATGGGAAAAGCTGTTTGAATTTCTGCACAAGGGTGATATGACCGATTCTCTTTGGCTTATAGCGACCTAAAGATGATAGAATAGAAGAATGAATTTGGTCATAGTAGCTTTGATAGACCTGTTCGATGCTGCCATAGGCGCTTATTAGCTGCTTGAAGGCATGCTCGTCAAAATCAAGGCAAATATAATCATCGCCAGCAGGAAGAAAGTGAACAGATAAAATGCTATCGTCTAGTTCTGGACCGTAGCAGTCTAAAAAGGCACTTGTTTCCTCTTCATACTCTTTGATATAGTCAACCTCAAGCCCAGTTTTTACTATTAATTGGCCTTTGTATTCCTGTTTCAGCTGATCCAATTTCGTTATATACGAGTCAAGTTCTTGGAGCTTCATGGCACTATCCTGCTCTGGTGTTGGATCTCGAAACGATGGAGGCAGAGGGGCATGCTCGGTAAAGGTTATGGAATCAAATCCCTTTTTGATGGCTTTTTCAATATAAGAATGAAATGAATCAAGCGAGCCGTGCGGGCAAAACGGTGTATGTAGATGTGCATCCTGCTTCAGCATGTCGTCACCTCTTGTCGATATTTTGAAAAACGTGATGTTTATCAGCGAAAATAATGAAAAATCATGACCAAAAATGCTGGTTACATGGTATCATAATAACAATGAAAACGACAGCTTCCGCATACATAAAAGCAGGTCACATGGATACGTGTGATCAAATGATAGAAAGCGCTCAAATACTTTCTTGAAAAACATACATAAAACCGTGAATGGATGGTATTGGAAAACATACGATCCTGTTTATAAAAAGACAAATGCAAAGCGGACACGAAAGGGTTCTCAGGTCTACTCGGGACACTTTTACCCTGACATCACTTAGATCACAACAAGGGGGCTCATTATGGAGTTTATCATCGGTTTAATTGTCATTTTGCTTGCTTTGTTTTCAGTCGGTTATTTCCTGCGAAAAAATATATATAAAGAGATTGACCGATTGGAAGCATGGAAAATTGAAATTTTAAACAGATCAATTGTAGAAGAAATTTCAAAAATCAAACATTTAAAAATGACCGGAGAAACAGAGCAATTTTTTGAAAGATGGCGTGCAGAGTGGGACGATATCGTCACAGCCCATCTTCCAAAGGTAGAGGAGCTATTATATGATGCAGAAGAGTATTCTGATAAATATCGATTCTCCAAAGCCAAGCAGGTTCTTACGCATATTGAGGACTTGCTGAGTGCTGCTGATTCGAACATTGAAGACATTTTAAAAGAAATTGCAGACCTTGTCACAAGCGAGGAGCAAAATCGCAAGGACATTGAAAAGGTCAAAGAGCAATATCAAACGGTTCGAAAAAATCTGCTTGCGTACAGCCATTTATATGGCACCCTATATGACAAAATGGAGCAGGACTTAGATGAGGCCTGGGAAGGGATCAAGCAGTACGAGGAAGAAACAGAAAACGGAAACTACATGAAAGCAAGAAAGATTTTGCTTGAGCAAGACCGCAGACTCGACCAGCTTCAGCTATATATCAATGATGTACCAAAGCTTATTGCAGACTGCAAACAGACCGTACCAGGTCAGCTGACGAAGCTGAAAGACGGATATCAAGAAATGACAGAAAAAGGCTACAAGCTGGAGCATATCCAGATCACGAAAGAGCTGGAGACTTTAAACAAACAGCTTGCGAGAGCGGAAAAATTGCTCATTGATGAACTCAATTTAGAAGAGGCATCAAGCATTCTGCAAATGATCAATGATGCGATTGAGACGCTGTATGATCAGCTGGAGGCGGAAGTAGAAGCAGGTCAGGAAATCAAAAGCAAAATGCCTGAGCTCACAGAAGCATTCGAGAAGATCGAACAAGATCACACACAAACAAAGGCAGAAACGGCTCTTGTGAAAGAAAGCTACAAGCTGACAGCAGGAGAGCTCGATCAACAGAAAGCATTCGAAAAACGTTTAGAAGAAATTGAAAAGCTGATGAAACAAATCCGCGAGAAGCTTGATCGTGACCACGTGGCATATTCATTATTAATGGATGAAATCAATCAGCTGGAGACGTTTATCGATGATGCAAAAGCATTGCATGACACATTTAAAGGTCATCTACAATCATTAAGAAAAGAAGAATTACAAGCGAGAGAAACACTGGCTGAGCTCAAAACCATGCTGACAGATACAGTCCGCCAGCTGCATAAAAGCAATATCCCAGGTGTACCTGCTGAGATGAAAGAGCGGGCTGAAAAAGCGCAGGAGATGATCCAGCAAGTGCATGAGCAGCTGGAAAACCTGCCGCTCAACATGCCGGCAGTGAATCAACAATTAAAAGAAGCCTCTGACACAGTCAGAAATGTTGTGGATGAGACAGAAGAAATGCTCAGTAAAGTGGATCAAATTGAACGAATCATTCAATACGGCAATCGTTTTAGAAGCCAAAACCACATTCTTTCAGAACAACTAAAAGAGGCGGAACGAAGATTTTACGCTTACGATTACAACGGATCATTTGATATAGCAGCTGCGGCTGTTGAAAAAACATCACCCGGAGCTGTCCAAAAGCTGTTAGCTCAGCAAGAAAAAGAGTATCAGCACCAATAAAAAAGCTGAAGTCCATTTACAGGACTTCAGCTTTTTTCTGTTAAGATGCTTGTTTCTCCCGCTTTTGGGAAGCAGAAGAAGTGAAAAGAGAAAGAACGAACCCAATGACCACTCCGAAAATAGCAGGAACAACCCAGCCAATACCAAGGTCATATAAAGGTAATATCGTTTGAAAGAGTTCCTCCACTGGTCCAATCGGGAGTTTCGCTGCTACTAAGCCGTCAAACAAACTGACGCAGCCAGTTAAAATCAGAGTAAGGACATAAACAGGTCTTCTTTGACCAAGCCATTTATCTGCCAGCGATAACACAATGATGACAATCGCTAGCGGGTAAATGGCAGTTAAAACTGGTACAGAGAAAGCGATAATATGAGCAAGTCCAAAATTTGAAATGATAAAACTGAATAATGTCACTAGTGTAACGACCATTTTATAAGAAAGTTTAGGTAATAAATTTGAGAAATACTCTCCGCATGATGTAACGAGACCGATACTTGTTGTTAAACAAGCAACCGTAATCGCGGCACCCAACACAATATTTCCTAAACTGCCAAATAGGAATTGAGAAGACTGAGCCAAGATTTTACTGCCATCTCCAACAAAACCAATGGCGTGTGTACTTGAAGCGCCTAAATAAGCAAGAGATAGATAAACAAATGTTAATCCGCAAGCTGCAATCAGACCCGCTTTGATACAAGCAGAAGTCAGTGCCTTTTTACTTGTCACACCGCGTCCTTTAATGGCGTTGATGACAACAACCCCAAACACAATAGAAGCAAGAGCATCCATTGTTTTATAGCCCTCTAGAAATCCTTTGAAAAATGATCCGCTGCTATAGGATACATCAGGTGTGCCAACGGCGCCCATCGGCGTTAAAATGGCTTTGACAATAATAATAAAAATAATCGTAAATTTAATTGGTGTTAACACTTTTCCTACACGATCCACAATCTTCGTTGGATTTAGAGCAAGATAATATGTAATACCAAAAAAGACAAGTGTGAATAAAAGAAGTGAGAGCCAAGCTGGTACACCTGCTAAAAAGGGTAATGCACCAATTTCATATGAAACCGTTCCTGTACGAGGAATAGCGAAAAGCGGCCCAATAGATAAATATAAAATGACGGTAAACGCTGTTCCAAAAGCTGGGTGAGCTTTATCAGCTAATCCTTTCGCATCTCGACCTGTTAAAGCGATCGCAATAATCCCTAGAAGAGGTAAACCGACACCTGTTAATAAAAATCCGCCCATTGCTTTCCACACATTTTGCCCAGCATATTGCCCAAGCTCTGGTGGATAAATCATATTTCCGGCGCCGAAGAATAGAGCAAATAACATAAAACCGATAATAACTGTATCTTTCGTCGACAAAGTTGCTTTCATTGCATTTAAAGCCTCCATTGTTATGTTGAAATATTCTGTTAATTAGTTGCTAAGTAACCGTTCATCATTAACATTCACTAATTATAAAGGATGTACGCCTGATGTCAACATGTGTTTTCGTACAAAAGTCATGAATTTTTCTATTTTAGTATATGGAGAACAATAAAAAACATCCCCTTCCAATGAAGAAGGGGATGTTTCGGTTTATGTCTATGAGGCGAGCTGTTTGGGCGGGCTGGTAAACATCGAAATAAGTAAACCAACCACAGCACCGATAATGGCTGGTACGATCCAGCCAATGCCTAAATTGTAAAACGGTACGATTGAACCCAAGATGTCAGGCAAGTCACCGAGATTCATTTTGGCAGCTAATAATCCATCAATGATGGCAAAGAAACCAGTAAAGATGAGGGATACGATATAAATGACTCGTCTGCCGTTAATCCAGCGATCAAGGAATGACAATAAAATAATAACAATTGCCAGTGGATAGATTGTCACAAGAACTGGAACAGATAGAGAGATAATTTGTGCCAAACCAAGGTTTGCAACCAGTGTACTAAATAAAGAAACAATTAGAACGACTGTGCGATAAGAAAGGCTAGGGAAGAGCTTTGAAAAATATTCCCCACAGGATGAAATAAGTCCAACACTTGTCGTTAAACAAGCGAATAAAATGGCTGCGCCAAGTACAATGTTTCCAGCAGAACCGAATAAAAAGTTGGCAGAAAGTGAAAGCAGTTTGCCGCCGTCATTTGCTCCAACCATTCCCGTCGCATCGGGGCTTGAAGCACCCACATAAGCAAGTGAAATGTACACCAATGCCAGCCCAACAGCTGCCACGAGTCCTGCTTTAATACAAGCCGCTGCAAGAGATTTACGCTCCGTGATGCCTCTTTCCTTAACAGCTGTCACCACGACGATCCCAAATACGATAGAAGCAAGAGCATCCATTGTTTTATAGCCTTCTAAAAATCCAGTGAAGAGCGGGTTTGCTTCATATGTTGCATCAGGAGCACCGATCATTCCCATTGGCGTAGCAATGGCTTTAATGACAATAATGGCAATAACAGTTAATAAGATCGGTGTCAAAATTTTACCAATTCGATCAACCAGCTTTGAAGGATTTAAAGCAAGCAGGTATGAAATAGTGAAAAACATAACGGTAAAGATGAATAGTGGTACCCATGAAGTGGACTGTGCCCCTGACAGAAATGGAGCTAATCCTATCTCGTATGAAACCGTACCAGTTCGCGGAATAGCGAAAAATGGTCCGATGGATAAATACAGAATAACGGTGAAGATGGTCCCGAATTTTGGGTGCGCTTTATCCGCAAGGCCTTTTGCACCGGTACCTGTAAGGGCGACTGCAATCACCCCTAGAAGTGGAAGACCTACTCCTGTGAGTAAAAATCCACCGATGGCAAGCCATACATTCTCACCCGCATATTGTCCAAGAACAGGTGGGAAAATCATATTTCCTGCGCCAAAGAATAATGCAAAAAGCATTAGACCAATGGCTAGCGTCTCTTTTATACTTAAACTATTTTTCAAAATAGTTCCTCCTTAATCAGTGTAGTGTGTCAAATTAAAATATTCTGACAATTCGGATGGTCGTGTGACAATTGCACTATGGATGATATAGTGAAAATGAAAAGTTGTCAACTGCCATTTTCAGAAAATTCTCTGTCTGACTTCATTATGGTAACATATAAATGCATTTATTTTTTAAGCTTTTTGTAAGGAGTTACAATATGATCTATCTTGATAATAGTGCAACAACCAAGCCTTATCCAGAGGTTTTACAAGTATATCAGCAAGTGAGTGAGCGTTTTTTTGGTAATCCGTCTTCGCTTCATCAGCTCGGAATTGATGCCAGCCGGCTGCTAAGTGAAACGAGAAAACAAATGCTTCACTATACAGGATTGAAACAATATGAGATTATTTTCACTTCTGGCGCAACAGAAGCAAATAACATTGCCATTAAAGGAGCAGCTCTAGCCAAAATGAACCGGGGGAAACATATTGTGGCAACAGCAATTGAACACCCCTCTGTCATCGAATCGTTTGAACAGCTGAAGGCTTTATTTGGTTTTGATATCTCCTATATTCAAGTAAATGAGCATGGCCATGCTGATATGAATCATTTAAAAGAAGTGCTACGCCCTGATACGGTACTGGTCAGCATGATGCATGTCAATAACGAAACGGGTGCCATCCAGCCGATTGAAGAAGCTGCTGGCATCATTCGTGAGCATGCCGAAAATGCCCTTTTTCATGTCGACGGGGTCCAGGGAATGTGCAGAGTAGCACTTAATAAACAGCTGGATGTGGATCTTTTGACGATATCTGGCCACAAAATTCATGGCTTAAAAGGGACAGGAGCGCTCTTTTTAAAAAAAGATGTTGTGCTTGCCCCTTTCATCACAGGAGGAGAGCAGGAATTAGGACTACGGTCAGGTACTGAAGACCCTGCTGGTGCTGTCAGCTTAGCAAAAGCCATGAAACAATCATTTGAACAGCTTGAAAAGCACCATGATGAAATGCTGAATTTAAAAACGCAGCTGCAAAAACAGCTTGGAGAAATAGAAGGTATTGTCATCAACACACCGCTGACACAAAGTGCGCCGCACATTGTGAATTTTTCAGTGCCAGGTATTCAAATCGAGGTTCTTCTCCATATGCTTGAAAAAGAAGGCATGTATGTCTCGACAACCTCTGCCTGCTCAGCCAAGAAAAAAGAGCCAAGCCGTGTTCTGCTAGCGATGGGGAAACCGGAAGAAGCGGCCAAAAGCAGTATGAGAATCAGTTTGACATATGGCCAAGGACCAGAGCTAGCGCCGCATATCATCACAACGATCGCACAAAGTGTGAAAAAATTAAAAGGAATGAGATAACAACATGAAATATGATCATATTTTAGTCCGTTTTGGTGAGATCTCAACAAAAGGGAAGAATAGAAAGAAATTTATTGAAAAACTAAGACAGCATATCCGATTTGTATTAAAAGATTTTGATGCATTAAAGTACGCATCTGACAGAGACCGCATCACGATCATGCTGAACGGAGAAGACCCTGAACCGATTTCAGAACAGCTTAAAGGTGTATTTGGCATTCAAAGCTTTAGTCTTGCGGTGAAATGTGAGACAAATCTCGATGCCATCAAAGAAGCGTCACTCACAGCGGTACAGGAAGTATATGAACAAGGAAATACATTTAAGGTCTCAACGAAACGCTCTTATAAACAGTTTGAACTTGATTCAAATGAAATGAACCGCGAAATTGGCGGGCATGTGCTGAAGAATACGGAAAACTTAACGGTCAATGTCAAACAGCCGGATGTACATTTGCGCATTGAAATAAGAGAACATGCGACGTATATTACATTTAAAGATGTCAAGGGTGCAGGCGGCCTGCCGGTTGGTTCAAGCGGAAGAGCGATGCTCATGCTTTCAGGCGGCTTTGACAGCCCAGTTGCCGGCTATCAAGCGATGAAACGCGGGATTCAAATTGAGGCTGTACATTTCTTTAGTCCCCCATATACAAGTGAACGTGCCAAGCAAAAGGTCATTGATCTTACAGAATGCTTAGCAGCATACGGAGGCGAAGTGAAGCTTCACATCGTTCCTTTTACAAAAATTCAAGAGCTGATTCACAAACAAGTACCTGAAAACTATACGATGACATCAACAAGAAGAATGATGCTGAAAATAGCTGATAAAATAAGAGCGAAGCGTGATGCTCTTGCGATTATTACGGGTGAAAGCCTTGGACAAGTCGCAAGTCAGACACTGGAAAGCATGTATGCGATTAACCATGTGACCAATACACCAATCATTCGACCGCTCATTGCTGTTGATAAAAATGACATTATTGATGAAGCGAGACGAATTGGCACTTACGAGACAAGTATTCAGCCTTTCGAGGATTGCTGCACGATCTTTACGCCGCCATCTCCTAAAACAAAACCAAAGCTTGAGAAAGTAGAACGCTACGAAAGCTTTGCTGATTTCGAGCCGATGCTCGACGAGGCAGTGGATCAAATGGAAACGATCATCGTCACAAATGAGAAGAAAGCGGCAGACGAATTCGCTGATTTATTCTAAAACAAAAATTTCATAATAATTACCATAAAATCAACCGCATGAAGTCATGTGTTTCTACACATTCTATATTCACAAGGAGGTGAGAACACATGGCTCAACAAAACAGACAAAGCAGTTCTAACCAATTACTAGTACCAGGCGCTGCACAAGCAATCGACCAAATGAAGTACGAAATCGCTTCTGAATTCGGTGTAAACCTTGGTGCAGAAACAACATCTCGCGCTAACGGATCAGTTGGTGGAGAAATCACTAAGCGTCTTGTATCTTACGCTCAACAACATATGGGTGGCGGATCTTTCTAAGACACACAATTAAAAAGTTATGGCTTAGGAGCGGGATCATTCCCGCTCTTTTCTTTTTGTACATAAAAATAGTTTGAATATTTCTAAAAAAGAAGACGAATGAAAAAAATTATGGCATAATACTAGGAGTAGGTCCTAATTCAAGCATTTTTCAGTTATGAGTGTTAGAATAGGTAAATTGAAACATGTTTCGTTTCATAGAAAGAGGCTAAAAGGAGCTGTACCATGAAAAGAGAAGACTTAATTGCACCAGAACAATATAACTTAGTCAGTGAGATTGAAGCGTTCAGTCATGACAAGGAGAAAATGGCCCTGCACTGGCAGGATGGAAATGGCCACGAAGCGCATGTGACGTATGCAGCTTTAGTGGAAGAAGCAAATAAAATTGGTCATGTATTATTAAATGCAGGCTTTAAAAAAGGCGATAAAATCATTGTGATGGTGCCGCGCATGCTAGAGGCATACAGCATTTATTTAGCAATTTTGAAAACAGGAATGGTCGTCATTCCTTGTTCAGAAATGCTGCGTGCAAAAGATTTAGATTACCGAATTGAACATGCAGAAGCAAAGGGAGCGATTGTTTACTCTTCATTCATTCAATCGTTCGACGGAACCAATCAGCCAAACGAATTTAAAACATTCTCAATCGGTGAAAACGATTATGGCTGGACAAATATTCTAGCGCAAAAGGATCAACAATCAAGTGAGCTGCAAATGGCTCCAACAACACGTACAGACATGGCGTTCTTATCCTATACATCTGGTACGACAGGTCATCCAAAAGGGGTTGTTCATACACACGGATGGGCGTATGCACATTTACGCACAGCTGCCAAAGCATGGCTCTCTATTAATGAGGGAGATAAAGTATGGGCGACAGCAGGACCAGGCTGGCAAAAATGGGTGTGGAGCCCTCTCTTATCAGTGTTAGGAAGTGGAGCAGAAGGCTTTGTATACGGAGGGAAATTCAATCCAAATACGTATTTAGAGCTGCTTCAAAAAAATGAAATCAATGTCCTATGCTGTACCCCGACAGAATATCGTTTTATGGCGAAAGTAGATGACTTGAGTCAGTACGAGCTGCCAAAGCTGCATAGTGCCGTTTCTGCGGGAGAGCCGTTGAACCGTGAAGTCATTGATACATTCAAAAAGCATTTCGATATAGAAGTACGAGATGGCTATGGCCAAACAGAAAGCACACTGCTCGTAGGGGTGCTAAAAGGAATGGACATCAAGCCAGGCAGTATGGGAAAACCAACACCTGGCAACGAAGTCGAGATCATTGATGAGGACGGCAGCGTATGCGCTCCTGGAGAAGTTGGTGACATTGCGGTCCATCTCGAAACGCCGGCGCTATTTAAGGAATACTACAAAGATGAAGAGCGTACAAAAGCGCAGCGCCGCGGAAATTACTTTATTACCGGTGACCGCGCGAAAAAAGACGAAGATGGGTACTTCTGGTTTGAAAGCCGCAGAGATGATATCATCGTCAGCTCAGGCTATACCATTGGGCCGTTTGAAGTAGAAGATGCACTGATTAAACACCCAGCAGTCAAAGAATGTGCGGTTGTGGCTAGTCCAGATGAAATCAGAGGATCAATTGTGAAGGCATATGTCGTCCTGCGTGATGGATCAGCACAAAGTGATGAGCTGATCAAAGAGCTGCAGACACATGTGAAAAACACAACAGCACCTTACAAATACCCAAGAGAAATTGAATTCATTGACGAACTGCCAAAAACACCGTCAGCGAAAATCCGCCGTGTCGAGCTGAGAGAAAGAGAGCTTGCACGAAAAGGATCATGATGAATAAACGAAAAGCGTTTGGATGGAAGCATCCAGCGCTTTTTTTTACGGAAAATCAAATCCGCTGGAAGCGGTCATGATGTTCTATGATAAAATGTGTAAGAATTGCTGGAAAAGGAGAATGTTAGAAGATGTTCATTGCCATCATTCATGGAATTGTGCTTGCCTTTGGTCTCATTTTACCATTGGGCGCACAAAATGTATTTGTGTTTCAGCAAGGAGCGCTTCAGCCGCGATTATATCCTATATCAGGCCTTACCTGTCGTTATCACTGCTGCTCTTTGTGACACACTATTAATTGCATTAGCTGTCATTGGGGTTTCTGTTGTGGTGTTCACCATTCCTGTACTGCAAATCGGTCTTTATATCATTGGATTTTGTTTTTTAGTTTATATGGGATGGTCCGTGTGGAACACAAGCTCATCAACAGATGCTAAAGAGAAGCAGGAATTTATGCCTGCGAGAAAACAAATTCTCTTTGCCTGTTCAGTTTCACTTTTAAATCCCCACGCCATTCTTGATACAATTGGTGTGATTGGAACAAATTCGCTTCAATATAGCGGGGCAGAAAAACTGGCATTTACACTCGCCTGTATCATCGTGTCCTGGTTATGGTTTATTGGGCTCGCTTTTTTAGGGAAGATGCTAGGGAAGTTAGATACAAACGGCGAGTGGATGAACCGTATCAATAAAGCTTCAGCGGTCATGATCTGGCTTGTCGCGTTATACATTGCGTATCAATTGATTGTATAAAATACATAGAGGATAAAGCAAAGAAGCGCTTGGAAGGTAAGGTCCGGCGCTTTTTTTGTGTATTGGAAAGGCTCCTCAGCCAGTGTCACTATCATCGCAAGAGGAAGATCACATTCAATTGCCTATAGGAAATGATAAGAAATAGGATATATGATACATTACCACTAGTGGGTTTTATTGGCAAAAATGTTTATTACATTATTTTCCTTTAGAGGTTATAATTTTTATGAAATTTGCTAAAGGAGGATATATGATGAAGTTAAGAAAAATGTTTTGTGTGCTATTGTTTATAGCACTTTTATTCGGACAATTTCCTGTAGGAAAAGCTATTACCATAAAGGAGGAGGAGCCTTTTAAAAAGATACAAAATGTTAAAACAGAAGAAAAACTCATAAAAAAGGCAAAAAAAAGCTCTCAATTTTTAAAGGCAAAAGAATTAGCCCAAAAGAAAGGTTATCTATTAAATGGAGAAAGTGCAGCGGTTCATCTGAACGCTGCTGAAACGGATGTTGTTTACTTTTATCTTAAAAAGAAGAAGTCAGATAATCAGCTGTTAGACAATGTTTCCTTCATTTCAGTTTCATTGAGCCAAATAAAAGCTTACTATATTCAACTTGCAGAATACGATGAGAAAGGAAATTTGCACTCATATTTCTTCCAAAATGGAAAATTGAAAAATAAGTTCCATATCAACCAAAAAGGGGAGTTTTTAAAAGGATCTTTTACCTATGGTGAAAATGGTGCAAAGCAAGATATGATGGAATTAAATAAAAAAATTTTCCAGGCAGATGATTCAGAAATTCAAACGAGTTTTAGTTGGAACAAGTTTTGGAACTGCTTAAAAAAGCAAAGCGGCCCGAATGAATCTCTTCCGCTACGTTCAATGGTTTTAGGAGCGTGTTATTATATTTGTTTAACGGGACCTGCTAGCTGTATAGCATGCGCAGTGATTAATGGAGGAATATCTGCAGGATTAGCCGGTTATTGTGTGAAAAAAGTTTGGTAAATGGGGGGTTTTTAGAATGGCTCATAAAGAACAGCGCAAGGGAATAGTTCTTGCTGTTTTTGATACGTTGACATTTGGTATACCAGTGTTGCTATGGAATTTATATAAGAATACCAGTACCACATTGAAATTCATGATCCCGATCATTCCCATTGTCGGTCTCATTACGTATTTTTTAGCATCTCTTGATTAATAAAATAAAAAATCCTTTGCATGAGCGATACGCTCATGCTTTTTTAGGTCCTTTTTTGAAAATCGTTTGATTTAATAGGCGGAGAGCTTGTACGATGTCATCCATTTGTTCTGTATCTGTGGAAGATAGGCTGTCTAATAGCATCCCTTCGATATGCTGGAAGACTTCGTTCATACAAGCACGGCCTTTGTCAGACAGCTTAATGACATGTTTTCGTTTGTCATCACGGTCTTCTTCTCTAGCAATGAATTGTTTCTCGTGCAGTTTTTTTAGTTCTCTGCTGACATTTGGAAGAGACATGTGCTGACAGTCGGCAATTTCACTAGGCGTAAGCGGTTCGCTGACAGCTAGCTGCTCTAGAATTAAGTATTGTAAGGTCGTTAGGTCAACTGGTTTGACTTTGCTCATCAGGGCGTGCTTCAGCTCTGAAAAAGTAGAAGCAAATGCTACGAATTCCTTGAAGAAATGGGGATGCTTCATGTTTATCACCTCCTATGTAACATACCAAAATTATTATCAAAAAACAATTATCATTTGACAACTAATTAAGAGGGGTATATCATTTAGTTATCAAATGATAACAAAAGGAGGCAACACATGAATCTACTCATTATTTATACTCACCCTCATCACAATAGTTTAAATGGTGCTTTTTTAAAAGAAATAATGAAAGGCAGTGAAGAAAATTCACTTGTTCATGAAGTGGAAATCATCGATTTATACAAAGAAGAATTTGATCCTGTGCTGATTTTTAATGAAGAGAAAAAAAGGCGTGATATGCATAAGGACCCTGACATTCGGGTGTATCAGGAAAAGATCAAATGGGCAGATAAAATCGTGTTCGTTTATCCCATTTGGTGGGGGCGGCCGCCAGCCATGCTGCTTGGCTTTATTGACCGCATGTTTGCTGCGAATTTTGCTTACCGTCAAACAGGCGGGCTGCTTCCAGAAGGACTGTTAAAAGGAAAAAGTGCTGTTTGTGTATCGACAATGCAAGGGCCAACCAACTACCCTTTATTCTTTTTGCAAAATGCACACAAGATGTTAATGAAAAGAGCCCTCTTACAATATGTCGGAATCAAACCTGTGAAGTTTTTTGAGTTCGGCATGATGGAAAGCCCAAAAGGGAAACATGAGGCCAAATTAAAACGTATCTACAACTATTTCAAAAAAATCAGCTCATAAAACAGTTGGTGAAGTCACTTTTCTTCTAATTGGATCCTTTTATGTTTTAAAATGACAGTGAGGGTGGGGGAACTCTTCCTCGTCATTTGAAAAGGGGGATATGGATGAAGAAAACATTGTTTAAAGATGCAGCGATTTTAACACTTGATCCAACTTTAGGTTTTTTAGAAAAGGGAGATTTATTAATTGAAGGGACACACATTTTAGAGGTCGGACCTTTAATTGAAGCAAATGATGCTGACATTGTCGATGCGTCCGATATGGTGATCATGCCAGGGCTTGTGGATACACATCGTCATGTGTGGCAGTCTGTCATCAGAGGCATAGGCACAGATTGGTCTTTGCAGACATATTTGAGCAAAATCTATTATGGTAACTATGGTGCGATGAGACGCCCATCCGATGATCGAATCGCAAATTATTTAGGGGCATTAGAGGCGTTAGATGCAGGAGTGACCACATTTTTAGACTGGACGATGATCAATTCAATGGATCATACAGAAGAGCTGATCGGAGGATTAAAAGATGCGGGCATTCGAGCTGTTTTTGCTTTTGGCTCTTCTGGAGATGCTGAGTATTGGGATAGGGAGAGCACGCTCACCAATATGGAGGACGCAGCACGCGTGAAAAAAGCGCATTTTCAATCATCAGATCAGCTCTTGACGATGGGGCTTGCGATTCGTGGACCAGAGTTTTCCTCATGGGAGACTTCAGTATTTGAAATTGAAACAGCCCGGTCTCTAGATGCTTTATGCAGTATGCACATTGGCTTTGGGAATTGGGGAGCGGAGGATCGTTCGATTGAGCGGCTTCACAAAGCAGGGTTACTCGGACCTGACCTCAACATGGTGCATATCAATGCAATCGATGCGGATCAAATGAAGATGCTGGCAGACAGCGGAAGCTCCATATCTATTACACCTGAAATTGAGATGATGATGGGTCACGGTTATCCTGTAACAGGACTTGCGATTGAACAAGGTGTTCTTCCAACGCTCGGTGTAGATGTGGTAACAGCGACAGGCGGAGATTTGTTTGCTCAAATGAAATTCGGACTTCAGGCAGAGCGCGCGCTTCAAAATCAATCATTGCTGATGGAGGGAATCATGCCAGGACCTGAACTTGGGATTTCTGCTCATCAAATGCTTGAAGCTGCAACGATCAATGGGGCTCGTGCATTACAGCTTGATCATAAAATTGGCTCACTCACACCTGGAAAAGAAGCTGATTTCATCCTGATCGACTGGACAAGCATGAATCTTCTGCCGATGACAGATCCGGCTGGAGCGGTTGTCCAAACGGCACATCCTTCAAATGTTGATTCTGTCTATGTGGCTGGAAAAGCAGTGAAACGAAGCGGAAAGCTTGTTGGTGTGAACCTAGAAGAGGTCAAACGCAAAGCTTATGCGGCAAGAGATCATATTCTATCGCACAAGTTTGAATCAACTCCATCATAAACAAACATATCCCCATAGGCAGCGGCCTATGGGGAATTCATTACAAGGATTCTTTAATGACCTTTTTGTAATACTGGACAGATAGGAATCCGAAGACAGAATATAAAACCGTATAAATCGACATGACGATGAGCATTGGTGTCCACAGTTCACCGCCGAATAAAAACCAGCCAGACTGAACTGCAAAGTAGCTGTGCAGCAATCCGATGATGAGCGGAATCCCAAAGTTAAATAGCTGTTTGAGTCGAATGCCTTTTAATAGATCTTTCTCTGTAAAGCCAAGCTTACGTAAGATCGTGTACGAGCTTTGTTCTTCTTCACTTTCATTCATCTGTTTGAAGTATAAAATACAGCCTGATGTCACAAGGAAGCTTAGACCTAAAAATCCAACCACAAACATCATCAGTCCCATTGTTTGCTTTTGCTGCTGAGCTGAAGCTAATTGAGACATGCTGTCGTCACCTAGTTTTAAAGATGTAAACACATCATTGGCTTGTTCAAGGTTTTTATCATCTTTTATATTGACCGCGTTATATTGATTATTCTCAAGCTGCAGTTTAGGATCTTTCTGCTGGTCAAGCTTCTCAAAGACATTTTGACTGACGACGGCAACAGGCAGACCGCCAAAAGTGAATTTGTAAGAGATGATGTAATCTTTCTTCATATCAATGACTTTTAAATCAAGCGGCTTCTTGATGAGAAGTTTTACATCACCTGAGCTTTGAATCGGCATGAATTTCTTCAATAAATCACTGTAGCCGCTTAAGATGACTTCGTTGTTTTCTACATGAATATTAGGTGCATTTTTCTCACTGATCACAGGCAGTGTCAAGACTCTTGGATTCTTATTCAAACTTTCTAATTCCGAATCCATGATCTTATGTGCATCAAAATCCGCTTGAATGACCTTGAACTGCTTTTTTTCATACGCAATATGTTTGTCAGAAAGTGCACGAGTGAAGGTATCGGCTTCTTTCTCTGAGCCCATGACAAAATGTGAGGGAATCTGTTGTTCAGCCGTTTTTTCTGCTGAGTAATAGGAAATGTAGCTTAAAGATAACAACCCGATGGCAAGTGCAGATACGGTTGTAATAATCGTTAAAAGCAGTGCATTTGATTTTAATCGAAACATAATAGATGACAAAGACAGGACTTCATGAATGGCGAGATAGCCATTTTTTCTTTTACGTACAATATTGGCAATGAAAGAAACAGAGCCTTTATAAAAGAGAAAGGTACCGATAATGACAGAGGCTAGAATATAAATCATGGCTGAAAATAACTCAAGCATGGACGTATATGAGCCGCTAAAAAGCTGAGAAGAAATATAATAGCCTGAGCTGATCAAGACAATACCGAAAACCCCAACGATGATTTCAAACACAGAGATCTTTTTCACACGCTGCTCTGTAGAAGACGTGGTTCTAAACAAAGATAAAATTGTCTGTTTACTAATAAACCGTCTATTTCTTAGCATAATTAATCCATAGATGATGAAAAAGACAATGAGCGTTTGCAGAAGGGCCATGCCTGAAAAATGCAGATGGGCGATGGCATTAACGCCTGTTACTTTAAATAGCACCATCAGCATGAGCTTTGAACCGATAAATCCAGCTATGATACCAACAGCCATTGAGAACACATATAGGATGAAATTTTCTGCATTGAGCAGTTTGGCAATTTTTTGTTTCGTCATGCCAATGAGCTGCAGGAGACCTATTTCTTTCCCTCGGCGTTTAATAAAAATGCTGTTCGCATATAACAGGAAGATCCCAACAATGGCAATGAGCAGTACCGAAGCGGCTTTAATCGACGCACCGCCTTTAATGGACCCTTTTACATCATCAAGTGCTGGTGAGTACTGCAAGGTGACAAAAGAAAAGTAGAGCGCCACACTAAACACGAGAGCAAACACATATAAATAGTAATTCTTCAAATTTTTCTTCAGGTTACGGAAGACGAGCTGATTAATGTTCATGCTTCACACCGCCTAAGACACCTTGCGTTTTCATAATATCCTCGAAAAACATCTTTCTCTCTAAAGCACCTTTATTCAACTGAGTATAGATCTGTCCGTCCTTGATAAAAATGACACGTCTTGAATAGCTGGCTGCGACAGGATCATGTGTCACCATGACTATGGTCGCTTTTCGTTTGCGATTGAAATCTTGCAGCTTATTGAGTAGATCAGATGCAGATTTGGAATCAAGCGCTCCGGTAGGTTCATCCGCGAAAATAAGACTCGGCTCATGAATGAAGGCGCGAACCGCTGATGTCCGCTGCTTTTGCCCACCAGAGAGTTCATTCGGATATTTGTCTCTTAGTTCATAGATGCCCATGTCCTCCGCGAGCTGTTGAAAACGTTCAAAAGCTTCTTTTTTCGGCGTTTTGGAGATGGATAATGGCAAGAGGATGTTCTCTTTGACCGTGAGTGTATCAAGTAAGTTATAATCCTGAAAAACAAAGCCAAGCTGCTTTTTTCTGAATTCTGCGAGCTGCTGATCCTTCATCTGTGTCATCTCAGCATCTGCGATACGAATCGATCCGCTGGATACATGATCGATAGAGGACAATACGTTTAGAAGGGTTGTTTTCCCCGAGCCTGATGGCCCCATAATGCTGACAAATTCTCCGGCTTCAATGGTCAAATCAATGCCGCTCAGCACCTCTTGTTTGTTGAATTTATTTCCGTAGCTTTTATATATTTTGCGAGCTTCTAAAATGTTCATTTGTCGATCCCCTTTTTCTATTTAATTGATACCTCTAGTATAAAAAGAAGCCCGCCGGATTTCCTTCGATTTGGCGAACAAAACAGACGAGCATGTGACATTGTTGTCACATGCTCGCAATATGCACAAAATCATTCTTTTTCGGAAAAATAAAGGTGAAGGTTGTGCCTTGATCTATCGTGGAGTTGACCTCGATCTTGATATGAAGAGCGTCTGCTCCTTTTTTCGTTAAATAAAGCCCCATTCCTGTTGAGGCGGTGTCATTGTGATGTCTTGTTGAGGTAAAACCCTTTTCAAAAATACGCGGCAGGTCTCTTGGGTCTATCCCTCTGCCTTGATCTGAGATCGTCAGCATCACTTGGTCATTCATTCGCTTGCTTTCAATGGCAATATCGGACGAATGACTGTACTTAACTGCATTTGTGAGCACCTGTCTGATCATAAAGGATAACCATTTTGTATCACTTAATACGTGACGTTCTTCTAGCGTGAGTTCAAAGCCGATTCCTTTTTGCATGCACCATGATTGGAGCGCTTTGATTTCCTTCGCTAAGATGCTTTGCAGGTCAAGCTGTTCAATAAATAAATCATTTTCGATATGACGTATTCTGCTTTGGTGCAGCTGGGCATCGAGTAATAAATGAATTCTGAGCCATTCATACGTCATATTCGATTTCAGCGGCTGCTCTGTTAAGCGGTCAATCATTAAGTGCATCGCTGTGAGAGGTGTTTTCACTTCATGTATCCATGAGAGCAATTCATCCTTCTCTTCTTCAAGGGCGATTTGCTGTTCTGCTGCCATTTGCCGATAGCGGGCAATTTGCTCTGACGTCGCATCATGTACAAGCTGTTCAAATGGGGAAGATGGAGTGAGCCGCATTTGATGATCAATATGATCATCCCATTCTTTCAGCCGCTCATAATACGCCGTTTCTTTACGATATCGGAAAAAGAGAAAGACGATCATGAAAAACGTAGATAATAACACAATATAAAAAAGAGACGCCATTGGAATGGTCGTATCCAAATAAGCAACAAACAGAATGAGGAGCTGCAAACTAAGAAAGAACAGGATCCAGCTTCTTCGTTCTTTTAAAAATGCTTGCAGCATCAGTGATCATCCTTTTCCTTTGCAAGATAGCCTTGACCCACTTTTGTCTCAATGTAGGTGCCAAGGGAGATCTCATCTAGTTTTTTTCTTAGGCGATTGACGTTTACGGTCAGTGTGTTGTCACTGACAAACCGTTCATCCTCCCACAATGCTTGAATGAGTGATTCACGGCTGACAATATGATTTTTATGCTGAATCAATTCCTTAAGAATAAATAGTTCATTTTTCGTTAATTCCACTTCACCATGGTCATTTGTGACGGTGTTTTTTTCTAGATCAATCGTAGCGCCACACCATACCTTTAGGCTGGCAGGTTCTGCATTATAATCATGCACTCTGCGAAGAACGGCACTGACTTTGGCAATGAGCACGTCAAAGTGAAAGGGCTTTTGTACAAAATCATCGGCACCGAGCTGCATCGACATGACCATATCAGCAGGGTGGTCACGAGAGGAGAGGAAGATAATAGGTACATTTGAATGATGCCGAATCATCCGGCACCAATGAAAGCCATCGTATTTTGGGAGCTGTATATCAATAATGACGAGATCAGGCTGAACAGAAGTGAATTCCTGCATGACCTGTTGAAAATCGTGAATCCCATAAACATCATAGGACCAGTTAACTAGACGTTCTTTGATTTCTTGGAAGAGGGTTGTATCGTCCTCAATCAGTAAAATTTTAAACAAAACCAGCACCACACTTTTTGTATTCGCTTGTATGTAATTGTAGCGGAAAAAAAGCGCTGCCGCTAGAAGCAGACAAGAAAAAAGCAAGGGAAGGGTTCCCTTGCTTCAGTTTATTTACCTAAAAAGTGCTTTTTAAAGAATGATAGTTGATAGTCGAGCGTGAGCGGATCATTAAAATAGAATTCTTCTGCATTTGCCTCATACACACGATGTTTTTTCACAGCAGGGATGGACTTGTAGATTTCACTGTTTTGATAGGAATTGTCCATTTCGCTGTTTTTACTTATGATCATATAGTCTCCAGCAAATTCAGGAATCACTTCTTGTGAAACCGCATAGTAGCCAGCTTTTAATGCTTTTTCTTTCACTTTTTCAGGCATTTTTAGTTTCATTTCTTGGTAGAGGATTTCTGTGCCGCGGCCCCATGCATCTCCAAACACGTAAAGATCTTTTGTGCCGCTTTCAAACACAGAAACCGTCGCATCCTCACCGATTTTCGCTTTGATTTCTTTCCCAGCTTCAGCTGCGCGTTCTTTAAAATCTTTTACCCATGCTTTGGCTTCTTTTTCTTTGTTTAATACTTTTCCAATTTCAATATGCTGCTGAAGGTAATCGACTTTGTTATACGTAAACAAGACTGTTGGCGCGATTTTTTTTAGTTTTTCTACATTTTTTGTATTGCTTAAGCCAATGATGACATCGGGCTTTAGCTTCATGATTTTTTCGACATTGGCATCCGACACTTCTTCCACATCTTTCAATTCCTTTTGGAAGCGAGGGTTCTTTTTTGACCAAGAGTCGACGCCGACTAGGTTCACACCTAGTGACATGACATTACCCGTGTAAGAACCGAGTACAACGACACGTTTTGGATGCGCTGGCAGTTTCACAGGGCCATTTTCAGATTGATATGTAATCTTGTCTGATGATGTTGATTGATTTCCTTTATTTGAGGAAGAGCTGCTGCTATTGCCACATGCGCTCAACGCAAGTACAAAGATGAGCATCAGAGGGAACAATATTTTCTTCATGAATGTAGACTCCTTTGAAATCGGCACATAAGCCGGGTATTTGATTGTACGAGTGATAATGATAATTATTATCACTCGGATATCATATCATAGGAGTGCGGTCTGTTGTCAATTGCATTTTGATAGTTGGTGATAAAAATAGAGGGGGATTTTTGGTAGAAAAAAAGATCAAGGCACATGTGTCCTGATCTTTTTTCTTATTTAAACCAGCCTTTTTCTTTTGAGCGTGTAATGGCTTCAATGCGGTTTTTCACTTCTAGCTTATCTAAAATAATGGAAATGTAGTTCCGGACAGTGCCGCTTTTAATGCTGAGTTCCTTAGCAATTTCTTTTGTGTTTTTGCCGTCTGCGACGAGTTCTAGGACCGATTTCTCTCGTTCTGTTAAAGGATTTTCGTCACTATATAAGTCTTCCATTAATTCAGGGGCGTACACCTTTTTCCCTTTCATCACGCTCCGAATGGCACTTGCCAGATCTTCGCTTGGGCTGTCTTTAAGCATATAGCCGCTGACGCCAGCTTTGAGCGCTCTTTGGAAATAACCAGAGCGGGCAAAGGTCGTTAAAATGATGATTTTCACATCTGTCCCTTTGAGCTCTTCTGCTGCATCAAGTCCGGATTTCCCTGGCATTTCAATATCCATTAAGCAAATATCAACAGGGTGCTTTTGGGCAAAATCGATGGCATCCTGGCCATTCGTTCCTTTCCCAACTACCTTCATATCGTCTTCTAAATCAAGAAGTGAACCGAGCGCACCAAGCAGCATTTGCTGATCCTCTGCGATAAAGATATTGATCATTTCATTCCCTCCTTTTCTTTTGCTGCTGAATCATTTGGAATGCTCATGATCAGCTTCGTCCCATCTTTTGTCTCAAGGTGAAGGCGTCCATTTGCAAATTCCAATCGTTCTCTAATCCCTAAAAGGCCATGTCCCTTCGTTTGAGAGGAGGGATGATCTCCTTTAAATGTCCCATCATCTTCAACCGTGATGACCGCTTCTTTTGACTTTTGATGAATGGTTATTTTACAGACTGTGGCATCACTATGTTTGACGATATTGGTGACCGCTTCTTTTATACACATGCTCACAATGTTTTCGTTGAGAAGAGAGATGTGTTTCGGTGCTTCCTTTTCATCATAGATCAATTCTATCCCGGCCGCTTCGAGAATTTGCTCTATGTTCACCATTTCATCCTTGATCCGAATACCTTTCATGGAGGAAACAATTTTCCGAACTTCATTGAGAGACGTTCTGGCTGTTTGCTGGACACTTTTCAGTTCGGCACGTGCCTGCTCTGGGTCTTTATAAACCAGTTTTCGGGCAAGATCACTCTTTAAACCGATGAGGGAAAGCTTTTGTCCAAGGGTATCATGCAGATCACGTGCAATTCGCTGCCTTTCTTCAATTTTTACAAGGTCAGCGATACGTTCATTGGCATCTTCTAATTTCTCTTCGAGCCGTTCACGTTCCTTCCTGCTTCGAATGCTAAGGGGGAGGAGAATGGCACTAATGAGTGTAATGAGAACCAAGGGAATTTGCGTGAGAAACCAGCCCTTTTTTAAGATCAGACTGAAATTCACCGCAATGGCGGCGCTTCCGACATGAATATAGTATAAGATATAGAAAGGTACTTTTCTTTTAATATGCCCATTGAAATAGGCAATGCAAAAAGCGAAATAAATGTAGCTGTAGAGCATGACATAGCCAGTAGAAATCGCAATCAAGAGAAGGCCTAATACATATAAAGACCAGCCTTTTGCGATAAAGGCAAAACGATAGACAGCGAAAAAGACAACGTTCAAAATAATGCCTATCACAATGCCTAAAGTCGAAGGAGCCTTAATGATAAAATAAAAGGGAAGGATGAAAAAAATGGCCCATATATAGGGAGAAATCCCATGCAATTTTTGAATTTTAAGTTGTTTTTTCATCCGTGAATCACCTTTTCCATTTTTTCATTCTTTTTCACTACTTTATCAAATTGAACACGTTATCGCATCCTGCAAATACCAACAAGCTCCTTCTATTGTAAGAAAGAGCTTGCGTCGTTTACGCATTCTTCTTGAGAATGTCTCCTTTGATGACAGGTGTGCTTCTAGTCTGACGTGCTTCTTTAAAGGTAACAAATGCTTTGGTTTCTTCATCCCAAAGTCTAAATTTCATTGACTCGATACTTGTTTTTAAAGTGATGGTTGGAACATTTTGAAGCGGCTCACTATGCTCATGTGCATGCTCCAAATGATAATTCGGTACCCTCGGGCTTAAATGATGGACATGGTGATAACCGATATTGCCTGTTAACCACTGAAGGAGTTTTGGCAATTTGTAAAAAGAACTGCCTTCTACTGCTGCCTGCACATAATTCCAATGTTCATCTGCTTCAAAGTAAGAATCCTCAAACGTATGCTGCACATAAAACAGCCATACACCGATTGATCCAGAAATCAGGAAGATTGGACCTTGGACAAGTAACAAACCTTGCCAGCCAAAAAGGAGATAGGTCGCTCCTGCCAATAAAACAATTGATATGTTTGTGAAATACGTATTCCAGCGCTCTTTTTTACGAGCATTTTTGACGTTGAAACGGTTTTTAAACAGGAAAACAAAGATCGGTCCCAAAATAAACATCACAAAAGGATTACGATAAAATCTGTAGCGAAATTTCGTCCATACTGATGCTTCTTGATATTCTTTGACTGTCAGGAGCCAAATATCACCAGTACCTCGTTTGTCTAAATTACTGCTTGTGGCATGGTGAATCGAATGATCTCTTTGCCATTGAAGATAAGGGAAAAGGGTGAGTACACCTGTTAAGAAACCGAACAAGTGATTCATCTGCTTCTGTTTGAAAAAGGATTGGTGGCAGCAGTCGTGAAAAATAATAAAGACACGTACTAAAAAACCAGCTGCAATAACCGCAAAGAAGAGGGTTAAAAGGTAGGAGATGTTCAGGCTATAATAGGCAAGAAACCAAAGCCCCAAAAATGGAATAAATGTATTAAAGAGCTGCATGATACTTTTTTTAGAATTAGCACCAGAGAATTGGCCAACTTGTTTTCTTAAAGTGGCTTGCTGCTGTGTGTTTGTTGAAGTCGTCATGAACGTTCAAGTCCTTTCCGTTTCTTTCTACTTCAAAGTATAGAAGGAAAGGTGTCATGCTCATAGTAGCACCCATCATGTATTCGATATGACATTTGTCATGTTGGACGCCGGAAAGGCTGACGGTATCAGGGTTTGTAAGCTTATTTTATTTTAAATAAAAAAGTAAAGGCGCTTAGCCTTCACTTTTTATGAACGTGCTTCATGAACTTTTAACTGCTTACCTTTAATGGTTGTATGGCGCATGGCATTCAGCACAAGAGGGCCTTTGCCGTTTAAAATATCGACATATGTTTTCGTGTCTTGAATGGTAATAATCCCAATGTCATCGAAGGCAACGCCTTCTATTTTGGCAATGGTCCCAACGAAATCAACAGCCCGCAGTTTCTTTTTCTTCCCGCCGTTAAAATAAAGCTTCATAATATCCTTCTCAACGCCTGCCTGTTTATTTTCCTTTTGAATCGGTGTTTCAATCTTTTCTTCAAAGCTTTCTACATGCTGCTCTGCGTCTTCCTTTGTTGGATAAGGCTGCGTCTGGAAATCAATACCTGCTTCCTGCTTTAATTCATCAATCAGAGGCTTTGCGTTTTTGGTCATAAACGCAATGGTTTTCCCGCTTTTCCCCGCTCTGCCAGTTCTTCCTGTTCGGTGAATATAGCGCTCTTTTTCATAGGGCAGATCGTAATGAATCACATGTGTCATATCACTGACATCAATGCCCCGGGCTGCTATATCGGTTGCGATCAAATAACGGAACTCACCGTTTTTGAATTCATCCATGACAGCGAAGCGGTCTTCCTGTCTCATGCCTCCATGAATTTTGTCACAAGGCACATCCCATTCGTCCAGCTTCATTGTGAGTTCATTCACTCGGTCCTGTGTATTACAGAAAATAATGCAGCTATCTGGATTTTCAATGACGATCGTACGCTGAAGAAGGGAGAATTTTGCTTCTTCTTCCGTTTCAATCACGGTGTGGGTGATTTGTTGTACAGACGTTTCCGCACGTGCGATTTCAATCACTTTTGGTGATTGTAAAAACTGATCGCTCAATTTCTTCATCTCATCAGACATGGTCGCTGAAAACAGCATTGACATGCGCTTTGGCGGCAGATACTGAATAATAGAAGAGACTTGATCAATAAATCCCATGTTCAGCATTTCATCCGCTTCATCTAACACGAAAAATTTGAGGTTTTCTAATGAAAGAGTACCTTTCTCAAGGTGATCCAAGACTCGTCCTGGTGTTCCGCACACAATATGGTTTTTTTGTGCAAGCTCTACTTTTTGGGCTTGAAAAGGGGCTTTTCCATAAATGGCTGCGGCTTTGATTCGTTTCAATCGTCCAAGGCTTGTGAGATCCTGTTTGACCTGCATGGCGAGTTCTCGTGTTGGAACGAGGATGAGGGCTTGAGGTTTATTTTCAGCCCAATCGACCATTTCACAAATCGGCAAACCATAGGCTGCGGTCTTGCCGCTGCCAGTTTGAGATTTGACGATCAGATCCTGCTTTGAAAAAGCAACGGATAATGTCTCGTGCTGAACAGGTGTAGGTGTATGGAAGTGAAGTGCTTTTAGCGCTTGTTTTAATTCATTGCTTAATGGATATTGATCAAATTGTTGTAATGTCATCGTGTTCTCCTTTTCGTACATTCATACTTGTGACATCATACCATAACCATGACCGTGAATGAAAAGACATGAAAAAAAGCCCCATAAAGGAGCTTTTGATTAAAGGAATCTGCGTTTTACTTTTTCCCAGTAGGAGTTGTCTTTTAATTTCACTGTTTTAATGACTTTTCCTGAAAGGCCGATGTCAATTTGTTTGACGTGTTTCGTGCCAAGCGCTTCGTTATCAAGCCCGATAATTGGATGGTCGTTTCCGTCCTGCACAACCTTCAGCGTTAGCTTGCGGTCACTGCTTAAGATGAAAGGAGCACCCAGTGTACGGTACGAGTTGTTGTTTAGCGATGCAAGCTCTGTGACTTGCATACAAGGGAGCATCGGATCAACCACGGCGCCGTTTACCGATTTATTGTAGGCTGTTGAGCCGGTCGGAGTAGAAATAATCATTCCGTCTCCTCTAAATGTTTCAAAGTGGAAATCATCTATATACACATCGATCACAAATGTTTTAATAATGCTTGAGCGGATCGACAGTTCATTTAAGCAATGGAACTGATTGGTACTGTCAACGCTTACATCGATGATCGGATATTTTCTCACTTCAATCTGTTCAGTGTTCATGGCATCAATCATTTTATCAAAATGCTCTAATGAAAAATCGCAGTATAGATGCGAATTCTCTGTTTTTGATACCCCTACATACAAGCAGTCATCCCGGAAATTCGTTTTGCGGACTGCTTGAAGAAATGTGCCATCCCCGCCAATTGAAGCAATAATATGGGCATCCTCTGCACGCTTGACGACTTGAAAGCCTTGATCGGTAGCGAGCTTCTCCAGAGAAGAAATGTGTCCATCCAATTCATGATCTTTTTTGTAAAAGAAAAATACATTGCGACGATTGTCTGTCATTGACGTTCTCCCCTTTGTTGTCAAAAATAGTTTTCCAATAATAAAGGGCTTACATGTGAACCCTTGCTCACATTTTACACTTTTTTCATATGAAAGTAAAAACATTAGAAAAACCTGCATGATGATGGCATTCGTTTTTAGAAATGAGCCAATGTAAGGGATTCGAAAAGGGCAGGATTTGAGCATAATTGAATAGCTTCTTTCTCATGAAAGAGTGGTTTAGGTGTTTCGTTGTGGTGTAGAACTAGCCTATTAGGTGCAGAGGGAGGATAAAAAAGCCAATTTTTCGTCATGCGCATCTCAAAGGAGACGATGTAAAGTTGATCGTGAATGAAAAGAGGTGCTATCATATGATGAAATGAAATGTAAAAAAACCACAATTCCTGTGAAACATTTCATGTGAATATTCGTATCAATGAAGAGAGACAAAAAGGAGGAGAAAAAGATGAATGCGAAAAGATGGGTAGCGTTAATCATTGCACTAGGTGTTTTCGGATTTTCAATTGTGATAAGTGTCACGATGGCCTTGTTCGAAAACTTCAATGACAATAAAATGAGCTATCAATTTGGGGATGAAATAGAAGAAAAGGTACTAGAGGATGGAAGCGGTGCTGAAAAAATTGCGGTTCTTGAGATTAATGGAACCATTCAAGATAATGGCGGCGCATCAAGTCTGTTAGGCGGAGAAGGTTATGATCATCGTGCATTCCTCAAGGAACTAGAAAAAGCGAAAGATGATGCTTCAGTAAAAGGTGTACTGCTGCGCGTCAACTCTCCTGGCGGCGGTGTCTATGAAAGTGCGGAAATACATAAAAAATTAGAAGAAGTGAAAAAAGCGAAGAAGCCGATTTACGTCTCCATGGGCTCAATGGCAGCTTCTGGCGGTTACTACGTATCAACTCCAGCCAAGAAAATCTTTGCTTCACCTGAAACATTAACAGGATCGTTAGGTGTGATCATGCAAAGCTTGAACTATTCAAAGCTGGCAGATAATTTAGGTATTAAATACGAAACAATTAAGAGCGGAAAATTTAAAGACATCATGTCACCAAATCGTGATATGACAAAAGATGAGCGCGACATCATGCAAAGCATGGTTGATAACTCGTATGAAGGGTTTGTCAAAGTCATCTCTGAAGGACGCGGCATGTCAAAACAGGACGTCAAGAAAATTGCTGACGGCCGGGTCTATGACGGAACGCAGGCGAAATCGAACGGATTAGTCGATGAGCTAGGATATTATGAAGATGCAATCAAAGCAATGAAGAAAAATGAAAAAGGGTTAAAAGGAGCGACAGTGATCAGCTATTCTCAAAGCTTTGGCTGGAACTCTCTCTTCAATATGAGCGCAAGCAAACTCTTTAAAAGTGAAATTGATTTTCTCAATCTAAAAGAAACACTGGCTGGCTCAAACGGGTCTAAACCGATGTATCTCTATTCAAAATAAAGGAGGGATCATAGATGGATTCTACATTCGATGAAGTAACCGAAAGCCGCAGCCAAGAAGAATCGAATCCGGCTCTTGCGAAACGTGCAGTGATTGAAGCACAGGCGTTTGCAGGCTTTTGGATTAGGTTTTGGGCGTTTATTCTTGATTGGCTCGTCGTCTGGGGTGTCAACCATTTGACGGTTTCTCCAATCTTTAGTCTGTTTGGCTGGTCCAAAGGAGGAGGATGGTTTTCTCCATTCTCCGTCACAACGACGATTGTATTTCTGCTTTATTTCGCCATCATGACGAAAATCTTTCAACAAACGCTTGGGAAAATGGTGTTTGGGATAAAAGTGGTCTCACTTCAGCCTGAGAAGAAACTGGCATGGGATGTCATTTTCTTTAGAGAGATTGTGGGACGCTATATTAATACGCTTTTTGTTCTCTATGCTATTGTTGGGTTCACACCGAAAAAGCAAGGGGTTCATGATTACTTTGCCGATACGGTGGTCGTCCATGAACACCTATATGAAAAAACAGAAGCAAACGTATAATCAGAGGAGTTTGGCCGGGTACCGGTCAAACTCTTTTTTCATGATTGGGTATAAAATCCAGATTGAGAGCCATAATCGTAGAGAAGCATCATTTGTTATGGAGGAAGTGAGCACAGTGCTTTACGTTTGGATCGCAGCTTTTTTGTTCCTTGGGATCTTATTGATCTTCATGAAAGTGACCATTTCACTGGATTATTCACATGCAAATGACAATGACCACCTTGCACTGAAGATCATCACCTTATATGGAATCATCAGACTCAAAAAAGACATTCCGATGGTGAGGGTCAATCCAGAAGATCAAACGATTGATATACGTGAAAAGAAGATGGCGAGCGCCAAAACCCCTAGTCACGAAAAAGAATCCATACATCAAAAAGTGGGAAAACGTGATATGAAGCAAATCCTTCATCAAATGGAGCGCATCACAAAAGAGATCGTCGATTTAAACCGGATCATGCGTAAATTCTTCATTCACATCAGAATTGTATCGTTTCACTGGTCAACATGGATCGGCTTTCATGACGCCGCTTTAACAGGTGTAGCAGCCGGCGGTGTGTGGTCAGTCAAAGGAGCACTGCTTGCCTTTATGCAGGAGCATCTCACCTTTAAGCATAAACCGGTATATGAAGTCATTCCTGCCTTTCAGCATAATGTGTCACAGACCCAGTTTACATGTATAGCTTATTTTCGTATTGGACATGCTATGCTTGCAGCCATTCGTTTACTTGTCCATTGGTTAAAAGGAAGAAAGGCGAGAAAAAATGCCTCTCTTCAAGCAACGAAGAATGAATCATCTGTTTAAGGAGGAACCCGAAAATGGCAGATCATCCAATCCAAGGTCTTATGAAGACAGCGATGGAAAACTTAAAAGAAATGATAGACGTGAATACGATCATCGGCGATCCAGTCGAAACCCCTGACGGCAGTGTCATTCTTACTGTGTCGAAGGTTGGTTTTGGATTTGCAGCCGGCGGCAGTGAATTTAACGGGAACCAAAAGAAAGAAAAACGTTCTGATGATCAAGAACGAAAAGAACCGAGACTCCCATTTGGCGGAGGAAGCGGCGGAGGTGTGTCTATTACACCAATCGCCTTCTTAATTGTCGGAACAAACGGCGTTCGAATGCTTCATTTGGATGAACATACACATCTGCTTGATAAAATATTGGATTCTGCTCCTCAAGCAATTGAACGTCTTCAGCACATGTTTAAGAAGGATGAACGGGAAAACCGTCATAAAGAACGAAAACTAGATGACATAGACCTTTAAAAAGTTAGCTGCGCTGCAGTTAACTTTTTTTTCAAAAGTGACGATTAGGCTTTGCAGTTTTTTGCTTTCTCTACTATGATAGAACCATACATTTGATAAGGGAGGAATTGTTTTGGCATCGATCACATTTAAAGGGAGTTCTGTCACGCTTGTAGGAAATGAAGTGAAAGTAGGCGAGCAGGCTCCAGATTTCACGGTATTAACGAACTCACTAGGGGAAGTTTCACTTTCAGATTTAACAGGAAAAGTGACGATCATCTCAGTGATTCCTTCTATTGATACAGGTGTGTGTGACGCACAAACAAGACGTTTCAATGAAGAGGCAGCCGGTTTAGGTCCGGTCAATATCTATACAATTAGTGCAGACCTTCCATTTGCACAAGCACGCTGGTGCGGAGCAAACGGAATTGAAAATGTCGAAACATTATCTGATCATAGAGATATGTCATTTGGTGAAGCATTCGGAGTATATATGAAAGAATTGCGTTTATTGGCGCGCGCAGTCTTCGTATTAGACCCGAGCGGAAAAGTGGTTTACACTGAATACGTAAGTGAAGCAACGAATCACCCAAATTATGAAAAAGCCATTGAAGCTGCAAAATCACTGTTATAAAAGCAGCATCGACAAGAGCTCCGGCTTCATCCTGGGGCTCTTTTCAATGAGGAGATATAGCTTTTAACAAAGCGAGGAGAGAAAAGCATTGCAGAAAGATCAAGTAAGTACGATTTTCGAGCTGCTCGATACAGCTTCTATTCGATTAAAAAAGGACCAAAGCATTTCCTATATTGAAGCATTGGCAGAAGCAGGAGAAGCCTTTTTCCAAGCAAATGATCGAGACGGTTTACTAAAGGATTTAATAGAGAAAGCAGATTTTGCTTCTTATGATCATGAGCAGATTCGTAAAGCGTTTCAGCTCGCCGTATTGAAAGGACAAAAGGATATTTCCCATCCAAATCGTCAGATGACCCCAGATACGATCGGGCTGTTTGTCAGCTATTTGGTGAATAAATTTTTAGAAGGACAAAAAGAGCTTGTTGTCTTTGATCCAGCAGCGGGAACAGGGAACTTACTGCTTGCTGTCTTAAACAATCTCACTGCAGAAACAAAGCGCGGCTTTGCGTCTGAAATTGATGATGTACTCATTAAAATTGCATGGGCACAGGCAAACTTGGAAGAGAAGGAAGTCGAGCTTTTCCATCAAGACAGCCTTGAGCCGCTTTTGATCTCACCAGTAGATGTCACTGTATGCAGTCTGCCAGTCGGTTATTACCCAAATGATGAGCGTGCAGCAGACTATGATTTGAAGGCAAAAGAAGGACATGCCTTTGCCCATTATTTATTCATTGAACAAAGCCTTCGTTATACGAAAGAAGGCGGCTTCTTATTCTTCATCATTCCAAACGATTTGTTTGAAGGAAAAGAAAGCGTGCAATTAAAGGATTTTATCAAAGATCATGCATATATGAATGCGTTAATTCAGCTCCCGGTCTCCATGTTCAAGGACAAAAAGCACGCCAAAAGCTTGTTTGTGATGCAAAAGAAAAAGGAAGGCTTGGAAGCACCAAAACGGATGCTCTTTGCCAATCTGCCGTCTTTTTCACAGAAGGAAGCCATGGTGGGTGTGATGAGAAAATTAGATCAATGGTTTATTGAAGAAAAAGAAACGAAAGAATAGCCAGAGTGATGTCTGGCTATTTTATTATTCAGAAAATAACGACTTATCGATGTAAGCGGTAACAGTTTGAAGGTGCACTTGAAATGCAAAGTTTTCAATGTTTAAATGAAAAAGTCAGATATTTTTCGGACTTATCGTTAAACTATAAAAGACCCGTCAAACAGGTTGAATATAGCACCGGAAAAAACGTGAAACCTTATATAACAACTGAGTAAAAGGAGCGACAGGAATGTCTAAAATTATTGCAATCAACGCAGGAAGCTCATCTCTTAAATTCCAATTGTTCGACATGCCAGAAGAAACCGTTTTAACAAAAGGCCTTGTTGAAAGAATCGGAATGGACAACAGTATCTTCACGATTTCTGTAGATGGAGAAAAGAAAACAGAAATCACAGATATTCCAGATCATGCAGTAGCGGTCAAAATGCTGCTTGAAAAACTAATTGAATTTAACATCATCAAAGACTTTAATGAAATTGATGGCGTAGGACACCGCGTTGTTCACGGCGGAGAGAAATTCAGCGACTCTGTTCTTTTAACTGATGAAGTCATCAATGACATTGATCAGCTTTCAGAGCTAGCACCACTGCACAACCCTGCAAACGTTGTAGGAATCAAAGCATTCAAACAAATTCTGCCTGACGTACCAGCGATTGCTGTGTTCGATACAGCCTTCCACCAAACAATGCCAGAGCAGTCTTACCTATACAGCCTTCCATACGACTACTACAAAAACTTTGGTATTCGTAAATACGGATTCCACGGGACAAGCCATAAGTTCGTAACAGAGCGTGCAGCAGAGCTATTAGGCCGTCCTCTTGAAGAGCTTCGTTTGATCTCTTGCCACCTTGGAAATGGTGCAAGTATCGCAGCAGTTGAAGGCGGAAAATCAATCGATACTTCAATGGGCTTCACACCGCTTGCGGGTGTTGCAATGGGTACACGTTCAGGTAACATTGACCCTGCCCTTATTCCATTTATTATGGAGAAAACAGGACATACAGCTGAAGAAGTACTTTCTACTTTGAATAAGAAGAGTGGTCTTTTAGGTGTGTCTGGTCTATCAAGTGACCTTCGTGATATCGAAGAAGCAACAGAAGAAGGAAACGACCGTGCAGAAGTAGCTCTTGATATTTTTGCAAGCCGTATTCATAAATATATCGGTTCTTATGCAGCGAGAATGAATGGTGTAGATGCGATCATCTTCACAGCTGGAATCGGTGAAAACAGTTCAGAAGTAAGAGCTCGTGTACTTCGTGGTCTAGAATTCATGGGCGTTTACTGGGATCCTTCTCTTAACAACATGAGAGGCGAAGAAGCATTCATCAGCTACCCGCACTCTCCTGTAAAAGTGATCGTCATCCCAACGAACGAAGAAGTAATGATTGCAAGAGACGTTATGCGCTTAGCGTAATCAAAAATGAAGAAGCTCTTTTCCAATAAGGAAAAGAGCTTCTTTCTGTTAAAAGCAGCATGCTATAATGTTGTCCAATACGAAGCAAAAGGGAGCGGTGTGAAAAATGAGCGTGACAGAACATAAACGTGAGGCGAAAGAGAGGCTTTATGTAAAAGTCATTACAGTCAGTGATACAAGAACGAAAGAAACAGATAAAAGCGGCCGCCTGATGATTGATTTGCTTAGAGAACAGGGACATCTCATTCTTGCATACGATATTGTAAAAGATGACATTGGAGCGATCCAAGACGCTGTGCTAGAGGGAACAAGCGAACCGAAAATAGATGCCGTCTTATTAAACGGGGGGACAGGGATTGCCGCAAGGGATGTCACCATTGAAGCGATCACCCCACTTTTCTCCAAGGAGCTGCCTGGCTTTGGCGAAATCTTCCGCATGCTGAGCTATACAGAAGACATCGGTTCAGCCGCTATCTTGTCCCGGGCAACGGCAGGGGTCGTCAACCAGAAAGCCGTCTTTGCCACACCAGGCTCTACTGGAGCTGTTCGTTTAGCCATGACAAAACTCATGATTCCAGAGCTTCCTCACGTCTTACGAGAGCTTGAAAAGGATCAAAAATAGCCCAAAATGACTCGGCCAAGAAAATTTGGCGGAGTTTTTTTCATAAAGGGGTTGAAAAAACAATTTTTCCTTGTTACAGTGTATACATACTAAATGCATTTTTATAAATAAAAACTTATTTTTATGCAAAAAACATTCACAGAATCAAAACAAGCGAGAGGAGCTTTTCAATCATGTCACAAAATAAAAAAGTCGTATTAGCATATTCCGGAGGTCTTGATACCTCTGTTGCAGTTAAATGGTTACAAGAGCAAGGGTACGAAGTCGTTGCTTGCTGCCTGGATGTAGGTGAAGGAAAAGACTTAGTATTCGTTCAACAAAAAGCACTTCAAGTCGGAGCGGTTCAATCTTACATGATTGACGCAAAAGAAGAATTCGCAGAGGAATTTGCACTGACTGCATTACAAGCACACACCATGTATGAGGGAAAATATCCGCTTGTATCTGCACTATCTCGTCCACTTATTGCAAAAAAATTGGTGGAAGTCGCAGAGAAAGAAAATGCAGTAGCGGTTGCTCACGGATGTACTGGAAAAGGAAACGACCAAGTCCGTTTTGAAGTATCCATTAAAGCGTTGAATCCAGACCTAGAAGTTCTTGCACCAGTGCGTGAGTGGAAATGGTCCCGTGATGAAGAAATCGATTATGCACAAAAGCACGGTATTCCAATTCCGATTAACTTAGACAGCCCATATTCAATCGACCAAAACCTTTGGGGCAGAAGTAACGAGTGCGGCATTTTAGAAGATCCTTGGGCTGCACCGCCAGAAGGAGCATATGATCTAACGACTCCACTTGAAAAAACACCTGACACACCTAAGACCATCGAAATCACGTTTGAAAAAGGAAAACCAACAGCCATTGATGGTATTCAGTATTCATTATCTGATCTCATCCTTCATTTAAATGAAATCGCTGGTCAGCATGGGGTTGGCAGAATCGATCACGTTGAAAACCGTCTTGTTGGCATCAAATCTCGTGAAGTGTACGAGTGCCCAGGTGCTGTCACACTTCTAAAAGCGCATAAAGAGCTTGAAGATTTAACACTAGTGAAAGAAGTCGCACACTTTAAGCCAATCATTGAACAAAAAATGGCTGAATTAATATACAACGGATTATGGTTCTCACCGCTTAAAGAAGCATTAGATGCTTTCTTACAAGAAACACAACAGAACGTAACAGGTGTTGTACGTGTGAAACTATTTAAAGGCCATGCCATTGTAGAAGGACGTAAATCACCATATTCACTTTATGATGAAAATCTAGCAACATACACAAAAGCAGATGAATTCGATCATGATGCTGCGGTAGGATTTATTAATCTTTGGGGCTTACCAACAAAAGTAAACAGCATCGTGAATAAAAAGGAGCAGGTTAAAGCATGAAAAAGCTTTGGGGAGGCCGATTTCAAAAAACACCAGAAAAATGGGTCGATGAGTTTGGCGCGTCCATTCATTTCGACAAACAATTAGTCAAAGAAGATCTGACCGGCTCCCTTGCTCATGCAAGTATGCTGAATACATGCGGTATCCTGGGCGATGACGAGGCCGCTGCCATCAAAGATGGACTGAATACGCTCATGAAAAAGGCAGAGGCAGATGAATTGGAATTCTCAGTAGATTATGAGGACATCCATTTAAACCTTGAAAAAATGCTCATTGATGAGATTGGTCCGCTTGGCGGCAAATTGCACACAGCGAGAAGCCGGAATGATCAGGTCGCAACCGATATGCATTTATATTTGAATAACCAAGTAGAGCATATCATTGAACTGATCTCTTCCTTTCAAACAGTGCTTGTGGAAAAAGCAGAACAGCACGTTGAAACGATTTTTCCAGGATATACGCACTTGCAGCGTGCACAGCCTATTTCCTTTGCTCATCATATGCTCGCCTATTTCTGGATGCTTGAGCGTGACAAAGCGCGTTTTCAAGATTCGTTGAAGCGAATTAACGTGTCTCCACTTGGATGCGGAGCGCTAGCAGGAACGACATTTCCGATTGATCGTGAATATACAGCAGAGCTGCTTGGCTTTGATCATATTTACGAAAACAGCCTTGATGGCGTGAGTGATCGGGATTTCATTTTAGAGTTTTTGTCAAACAGCAGCCTTGTGATGATGCATCTCTCACGTCTTTGTGAGGAAATCATTTTATGGTGCTCTCAAGAATTCAAATTCATTGAACTTGATGACACATATGCAACAGGCAGCAGCATGATGCCGCAAAAGAAAAACCCGGATATGGCAGAATTGATCCGCGGGAAAACAGGCCGTGTGTATGGCAATCTGATGGGACTTCTCACCATTATGAAAGGTTTGCCGCTTACGTATAACAAAGACCTGCAAGAAGATAAAGAAGGCATGTTTGATACAGTAAAAACCATTGCTGGCAGCCTGCAAATCTTCACAGGCATGATTCAAACCATGACGGTGAACGAGGATGTCATGAAAAAGGCAACAAAAGAAGATTTCTCAAATGCGACCGAAGTGGCAGACTACCTAGCGAAAAAAGGCATGCCATTCCGTGAAGCACACGAAATCGTTGGCAAGCTTGTGTATACGTGCATTCAAAAAGGCATCTACTTAAGTGATCTTCCGTTTGAAACATTTACAGAAGCAAGCGATCTCTTTGAACAAGACATTTACACCGTTCTTGATCCGTATGTTGCTGTTGAAAAAAGAACAAGTGCAGGTGGAACTGGATTTAAACAAATTCAGCTCGCTTTAGAAAAAGCAAAAGCCTGCCTAGCGTAACAAGTCAAAAAACCATTCGTATGATGCGGATGGTTTTTTTGCTGTCAGAAAGGAGAATCCTCTTCCTTGGAGAACCTGATAGCAGAAAGGGTTCATAAGTGCGCCAGATGCTGGTTTGTAGTAAAGTAAAGATAAGAAACATGTGAACTTGCAACCTTTGCTTTAGGAGGAGATTGTGTGCGACACGCATTAATAACAGCGGGTTCTAAAGGACTTGGCAGGAAAGTCACCGAGTCTTTACTGAATATGGGGTATTCTGTGACAGTGAATTATCGAAGTGATGATGAAGCTGTCCGGCAGATGAAAGAAGAATTGCAGGAATACGAAGAAAAGCTTCAATTTGTCCAAGGAGATGTGACAAACAAAGAAGATTTAAAAAACATGGTAGAGCTGGCAGCAGAGCGATTTGGGCGGATCGATGCCTTGATTAACAATGCTGGACCTTATATTTTTGAACGTAAGAAACTAGCGGATTACTCTGAAGATGAATGGTATCAAATGATGGAAGGCAACCTATCCGCAGTGTTCCATTTGTTCCGAATGGTCATCCCCATGATGAGAAAACAAGGCTTTGGCCGCATTATCACGTATGGCTTCCAAGGAGCAGACCATGCACCAGGCTGGATGCACAGATCAGCCTTCGGAGCGGCAAAAGTGGGGCTTGCGTCATTGACGAAAACCATTGCGATTGAAGAAGCCGAAAACGGCATCACAGCCAATATGGTTTGCCCAGGCAAAATCGTTGGAGACATGAAAGAATCCACAATAGAAGAAGCACGCCAGATCAAAGACGATGAAACGCCTATTGGCAGGTCTGGTACTGGAGAGGATATAGGGCGCATCATTTCATTTTTATGCGATGACCGCTCAGACCTGATTACAGGGACCGTTATTGAAGCAACAGGTGGTCTTAACGTCATTCACAGACATTAAGTTTTCCAGCTTTTTATACAGGGAATAGATGAAGTGAGATCAAATTCGAAAGGTGGATATACTCACATGAAAGCTACATATCACGGACATTCAGTCGTACACATTGAAACAAACGGATACCATATTTGGATTGATCCATTTTTAAATGGAAATAAGCACACAGATATCAAGCCGCAAGATGTCAAAGCGGATGTTATTTTACTGACACATGGGCATGGAGATCACCTCGGTGACACCATTGAAATCGCTAAAAACAATGACGCGCTCGTTGTCGCGCCAAACGAACTTGCCGTTTATTTAAGCTGGCAAGGGGTGAAAACGCACCCGCTTCATATCGGCGGCGGACGTGAGTTTGAATTTGGTAAAGTCAAGCTCACGCAAGCGTTCCATGGTTCAGCTGTCATTGATGAAGATGCAAAAACGATTACGTATACAGGCATGCCATCAGGTATTTTATTTACCGCAGAGGGCAAAACGATTTATCATGCTGGAGACACTGCGCTCTTTTCAGATATGAAGCTGATCGGTGAGCTGAATCATATTGAGCTTGCATTCCTTCCGATCGGTGATAACTTCACGATGGGGCCGGACGATGCAAGAATCGCAGCCGAATGGCTTCGGGCGAAGCAGGTCGTGCCGATTCACTACAGCACATTCCCGCCGATTGAACAGGACCCGCATGCATTTGCAGACAGCCTGCATGGCGGCGTTGGTCATGTGTTAAACAGCGGAGAATCAATTGAGATTTAAGCATCATATCAAAAAGCCGGCATTCCAATGCCGGCTTTTTTTGTTTACGTGTATCGTGCTGAAAAAGACAAATTGCTATTAAAAGCCTCCTGCCCTTATAATGAAACATAGATGAAAACGCTGAAAACAAAAAGGGTGAACGGGATTGGCGACAAAGCATGAACAAATTTTATCGTATATTGATTCATTAGATGTTGGAGAGAAAATTTCTGTCCGGCGTATTGCGAAAGAAATGAAAGTGAGTGAAGGGACCGCTTACCGGGCCATCAAGGATGCTGAAAATAAAGGATTCGTCAGTACCATTGAACGAGTTGGTACCATTCGGATTGAACAGAAGAAAAAAGAAAATATTGAAAAACTGACATATGCGGAAGTGGTCAATGTCATTGACGGACAGGTGCTTGGAGGACGAACGGGCTTACATAAAACATTAAACAAATTTGTCATCGGAGCGATGGAGCTTGATGCGATGATGCGCTACACGGCAGCTGGAAACCTGCTGATTGTCGGAAACCGGATCAATGCACACAGACAAGCATTAGAGGCAGGAGCAGCTGTGCTGGTCACGGGCGGCTTCTCAACAGATGATGAAATCATTCAGCTCGCAGATGAGCTTGAGCTGCCGATCTTATCGACAAGCTACGATACATTTACCGTAGCAGCTCTCATAAACCGAGCCATTTATGACCAACTAATAAAAAAAGAGATTGTGCTTGTGGAAGATATTTTAACGCCGATCGAACGAACGGTGTATTTATCACCAGAGGATAAGCTTGAAAAATGGTATGAAAAGAATTATGAAACTGGCCATGGCCGTTTTCCGGTCGCAGACGACCAAATGAAAATTCACGGAATCCTCACCTCAAAGGATATCGCGGGGCATGACCGCTCTACACCGATTGAAAAGGTGATGACGAAAAATCCACTGACAGTCATTGGAAAAACCTCTGTCGCCTCTGCTGCTCAAATGATGGTATGGGAAGGCATTGAGGTGCTGCCAGTCGTAGATGATTATGCGAAACTAATTGGGATGATCAGTCGTCAGGATGTGCTGAAGGCGCTTCAAATGATTCAAAAGCAGCCGCAGGTCGGCGAAAAACTGGATGATGTTGTCTCAAGAGGGTTTAAAGATACCGATACAGATAAGCCAAAGGCAAATGCGGTGTATCAATATGAGGTCACACCCCAAATGACAAACCAGCTCGGAAACATTTCATATGGAGTGTTCACGCAAATTTTAATTGAATCCGCCAACCGCTTCTTAAAGTCTCATAAAAAAGGGGAGCTGATTGTCGAAAGTCTCTCTGTCTACTTCTTAAAACCGGTTCAAATGGAATCCACGATACAGATCAAGCCGAATATTTTAGAAGTAGGCCGCAAGTTTGGAAAGCTGGAAGTGGAGGTATATCATCAATCGAATATCGTAGGGAAAGCGATGCTGATGGTGCAGCTGATGGAGAGAGGATAATCGTAAAAGGGCGATGACGAAAATGACAAAGGGCTAAAATAAACATCATTTTAGCCCTTCTCTCTTATTATGCGTGATCTTTTTCGCCTTCCTTTAAAAAGAGCGGAAGGTAATGCTTGTAGGCTTTATATCCAGCCCACGTACTGCCGATACCGACAGCAACAAAAATAAATCCAATGACAAATGCGAGTGACGAGCGGTTTAAAAATAATTGATTCACACCGAAGAGCAGGACAAAGCAGCCAAGTGCCATACTGGATTTAGCCGACCAGAATTTCTTTTCGACTGGGCGGTTCGTACGGACATTCTTTGCTTTGTAGTATAAATAAAACATGGCAGAACAAATAATAAACACAATCAAAACAAGCATGTGCCAAGCCTCCATTGTAAGTGGTTACAACCCTATTTTAAACGTAAATAGGCTTGCTTACTAGAATAAATTGTCTATTCCTCACTTTTCCGTCAGGATAGATTATGATTTAATAATAAAAAGAGTATCGGATAAGAAGGAGTTTTTATGAAAAAAGAACTGATTAGAACCATATCATTATATGACACCATCATCATTCATAGACATGTAAGACCAGATCCTGATGCGTATGGATCGCAGTGCGGCCTTACGGAAATCTTGCGTGCCACCTATCCAGAAAAAAATATTTATGCGACAGGAACCCCGGAGCCATCCCTTTCATTTTTGTATGAACTTGATGAGGTTCCGGATGACGTGTACAAAGATGCCCTTGTCATTGTCTGTGATACAGCCAATCAAGCAAGAATTGACGATCAGCGCTATTCAATGGGCGATAAGCTGATGAAAATTGACCATCATCCAAATGAAGATCCGTATGGTGATTTGCTTTGGGTGGATACAGAGGCAAGCTCTGTGAGCGAAATGATTTATGAATTGTATTTAGAGGGGAAAGAAGAAGGATATCAGCTGAATACAAAGGCGGCTGAACTCATTTATGCCGGCATTGTAGGAGACACAGGCCGCTTCCTTTTCCCAAACACGACGAAAAAGACGCTCAAATATGCTGGAGAGCTTATTGAATATCCATTTTCATCTTCAGACCTTTTCAATCAATTGTATGAGACGGACTTGAATGTCGTGAAATTAAATGGCTATATTTTTCAACATATTTCTTTGTCAGAGAATGGGGTCGCCTCTGTTTTCATTAAGCGCGATATTTTGGAATCGTTCCAAACAACAGCGCAGCAAGCCTCACAGCTTGTTGGGACACTAGGCAATATTGCAGGGATTAAGGCATGGGTCTTTTTTGTGGAAGAAAACGATCAGATTCGTGTCAGATTCCGTTCTAAAGGGGTCGTCATTAATACCATTGCGAAAAAATATCATGGCGGCGGCCACCCGCTTGCAGCTGGTGCGTCTATTTATGATTGGGCCGTGGCAGATGAGATTTTGCGTGATTTAGAAGAAGTATGTAAATCATCATCATGAGAGAGGGGGGCTTCAAGTCCCCTCTCTCTTTTTTTGTCAGGGAGAAAAGGGTTACTTGCATACAGGGATAAACCAGCAGCCGATGTCAGTTGAATCTTCATAGGCTTGGAGATTTTGATGCTTTAATTCTTTTTTAATTAAATGAGCCATCATTTCTGTCTCAGCATAAGCGCACATACCGTCCTTGATCCGGCTTGCTTTGTCTCGTGCCATTTGACGATAGCTGTAAACCTCCATTGTCCTCACCTCTTTCTGTTTTAGATCTCGTTCTACTTTTAGTGTATAAAAATAATGAGGGAAAAGCGATCATTGAGGGCAGAAATTCATAAAAATTCCACATGATCATTTATTCAGCAAATGAAATGCGCACTTCAAGTGAAAGCTTCGTATAAATCGTCAGCTCTGTCACTTTGGCGCGGTATGCCTTTTCCCGAATGGTATATTCTTTGTTTTCCACTGTCCGTTTTAATAATTCCTTTGTTTTATAGACACTTTCAATATCCTTTGTAATGACCTCTGAGATATCCTCTTTGACCTGATCTTCAAATTTCAGCGTATCTGGCTCTGGGATTTTATATTGCTCACGATTGACGAGATGGACATCTACGCTTTGGATCAGCAGCCGCTGTTTATTATCCTCATTTAACTTATGCAAATCTTCCCGATAGAGTGTGATTTGTTCTTTCAGACTGTCCATATGGTGCTGCTGGCTTCTAAGCTGTGTCACCTGCTTTTCCTGAAAGGTTCCGTATGTAAAGAGGAAAATGAGCCAGCTCACAATCGCGCCAAACATCATCCCTGCAAAAAAACGCTGCCAGCCTGGACGTTTGTACAGCTCCGGCACCCTCATGATGACACATGCTCCTGTGTGAGCCACGTAATAATGAGATAACCTGTTTGCGCACCGCCCATGGCAGAGACAATTAATAAAATCTGCTTGAAAATATCACGCGTGTTCCCTTCGAAAATGCCTCTTTCAAAGCTATAAACGGCATCAAAAGTTCCACCGATAGCTGCGACAAGCGCCCAAATCTTTAAACGGTTGGCAAGACTCGTAATAATGGATAAAGGCGGCTGACCAGATAAATAAGCACCAACACCACCTATGATGGCACCGCCCAAAATGACCCCAAGAGCAATAAAATAACAGCTAATAAAATTCGGAATAAAAGCTTCCTTCACATCCATTGTGTCCACCTCACTCTATTCAATATATGGTGTGTGCGGGACAAGTATGAACGGACAGAAAAGAAAGAACATTTGTTTCTCACCGCATCGCGTTTTATAATGAAAGAATGACTTTAGACGAAAGGAGTGGATTAAGCATGTCTTATGTTCATCTTCAGGTCCACAGTGGATACAGCTTATTAAGCAGTGCGGCAAAAGTAAAGGAGCTCGTGCTGAAAGCGAAAGAACTTGGCTGCAAGGCGCTCGCTCTTACCGATGACCATGTGATGTATGGAACGGTTGAATTTTATAAGGAATGTAAAAAACATGGCATCAAGCCGGTCATCGGTTTAACAGCTTCTGTCTTCATAGATGAACAAGAGACAGAGGCTTATCCCTTGGTACTCCTTGCCAAAAACAATGAAGGCTATCAAAACTTGATCAAAATCAGCAGTGTGCTGAAATCAAAATCAAAAGCTGGACTGAAAGAAAAATGGCTGAAAAGCTATCACCGCGGGCTCATTGCCATTACGCCAGGCGCTTCCGGCTACATTGAAACGCTGCTTCAGCATGATCAGATAGAAGAAGCGCATGATGCGGCGAAACAATTGAAAGATATTTTCGGTGAGGGACATGTGTACATCGCACTTCAGCCATTTCAGCAAGACGAATCGCTTGCCGGTAAACTCAGGGACGTCTCAAAAAGTGCGGAGATTCCTCTTGTTGCGACGGGAGATGTCCACTATATCAATCGAGAAGACAAAACCGCCTATACGTGTTTAAAAGCCATTAAAGCAGGGCAGCAGCTGTCAGAGATTGAGGAAGACCGAGGAGAAAAGCATTTCAGAACCCTTGAAGAAATGAAGGAATGGTATGCGCAAGATGAGGAGCTGCTGACAAGAACGGTGGAGATCGCAGACCGCTGTGAAGTCGATTTAAATCTTGGGCAGACAAAACTCCCTTCCTATCCGACTCCTGATCAATCAACAGCAGATCAGTTTTTACGCAGAGTGTGCGCAGAAGGGATGAAGCAAAGAAAGATTGCTTCAAATGATACGTATGTGAAAAGACTTGAGTACGAACTGAGCATTATCCAAAAAATGAATTTCAGTGATTATTTTCTCATCGTGTGGGATTTTATGAAGTATGCCCATGATCAAGGCATTGTCACAGGGCCAGGACGTGGATCGGCAGCAGGGTCACTTGTTGCGTATGTATTGTTTATTACAGATGTTGATCCGCTCCGTCACGGTCTGTTGTTTGAGCGTTTCTTAAATCCTGAGCGAATCAGTATGCCAGATATTGATATTGATTTCCCCGATACGAGAAGAGATGAAATCATTTCTTATGTAAAAGACAAATACGGAGACATGCATGTGGCACAAATTGTCACGTTTGGAACACTTGCAGCAAAGGCGGCCTTAAGAGATGTTGGACGTGTAATGGGGATTGATTCAAAGGCAGCGGACCGTCTTGCAAAGCTGATTCCGTCAAAGCCAGGAACGACGCTGAAAGAAGCGGTGACTGCATCCCCTGAATTAAAAACGATGCTCCAGCAATCCGAGGAGCTTCGAAAGGTCTTTCAAACCGCTTTAAAGGTTGAAGGCTTGCCAAGACATACCTCGACACATGCAGCCGGCGTTGTGCTGAGCGAGGAGCCGCTGACAGAGGTCGTTCCAATTCAAGACGGCCATGATGGTGTGTATTTAACGCAGTATGCGATGAATTATTTAGAAGATCTCGGACTTTTAAAGATGGATTTCTTAGGACTAAGAAACTTAACCTTAATTGAATCCATTAAAAACCAGATTGAAAGACAGGAAAACGTCCACATTAACTTTAGTGACATTTCATATGAAGATCAGAAAACATTTGAATTGTTATCAGCGGGAGATACAACTGGGATTTTCCAGCTTGAATCACAAGGAATGCGTCAGGTGCTGAGACGCCTGAAGCCCTCTAGTTTAGAAGACATCGTGGCGGTCAATGCCCTCTACCGTCCAGGTCCAATGGAGAATATCCCGCTCTTTATCGACCGAAAGCACGGCAGAGTCAAGGTCTCTTATCCGCATCCTGATTTGTATGACATTTTAAAGGACACATATGGGGTCATCGTCTATCAGGAGCAAATTATGCTGATTGCGGCGAAGATGGCAGGCTTTCAGCTGGGCGAGGCAGATCTATTAAGAAGAGCAGTTTCGAAGAAGGATAAAAAGGTCCTTGATGAAGAGCGAAGCCATTTTGTTGAAGGATGCCTAAAAAAGGAGTATCCTGTTAACATTGCAAATGACGTTTATGACTTAATCGTCAAATTTGCAAACTATGGTTTTAATAGAAGCCATGCTGTTGCATATAGCATGATTGGCTTTCAGCTTGCTTACTTAAAAGCGCATTATCCGTTATATTTTATGTGCGGACTTTTAACGAGTGTGATTGGAAATGAAGACAAAGTCGCTCAATATTTCTATGAGGCAAAGGAAAAAGGGATATCTGTGTTGAAGCCTTCTATTAATAAGAGTGAATTTCCATTTACGGTTGAAAAAGGGGAGATCCGCTACAGCTTAAGAGCGATCAAAAATGTCGGAGTGTCAGCTGTAAAGGATATATACAGGGCAAGACAGGAAAAGCCGTTTGAAGATTTATTTGATTTTTGCGCAAGAGTATCAGCAAAGAGTGTCAACCGAAAAACGATTGAAGCGCTCATTTTTTCAGGGGCGATGGATGAGCTTTATCCAAATCGTGCTTCGTTATTGGCATCAATAGATATTGCATTAGACCACGTGTCATTTTTAAATCCAGATGATCAACTGGACTTTCTGGGGGATACAACCTTCTCCATTAAGCCAAAATATGCGGAGATAGAAGAACTGCCGCTTGTCGATCTCCTGCAATTTGAAAAGGAGGCACTTGGGTTATATTTATCAAATCATCCTGTACAAACGTACCGAGATCGCTTAAGAGAGAATGGTGCAGTGGAAATCATCAGACTTTCTTCCTATATAAAGCGAAAGGTCTCAATGGGTGGTCTTTTGACAAAAGTGAAATCGATTCGGACAAAAAATGGACAATCGATGGCATTTGTCACATTTGGGGATGAAACGGGAGAAATGGAAGGCGTCGTCTTTCCAGAGCAATTTAGAAAGCTGTCCCCCTTACTTGAGGAGGGCGCCATGCTTTATGTTGAAGGCAGAATAGATGTCAGAAATGACAGCAGCCAAATCATCGTGCAAGAAGCCGTTCTGCTTGAAGAGATGGGCACACAAAGAAAAGAGTCTGTCTACATTCGGGTGAAAGAAGAAAACCATACGCAGGAACTGCTAGAGCAAGTAAAGCGGGTGATCTCGATGCACAGCGGAGAAGCAGATGTCTATTTGTATTATGAGAAGCAAAAAAAGACAGTGAGACTTCCAGATGCATACAAGGTTCATGCAGATCATGCTGTGATTTTCCAGTTAAAAGAGCTGCTTGGTGAACAAAACGTTGTGATTAAATGATGACAAATCACCTGAATATGTTTTACAAATTCACCTATTGTGTTATCATTTTAAAGATTCTGTGTATTTAAAACTGCCAGTATGTGCTTATCAACTTAGCAATTCATTAAATCATTTTCCACTTGAAGGAGTGTTCATCACATGTCATTAAGAGAAGAAGCATTACATATGCACAAAGAGAATCAAGGCAAACTCGAATCAAAATCAAAAGTACAAGTGAAAAATGCAAAAGACTTGAGCTTGGCTTACTCACCTGGTGTTGCAGAACCATGTAAAGATATTTATGACGACACAAGCAAAGTGTATGATTATACAATGAAAGGCAATATGGTCGCTGTTGTCACAGACGGAAGCGCTGTTTTAGGGCTTGGTAATATTGGGGCAGAAGCATCTCTACCAGTAATGGAAGGAAAAGCTGTATTATTCAAAAGCTTCGCGGGCGTTGATGCCTTCCCAATCGCGCTTGCGACAAACGATGTAGACAAAATCGTTGAAACAGTAAAGCTTCTTGAGCCAACGTTTGGCGGTGTCAACCTTGAAGATATTGCAGCTCCAAACTGCTTCATTATCGAAGAGCGCTTGAAAAAAGAGACAAACATTCCAGTGTTCCACGATGATCAGCACGGAACAGCGATTGTCACAGTAGCAGGACTTGTAAATGCCCTGAAACTGTCTGGAAAATCAATGTCCTCCATCAAAGTGGTGGCAAACGGCGCTGGAGCAGCGGGAATTGCGATTATCAAGCTTCTATATCATTTCGGTGTACGTGATATCATCATGTGCGATACAAAAGGCGCAATTTACGAAGGCCGCCCGAACGGTATGAATACAGTGAAAAATGAAGTCGCTAAATTCACGAACCAAGACCGTAAAGAAGGTTCATTAGAAGAAGTCATTGAAGGCGCAGACGTCTTTATCGGGGTTTCAGTGGCAGGCGCTTTAACAAAAGAAATGGTTGGAAAAATGGCAAAAGATCCTGTCATCTTCGCTATGGCGAATCCAAATCCAGAGATCATGCCAGAAGATGCACATGCAGCAGGTGCAAGTGTTGTAGGAACTGGCCGTTCTGACTTCCCGAACCAAGTGAACAACGTACTGGCATTCCCAGGAATTTTCCGCGGAGCATTAGATGTACGTGCAACTCACATTAACGAAGAAATGAAAATTGCAGCCGTTGAAGCGATTGCTTCTCTTGTTTCAGATGAGAAATTGTCAGCTGAATACGTCATCCCTGAACCATTTGATGCACGTGTAGCACCAGCGGTAGCAAAAGCGGTAGCAAAAGCAGCAATGGAAACTGGCGTTGCAAGAATCAAAGTCGATCCAGAAGCAGTCGCTGAAAAAACAAGAAAATTAACGATTATCGGCGAATAATCAATTGGAAAAGTGTGCACGTTCTTTCTGAAATTGGAGGAAAGACGTGCACCATTTCCTCTCTTACGCGAAAATTTTTTCATCCGGAATGATATTTTTTTGTAGACGTTCACAATTCACATATATCAACTGCTCAGCGCCCCAAACACATACTCATTTCTCATCAATTCCCCATTGAAAAAATTGAATGAAGGATGACAGCGTTTGACAAAAAAAGTACAATAGTTTCGGTACAGTTATGACATGTCCTATAATAGTGGATGTGCGTGTAAAGAAAAAACCCTTCAAAAAGGGAGGTAGTCATTTGTCAATCAAAAATATTTTCAGTAAAAAGAAAAAATATGCATCTGTACCCTCTGAACAGGCAAGCCAAGATGTGCCTGAAGGCATCATGACCAAATGTCCGCAATGTAAAAAAATAATGCTCACCAAAGAATTAGATAAAAATTTACGTGTTTGCATGAATTGCGGCAGACATTTGCAAATGAATGCAAAGCAGCGTATTGATAGCCTTGTAGACGAAGGCACATTTGAAGAATTTAACGGGCATCTGATCTCAGAAAACCCGCTCGGATTCCCAGGCTACGAAGAAAAGCTTGAGAAAGACAGAGAAAAAACGTCTTTGAATGAAGCCATTGTCACAGGTCAAGGTGAAATTGAAGGCCAGCGTGCTGTGATCGCTGTCATGGATGCCACGTTCCGTATGGGCAGCATGGGCTCGGTTGTTGGTGAGAAGATCACACTGGCGATTGAGAAAGCAAAAGCGGACAAGGTGCCATTTATCATCTTTACTGCATCGGGCGGAGCGAGAATGCAAGAGGGGATCCTCAGTCTCATGCAGATGGCAAAAACAAGCTCAGCATTAAAACTGTTCAGCGAGGACCAAGGTTTGATTATCTCTGTGATGACCAACCCGACAACTGGCGGTGTATCAGCTAGTTTCGCGTCTCTTGGTGATTACAACTTTGCAGAACCTGGTGCTTTAATTGGATTTGCAGGCCGTAGAATCATTGAACAAACAATCCGTGAAGACCTGCCAGAGGACTTCCAAACGGCTGAATTTTTAATGAAGCATGGACAGCTGGATGCTGTCATTCATCGTGCAGAGATGAAAGAAACACTAGGCCGAATCTTAGCATTACACAGCACAGGAGGTGAACGAGAGTGGCTGGAGAACTAGAATTTGAAAAACCTGTCATTGAACTTCGAGCGAAAATTGATGAACTGAAAAAGTTCACACAAAACTCAGAAATGGATTTAAGTGCAGAAATTGAGCGCCTTGAAACACGTCTGAGCAAGCTTGAAGCAGACATTTATACAAATTTAAAGCCGTGGGACAGAGTGCAAATTGCTCGTCATGCGATGCGTCCAACAACTCTCGATTACATTCAAGAGCTGTTTGACAACTTTTTCGAATGTCATGGTGACCGTTTCTATGGTGATGATGAAGCCATTGTTGGAGGAATCGCCACGTTTAAAGGGCTTCCTGTCACAGTCATTGGCCATCAGCGCGGAAAAGACACAAAAGAAAACTTGCGCCGTAATTTCGGAATGCCTCATCCAGAAGGCTACCGTAAAGCGCTGCGCTTGATGAAACAAGCAGATAAATTTAATCGCCCGATCATTTGCTTTATTGATACAAAAGGAGCTTATCCTGGGAAAGCAGCTGAAGAACGCGGACAAAGTGAAGCAATTGCGAAAAACCTATTCGAAATGGCAGGACTTCGTGTACCGGTTGTCTGTATTGTCATCGGAGAAGGCGGAAGTGGCGGCGCACTAGGCTTAGGCGTAGGAAACCACCTATACATGCTAGAGAATTCAACGTATTCAGTGATTTCACCTGAAGGTGCAGCAGCACTGCTCTGGAAGGACTCATCACTTGCGAAAAAAGCTGCAGAGACAATGAAAATTACCGCTCCAGACCTAAAAGAATTAGATATTATAGATGATGTTATTAAAGAAGTGCAAGGTGGAGCACATCGAGACGTGAAACAACAAGCAGCCTACATTAAAAAAACATTAAAACAGTCACTTACATCTTTGCTCAAACTAACACCTGAAGAACTAGTCGAACAAAGATATCAAAAATACAAAGCAATCGGGAAAGTATCGGTTGAAAATCAATATATTGGGGTAAACTAAATAAACGTACAGCCTTTTTGGCTGGCGTTTATTTTTTTCATCCTTTTTCATGAAAACCGTCCTCATGTAAGCGCTATTTGAAAATAATTTTCTTTTGTTTTCATAAAATTTGAAACGTCTGAAAACCTTGATATGATAAGCTTTAGAAGGATCGATCTTCCTCGTTTTTGAAAGAATTGCTTTCATGACTTTCTTAACTTTTGTTTAAAAACGGTTTATTTAATTGTATAATAAGTACGGTTTTAGAAATACGTATTGAAAACATCCGGTTTTGCTCATGATTGTTTTCAAGCAGTGGAAATGGTATGTTTAATTCATATATGGTCTCTGAGGTGAAAAAGATGAAGCGTATAGGAGTTTTAACGAGCGGTGGGGATTCCCCAGGAATGAATGCAGCTGTGCGCGCAGTTGTAAGGAAAGCGATTTACCATAATGTTGAAGTTTACGGTATTTATAATGGATATTCAGGTCTAATTAACGGTAAAATTGAGAAACTTGAAATAGGTTCAGTTGGCGATATCATTCATCGTGGAGGAACAAAACTTTACACGGCAAGATGCCCTGAATTCAAGACAGTTGAAGGTCGTGAAAAAGGCATTGAGAACTTAAAAAAATTCGGTATTGAAGGACTTGTTGTGATCGGCGGAGACGGTTCATTCATGGGAGCGAAGAAATTAACTGAGCTCGGTTTTCCATGTGTAGGTGTCCCGGGTACAATCGACAACGATATCCCAGGTACTGATTTCACTATTGGCTTTGATACAGCACTGAATACAGTCATTGACGCCATTGATAAAATTCGTGATACAGCCACATCTCATGAACGTACATACGTAGTGGAAGTAATGGGAAGACATGCTGGTGATATTGCTCTTTGGTCAGGTCTTGCAGGCGGAGCCGAATCTATTTTGATTCCTGAAGCAGACTATGACATGGATGAAATTATTGCGAGGTTAAGAAGAGGGCACGAGCGCGGCAAGAAGCACAGTATCATTATCGTCGCAGAAGGCGTAGGCAGCGGTGTTGAATTTGGTAAGCGGATTGAAGAGGAGACAAGCCTTGAAACCCGTGTATCTGTCTTAGGACATATTCAGCGCGGAGGTTCTCCAAGCGCATTTGACCGAGTACTGGCAAGCCGTTTAGGAGCATACGCAGTAGAACTTCTTCTTGAAGGAAAAGGCGGTCGCTGTGTGGGCATTCAAAGCAACGAACTCGTTCATCACGATATTTTAGATATCTTAGATAAAAAACATACAGTCGATCAAAATATGTACCGACTTTCACAAGAGCTCTCTATATAAAACGAGAAGACCTTAGGAGGAACAGTAATGAGAAAGACAAAAATCGTTTGTACAATCGGTCCAGCAAGTGAAACCATTGAAAAGCTGACTGAATTGATTGAAGCAGGAATGAATGTAGCCAGACTAAACTTCTCTCATGGAGATTTTGAAGAGCATGGTGCACGCATTGAAAACATTCGTAAAGCAGGTAAAACATTAGGCAAGGACATTGCGATCCTTCTTGATACAAAAGGTCCAGAGATCCGTACACGTACAGTTGAAAACGGCTCAATTGAGCTAGTCGCTGGTGCAGATCTTATCGTGAGTATGGAAGACATTGTTGGAAATACGGAAAAAATTAGTGTGACGTATGAAGATTTAATTGATGATGTAGAAGTGGGCTCAACGATTCTATTAGATGATGGTCTTATTGGTTTAGAAGTGAAAGAAATTAACATGGACCGCAAAGAAATCGTCACAAAGGTCATGAATACAGGCACGCTCAAAAACAAAAAAGGTGTAAACGTACCAGGTGTAAGTGTGAACCTGCCAGGTATTACAGAAAAGGATGCCAATGATATTCTGTTCGGAATTGAACAAGGCGTCGATTTCATCGCTGCTTCTTTTGTTAGACGAGCTTCTGATGTGCTTGAAATTCGTGAGCTTCTTGAAAAGAATAATGCGGCTGACATTCAAATCATTCCTAAGATTGAAAACCAAGAGGGTGTTGATAACATCGATGAAATCCTTGAGGTATCAGATGGTTTGATGGTTGCGCGTGGAGATCTTGGTGTAGAGATCCCGGCAGAAGAAGTACCGCTTGTTCAAAAAATGCTGATCAAAAAATGCAATCGTTTAGGCAAACCTGTCATCACAGCTACCCAAATGCTTGATAGCATGCAGCGTAATCCTCGTCCAACTCGTGCGGAAGCAAGTGACGTGGCAAATGCCATTTTTGATGGCACAGATGCGATTATGCTTTCTGGTGAAACAGCAGCAGGAACATATCCAGTGGAAGCTGTACAAACGATGCATAACATTGCATCACGTTCAGAAGATGCACTCAACTATAAAGCAATTCTTTCTCGCAGAAGCGAAGAAGTAGAAGTCAGCATTACAGATGCCATCGGTCAATCTGTTGCACATACAGCGATGAAGCTTGACGTGGCAGCGATTGTGACACCTACGGAAAGCGGTCATACTGCGAGAATGATTTCAAAATATAGACCAAAAGCACCAATCGTAGCGGTCACAGCAAACGAATCAGTAGCAAGAAAGCTGTCTCTCGTATTCGGTGTATTTGCAAAGAGCGGATCAAAAACGACGTCTACTGATGAAATGCTTGAGAATGCAGTCGAGAAGTCGATTGAAACGGGCTATGTGAGACATGGCGATTTAATCGTCATTACAGCTGGTGTGCCAGTTGGTGAAACAGGTACAACGAACTTAATGAAAGTATATGTTGTTGGTGACATCATTGCGAAAGGTCAAGGAATTGGCCGTAAATCTGCATTTGGACCGGTTGTCATTGCACAAAGCGGAAAAGAAGCAGACGAAAAAATGTACGATGGGGCGATTCTTGTCGCAAACTGTACAGACCGTGATATGATGGGTGCTTTAGAAAAAGCATCTGCCTTGATCACTGAAGAAGGCGGCTTAACAAGCCATGCAGCAGTCGTTGGACTCAGCCTTGGTATTCCAGTGATTGTGGGTCTTGACAGCGCAACAACACTGCTAAAAGAAGGCGAAGAGATCACAGTAGATCCGGCACGCGGAGCGATCTACAAAGGCCGTGCAAGCGTCCTTTAAATCATACACACGAGGGGAGTTATCTGACTCCTCTCTTTTTTTATGTTACACTAAAAAAAGTAAAACAGCTTTCGATGAAAGATACCCCATGAGGTGATATGGTTGAAAAAATATTTGCTACTATTATTGATTCTGTTCCCTGCATTGGAAATCAGTTTATTTTTAATATCAAGTAAAATCATTGGCATTTTGCCAACGATGCTGATGATCGTACTCACGAGTGCACTAGGTGCTTATTTTGCAAGAAAGCAAGGAATCGAAGCTTTTCAAAAAGTGCAGAGAGATTTACAATATGGCAAAATGCCAGGGGTAACGATTGTCGATGGTTTTTGCATTCTGATTGGCGGTCTGCTGCTGCTCATTCCCGGCTTCTTATCGGATATCATTGGTGCGCTGCTACTCATTCCGATGACGAGAAAGCAAATCAAGCCGCTCTTTGAACGCTGGCTTAGAAACATGTCTAATCGCAATCGCTATACGATTATTCGCTAAAGAGACCTTGAGCTCAAGGTCTCTTTTACTTTTGCATGCCGTACCGAATGTATTGATAGATATCTCTAAAAACACCTGCATTACGAAATGCCTGCCACACGACAAGGGAAGCAGGACCAATGACAAGTCCAAGAAAACCAAAGCATTTTAACCCGACAAATAATGCCACAAGCGTTGCTAAAGGATTAAGCCCAATGGACTTGCTTAAGACTTTTGGCTCTGAAATTTGTCTTTGAATGAGCACGACAATATACAAAATGCCGAGCCCGATAGCGAGTGAAAGGTTTCCTGTCATAGCGGAGTAAATGATCCAAGGCAGAAAAACAGTACCGCTCCCGATATAAGGAAGTAAATCGACAAACCCAATACATAAAGCAATGACAAAGGCATGCTCGACTTTTAAGATGATCAGCCCAATGACGACGAGGCCGATGGTCATAGCAACAAGCAGAAGCTGCGCCTTCATAAAACCGGTAATGGCTTTTTTGATTTCAGATAAAATGGCGCGTGTATGCTGCCTCCATTTTGCGGGAAAGATACGAGAGCCATATTTTTTTAACGTAAACCAATCTTTCGTGATAAAAAAAGTCGCCAGTGCAGAAAACAAAAGGGTTGCGGCTGCATCAGGCAAAAGACCTAAAAAAGCCGGGATAAGCTCGAGCGTTTTTGAAAGAAAAGTCCCTATTTTTGCGGCAGCTTCATCGCCTAGCGCTTGGATTTGTCCTAAAATCGATTCCTTTTGACCTGCTTGAAGCGTATTAAATTGGGCGGTGACATCATGGTACAAAGGCAGAATCTTATCTGTAAAAAACCGTTCGACAATACCAATCATTTGATCAAGGTGTCCAGGCAGAACCTTTGCTAAATAAGCACTTCCTGAAATAATTTCTGCTACTAAGAGTGTGATGAAACCGGCTGCTGCCACTAAAAAGAGCAATAGTACAATGACTACTACAATTCCTCTCGGCATTCCGGTGATCTCTTCTATTTTGCATACGGCAGGATGAATCAGGCAGGATACAATAAGTGCAATCCAAAAAGGATATAAAAAAGGAAAAGACTGATATAAAAAGACAACCGCAAATACAGCAATGCTGATCATCATCAAACTTCGCAGAAAAATGGCCATATAGGTGTGATTCACACAATCCCCTCCAAAAAACAAGCATGTCCGATACTTCATTTTATTCAAAAAGATTAGTAATATGAAAAGGTCGCAATAAAAAGAAAGGAAGGGGCGGCGTATGTTTACTCAAGCAAATTTATTTTTGGTTCTTTTACTCGTTATTGCACTTATTGCAAAGAACAATTCATTAATTTTAGCGGTTTCTGTGCTGATTGCGATTAAGCTGATTGGTTTGGATCAAAAAATTTTCCCGGTTCTCCAATCAAAAGGCATCAATTGGGGTGTCACCGTCATTACAATTGCTGTGCTTGTTCCTATTGCAACAGGTGACATTGGATTTAAGCAGCTTGGAGAAGCCATGAAATCTTCTTATGCTTGGATTGCACTTGGGGCGGGTATATTAGTAGCATTAATCGCAAAAAACGGTATTGTGCTACTCGAAAATGATCCGCATATCACGGCAGCGCTTGTGTTCGGGACAATTTTGGCAGTCAGCTTATTTAAAGGTGTAGCTGTCGGTCCGCTGATCGGAGCAGGAATTGCTTATTTGGCGATGCAGGCTGTGAAATTTTTCAGCGGTTGAAAAGAGAGTGGTTCATGCCACTTTCTTTTTTATTTTTTTCTTGCGTGAGCTTTTGCAAAAAAACATAATTAAATATAATAAAAGAAGCAAAATCCCTTTATTCCATGCCTTATATGGAAGACTGGAAAAAAAAATATCAAAAAAAATTATAGTTAAACATTTAACAAATGTCTGATTATTGTTTATAATGGGAATAGGCTTAATTTTGAACTCATTGATCACACAAGAGATATGAGGCTAAAAGCGCTCTAACCGTATAGGTAAATGTAAGCATTTTCTTTTCTGAACCTGCCGTCTTATTCGGATTGGATAGCGCTTTCAAAAAGCGAGAATTCTGCAACGAAGGGGAATCTTTTTAAAAAGGGGAGATTGAACATGACAGCAACAAGAGGTCTTGAAGGTATTGTGGCAACAACTTCATCCGTAAGCTCAATTATTGATGATACTCTTACTTATGTAGGGTACAATATCGATGATTTAACTGAAAAAGCTACATTCGAAGAAATTGTCTACCTGTTATGGCACTTAAAGCTGCCGAATGAGCAAGAGCTGAGTGAGTTAAAACAGCAGCTCAATGAAAATGCTCACATTCCGCAAGAAATCATTGAGCACTTTAAATCGTATTCGCTGGACGGGGTTCATCCAATGTCTGCGATTCGTACAGCGGTATCCTTACTAGGTTTACTCGATGACGAATCAGAGATTATGGACAAAGAAGCGAATTACAGAAAAGCCATTCGTTTACAGGCGAAAATTTCTGGACTAGTCGCTACGTTTTCACGCATTCGAAAGGGACTTGAGCCTGTACAGCCAAAAGAAGAATACAGCTATGCTGCGAACTTCTTGTATATGCTAAATGGCGAAGAGCCGTCACCAGTAGAAATTGAGGCAATTGATAAGGCACTCATTCTACATGCGGATCATGAATTAAACGCATCGACATTTACAGCACGTGTATGTGTTGCTACACTATCAGATATCTACTCTGGTGTAACAGCGGCTATCGGTGCGCTGAAAGGGCCACTTCATGGCGGAGCCAACGAAGGCGTGATGAAGATGCTTTCAGAAATTGGCGAAGTTGAAAACGTAGATTCCTATATTCATGGTAAGCTAGAGAAGAAAGAAAAAATTATGGGCTTTGGCCACCGCGTATACCGTCAAGGTGACCCGCGTGCAAAGCATCTAAAAGAAATGAGCCAGCGTTTAACAAACCTCACTGGCGAGCCGAAATGGTATGAAATGTCTGTTCGCGCAGAGGAAATCGTGACATCAGAGAAAAATCTTCCACCAAATGTTGATTTTTATTCTGCATCTGTATATCACAGTCTTGGGATTGATCATGACTTATTTACACCAATTTTCGTGATCAGCCGATTCTCTGGATGGATTGCTCACATTCTAGAGCAGTATGACAACAACCGTCTCATCCGTCCAAGAGCTGACTACATTGGACCTGATCTTCAAACCTTTGTTCCGATCAGTGAAAGAGACTAATGTTTATAGAATAAGCGGGGGCTGATCCTCAGGAAGGCCAATCAGCCTCTATATCAACAAAAAACGAATCACGTGAAAAACTTCTTCGCTTGCAGACATCAAGCCAAGAAGTTTCAAATATTCACTACATAACCTGGGAGGTAATATCATTGTCACAAGGCGAAAAAATTACAGTTACTGGCGGCGTATTGAATGTACCAAATAATCCAATTATCCCGTTTATCGAAGGGGACGGAATCGGTCCTGACATTTGGAAAGCAGCATCAAGAGTACTTGAAGCAGCTGTAGAAAAAGCATATAAAGGTGAAAAGCAAATCACTTGGAAAGAAGTATATGCAGGTGAGAAAGCTTACAATAAAACTGGAGAATGGCTTCCTGAGCAAACACTTGAAGACATTCGTGAATACTTAATCGCGATCAAAGGACCACTGACAACACCAATCGGCGGAGGAATCCGTTCATTAAACGTGGCACTTAGACAAGAGCTTGATCTATTCACATGCTTACGTCCAGTTCGCTGGTTCCAAGGCGTACCGTCTCCTGTGAAACGTCCAGAAGACACAGATATGGTCATCTTCCGTGAGAACACAGAAGATATCTATGCTGGCATCGAGTATGCAAAAGGATCAGACGAAGTGAAGAAGTTAATTGACTTCTTGAAAAATGAATTAGGTGTAAACAAAATCCGTTTCCCAGAAACGTCAGGTATCGGAATCAAGCCAGTTTCTGAAGAAGGAACTTCTCGCCTTGTCAGAGCGGCTATCCAATATGCAATCGACCAAGGCCGTAAGTCTGTGACGCTTGTTCACAAAGGAAACATCATGAAATTTACAGAAGGTGCCTTCAAAAACTGGGGCTACGAAGTGGCTGAAAAAGAGTTTGGCGACAAGGTCTTTACATGGGCACAATATGATCGTATTGTAGAACAAGATGGAAAAGATGCGGCAAACAAAGCGCAAAGTGAAGCAGAAGCTGCTGGCAAAATTATTGTCAAAGACAGCATTGCAGATATTTTCCTTCAACAAATCCTAACTCGTCCAGCTGAGTTCGATGTTGTGGCAACAATGAACTTAAACGGAGATTACATCTCTGATGCTCTTGCAGCACAAGTTGGTGGAATTGGTATCGCACCAGGTGCGAACATCAACTACGAAACAGGACACGCTATTTTTGAAGCGACTCACGGAACAGCACCTAAATATGCTGGTCTTGATAAAGTGAATCCATCTTCTGTTCTTCTATCAGGCGTGCTTTTACTTGAGCACCTTGGCTGGCAGGAAGCAGCTGATCTAGTGATTCAATCTGTTGAAAAAACAATTGCATCAAAAGTCGTCACTTACGATTTTGCTAGATTAATGGATGGCGCAACAGAAGTGAAATGTTCTGAGTTTGCTGACGAGCTCATCAAAAACTTGTCTTGATTCTTAAACTTTAAAGTTAAAGGGGAAAAAGGAAATGGCAAACAAGCGTAAAAAAGTATCTGTCATCGGAGCAGGCTTTACTGGAGCAACTACAGCATTTCTAACGGCTCAAAAAGAATTAGCGGACGTCGTATTAGTCGATATCCCGCAGCTTGAGAACCCAACAAAAGGGAAAGCACTTGATATGCTGGAAGCAAGTCCTGTTCAAGGCTTCGATGCAAACATTACAGGAACTTCTAACTACGAAGATACAGCCGGTTCTGATGTCGTGGTCATTACGGCGGGAATTGCAAGAAAGCCGGGAATGAGCCGTGACGATCTCGTGTCAACAAATGAAAAAATCATGCGCAGTGTGACACGCGAAATCGTTAAATATTCTCCAGAAGCCATCATTGTTGTGTTAACAAACCCTGTTGATGCAATGACGTATGCAGTTTATAAAGAATCAGGATTACCAAAAGAAAAAGTCATTGGACAATCGGGCATTCTTGATACAGCACGTTTCCGTACGTTTGTTGCTCAAGAATTAAACCTATCTGTTAAAGATGTGACGGGCTTTGTACTTGGTGGACATGGCGATGACATGGTTCCTCTTGTTCGTTACTCTTATGCAGGCGGTATCCCGCTTGAAACATTGATTCCAAAAGATCGAATTGATGCAATTGTTGAAAGAACAAGAAAAGGCGGCGGCGAAATCGTGAACCTATTAGGTAACGGTAGTGCATATTATGCTCCTGCTGCTTCACTAGTCGAAATGGTTGAGGCGATCCTTAAAGATCAGCGCCGCGTCATGCCGACGATTGCTTACCTTGAAGGTGAATATGGCTACGAAGGCATTTACCTAGGTGTACCAACAATCGTAGGTGGCAACGGTCTTGAGAAGATCATCGAGCTTGAGCTGACAGAAGAAGAAAGAAGTCAGCTTGACCGTTCTGTTGAATCTGTTAAGAATGTCATGAAAGTATTGTCTTAATATGAATAAAAAAGAAGGCTTCTCTCATGAGGAGTCTTCTTTTTGTTTACAAAACAAATCTTGTCGAAATTTTAAATTGTCCTCTTGTTAAGCTTTCGTTAAAATGAAAGAGAAAGCATGACTTCTCGCTTTTCACATAAGATACAAAAAACGGATGCAGGGGAAATCACTAATTGGAGGCACAACATGAATAAAAAAATATTAGTTGTGGATGATGAAGAATCGATTGTAACACTTCTAAGCTATAACCTTGAAAGAGCGGGCTATGATGTCGTCACAGCAAGAGACGGGGAAGAAGCGCTTGAAAAAGCAGCAAGTGAACAGCCTGATCTCATTGTATTAGATTTAATGCTTCCGAAGATGGACGGCATTGAAGTGTGCAAACAACTGAGAATTCAAAAAATGATGTTCCCTATTTTAATGCTGACAGCAAAGGACGATGAATTTGATAAGGTGCTAGGCCTTGAGCTTGGAGCCGATGATTACATGACAAAGCCATTCAGTCCTAGAGAAGTGGGTGCTCGGGTAAAAGCCATCTTGAGAAGAGCACAGCAATCTCAGCCTGCCCCCACGCAAGAGGAGAAGGAAGAGATCATTGCAGACCAAATCAAAATTGGTGAACTGCGCATTTTACCAGAACACTACGAAGTCTATTTCCAGGAAGAACGTCTAGAGCTCACACCAAAAGAGTTTGAACTGCTGCTTTATTTGGCGAAGCATAAAGGACGTGTCCTCACGCGTGATTTATTGTTAAGTGCCGTTTGGAATTATGACTTTGCAGGTGACACTCGTATTGTGGATGTCCATATTAGCCACTTGCGGGACAAAATTGAAAAGAACACGAAAAAACCAACATACATTAAAACGATTCGCGGCTTAGGCTACAAATTGGAGGAGCCAAAGTCAAATGAGTAAAATTAGAACCCGTCTGTTTTCGGGACTCATTTTTCTCCTTTTTATTGTGTTTGTGGCACTTGGTCTTTTCTTGGACCACATGTTCCATGTTTTCTATGAAACCAAATTAACGGAACGAATGGAAAAGGAATCGAGCTTCCTAATGTCTTCCATGAATGGTGACGATCTGAAGGCGAAGCAAAACAAGGAGGTCCTCCATCAGGCAAAGCAGCATTTTGATATGAATGCGTCGATTGTGGACCTGAAGGGGAATATCATACATACAACGGGTCAAGCAGAACAAAGGGCCATCATTCGAAACACGCTGAACAATGAACGTCTCCAAACAAAAGGGGTCGTCATTGACGATGAGAAGGATGCGCTGTTTCATTATGCTGTCCCGATCCTGAAACAAAACGAACCAGCGGGTTATTTATTTCTCCATGCGTCATACGAGCCTTTAAATGAAATTGACGGCCAGCTCTGGCTTGCATTAGCCTTTTGTCTTGGCTCGGCGATTATCATCATCGTTTTCTTTGGGTACCGCATGTCGATGAAATATGTGAAACCAATTGATTATGCTACAAAGGTAGCCAAACAGCTGGAACGCGGGAACTATGATACGAATAACTATGAAGAGTTGATGATTGAAACAAGTGAACTGAATACTTCCATGAAGCGTTTGGCAGGAAGTCTTCAAGAAATGACAAGTGCCGGTGAAATGCAGAGAGACCGGCTGCAAACGGTCATTGAAAATATTGGAGCGGGGATTATTTTGATTGATAAGATGGGTTATATCCACCTAGTCAATCGAACCTTCCGCAAGCAGTTTAAGGTACAAAAGCACATTTACATGCACAAGCTGTATCACGAAGCGTTTACACATGAAGAGATTATCGAATTAATTGACGAAATTTTCATGACAGAAACGAAGGTGCGGAAGTTTTTACGTCTAGCCGTTGACATTGAACGCCGCTACTTCCAAGTGGATGGTGTACCCATTTTAAGTACAGACGATGAATGGAAAGGAATTGTCCTCGTGTTTCATGACGTGACAGAAACGAAGCAGCTGGAGCAGATGCGAAAAGACTTTGTTGCCAATGTGTCTCATGAGTTAAAAACACCGATTACATCGATTAAAGGATTTTCTGAAACCCTTCTTGATGGCGCAATTGATGACAAAGAAGCACTGACAGAATTCCTTTCTATCATTTTAAAAGAGAGTGTCCGTCTAGAAACATTGATTCAAGACTTACTTGATCTTTCTAAAATTGAGCAGCAGCAATTCAAGCTGAATATTCAAGAAGCCAATGCGACAGAAATCATCCAAGAGATTCAAGTGCTGTTAAGTCAAAAGGCTACAGAAAAAGGCATTCAACTACATGTGCGTGTCCCAAAAGAACCGGTCTATGTCATGGCAGACCCGCTAAGGTTAAAGCAAATCTTCCTCAATCTCGTCAATAATGCCCTGACCTATACACCAGAGGGAGGAAGTGTTACCATCTCAGCAAGACCGCGGAAAGGTGCCTATGAATTTGATGTAGCAGATACAGGAATCGGCATGAAGAAAAGCGAGATTCCAAGAATATTTGAGAGATTTTATCGAATTGATAAAGATAGAAGCAGGAATTCAGGCGGTACAGGTCTTGGTCTTGCCATTGTCAAACACCTTGTGGAAGCGCATGAAGGAACGATTTCTGTCCACAGCAAACAAGGTAAAGGGACGACTTTTACAGTGAGTCTGAAATCGACTTAGAGAAAAAAAGGAAAGTCACGTTAAAATTTACATGATCTTTACAATGAATTCATGTTTTGTTAAACATTCATTGATAGGATGAATAGGAACCCCTTCATCCAAGGAGCCAATTTTGGAAGGACGAAAACACTTGTTGTTTTCGTCCCTTTTTTATGCAGGCTCGACTATTTTCTTTTCAAAATAAACTTTGATAAAATGAAGATACAATGTGTGAAAGAGACGGCTGAGATGGCTCAGCCGATGGAGGATTAAAACATGACAGACAAAAAGAAATTAGTGTTAGTGGATGGAAACAGCCTCGCATATCGAGCCTTCTTTGCTTTGCCGCTATTATCAAATGATAAAGGCGTACATACAAATGCTATTTATGGCTTTGCGATGATCTTAATGAAGATGCTGGAGGACGAGAAGCCTACCCATATGCTCGTCGCATTTGATGCGGGAAAAACAACATTCCGCCACGAGACATTTAAAGAATATAAAGGCGGAAGACAAAAAACTCCGCCAGAGCTATCAGAACAAATGCCGTTCATCCGTGAACTATTAGATGCCTATCAGGTGAAAAGGTACGAGCTTCCTCAATATGAAGCAGATGATATTATCGGTACATTGGCTGTCGAGGCAGAAAAAGACGGCTTTGAAGTCAAAATCTTCTCAGGAGATAAGGACTTAACACAGCTCTCAACAGATCATACGACAGTGGCTATTACGAAAAAAGGCATCACAGAAGTAGAATATTACACACCTGCTCATATTGAAGAAAAATATGGCCTGCGACCAGATCAAATCATTGATATGAAAGGGCTGATGGGAGATTCATCAGATAATATCCCAGGCGTCCCAGGTGTAGGTGAAAAAACAGCCATTAAATTGTTAAAGCAGTTTGAAACAGTTGAAAATCTGCTTGAACATATTGATGAAGTGAGCGGGAAAAAGCTAAAAGAAAAACTTGAAGAATATAAAGAACAAGCAGTCATGAGTAAAGAGCTGGCGACGATTCTTGTAGAAGCACCTATTGATGTGTCAAGCAAAGATTTGGCATATGAAGGCCCTCACATGGATCAAGTGATCTCTCTTTATAAAGAACTAGGCTTTCAAACGCTGCTAGAGCGTCTAGGAGAAGCACCAGAAACAGATGAACAGGTCGAAGTAGATGCATTAGAAGTGAAAAAAATGACAGCTGCAGGGGACGACATGCTGACAGATCATGCAGCCCTTGTGGTAGAACAGCTTGGAGATAATTATCACGAAGCGGATTTGATCGGTTTTGCGATCCATAATGAAAATGGTGCGTTTTTTATCACGAAAGAAGATGCGCTTCAATCAGAAGCATTTAAAGAATGGGTACAGGATGAAACAAAGAAAAAATGGGTCTTTGATTCAAAAAGAGCAGTTGTCGCCCTGAGATGGCATGATGTCGATCTAAAAGGTGTCGATAATGATGTTCTGCTCGCTTCCTATGTCGTCAACCCGCAGAAATCATATGAGGACGTCGCGAGTGTAGCGAAGGAATATGGTCTGAATATCGCTCTTTCTGATGAAAAAGTATACGGAAAAGGAGCAAAGCAGGCGATTCCACCTGAAGATGAACTGAAAGAACATCTTGGACGAAAAGCAGCGGCGATCTCAGCCTTGCATGATTTAACACTTGAAGCATTAGAAAAAAATGATCAGCACGAACTGTATGAAGATTTAGAGCTGCCACTTGCTCTCATCTTAGGTGAAATGGAATCTCTTGGAGTAAAGGTAGATATAGAGCGCCTAGAGAAAATGGGTGAAGAATTAACGAAAAAACTCAAAGAATATGAAGAAACCATTCACCGCTTAGCAGGAGAAACGTTTAACATCAATTCTCCTAAACAGCTTGGCGTCATCCTATTTGAAAAATTAGGTCTGCCGATTATCAAGAAGACAAAAACAGGCTACTCGACGTCTGCAGATGTGCTTGAAAAGCTTGAAGATAAGCATGAAATCATTCGGTCCATTCTGCACTACAGACAAATTGGAAAGCTGCAATCGACCTATGTAGAAGGGTTAATGAAAGTTACGCGCAAGGATACACATAAAGTGCATACAAGATTTAATCAAGCACTCACGCAAACAGGAAGATTAAGCTCAACAGATCCGAATCTTCAAAACATCCCGATTCGTTTAGAAGAAGGACGGAAAATTCGTCAAGCATTCGTTCCTTCAAAAGAAGGCTGGCTCATGTTTGCAGCAGACTATTCACAAATCGAGCTGCGTGTGCTCGCTCATATTTCACAAGATGAGAATTTGATCGAAGCGTTTACGCAAGACATGGACATTCACACGAAAACAGCGATGGACGTGTTCCATGTCTCAGAAGAAGAAGTGACTTCCGCTATGAGAAGACAAGCCAAGGCTGTAAACTTCGGTATTGTATATGGAATCAGCGATTATGGACTTTCTCAAAACCTTGGGATCACAAGAAAAGAAGCAGCCGCTTTTATCGAACGCTATTTAACAAGCTTTAAAGGCGTGAAAACCTATATGGAAGAAATCGTCCAAGAAGCGAAACAAAAAGGCTACGTCACGACACTTCTCAAACGCAGACGGTATATCCCGGATATCACAAGCCGTAATTTTAATATCAAAAGCTTTGCAGAACGAACAGCCATGAACACACCGATCCAAGGCAGTGCAGCTGATATTATTAAAAAAGCGATGATTGATATGGCGCGAAGGCTCAAAGAAGAAAACCTGCAGGCAAATCTTTTATTACAGGTGCACGATGAATTGATCTTCGAAGCGCCGAAAGAAGAAATCGCCATCCTTGAAAAGATTGTTCCTGAAGTCATGGAAAACGCACTTCAGCTTGATGTGCCGCTAAAAGTTGATTTTGCTTCAGGTCCATCTTGGTACGATGCGAAATAAATAATAGAGAGAAAAAGGAGCGAGGAGCATGCCGGAATTACCAGAAGTTGAAACCGTCCGGCGCACTCTCAAGCGGTTAGTCGAAGGAAAAACGATTGAAACGGTCGATATCAAATGGCCAAACATCATCAAACGTCCTGGGGAGCCGGAAGAGTTCGCAAGAAGAATGGTAGGAGAAACCATACAAACCATTGAAAGAAGAGGAAAGTTCCTCCTCTTTCATTTAGACCATTATGTGATGGTCTCCCATTTAAGGATGGAAGGGAAATACCGTGTACATGAAGCGCATGAGCCTTATGATAAACACGTACACGTCGTCTTTACGTTTACAGATGGTACTGAGCTTCGGTACCATGATGTGCGTAAATTTGGCACGATGCATTTATTTCAGCCGGGTGAAGAGGAAAAGGAACTCCCGCTTTCTCAGCTGGGATATGAACCATTTGATGAACAGTTCACTCCTGAGTATTTATGGGAGCAATTGAAAAAAACAACTCGCGTGGTTAAAACAGCACTGCTTGATCAAAAGATTGTCGTAGGACTTGGTAACATTTACGTAGATGAGGTCCTGTTTAAATCAGGTATTCATCCAGAAACGAAAGCGAATCAGCTCAGCCTGAAATCCTGCAAAGTGCTTCACAAACAGATCATCGATACGCTTCAAGTAGCGGTAGATGCGGGAGGAAGCACGATTCGTTCTTATATCAACTCACAAGGAGATATTGGAACATTTCAGCTGCAGCTTCTTGTATATGACCGGCGGGGAGAGCCTTGCCAAACATGCGGAAGCATCATCGAGAAAACAGTGGTCGGAGGGCGCGGCACGCACTTTTGTGTGACCTGCCAAAAACGTCCTCAATAAAGTTTAGCCATGAGCATGCTTCCTTTTTGCTATGCATACGATAAAAAACATTCATTTTTCAGCAAGGTGTAGACTGACACACAGCCCACCTGCTCTTCATATAGTGAAGAAGAGTCTAAGGACGCCTAGAGACTCTTGATCATCGTTGCATGAACAGAAAGGAAGAGTTCAGGTATGATTTCGATTTCGCTCCTGTTTTTAGCTATTGCAGTCAGCATCGACAGCTTTTCTGTAGGCTTTACGTATGGGCTTCGCAAAATGAGGATCCCATTTAAAGCCATCGTCATTATTGCATGCTGCTCAGGGATTGTGCTGCTCATTTCTATGCTGGTTGGCAGCCTGCTGACGACATTTCTCCCTGTCTCAGTGACCGATAAACTGGGGGGAGGCATTTTAATTGCCATTGGCCTTTGGGTCCTGTATCAATTTTACAAACCAGCGAAAGAGCGTGATTTACTTCTTCATGAAAAGACATTGCTCAATGTGGAAGTACAATCGCTTGGGCTTGTCATTCACATTTTAAGAAAGCCGACAAGTGCAGATATTGACCGATCTGGGACGATTAATGGAATGGAAGCGGTACTTCTTGGAATTGCTTTATCCATTGATGCATTTGGCGCAGGGATTGGCGCAGCGATTCTTGGCTTTTCTCCAATTGTTATGAGTATCACGGTGGCAGTGATGAGCTCACTTTTTGTGTGTATCGGGCTGCGTGCCGGTCATTACTTGGCAAATTGGCGCTGGATCAATAAACTCGCATGCTTACCAGGGCTTCTGCTCATATTAATTGGGGTTTGGAAGCTGTAAAAGGAGGAAATCAATTGACGCTTGTCATTGGATTAACAGGCGGGATTGCTAGCGGAAAAAGCACAGTCTCGCAGATGATAAAAGAGCAGGGCATTCGGGTTGTGGACGCAGATGTGATTGCAAAAGAAGCGGTCTCCAAAGGAACATCCGCCCTTCATCATATCGTTCAAACCTTTGGTGAGGGTGTCCTCCTGCCAAATGGAGAGCTGAACCGGCAGGAGCTGGGAGCCATTATTTTTTCTAATGAAGAGAAACGAAAGCAGCTGAATGCGATCGTTCATCCAGAAGTGCGAAAGGAAATGCTCAGGCAGCGAGATGAAGGGATCAACAGCCAAGAAACATTCGTTGTCCTTGATATCCCGCTTTTATTTGAAAGTCAGCTGGAAAGTCTTGTCGACCGGATCATTGTGGTGTATACAACACCTGAATTGCAGCTATCACGACTCATGAATCGAAACGACCTCAGTGAGGAAGAAGCGCTGAATCGGATTCACTCTCAGCAGCCCCTTGGAGAGAAATGTAAAAAAGCAGACCGCGTGATAGAAAACACACAAGATCTCGCTTTTATCAGAAAGCAATTGCAGAACATATTAAATGAATGGGAACATACAGATAAGTAAGAGTACATACACGTACTCTTCTTTTTTTATGCTTTATTCTTATTTCCTTTGAAAAGAACAGCCCTTTTTAGAAAATATACGTTTATATACTGGCAATTACATTCTAATGTGATATACTAATTTCATAAATAAATTTATTGAGTATAACACATAATAGAGGAGTGACCTGTTCATGAAGGTAAAAGCAGCGATCAATGGGTTTGGCAGAATTGGACGCATGGTCTTCAGAAAAGCAATGCTTGATGATCAAATTCAAATTGTAGCGGTGAACGCAAGCTATCCTGCCGAAACGCTAGCACATTTAATTAAATATGACACAAATCATGGACGTTACGAATGCGATGTGACAGCAGAAGATGACGCACTGATTGTAAATGGGAAAAGAGTGCTTTTGCTCAATGACAGAGACCCAAAGCAGCTTCCATGGGGAGAGCTTGGGATTGATATCGTCATAGAAGCAACAGGGAAATTTAATTCAAAAGAACAAGCGATGGGCCATATAGATGCCGGAGCGAAAAAGGTCATACTCACAGCTCCAGGTAAAAATGAAGACATTACAATTGTGATGGGTGTCAATGAAGATGATCTTGATCCTGAAAAGCACGTCATTATTTCAAACGCATCTTGTACAACAAACTGTTTAGCACCAGTTGTTAAATTGTTAGATGATGAATTCGGCATCGACAACGGCTTAATGACAACGGTTCATGCGTATACAAATGATCAAAAAAATATCGACAACCCGCATAAGGATTTGCGCCGGGCAAGAGCGTGTGCCCAGTCCATCATTCCAACTACGACGGGTGCCGCTAAAGCGCTTTCTTTAGTGCTGCCGCACATGAAAGGGAAATTGCATGGACTTGCACTGCGCGTGCCAGTTTCCAATGTATCGATGGTTGATCTTGTCGTCGACTTGAAAAAAGATGTCACAGCAGAAGAAGTAAATGCAGCCTTCTCAAATGCATCAAAAACTTCTCTAACCGGTATTTTAGATTACACGGATGAGCCGCTTGTTTCTACAGACTTTAACACGAACCCTTATTCAGCTGTCGTGGATGGACTGACAACGATGGTGATGGAGGATAGAAAAGTAAAAGTTCTTGCATGGTATGACAATGAATGGGGTTATTCATGCAGAGTGGTGGATCTTGTGAAGTTTGTCGGTTCGCAGATGAAAGAGCTTTCTGCTGTTTGAAATGAAGAAGACGAACGTCCCTTTTCAAGAAATGAGAGAAAATCCCACTAAAAACACAGCTTGCAAAATGGGTTTAAACAAAGTATACTATTTTTCGTGAACTTCTTGTTCGCAGACTCATTCGGGTATACTTAAAGGGTTAGGACCTCTTTGGACTAACTTTCCCCCGTGGTATATGTCCGGTCCGGCTGCTTAGAACTTCACTCTTTCATTCTTGTTTAAGGGGGGTCCATGATGGAAACAATCGGACGTCACGTTATCTCCGAGCTATGGGGATGCGACTGTGATAAACTGAACGACATGGATTTTATTGAAAAAACGTTTGTAAACGCAGCTTTGAAATCAGGAGCTGAAGTAAGAGAGGTTGCTTTTCACAAATTTGCACCTCAAGGAGTAAGTGGAGTTGTCATTATTTCTGAATCTCATCTGACAATTCACAGCTTTCCTGAACATGGTTATGCGAGCATAGATGTTTATACTTGCGGCGACCTAGATCCGAATATCGCAGCAGATCATATCGGAGATGAATTAGGTGCCGAAACAAGAGAAAACATCGAAATTCCTCGAGGCATGGGACCTGTACAAGTGAAACAGGCACAAGCCAAAGCACTGTAAACATAAAAAAGATTGCAATGGGAGCTGGCCAAAAGCATTGAAATGCCTTTGTGTTATGCTCCTTTTTATATTTGTTTGATATACAAAATCCAACATTCCCCAACTTGTCTATACTTTTGTTCTAGGAAAACAAAGGTTTTTTTTATAAAATAAAGAAGAGGCATTATGGCAAAGGGGATACGTATATGACTTTAGGACAAAAGTTCAAACGGTTCATGTCAAACCATACAGAAACATCTGACGAGCATCCAGTGTCAGAACTGAAAAGCCATTACTACAAAACGACGAATGCACAAGTTTTTCAAGCGGTGGAAGCCATGCTTTCCCGAAACGATTCCTATCAAGTGACATCTGTTTCAGCAGAACGAGGTGAAATCAGCGCAAACATCAGAATGCCGAAAAAAGCCTTTCTCGTAGCGACTGTCATTTCAATTCGTCCTTTTGAAACAGCTGTCGATTTTAATGTGACAACAGAAACGGTCCTGCCAACAGATTTTGGTTATAGTCAGAAGGCCGTTTTGTCTCTTTATGATGAACTAGACAAACAACTTCCAAGAATAGATCGGAGCTGATGAAATGAAATGTCCCACATGTCAGCACCTTGGCACAAGGGTGCTTGATTCAAGACCAGTAGATGAAGGGAAATCCATCCGTCGTAGAAGAGAGTGCGAAAGCTGCCAGTATCGCTTTACGACGTTTGAGAAATTAGAAGAATTACCGCTGATTGTGGTGAAAAAAGAAGGGATTCGAGAAGAATTCAGCCGCGAAAAGATGCTGAGAGGACTCATTAAAGCGTGTGAAAAGCGTCCTGTTGCTTTAAAGCAGCTGGAGGATGTCTGCTTTAATATCGAAAAAGAACTGCGTAATCAAGGCATGTCAGAAGTGAAAAGCGAGCTTGTAGGTGAAATGGTGATGGACGAGCTGGCAAAAATTGATGAAGTGTCTTACGTCAGGTTTGCCTCAGTTTACCGGCAGTTTAAAGATATCAACGTCTTTATTGATGAATTAAAAGATTTATTAAAGAAAGAACGCTAAAAAAGAGCTGAAGATTCTTCACGCTCTTTTTCCTGCGTAAAGCGTAAAACGCAAAAAGGGTGTACAATAGAAACAATTGCAATTCATGGGGAGGATCAGCATATGACAGAGCATTGGAAGGAAGTGCTAGCCGTCGATCCGTATGTCGTCAAAAGCGCTTCATTGCTCGGTGACATCGATAGACAGCTCATTACTCTTTTATATCAGCCGCTTATAGGCATGTCCGCTTTCAGCTTATATATGACGCTGTGGGGAGAGCTGGAACAAAATCGGATGTGGGGGAAACCCGCACCTCATCGGCAGCTCATGGTCATGCTGCAAACGAATTTAAATGATATTTTTGAGGAACGTTTAAAGCTTGAAGCGATTGGTTTACTCCGCACATATGAACAGGAAACGGAAGAAGGCAGACTGTTTACATATGAGCTTGTGCCGCCGCTAAGACCAGATGAGTTTTTCCAGGATGGTATGCTGAATGTCCTGCTGTACCATCGTGTAGAGAAAGCAAAATATAAGCAGCTTCGTGATTATTTTTCTTATCCAGGTGTTCCTGCAGAGGCAAAGAACATCTCGCGGTCGTTTGAAGAAGTCTTTCACGTATTGCAGCCAGGTGAACGAAGGATGACAGAAGAAATCAATCAGGCGTCGTCACTTGATCAGGGCTATGAATATGTGACCGTTGGATCGAGTCAGCCGGCTCCGCTCTCAGACGATTCCTTTGATTTCGATCTATTGCTAGCGGGCATGTCTGATATGATGATTCCAAGAAAGGCTTTGACAAAGCAGGTGAAAGAAACCATTAAGAAGTTAGCCGTTGTATACGGCATCACCCCGCTTCAAATGCAAAATATTGTAGCAGGTGCCTGCGGTTCGGATCAAATGATCTCAACAGAAGAGCTGAGAAAAGCCGCAAGAGACTGGTACCAAATTGAATACAGAGGCGAGCAGCCAAAACTCATTGATCAAAAACAGCCGAGACACTTGCGTCAAGATGCTTCAAAGGCGCCGGCGGCAGATACGCCAGATGCGAAATTGATTGAAAAGCTCGATCATATTTCGCCTAGGGAGCTGCTAAAAGATATGGCTGACGGCATTGAGCCAACGTATGCCGACTTAAGAATTGTCGAAGATATTATGCTCGAGCAGCAGCTAGAGCCAGGTGTCATGAACGTTTTGATCTACTATACATTACTGAAAACAGATATGAAGCTGTCGAAAACATATATGCAAAAAATCGCCGCTCATTGGGTGAGAAAGAAAATTAAAACCGTAGCGGCAGCCATGAAAATTGCCAAAGAAGAGAACAAGCAAATGACAGAGTGGGCGCAGCAGAAAAAGCAGCGCAGCACATATGGATCAGGGAAAGTTGTCCGAGAAGAGAAGCTTCCTGACTGGATGAAAGAAACTGAAACGAAAGAACAGCCGGCAAAAGAACAATTAGACAGTCTGTCGACAGAAGATCTCGAACGAGAAAAAGAAAAACTGTTAGATCAGTTTAAAAATATGAAAAAGTACAATGCACATTAAGGTGAGGTGAGATGGGGATGAAACCGATCGGTCGTTCATTTGAACAGTTAAAAGGACGAGTAGATTTTCGTGTGAGATACAATCAGATTAAAGAGAGTGTGTTATCTGATGAAGATGTAAGGGCCTTTTTACAGGAGCATCAAGAAGAAATACACGAAGACATGATCAATCGTAGTTTGAACCGGCTTTTTGAATATGTGCAGCAGTCGAAGGGCTGTTCATATTGCTTAGATGAAGAGAACGTCAATGCGATTTTAGACGGGTATCACCCGAAGCTTGTGATCAAAGGTCAGAGTATTGATATTGAATATTCCCCCTGCCCAGTCAAGCTGCGGCTCGATAGACAGAAAAAACAGCAAGAGCTTATGAAAAGCATGTACATTCCGCAAAATGTTCTTCAAGCGACGTTCACTGATCTGAACGTTGTGGGAAGACAGGAAGTCATTCAAAAAGTAGGTCAATTCCTGCAAAGCTATGATGAGACGGGCAAAGGGAAGGGTTTATATTTACACGGAAAGTTTGGAGTAGGAAAAACGTATATTCTGGCAGCCATTGCGCAGCAGCTAGCGGAGAAGGAATACCCATCTCTCCTAGTGTACGTGCCTGAATTTGTGAGAGAGTTAAAAAATTCGTTAGCCGATCATACACTGGAAGCAAAGCTGAACATGGTCAAATCCACCCCTATTTTAATGCTTGATGATATTGGGGCAGAGTCGATGACAAGCTGGGTTCGAGATGAACTGCTCGGAACGATCTTACAGTACCGTATGGCAGAGCAGCTGCCGACTTTCTTCTCTTCTAATTTCTCACCAAGTGAACTGAAACATCACTTTACGTACTCACAGCGCGGGGAAAAAGAAGAGGTCAAAGCCGCTCGTTTAATGGAACGGATTCTTTATTTAGCAGAGGCAGTCTTGCTCGAAGGAGAAAACCGCCGTCATTTATAAAAGCGTCTATCACCTGAAGGAGGAGCAAATGAAATGAACAAAAGGAAATGGCTGCTTTTTCTCGTGATTGCAGGTCTCGCTGCTTTACTTTGGTGGCTGAACAAACAGCACCTTCAGCTGGCGCCGAAAGATGTGAAGAATTGGGTGCTTCAATTTGGGCTGCTGGCTCCCTTTGTTTTTCTGTTCTTATCTCTTTTTCGCCCGTTTGTTCTCGTCCCACTTACGGTCTTTTCGCTGGCAGCAGGTTTAGCATTCGGCAGTGTTCTTGGGACGATTTATGCCCTCGTTGGTGCTACCGCCGGAGCAACAGGCTCCTTCCTGCTTGCCACAACCTTTCGTGCAAAAAAGAAAGGCAGAGAATCAAGCAGCCGGAAGCTGAGAGCGGTGACATCCCGCATTCAGGAGCATGGGTTTCTTTATATTTTGTTATTGCGTATTGCCCCGATCCATTTTGACTTTGTCAGCTATGCGGCAGCAGTTTCACGTGCGAATTATCGTGCATTCACGGCAGCTACTTTTTTAGGCTTAATACCGGGTACAGTTGCATTAAATGTCCTTGGCTCAAGCTTTGTCAGCGGCAATTATGCCGCCTTAGTGATCGTTTGTTTGATTTATCTGATCTTTATCTCCGTTCCGCTCATTTTAAAAAGAAAGATGCCTGATTTATTTTAGGCGTCTATTTTTTATGTTTTCCCCATATATATGTAACAGATGTCGTTAGGGGGGACAAACATGCTTGAAATAATCTTTGAAGATGAATATGATACCGCCGCTTTTTTACATCTTGCTGAACACTTGGACAGTCGGCATCACATGTCAATTCAACAAGGGAAAGACCGGCTTCTCATAGAGGCGAAGGAATCAGAAGAAGGACTTGAGCCCATTGTGCGGCCATTACTGGTTCACTTTTTTTTGGAATGCAAAGAAAATGAGCGCATGCGCAGCATCCTTGAAAACACCTATTTATTTAAAGATCCTGAAGAGCAGCACCAAATTCTTTCAATCGCCCACAGTATTATGAACGGGGATTTAGATGATATTCCCGGCATTCATCAAGAACCGTCAAGAGAAGCCCTGTTAACAAAGGAGCTTGAGACCATTTCTTTACAGCAAGGTATTTTTTCAATTGGTTCATTTATGACATTTAGACTGTCAGAGTATGACAGGAGGCTGAAGAACTATGTTGAAGTCTCCATTGAAGAATACAAAATGGAACAAGAATATCAAAACTTCATTCAATCCCTTCGAGACTATGTGATGGCAAGAGAACCTAAGCTCGAAAAAGTACATGTTGTGCATCAGGACCGCCTGATGATTTGGGAATTTCGGTACGCTTCTGAGCGTGATCAAAAACAATACATAGACAGACAGTTTGTAAGAGAGCATCCAATGTATATTGATTCGCAGCTGATTGCACCACTCGTATCCATAGCGCCGCAAAAGATTGACCTATTTACAAATGATACGGGTCACTCGATGGTGCAGACCATTCAAAATATTTTTCAAGAAAGGGTCGAGGTATTCCCGGCTCATTCATTTCAAGAACAGAATGTTCAATTTGTACATGACCATTTGGAACAGAAAAGTGAAAAGCTTTCTTGATTTTCACGAAAAAACGTTTTATAATACGGTGTAACTTCATACAGAGACCGTATTGATAAGGACATGAACAAATGAACACCCGCTTAAAGAGAGGGAAGCCGCGGCTGAAAGCTTCCTAGCAGAGGACCATTTGCTTTACCACCTTTGAACATCAGCTGTGAACTTTTTAGTAATGGCTGACGGGAATTCCCGTTATCGAACCACAAGCCGTGTTTGCTTATGAAAACGTAAGCTGCAAATACGGGAAAAAGGGTGGAACCACGATTCCGTTTATTCAACCTCGTCCCTTTCCAGGGGGCGGGGTTTTTATATTGCCAAAAAAAGGAGTGACCAGAGATGTCAGAACAAATTCAACTTACATTTCCAGATGGAGCAGTCAAGGAGTTTGACAAAACAGCTACAACAGAAGACATCGCGGCATCAATTAGCCCGGGCCTAAAGAAAAAAGCGCTTGCCGGTAAATTGAACGGCAAAGAAATAGATCTGCGTACGCCGCTATTAGAAAGTGGAACAATCGAGATCATCACAGATAAAAGTGAAGAAGCACTCGACATTATGCGCCACAGCACAGCACATTTGCTAGCACAGGCGATCAAACGTCTTTATGGAAAAGAGCATCATGTCCAGTTTGGCGTAGGTCCTGTGATCGAAAATGGTTTCTACTATGATGTCGACATCGATGTTGCCATCACACCTGAAGACTTACCTAAGATTGAAAAAGAAATGAAAAAAATCATTAACAGCAATTTGCCAATTGAGCGAATTGAAGTAACAAGAGAAGAAGCGAAAAAACGCTTTGAAGCGATTGGTGATCAATTGAAGCTTGAGCTGTTAGAGGCGATTCCAGAAGGTGAAGCCGTGACGATTTATGAGCAGGGTGAATTCTTTGACCTCTGCCGCGGCATTCACTTGCCATCAACAGGGAAAATCAAAGAGTTTAAGCTGTTAAGCCTTGCAGGTGCATACTGGAGAGGTGACAGCAACAATCAAATGCTTCAGCGTATTTACGGTACAGCTTTCTTCAGCAAAGAAGATTTAAATGAGCACTTACGCCTGCTTGAAGAAGCGAAAGAACGCGATCACCGTAAACTAGGAAAAGAGCTGAAACTGTTTGCGAACTCTCAAAAGGTAGGTCAAGGTCTACCGCTTTGGCTGCCAAAAGGCGCAACGATCCGCCGTGTTATTGAGCGTTACATTGTCGATAAAGAAGTACGTCTTGGTTATGAGCATGTGTATACACCAGTTCTTGCGAATGTCGAATTGTATAAAACTTCAGGGCACTGGGCGCATTATCAAGAAGACATGTTCCCTGTGATGGAAATGGACAACGAAGATCTTGTTCTTCGTCCAATGAACTGTCCGCACCATATGATGATTTACAAAAACGAGCCGCATAGCTATCGCGAATTGCCAATTCGTATTGCAGAGCTTGGTACAATGCACCGTTATGAAATGTCAGGTGCTTTATCCGGTCTTCAGCGTGTTCGCGGGATGACATTAAACGATGCCCATATCTTTGTTCGTCCAGATCAAATCAAAGACGAATTCATTCGTACAGTTCGCTTAATTGAAGAAGTGTATCAAGACTTTGGCTTGAATGACTACACATTCCGCTTATCTTACCGTGATCCAGAAGATACTGAGAAGTATTTCGACGATGATGCAATGTGGAATAAAGCACAATCGATGCTAAAGGATGCAATGGACGATCTTGGTCATGATTATTATGAAGCAGAAGGAGAAGCGGCATTTTATGGTCCGAAGCTTGATGTACAGGTCAAGACAGCTCTTGGAAAAGAAGAGACATTGTCTACTGTACAGCTTGACTTCTTACTACCAGAGCGTTTCGATCTCACCTATATCGGAGAAGATGGCAAGCATCATCGTCCGGTCGTGATTCATAGAGGTGTTGTCTCTACAATGGAGCGCTTTGTTGCCTTCTTAATTGAAGAATACAAAGGAGCCCTTCCAACATGGCTGGCACCTGTACAATTCCAAGTCATCCCGGTTTCACCGTCTGTCCATTTAGACTACGCGAAAAAAGTGCAAGAACGTTTGCAGCTTGAAGGCCTTCGTGTAGAGCTTGACAGCCGTGATGAAAAGATTGGATACAAAATTAGAGAAGCGCAAATGCAAAAGATCCCGTACATGCTAGTCGTCGGAGATCAAGAAGCAGAAAATGGCGCTGTCAATGTAAGAAAATACGGAGAGCAAGATTCAGAAACAATGGATCTTGAAGCCTTTGTGAAACATGCAGTAGCAGAAGCAAAAAAATAATACTTCCAATGAAGCAGTCAGTGATCTTTCTCTTGAGATCACTGGCTTTTTCTTATGGGGAAAAATTTCCCACTGGTGATCCAGTTTCTTGAATGATACGTTTGGAAAGTACGAAAGTATGGTCAGCAGCGGAACGAGCCGGGCCAAGACAACGGTGTTTACAAATCGCGATCTTGTAAAGCAGGCAAGCGAGGAATTTATGAATGTAGTTAGGAGAAGCAGCCCGCAGCTTAGACAAGCAAGCGCAAAGTCTAGCCGCCATTGTGTAGTTTGAAAACACAAAAACACCCAAACTCGTCAGGAGAAGGGTGTTTTCTCTTTTGTTCTATTTTAATATATCAAACAATTCATGTAAGTCTTTGATTTCATAATCTGGCGTTACATCTGTTTCATTTTTCTTGCCATGTCGATTGATCCAAACGGTTTGAATACCAACGCGAGATGCCCCAAGAATATCTGTTTTTGGATTGTCTCCAACCATGATCACATCGTCTTTTGTTAGATTTAACAGCTGAAGGCAGTGCTCAAAGATGCCAGGGTCAGGTTTGCCTTTCCCGTAATCTCCTGAAATCACAATTTCATTAAAATAAGGTGCAAGCTCAGGAACACCTGCCAGTTTTTCCTTTTGAAGACTAGGATCTCCGTTTGTTAAAAGGAGCAATTCATAGCTGCCTTTCAGGCGGTCTAAAACAGGGTACGTTTCTTCATAGACAAATGGACGTTTTCTCCGCTCGGCTGCAAAGAAATCAGCCAAATATTGTCCAAATGCCTCATCGTCAATTCCTGCTTCTTTTAAGCCATTTGTCCAAGCGTTCTTGCGATACTCTGGTGCAAGGGCATTCAGCTTTTGAAAGCCTTCGCTAATCGGTTCACTAAAATTTGACCACAGTCCTTCGAAAGGATTAATTCCGATCATGACAGTATAATCATATGTTTCATAGGAAGAGTACAGCTTTCTTGCTTCTTCACGTACAATCTGTTCAAATGTTGCTGGATTCAGTCCATATTTCTTTTCCGCTTCGCGGCATGTTTCCTGAAAAGTTGTGTGAATGCTTTTTTCATCCCAAAGCAAAGTATCATCTAAATCGAAAAATACGGCTTTCATGATCTTCTCCCTTGTTATGTATGTGTTACCTTCAATTGCAAGTGACGGCTCATGTTCATTTTACAATAGAAGATGAGGGCAATAAAGAAAAGATTTGAGAGATCTTGGATCATTGACCGCACATGATAGAATAGAAAGACAGTAGATATAACATACATCAATTGAGGTGGCCGGTTTGCTTCATTTAATTATTATGATGATCGAGCGTGTGGGGATCATCGTTATTTTAGGGTTTGTGCTTGCCCATGTGAAGGGCTTTCGCAATCTATTGCTTCATAATGAAGGGTTTCGAAAAAAGGCAGTCCTTGTCTTTATTTTTGCTTCTTTTAGTATTATCAGCAATTACACAGGAATTGAAATCCAGCAGCAGATGGTCATGAATCATGAGTTTTCCTATCATCTTGGCTCATCAAGCTCGATCGCCAATACGAGAATCATGGGGATCGAAATGGGCGGATTGATAGGAGGGCCGTTTGTTGGCATTGGTGCAGGGCTTTTAGCTGGAATTCATCGCTATTCACTCGGAGGGAGCACGGCACTCAGCTGTGCGATTTCTTCGATTTTAGCCGGTGTGATTGCAGGCTATGTCGGCAGCAGATTTAAACGGAAGAATCGAATGGTGACACCTCGCCAAGCAGCACTTTTTGGTGTGGCGATGGAATCATTACAGATGATCATTATTCTTCTGTTTGCAAGGCCATTGGCTGATGCTTGGGGGCTTGTGAGTATCATTGCCTTGCCGATGATTTTTGTGAATGGAATTGGCAGCTTTATCTTTTTATCGATTTTACAGTCAGTCATTCGGCAAGAAGAGCAGGCAAAGGCGATGCAGACACACCGTGTATTTTCGATCGCCGATCAAACGCTGCCTTTTTTCCGGCAAGGCTTAAATGAACAGTCCTGTAAAAGTGTGGCGGAGATCATTCATCGACTAACAGAAACAGATGCGGTTTCCTTAACAGATACAGAAAAGATTTTAGCTCATGTCGGAGACGGGACGGATCATCATATTCCATCGAAAAGCCTGATTACAGGACTGTCGAAACAAGTATTGTTGAGCGGCAAAATTATGAAGGCGCATTCGAAAGACGAAATCAATTGTTCAGTCACTCATTGCCCGCTTCAAGCAGCGATTGTGCTGCCCCTCACCTCCAATGGTCAAACGATCGGAACGTTAAAAATGTATTTCAATTCTCCGGTCGGATTAAGCAGGGTGGAAGAGGAGCTTGCAGAAGGCTTGGCGATGCTGTTTTCCACACAGCTTGAACTTGGAGAGGCAGAAACCCAAAGCCGCCTGCTAAAAGATGCAGAGATCAAAGCGCTTCAAGCGCAAGTGAACCCGCACTTTTTATTTAACGCCATTAATACCATCTCTGTTTTGTGCAGAACGAATGTAGAGATGGCAAGGAAGCTGCTGCTGCAGCTGAGTATTTATTTCCGGTCTAATTTGCAAGGCGCCCGCCAGCTGCTGATTCCGCTGCATAAAGAAATTCAGCATGTAGAAGCATATTTGTCGCTTGAACAAGCGAGGTTTCCAAATAAATACCATGTGGCCTTTCAAATTGAAAAGGAGCTGGAGCAGGTGATGATTCCTCCATTTGTGCTTCAGGTGCTTGTTGAAAACGCAGTGAGACACGCTTTTCCTAAACATCAAACGAGTTGTGAAGTCGTCGTTTCTGCTTTGATGAAAGATGGGCATGTTTATATGAAAGTGACGGATAATGGACAGGGAATCGAGAATGACAAGATGGCTCAGTTATTAAAAGCGCCTGTTGAATCCAAAGAAGGAACAGGTACGGCTCTTTTTAATTTAGATCAGCGGTTAAGAGGGATTTTTGGCAGACAAGCCGCTTTATCCATTCATAGCGGCCAAGGCACTGACATCTCATTTCGCATTCCAATGGACTATGTAAAAAAGGATGATTTTCGTTGATAAACGTATTAATCGTAGATGATGAAGTGTTAGCAAGAGACGAATTAAAATATTTATTACGCAGAACGAAAGAGGATGTTCAAATAGAGGAAGCAGAAAATATAGAATCTGCTTTTGACCGGATGGTGGATCATAAGCCGGACCTGCTCTTTTTAGACATTGATTTATCTGGTGAGAATGGATTTGATATTGCCAAAAGGCTCAACCGGATGTCTGATCCGCCAGCGATTGTATTTGCGACAGCCTTTGATCAATATGCGCTGAAGGCGTTTGAGGTAAGTGCGCTTGATTACTTAACGAAACCATTTGATGAAGAGCGGCTTTTGCAAACGATCCAAAAGTTTAAAAAGTGGAAATCTGTTGAGACGCAAGAGCACCAGCTGTCAGATGAGAAAATACCCCATCAGCAAAAATTAGCCATCTCAGTCGATGACTCAATTGTCATCCTGCAAGTTGAAGAGATCATGTATGTAGGGCTCAGTGAGGGGAAAAAGGTCGTGAAAACAAAGGATCACATGTATGAGGTCACAGAACCGCTTGTGGTCATTGAAAAGAAACTGCCTGAGGCTTACTTTATGAGGGTTCATCGAAGCTATATCGTGAACACCTCTCATATGAAAGAAGTACAGCCATGGTTTAATTCGACGTATAACCTGCATATGACAGACGGGTCGATCATTCCTGTCAGCCGTACATATGCCAAAGAACTTAAAAAGTCGCTCCTGCTAGAGTAGGACGGCTTTTTTTGTTTGTATTTCAATACTCGTTTTCTGCATTTCATTCATTGAATCCGGCGAGTTTGATTGTAAACGCTTCATTCGTTTATTTTCATGCCGTATACTGAGGGCAGTCGAAGAAAGAGGTGAAGGGGCATGAGTGCCACTAAAGTATATGGATTTCTATCTCAAGCATTTATCTTTGCAACCGTAATGTTCGTTTCTAATCTCATTTCAATGTATTTACCAATTCCGATGCCCGCATCTGTGATTGGTCTGGTTCTATTATTTGTTTTGCTGACAACGAAAATCGTCAAACTGGAGCAGGTGGAGCAATTAGGTACATCATTGACAGGGCTCATTAGCTTTCTATTTGTTCCCTCTGGTATCTCGGTTATTCAATCACTAGGTGTCATGCAAGAAGTAGGTGTGCAAGTTGTCGGTGTCATTATCATTGCAACCATTATGTTACTTGCAGCGACAGGGCTATTCACGCAGCTTCTCATGCAATTATCAGAAAAACCACAGAAACGTAAAGAGACAAAGGAGAGCAAATCGACTCCTTCTCATTCAAATAAACCAGCTTCAAGTACGCATTAAAGGAGGTATGCAGGATGGGTACAAGTACGATGAGTCCTTATTTTGGTATAGTCGTCTCATTAGTCGCCTTTGGAATCGGTACATTCTTATTTAAAAAATCAAAAGGCTTCTTCTTATTCACACCACTTTTTGTGGCGATGGTGTTAGGCATTTTATTTTTAAAAATTGGCGGTTTTTCCTATGCAGATTATAATGAGGGCGGCAAGATTATCAAGTTTTTCTTAGAGCCTGCGACCATTGCTTTCGCCATTCCGCTTTATAAGCAGCGCGCATTGCTTAAAAAATATTGGTGGCAGATTTTATCCGCTATTTTTGTAGGGTCACTTTGTTCCATTACGATCGTGTATGTCGTAGCAAAAGGGATTCATCTTGATACGGCTGTGATGAAAAGTATGCTTCCGCAAGCAGCGACGACAGCGATTGCTCTTCCGATTGCAAAGGATATTGGCGGAATCGCAGATATCACAGCCTTTGCGGTCATATTTAATGCAGTCATTGTGTATGCACTAGGTGCTTTCTTCTTAAAATGGTTTCGAATTAAAAATCCAGTGGCAAAAGGGCTTGCACTCGGTACATCAGGACATGCGCTTGGCGTCTCTGTTGGGATTGAGATGGGAGAAGTGGAAGCGGCCATGGCAAGTATCGCCGTTGTGGTCGTAGGAGTTGTGACCGTCATTGTCATCCCAATCTTTATGCAATTCATACTTTGATGGTGTCATTGTTTGAAAAAGCCTTGCCCAATTCGTTTTATCGTGCTAAAATGAAAAAGTTGTTTCAAGAGTTCGGTTACTTGACGGACAAATGAAAATTGTGTAGAATAATTAACGAATTGAATAGATATCACAAGCAGAAGCACCCGCTTCTCACCTGATTGACACGTGTTTGTAGTTGACAGGTTGACCGTACATTTATTTTTTCATGCAAATGTTCGCAGTGTGGGTGTTTTATATGCCCACACTTTTTGTTTGCCTGTAAAACATACAACGAAATGGTCAAAATGAATTGTGAACTCAATTCAAAATCTCATGGAGGTGGCTCACTATTAGCAAAGATCAATTAGTTAATGAAGGTATTCGTGCGCGTGAAGTTCGTTTGATCGGACAAAATGGCGATCAGCTGGGGATTAAAACCCGCCAGGAAGCTCTGGAAATTGCTGCGAAAGCCAATCTTGACCTTGTGTTAGTTGCTGCAAATGCAAAACCACCTGTTTGCCGAATCATGGACTACGGTAAGTTCCGATTCGAACAGCAGAAGAAGGAAAAAGAGGCACGTAAGAATCAAAAAATCATTAGCTTAAAAGAAGTTCGGTTGAGCCCGACAATCGATGAACATGATTTTAACACGAAGCTCCGTAATGCAATCAAATTCCTTGAAAAGGGCGATAAAGTGAAAGCTTCTATCCGCTTTAAAGGCCGTGCGATTACGCATAAAGAAATCGGACAGCGCGTGTTAGACCGTTTCTCTGAAGCTTGCGCTGAAGTAGCAACAGTAGAAACAAAACCTAAGATGGACGGACGCAGCATGTTCCTCATGCTTGCACCAAAAGTCGAAAAGTAAAGTAACAGAGGGAGGAAACATCCAATGCCAAAAATGAAAACTCACCGCGGATCTGCTAAACGTTTCAAAAAAACAGGTTCTGGTAAACTTAAACGTTCTCATGCGTACACAAGTCACTTGTTCGCTAACAAATCTACAAAGCAAAAACGTAAATTGCGTAAGAGCGCAATCGTAAGTGCTGGAGATTTCAAACGTATCAAACAACAACTTGCAAACATCAAGTAATTTGGAATAGGAATCATAGGAGGGAATTACAATGCCAAGAGTAAAAGGCGGAACTGTGTCGCGTCAGCGTCGTAAAAAGGTTCTTAAATTAGCAAAAGGTTATTTCGGTTCAAAACATAGATTATACAAAGTAGCAAACCAACAGGTGATGAAATCTGGAAACTACGCTTTCCGTGACCGTCGTCAGAAAAAACGTGACTTCCGTAAACTATGGATCACTCGTATCAATGCTGCAGCTCGTATGAACGGTCTTTCTTACAGCCGTTTAATGCATGGCCTAAAGCTTTCTGGTATCGAAGTAAACCGCAAAATGCTTGCTGACCTTGCTGTGAATGACCTAAGTGCATTCAATCAGCTTGCTGATGCTGCAAAAGCACAACTAGACAAGTAAGTCATATAAAAGATCATTCCGTCGAGGGGTGATCTTTTTTGCTCATCATGTGAGGTGAAATGAATGAATATCGCGCTGATTCTACTGCTGATCTTGGTAAATGGCTATGGTTTTTTTCTCATGGGAGAGGACAAGCGCCGGGCAAAAGCGCATAAATGGAGAATTTCAGAGGCGCACTTATGGAGTGCTGCCGTGCTTTTTGGGGCTGCTGGATCGTATCTAGGGATGCAGTATTTCCGTCATAAAACAAAGCATCCTGCCTTTCAAATGGGCATGCCGGTGTTAATCATGGTGCAGTTGATCATATTAGGATATATAAAGTTCATCTGAAAAAGGAGCAGACGCCATCAAGACGGCGTGTCTGCTCCTTTTTTTTGTTTGATTTTTTTAATGGGCTGATCCCAATCAATTTTTGTTTGAGGATAACGTTCGATAATGTTTTCCTCCAATTTTTCAAAGTCTTCTAATGTAAATTCACTTAGCTTCTCGGGTGACTCCGTCCAAACGTAAATGGAGTGGACAAACAGAGGATGATCCTTAGAAGGAACATGCTTCTCCCCTTCAAACAAGACACCTTTATAGACGAAATTAAAATTTTTGCGCGCATTTTGCTGTTCGTCCATAAAATAAAAGCCTTCTTTTAATTGTGCTTGTTTCAGCTTTCTTCTCGGATTTGAGAAGAATTTTACCGCCATGTAGAAGATGTAGACAAGCAGTGCAACAAGAGCAAGTCTAATGAGGATTACAAACATGACAGGATGCACCTCCAATATACCGTTATCTGATGTACTACGAATGAAAAGCCCAAAAGGTTTCAACTTTTTTTAAAAAAATATTTCGTTAAACGAAAAAATATTCATAAAAAGATCGTATTGAACGAAAGAGGTTTTGTATAATAAGAATGCACCATGAAGATAAAGGAGGATAAATGGAATGACAAAGCTAGATCAAACATTAACTATGCTGAAAGACCTAACGGATGCAAAAGGGATTCCAGGAAATGAACGTGATGTCAAAAAAGTCATGCAGACATACATAGAATCATATGCAGATGAAGTCTCTAGTGACCGCCTTGGCAGCTTAATCGCTAAGAAGGAAGGAAACGCAAACGGACCTAAAATTATGCTCGCTGGTCACTTAGATGAAGTAGGATTCATGGTGACAAAAATTGATGACAAAGGCTACATTCGCTTCCAAACAGTCGGCGGCTGGTGGTCACAGGTCATGCTCGCGCAGCGTGTCACCATTGTAACGAAAAAGGGAGACATCACAGGTGTGATTGGCTCAAAGCCGCCGCACGTCTTGTCACCTGAAGCTCGAAAAAAATCGATTGAGATTACAGATATGTTTATTGATATTGGTGCATCAAGCAAAGAACAGGCAATGGAATGGGGCGTGCTGCCTGGAGATCAAATCGTTCCTTATTTTGAGTTTACAGTGATGAATGATGAAAAAATGCTCCTTGCAAAAGCATGGGACAACCGTATCGGCTGTGCAGTAGCGATTGATGTCATGAAGAACTTACACAATGCTCAGCATGAGAATATTGCTTACAGTGTTGCAACTGTACAAGAGGAGGTTGGCCTGCGTGGTGCCAAAACAGCAGCGGCTACGATCCAGCCTGATATTGGATTTGCCATTGATGTTGGTGTAGCAGGAGACACGCCAGGCATCACTGAAAAAGAAGCAACAAGCAAGCTTGGCAAAGGACCAACGATTGTTGTATTTGATGCTTCGATGGTATCCCATAAAGGGCTTCGGGATTTTGTTGTCCAAACAGCGGATGAATTGAACATTCCTTATCAATATGACTCAATGCCTGGCGGTGGGACAGATGCTGGCGGTATCCATTTAACAGGTCATGGCGTGCCATCACTATCTATCGGTATACCAAGCAGATATATTCATACCCATGCAGCGATGATTCACCGGGATGATTATGAAAATGCAGTGAAGCTTTTAACAGAAGTGATCAAAAGACTTGATCAAAAAACGGTTGAGCAGATCACGTACGGTTCTTAATAGGTAAGCCTTTCCTCAGTATAGGGGAAAGGCTTTTTTATTCCATTGAATTTCCCAGGAAATGAACGTTGTTTTTTGATTACGTCAAAAGAACTGTTTTTAACAGAAGAAGAAAAAATATTCTAGTGAATAAGGCACATGTGATCTGGCTTTTATTTTTGTAAGATGAAAGCAATAAAAAGGACAGAGCCTAAAGAACGCCCTGTCAAAAGAGAGTTTATGGAAGTAGGTGAAGCTAACTTAAGAATAAACATATTATTCTTATTTGTCAACTTGGTTTTAAAAGAAAGAAAAATCAATCAATTTATGTTATATTTGTAACAAATTGTTTGTGCGAAGGGGATGGTTAAATGAATGCGGTTACAATTGTCATAGGATCTATGTGTATTTTAGCGATTGCCTATCGTCTTTATGGCACATTTATGATGGTCAAGGTATTAAAGGTGACAGACGATCATCCTACACCGGCTCACACATTAGAGGACGGGAAAGATTATGTGCCAACCAATAAATGGGTCACATTTGGGCATCACTTTGCTGCGATTGCAGCGGCCGGTCCGTTAGTGGGTCCGATTTTAGCCGCACAATTTGGGTATTTACCGGGTCTCCTTTGGCTGTTAATTGGCGCAGTGATTGGCGGAGCTGTACATGATCTTGTCGTCTTATTTGCGTCGATGCGAAAAAAGGGGAAATCATTATCAGAGGTAGCAAAGGAAGAGCTAGGACCTGTAGCAGGATTTTGTACAGGGCTTGCGATGCTGTTTATCATTACGATCACAATGGCAGGGCTGTCTATGGTTGTGCTTCATGCATTAGAACGTAACCCTTGGGGAACATTTGCAGTCGGAATCACGATTCCAATTGCGATGGGGGTTGGTCTTTATTATAAAAAGACAGGCAATTTAAAACTTGCCACAACTGCGGGATTTATTTTGCTGATGGTTGGTGTATTCCTTGGGCCGAATATTCAAGGAACGGCACTTGGTGATCTTTTAACACTTGATACAAAAACGCTTGCTCTTGCCCTGCCGATCTATGCTTTTTTTGCTGCGGCATTGCCGGTTTGGCTGCTGCTCGCACCGAGGGACTATTTAAGCAGCTTTATGAAAATAGGTGTTTTTATCGCATTGATTGCCGGAATCTTTGTCGTCAATCCAACGATTCAATTCCCAGCCTTTACGGAGTTTGTGAATGGAGGAGGCCCGGTTTTAGCTGGTCCTGTCTGGCCTTTTATTTCGATTACCATTGCTTGCGGGGCCATTTCTGGTTTCCACGCATTTGTTGGGTCAGGGACTACGCCTAAGATGCTTGACCGCTGGAGCGATATGAAGCCTGTCGCGTTTGGCGCAATGCTAGTAGAATGTCTAGTTGGCATTATGGCGTTAATTGCCGCTACGGCTCTTCATCCAGGAGATTATTTTGCGATTAACAGTACGCCAGAAGTGTTCCGAACGCTCGGGGTGAGTGTCGAGAACCTTCCGCAGCTGAGTAAGGAAATTGGTCTTGATTTAGAAGGAAGAACGGGTGGAGCTGTGACATTAGCTGTAGGGATGGCGTATATCTTTACGGGAATTCCGTTCTTTAGTCATTTAGCGTCTTATTTTTTCCAATTCGTCATTATGTTTGAAGCTGTCTTTATTTTAACCGCTATTGATGCTGGAACGCGTGTGGCGCGATATTTGATTCAAGACTTCTTTGGCGAAGCATATAAACCGCTTAAACGAAATGACTGGGTACCTGGGTCGGTGTTTGCAAGTGCGCTTGCTTGTTTTATGTGGGGATACTTGCTTTACTCTGGAGACATCGGGTCTATTTGGGCATTGTTTGGTGTATCGAACCAGTTAATGGCATCAGTCGGCTTAATCATCGGAGCAACCGTTGTATTAAAAATTGCAGATAAAAGGCGGTATATGCTGACTTGTTTAATTCCACTTGCTTACTTATATGTGACAGTGAATTATGCAGGCTATTGGATGGTAGCAAATGTATATCTTAATCCTGAGGCATCAGGTTACAGCGTGCTGAATGCGGTGCTGTCAATTATCATGCTGATCTTAGGATTTGTGATCATTGTGTTTGCGATTAAAAAATGGGTCGAAATTTGGCGTGATCCAGCGCTTCGGATGGAAACACCGATCACTGGCTAAATGAAAAAGCCGGTTTGCTATGATAAGCAAACCGGCTTCTTTTATTGCTGCTGATGAGGCTTTAAGCCTTGCTCTAGTGTCTCGAGGATCTCGTTCTTCTCGTTTTCTGATGCTTCTTGCCATAGCACCTCGAACAACACGCCAAGGCCTGGCAGCATTTTTTCCTCGCCGCTTTGAATGGCATCTAAAATCGTATGTTCAAGCTGCTCTTGATTATGGCCAGTGATGTTTTGAATGACTGCGCCTCTTAAATTAAAATCCATTGCCCACACTCCTTTTTTGATGGTAATAGCTCTATTCTGTCTCAAAGACAGGTTTATTATGTAGTGTGCATGAGATATAATAAATTCATGATATTTAAAGGAGTTAAAATCGCTTGAAATATATAGAATCAGCTAAAAACACAAACATTAAACAGTGGAAAAAGCTCCATGCGAAAAAAGAACGTACGAAAACGGGGCTGTTTCTCGTTGAGGGAATACACTTAGTCGAAGAAGCATTGAAGAGCGGTGTTGTGAAAGAATTAATGGTCACATCGCCTGATAAGCTTCCTTCTCATATCGATCCTGACATTGAACTTTATGAACTGAGCGAGGAAGCCTTTTCTGCCATGACCGAAACGGAAACGCCTCAGCACATCGCGGCGGTTTGTACAGTTCCTGTATTTGAAGAAAAGAAGTATGAACGACTTCTTCTGTTAGATGCAGTGCAGGACCCAGGAAATCTAGGCACACTCATTCGGACAGCAGATGCCGCTGGTCTTGATGCTGTGATCTTAGGTAATGGAACAGTCGATGCGTTTAACGGAAAAACGCTCCGTTCAGCACAAGGATCGCATTTCCACCTGCCAATTTTAAAGCAAACCCTTCAGCAGGCAATACAAGCATGTAAGGAGCAAGGCATACCTGTATACGGAAGCGCCTTGAAAAATGCGAAAGCGTATAGAAGCGTAACGGCAGAAGGTCCTTTTGCATTAATTGTTGGCAATGAAGGTGCAGGTATTGACCAAGAGATTCTGCAAATGACAGACCAGAATTTATATGTGCCGATGTATGGTCAGGCAGAATCATTAAATGTGGCTGTTGCGGCGGCAGTTCTCGTCTATCATTTGCGTGGATAGTGTTGCAACATGCGCTTATTTTCACTATAATGAAAATAATATTTTAAAAACCATGATAGAGGAAGATTGTTTCAAGAAGCGGCCTTAAAGGGAGAATGCATCGTAGACTGAAAGTGCATTTAAGGAATGCTGAAACAGGAATTCACCTCTGGAGTTGTCACCGGGACCGCAAGCTTTGCGTAAAGGTGAACCGGATTCGTTTGATTCCGTTATGTCAATGAAGCTTATTCGCACATGCATTTGTGCTCAACAAGGGTGGTACCGCGACCACAACTCGTCCCTTCTTTTTTAGAGGGACGGGTTTTTTTATTGTCTTCAAACGATCAAACAGCCGTTTATCCAGGCGGTTTTGTATATCAAAAGGAGGATTACACTCATGCAAGAAACGTTAAAACAGCTTGAAACAGAGGCGATAGCGAAGGTTGAAGCAGCTAGCTCGCTCAAAGAAGTTAATGATATTCGTGTTCAATATTTAGGGAAAAAAGGCCCGATCACAGAGGTGCTTCGTGGAATGGGCAAGCTCTCCGCAGAAGAAAGACCGAAAATGGGCGCACTCGCAAACGAAGTAAGAGAGCAGATTGCAAATGCTATTGCTGAAAAAAATGAGCAGCTGGAAAAAGAAGAAGTGAAGAAAAAACTTGCATCTCAAACGATCGATGTCACATTGCCAGCAAGTCCAATCAAAATGGGGGCAAGACATCCATTAACGATTGTTGTCGAAGATATTGAAGATTTATTTATTGGTATGGGCTATACCGTTGAGGAAGGTCCTGAGGTGGAAACGGATTATTATAACTTTGAAGCGCTGAATCTTCCAAAGGAGCATCCAGCACGTGATATGCAGGACAGCTTCTATATTACCGAGGATACACTGATGAGAACACAAACGTCACCAGTTCAAGCACGTACACTCGAAAAATATAAAGGACAAGGTCCTGTGAAGATCATCTGCCCTGGGAAAGTATATAGACGAGACAGTGATGACGCGACTCATTCACATCAATTCATGCAGATTGAAGGCCTTGTTGTCGATCACAATATTAGCATGAGTGATCTAAAAGGAACGCTTGAGACAGTCGCAAGAAAAATGTTTGGTGAAGATCGTGAAATTAGACTGCGTCCAAGCTTTTTCCCATTCACAGAACCATCTGTCGAAGTGGATGTGTCTTGCTTTAAATGCGGCGGAAAGGGCTGTTCAGTATGTAAAGGAACAGGCTGGATTGAGATTTTAGGAGCAGGGATGGTTCATCCAAATGTCCTGAGAATGAGCGGATTTGATCCAGAAACTTACCAAGGCTTTGCTTTTGGAATGGGTGTTGAACGTATTGCGATGCTAAAATACGGCATTGATGATATTCGCCATTTCTACACAAATGATATTAGATTCACAAAGCAATTCAAGCAGGACTAAGAGGAGGAAATCAACATGTTTGTTTCATATAAATGGTTAGAAGACTATGTCGATTTAGAAGGCATTCAGCCGGATGAATTAGCAGAAAAGATCACAAGAAGCGGAATTGAAGTGGAAGCCGTTGAATATAAAGGAGAAGGCATCAAAGGGGTTGTCGTTGGACATGTCATTGAGCGTGAACAGCACCCAAATGCGGATAAATTAAACAAATGTCTTGTTGATATCGGCGAAGACGCTCCAGTGCAAATTATTTGCGGGGCTCCGAATGTGGATAAAGGACAATATGTGGCCGTCGCAACGGTTGGCGCAGTCCTTCCAGGGAACTTTAAAATTAAAAAAGCAAAGCTGCGTGGCGAAGAGTCTCATGGCATGATTTGTTCTCTGCAAGAATTAGGCGTAGAAAGCAAACTCGTACCAAAGGAATATGCAGAAGGCATTTTTGTTTTCCCAAATGACGTCAAACCCGGAGATGATGCTCTTCAGGCACTTCAATTAGACGATGCGGTACTTGAGCTTGGTTTAACACCAAACCGTGCGGATGCCCTGAATATGCTCGGTGTGGCCTATGAGGTTGCAGCCATTTTAGGGAGAGACATCAAACTTCCTGATACAGCACATGACACCTCTTCAGAAAAAGCAGCAGACTATATCTCTGTGAAAATTGAGGATCAAGAAGCAAATCCACTTTATGCAGCGAAGATCATTAAAAATGTAAAGGTTGGACCAGCACCGCTTTGGATTCAAACAAGATTGATGAATGCAGGCATTCGACCAATTAACAACGTCGTCGATATTACAAACTTTGTACTGCTTGAATACGGTCAGCCGCTTCATGCATTTGATTATGACCGCTTTGGTTCAAAGCAGGTGGTCGTACGTAAAGCGTCTGATAGCGAAATCATTCAAACACTGGATGAACAAGAACGTACATTGTCATCAAAGCATCTAGTGATCACTAATGGGACGAAAGCGCACGCTGTAGCAGGCGTCATGGGCGGTCTTGAATCTGAGGTGCGTGATGAGACGACAACGATTCTTTTAGAAGCGGCATATTTCAACGGTCAAACGGTCCGTCAAGCATCTAGAGACTTAGGGCTTCGCAGTGAATCAAGCACACGATTTGAAAAAGGACTTGACCCGCAGCGTACAAAACCTGCAGCCGAAAGAGCAGCGCAATTGATCAGTCTCTATGCAGGTGGTGAAGTGCTAAGCGGGACTGTGGAGGAAAACCACCTTGAAGCAAGTATGAATGTCATCCACGTATCAACTGAGCGTGTGAATAAGGTGCTTGGCATGAGCATTTCAAAAGAAGATATGATGCAAATTTTCAACAAACTTGGTTTTACAGTGGGCGAATCAAATGACGTTCTTGTCGTAACGGTTCCTTCTCGTAGAATGGATATCACGATTGAAGAAGACCTCATTGAAGAAGTTGCCAGATTATACGGCTATGATAATATTCCGTCTACACTGCCTGCGACAGCTGGTACAGTTGGCGGTCTCACGCCGTACCAAGTGAAGCGCAGGAAGGTCAGACGTTTCTTAGAAGGCGCAGGTCTTTCTCAAGCGATCACGTATTCATTGACAAATCAGCATAAGTCTACAGCTTTTGCACTGAATCCAGCTTATAAAACGAGACTTTCCCTGCCAATGAGTGAAGAACGAAGTGTGCTCAGACAAAGTCTTCTGCCAAACTTACTTGATTCTGTTGCATATAACTTGGCAAGACAAGCTGATTCCTTTGGCTTTTATGAAACGGGTTCTGTGTTCTTAGCAGAAGCTGAAGGAGAAAAACCAGTGGAAAAAGAGCATGTCGCTGGTGCGCTGACAGGCTTATGGCATAAAAATCTTTGGCAGGGCGAGAAAAAAGCCGTCGATTTTTATGTAGCGAAAGGAATTGCAGAAGGTCTATTTGAAAAGCTTGGTGTATCAGACCAAATCACATATGTTCAAGCAGAGCGTGAGGGTCTTCACCCAGGTCGTACAGCAGATGTTCATTTAAATGGAAAAGTCATTGGGTTTGTTGCTGCACTGCATCCAGTCATTGAAAAGGAATTAGATTTAAAAGAAACATATGTTTTCGAGTTTGATTTAACAGATGTGATGACGTCTGAATCGAAGGATATGAAATATACAGCGATTCCGAGATTCCCTGCTGTGACAAGAGATATTGCACTTGTTGTAGATCAGCATATCTCAAGCGGACAGCTGGAGCGGGTCATCTATGAGGCAGGCGGGGATTTATTGACAGACCTATCCGTCTTTGATGTGTATGAGGGTGAACATATGGAAGAAGGCAAAAAATCCGTTGCATTCTCTCTCCAATATTTAAATCCGGAGCAAACATTGACAGAGGAAGAAGTGACGGCTGTTCATACAAAAGTATTGAAAGCATTAGAAGATACGTATCAAGCCGTCTTGCGCGGTTAAAGAAAAAAGAGCTATGGCCTTATGGGCATTAGCTCTTTTTTATAACCATTTTTTCGCTTTTTGTGTGTTGGCAAAATGCAGCTTTGTAAATTGACGTAAAGCATCTTCGCCGTGCAGCTTGATGAGCTTCGCTGCCGCCTTGTCCACATGAGGACCGGCTCCTTTTGGAATGTCAAAGCCTGCTGCTTTTGACAACTTATCCATTTCAATTAAAAAGGCGTACCTTGCAATAATGGAAGCCGCAGCAACTGACAAATGAATGCCTTCTGCTTTCGTGCTAAAGTACGTCCGCTCCCGAATGATTTTTTTCCCTGCAAGATGCTTGAAATAAATGCCCGGTTCTGCAAATTGGTCAATCAAAATGGCTTCGGGCTGCTTCCCGTCTAGTTTTTCTAGCACAGAGGTAATGACTTGGTTATGAAGGAGCGCCTTCATTTTTCCTTGACTCATGCCCTTTTCCTGCATCGCATTGTACTTTTCATTTCGGAGCACGAGAAGGCTGAACGGAATGGTTTTGATGAGATCTTTGGCAATATTGATAATCTGCGGGTCCTTTAGACCTTTTGAGTCTTTTACGCCAAGCTCTTTCATGAGAGCAAGCTGGCTGGCATCAACATAGGCGGCACAGACCGTCATCGGTCCAAAATAATCACCTGTTCCTACTTCATCTGAACCGATGACGGACATAGAAGCAATTCCTGACGGCGGACTGTATTTTGTGACAGCAGGTGCTTTTTGACTTTTCGTATCAGCTGCTTTTAAATGGCTGAATTGACTGGCTTCAGCTTCTGCCTTTTGTCCTTGAAACAGCACTTTTCCAGATCGATAGGCTGTAATCGTACAGCCAGGAACCTTTGCTTGAAAAAGGGCGCCTGGTGGTAAAGTATCAGTTAAGTGGTGCGCATACGCGCTCTTCATCTTTTTAAGGTCTTCTGATGTTGCTTTTAAGACGGATTGGGGCACAGTGGATAACTCCTTTTTACCTTGATATCATTGATTTCTAAAGTGTACCATAACAGGGAAGGGCTCGTCTTTCCATTCAATGTCTAAACATGTTATGATAGAGACTAGGATTCTCGTGGAATGGAGGAGAAACGTTGTCTGACGGCGGTAAAACGAAAACAACAGTTGAGATTTACGGACAGTCCTATACGATCATCGGTCAAGAAACGAAGATGCATATGCGACACGTTGCTTCAATTGTTGATGATAAAATGAGAGAAATAAATGAAAAAAATCCATACCTTGATATAAACAAATTAGCTGTACTGACAGCAGTCAATGTCGTCCACGACTACTTGAAATTAAAAGAGCAATACGAAAAACTAGAGATTCAGCTTAAAGAAAAGGAATGAAATTACCGTGATCGATATCATCATTTTGTTTTTGCTTCTTATGGGAACGCTTGTCGGTCTAAAACGTGGGTTTATTCTTCAATTGATTAAATTGATCAGCTTTGTTGTTTCTATCTTAGTGGCTTCCATGTTTTATCAGTCACTTGCACCACAGCTTACGTGGATTCCAGCGCCTAATTTTAGCGGCGGTCAAGCGCAGCTCGCTTTCTTTAGTGGGAATCTAGAAACAGCTTATTATAATACCATTGCGTTTATCATTCTGTTTATCTTGACCAAAATCCTGCTCGCCATCATTGGCGGATTGCTCACAACCATTGCAAGTATACCTGTGATTAAGCAGGTCAACAAACTGCTTGGCGGTGTTTTAGGATTTCTTGAAACCTATCTATTTGTGTTTATTCTCTTGTTTGTCGCTGCATTACTTCCAGTCGATGCACTGCAAACAATGATGAGCAAATCCATATTAGCAGATGTGATCGTAGGCAACACCCCTTATCTGTCCAGTCTTGTCAAAGACTTATGGACGACGTATGGAGTTTAAAAACTTCTCCTTTCTTGGAGAAGTTTTTTCTCATTCCATGACAGAAAGTTGTAGGATGAAGGAAAAGTTTGTATATTTATAAAGGAAGATGCCAAAGCGGCTGGAGGATGAGAGATGAATAAAAAAGATATTATCAAACTTCTTGAAACAATTGCAGTATATATGGAGCTGAAAGGAGATAATCCTTTTAAGATTTCTGCCTTTCGTAAAGCAGCAGCGGCACTGGAACAAGATGACCGCAGCCTTTCTCAAATAGATGATCTATTAGCATTACCCGGCATTGGTAAAGGAACCTTTGCTGTGATCACTGAGTATATCGAAAAAGGACAATCAGAAACACTGGAACAATTAAAAAAGGAAGTGCCTGAAGGACTTGTCCCGCTCTTAAAATTACCAGGACTTGGCGGGAAGAAGATCGCTAAGCTTTACCAAGAGCTTGGCGTCCACGATGCACAGTCGCTAAGAGAAGCATGCGAAGCGGAAAAGGTACAAGCACTTGCTGGCTTTGGCAAAAAAACAGAAGAAAAGATTCTCGCGGCTCTTGAGGAAGCGGGAAAGCAGCCGGAACGACTGCCAATTGGCTTTGCATTAGATGTGGCAGAGCGGATTGATCATGCGCTTGAAGAGACGAAAGGTATCATCCGTTTTTCAAGAGCTGGCAGTTTAAGACGTGCACGTGAAACTGTGAAAGATTTAGATTATATCATTGCGACAGATGATCCTGAGCAAGTAAGAGAGCAGCTCGTTGCACTTGATGATGTGAAAGATGTCATCGCAAGCGGTGATACGAAGGTATCTGTCATTCTTGCCCTTGATTTTGAGATCAGTGTGGACTTCCGGCTTGTGACATCAGACCAATTCGCGACTACGCTGCACCATTTCACTGGCTCAAAAGATCACAATATTCGAATGCGTCAGCTTGCGAAGGAACGCGGAGAGCGCATTAGCGAATATGGTGTGGAAACGATTGAAACTGGAGAAGTGAAAACGTTTGAAGACGAGAGCGCTTTTTATGCGCATTTTCAACTTCCGCTCATTCCGCCAGAAATTCGTGAAACCGGAGCGGAGATTGATACGTATAAAGAAAGTATGCAGTTTGTAGAACTGAAAGATATCAAAGGCGACCTTCATATGCACTCGACATGGAGTGACGGAGCATTCTCTATTCGTGAAATGGCGGAAGCATGTATCGCAAAAGGCTATGAATACATGGCCATTACAGACCACTCGCAATATTTAAAAGTAGCCAACGGTTTAACAAAAGAACGTTTGCGTCTGCAAGCTAAAGAAATTGACAAGCTTAATCAGGAATTCGAGCATTTTCACATTTTCAAAGGGGTCGAAATGGATATCCTGCCGGATGGATCGTTAGATTATGATGATGACTTTTTAAAAGACATGGATTTTGTCATTGCGTCTATTCATTCTAGCTTCTCTCAGCCGGAGGAAGTCATTATGGAACGCCTTGAAAATGCCTTGCGAAATCAGCATGTCGATTTAATTGCACATCCAACAGGCCGTTTGATCGGCAGACGGGATGGCTATGCCCTAAATATAGATCAGCTCATAGAGCTTGCGAAGAAAACGGGCACTGCACTTGAGCTCAACAGTAATCCGTCAAGACTTGATTTGAAAACAGAGCATTTAATGAAAGCAAATGAAGCGGGTGTGAACATCATGATCAATACAGATGCGCACAACATCGCCATGCTGGAACATATGGAAGTCGGTGTAACAGCTGCAAGAAAAGGCTGGACACCAAAAGCAAATGTCGTGAATACTTTTACTCTAAACGAGATCAAAAAGTTTTTAACGCGTGACAGGTAGTCGTTAGGAGGCTGGACCATGCTGCAACAAAAAGTGTTAGCATCATTAGAATTTCATAAAGTAAAAGAAAAAGTGATGTCCTATACCGCATCCACATTAGGAAAAGAAAGAGCGCAGGATTTAACACCTCTGACGGATATAGAAACCATTCAGCATTTGCTGGAAGAGGTAGCAGAAGCACAAGATGTGATTCGCTTAAAGGGGTCTGCGCCATTTGGCGGGTTAACGGATATTAGACGCGCAGTGAAACGGGCAGAAATCGGCAGTACATTAAGCCCACCTGAGCTGATGGAAATCGCAGGACTATTATATGCGGTGAAAAATATGAAGCACTTTCTCACGTCCATGTATGAAGATGGAGTAGACATACCGCGCCTTCATACATATGCTGAGACGCTGATATTACTGCCTGAAATCAGAAAAGAAATCGAAAGCTGTATTGGTGATAATGGAGAAGTGCTTGATCATGCAACCCCTGCACTTCGTTCATTGCGCATTCAATTACGCTCACTAGAATCAAAGGTTCGTGATAAATTAGAATCGATGATTCGTTCACAATCGGCTTCGAAAATGCTGTCAGACACAATTGTCACCATTCGTAATGATCGGTTTGTTATTCCGGTGAAACAAGAGTACCGCTCGAATTACGGCGGAATTGTTCATGACCAATCATCATCTGGGGCAACACTTTTTATTGAGCCGCAAGTGGTCGTGGATGTAAATAACACCTTGCAGCAAACCCGTTTAAAAGAGAAGCAAGAGGTTGAAAAGATCCTCCAAATGCTGACAGAGAGCGTGTCAGAGCACATTGGGGAACTGCTTCACAATGTAAAGGAGCTGCAGACGCTAGATTTTATTTTTGCTAAAGCTAAATATGCAAAGGCAGAAAAAGCCACAAAGCCTGCTGTGAATGATCAAGGAGAGATCTATTTAAAACGAGCAAGACATCCTCTATTGCCTCGGGATCAAGTTGTCGCAAATGATATTGAGCTCGGCAAAGATTTTTCAACGATCGTGATCACTGGACCAAATACAGGGGGGAAGACAGTTACCTTAAAAACGCTGGGTCTTCTGACGCTGATGACACAGGCGGGCCTCCATATTCCAGTTGAAGAAGGCTCTGAAGTGGCTGTGTTCGACCAAGTCTTTGCTGATATTGGAGATGAACAGTCCATTGAACAAAGCTTGAGTACGTTCTCATCTCATATGGTCAATATTGTAGATATCTTAAAGCATTTGACATCTAACTCACTCGTGTTATTTGATGAATTAGGGGCAGGAACAGACCCAGCTGAAGGTGCGGCACTTGCGATGAGCATTTTAGATGAAGTGCATCAAACTAATGCACGCGTCATCGCAACGACTCATTATCCCGAGCTGAAGGCATATGGGTATAACCGGGAAGGCGTCACGAATGCAAGCGTGGAGTTTGACATTGAAACTTTATCACCAACGTACCGCCTGCTCATCGGTGTGCCTGGACGAAGTAACGCATTTGAAATTTCCAAACGTCTTGGTTTGCCTGACCACCTCATAGACCGGGCAAAAGCAGATATGCATGCAGAGCATAATGAAGTAGACCAAATGATTGCGTCATTAGAAGATAGCAAGAAACAAGCAGAAGAAGAACTGCATGAGACAGAAGTCTATAGAAAAGAAGCAGAAAAGCTTCATAAAGAATTGCAAAGACAAATTCTTGAATGGAATGAGCAAAAGGATAAACTGCTTGAAGAAGCTGAACATAAAGCGAAAGAGAAAATTGAACAAGCATCAAAAGAAGCAGAAGATATCATTCAAGAGCTCCGTTCGATAAAAAGTGAACACCGCTCATTCAAAGAGCATGAACTCATCGATGCGAGAAAGCGTCTTGAAGAAGCGGTACCTGAGTTTGACCGGAAGAAAAAGCCAGAGCCAGCGAAAAAAGCAGTAAGACAGCTGAAGTCAGGCGACGAAGTCAAAGTGCTCACCTTCGGGCAAAAAGGAACGCTGCTTGAACAAACAGGTGACAAAGAATGGAGTGTCCAAATGGGCATTCTGAAAATGAAAATAAAAGAAAAAGACATGGAATTTATCAAATCAGCACCTGAATTTAAGCAAGAAAAAGCCATCACGGCAGTCAAAGGGAAAGACTATCATGTCTCGCTTGAGCTCGATTTAAGAGGAGAGCGTTATGAAAATGCCTTAAGCAGAGTCGAAAAATATTTAGATGATGCTGTATTAGCTGGTTATCCGCGCGTGTCGATTATTCATGGAAAAGGAACTGGCGCCCTCAGAAAAGGGGTTCAGGAATTACTGAAACAGCACCGAAGTGTGAAAAATGCTCGTTTTGGCGAACAAGGTGAGGGAGGATCAGGCGTCACCATCGTCGAATTAAAGTAAAAAGGAGAAAACGCATGAAAGCCTTTTGGGAAAATGAACTTGTGGAAATTGCCGCCTATTACAGCGTGGCCGTCCTATGTCTCGTCTTATTTCTAACCATTTTTGAACTCGTCACCTCTTATAAAAACTGGGAAGAGATCCAGCGGGGGAACTTAGCTGTTGCTATGGCAACAGGCGGGAAGATCTTTGGGATTGCGAATGTGTTTCAGCATTCCATCGCACAGCACAATTCCCTTCTTCAAATGGTTGGATGGGGCGTATACGGCTTTGTGATGCTGCTTGTCAGCTATTTCATTTTTGAATTTTTAACACCGCGATTTAAAGTAGACAAAGAGATTGAAAATGATAATAGAGCGGTCGGGTTTATTTCACTCATCATTTCAGTTGGGCTGTCTTACGTAGTAGCAGCCGGCATTTAAGGAGACGACATGGAAAAGCTAGCAAAAGTATTAATCGTAGTTGCCTGCACTTTTGCGGTCATTGGTGCCGTTTATCTGTTCCTGTGAAATGAAGAAAACAACGTTAGAGAGCTGTCAGGGAACCCCTTGGCAGCTTTTATCTCATCAAAGGCGGCGAATGACATGAAGCACATTCTGCAAAAAGGCGAACTAATCAAGCGCATTGATACTTGTCTTCAAATGACATCCCTTCCAAGAGACATATACGAACCGTATATTGCACGTCCATTTCAAACGTCAGGATTTTTTGATGATTTGAGTCCCTATATTCAGATCGATTCGAGTGGTTATATCCTCATTCAATATGAACGAGGGATGAAAATGCTGCATAAAAGAACAAAAGTGGCGGATGAAGTTATTTACTGGATTTTAGAAGACACCATTTTTCTCACGGTTTACATTGACATGATGAGGAAGCATCAAGTCGACAACATCCAGACGCATTTACCGAATGACCCTAGTATCCATCAACAGATCGTGGAAAGAGTCAACAAGTCATTTCGTGCAATCGGCGGTTTATATGAACAGTGGCATCATGAAGGAAAAAGAGCCTCTATAGAAACACCGGCGAAAAAGTAAAAGTGTGCAATTGAACCAAGCTCTATTAGAAAAAAGCAAACTGTCCTAAGGAAAAGTTTGCTATAATAAAATAGTACGAAAGTTCAGGAAGGAGGGTTTTTATGCAGTCAGATAAACGTTGGCTTCTGCATTACCCGAATCAAATTCCCCACGAACTCACCATCCCAAATGAAACATTACAATCTTACTTATTCAGTTCCGCAGAGGCTGCACCTGAGCATACAGCCATTCATTTTCTAGGAAAGAACATCACCTATGAACAGCTGCAAAAAGACGTATTGAAACTAGCCAGTCATCTGATGAAAATTGGCGTAAAAAAAGGCGACAGAGTAGCGATCATGCTGCCGAACTGCCCTCAATCGGTCATTTCTTATTATGCTGTTTTAATAGCAGGCGGCATCGTTGTTCAAACAAACCCGCTTTATACAGAGAAAGAACTGGAATATCAAATGGAGGACAGCGGCGCCAAAGTGCTGATCACGCTAGATCTGTTGTATCCAAAGGCTTATAAAATGAAAGCGCTGACAAGTATAGAACACTTAATCATTACCAAACTACAAGATTATTTACCATTCCCGAAAAACATACTGTTTCCTATTGTGCAAAGAAGAAAAAATAAAATGGTCATCCAAGTGGAGAAAAATGACACCATTCATCACTTCTCGCAGATCACGAAAGAATCGGCAGGTGAACAGCAAATTCCCGCACTTGCCTTTGAGCCGAAAGAGGATGTCGCTGTTTTGCAATATACAGGCGGAACGACCGGTTTACCAAAAGGGGTCATGCTCACACATGAAAATATTTTAGCGAATACTGAAATGTGCGCTTCCTGGATGTACAAAACGACCAGGGGGAAAGAACGCATCCTTGGCATCATTCCGTTTTTTCATGTATACGGAATGACGACCGTCTTAAACCTTGCTGTCAAAGAAGGGCATCAATTGATTCTTCTTCCACGCTTTGATGTCGCAGATACCCTCAAAACCATTGAAAAACAGAAACCGACGCTATTTCCAGGCGCACCAACAATGTATATCGCCTTGCTGCATCATCCGAACATTGAAAAGTATGACCTGTCGTCCATCACTGCATGTCTAAGCGGCTCAGCGGCACTTCCTGTAGAAGTCAAACAAAGCTTTGAAAAATTAACAGGAGGACGCTTAGTGGAAGGGTATGGTCTTTCAGAAACTTCACCCGTCACCCATGCTAACTTTTTATGGGGAGCGAACAAAACAGGCAGCATTGGGTGTCCGTGGCCTAATACAGATGCCGGTATTTATTGCGAGGAAACTGGAGGCCTCAAAGAACCATATGAGCATGGAGAAATCATTGTCAAAGGGCCGCAGATCATGAAGGGATACTGGAATCAGCCAGACGAGACAGCGGCTGTATTACGAGATGGCTGGTTTTTCACCGGAGATATAGGGTATATGGATGAGGACGGTTTTTTCTATATCGTCGACCGGAAAAAAGATGTCATCATAGCGAGCGGCTATAATATTTACCCAAGAGAGGTCGAAGAAGCCCTTTATGAGCATGAGCTTGTACAAGAAGTCGTCGTCGCAGGTATTCCAGATCCGTACAGAGGAGAAACAGTGAAAGCATTTGTTGTGCCGAAAAAGGGTGCCTACTTAACAGAGGATGAACTTGATCGCTTTGTTAGAACGAGAATTGCCTCATTTAAAGTACCGCGCGTGTATGAATTTAAAGATTCACTGCCTAAAACAGCCGTCGGGAAGATTTTGCGCAGAGTATTAATTGAAGAAGAAAAAAGAAAGCACGCTTCTTCATCTGAAACGCCTGCCGATCAACCGAAAACATAACGGTCTGCATCATCCGGTCCACCGGCCGGATGATTTGAATGATGACCGCCTGCTCTGTTATGCTAAAGGTGGAAAAGAAAGAAGAAGATCACTTGACAAATCGCCCGTTTCTTTTTAACATAAAGTTATGAATGAATACTCATTCAATTTAGAAAGGGACGAAGCACATTGAAGCAGAAAAGACCGAAGTACATGCAAATTATTGATGCAGCAGTTGTGGTGATTGCAGAGAACGGCTATCATCAATCACAAGTTTCAAAGATTGCGAAACAAGCAGGGGTAGCAGACGGAACCATTTATCTTTATTTCAAAAATAAAGAGGATATTTTGATCTCATTGTTCAAAGAAAAAATGGGACAATTCATCGAACGAATGGAAACAGATATTCAAAAGAAACCGTCGGCGAAAGAAAAGCTTTTACTGCTGATTGAGGAGCATTTTCGTATGCTTGCGCAAAATCATCATTTGGCTCTTGTGACACAGCTTGAACTTAGGCAGTCAAACCTTGAGCTGCGGCAAAAAATCAATGAGGTGCTGAAAGGGTATTTAAATATGCTCGAGTCGATTTTAGCAGAAGGAAAGAAAACAGGAGAATTCAGACAAAATCTAGATGTCCGCTTAGCGAGACAAATGGTATTTGGGACGATTGATGAAACCGCGACAACATGGGTCATGAATGATCAAAAGTATGATCTTCCTGCACTCGCAGAAAACGTACGTGATCTACTCTTAAACGGAATTCATCAATCTTAAAGACAATGTGAAAAAGGATGATTGACATGGAAAAGATACTTAGCTTACATCATGAAAGGCAAACAGCGCTCATCACGATTCAGCATCCACCAGCAAACGCCTTATCTTCTCAACTTCTCACCGAGCTTAATGACAAGTTTGATCAGCTCGAACAGAATGAAGAAGTAAGAGCCATTGTGATCCACGGGGAAGGAAGATTTTTCTCAGCAGGTGCTGATATTAAGGAATTTACGACGTTACAGGAAGAGTCTGACTATTCAAGCCTTGCAGACAGAGGGCAGCAGGTCTTTGAACGGATTGAGCAATGTCCAAAACCAGTCATTGCCTCGATTCACGGAGCTGCATTAGGCGGGGGCCTTGAGCTTGCAATGTCTTGTGATATCCGAATCGCAACAAAAGATGCGAAGCTTGGACTGCCGGAACTAAACCTCGGCATCATTCCAGGATTCGGCGGCACGCAGCGCCTGCCGCGCTATGTTGGTTCGGCTAAAGCTCTGGAAATGATGGGTACAGCTGAACCGATTACAGGTGAAGAAGCATTCGCCTGCGGACTTGTTTCAAAGCTGGCAGAAACAGAGGAAGAGGCGCTTGAAGAAGCCAAAACACTTGCGGCAAAATTTGCAACGAAAAGCCCAAAATCACTCGAGTATGTGCTGGATTTATTGAACGCAACAAAATTGTATTCATATGATGGCGGAATGAAGCTGGAAGCCAAAAAGTTCGGTGAAATTTTCCAATCGAATGACGCCAAAGAAGGCATCCAAGCCTTTATCGAAAAGCGCAAACCGAACTTTAAAGGGGAATAAGGGATTAGAACGACACAAGGGGGAGAAATGGATGAATATATTTGTTTTGATGAAGCGTACGTTTGACACGGAAGAGAAGATTTCCATTCAGTCTGGTGCAATTCAAGAAGATGGAGCAGAGTTCATTATTAATCCTTATGACGAGTACGCCATAGAAGAAGCCATCCAGCTTCGTGACGAGCACGGGGGAGAAGTGACCGTTGTGACAGTTGGCAGTGAGGATGCGGAGAAGCAGCTGAGAACAGCGCTCGCTATGGGCTGCGATCAAGCCGTTTTATTAAATGTGGAAGACGACTTAGAAGAGTGGGATCAATATTCAGCTTCTACGATTCTTTACCACTATTTAAAAGACAAAGAGGCTTCTTTAATCTTAGCAGGGAATGTGGCAATTGACGGGGGCTCTGGACAGGTTGCCCCGCGTCTTGCTGAATTACTTGGTTTTTCATATGTCACAACGATTACAAGTATTCAAATTGACGGCGGCTCTGCTTCGATTGAACGAGATGCAGAAGGTGATGTGGAAGTGATTTCTGCCGAGCTCCCGCTTGTCGTCACTGCCCAGCAAGGTCTCAATGAGCCTCGCTATCCATCATTACCAGGCATTATGAAGGCAAAGAAAAAGCCTTTAGAAGAAGTGGAACTTGATGATTTAGATCTTGATGAAGACGATGTGCCATATAAAATCAAAACAATTGAACGTTTCTTACCGGAGAAAAAAGAGGGTGGCAAGGTGCTCAGCGGTGAGCTTCAGGATCAAGTCAAAGAACTGACAGATCTACTAAGAAACGAAGCAAAGGTCATCTAACTATCCACTTTACGATATCACGAGAACAAGGGGGAACTTGAAAGATGAGTAAAAAAGTTGTTGTACTTGGAGAAAGTCGTGACGGTAAATTAAGAAATGTGACATTTGAAGCCATTGCTGCCGCTCATCAAGTGGCAGATGGCGGTGAAGTCATTGGCGTGTTAATAGGGGATGACGTCAAAGACCAAGCGGATGAACTGCTTTACTATGGAACGGATCATGTCATGATTGTGGAGCATCCGCACCTTTCATACTATACGTCAGATGGTTTTGCGCAGGCGCTTCAAGCGATATTAGATCAGGTTGACCCAGATGCCGTACTCTTTGGCCATACGTCTATCGGAAAAGACTTGTCGCCGAAAATAGCTGCACGCTTGCAGACTGGCCTAATTTCAGATGCGATTGATGTAAGCGTTACCGGAGAACACCTCGTTTTCACTAGACCGATTTACTCTGGTAAAGCCTTCGAAAAAGTGATTTCAACAGATCGTCTGCTTTTGGCGACCATACGGCCAAACAACGTGGCACCTCTTGAGCGGGATGCCTCACGAAGCGGAGAAATAACACCGGTTTCTGTCGATATTCAGAACCTGCGAACGATTGTGAAGGAAGTCATTAAAAAAACGTCAGAAGGTGTAGATTTATCTGAAGCAAAGGTCATCATCGCCGGGGGACGCGGGGTCAAGAGCAAGGAAGGGTTTGAACCACTGAATGAACTCGCCGAAACGCTGGGCGCAGCAGTCGGTGCTTCGCGTGGCGCCTGTGATGCAGACTACTGTGATTATGCCCTGCAAATTGGGCAAACAGGCAAGGTCGTCACACCTGATCTCTATATTGCGTGCGGGATATCAGGGGCGATTCAGCATTTAGCCGGAATGTCTAACAGTAAAGTCATTGTTGCGATTAACAAAGACCCAGAAGCCGAGATCTTCAAAATTGCCGATTATGGAATCGTCGGTGATTTGTTTGAAGTGGTACCGCTTTTGAATGAAGAGTTAAAAAAGATGAATATCCACTCGTAACGCTCATACACTCAGAATGCCTAGGTATTCTGGGTTTTTTTGTATGTAATCAATAAACAAAGGAGCGGTTGACAAGTGAAGGGGACAGTAAAAGTCAATGACGTGATCGGACGTATTTCTAAACACATCTATGGACACTTTCAAGAGCATTTAGGAAGAGGGATTTATGACGGGATTTGGGTAGGAAAAGATTCATCGATTGATCATATTGAGGGAATTCGTACCGATGTGCTAAAGGCCCTTCAAGCATTACATATTCCGGTGCTTAGGTGGCCAGGCGGCTGCTTCGCAGACGAGTATCATTGGGCAAATGGTGTAGGTGATCTCAGTGAACGAAAGCCGATGGTGAACACTCATTGGGGCGGCACGGTTGAATCCAATGCATTTGGTACGCATGAATTTATGAAGCTGTGTGAGCTGCTTGAATGTGAGCCTTATATTTGCGGGAATGTGGGAAGCGGGTCTGTTCAAGAATTAGCAGAATGGGTCGAGTACATCACATTTCCAAAGGGAACACCTATGTCTGATTGGCGTATTCAAAATGGAAAACAAGAACCTTGGAAGCTGACCTATGTTGGTGTAGGCAACGAAAGCTGGGGCTGCGGCGGAAATATGACGCCTGAATACTATGCAGATTTATATAAACGTTATCAAACGTATGTGAGAGAGTTTGCGGGTCAGACGATATACAAAATCGCGTGCGGCGCAAATTCAAATGACGTGAATTGGACAAAAATATTAATGGAGCGGGCCGCACCTTGGATGGATGGACTCAGTTTGCATTACTACACTGTACCTGGTACGTGGGAGAAAAAAGGGTCAGCGACTGAATTTGATGAGGATGAATGGTTTATCACGTTGAAAAAAGCCTATGAGATGGAACGGCTTGTCGTGGATCATGGAGAGATCATGGATCGTTATGACCCAGACAAGCGAATCGGGATGATTATTGATGAATGGGGAACATGGTATGACCCAGAGCCAGGGACAAATCCTGGGTTTTTGTATCAGCAAAACACACTAAGAGACGCCCTTGTTTGTGCCCTTCATTTTCATATATTTCATCGTCATTGCCAGCGGATTCATATGGCGAATATTGCCCAGACGGTCAATGTTCTGCAAGCAATGGTGTTAACGGAAGACGAAAAGATGCTCCTGACGCCAACATATCATGTGTTTCACATGTTTCAAGTGCATCAAGAGGAAGAAGCACTTGAAGTGGAGTTTGTGTCAACGCCTTATGAACGCAGAGGAGAAAAAATACCTCAGGTTAGTGTGTCAGCTTCGCGTTCGTCAGATAAGATGCATATTAGCTTCTGTCACCTGAATCCGCATGAACAAAACGAAGTATCCCTTGCCATTGAAGGTTTGGATGCTCAAACGAAAGTCACGGGCCGCGTGCTGACAGCGGACCGCATGAATGCGCACAACACATTTGATGATCCTCATGCTGTCCAGCCAGCAGAGTTTCAGCAATTTGCTGTAAAACCCGGTGAATTAACCATAGATCTGCCGCCAATGTCGGTGGTGATGATCACGGTCGATCTGGCTTGATCGCATATTTAGATGTTTGATGAGCAGGATGTTGGGGCATAAGCGGAAAGGGAGTTATTTATATGCTTAGAACGATTCTCATGATTATCGGTGCAATTGTTGTCATTGGTGCGATTGTACGGTTTGTTTTTTAATTCATTTCATAAAAAATGATTCGTAAGCATTTCATTCGCAAGTCACATTGGTAGATGCTATACTAAAAAGCATAATTTACATTGGAGGAATGAATAATGGCAATCGTAAAAGCGACTGACGCAACATTTTCACAAGAAACTGCAGAAGGTGTTGTTCTTGCGGACTTTTGGGCACCATGGTGCGGACCATGTAAAATGATTGCTCCAGTTCTTGAAGAACTTGATCAAGAAATGGGCGACAAAATGAAAATTGTAAAAATTGATGTAGACGATAACCAAGAAACTGCTGGTAAATACGGCGTGATGAGTATCCCAACACTTCTTGTTTTAAAAGACGGTGAAGTGGTAGAAACATCTGTTGGTTTCAAACCAAAAGAAGCACTTGCTGAACTTGTCAACAAACATCTATAAACCTGTCTATGCCTGAGCGGCATACTCAATGAAGCGGTTCTCGTAAAGACGAGAGCCGCTTTTCTTTCAACATGGTATAAAACAAATGTTCGTGATACACTAGAAGGAGTGAAAGAGGAAAACAAGGACGGATGAAAATATGAACAAACTGATCAAAGAAAAGCTATCGGTCTTGCCAGATCAACCAGGCTGCTACTTAATGAAAGATCGACAAAATACAATCATTTATGTGGGAAAGGCAAAGGTCTTAAAAAATAGAGTGCGCTCTTATTTCACGGGATCTCATGACGCCAAAACGCAGCGGCTTGTCAGTGAAATTGAGGACTTTGAATACATTGTCACCTCTTCTAATATCGAGGCACTCATTTTAGAGCTGAACTTAATCAAAAAATACGACCCAAAATACAACGTCATGCTTAAGGATGACAAAACGTATCCTTTTATTAAAATTACGAATGAACGGCATCCTAAGCTGATCGTCACCCGCAATGTGAAAAAGGACAAAGGGAAATATTTCGGACCATACCCGAACGTACAAGCAGCCAGAGAAACGAAGAAGCTGCTCGACCGTTTATATCCACTGAGAAAATGTGCAACCCTTCCTGATCGCGTCTGTCTATATTATCATCTTGGACAATGTCTCGCGCCGTGTGTGTATGACATTTCTGAAGAAACGAATAAGCAGCTCGTGGACGAAATCACAAGGTTTCTAAACGGAGGGCATCAGCAAATCAAAAAAGAACTAAACGAAAAGATGCAGGAAGCCGCCGAACAATTAGAGTTTGAACGGGCAAAAGAACTGAGAGACCAAATCGCTTACATCGACTCAACGATGGAAAAACAGAAAATGACGATGAGTGATTTATCAGATCGAGATGTCTTTGCATATGCCTATGACAAGGGCTGGATGTGTGTCCAGGTCTTCTTCATCAGGCAGGGGAAATTGATTGAACGCGATGTCAGCCTATTTCCTATGTATCAAGATCCTGAGGAAGAGTTCCTCACGTTTATGGGGCAATTTTATGCAAAGAACAATCACTTTCTGCCGAAGGAAATTTTGGTGCCAGACAGCGTAGATCAAGAGATGATTGAACAATTGCTCGAGACGAACGTTCATCAGCCGAAAAAAGGAAAGAAAAAGGATTTGCTTTTACTTGCCCATCAAAATGCCAAAATCGCCTTAAAAGAAAAATTTTCACTCATTGAGCGTGATGAAGAGCGGTCCATTGGTGCGGTGAAGCAGCTTGGGGATGCACTAAATATTTATATGCCGTACCGGATTGAAGCATTTGATAACTCGAATATTCAAGGTGCAGACCCGGTTTCTGCCATGGTCGTCTTTCAGGACGGGAAGCCGTATAAAAAGGAATACCGAAAATACAAAATTAAAACCGTCACAGGGCCAGATGATTATGCATCTATGCGTGAAGTCATTAGAAGGCGATATACCCGCGTGTTAAAGGATGAGCTGCCGCTGCCAGATTTAATTTTAATTGACGGAGGAAAGGGACAGATCAATGCAGCGATAGATGTGCTTGAAAATGAATTGAATCTGTCTGTCCCAGTGGCAGGTCTTGTGAAAGATGAAAAACACAGAACTTCGAATCTCATGATGGGAGATACACTTGAAATTGTTGCGCTGGAGCGGAATAGCCAGGCCTTCTATTTATTGCAGCGCATTCAAGATGAAGTGCACCGGTTCGCTATTAGCTTTCACCGGCAGCTGCGCGGAAAAAATGCATTTCAATCTATTTTAGACGATGTACCAGGTATCGGAGAAAAGCGTAAAAAACAGCTTCTTAAACATTTTGGCTCTGTGAAAAAGATGAAAGAAGCCTCTATCCAAGACTTTCAGGAGGCTGGCATCCCGAAACAGACGGCCGAACTTTTAATGGAAGCATTAAAAAAATAGATTGTACTTTTTCCAAAAGTCTGTTAAGATTGTGACTAAATTTAATAAATGAACGTGTTGTTTGTTGAAGATAGAGGTGCGAACTTCAAGAGTAAGCCTTCAGAGATCGATGGGATCTAGGAAGAGGGCTGAAAGGGGAGCGTCGCCGAAGTGAATAAAATCCACTCATTTTATTCGCTGGCTGTACATTGAAGAAATGTAGGGCTGTCAAGAATATATTTCTTGGAGGGCTATCTCATTGTTTGCATCGTTTAATGATGATTTTAAAGCAATGGGAGATCTGTTCTCTCATTGCTTTTTTATTTGCAGTGAGCAGGCAGTCTCCAAAGCCGCTTCTTGCCTCTTCTCTCACACGTGATCTTTTGAAAAAGGGTGGTAGACATGGGACTAATTGTACAAAAATTTGGCGGAACGTCCGTTGGATCAACAGAAAAAATTCGCAATGCCGCAGAGAGAGTCATCGCTGAACGCGAGGCCGGACATGATGTGGTTGTGGTTGTGTCGGCAATGGGTAAATCTACGGATGTTCTAGTAGACCTAGCGAAAGAACTCACAGATCATCCAAGCAAAAGAGAAATGGATATGCTGCTCGCAACTGGAGAGCAAGTGACCATTTCCTTATTAACGATGGCGCTGCAAGCAAAAGGCTATGATGCCATTTCCTTTACAGGCTGGCAGGCTGGTATGAAAACAGAGCAAGTACATGGTAACGCAAGAATCGTGGATATTGATGAATCAAGAATAAAAGAGGAATTAAGTGCGGGGAAAGTCGTTGTTGTAGCTGGCTTCCAAGGAATTGCAGATGACTTACATATCACAACACTTGGACGCGGTGGATCAGATACAACGGCTGTGGCACTTGCTGCCGCATTAAAGGCTGATAAATGTGATATTTACACAGATGTACCAGGAGTGTTTACGACAGATCCGCGTTATGTACCATCCGCGCGGAAACTTGCAGGTATTTCATACGATGAGATGCTCGAACTGGCTAATTTAGGAGCTGGCGTCTTGCATCCGAGAGCTGTTGAATTTGCAAAAAATTATCAAGTCCCACTAGAAGTCCGTTCTAGTATTGAAAATGAATCGGGTACGTTAATTGAGGAGGAATCATCCATGGAACAAAATTTAGTCGTCAGAGGCATTGCATTTGAGGATCAGATTACACGCGTGACGGTGTGCGGTCTTTCAAGCGGTCTCACCACATTGTCGACCATCTTTACGACGCTTGCGAAGCAAAATATCAATGTCGATATCATCATTCAGTCCGTCACAAGCACCAATCAGACGGCGATCTCTTTCTCTGTGAAAACGGATGATTTGTCCAAAACAGTTGAAGTATTAGAAGAATATAAAGGAGCGCTTGGCTACGAGCAGATCGAGACAGAAAGCAAATTAGCCAAAGTATCTATCGTTGGATCTGGTATGGTCTCAAATCCAGGCGTAGCCGCTGAAATGTTCGCTGTGTTAGCGGAAAAAGACATACAAGTGAAAATGGTCAGTACGTCTGAAATCAAAGTCTCAACAGTGGTTGGCCGAGATGATATGGTCAAAGCAGTTGAAGCGCTGCATGATGCGTTTGATTTATCAAAGGTGAGTGCAGCTGCTCACTCTTAAAAAGGCAGGGAGGTGTATCTCATGAAAGAGTGCACCTCTTTTTTAATGGAAAGCGCCGCATACCAGAAAGGAAAACGTGCGTAAACCCATTCACTAAGTATGCTATGATAGAAGAAGACTACAAAAAGGCGTGACCTGAAGTCCGCGCCTTTCATAAAGAGTGTTAGCTAGGGTCTCTTAAATCCCATTTAACGGTTAAAATGACTTTATCAGCACGCTTTTTCACTTGTTCATAAGATTCAGCCACGTGCTCGTTGAGAAGCTGAATTTGTTCAGCAATAAAACCCGCTTCCATCTGAAAGCATGGCTCCTTTTGATAGGTGATTCGATTTGATACAAGTGGACCTTCGAGCTCAAACTCAATTTCCTGTTTTTTCGAATGGACCATCGTGAGCGTTCCCCATCCGGCATCATGGAAAAATTCGGGGATCTTCTCCCATGACTCTTGAGGAAATTTACGAGCAAGCAGTTTACCCGCAAAATACATCATAGATGAATGATCCTGACCCAAAATATCAGGCAGCAGAACTTCGCGTATCAGCTCGTAGGCAAATCCATTGACTTCAATTTCTTTTAGCTGTTCTAAGTTAGATTCGAATTTATTCATTGTACGGCTCCCCTCTTTCAACAATTTATTATAGCTTATGTAAGCATATGATGACAGAGTTTTCCCTGAAGTCTAAGAAATTCTTATTGTAGTAAAACGAATTTTGATTTAAAACTTTTAAATTTCGGAAAATTTTAATTTATGTACGCGGTTTCTTGACGCTTTTTTGACATAGGAGTAAAATGAAATTGTCAATAAATTTGAATAAAGTGCTTACAATTGAAAGAAGCGGGGGTAAGACAATTTTCAGCAATTGCACTTTTTACTAGGGGGTAAAGTAATGTCGGGGAACAAAGAATTTTTTTATCGGAGATTGCATTCTTTGCTTGGCGTCATTCCGGTCGGTCTATTTTTAATTCAGCATTTAGTGGTGAACCACTTTGCGACGAGTGGACCAGAGGCGTTTAACAAAGCTGCACACTTTATGGAACAGCTTCCATTCAGATATGCACTTGAGCTGTTCGTGATTTTCTTACCACTGATCTATCATGCTGTTTATGGGGTGTACATAGCCTTTACGGCACAAAACAACACGTCTCGCTTCAGTTACTTAAGAAACTGGTTGTTCAGACTGCAAAGGATTTCAGGTATCATCACATTAATTTTTGTCACTTGGCACGTATGGGAAACACGAATTCAAGCTCAGCTTGGAGCTGAAGTGAACTATGACATGATGGCGAATATTTTAAGCTCTCCATTTATGCTAGGCTTCTATATTGTCGGCGTTTTATCTACTATTTTCCACTTTGCTAATGGCTTGTGGTCATTTGCTGTCAGCTGGGGAATTACTGTTTCACCACGCTCACAAAGAATCTCCACATATGTGACATTAGGTATATTTATAGCGCTTTCATATGTAGGGCTAAGAGCAATTTTCGCTTTTGTTTAAGAGGAAATAGATTAGTAGAAGAGGGAGAGGGGCTACAATGAGTAATTCTAGCATCATCGTTGTCGGAGGCGGCTTAGCTGGTCTCATGGCAACTATCAAAGCAGCAGAAGCGGGAACAGCTGTTAAACTATTTTCAATCGTACCTGTGAAACGTTCGCATTCTGTCTGTGCACAGGGCGGAATCAACGGAGCGGTCAATACAAAAGGTGAAGGGGATTCACCTTATGAGCATTTTGATGACACGGTGTATGGCGGAGATTTCTTAGCCAACCAGCCGCCAGTAAAGGCAATGTGTGAAGCAGCGCCGTCCATTATCCACTTACTTGATCGGATGGGTGTCATGTTTAACAGAACACCAGAGGGATTACTGGACTTCCGCCGCTTCGGGGGAACACAGCACCACCGTACAGCATTTGCTGGAGCTACAACAGGTCAGCAGCTATTATATGCACTAGATGAGCAGGTTCGCCGCTATGAAGTAGCAGGGCTTGTCACGAAATATGAAGGCTGGGAATTCCTTGGCGCTGTGTTAGATGACGAGGAAGTATGCCGAGGCATTGTCGCGCAGAACTTGACGACAATGGAAATTGAATCCTTCCGTTCAGATGCAGTGATCATGGCAACTGGTGGTCCTGGAATTGTGTTCGGTAAATCAACGAACTCGATGATCAACACTGGATCTGCTGCATCCATCGTCTATCAGCAAGGTGCTCATTACGCAAATGGAGAATTCATTCAAATTCACCCAACAGCGATCCCTGGAGATGACAAGCTTCGTCTCATGAGTGAATCGGCTCGTGGTGAAGGCGGACGTGTTTGGACATATAAAGACGGGAAACCTTGGTACTTCCTTGAAGAAAAATACCCAGCATATGGGAACCTTGTACCGCGTGATATCGCAACGCGTGAAATCTTCGACGTATGTGTCGAGCAAAAGCTTGGCATCAACGGAGAGAACATGGTATACCTCGATCTTTCTCATAAAGATCCAAAAGAACTTGATATTAAACTTGGCGGCATCATTGAAATCTATGAAAAATTCATGGGTGATGACCCGCGTAAGCTCCCAATGAAAATTTTCCCTGCTGTTCATTATTCAATGGGCGGATTATGGGTTGATTATGATCAAATGACGAATATCAAAGGTCTATTCGCTGCCGGAGAATGTGATTACTCTATGCACGGCGGAAACAGACTTGGTGCAAACTCACTGCTTTCTGCGATTTACGGCGGGATGGTCGCTGGACCAAATGCGGTCAAGTACATTAGCGGCCTTGAAAAATCTGCGGAAGACCTATCTTCTGCAACATTTGACAGCGCTGTGAAGAAAGAGCAGGAGAAATGGGACAACATCCTCAGCATGGACGGAACAGAAAATGCATACGTGCTTCATAAAGAGCTTGGAGAATGGATGACGGATAACGTCACAGTGGTTCGTTACAATGACAAACTCTTAAAAACAGATCAGAAGATCGAAGAATTAATGGAGCGCTACAAGCAGATTAACATCAACGATACAGCTTCATGGAGCAACCAAGGCGCTGCCTTCACACGTCAGCTTGACAACATGCTTCAGCTGGCAAGAGTCATTACGATCGGGGCATACAACCGGAATGAAAGCCGAGGCGCACACTACAAACCGGATTTCCCAGAGAGAAACGATGAAGAATTCCTAAAAACAACGATGGCTACGTTCAAAGGGAAAAATCAAAAGCCTGCATTCCACTATGAGGACGTCGATGTATCGTTAATTGCACCTCGTAAACGAGATTACTCGAAGAAAAAGGTGGAGAAATAAGATGAGTGAAAAAAACACGATTCAATTCATTATCACACGTCAAGATACAGCAGATGGAAAGCCTTATGATGAAGAATTCGAAATCCCTTACCGCCCAAATATGAACGTCATTTCCGCCCTTATGGAAATAAGACGGAACCCGGTCAATAAACAAGGGGAAAAAACAACAGCGATCAACTGGGATATGAACTGTCTTGAAGAGGTGTGCGGAGCTTGTTCTATGGTCATTAATGGAAAACCGCGCCAGTCATGTACAGCACTCATCGATCAGTTAGATCAGCCGATTCGTCTTCAGCCGATGAAGACATTCCCGGTTGTGAGAGACTTGCAGGTTGATAGAAGCCGGATGTTCAATTCCTTGAAAAAGGTGAAAGCATGGGTACCGATCGATGGCACATATGATCTCGGTCCTGGACCAAGAATGCCTGAGAAAAAACGTCAATGGGCGTATGAGCTTTCTAAATGTATGACATGTGGTGTCTGCCTTGAAGCTTGTCCAAACGTGAATGATAAGTCTTCCTTTATGGGCCCTGCGCCGCTTTCACAAGTCCGTTTATTTAACGCACATCCGACAGGTGCGATGAATAAGTCTGACCGTCTAGAAGAAATTATGGGGGACGGCGGTCTTGCGAACTGCGGGAACTCCCAAAACTGTGTGCAGGCTTGTCCGAAAGGAATCCCGCTGACAACGTCAATTGCAGCACTTAACCGAGATACAACTTTACAAGCATTCCGTAACTTCTTCGGAAGCGATCACGCAGAATAACATCACATTCAGTCCTCTTTGTCAATTATGATGAGTGTTTAAGGGGCTGGATGCAACATATAAACAAACGCCTCTTCCAATACGGGAGAGGCATTTTGTTTCCAAATAAGGAGATGATCAAGTGAGACTGCCGTCATATATTGAAGAACCGTTTGAAGAGTGGAGGGCATCCTTTCGATTTTATGTCGAAACCACCGTTCGTTTTTCAGAAACGGATATGTTTGGCCATATGAACAATGTCACCCCTTTTGTGTATTTTGAAGAGGCACGAATTGCCTTTTTTCAAAAGACGGGAATTGTTGATAAACGGATGAAACGTGTGAGGGAGACCATGACAGTCGTCGCAAACCTGCAATGTGATTACATCAAGCAGGTAGAGATTGGGGAGAGGCTTCGTGTGTATGTCAAGCCGGAAAAGGTCGGATCAAGCTCACTCATCCTTCATTATTTAGGAGAAAATGAGCAGCAGGAACCTTGCTTTACAGGCTCAGTCACCATGGTGCAAATTAGTAAAGACACAGGCGCATCTGTACCGTTTACAGAGGAAGAAAAAGAGACGTTTCAGGTGCAGCGAAATGAGTAACATGCTGCCTCATCAACATGCACGCTTCATTTTGTTATAATAAAAGCATCATATCAAGAAGAAACAAGAGGAGAACACATGAAGATTTTTCAATATGATACCATTGATAGTACAAATAATGAAGCGAAAAGGCTCATGCAGCAAGGAGAAAAGCCCTCATTTGCTGTCTATGCACGCCAGCAGACAGCAGGAAGAGGCAGACTCGGCAGGCCGTGGGAAACACCTTTAGGGAATGTGGCGGTCACCATGACAGTCTTACCGCCAGCAGAACTCTCCACCCAGTCAACGATCGCCCCGCTGACAGCACTAGCAATCTATGATGTTCTGAAACCACTCATGAGAGCAGAGGATCAGCTGGCGATCAAATGGCCTAATGATATTCTCATTAATGAAGCAAAGGTATCCGGCACATTAATTGAAGCAGACCGCAGTTCCATTTATATCGGTGTTGGCATCAATGTAGAGACAAAGCCGGAGCATGTCCCGTACAAAACCATTTGCTTATCAGAGCTGACAGAGGTGAAAGCCGATCAGCTAGTGAAAGAACTGGCAGCGGCTTTTGAAAAATACCATTCACGCTGGCAGAATGAAGGGTTTGAAGCACTCACTGCCCTCTATAACAAACGGTTATATCGTCTCAACAAGCCCCTTCGCATTTCGTTAGATCGTGAAAAACAAACTTGGGAAGAAGGCATTTGCTGCGGGGTCAACCGCTACGGTCATCTCCAGTTAAAAGATGAGAAAGGGCAGATAAAAGCTCATTCTGCTGGAGATATTGATGCCCCGCTTCAACATTAAAAAAAGCAGACGATGTTCTCGTCTGCTTTAGGCTTCTCTTTTAATATGAGGCTGCACGATATAGTCTTGTTTCGTAAAGACAACCCCGTCTAGAATTTCTCTCGCGGTTCGAATGACTTTGACTCTATTTTGAGACACGTCAATGTCCGTTTGCATAATCCCAGCAGGATGCCCAATTCGAAGCGTATCATGTTGTCCATGATAAAGCTGTGCAGGAAGCGTTTGTTCCATAAAACAGCTGGCTGATACGCAGACAGAGCCGGTAATGGCAAGTGCTTGGTGCGGTCTTTGCATCGATAGCATACGAACGATGATGTCCATATCGGCTGCTCTTCTCAAGATTCCATTTGTATCTACATAATCAGCAGGCTCGCTAATGAGCGCAAGCTTTGGAACGGCTGGAGACTGTAATGTCGCCATGTCTTTTGGCGCAAAGTGACACATTTCAGCAGCGATGGAACGAATCTCTTCTAAATCATCCAGTAATTCGTCTGTAAACTCCTCAGGCAATTCAGTTCCTTTTAATTGAATATCTTTGGCACGAATAAAGGCAATTGGATTTGCAATGTCAACGATCGAGATGGGAATCTCACCAAACTTTGTTTGAATCGTATCAATTTTGTTTCCAGTCGGAAAAGTTTTACCTGTGACTGCGCCTTCAGGATTTTCAAAAGATAAATAAATGGGAGAACCTGTCCCTTTTACTCCTGGAATTTCTGCCTGTCCTTCAAATTTTACTTCTCCATTTTCGACTTCGACCTCTGCTGTAATCACTTTATTTGTGTTGGTATTGAGGATACGTACAGTCGTAATGGGCTCAACCGCTTGAACAAGTCCTTTAATGATGGCGTATGGTCCAACCGCTGATGAGATATTCCCGCAGTTTCCTTTAAAGTCGACATATCTCTCATTGATGCTGACTTGTGCAAACGTATAGTTCACATCCACATCTGGGCGTGTGGCTTTATCAATAATGGCCACTTTGCTTGTTAAAGAATTACCGCCGCCGATCCCATCGACCTGCAGCCGGTCAGGACTGCCCATAATGTCTAATAGAAATGCCTCGAGCTCATCGTGTTCATAGGGTGCGTCATTTGCTTGAATGAATACCCCTTTGCTTGTACCGCCTCGCATGATTGTGATTGGAACTTTTCTCATTACTCTCACCCTCAATTTTTTAATGAACTGTTTATCTAACCAAAATGGTAAAGTATAATAAGAAATAAGTTAAATACATTATTTTGAGAATAATCAATAAAAATATTTTATAATTAGTAAAAAAGGAGGGCATATAATGGATGAAAAAGATTGGCGGTTTCTAAAGGTGCTCTATGAAGAAAAGAACATCACAAAAGCGGCAGAAAAATTATTTGTCTCTCAGCCTGCCTTAAGCTATCGATTGAAGCAGCTTGAAGAGGAGTTTGATATGAAGCTTTTCTTTAAAAGAAAACGAGGAATTGAATTTACATCAGAGGGCGAGTACTTGGCTAAATACGCAAATGACATGCTCAAACAGCTCCAGCAAACGAAAGATGGCATGCTCAATATGCAAAAAAAGGTCAAAGGAACAATTCGGTTAGGGGTCTCAAGTAACTTTGCCCAGTATAAACTGCCAGAAATTTTAAAAGAATTTTCTAAGCAGTATCCACATGTTCAATTTATGGTGAATACAGGCTGGAGCACAAAAGTCATGGACTTATTAGGCACATCAAGTGTCCATTTAGGGATTTTAAGAGGGGATTACGACTGGAATGGAGAGCGGTTTTTGCTCGATAAAGAGCGGCTTTGTATCATTTCAAAATCAGAAATCCAGCTGAAAGACCTCCCAAAGCTGCCGCTCATTGACTATCATACAGATAGTTCATTAAAACGATTGATTAACAGATGGTGGCAGGAAACGTTCACCATGCCTCCACTTGTGACGATGGAGACAGACCGCCAGGATACATCAAAAGAGATGGTCAAGCATGGTTTAGGTTATGCCATTGTCCCAGAAATTTGCCTCAGACCAAGTGATGAGTTATTTGTAAAAGGTCTTTCGTATAAAGATGGACAGCCTGTTTTAAGAGATACATGGCTTATGTACCAGCCAGACTCCCTTCATTTATCTGTTGTGAAAGCGTTCATTGAGTTTTTAAGAAATCAGCAAGGTTGATTATAAAAGAATTTTATAGAATATACGAAAAAATCAATATTTTCATTATAAAAAGAGCTATTATATCCTTGAAATAGAAAGCGCTAACATTCATCGCAAGTGCAAAGGGGCGCTTGCTGATCGCGTAAAGAAGAGGATGGAGGGATATAAAGTGCTAGCTATTTTAGGGATCTTGATGGTCTTGACATTTACATTTCTCATTATGACAAAACGTATGCATCCGGTGGTGGCTTTAACCGTTGTACCTATCATATTTGCATTGATCGGTGGTTTTAACCGCGGATTAGGGGACATGATGCTTGATGGACTTAAAACTGTTGCACCATCAGCTGCTTTATTGTTATTTGCGATTTTATTCTTTGGTGTCATGCTGGATGCTGGGCTGTTTGATCCACTGATTAAACTCATTTTACGTATTGTGAAAGGTGATCCTGTCAAAATTGCTTTTGGGGTAGCAATTTTGTCTATGCTTGTTGCATTAGATGGTGATGGAACAACAACTTACATGATTACCGTATCAGCTATGCTGCCACTTTTCTTAAGAATTGGGATGAACCCGTTAATTTTAGGAACGATTTCATTATTGTCTTTAGGAATTATGAGCGGAATGACGCCTTGGGGCGGTCCAGCTACTCGTGCAATTGCTGCGCTTGGCTTGGATGCAGGCGAATTTTTCATTCCATTACTCCCAACGATGGTTGGAGGCGGTCTTTTTATACTTTTTACTGCTTATGTACTTGGGAAAAAAGAAAGAAAACGGATTGGGATCGCAGAGATTCAGCACAAAGAAGAGGTGTCCATTTCTCCTGAATTGGCTGCGTCAATTGAGGATGGCGTAGAAGACATGAAGAGACCAAACCTCATTTGGATCAACTTCTTCCTCACAATTGCTGTCATGGCCACACTAGTCCTAGATATTATACCAATACCTGTACTCTTCTTAATTGGATTTGTCATCGCTCTCATGATCAACTATCCAAAGGTTGAAGATCAGCGCGAGAGAATTTTATCGCATGCAGGAAATGCTTTAACGGTCATTACCCTTGTGTTTGCAGCAGGAATTTTCACAGGAATTTTTTCGGGGACAAAAATGGTGGAGTCGATTGCCAACTTGGTGATTTACTTAATTCCGGATTCTTACAGTTCATTTTTTCCGCTCATTGTGGCTTTAACGAGTATGCCATTTACATTTGTTCTTTCTAATGATGCTTATTATTTCGGGGTGCTGCCAATCTTGGCAGAAGCAGGTGCAGCTTACGGAATTGATCCGGTGGAAATTGCGCGCGCTTCTATCATAGGACAGCCTGTTCACCTGCTGAGCCCTCTTGTGGCTTCAACGCTGCTTCTTGTCAGTATGCTGAACAAAGATATTGGCGATTTGCAAAAATACGCACTGCTGTGGACTGTGTTAACAGCCCTTTTTACAACATTGATCGCTTTGTTAACAGGAGCCATTTCTATCTTTTAAATACGTGTATGAAAAGGACGATGTCTCGGGTAGGAGACTCGTCCTTTTTTGTGCTGATAAAAGCGCACAAATTGGACGCTCATATGCGGGAATTCTCGATTTTAACGTCACCTACCTCGGGCACCCGGCATATGATATCTCGACTATACAGAATCCCATTCTATAGAGACTAGAGCTCTCACCTTAGCAAGGAGGGTTACAATACTTGAAGGAGAAAGAGTTTCAATCCAAGCCGCTATTAACCAAAAGAGAAAGAGAAGTATTCGAATTGCTCGTCCAAGATAAAACAACTAAAGAAATTGCAAGCGAGCTTTTTATTAGCGAAAAGACTGTTCGAAATCATATTTCGAATGCCATGCAAAAGCTAGGAGTCAAAGGTCGTTCACAGGCCGTCGTCGAGCTTCTGCGTATGGGTGAGCTAGAGCTCTAAAGTCAGCCGGTTTTCCTTCCGCACCAGGGAGGAACCGGTTATTTCTATATGGTTTCCATGAGTCTCTTCTTGCATTTTCTTTGAAAAACGAGGAAAATAGGAATGTACGTTTTAATCAAAGTGAGATGCTATAGTGAGGTATCAATGAAATGGAAACGAATGAGTTCGACCATGTAGCAGAAATTGAAAAATCATTGCGCCATATTGCTGCAATTATTAAGCAAAAAGGCAGAGAAATCCTGAATCAATATACGATTACACCTCCTCAATTTGTAGGGCTTCAGTGGCTTTATGAATTCGGAGATATGACAATAGGTGAGCTATCACAAAAGATGTACTTGGCTTGCAGCACAACCACCGACTTAATTGATCGAATGGAAAAAAGTGAACTTGTCGAACGAGTAAAAGACCCATCTGACCGCCGCGTGGTTCGCATTCATTTATTGCCAGAAGGCGAGCGGATCATTCAAGAAGTGATTGTCAAACGCCAAGAATACGTCAGTGAACTTCTAGGGGCTTTCTCAGAAGAAGAAGCCATCGTTTTCAACCAATCCTTAACGAAACTACAGCAGCAAATGAAAAGAAAATGAGGCGATTTTGTTGGATCAACCAATCGGCGTGATTGATTCCGGCGTCGGCGGTTTAACCGTTGCAAAGGAAATCATGAGACAACTGCCAAAAGAAAAGATCATTTACGTAGGCGATACAAAACGGTGTCCGTATGGCCCGCGGAAAGAAGAAGAGGTTCTTCAATATACTTGGGAAATGGCACACTACTTATTAAGACATCATCATATTAAAATGCTCGTCATCGCATGCAACACAGCGACGGCAATTGCCCTTGATGAAATCAAAGCAACGCTTGATATTCCGGTCATTGGCGTGATTCAGCCCGGCGCCCGTACAGCCATCAAGGTGACAAACAATCAGCAGATTGGTGTCATTGGTACAGCCAATACGATCAAAAGCGAGGCATACAAAGAAGCACTGCTATCCCTAAAAGCAGGACTAGCGGTTCAAAGTCTGGCATGTCCGCTGCTTGTCCCATTTGTGGAAAGCGGTACGTTTTTAGATCAGACAGCAGATGAAGTGGTGAAAGATTCCCTTGAACCGATGAAAGAAACAGGAATTGATACGCTCATTCTTGGCTGCACGCACTATCCGATTTTAAAAGAGCCGATTCAGCGCTTTATGGGCAGTGATGTGAGCATTATTTCATCAGGGGATGAGACAGCTAGAGAAGCCAGTACGATTCTTTCGTATAAAGGGCTGCTAAACACTTCTCAAGAAGCACCTGTTCATACATTTTATACAACAGGGCAGCAGCAAAATTTTGAAAACATCGCTCGTGACTGGTTTGGCTACCTCCCAGGGAAGGTCGAAACCGTATCACTTGAACAGGTCTATCAGCAATAACCCGCTTCTTCTTGAGGTGGGTTATTTTTTTATGAAAAGGGTCTAATCCACATGAGGAGCTCGTATACATAGTAGTACAAACTACTAGAGGAGGGTGAAGTATGCTGAAAAAAGGATCTACAGCAGCTGTGACGTGTATCGCGTCAGCCATGCTTTTGTCAGGATGCGGATTGTTTCAAACAGACCAAGCGAAAACAGAGATTGACCCGCCACAAAACGTCACATATGTGAAAGAAAATAAAGAAGATAAACAAACAGCCAAAGAAGGAAAAGAAGAGAAGAAGGCAGATACAGTCATGAGAGAATTATATTTAATTGATAAAAACGGGTATGTCGTCTCTCAATCCATTCCGCTGCCGAAAAACGAAGGAAGTGCCAAACAAACCCTTGAATATCTCGTGGACGGAGGACCGATTTCTAACCTCATGCCAAATGGGTTCCGAGCTGTTTTGCCGGCCGACACGAGCGTATCTGTCGACATTAAAGACGGAACGGCCGTAGTGGATTTTTCAAATGAATTCAAAAACTATAAAAAAGAAGACGAACAGCGCATCCTGCAATCTGTCACTTGGACGTTAACGCAGTTTGATTCTGTCGCCAAAGTCAAATTGAAAATGAATGGACATGAACTAAAAGAAATGCCTGTGAACGGTACACCGATCTCCGATGATTTAAGCAGAGAAGACGGTATAAATATTCAGCACGAGGCTGCCGCTGATATGACATCGACAAAGCCAGTGACGGTTTACTACTTAGCTGAATCTGATGAACAGACGTACTATGTTCCTGTGACCAAAAGAGCGCCAAAAGACGAGGATGATCCGATTACAGCAGCCATTGATGAGCTCGTCTCTGGACCAAGCAAAAAAAGCCATTTGCTCACAGACTTTGATCAAGATGTAAAGCTGAATGATGTCCCGAAAGTAAAAGACGGACATGTGACACTTGATTTCAACGAATCCATTTTTGGCAGTGCAGATGAAAAGAAAAAGGTCATTTCACAAAAAGTTCTTGATAGCATTGTGCTCACATTAACAGAGCTGCCGGACGTCAAAAGCGTATCGGTTAAGGTAAACGGCAAGGCTGAGCTTGTGAACGAAAAAGGAGCAGAGCTGACAAAGCCGGTTTCAAGACCAGAACAAGTGAATACAGGTAGTTTTTAACGGCACACATTGATATAATGGAGAAAAAGAGGCATGCATATTCGCTGCCTCTTTTTTATTCCAAGCGATTAGAACGAGCCGAGGTTGTCAAAGTTAGTAGGAGAACCCCGCTGGCACCCGCGCGGAATGTATATCGTAATGGAGGTAAATCATGAGATTAGATGAAAGACAATATGACGAATTAAGAAAAGTTGAAATAGAGGCAGGCTACATTAAGCATCCAGAAGGCTCTGTCTTAATCTCATCGGGAAATACGAAGGTGATTTGTAACGCATCCATCGAAGACCGTGTACCTCCTTTTTTAAGAGGAGAAGGAAAAGGCTGGATTACAGCAGAATATAGCATGCTTCCAAGAGCAACCGCACAAAGAACGATGAGAGAATCTTCTAAAGGAAAAGTTACAGGACGTACAATGGAGATTCAGCGCTTAATTGGACGAGCACTCCGCGCAGTCGTTGACTTAGAAAAGCTTGGCGAACGCACGATTTGGATTGACTGTGATGTCATTCAAGCAGACGGCGGAACACGCACAGCATCCATTACAGGTGCTTTTGTCGCCATGACACTTGCGATTCAGAAGCTTCGAGCAGAAGGAGTTATCAAAGAAAACCCGATCACTGATTATTTAGCGGCGATATCCGTCGGAATTGATTCTCAGCAAGGTCTTCTGTTAGATTTAAATTATGAAGAAGATTCTTCAGCTGAAGTAGATATGAATGTCATCATGACAGGTGCTGGACGCTTTGTTGAACTTCAAGGGACAGGCGAAGAAGCGACATTCTCAAGAGAACAGCTAAACGGACTGCTTGATTTAGCCGAAAAGGGCATCAAAGAATTAATCGAAAAGCAAAAAGCGGTTACAGGAGAAGTCATCGAATAAAAAGAAGGGTTTGATCAGGATGAAAACAGCCATCATTGCAACGCACAATGCGGGCAAAGCGAAAGAATTCAAAGCCATTCTTGAGCCAAAAGGATTCACGGTCAAAACACTAGCAGACATTGGCTTTACTGAAGAGATTGAAGAAACAGGACAAACCTTCGAAGAAAATGCCATTATCAAAGCAGAGGCGATTCAAGCCAAAGCAGGTGAAATGGTCATTGCAGACGATTCCGGTTTGTCGATTGACTATCTTGGCGGAAAACCTGGCGTATATTCAGCGAGATACGCTGGTGAGCATAAAGACGATGCTGAGAATGTGGAAAAAGTGCTGAGCGAACTTCAAGGCATTGAAAAAGAAGACCGCACAGCTAGATTCAGATGTGCCCTTGCTGTCAGCATACCGGGCAAAGAAACAAAGACGGTAGAAGGATCAGTAGAAGGCTTCATCGCAAAGGAACCAATCGGCGAAAACGGCTTCGGATATGACCCAATTTTCATCGTCAAAGACAAAGATCAGACGATGGCCGAATTATCACCAGAGGAGAAAAACAAAATCAGCCATCGAGCGGTCGCGCTTCAAAAGCTTTCATCACTGCTAGACGCAAATGAATAAGGGGGAATGAAGCCATGAAGATACTCATCATGAGTGACAGTCATGGACTCACAGACGAACTTCAAACCATTGCCAAACGGCATGCGGCTGAAGTCGACATGATGATTCACTGCGGAGATTCAGAACTCGAAACGAACCACCCAGCACTCGAAGGATACAAAGTCGTCAAAGGAAATTGTGACTTTTTGGGCGATTTTGAAGAAGAGCTCCTGCTCCCACTTGATGGAGGCGGAAAACTATTTCTCACTCACGGACATCTGCATGGCATCAAACAATCCTTGCTTCAAGTCTACTACCGTGCAGAAGAGCTAGGCGCAGACATTATCTGCTTTGGCCACTCGCACATCCCAGGCAGTGAGCTGCTAAGAGGAAAACTGCTTATTAACCCGGGCAGCGTGCACCTGCCAAGAATGCGTAAAGAGCGCAGCTATGCGATACTGACACTAGATGGAAGCGAAGCAAACGTACAGTTTTTCACAGAAGAAGGTCTGGTCATACAAGACCTCGAAAACACTGTCACATTGGAAGGTATTTCATAAGGGTGCAGCATTTGCCCCTTATGAAAAAAACTTTCGAAAAACCGTTGACTTTAAAGAACAATAGTAATATAATAAATCTTGTCGGTGAGGTACTCACCAACAGAACACTACATAACAACATGTCCCAGTAGCTCAGCTGGATAGAGCAACGCCCTTCTAAGGCGTCGGTCGGGAGTTCGAATCTCTCCTGGGACGTACAGTTTTACAATCTCAAGCCTTGATATGTCAGGGTTTTGGGCAGAGAAGGGATGCTAACACAGATTAGAACACTGTGGGAGCATCTCTTTTTTTATCCCCTACAATATTTCTGAAAGGTTCTACTACCTCTAATTTATATTTAATGGAGGAGACAGGATGACTAAGAAGAAGGATATCTTTAATGTAGTTGCATACATTAACCTTTTTAATCAAGGAAAGGGAGCATCTGTACCAGAAAAGTCTTTAGGTGGTTCAGAAAAAGGAACAGCATCAAACAAGAAAAATGGCAGAGACTTAGATAATGTATTGGATATTATAATTCAGCAGATGAAGGTAAGTGGATATAGAGGAAGAACTATTACTGACTATATCAGGTATATGACTCAATTTAGGAAAATCACAAATGTAGAATACCTTGAGGAAATTACAACAGACACTATTTATTTATGGCTTGATTCAATGCAAGTATCCAATCAGACTAAATTGACAAGGTTAAAATGTCTAATGGCAATTCTAGGAAAGTGTTTCAATAATGGATGGCTCAAGGTTTTGGCATGGCATTAATATTAAAGTTGATAAACAGGTCAAGAAAGATGCTAAGAAAAATGATGTAATGGTTTTACTCGCTTTGTTAGACTTAAATAGCTTTATAGGCTTGAGGGATGCTGTGGCAGTTTTGACTCTGTATAGAACAGGAGTTAGGATAAATACATTAGGACAGCTCCAAGAAAAGCATATTGATTTTGAAAAAAAGCTATTATGTATGAACGGCACAATACTAAAAAACCACAAATTATTAAAGTTACCTCTTGATGATGAGCTATTGCATCTGATGGAAATTCTAATTATGCAGAATAACAAGATAAGAGAGTATTATGGACAGACAAACTCTTATCTTCTTATAAGCTACAAAGGGACATCATTAGATACAAAGTCAACTAATAATGCCATATCTAAGCAGCTCCATAAATATTCTAATAAGTATCTACAAATGGAACAAGAGTTAAATCCTTTATATCATTATACTAGTGTGTACGGGTTAGAAGGAATTATAAAAAATAAAGAACTTTGGGTTTCGCATTCAGATTTTTTAAACGACAAGACAGAGCGACAATATACATTTAATTTATTTTATAAGATATTAGTAGAGAGAGCTAAAAAAGCTTCGTTAAATTTCCGATATGTGGAAGGGGTATTGAAAATTATTAAGGATTTTGAATATCCAGCATATGTTTTGTCTTTATCAAAAAATAAGGATTCAAATTTACTCTGGTCAAATTATTCACAAAATGATGGTTATAACATAAAGTTTGATTTTTCCTCTTATAGATCAGACTTATCCATAGATCAAGAAAAAGCTGCTGCCATTTGTTTATTTAAATCTAAAGTTATATATGATGAAAAAACACATCACCAAGCTATAAATGAACTAGTTGATGATTATATAGAATTATTTAAAAAGCACGATGAGCACTTTATTCATGATAGAGAGTGGGTTAAGAATAATCCGTATATTACTCAAACAGTAACTAATTTACATATAACTTTTCTGTTATTTTCAGCATTTTTTAAAGATGCGTGTTTTAAACAAGAGGAAGAGCATAGAGTTGCCCTTGTTCCAACAAGATCAAAATTTATAAATTATGATTGTCGAATCTTAAACGGTGCATTTATCCCTTATATAAAAATTAAACTTAAAGACAGTCAAATTAAAGGAGTTACAATTGGACCAAAAAATAAAATGGATATATCCGAGGAAGGTTTAAGATACTTTCTGGAGTTAAATAATTTGAGTGAAATAGATATTAAACAATCAAAAATTCCTTATAGATATTGATGGTTTGACCAAAATTGGCACACTTTTGGCACGATCTTGGCAAAGCATTTTGTCTGAGAGCGGTTATGATGGTATTAGGTGATAAATTGAGAGCGGCTTCCATTGCGGAGGTCTCTTTTTCGTTCGACAAAGTTTGCATTTCCTTCAAACTATTCCTTTTTGTTCGATAAATTATATGAAATATTCTATTGGAGGAATTGACTTGAGAGAACAATTTCGTGAGTTTTATTTTGATAAGGATGATAAGGAGATTTGGAAAGATTCCATTATTGTCTTAGACACAAATGTTTTATTAAATTTATATAGGTATACTCAAGAAACGTCAGAACAGATACTGAATTTATTGCAAAAATATAAAGAAAACCTGTGGATGCCTCATCAAGTGGCATAGGAATATCATTATAATAGAAAATCTGTAATTGTAGAGCAGAGTGGTTCGTATGAAAAAGTATGTGACGCTTTTGATGATGTGCCGCATAAAGTAAGAAACATGCTTAATCAAGATCTAAGTAATTTTAAAAAGAGGCATAAAGAAGATGTAGAAAGTTTCTTTGAAATTATTAAAAAAGTAACTGATGAACAAATAAAGAAATTAAGAAATAAAAATGAAATAGAATTAGATTTAACCAAGGAAGATACAATTAAAAACAAAATTACAGAGCTTTATGAAAATAAAGTAGGTAAACCTTACGAATACTCTAAAATGAAGGAATTAGAAAAAGAAGCAGAAGAACGTTTTAAAAAGTCTATACCTCCTGGATATAAAGATTTGAATAAGAAAACGGGAACTAAATTTTATAACGGAGTTGTCATACAAAATAAACTTGGTGATATAATCCTTTGGAAACAGATTTTAAATTTCGCCCTAGAGAGAGAGGTTAATATAATATTCTTAACGGATGAACAGAAGGAAGACTGGTGGTACGACATAAACAACAAGATAATTGGTCCTAGAATTGAACTGTTAAATGAATTCACCTATGTCACTAACAAAGAATTTCATATGTTTAGCTCAATCGGGTTTGTAGAAAGACATGAGGAAGATTTAAATCAAAATACTGTTTCAGAAGTACGAGAAGTAAGTGAAGTTTATGAAAAAGATAAAATCAAAAAATTAAAGACCAAGCATAAACTGAATATATACAAAGACGGACTAAAAAATCTAAGTCTGAATAGAGCCGGTTTTTCATATGAAAATATAGACTTTAACTTTAAAAACCTTATGCTATTTTGTGGATGGTTTCAAGAAAATGAGTCGTTTTTTCCAGAAAGATACGAAGCGAAAGAGTTCTTTAAATTACTTGCAAATGAGTTTAGTTTAGAGTTTGCTGAAGAAATATATAAATTCTTATTGAAAGAAAATGTAACAGTTTGGAATAAGGATAAAAATTCAAATTGTATAAAAATAGATATTCTGAAAAGTAAGGTTCATTTAGCTTTATTAGATGTTCATTCTAGTAATTGAGATTTTAAGCACCCTCTTGGGTGCTTTTTATTTTGGGGAGGGAATTAATTGAAGAGACCAATAAAACCATGCAATGAACCTGGATGTCCTCAACTAACGAGCGAAGGATATTGCCAGTAGCATAAGACATCGAAGCCTTCATACGATCTGCACCGTGAATCATCAGCACGTCGCGGATATAATAGCCGATGGCGTAAAGCTGAGTACATACACATCTTACTATACAAACGCGGAAATCAGAAAGCAGCAAAGTAAAATCAGTAAGCTATATAATGCGATTCGGATGACAAGGAACAAAAGCCTACTTGATCAACATTATAAGAAAATAGATTCGATACGAGCAGATTTAGAAAAAGACATGAAATAGCCTCGCATTGAAGTTGAAGGCCCCCTTAAATCCCTAGAAACGATTTGCCGTAGACCGCTTCTTCCTCAACATTTTGAAAAATTCCCTAAGCCTGAATAGCGATGAATGGTTATGTATCTACGATAAGCCGAATTGGTCAGCAAAGCACAAAAAAGTAAAGTCGGGTGGAGCATTCACGATTGATAGATCGTTACAGTCAATGAAGCAAAAATGTACAAGCTGAAATCAGGCTATTACATTACAGCTGCTTCAAAATATGTTGAAGTAAAGCAGAAGTAAAAGAAAGCCCTTCCGACACGGAGGGGCTTTTCATTGGTATTCATCGCTGTCAAATTCCCATAATTTTTGACCGTCTACTAAATATACAGACTTAGGTGGATCATCATAAAGGGAAATTTCCACATAAGAATTTCCTTCTTGTATTACCCAATCACATACTCTTCCTTCATTATGAGTAGGGTGGGCAATGATGTTCTTGACAATAAAGGCAACTGCGTAATATTCTGTATAATTTATATCATCGTCTTCTAGCCCATTATCTGTTTCATAGAGTGCATCTGGTTTTCCGATAATCTGTAATCCGTTTTTCCACTCTAATCGCAATTCGTTGGCACCATATTTATTTAATATTTTGATTAAAGAGTTATATCCCAAGAGTATCAATCCTTTTTTATGGTATTGGTTTTGTTGGAACTATGTGAGCACCATCTTTTGAGTAATGTATTGTTCCTCTATTGGTTTCTATATATTTTTCAGTTTCAAAGTCATATGCTTTACCTATTTTGTGATCAAACTTAACAACTTCTCTTCCTTTTGATGGGATGTGTCCTGTACCTGCATATTTATCAAGCAATTCTTGAGCTTTTTTATTGTCCCCGTAAAAGATGCTTTTTTTCTTTCCATTAGCTATCTCCTGTTTATAGTTAGGTGCATCAGGAATATGTTTTTCTTGAGCCCCTGGTTTTACTTTTACAGGGAAACCATTTACTTCACGGTAAGGACCTTTTGGTACGGAATATTTGCCGAAGGAAGGAGTTTTAACAATCTTCTTGGCTACTTTCTCTCCTTTCATGATTTTAAATACGTATTTTCCTACTTTAGCGATTTTAGCTCCGGGTATCATGTACAAGCTTGATACTAGACGGTCCATGTCAGCGACTTTGTCACCTGTGACAGGGTCTCTCCCTGTGATGGCTCGAACGGCATCATTTATTCCTGTAAATTCAACCGCTGTATTTAAGATGTTTGAGGTTTGTTCACCCGTTTTCAAGTCGGAAATCTTTGTGATGCTTTCAATATTCACTTTGTTTTGGTCCGTTAATCGTAACCGATAGAGCATTCCATCTCGAATAACGTCAACTGTTTTGGCATTTGCGAAGTCAATCTTTTCATTTGTATTATATACTTTTCCATTTACGAACACGGCGTTTTGATTGATTTTATTAGACGGTTTCCTATTTAAAATCGTATCCACATTTGATCGCTCTTTATCATTCAGCTTCTTCAGCATGATTGTCATTGGATTTTCTTTAGAGGAGTCTATATTTTTATTCATTCCACTGATGGTACTGTTGATTTTTTCTTCTTTTCCAGCTTTGAAGATAGAGCCTTTTTGATAACTGGTAATTTCAATTTTTGGGCCAGTGAACATCTTGCTTAAAGTATCTATGTATTGCTTCATTGTGTGAAGGGAACTTTTTGTTTCATTTAGAGCACTTGTTTGTTCTCTGTCAAATGCATGAAGTAGTCCAATGGTTTTAGACGTCTCGAGCCATGCTTTTTGATAGCTTTGTTGGAAAGCAGATTCGTCTACATGAGGCAAATGTACAATATTGCTGACCCTGCTGAGGGCTTGATTCACATCGGATACAATATCAGAAATAGTCCGTTCGGCTTTTTTTAACCCTTGGTCAAGCTCGTGTTCAATGAATGATTGAGAGATAAAACCATTCGGGTTTGATTCAAAAGCATGAAGTGCCTGTTTTGTCTTTTTTAGCGCACCGCTGTATTCTTCAATGACGATCTGAAAGAATTGCAAAAAGGGAATGTGACACTCCATATAAAAATCTTTTATTGCTTGTCCAGCTTCTCCCTTTAATGCGCTATCTAAGGAGATGATTTGATTGATTTGTTTTTCTAGGGACTTAAAATTCTGTGATTGCTGCTTCAACTTGTTCAGCGTTTGGTCAATTCCATTCTTCAACTCAAAGACATCAAGGGTTTTCATTCCGTTCTCCTTTACTTTCTGTTAGTACTCGTAGCAATTGCTTTGTCTGTTTCCATCATGGTGTTAACGGCTTCTTCTGTTTGTGCAAGTTGTTTAAGGTTTTTGGAAGTGCTAAATGAATGTGCGTATTTTTTAATGTTTTCTCACTTCACTGGCATCTATTTTGATTTCTCTAATTCTTTTTAATTCCAAATGTTTTTGCTTTCATTTCGAACTTTGAGAGCGTCCACATAAAGAAAGGGAGCTGCATAAACGACAGCTCCCAAGATGAGGAGTTAATTTTTCTTTTTTCTGTAGTCTTTTACTAAGCTTGAAACAACTAAACCCATCACACTAAAAGCCACAAGATAAAATAAAACATTTGTTACAGGTGTATCAATTTTCCCTAAGATCATCACAAGGGCAATAATAGCGCCGGGTAAAGTAATTAATAACATTTTGGATGGCGTGCTTTGCTGTGTCACTTAATGACCTCCTGATTGATCCATTAAATAGATATTTTAGTTGATTTTAACATATGGAGATTGTGCGAACAACATAAGGGATATAGCAATCTACTTTAAGAGCGGACAAACGAAACTTGCGATTTTATGGAAATCATTTCAATTAAACCTTTTGTGTAATAAAATGTATATGATTACAAAGGGGTGAGATGGCGGTGAAGCATTTTTTAACGGCAATCGTAGTGGCTGTGATTGTGGGGATCATTGTTTATGTTGCAGATGATCGGTTAAGCATGTTTCCGTTGATGCTGATTTTAGCGGTTGCGATCTATATCGTAAGCAGGATTAGCGAAACATTGATAAAAAAATATTCCAAAGAAAATAGTTAATAACACAGCCCCTCCATTGGAAGGGTGTTTTTTAATTAACCTTCCATTTATTTTTAACTAATGAAAAAGACATTGCAAAGCGGTAAATATTCAAAAGAGAGAATATTCTTTCTCCAACTAAAAAAATTAAGGTGTATAGTAGAAGGAGAAGATGAAGCGAGTGTTAAGTGAGAGCTTGCATTATCAAATGGACAGATAGAAAGCGATTTACAGGGGAAATTCTTTTCAGGGTATGGAGTTGATACTGGAAATGGATGTTCTATGGATGATCATGCTTTGAAATTGAAAAATACATAATCTCAAACGTCTCAGAAAAATAATGAAAGGAATGATCCCTTGTACAACATCGATCCAACAAACTTAATTTTTGAAAATGGAGAGAACAAAAGCAGCTCAGAAGGTGATCAATTATTTGTCAAACAGTTAGGACATATCGAGATCACAAGCGGTCATATCGTTGTCTGTGATCCTTTTGTTTCAGAGGGAGACCAATCTTTTTCTAAGAAGGTTCATCCGGGAAAATATCCTATTCTACTTATGGTTAAGCGATTAGAAAGCGGTGACGAACGCGTCGCCTATGCAATAATCAAGTTCACAAACGAGCAAGCAATAGAATGGGAGCTTGCCACAAGAGCAGGTCAGGAACCCGTTCAATTAACAAAAGATGAGTTCTTCGGCTACGGTGTGAATACGGGTATGGGCTGTTTCATGGATGCGGAAGCAGCACTATATTTACAAGCCTATGAGGATAAGCGATATAAAGAGGACAATGATTTTTTATCTTTATGAGGAATTTGCAGAAGCTCTTGCGCAAAACTACAAGCACACATGGGACTGGCTCGTCACCCGTTTTCATGACAAAGTGGACATTGCCATGTTTACAACAGGCTTCGGTGACGGGATGTATCCAAGCTTTTGGGGGATAGATCAAAACGGAGAACCCACTTGTCTTGTGACGGATTTTTTTATAATGGATTGATGAGATACCCATGAAACTATGGGTTTTATCAAGATATAATGGAGGAAATATTTACATAGACGTTAATATAAAACAAATTTTCTTAAATTTACCTTAAAATTGTTGAAAATCTAATTAATATAATATCTTTATTCAAGTAAATTTCTAATAAACTATAAGGAGTATTTAACTTGATGAAAAAAATAATTTCCACACTATTAGCTCTATCCGTATTTACCTTTGTTTTACAAGCACCAGCAAAGGCATCAGAAAATGAAACTGTTGTAATTAACACAAATGATTTTGTATCATCTGAAGGAGAATTAAATCCTGATCAACTTGCAGAAACTAAATTTGCCATCCCACTTCCTTTCTTCTTTATTCCAGGGTTAGGACAAGCTGCAGTATTAGCAACTGGTGCTGTCATTGTAGGTGATATGATATTTTCTTCAAACTCTTGGGAGGCTCAAGTTGTCAAACATCATAAAATGACAGCAGACCAATTCATCTCTAAGAATAGAAAAGGGTCAATCAGAAAAGAGTTTCCAAGTGAATACTTAAATAAAACGATAGAACAAATCAACAAAGACGCAAAAAAGGGAAAAAAGAATGCTAAAAAAGCTAAAAAACTGTTAACAGACAACAGATTTAAGAAAAAATGAAATGAAAGGTGATAATTTATGTACGATATTTATTCTGTAAAAGTTTTATTTGAATCAACAACTTCGCCACGATTAAGCCCTGAAAAAATATTTGAAGAGAGAATTTTTCTAATAAAAACAAAAAAACCAGATGAAATTGAAAGTATCATACACGAAAACTTTCCAGAAGAAACTTATGAAAATTCAGAGGGTGGAATGACTACTAACAAAGTAGTTGCAATTTTAGATACCTTTGAATTAGTAGATAATTTAGAAGAATCAGTACATCTAAAAGAAGTTTATAGTCGTTATCTTGTGTTTGATAAAGAAACGTCTCCAGAAGAAGCTATTGAAAGATATTCTCTAGATAAATAAAATTCGCACAAATTCAATGTAATTGAAATCAAAGCCATCTAGGCAAACTAGGTGGCTTTTACGTTTATTCGACAGCTTTCAACAATTTTAAGGCAAATTTAAGCTTGAATTTCATTTCAAATACATTAAATCTTTGTTACAATAAGACAGCTTTGCCTAAAGACACGTTTATCGATTCGACATCTTTTTTTCATGATTTCTTAAAATTTTTATGTTTTGGTATGAAACTCTTTTAATGATTCATGCGTCTCTATAAGTGTCAAAAGAAAAGAGGTTATCAATATGCTATTCAAAAAGCTATCAGAAAATAAGTCTGTAAAATGGATAGGATATACAAGCTTTTACTTACTTATTTTGCTATTATTGTTCTTTATTTACGGATTCCATACAGCAAATACGGGATCATTCATTTACAACGATTTTTAATTGGAGATTAGACTATGAAACTATTACACACGATTCATGAATATCAACAAACGAAACCGACACAGCCAGCATTTGTTTCTCAACATGCTTCGATCACATATGATGAGCTTTGGCATTTATCAGACCAAATGGCTGGTGCGATCGATTCTGTCGCAAATGGCGGTGCACCTGTCATTGTATACGGTCATATGGAGCCAGAGATGCTGATTTCTTTCTTAGGCAGTGTGAAATCAGGCAGACCTTATATTCCGGTCGACATCTCAATCCCTGCCGAGCGTATCGTCTCAATTATTGAAAGCTCAAAAGCCAGTCTGTTGATTTGTGCAAATGAGCAAAATGTATTAGATGTAGAAGAACACATTGAAGTGAAAAGTGCGGCATCTCTTTTAGCTCTTGAAAAAGAAGCACCGCCATCCTCGCAGTGGGTTCAACAGGATGATGTCTTTTACATCATTTATACGTCTGGCAGTACCGGAAAACCGAAAGGCGTTCAGGTAACAGCCAATAATTTAGAAAGCTTTACAGAGTGGATGTGCCGAGACTTCCCAATTGGCGGGGGGCGCACGTTCTTAAATCAAGCACCATTTTCTTTTGACTTATCAGTGATGGATTTGTATCCAGCGCTTCAATCAGGCGGCACGCTTTACTGTTTAGTGAAAGATCTAGTGAATAAGCCGAAGGATATGTTTGCAGCACTTGGTCAATCTGACGTTGAAGTGTGGACATCAACACCTTCCTTTGTGCAAATGTGCTTAATGGACCCTTCCTTTACAGGGGAGCTTTTACCAGAGCTGAAAGTCTTCTTGTTCTGCGGAGAGGCACTTCCTGTATCTGTAGCAAGTGCGCTCCTTGAGCGTTTTCCAAAGGCGCAGGTCTTTAATACGTATGGTCCGACTGAAGCAACTGTTGCGATCACATCGATTGAAGTCACGCAGGCGATTCTTGATCAGCACGATTCTTTACCAGTCGGCTACGCCAAACCGGATACAGATATCGTCATTTTAGATGAAGAAGGCAAGACCCTTCCTGATGGTGAAAAAGGGGAAATTGTCATCGTAGGGCCAAGCGTCACGAGAGGCTACTTAGGTGAACAAGCCTTAACAGATAAAGTGTTCTTTGAATACGAAGGACGCCCTGCTTACCGTACAGGTGATGCAGGTGTGGCGCAGGATGGTTTGATTACGTGCCACGGCCGTCTGGACTATCAAATTAAGCTGCATGGATACCGGATGGAGCTTGAAGAAATTGAATATCATGTGAGCGAGACAACGTATGTCAATGCTTGTGTGATTGTGCCGTTCCAGCCAAACGGTCATGTGGAGTACTTAATTGCAGCCATTGTTCCAGCAGCGCATTCTTTTGAAAAAGAATATCAGCTGACAAGTGCAATTAAGAAAGAAATGGCGGATTCACTGCCTGCGTACATGATTCCAAGAAAGTTTGTCTATCTTGAGCAGCTGTACATGACACCAAACGGGAAGGTTGACCGTAAAAGAATCGCGAAAGAGGTTCTTCTATGATTCCGTTTAGTTCATTCTTTTTCTTCATTCTAATTGGTGTTCTTCTTTTGCCGACGATCATTCTTGGTCTTCGCGGCAAAAGAATGCAGGGCTACAACATGTTTGCAACGGTTGTGGCGCTCGCGCTTATTTTCTCAAAGGATGCACATGGCGCATTGCTGCTCTTCTTGTTTACAGTGTGGCAAATCTTGATCATCCGCTTGTACCTTTCGTACCGGCTGAAGGCGAATCAAGCGTCTGTCTTCTATATGGCAGTGGTGGCATCTATTTTGCCGCTTGTACTCTCAAAGGTTTTACCGTTCTTTTTAACTCATCAGCCGCATCAACCGCCGCCAATGAACTGGCTGAGCTTTTTAGGAATCTCGTACCTAACATTTAAAGGTGTCCAGTTAATTATCGAGACAAGAGACGGCTTGATTAAGAAGAAAATTCCGATTCATCGTTTGGTCTATTTCATTGTCTTTTTCCCGACGATTTCATCAGGTCCGATTGATCGTTACCGCCGGTTTGAAAAGGATATGGATACGCCGCCTGAAAAGGAAGCGTACAGTGATCTTCTATACGCCGGTATTCATAAAATTTTTATCGGCTTCTTATATAAGTTCATTATTGGTTATCTGATTCACACGTATATTCTCATGAATATTCATCACATTAGCAGCAGTCACTTTGTTCAACAGTTAACGTATATGTATGCGTACAGTATGTATTTGTTCTTTGACTTCGCTGGATATACAGCATTTGCTGTTGGTGTGAGTTATATGATGGGCATTAAATCACCAGAAAACTTTAACAAACCGTTTATCAGCCGGAACATTAAAGACTTCTGGAATCGCTGGCACATGTCCCTCTCCTTCTGGTTCAGAGACTACGTGTTTATGAGATTTGTGTTCTTTATGACAAAAAAGAAGTGGATCAAGAACCGTATGGCTGTATCAAATATTGGGTACTTTGTCCTCTTTCTATTGATGGGTGCTTGGCATGGTCTAGCACTTCAATATATTATTTATGGACTATATCACGCAGTTGTGATGTCCGGTTACAATTTATTTGAGAAATGGAATAAAAAGCACAAGTGGTGGCCGGATAATAAGGTCACAATGGTTGTGTCGATCATTATTACATTCCATGTGATTTGTTTCGGGTTTTATATTTTTTCAGGAAAACCATTTCATCATTAATCATTAAGGGAGTAGAAAATTATGGAATTTAAAAATCAAGTATACGGTATTATTGCAGAGGTTTGTCAGGACGACGTTGTGAAAGAAAATCCAGAGATTGCAATTTTTGAAGAAGGTCTTCTAGATTCATTTGGTACAGTAGAACTGCTTATGGCAATTGAAAGTCAGCTCGGAATTACTGTTCCGATTACAGAGTTCGATCGTGATGTGTGGGATACACCGAATCACATTGCTGAGCAGCTGGCAGAGATGAAGTAATGAAAAAGCGTTTTTTTGGGCCGCTTATTTTAGCGGCTGTTCTATTCATTGGTGTTCTTCTTGTACCAAATGCATGGCTCTCACATCTGATCCCAAAAGACAAATTACAAAAGTCAGCCACAGAATTAGATCCAGGGATGTTCCAGGGGCTTTATTTACAAGATGAAATGCTAAAAGATCCAACTTATTTGCCGATCTATGGATCTTCTGAACTATCACGTTTTGATCCATATCACCCTTCGAATTTCTTTCATGAGAATCCTCAAGGGTTTACACCTTATCTTATTGGAAAAGGTGGGTCACAATCATTAATTCATGCGATGAACTTCGCAGCGCATATGGATGAATTAAAAGGGAAGAAGCTTGTGTTTATCGTGTCCCCGCAGTGGTTTGTGAAATGGGGATCAGACGAGAATCACTTTGCACCGAACTATTCAGCGCTTCAAGCGCTTAATCTCGCTTATAATAAAGAAATTGATCCAGCTGTGAAAAAAGAGCTGATCAAGAGAATCATGACGTTTAAAGCTGTAAAGAACGACATGGTCATCACAGAACTTTTTAAAGCAGAGCTTTCTGGGAACAAATTCGCTTATGGCGCGATTTCTCCTATTGCAAAAATGTATTATGGCATGCTTCAAAAGAAAGACATGTACTATACAATTGGATCGGGGAAAGAGCGTAAGCTTCATCCGTCTCCTTCTGTCAAAGGAAAAACATGGACTGAGCTTGAAAAAGAAGCAAGTGTCTTAGGTGCGGAAAAAGCAGGGAACAACCCGTTTTATATTAATCAAAAACTATTTGACCGCAAGCTGAAACCGATCATGAAAAAGATGAAAGATTCTCGTGAAGACCACTCTTATGCGGAATCACCAGAATACAAAGATTTTCAAATCATGCTGGATATTTTAAAACAGGCAGGGGCGAAGCCTTTGTTTGTGACGATTCCTGTCAATGGAAAATGGTATGATTATACCGGTTTCCCGAAAGAGGGGCGTACAGAGTATTATGAGAAAATCAATCGTCAAATTCGAGATAACGGGTATGAAGTCGCAGATTTGACTAAACATGAATACGATCCTTACTTCTTTAAAGATACAATTCATGTGTCTTATAAAGGATGGGTCTACATCGATAAGGCGATCGAAAAGTTTTACAAAGAGCAGTAGAATGCAGCAGCTTTCTGCTGCTTTTTGTTTGTCGAATCGGCGGATATCTTGTATAACGAAGGGAAAAGGGCTATGCTGTAGATGGAGGCGATATGATGAACCGTTCTGAGAAAAAAGAACTATTAAAGCGTTCGAAGAAGCATTTTAATGATCATGCCTTTTGGGAAAAGTTAAAAAAGACGGCACAAAAGGCTGGTGTCTCTCTTGTCTATGCTGTGCTATTACTTTACTATACATTGCAAAAACCCGAAGTGCCTGTCAAAGCAAAAACCCTTATTATTGGGGCACTCGGATACTTTATCCTTCCTATTGACCTCATCCCTGATACATTGATTGGTGTCGGCTACACAGATGATTTAGGAGCGATCACATTTGCTCTGCTCCAAGTAGCGATGTACATTGATGATGATGTGAAAGGAAAAGCGAAGGACAGGCTGTCAAAATGGTTCGGTGAAAAAACCGATACGTCTCTTATTGATCAAAAGCTTGAAGATGGCTGGACGCCGTCTGCACGCTGAAAAGAAGACAAAGGGCTAAAAAAGTTCATTTTAGCCCTTTGTCAACAAGCTGAAGCCTCCAAAACGGAGGCTTTTTTCATTATCCTAAAAATTTCACGCAAACTGGATGAGGAACGGCGATGTCTGATTGTAAGACAGTGAGTCGTCCTGTTTCTTTGTCGCGTTTGTATAACACTAGGTTGCTAGATTCTTGGTTTGAACCGACGAGGAATTCTTCAGTTGGATCAAGCACAAAGTCCCTAGGCCAGTTTCCTTCAGATGAAGCAATCTCGACAAGACTTAATTGGCCGTCGGCGTCTGCTTTAAAAATCGCAATGCTGTCATGACCGCGATTTCCTGCATAAACAAATTGGCCGTCTGAAGACACGTGAATGGCACTGCCTTGATTGTTCTCTGTAAAGTCGCTTGGAATGGTTGCGATCGTTTGGATCTCTTCGAAATGACCATCTTCAAAGTAACGAAGCACAATCACCTCTGAGCTTAGCTCTGTCATCACATATGCCACAGGTTTCGTTGGATGGAATGTGATATGGCGAGGACCGGTGCCTGGTTTTGTTTCAAATGTATGAGCGAGCTCGAGTTTGCCGCCCTCTTTCTTATACGTATAAATGCCATCTGTCCCAAGGTCAACAGCCACTGCAAATTGTTCATCTGGTGTCAGACCCATAAAGTGAGTGTGCGGTTTTTCCTGACGGTCTTCGTTTGGTCCAGTTCCTTCATGCTGCGCCTGTGACAGCGTGCGGATGACTGAGCCATTTTCAGCATCGATTTCATACATCTCTGCTGTTCCTTTATGATAGTTTGCTGTAAAAGCTGTTTTTGTTTGACTGTCCACGCTGACGTGGCAAGGAGAAGCGCCATCGGCAAGCTCTTGGTTGATGAAACGAAGTGTGCCGGTTTCTGCATCAATTTGATACGCAGCCACGCCGCCCTGTGATCCTTCTTTCACAACAGAATACACAAATTTTTGAGAATCTGAGACGGTTAAATATGTAGGATTTTCAAGTTCAGCAGCTACTTTTACTTGTTCGATCTGCTGCTTGTCCGTATTTAATGTAAAAGTATAAATGCCTTTACTGTCTCCCTTTGTATATGTTCCGATATAACCTCTGATGTTAGCCATGTATTGCCCTCCTTCTATAAGATGCTCTCATTCTATCATAAATTCATAGGAAAACGCTTTAGAAAGGCATGCCGAAAGAAAATCAAAAGCGTTGAAATCTACCAGTATTCATTAAAAACGATGTGAAAAAATATGACAAACGTTTTCTCAAAAGAAAAGCGTTCAGGTAAAGTAAATCAATTGAAGAAAAAATACAAAAAATTTTAAGTTTTTTCATTCCTTGTCTAGCAAAGGTGTAAGCGTATACATTTAATTTTGATTAGTCTAAATTGTCTAATAATTTTAAAAATGCTGTTGACACTGTATGGAAAGCGGCGTAAGATGGGTTCAACAAAAGCTAAACAAACACGCAGAGCAAGCGTGAGAGGCTTCAATAAAAAGTGTCTGAAAATTCAACTACTTTTTGTTTGAAAGAGAGGGTGCGCACTGATAATGGAAGACCAAAAGGAACAGTGGATCTTTTTAAACGATGAACTCGTGAAAAAAGAGGATGCGAAAATTTCAGTTTATGATCATGGCTTCTTATATGGTGACGGTGTGTTCGAAGGGATACGCGTGTATAACGGAAATATCTTTCGAATGAAAGAACATTTAGACCGCCTGTATGATTCCGCCAGATCCATTATGCTGAACATTCCATATTCACTTGAGGAACTCACGGAAAAAATGATTCATACAGTTGAAAGGAACGGCCTAAAGGATGCCTATATTCGTCTTGTTGTCTCAAGAGGAGCTGGTGATCTTGGTTTAGATCCAAACAACTGCGGGAGAGCCAACACAGTGATCATTGTAGAGCCGCTGGCCATCTTTCCAAAGCACCTATATGAAACGGGTATTGATATTGTAACAGTACCGACGAGACGAAATCGTCCCGATGTACTGAGCCCAAAAGTGAAATCATTAAATTATTTGAATAACATCCTTGTCCGAATCGAAGCCCATATGGCCGGTGTGAGTGAAGCGCTGATGCTGAACGATCAAGGGTACGTGGCAGAAGGTTCTGCAGACAATGTGTTTATTTATAAAAAAGGTAAGCTTTATACACCGCCAGGTTATATCGGCGCTCTTGAAGGCATCACAAGAAATGCCATCATGGAGATTGCAGAAGACTTAGGCTACGAAGTGAAAGAAGAACCATTCACAAGGCACGATGTGTATACAGCAGAAGAAGTTTTTCTGACAGGAACCGCAGCCGAAGTGATCGCTGTTGTAAAGGTTGACGGCCGTACAATCGGTGAAGGGAAACCTGGGGTCCACACAAACAAACTTCTTGAACAATTCCGCAAGCGAGTGGTTGAAGAAGGAGAAAAAGTCGTATTTACAGATGAAAACATTCACGCAAGCTAAATAGATATCGATAAACGTTGAAGAGGACTAGTAGCTTTAGAGTCAGTATCTACAGAGAGCCGGTGGTAGCTGGAAACCGGTGTTACTTTCTAAAGTGAACTCACCTCTGAGTGTCTGCTTGAAATGATAGTAGGGCAGACCGAGTGACATTGCTCACTCGTTACCAAAATGGATGAAAGATGTCCATGAGACGGCAGCAGATTTTGCCGTGAACAAGGGTGGTACCGCGAAAAACAAAGCTTTTTCGCCCCTTTGACCTAGTGAAAAGTAGTGTCATTGTGGGGTGAGAAGGCTTTTTTATATGGTCTAAAATCTCGATCTTGAATAGAAAAGGGTGAAAAGACTTGACTGAAGCAAGACAAAGAGGAGGAAATCAAATGGGGACAAATGTACAAGTGGAGACGGAAACATCTAAAGCACCACAAACGATGAACGGTGCACTCATGTTAATTGAAGCACTCAAAAGAGAAAAAGTAGAAGTCATTTTCGGATATCCAGGCGGAGCGGTTTTACCGATCTACGATAAAATTTATGATTCTGGTTTATTTCATGTCCTGCCAAGGCATGAGCAGGGAGCGATTCACGCAGCAGAAGGATACGCAAGAGTATCTGGCAAACCGGGTGTTGTCATTGCAACATCAGGACCTGGAGCGACAAACCTTGTCACAGGAATTGCAGATGCAATGATTGATTCACTTCCTCTTGTTGTCTTCACAGGACAGGTGGCAACCTCAGTCATTGGATCAGACGCTTTCCAGGAAGCAGACGTGCTCGGCATCACAATGCCCATCACAAAGCACAGCTACCAAGTAAGAAATCCAGAGGAATTACCGGGTGTCATTAAAGAGGCGTTCCACATCGCAACAACAGGCAGACCTGGTCCAGTCTTGATTGATATTCCAAAAGATGTGGCAGGCATTGAAGGAACGTTTGAATACGATCAGCCAATTGATTTACCTGGTTATCAGCCAAAAGTCGAGCCGAACTATTTGCAAATTCGCAAATTAGTAGAAGCTGTAAGCAGAGCGAAGAAACCAGTCATTCTAGCAGGAGCTGGCGTTCTTCATGGCAAAGCATCTGAAGAATTAAGGCAGTATGTAGAGCAGCAGCAAATCCCAGTCGCTCATACACTGCTTGGACTTGGCGGATTCCCAGCAAAGCATCCTCTATTTCTAGGGATGGCTGGTATGCATGGCACATATGCGGCGAATATGGCCCTTCACCAATGTGATCTGCTCATTTCAATCGGTGCAAGATTTGATGACAGGGTAACTGGCAACCTCAATCACTTTGCGAAACATGCGAAGGTAGCACATATTGATATCGATCCAGCGGAAATTGGCAAGAACATTCATACCCATATCCCGGTTGTTGGAGACAGTAAGCTAGTCCTTGAAGAGCTGATCAAGCAAGACGGGAAGCAAGGGGAATCAAATGAATGGAAAAACCAATTAGATGAGTGGAAGGCAGAATATCCACTCTGGTACGTTGAAAACGAAGCAGAGGGCTTTAAGCCTCAAAAGCTGATTGAATACATTCATCAATTCACAAAAGGTGAAGCCATTGTGGCAACTGATGTCGGACAGCATCAAATGTGGGCAGCGCAGTTCTATCCATTTGAAAATGCAGATAAGTGGGTCACATCTGGCGGCCTTGGTACGATGGGCTTCGGTTTACCGGCAGCCATTGGCGCTCAGCTGGCTGATCAAGAGGCAACGGTTGTGGCGATTTTAGGAGACGGAGGTTTCCAAATGACCTTGCAAGAACTTGCCGTTATCCGTGAGCTGAACCTTCCAGTGAAAGTGATTGTTCTGAATAATCACAGCCTTGGAATGGTAAGACAATGGCAAGAAATTTTCTACGAAGAACGCTACTCATATTCTAAATTTTCAGAGCAGCCAGACTTCGTTAAATTATCTGAAGCTTATGGCATTAAAGGAATCAGAATCTCATCAGACGAAGAGGCGAAAGAAAAGCTTGAAGAAGCGTTAACCTCTAGAGAGCCTGTTTTCATCGATGTCAATGTAGCGAGAGATGAAAAAGTATTCCCGATGGTCGCACCGGGGAAAGGACTTCATGAGATGGTGGGGGTGAAACCTTGAAAAGAATTATTGTGTTGACTGTATTAAATCGATCAGGCGTACTGAACCGAATCACTGGCCTTTTTACCAAAAGACACTACAACATTGAAAGCATTACGGTCGGCCATTCTGAGATTCAAGATGTATCACGCATCACGTTCGTCGTCCATGTAGACCAAGAGAAAGACATCGAACAGCTGACAAAACAGCTGAACAAGCAAATTGATGTTCTCAAAGTAACAGACATTACAAACCAATCAATCGTTCAGCGAGAGCTGGCTTTGATAAAAGTCGTTTCTGCACCGGCATCTAGAATGGAGATCACAGGGGTCATTGAACCGTTTAGAGCTTCTATTGTAGATGTAAGCAGAGAGAGTGTCGTCATTCAGGTGACAGGTGAGTCTTCAAAAATTGAAGCACTCATTGAATTACTTAAGCCATACGGCATTAAAGAAGTCGCCAGAACTGGCACCACGGCCTTTGCGAGAGATAATCAGCAAAAGCCGCAATCAAATAAAACAATTTCAATTGTCTAAACAAAAGGAGAGAGTCAAATGGTAAAAGTATATTATAACGGTGATATTCAAGAAAACGTATTAAATGGTCAAAAGGTTGCTATCATTGGGTATGGATCACAAGGTCATGCACATGCATTGAACTTAAAAGAAAGCGGCGTAGATGTGATCGTCGGCGTGAGAAAAGGCGGATCTTATACAAAAGCACAAGAAGACGGCCATCAAGTATTCACAGTAAAAGAAGCGGCAGCACAAGCAGATGTCGTCATGGTACTACTACCAGATGAGCAGCAAAAGAAAGTATATGACGAAGAAATCAAAGATCAATTAGAAGCAGGCAACTCACTTGTTTTCGCACACGGATTCAACGTTCACTTTCATCAAATTGTTCCTCCAAGTGACGTAGATGTGTATCTTGTGGCTCCAAAAGGTCCAGGACATCTTGTGAGAAGAACATATGAGCAAGGCGCTGGTGTACCTGCCCTATTTGCCATCTATCAAGATGTATCTGGCCAAGCGAAAGACAAAGCACTTGCTTATGCAAAAGCAATCGGCGGAGCAAGAGCAGGCGTCCTTGAAACAACATTTAAAGAAGAAACGGAAACGGATCTATTCGGTGAGCAAGCGGTCCTTTGCGGAGGTCTTACTTCACTAGTGAAAGCAGGTTTCGAAACGTTAACAGAAGCTGGTTATCAGCCAGAGCTTGCATACTTCGAGTGTCTGCATGAACTGAAATTAATTGTTGACCTTATGTATGAAGAAGGATTAGAAGGCATGAGATATTCAATCTCTGATACAGCACAATGGGGTGACTTCGTATCAGGACCGCGTGTTGTGGATGCAAACGTAAAAGAATCTATGAAAGCCGTCTTGACTGATATCCAAAACGGAACATTTGCAAAAGAATGGATTGTTGAAAACCAAGTGAATCGTCCACGTTTCAATGCGATCAATGCAAATGAAAATGAGCACCAAATTGAAATCGTCGGAAGAAAGCTTCGTGAAATGATGCCTTTCGTCAAACAAGGAAAGAAAAAGGAAGCGGTGAGCGTCGGTGCGGAAAATTAATTTTTTTGACACAACACTTCGAGATGGAGAGCAATCACCAGGAGTGAACTTAAATGCACAAGAAAAGCTAATCATTGCAAAGCAGCTTGAGCGCCTTGGGGTTAATATCATTGAAGCGGGTTTTCCCGCTTCATCCCGAGGGGATTTCTTAGGCGTACAAGAAATTGCTAGAACGATCAAAAACTGTTCAGTTGCTGGTCTTGCACGATGTGTGAAAGGTGACATCGATGCTGCATGGGAAGCGTTAAAAGATGGAGTGGAACCAAGAATTCATATCTTTATCGCTACTTCTGATATTCATCTGAAGCATAAACTAAAGAAAACACGTGAAGAAGTCGTAGAACAGGCTGTCTCAATGGTGAAATACGCGAAAGAACGTTTTCCGGTTGTCCAGTGGTCCGCAGAAGATGCGTGTCGTACAGATCTAGCTTTCTTAGCAGAAATTGTAGAGAAGGTCATTGACGCTGGGGCAAGTGTCATTAACTTGCCAGATACAGTTGGATACTTAGCGCCAAAAGAGTACGGCAATATCTTTAAATATATGAAGGAACACGTTCCAAATATCGACCGCGTCAACTTGTCTGCTCACTGTCATGATGATCTAGGAATGGCTGTAGCAAACTCACTTGCTGCCATTGAAAATGGAGCAAATCAAATTGAAACGGCTGTTAATGGAATTGGAGAACGTGCAGGAAATGCCGCTTTAGAAGAAATTGCAGTCGCTCTTCATATTCGAAAAGACTTCTACCAGGTCGAATCAACGATTCAATTGAATGAAATTAAGCGTACAAGTGATGTAGTGAGCAAATACTCAGGAATGATTGTACCGCGCAATAAAGCAGTCGTTGGCAACAACGCTTTTGCACATGAATCAGGTATTCACCAAGATGGTTTCCTCAAAGAAAAAACAACCTATGAAATCATTTCTCCAGAGCTTGTCGGTGTGACAACAGATGTACTAGTCCTTGGGAAACACTCCGGAAGACATGCGTTTAAAGATCGTATGAAAACGCTAGGATTTAAACTAACGGAAGAAGAAATCAATAAGTTCTTCGAAACCTTCAAGAACTTGACGGAGAAGAAAAAAGAAATCACTGATGATGATTTAATTTCTATTATATTAGAAGAAAAAGTAGCAGATCGAAAAATTGGCTACGAATTTGAAAGTCTTCAAGTGCACTATGGGACAGAACAAATGCCAACAGCAACGGTCTCTCTGAAAAATCAAGAAACGCAGGAAGTCATTCAAGAAGCAGCTACAGGCGCAGGCAGTGTAGAAGCTGTGTACAACACGCTGGAGCGCTGTATGGAGGAAAGAATTCATTTGCTAGACTACCGTATTCAATCGAATGGAAAAGGCAGAGATGCACTAGCGGAAGTATATGTCACTGTTTCAATAGAAGGAAAAGAAACCGCTGGACGCGGTGTGGCGCAAGATGTGCTGGAAGCATCGGCGAAAGCCTACGTCAATGCAGTAAACAGGCATTTAATCTTTAAATCAAATCTCATTGAAATTGAGAAACATCACGCGATTTCATAGGAAAGGAGGTAGGTTCTCATGAAAAAGAAAATTGCACTTTTGCCCGGCGATGGAATCGGACCGGAAGTTGTGACATCAGCGGTCGCTGTCCTCAAAGAGACAGCGGCTCAATTTCAACACGAATTCGAATTCGAAACGGCGCTCATTGGCGGTATCGCAATAGATGAAAAAAACAATCCGCTCCCAAAAGAAACGGTTGATGTATGCAAGAGCGCTGATGCGATTTTATTAGGAGCAGTCGGCGGACCAAAATGGGATCAAAACCCGCCAGAGCTTCGTCCGGAAAAAGGCTTGCTCGCTATTCGTAAACAACTGGACTTATTTGCAAACATCCGTCCTGTCAAAGTGTTCGATAGCTTAAGCGAGGCGTCACCGTTAAAACAGGATCACATTAGCGGAGTCGATTTTGTCATCGTTCGTGAATTAACAGGCGGTCTCTATTTTGGTGAACCAAGCGAGCGTTACACGGATGAAGAAGGAAAAGAAGCTGCGGTTGATACGCTTCTTTATACAAAGGAAGAGATTGTCCGTGTATTAAAAGAAGCATTCGACATGGCCTTAACGAGACGGAAAAAAGTAACGTCTGTGGATAAAGCGAATGTTCTTGCTTCTAGTAAACTATGGCGGGATGCGGTAGAAGAAGTGGCTTCTCAATATCCAGACGTCGAATATGAGCACATGCTCGTTGATAATGCCGCCATGCAGCTGATTTATAAGCCTGCTCAATTTGATGTCATTGTGACAGAGAATATGTTTGGTGACATTTTAAGTGACGAGGCTTCAATGATTACTGGGTCACTCGGTATGCTGCCATCTGCCAGTCTATCAAGCACTGGCCTCCATTTATATGAGCCGATTCATGGTTCAGCACCCGATATTGCGGGGCAAAACGTCGCAAACCCTCTAGCAACCATTTTGTCGGCAGCTAGCTTGCTTAGAACATCCTTTGCATTAGAAGAAGAAGGGGCTGCAATAGAAGAAGCTGTGGAAGCTGTTCTTGCCTCTGGCAAACGAACAAAGGACTTATCGGCAAAAGAGGGAACGTATCAAACAACTGAAGAAATCACTCATGCAGTTGTAGACGCACTCAAGCAGCGCGTGAAAACAATTGTATAAATAGAATCTTGTGGAATTAGGTAGAGGGAGGAAAAGGGTTATGCCTCGAACAATCATCGAAAAAATATGGGATCAGCACGTTGTCAAAAGCGGCGAGGGGAAACCAGACCTTTTATATATTGATCTGCATTTGGTGCATGAAGTGACATCACCTCAAGCATTTGAAGGATTAAGACAAAAAGGGCGCAAGGTGAGAAGACCTCAAAACACGTTTGCGACCATGGATCACAACATCCCGACTGTGAATCGATTTGTGATCAAAGATGAGATTGCTAAAAAACAAGTGAGTGCTCTAGAGCGCAACTGTGCTGAATTTGGCGTCCGTCTAGCTGACCTTCACAGTGTAGACCAAGGGATCGTCCATGTTGTTGGACCGGAGCTTGGGTTGACACTTCCAGGGAAAACAATCGTTTGCGGAGATAGTCATACATCAACTCATGGCGCGTTTGGTGCACTTGCTTTTGGAATCGGTACAAGTGAGGTTGAACATGTACTTTCCACACAAACGCTTTGGCAGCAGCGTCCGAAAACATTAGAAATTAGAGTAGACGGAAAGCTGCAAAAAGGGGTAACGGCCAAAGATGTCATTTTAGCAGTCATTGGTGCGCATGGCGTGAAGTTCGGATCAGGTTATGTGATTGAATACACTGGGGAAGTATTCAGAAACATGACGATGGATGAACGCATGACGGTTTGTAATATGTCGATTGAAGCAGGTGCAAGAGCAGGATTGATTGCACCTGATGAAGTCACCTTTGAATATTGCCGCGGCCGCAAATATGCACCGCAGGGAGAAGACTTCGAAGCAGCGATTAAAGAATGGGAAGAACTTAAAACAGATCCAGGTGCAACCTATGATAAAACGATTGTTTTAGATGGGAATGAGATTTCACCAATGGTCACATGGGGAATTAACCCAGGAATGGTGCTGCCTGTAGATGCGTCGATCCCAGGGCCTGAGGATTTTGCACAAGAGGATGATCAAAAAGAAGCGATTCGTGCGTACGAATACATGGGTGTTCATCCGCATCAGCGTATTGAAGATATTACGATTGAGCATGTGTTTATCGGCTCATGTACAAACTCAAGAATGACTGATTTACGCCAAGCAGCTTCTATGATAGAAGGACAAAAGGTAGCTGATCATGTCAGAGCGATTGTCGTGCCTGGCTCTCAAAGCGTCAAATTGCAAGCAGAAGAAGAAGGTCTTCATGAAATCTTCCTTGAAGCAGGATTTGAATGGAGAGAATCTGGCTGCAGTATGTGTCTTAGCATGAATAACGATGTGGTACCAGAAGGCGAACGCTGCGCATCCACATCAAACCGTAACTTTGAGGGACGTCAAGGAAAAGGTGCGAGAACGCATCTTGTCAGCCCGGCAATGGCTGCAATGGCTGCAATACATGGCCGATTTGTCGATGTCAGGAAGTTTAATCAAGAGAAAACAGTCGTGTAAGGAGTTGTCATAGATGGAGCCTTTAGTCACACACAAAGGGAAAGCCGCTGTGCTTAACCGTATCAACGTAGATACAGATCAAATTATTCCGAAGCAATTTTTGAAAAGAATTGAACGAACAGGATATGGCCGGTTTGCCTTTTTCGACTGGCGGTATTTAGCCGATGGCAGCCCAAACCCTGATTTCGAACTGAATCAGCCGATTTATGAAGGAGCATCCATTTTGATCGCAGGAGAAAACTTTGGCTGCGGATCATCAAGGGAACATGCCCCTTGGGCACTTGATGATTATGGTTTCAAAATTGTCATCGCACCATCATTCGCAGATATTTTTCACCAAAACTGCTTTAAAAATGGGATGCTTCCGATTCGTCTTGATTATGATGTGTGGAAAACATTCGCTGCGTCATATGAGAACAAAGGGTATGAGATGACGGTTGATCTTGAAAAACAGCAAATAGAAGATCACGAAGGGAATATCACTCCTTTTGATGTGGATCCTCACTGGAGAGAAATGCTCCTGAATGGCTATGATGAGATTTCATTAACTTTACTACTAGAAGATGACATTCAAGCATTTGAAGAAAAGCGCAGCAGCTGGCTGCGTGCGTAAACTACAAGAAGCCGTCCGCCCGAGGTGTGACGGCTTCTTTTTTGCATGAAAACCTCTCGTTACTTGTGTTTACTAACCTTCGTTGGTAAACTGATAAAAAATATGCGCCCGAAAGGAACGTAAGCATGAAACATGACAAGAAGAAAGATAATGTCATTTTGTTTCCTGGTCTGAAAGAAAGACTGATTGAAAAAGGAATGGCAGCATTAAAAGATAAACAGTATCAAGAGGCGCTTCACTTGTTTTCAGAAGCAAAATCTTATGATGACGATGAAGAATCCGATATTCACCTCGGCATGGCGATTTGTTTTCTGGAGCTGGGCGAGCTGCAGGATGCAAAGCGTGTTTGTGAAAAGATGCTGCATGAGGGATATGGTCATTACTTCACCGTGCTTCAAGTGTATATGACGATCTTAATTCAGCTGAAAGAATATGAAGAAGTGAAGCAGACAATTGAGGCAGTACTTGAGGAAAATCACCTTCCAGCAGAAAGCGCGGAGCATTTTTACAAGCTGCTCGAATTTAGCAGAAAAATGATCGAATCACCTGAAAAGATTTTAGATGAAGATGAGGATGGCGCCGGTGAAATCAATATAGATGATATGCTTGAGCGGCCAGAAGAGCAGGTGCAGTTCATCCATTCGTTGAAAGACCGGAACATCACACCACACATGGGTCTATTAAATACGATCTTACAAAAGCCTGATGGAAACCCTTTGGTCAAATCATTAATCCTGCAGCTTCTGTCAGATCATGATGTGGCAAAGCCGGTTCATGTGACGAAATTCGGTGATTCTTTAACGCTTGTTCCTTCTGAGGCTGTTAAGCCAGAGCAGATGCCGCTGCTTCAGCAAGTCCTTCGTAAGCTCGATGACACACTCGGCAATGAGAACCCAACCCTTTACCAAGGCGTGGAAGAGTTATGGCGCCGGCACTTATTTGTGCTTTATCCATTTCTTCCTAAATACACAGATCCGAATCTTTGGGCAGCAGCACTTCATAAAGTCGGCTATGAAATGCACGGGATTGAGATTGACCTCGAAGAATTGCATCTATTGTATGAATTTAATGAACGAGAGCTGAGAGAAGCTTGCACAATGCTGAAAGATATTGAAGAAATTTCTTATTTGTAATTTGTCGATTTAGTTGAAAGACGGACTTGTTATGTTATAATATAATGGTTGTATTTGTGCATATATCGTGCAGTTGTAGATTCCAACGGTTGAAAGACGATATGTATAATCAAGTCAAATGTTGTATACATAATACCGCTTCTTGAGCGGCGTGCGTGGTTTTTGATTGGACGAAGTCTTTATGATGCTTTAGAATGTAACAACGCACAATCTGAATAGATTTTTGGAGGGAAACACACATGTCAGTAAAATGGGAAAAACAAGAAGGTAACGAAGGCGTCCTAACTGTAGAAGTTGATGCTGAAACATTTAACAAAGCACTTGATGATGCGTTTAAGAAGGTTGTCAAGCAAGTATCGATCCCTGGATTCCGTAAAGGGAAAGTACCACGTGGTCTTTTCGAACAGCGTTTTGGTGTAGAATCTCTTTATCAAGATGCATTAGATATTCTTCTTCCAGTTGAATATCCAAAAGCAATCGATGAAGCTGGTATCGAGCCAGTTGACCGCCCTGAAATCGATGTTGAGAAAATCGAAAAAGGCGAAAGCTTAATCTTCACTGCAAAAGTAACAGTGAAGCCTGAAGTGAAACTTGGTGACTACAAAGGTCTTAACGTAGAAAAAGACGACGCAACTGTCACTGATGAAGATGTACAAGAAGAGTTAAAAGGCATGCAAAACCGTCAAGCTGAGCTTGTTGTCAAAGAAGAAGGCGCAATCGAAAACGGCGATACAGTTGTTCTTGATTTCGAAGGATTCGTTGATGGAGAAGCATTCGAAGGCGGAAAAGCTGAGAACTACTCTCTTGAAGTAGGTTCAGGTTCATTCATCCCTGGTTTCGAAGAGCAGTTAGTTGGTCTTGAAGCAGGCGCTGAAAAAGACGTAGAAGTCACTTTCCCAGAAGAATATCATGCTGAAGACCTTGCAGGTAAACCAGCTGTATTCAAAGTGAAAATTCACGAAATCAAAGCAAAAGAACTTCCAGCACTTGACGATGAGTTCGCGAAAGATGTTGATGAAGAAGTAGAAACTCTTGCTGAACTAACTGAAAAAACAAAGAAACGTCTTGAAGAAGCGAAAGAAAACGAAGCAGAAGGTAAACTTCGTGAAGAGCTAGTGGAGAAAGCTTCTGAAAATGCGGAAGTTGACATCCCACAAGCGATGGTTGACACAGAGCTAGACCGTATGATGAAAGAATTCGAACAACGCCTTCAAATGCAAGGAATGAACCTTGAGCTTTACTTCCAATTCTCAGGACAAGATGAAAATGCGCTGAAAGAGCAAATGAAAGAAGATGCTGCTAAACGCGTGAAATCTAACCTAACACTTGAAGCAATTGCTGCTGCAGAAAACTTACAAGTGTCTGATGAAGAAGTAGAAGAAGAACTTTCAAAAATGGCTGAAGCATACAACATGCCAATTGAAAATATCAAACAAGCGATCGGATCTACTGACGCAATGAAAGAAGATCTAAAAGTTCGCAAAGCAATTGATTTTCTTGTAGAAAACCGTTAATATGGTGCATAATAATAAAACAGGGCGCGAGTGACTCGTGCCTTGTTTTGTACAATTTTTGACTTATCATCGCTTCTTTTGGAAACGATAGTGTAAGTCGCATCTTTCTGTTATACATATCTCAATGTGCAGTGTTAGAAACACATCATTACCGTCTTTTAGGAAAGTATGGTAAAATGCATACATACTGGACCCAGAAAGGTAGCTGACTGTTAGCTACAGGCAAGTGAAGAAGAATAAGGGGTGAAAGAATGTTTAAATTCAACGAGGAAAAAGGTCAATTAAAATGCTCGTTTTGCGGAAAAACGCAAGATCAAGTGCGTAAACTGGTCGCAGGACCTGGCGTATATATATGTGATGAATGTATCGAGCTTTGCACGGAAATAGTTGAAGAAGAGCTCGGCACTGAGGAAGAAGTTGAATTCAAGGATGTTCCGAAGCCTCATGAAATTCGGGAGATTCTTGATGAATATGTCATCGGACAAGAAAATGCGAAGAAATCCTTAGCTGTAGCGGTGTATAACCACTACAAACGGATCAATTCCAACAGCAAGATTGATGATGTTGAGCTTTCGAAAAGTAATATCTCTATGATTGGGCCAACAGGAAGCGGTAAAACTTTACTTGCTCAAACGCTTGCTCGTATTTTAAATGTGCCATTTGCGATTGCAGATGCAACATCTTTAACTGAAGCAGGTTATGTTGGTGAAGACGTAGAGAATATTTTACTAAAGCTGATCCAAGCAGCCGATTATGATGTAGAAAAAGCGGAAAAAGGCATTATCTACATCGATGAAATCGATAAAGTAGCAAGAAAATCAGAAAACCCTTCTATCACTCGTGATGTATCTGGGGAAGGTGTTCAGCAAGCACTATTGAAAATTCTTGAAGGAACTGTCGCTAGTGTACCGCCTCAAGGTGGACGTAAGCATCCTCATCAAGAATTCATTCAAATTGATACAACAAATATCCTCTTTATTTGTGGTGGAGCCTTTGACGGCATTGAGCAAATCATCAAACGCCGCTTAGGTCAAAAAGTCATTGGATTCGGTGCGGAAAATAAAATCGAAGATCTTGAAAAAGAAGTTCTTCTATCAAAAGTACTCCCAGAAGACTTGCTTCGCTTCGGTTTAATCCCGGAATTCATCGGCCGTCTACCGGTTATTGCAAGCCTAGAGCCGTTAGATGAAAAAGCACTTGTAGAGATCTTGACGAAGCCTAAAAATGCGCTCGTTAAGCAGTATACAAAAATGCTTGAGCTTGATGATGTAGAGCTTGAGTTTGAAGAAGATGCTCTTAGCGAAATTGCGAAAAAAGCAATTGAGCGTAAAACAGGGGCTCGTGGTCTACGTTCAATCATTGAAGGCATCATGCTTGATGTGATGTTTGACCTTCCATCACGTGATGATATTGAAAAATGTGTGATCACTGGTGCAACGGTTGCTGATGGCGAGTCGCCGCGTCTTGTGTTAAAGGACGGCACAGTCGTCAATAAAGATACGAAAACATCTGCATAAGAGTAGTCTCACTCCTGAATCTTTTTGATTCAGGAGTTTTTTATTTATCGTGGAAGTTGTGTTTATTCCGTCCAGCTCTAGGAAATACTAGCAGACAGAAACCAATACATACGATAGATGAAGGAGGGAGCACCGATTGAGCTGGACAGGAATCGTATTATTCATACAGCTGTTCTTTGGTATCGTCATCGGGCTGTACTTTTGGAACTTACTGCGAAATCAGCGAACACAAAAGGTGACGATAGACAAAGAGTCAAAGAAAGAAATGGAAGCACTCAGAAAGATGCGGTCAATCAAGCTGAGTGAACCTTTATCAGAGAGAGTCCGGCCAAAGGGGTTTCAAGATATTGTAGGGCAGGAAGACGGCATTCGTGCACTAAAAGCGGCACTATGCGGGCCGAACCCTCAGCATGTCATTGTCTACGGACCACCGGGAGTCGGTAAAACAGCCGCTGCCCGTCTTGTGATGGAAGAAGCGAAGCGTCACGCTGATTCTCCGTTTAAAAAAGATGCGGTCTTTGTAGAGCTCGATGCGACAACCGCGAGATTCGATGAACGAGGCATCGCAGACCCGCTCATTGGTTCTGTGCATGACCCGATTTACCAAGGGGCTGGAGCAATGGGACAGGCAGGCATTCCGCAGCCAAAACAAGGAGCCGTCACACATGCGCATGGCGGGGTTCTGTTTATCGATGAAATTGGCGAGCTGCATCCGATCCAAATGAACAAAATGCTCAAAGTGCTTGAAGATCGGAAAGTCTTTTTAGACAGTGCCTACTACAGTGAAGAAAATACCCAAATCCCAAATCACATTCATGATATTTTCCAAAATGGGCTTCCGGCTGATTTTCGATTGATTGGTGCCACGACTAGAACACCTGACGAAATTCCACCAGCGATCCGGTCAAGGTGTCTCGAAATTTTCTTTAAGGACCTTGACCAGCATGAACTGAAAATCGTCGCTGCCAAGGCTGTCCAAAAAATTCAAAAGGAATTAAGTGATGAAGGGCTGAACCTTTTAACATCCTATGTGAAAAATGGACGTGAAGCGGTCAACATGGTGCAGATTGCCGCTGGTATGGCTGTCACGGAAAACCGAAAAGACATCACGATCGAAGATGTAGAATGGGTCATTCATTCAAGCCAGCTGACACCAAGATATGAACAAAAAGTACCAGAAAAGCCAAAAGTGGGGGTAGTCAATGGACTGGCCGTTTATGGACCAAACAGCGGCGCCCTGCTTGAGATTGAAGTGAACATTTGTAAGGCGCTTGAAAAAGGCAGTATCAACATTACAGGCATTGCAGAAGAAGAAAGCATTGGCAATCAGTCGAAATCCATTAGACGAAAAAGTATGGCCAAAGGGTCAGTTGAAAATGTATTAACGGTGCTTCGAAATTTAGGCATTCGGACAAATGAATATGACATCCATATTAATTTTCCAGGCGGTGCCCCTATTGATGGACCGTCTGCTGGGATTGCCATGGCGACCGCGATCTTCTCAGCCATACATCAAATCCCGATCGATCATCTAACAGCCATGACGGGTGAAATCGGATTGCAGGGTCAGGTGAAGCCGATCGGCGGTGTGATACCGAAGATTAAGGCAGCGAAACAAGCTGGTGCCACAACTGTCATTATTCCTTATGACAACCAGCAGTCGATCTTAAAAGAGATTGAAGGGGTCACCATTGTGCCTGTGAAGCACTTCCAAGAAGTGCTGGATCAGTGTTTGGTCAACCCGCCAGACGAGAAGAAAGATGGACTAGAAGACGAAATGAAAAGAAAATCTGTTTAATCCCCATCACATATGGGGATTTTTTAGTGAAATAGATCTTTTTTTCTTTTTCATGATAAAAAGAAAGGGTATACTACGGTAAGATCAACATTTCTCAAGTCTTTTACATTGTACAAGACTGAAACAGGTATATTATAATGATTCATACTAGTGACGGAGGTGTCAATCAACATGGCAGATGAAATCAAAAAGAATGTTCCGCTCCTTCCATTGCGAGGTTTACTTGTTTATCCAACAATGGTCTTGCATTTGGACGTTGGACGCGAGAAGTCTGTTCAAGCATTAGAACAGGCGATGATGAACGATCATATGATTTTTCTAGCAACACAGCGGGAAATTTCAATAGATGAACCAGGTGAAGAGGAAATTTTCAAAGTCGGCACCTACACAAAAATTAAACAAATGCTGAAGCTGCCAAATGGAACGATTCGTGTACTCGTTGAAGGCTTGAATCGAGCGCAGATCGAATCATACGTAGAGTTGGAGGACTATACGTCCGTCGACATAAAAGAATTGGCAGAAGAAGAATTAAAGGACGCAGAAGCAGAAGCACTCATGCGCACATTGTTAGATCACTTTGATCAATACATAAAAATTTCAAAAAAAATCTCAGCTGAAACATATGCAACAGTGACGGATATTGAGGAACCAGGGAGAATGGCAGATATCGTCGCTTCTCACCTGCCGCTCAAATTAAAGGACAAACAAGAAGTACTGGAAACAGTGGATGTCAAAAAACGGCTGAACCGGGTCATCAGCTTAATACACAATGAAAAAGAGGTACTGGAGATTGAAAAGAAAATCGGGCAGCGCGTGAAACGTTCAATGGAACGTACGCAAAAAGAATATTATTTGCGTGAACAAATGAAAGCCATTCAAAAGGAGCTTGGAGACAAGGAAGGGAAAACTGGCGAAGTCAGTTCTTTAATGTCTAAAATCGAAGAGTCGAGCATGCCGGATTCTGTTCGTGAAACAGCGCTCAAAGAATTGAACCGTTATGAAAAAATTCCTTCAAGCTCTGCTGAGAGCTCTGTGATTCGAAATTATATTGATTGGCTGATCAATCTTCCATGGGGCATTTATACAGAAGATCGTCTAGATTTAAAGCTTGCAAGTGAAATTTTAGATGATGAGCATCACGGGCTGGAAAAGGTCAAAGAACGGGTGCTTGAATATCTTGCTGTACAGAAGCTGACCAATTCATTAAAAGGACCGATTCTTTGCTTAGCAGGGCCTCCTGGGGTAGGGAAAACGTCACTTGCCAAATCTATTGCCAAATCACTTGACCGAAAGTTTATCCGTATCTCCCTTGGCGGTGTGCGTGATGAGTCTGAGATTCGTGGACATAGAAGAACGTATGTAGGTGCGATGCCTGGCCGTATCATTCGCGGGATGAGCAAGGCAGGAACGATGAATCCGGTGTTCCTTTTAGATGAAATCGATAAGATGTCCTCTGATTTTAGAGGCGATCCATCTTCTGCGATGCTCGAAGTCTTAGACCCAGAGCAAAATCATAACTTTAGCGATCACTATATTGAAGAAACATTTGATTTGTCTCAGGTGCTATTTATTGCCACTGCCAACAATTTAGCAACCATTCCAGGTCCACTTCGTGATAGAATGGAGATTATCACGATTGCAGGGTATACAGAGGTTGAAAAAGCAGAAATTGTGAAAGATCACCTTCTGCCGAAGCAGCTAAAGGAGCACGGATTAAAGAAAGGGAACTTGCAGCTTCGTGAAGCAGCGATTTTTGATACGATTCGCTATTACACAAGAGAAGCGGGTGTTCGTGGATTAGAGCGTCAGCTTGCGGCAATATGCCGTAAAGCGGCAAGAGCGATTGTGGCTGAAGACCGCAAACGCATCACGGTGACGGAAAAGAACTTATCTGAATTTCTCGGAAAAAGACTTTACCGTTATGGCCAGGCTGAAACGACAGACCAAGTGGGGGTTGTCACAGGACTTGCGTATACCACTGTTGGCGGAGACACCTTGTCGATTGAGGTATCACTCTCACCGGGTAAAGGCAAGCTCTTGTTAACAGGGAAGCTTGGTGATGTCATGAGAGAATCTGCACAGGCGGCATTCAGTTATATTCGTTCGAAAGCAGATGAACTGAACATTGATCCTAATTTTAATGAAAAGCATGATATTCATATCCATGTTCCAGAGGGTGCGGTTCCAAAGGACGGGCCATCAGCTGGTATCACCATTGCGACGGCTCTTGTATCAGCACTCACAGGACGACCTGTATCAAAAGAGGTTGGTATGACAGGAGAGATTACGTTAAGAGGAAGAGTGCTTCCAATTGGCGGACTAAAAGAAAAAGCATTAGGCGCACATCGCGCAGGACTGAAAACCATTATTCTTCCAAAGGACAACGAGAAGGATATTGATGATATTCCTGAAAGTGTGAGAGAAGGACTAACCTTTATTCCGGTCTCACATTTAGATGAGGTGCTTGAGAAAGCGTTGGTAGGAGAGGGAAGATGAAAGTAACAAAATCAGATATCGTCATTAGTGCGGTAAAACCAGAGCAGTATCCGAGCGGGGGACTGCCTGAAATCGCTCTTGCTGGACGATCAAATGTTGGGAAGTCCTCGTTCATCAACTCATTGATTAATCGTAAAAATTTAGCGCGTACGTCTTCTAAACCAGGTAAGACTCAAACGCTTAATTTCTACATCATCAATGATATGCTCCATTTTGTGGACGTTCCAGGCTACGGCTTTGCTAAAGTATCAAAGACAGAGCGCGAAGCCTGGGGTAGAATGATCGAAACGTATATTACAATGCGTGAAGAATTAAAAGCAGTCGTCCAAATTGTGGACCTGCGTCATAAGCCATCAGTAGATGATGTGAACATGTATGAATTCCTGAAATATTACGGAGTTCCCGTAATCGTCATCGCAACAAAGGCGGACAAAATTCCAAAAGGCAAATGGGAAAAACATGCGAAAGTCGTCAAACAGACACTCGACATTGACCCATCAGATGAACTAGTCCTGTTCTCTTCTGAAACGAAAAAGGGAAAAGACGAAGCCTGGAATGCCATCCTTGCGAAGATTAACAGCTAAAAGAAAAGGCATCTGTCATGGACAGATGCCTTTTTATTGTATAAGTTATTTCCTTTTTAAAAATAATAAGAGGAGACTGACAGCAATCAGTACATAAGGCCAGTACAATTCAAAACCGGAAGTAGGGATCGAAAGGGAACTTAGCTGTTTTGTAATTTGCTGAAAGAAATAAAGGAACAGACCGAGTGCAATGAGAACAACACTTTCAATACGATATTCTTTTTTCTGAGATGATTTCACAAAGAGTGCAAGTCCAACGATGAATACGATCATCGTAAATGTGTCTGGCCAGTGGTCTAATTTTGGCTGAAGAATAAAGTGTAGCGAAAGGCCCGTCATAAGCATACCGATAAACACATGAGCGCTTTCTTGCTCCTTCTTTCCTTGATATAAGAAAGCAAGGCCAAAAAGCAGTATGAGTGTATACCATTTCTCTTGATCCTTCCAAATGTCAAATTGACCTCCTGAGAGAATGGCATATAGCGCTACAGCCAGCAAAGTGAGCGGCAGCAAAATGGATTTCTTCTTCAAAGATGTCACCTTCTTTTAAGCAGATCATTTGTCCGCACGCGCCAAATCTGGTAAATTGCTTGAAGTGATGATATGGCATAATTAGTGTCGAACATTTTTCTACTATATCACAACATTTTTGAAATCTGTTCACAATTTTCATCCAGTTAAAAATGAATATATGTTATAATCATTATAAATAATAAATTCTATATTGTAATTATTATAAATTAGACAGGGCGTTGGGGGTGCAAGCTGAAGTTATGCATATTCTTGTTGTGGGTTTAGATTATAAAACAGCCCCTGTTGAGATACGGGAACAGCTGAGCTTTGAACCGAGCGAGCTCGGAACAGCGATGTCCAAGCTTAAAGAAGAAAAAAGCATTCTAGAGAATATCGTCATCTCAACATGTAATCGAACAGAGATCTACGCAGTGGTAGATCAGCTTCATACTGGACGGTTTTATATAAAAAGATTTTTAGCCGATTGGTTCGGTTTAGAAAAAGAAGATGTCTCTCCATATTTGAAGTTCTATGAAAATGATGGAGCGGTTGAGCATTTATTCCGTGTGGCCTGTGGACTTGATTCCATGGTGATTGGCGAAACACAAATACTTGGTCAAGTGCGCTCTAGCTTTAAAGTAGCTCAAGAGGAGAAGACCATTGGTACCGTTTTCAATTATTTATTCAAACAGGCGGTCACCGTTGCAAAACGCTCTCATGCGGAAACAGACATTGCGTCTAATGCCGTGTCTGTCAGCTATGCAGCTGTCGAGCTTGCAAAAAAAATCTTTGGACGTCTTTCTGATAAACATGTCCTGATTCTTGGTGCGGGTAAAATGGGCGAACTAGCGGCTCAAAACCTTCAAGGTCAAGGGATTGGTCAAGTAACGGTTATCAATCGAACGTATGAGAAAGCAAAAGAATTGGCGGGTCGTTTTTCAGGAGAGCCTAAAAGCTTAAACCAATTGGAAAAAACATTATCCGAAGCGGACATTTTAATTAGCTCCACTGGTGCGAAACAATTTGTCATTACAAAGGAAATGGTCGAAAGTGCGAATAAAAAGCGGAAGGGCAGACCTCTATTTATGGTGGATATTGCTGTGCCCCGTGATTTAGAACCAGCCATTTCTGAAGTAGAAGGTGCTTTTTTGTATGACATTGATGACCTTGAGGGCATCGTGGCAGCCAACTTAAAAGAACGCCGTGCGGTGGCTGAGCAGGTTGAGATCCTCATTGAAGCAGAAATTGTGGAATTTAAGCAATGGCTGAATACGCTTGGTGTGGTTCCTGTCATTTCTGCACTTAGAGAAAAGGCGCTGACGATTCAAGCGGATACGATGCAGAGTATTGAACGAAAGCTTCCGAACCTCACACACCGTGAAATGAAGCTATTAAATAAACATACGAAAAGCATTATTAATCAAATGCTGAAAGATCCTATCTTAAAGGCAAAAGAAATTGCCGCGGAGCCGAATGCAGAGGAAAAACTTTTACTCTTCAAAGAAATCTTTGATTTACAGGTTGAAGATGAAGAGCAAAAGGTGGAGCCTGTACAGGTGGAGCAAGGGTCATTTCAGCTGTTCAAACCAAATATGGCACAAGGCTTTGCTACAGTTGCCAGTGAGTGATTAAGCGATGATGGAATCCATTGTAGCGAGACTAGGCGAAGCGACGACCTTGATCTATGCTCTAAGTGTCTTGTTCTATTTCATAGATTTTCTTCAACACAACCGGAAGGCTGGAAAAATGGCTTTCTGGTTGCTTTCTATTGTCTGGCTGCTGCAAACAGTCTACATGTTCTATATTATGATGGAAACAGACCGATTCCCTGTGTTGAATGTAGCAGAGGGTTTATATTTTTATACGTGGGTGCTTGTGACACTTTCACTTGTTCTCACAAAAGTATTGCGTGTTGAATTTATTGTCTTTTTTACAAATGTCATCGGTTTTTCCATGATGGCGATTCACACCTTTACACCATCTGATCTCCACTCAGCAGAACTAACGGGGAAGCTGACGAGTGAACTGCTTGTGATTCATATTACGATGGCGATTTTATCATACGGTGCTTTTTCACTTTCATTTGCTTTCTCCCTTCTCTATCTCTTTCAATATCGTTTGCTGAAAAAGAAAAAATGGGGAAAATGGCTTCTGAGAATTGAAGATTTATCGAAGCTTGATCATATGGCGTACGTATTAAACATTATTGGTGTGCCAATGCTCTTGCTTAGTTTGATTCTTGGCATCATTTGGGCATATATTTCGTATGATACGTTGTACTGGACAGATGCAAAGGTGCTTGGTTCGTTTATTATGCTGTTTTTATACGGCTTTTACTTATATATCAGATTGGTGAGAAATATGCAGGGCAAAATCGTGGCACTGTGGAATGTCGGTTCATTCATTGTGCTGATGATCAATTATTTTCTGCTTGGTAGCTTATCAACCTTTCATTGGTTTCAATAAATAATGATGAGTCTTAAGGGCATTGTCGGGAGGAAGACGTATTGCGTACAATTAAAGTAGGTTCTAGAAGAAGTAAGCTTGCAATTACACAAACAAAATGGGTTATTCAAAAGCTGTCTGAACTAAACCCTTCTTATTCTTTTGAAATAAAAGAGATTGTGACAAAGGGTGATCAAATTTTAGATGTGACCTTATCAAAGGTTGGCGGAAAAGGACTGTTTGTCAAAGAAATTGAACAGGCGATGCTGAATCATGACATCGATATGGCGGTTCACAGTATGAAGGATATGCCGGCTGCTCTTCCTGAAGGTTTAGTCATTGGCTGTATTCCTGAGCGTGAAGATGTAAGGGACGCTCTTATTTCGAAGGATCATCTGCGTCTTCATGAACTGCCGAAGGGTGCTGTTGTGGGAACAAGCAGCTTACGGCGCAGTGCCCAGCTTCTTCAGGAAAGACCAGACCTTGAAATTAAATGGATTCGAGGAAACATTGATACAAGATTGGAAAAGCTGAAAAATGAAGAATATGATGCCATTATTCTAGCGGCTGCTGGGCTGTCCAGAATGGGATGGAGCAAAGAGGTTGTGTCGGAATTTTTATCTCCTGAGACTTGCCTGCCCGCCGTTGGCCAAGGCGCTTTGTCGATTGAGTGCCGCGGGGATGATGAAGAGCTATTGCAGCTCCTCGCTCAATTTACGAATGAATATACGAAGAAAACGGTTCTCGCTGAAAGAGCCTTCCTCAAACAAATGGATGGCAGCTGTCAGGTGCCGATCGCTGGCTATGCAACGATGAATGAGCGTGATGAAATTGAACTGACGGGTCTTGTGGCATCTGCTGACGGACACACGATTATTCGAGAAACTGTATCAGGCACTGACCCTGAGGCAATTGGGACAGCATGTGCGAAGCAGATGGCTGATAAGGGAGCAAAGGATTTAATCGACAAGGTGAAAAAGGATCTGTCCTCCCAATGACCATAGGCAAATCGCTTCACGGACAGACGGTGCTTGTCACTCGAAATGAACGTCAAGCGGGTGTGTTTCAGCAAAAGATTGAAGAGCTGAACGGCCATGCTGTTTTAACCTCTCTTATTAGGTTTGAGCCTACGCTCACAAAAGAAAAAGCGCAGGCCTTTTTAAAGGACTTAGAAAATAGCCAATGGCTTGTTTTCACGAGTGTGAATGGTGCGTCTTTTTTTCTGAGCTACATAAAGGACCATCATTTACATAAGAGTTTATCGCATTTGAAAGTGGCTGCTGTAGGTGAGAAAACCTCTGCCTATCTTGAGCAGCACGGCTTGAAGGTGGATGTGGTACCAGAACGATTCATAGCGGAAGAGCTCGCAGATGCGTTACTTGACCATGTGCGTCCAGGAGAGCGTGTGTTTGTAGCAAAAGGACACCTGTCTCGAGATGTCGTGAAGAAAACCCTCATTCCGCTTGGCATAGAAGTAAAGGAATGGATTTTATATGAAACCGTCAAGGATGAGGAAGGTATTGCCGCACTCAAAACGGCGATGACGAAGCAATCATTTGATTTTATTACATTTACGAGCTCATCCACTGTCCATTCATTTATGCATGCCATGGAGGCAGATGCAGCGAAGCTGGCTGCTTCTGGCACCTGTTTTGTGACGATCGGTCCTCTGACAAAAGAGGCACTGCTTCAATACGGGATTTCTTCTGAAACCCCAGATACTTATACGATAGACGGAATGCTTGAATTGATGTGCCGTTTATCTGAAAGGAAGTTGAACCAATGATGAAATTTAACAGACACCGCAGACTGCGGACAAGCGCAGGAATGAGAGAATTAGTCAGAGAAACCTTTTTAAGACCATCTGATTTCATTTATCCGATCTTTTTTGTAGAGGGAGAAAATGTCCGAAAAGAAGTCCCTTCAATGCCGGGTGTTTATCACATTTCAGTGGACCTTGTAAAAGAAGAAGTCCAAGAACTTGTCGACCTAGGCATCAAATCAATTATTGTATTTGGTGTTCCAGATCATAAAGACCATGTGGGCAGTGAGGCGTATCACGACCATGGCATTGTTCAAAGAGCGACGCTTGAGATCAAAAAGCATTTCCCAGAACTTGTGGTCATTGCAGACACTTGCTTATGCCAATATACAGATCATGGACATTGCGGCATCGTTGAAGATGGTGAAATTTTAAATGATGAATCTCTTCAGCTTTTAGCGAAAACAGCTGTTAGCCAAGCGCGCGCAGGTGCAGATATCATTGCTCCTTCCAATATGATGGATGGATTTGTTGTGGCCATTCGTGAGGCACTTGATGAAGCTGGCTTTATTCATGTACCTGTCATGTCATATGCTGTGAAATATGCAAGTGCTTTTTACGGCCCGTTTCGTGACGCGGCGCATAGCACACCGCAGTTTGGAGATCGTAAAACATACCAAATGGACCCTGCAAACCGTTTAGAGGCACTCAGAGAAGCGCAGTCTGATGTAGAAGAGGGGGCTGATTTCCTCATTGTCAAACCATCCCTTTCTTATTTAGATATTATGCGTGATGTCAAAAATGAATTTACACTCCCTGTTGTTGCTTACAATGTGAGCGGAGAATATGCAATGGTCAAAGCCGCTGCTCAAAATGGCTGGATTTCTGAAAAAGAGCTTGTTCTTGAAATGCTGACAAGCATGAAACGTGCAGGAGCAGAGCTCATCATTACGTATCATGCAAAAGATGCAGCCAAATGGCTCTCAGAATAAAGAACGGATAGACAGGAGGACGTTGAAATGGGACGTAGCTATGAAAAATCAAAGCAAGCATTTGAAGAAGCACAGCATTTAATGCCTGGTGGTGTCAACAGCCCTGTGCGTGCATTTAAATCAGTTAACACAGACCCGATTTTTATGGAACGAGGCAAAGGCGCCAAGATATATGATATTGATGGAAATGAATACATCGATTATGTCTTATCATGGGGACCGCTAATTTTAGGGCATACGAATGACCGTGTGGTTGAAAGTATTCAACGAGTTGCGGAACAGGGGACAAGCTTTGGTGCTTCCACGTTAGTTGAAAATGAATTAGCTAAGCTTGTATCAGAGCGAGTTCCTTCCATCGAAGTCATTCGTATGGTCAGCTCTGGTACAGAGGCGACCATGAGTGCACTTCGTCTAGCTCGCGGCTTTACAGGCAGAAATAAAATTGTGAAATTTGAAGGCTGCTATCATGGCCACGGCGATTCTTTGCTCATTAAAGCGGGTTCAGGTGTCGCAACGCTAGGGCTTCCAGATAGCCCAGGTGTACCTGAAGGGACTGCAAGCAACACGATCACAGTGCCGTACAATGATTTAGAGAGCATTCAAGTTGCTTTTCAGGAGTTTGGAGACGATATTGCAGGTGTCATTGTCGAGCCGGTTGCAGGAAATATGGGGGTTGTTCCTCCGCAAGAAGGTTTCTTACAAGGGCTGAGAGACATCACGGAGCAATACGGAGCTTTACTCATTTTTGATGAGGTCATGACTGGCTTCCGTGTGGATTATCACTGCGCGCAAGGCTATTTTGGCATCACACCTGATCTGACGTGCCTTGGTAAAGTGATCGGAGGCGGTCTCCCGGTCGGTGCTTATGGCGGAAGAGCGGATATCATGAGACAAATTGCACCAAGCGGTCCAATTTATCAAGCAGGAACGTTATCTGGTAACCCTCTTGCGATGACAGCAGGCTTAGAAACCTTAAAACAGCTGACACCTGAGTCTTATGAAGAGTTTAGACGAAAAGGAGACCGGCTGGAAGAAGGCATTTCAAAAGCGGCGAAAGTACACGGAATTCCATTAACGTTTAACCGTGCGGGTTCGATGATTGGATTCTTCTTTACAAATGAAGAAGTGGTCAATTATGACAAAGCAAAAACCGCTGATCTCGCTTTATTCGCTGAATTTTACAAGGAAATGGCGGATCACGGCATCTTCCTTCCTCCTTCTCAATTCGAAGGACTGTTCCTGTCAACAGCTCATACAGATGAAGACATCGAATATACGATTGAGACAGTGGAAAAGGTATTTCAAAAACTGCGTCGATAAACGAAAGCCGGTATGGGGACATATCGGCTTTTTTGTGTTGCTGAAAACCAATCATATTTTCACTGCCTCTCACATACATCTGTATTGACATCTAATTTTATTTTGAAGGATTAGATGAAAGGAGGACACCGACTTGTCTCAAAACAATCGATTACAGTTTTCGGTAGAAGAATCCATTTATTTCAAAAGCGGACAGGAAGTCAGTGAGCTGCTGTCAATTTCTCTCGATCCTGACATTCTCGTTCAAGAAGTGAATGATTATGTTTCGATTAGAGGTTCACTCGAGCTAACAGGAGAATACAACATAAATCAAGAGGAGCTATTGGGTGAATTGAGTTCCTATGCATCATACAGGGAAGCTGATGAGGTGAAGGTAAGAGTAGACGGAACGGCGGAGCTTCTGCATCAATTCCCGGTCGATATCACCATCCCTAAGAATAAAATCAGTCATTTAAATGATGTGTTTGTGTTTATTGATGCGTTTGATTACCAGCTGACAGAAAATCGTTTGCTCACCATTCAAGCTGATCTGGCGATTGAGGGTCTATTAGACGAGAAAATGCCTCAAGCGCCTGTAGAGGAGCCGTATGAATTTGTCCATCGTCCTCAAGAAGAATATGGCGATGTGACCTACGATTATCAGCTGCAGCCAGAGCATGAGGAACAAGAAGAGCTGCAAGGCAATGAACGTGAGGTCTATGAGGAACAGGCTGTATTACAGCATGATACACGCGCCGAGCAAGAAGAACAGGAAGAAGAACGGGAAGAAGAAATTGAGATAGAGCTGGTGAGTAGGGAAGAAGAGGGAGAAACCGAAGAACTTGAAGAATCGGAAGAACTGGAGGAAACGGAGAGCCAAGAATATGAGGAACAGGCTGTATTACAGCATGACACACGCGCCGAGAAAGAAGAACAGCAAGAAGAACAGGAAGAAGAAATTGAGATAGAGCTGGTGAGTAGGGAAGAAGAGGGAGAAACCGAAGAACCGGAAGAATCGGAAGAACTGGAGGAAACGGAGAGCCAAGAAGAAGTGGCGCTTGGTTATCGCTCCTTACCTGAAGATCAGGTGCAAGAACCACCATTTTTTGAACCGCCTAAGCTCTTAGAAGAAGAGAAGCGGGAAGATACGTTCTTTGAGGTGGAAGTGAGAAAAGATCCGGAAGCAGCCGAAGAGCTGGAAGAAACGGTTCAGCCGTATCCAATATTTGAATCACCCACTTACCACGTAGAAGAGGAGCAAGAGGAACAGGAACAGGATGATACAAACCAGCTCGGACGGTTATATGAACGAGAAGCACCAAAAGTATATGAGTCAGCTCAAGAAGAAGAGGAGCCTGAATATGACGAGAGAGAAACGTCTGGCAGTGAGAACTCTCTTTATTTAACAAAGCTATTTGCTAAGCAGGAGGAGGAAGATTTTTCTCGCATGAAAATATGTATAGTTCAGCAAGAAGATACGGTCGATCTTATTTGTGAGCGATATCAGTTGAATGTGCAGCAGCTCCTTCGCACAAACTCATTATCGGTTGATGCGGAGCTTGAAGAAGGGCAGATTCTTTATATTCCTGAATATCAAAAAAGCAATGCATAACAAGCGATGACCGACCGAGAAAATGTGGTGAGTGAACGTGGATGAAATCCAGTCTATCCTATACGAATACGGGCTTGAGGCGGAATACATTGAACCTGTCAGTCCTGCTGTCGTCAAAGTATATACAAAGCAGGGCGTATTTGCCCTAAAGCGAGTAAAAGCCAGTCGACATATGCAGTTTACAGAGCAAATGCTTGAACTAGAATCAAAGGGCTATCGCTCTTTTGTGCCGATTTATCGGACGAAGAGCGGTTCTTTTTTCTCAAGTCATCGAGAAAGCCAGTACGCATACTATCTCATGCCGTGGCTGACGAATGAAAAGAGAGAAGAGCAGGACGATAAACATGAATATTTATTTCAAGAGATTGCAAGACTTCATAAGCGGACTGAAGTGATGATGGATATCACAGAGCAAGAGATAGAAGCGCACTACACACAAATTAAGACCAAATGGGAAACAGAGAAAGACATGTATGAACGATTCATAGAGCGGGCAGAGCAGACTTGGTATATGTCACCATTTGAGCTGGCTGCTGCGATGTATTTTTCAGAGGCGATGTCTGCCAGCGAATTTGCGCTTGAACGATTAGAAGATTGGCATGAAGAAATGAAAGATCAAGAGACAACACGTGTTGTGTTAAATCATGGGCAGCTGTCGATTCATCACTTTTTGTATAATGATGTGGGCACAGGACATTTCACCAATTTTGAGCGGTCTAAAAAAGCCGCCCCCATTTATGACCTTCTGACCTTTTACTTTCGGACATTCAAAACTTATCCCACGTCTTGTCCTGAATGCACTTCCTTGTTTTATACGTACCAAAAAGGAAATCCTCTTCGGGAGGAAGAGCTGCATTTGTTTCTTAGTTACCTTGCTTATCCGCAAGGTCTGTTTGATACAGTAAAAGCCTATGAAGCAGGCGGACAGGATGAAATGGAAAGCTGTCAGCGGCTGTTAAGAGCGTATTGGCAGATGAAAAATTCAGAGCCGATCGTCATGAAGATTCATGAGATTGAGCAGGCTAGACGGCTTGAAGAAGAACAAAGTGCCTCGTCATCAGCGGAATGACGAGGTTATTTTGTGTTCATATTGGCCGTTACATAAGCGCGAGTTTAAAACCAATCAAGGTGAAAGGCGCAGGCGAGAAAAATCAGAATACCTAGGATGAGGACGTCAAATGTCGTGGGGAAAATGATCGTACGAAATCCTTGAAATATCGCAATCGGGAGAACGACTTGGGAGGCCACTGCCCGAATTTGTCTCAGCCAGGGGGGAAGTGTGTAAGGATTGATCTTCTTCAAAGCAAACGCCCTCCTTCTTCATTTTGTTATTATCATATGGGTAATAGGGCAAAGGGTGCCTGCTCAATTTGTATAAAGAAGAAGAAAAGCGGAAAAGATGATTGACGAAAACAAAAGGCATTTAGTAATATAAATAAAAGATGAGTATGTGCTGATGAACGTGATATATCGTAAGCGTGGATCAGGAAGAGTACGAGCAAGACCCTAAAGAGAGGGGGACCATGAGCTGAAAGGTTTCCTAGGATGTACTTGTTTGGAAGGTCGCCTGTGAGCTTAATTTCTTGAATGAACAAGTAGAGAAATTCGGGAGAACCCCGTTATCCTTTAGAGTGTATGGGACACGTCTATGTGTTCCATGAAAAAAGGTGGTACCGCGAAAAAGCTTTTTCGTCCTTTTATAAGGATGGAAAGGCTTTTTTTATGTTTCATCAGCCGAAAAAATGTGGAGGTTACACAAATGGGAACAAATAATCAAGAAATGCCAACAAAGTACGATCCAAATGCGATTGAAAAAGACCGCTATACGTACTGGCTTGAAGGGAAATTCTTCGAAGCACAAAATGACAAAACGAAAGATCCATATACAGTCGTCATTCCTCCACCAAACGTGACAGGAAAACTGCACCTTGGGCATGCATGGGATTCTACACTTCAAGACATCGTAACACGTATGAAACGGATGCAGGGCTATGATGTTCTATGGCTTCCAGGAATGGACCATGCTGGTATTGCTACTCAAGCAAAGGTAGAGGCGAAGCTTCGCGAAGAAGGCGTGAGCCGTTATGACCTTGGCCGGGAGAAATTTGTGGAAGAAACGTGGAAATGGAAAGAAGAATATGCGGACTTTATTCGCAGCCAGTGGGCGAAAATGGGACTTGGTCTTGATTATTCACGTGAACGTTTTACATTAGATGAAGGTCTGAATAAAGCGGTACGCCAAGTGTTTGTCCAATTGTATGAAAAAGGACTTATCTATCGCGGAGAGTACATCATTAACTGGGATCCAGCGACGAAAACGGCACTTTCTGATATTGAAGTCATTTATAAAGATGTTCAAGGTGCGTTTTATCACTTGAGATACCCGCTTTCAGATGGCACGGGTTCAATTGAAATTGCGACGACAAGACCTGAAACCATGCTTGGGGATACAGCCGTTGCCGTGCACCCTGATGACGAACGCTATCAGCATTTGATTGGAAAAACAGTGGTCTTACCAATTACAGGCCGAGAGATTCCAATCGTTGGTGATGACTATGTCGATATGGAGTTTGGTTCAGGAGCTGTGAAAATTACACCTGCCCATGACCCGAATGACTTTGAGCTTGGAAACCGCCATGAGCTAGAGCGTATTCTTGTCATGAATGAAGATGGCACAATGAATGCAAATGCATTGCAATACAAAGGAATGGACCGCTTCGAATGCCGTAAACAGCTTGTGAAAGATTTACAAGAAGAGGGTATTTTGTTCAAAATTGAGGACCACATGCATTCAGTTGGTCATAGTGAGCGAAGCGGAGCTGTCGTTGAGCCTTATTTATCTACTCAATGGTTTGTAAAAATGCAGCCGCTGGCAGACGAAGCCATCAACCTTCAAAATGGGAACGACCAAGTTCAATTTGTTCCAGACCGCTTTGAAAAGACGTATTTACACTGGATGGAAAATATCCGTGACTGGTGTATTTCTCGTCAGCTATGGTGGGGACACCGCATTCCGGCTTGGTATCATAAAGAAACGAAAGAAGTATATGTTGGACTGGAAGCGCCAGAAGATCTGGAGAACTGGGAACAGGATAACGATGTGCTTGATACATGGTTTAGTTCAGCGCTTTGGCCTTTCTCTACAATGGGCTGGCCGGATGCAGACAGTGAAGACTTCAAGCGCTACTATCCAACAAACCTGCTGGTCACAGGCTATGACATCATTTTCTTCTGGGTCTCTCGCATGATCTTCCAGGGTCTTGAATTCACAGGAGAAAAACCGTTCAAAGACGTTCTGATTCATGGGCTCATCCGCGACGAACAAGGACGTAAAATGAGTAAGTCGCTCGGCAACGGAATTGATCCAATGGAGGTCATTGATCAATACGGTGCAGATTCATTAAGATATTTCTTAGCGACTGGAAGCTCACCAGGTCAGGATCTTCGCTTTAGCTTTGAAAAGGTTGAATCTACTTGGAACTTTGCGAACAAAATTTGGAACGCATCGCGTTTTGCTTTAATGAACATGGATGGCTTAACGTATGATGAACTTGATTTGACTGGAGAAAAATCAGTCGCTGACCAATGGATTTTAACCCGCTTAAATGAAACGATTGAAAGTGTCACACAGCTAGCTGACAAGTATGAATTCGGTGAAGTGGGCAGACATTTATACAACTTCATTTGGGATGATTTCTGTGATTGGTACATTGAGATGGCGAAGCTTCCACTTTATGGTGAAGATGAAGCAGCGAAGAAAACGACTCGTTCGATCCTTGCGTACGTATTAGATCAAACGATGAGACTTCTTCATCCGTTTATGCCGTTCTTAACAGAAGAAATCTGGCAGCATCTTCCGCATGAAGGTGAGTCCATTACTGTAGCAGCTTGGCCTGAGGTGAAGCCGGAGCTTTCAAATGATCAAGCTTCTGCTGACATGAAACTGCTTGTTGAACTCATTCGCTCTGTTCGTAACATCCGCAGTGAAGTAAACACACCAATGAGCAAACAAGTCGAACTTTACATCAAAGCATCCACATCTGATGTACAAGAACGTTTAGAGAAGAATCGTTCATATATTGAGCGCTTCACGAACCCAAGTGTTCTTGAAATTGGCACAGATGTCCCAGCTAGTGATAAAGCGATGACGGCTGTTATTTCTGGAGCAGAGCTCATTCTGCCGCTTGAAGGCTTAATTAACTTAGATGAGGAAATTGCTCGTCTGCAAAAAGAGCTTGATAAGCTGACAAAAGAAGTAGAACGCGTCCAGAAAAAGCTTGGCAACGAAGGCTTTATGAAAAAAGCACCTGAAAGTGTCGTAGAAGAAGAGCGTGCGAAAGAACGTGACTATGTCGCAAAACGCGAAGCTGTTCAAAAGCGCATTGAAGAGCTGAAAGCATAAGGTTGAAAAGACGGCTCCTAACAAAATGGAGTCGTCTTTTTTGAAAATTTCGGATGAAATGAGAGATGACATTGTTTACAACCTATCATGAAGCCATTGGGTGGATTCACAGTAGACTGGCCTTTGGTGTAAAACCGGGTCTTGAAAGAATGAAATGGCTGATGAACAGACTAGGCCATCCGGAACAACGCATAAAAGCGGTGCATGTTGCAGGTACAAATGGAAAAGGTTCAACGATTGCGTTTACTCGTTCCGTTTTACAGGCTGCAGGCTATTCGGTCGGAACCTTCACCTCTCCGTTTATTTTAACGTTCAATGAACGAATCAGCGTGAACGGAGCGCCTATACAGGATGAAGAATGGCTGAGTTTGGTGAATAAGGTCAAGCCTTTTGTTGATGAATTAGATCAAACAGAGCTTGGAGCAGCAACAGAATTTGAAATCATTACCGCATGTGCATTTGCTTATTTTGCCGATGTGCACCAAGTAGACTTTGTTCTATTAGAGACAGGGCTTGGTGGAAGACTTGATTCAACAAATGTTGCCGTACCTATTTTAACAGCGATTACGTCAATTGGTCATGATCATATGGCAATTTTAGGTGACAAACTTGAACAGATTGCATCTGAAAAAGCGGGCATTATCAAAGAGGGTATCCCGATGATCACTGCTGTTCATCAACCGGAAGCACTTGCGGTCATTCAAAACATCGCAAAAGAAAAGAATGCGGAATGCATCTCATTACAGGATACTTGTACCTTCAGTCATCAGCAGCCAACTGAAACAGGCGAACGGTTTACGTTACACACATCAAAAAGGCAGTATCCGCAGCTTGAAACAGGGTTGATCGGAACGCATCAACGGCAAAATGCTTCTCTTGCCGTTCTACTCATTGAATGGCTGGAGCAAGAAGGCTATATCAGCGTGACAGAAGAGCAGATGTATGAAGGCATTCGGCAGGCAGTGTGGGCTGGAAGATTTGAAAAGGTCAAAGATCATCCACCAGTTTATTTAGACGGCGCTCATAATGAAGAAGGAATCGACCGTTTAATTGAAACCGTACAAGCCCATTTTTCTAGTAAACAAGTGCATGTCTGTTTTAGTGCTTTAAAAGATAAGCCGTACAAGCAAATGATTCAAAAGCTTGAAGCTGTTAGTTCATCTATTCATTTTGTTTCGTTTGACTTTCCAAGAGCTGAATCAGCTGAGAAACTTTATGCGTGCAGTCAGTTAGAGGCAAAATCATATGATGATGACCCTCGTGCAGCGCTTGAATGGATTCAGAAAAAGAGTGATGATCCTTCAGCGGTGATCCTTGTGACAGGCTCTCTTTATTTTATTTCAGATATACGAAATCGTATGATCGGGTAACGAAAAGACGCAAATGGCTTTGATGCCTCCTGCGTCTTTTTCTTTTTATATGTAGTAAAGGGGGAAAATCATATTTTCACTAGATGCTTTAGTGGATAGGGTCATGGTAAAATCCGGTCTATCTTATTCCCGGAAGGAGCACCATATATGATTGAGATTTTTCTGTTTATTGCAGGCATCACGATGGGTTCGTTCTTTCATCTCGTTGGCGAAAGGCTGCCGGTGAAGCGGTCTATTCTCTTCCCTCGCTCTCACTGCATAGCCTGTAAACAGCCGCTTTCTCTATACGAGATGATCCCGATAGTTTCGTATGCTTTCTTGAGGGGGGCCTGTAAACATTGCGGCACTCGGTTGTCTAGGTTATATCCAATGGTTGAGCTGCTGTCAGGCGGTCTTTTTTTGTTCATTTATAGAATCGCTGGTTTTTCGTTTGAAGGTCTTTTCCTTGTGATTCTTTGTAGTTTATTCGTGATTGCTGTCGTGAGTGATCTTCTCTATATGAAGGTGCCAAACGAGCTGTTTCTCTTCTTTTTCCCTCTTTTCGTCATATACCGCACGCTGGAACCGCTTCTTATCTGGTGGGAAGGAGCGGCTTCTCTGATTTTTTGCATTCTTTTGTTTTCTAGTCTAGATTATTTTAAGCCAAATAGCATGGGCGGAGCTGATATGAAGCTGTTCAGTTTGCTTGCGTTTTGCTTTGGCTTCAAGCCGTTCCTCCTCATGCTTTTTCTCTCATGTATCGCTGGAATGGTCTATGCGAAGGTCTTTTCCTTTCAATTAGACGAGCCATTCCCCTTTGTTCCTGCGATCGCTTTTTCTTTTTGGCTGTATCTCTTTGAGGCTCATGTCTTGTTTCTATTTGACTAGTCGAAGGGATGAAAAAATTGGCGAACACTTTTTTGCCCTGCCGACAAAAGTCTTGTTCTTTTTTTTTACTGCTATGTTAAAGTGTGAAACAGAAAGAAGGACGGGTTAAATTCGCGCTGATTCATTGGACAGAAAGGTCTTTCTTACAAACATGTCAGAAAGCGGGGAATGACAGTGAAAAAGAGGCAGGCAAAAAAACAAGGGCTCAAGGTCAATATTAATGGCAAGGAAGAAATGCTGCATGAAGATGATCATCAGCCGCCAAAACAGCAGGAAGATCAAGTGACGTTTTCGAATTGGGAGGAAAAGAGGCAGTCGGAACAGGAGACAGCGGCTTCTCAGGAAGATTCGTCTAAACCGAAAGAAGAAGATTTCCAGTGGGATGATGCAGCTGATCATATTTATCATTCTGATCCAAAGGTCGTCACGCCTTATCAAAAGAAAAAAGGCTCCTTTGATCAGAAGTTTGGTAAAAACCGCGGCCCCTTCAAGAGAGTGATGACAACGATTGTGTTTGCGGTGGTTCTTGGGACAGGCCTTGGGGTGTTTGCGCTTAGTTTAAGTCAAGATGGTACACCAAGTCCATCAGGTGGAGATATCAGTGTCTCGGCATCTGGATCTGGAAATCAATCATCGATGAAAGCCGGCGGGGATGCGCCGAAAGCAGATACTACGGATGAATCAAAAGAGAACAACGATGAAAAAAGTGCCTCTGGCAGTTTGTCAACCTTTGTTGTACAGGCTGGGAAATTTTCCTCTGAAAAAGGAGCAGATGACTTAGTTGGAAACTTAAAAGATGCAGGATATGCGGGGAAAAAGGTCTCAATGGATGATGGATATTATGTCATTGCTGGGCTTGCGACAGAGCAGGGAATGACAAGCGCTGTAGGGAAGAAGCTGATCGATCAGCACTTTGAGGCGTGGGGAGGAAAGGAGCTCTCATTTCAAGTACCGGATGAGCTGACTAGTTTAATAGAAAAGGCATCTGTATTATCCTCTAAAGTGATTGCCGGCGATGAAGTGGATCAAAAGGAAGTCACGCAGCTGATTTCTGAGCTTGAAAGTGCCAAAACAGCGGACGCATCGGCTAAAAGCAGTTTGCTAAAAGCTGTGCAGCTATTAAATGACCCAACTGCTGAAAACGGCTGGAAATCTCAGCAGGCACTGCTTGATCAATTAAATACGTAAAATCATTTTTTTAGAAACGAAACTAGTCAAAAAATGACTAGTTTTTTTCTTTTACATCCAACATAATGATGAAGGTACATGAAAAATGAATTTTCGTAGATTGTCGGTAAGATGTACATTTGCTAGGATGAATGGGTATCTTACTTCTTAGGCTAAACCCTGAAAGGATGAACAAACATGAACCAATTGATTCTCGCATCTCAATCACCTAGAAGAAAAGAATTGCTTGATCTAGCAGGGTTTTCTTATGATATTCAAGCAAGTCATTTAAAAGAAGAAATAAATCGAAACCTTTCTCCTGCTGAGAACGTCCAATGGTTGGCAGAACAAAAAGCAAATGATATTCAAAGATTAAATCCTAAAGCTGTGATCATTGGTGCAGATACAATTGTTGCAATTGACGGCAAATGTCTTGGGAAACCAAAAGATAAGAAAGAAGCGGCTTTCATGCTTCAATTATTATCAGGAAAGACACATCAAGTCTTGACGGGTGTCACGGTTCAGTCAGAGAATAGAAAAGAAACATTTTATGAACAGACAGAAGTGACATTTTGGACGCTGACTCAAAATGAAATAGATCGCTATATCAATACGGGCGAGCCCCTTGATAAAGCGGGAAGTTATGGCATTCAAGGGAAAGGCGCACTGTTTGTTCAAAAAATAGATGGTGATTATTTTTCCGTTGTAGGTCTACCTATTGCGAAAACAGTCAGAGTGCTTGAAACCTTTGGAATCACCCCTTTTTGAAGACAGGAAGGAATTCTAAAAGGAGTGGTCATCCTGAACGATTTCCCTATGCTGCTAAAGCATTTCCCTCATGATGAAAAACCGAGAGAACGATTTATCAAATACGGGCCCAGCAGTTTGTCAAATCATGAACTTGTTGCGATCCTTCTAAGAACAGGCACAAAAAAAGAATCAGTTCTCCAAATTTCTGCAAGACTTCTGCAAACATTTGGCGGTCTTCGCTCTGTAAAAGAAGCCTCAATTGAAGAAATGTCGAAGATCCGAGGAGTTGGAAAGGCGAAGGCGATTTCTCTTTTAGCTGCTTTAGAACTCGGCACTAGATTACACCATCAAACGACGGATAACCGCTATGTGATCCGCACACCAGAAGACGGAGCGAACTTTGTGATGGAAGATATGAGATTTTTGACACAGGAAAATTTCGTTTGTCTTTATCTCAATACCAAAAATCAAGTTCTTCATAAACATACCGTGTTTATTGGAAGCCTGAATTCATCGATCGTTCACCCGCGTGAAATTTTCAAAGAGGCCTTTAAACGTTCGGCGGCCTCATTTATATGTGTGCACAACCATCCATCTGGAGATCCGACGCCCAGCAGGGAAGATATTGAAGTTACACAGCGACTTTTTGAATGTGGAAAGCTGATTGGAATCCAGCTGCTTGATCATCTTGTCATAGGTGATCAAAAATTTGTGAGTTTGAAGGAAAAAGGGTATTTGTAACACTTTTTTTTTCAATGTTTTACGATATAATAGAGTTTATGAGTTTTTCCCTAAAGGGAATTTTGGTTTAAGAAAGGAAGATACATACATATGTTTGGAATTGGTACAAAAGACCTTGGAATAGATCTTGGAACAGCGAATACGCTTGTTTTTATTAAAGGAAAAGGCATTGTTGTAAGAGAACCTTCGGTCGTAGCTTTGGAAACTGATACGAAGTCTATAGTGGCGGTCGGAAATGACGCTAGAAACATGATTGGCCGTACACCTGGTAATGTTGTGGCACTACGCCCGATGAAAGACGGAGTCATTGCAGATTACGAGACGACAGCAACAATGATGAAATATTACATTAATCAAGCATTAAAAGGCAAAGGGCTTTTTGCTCGTAAACCTTACGTGATGGTATGTGTACCATCTGGTATTACAGCTGTAGAAGAGCGTGCAGTCATTGATGCAACAAGACAAGCTGGTGCACGTGACGCATACCCGATTGAAGAGCCATTTGCTGCGGCGATCGGTGCTAACCTGCCTGTATGGGAGCCAACAGGAAGTATGGTTGTAGACATTGGCGGCGGTACAACAGAGGTAGCTATTATTTCTCTTGGCGGCATTGTGACCTCACAGTCGATCCGCGTGGCAGGAGATGAAATGGATGATGCGATCAGCAGCTACATCCGTAAAACGTATAACCTGATGATCGGTGACCGTACGTCAGAAGCCATTAAAATGGAAATCGGTTCTGCACAGCCTGATGTACATGATGAGATGGATATTCGCGGCCGTGACCTTTTAACAGGTCTCCCAAAAACGATCTCTATTACGGCAGATGAGATTGCAAAAGCGCTTCGCGATACGGTGGAAACAATTGTCGATGCGGTGAAAATGACACTTGAAAAAACCCCGCCTGAGCTGGCAGCAGATATTATGGACCGCGGAATCGTTTTAACAGGCGGCGGTGCATTGCTGCGTAATCTTGACAAAGTCATTAGTGATGAAACGAAGATGCCAGTCATTATTGCTGAAGACCCGCTTGACTGTGTGGCAATCGGTACAGGAAAAGCACTAGAGCACATTCATTTGTTCAAAGGAAAATCTAAAGATAATCGATAATCGGGCGTAAATAAAGAGGTGTAAGACATGCCGCAGTTTTTTATGAATAAAAGATTAATGTTGCTCCTTGTCTGTGTCATCGTACTGGTGGCCATGATTGGTTTTTCAGTGAAAAGCGGCAGAGGTGCTTCATGGCCGGAAAAATTAGTGGGGGATACGACAGGCTTTTTTCAAGGTGTCTTTCATAAACCATCACAATTTATTGCCGGTATTTATGGGAACGTACAAGATTTAAAGAACACATATGATGAAAACGAGCGTCTTCGAAAAAAACTTGATGGACAAACTCAATATGAGGCGAAACTTCAAGAACTAGAAGATGAGAACAAAAAGCTTCGCAAGCAGCTCGGATATGTGAACTCTATTCGTGATTATACGCCAATTCTATCAACGGTTATCGCGAGAAACCCGTCCCTTTGGGATAGCTTTGTGATGATTGATAAAGGGAAAAAACAAGGCGTTGACAAAGATATGGCGGTCACAAATGAGAGTGGTGCGTTAATTGGGAAAATTGAAAGTGATAAGCTCAACAATTTTACTTCAACTGTAAGGTTGCTAAGCTCTACGGACCAAAATAATAGAATTTCAACGAAAATTTTTGCGAAAAAGGGCAAAGAAGAACTCAACGGAATTATTAACGGTTATGACAGTAAGAAAAAAATGCTGACAATGAATATTCTGAAATCTGATGCAGATGGAGATGTCAAAAAAGGAGATCTTGTTGAAACATCTGGAGCAGGGGGCGTATTCCCGCAAGGCTTGACGATTGGTAAGGTGAGTGAAATCGAGCCAGATCATTACGGCCTGACAAAAATCATTTATGTAGAACCAGCGGCTGAACTCAACAATTTAGACCGCGTGATTGTGGTGAATCGCAGCTCAAGTACGGCAGATGCATCTGAATTGACGAAGGAGGAAGGCTCGTGAGACGTGTCCTTCTTGCTTTCGTCATGTTGTTTATCTTCGTATTTGACAGTATTTTTGTCGATCTAGTGAAGCTCCCATTTGTTTCAGACAATCAAATTTTAGCTCCTCATTTCATCTTACTCGCACTTGTATTTATGACTGCTTTTGTGAATCAAAAATATGGTGTGATTTTCGGTTTTATCTTTGGACTTTTATATGATATTTCGTATACAGGCATACTTGGTGTTCATATGTTTGGCTTTGGAGCGCTCTGCTATTTGCTAGCGAAAGCCTTTAAAGTTCTGCAAACGAATATGCTAGTGGTCGTCTTTCTGTCAATTATTGCTGTTTCCGTGATGGAGTTTTATGTATACGGCGTTCAAGCGACAATTCAACCAGGGATTATGCCGTTTAATACGTATGTCATCGAACGCTTTATTCCAACGATTCTTTTAAATACTGCTGCGTCTCTCATACTTGTTGTGCCGCTTAGGCTCTTTTTCATCAATATGAAACAAGGACTGATCGACGAATAAAAGCAGGAGTTTGTCCAATTACGGCGAAATGAGTATGTTGTTGAGGTGAGCATCTTGAAAACTCAAAAACAGCAATATGTGACGATAAAAGGTACAAAAAACGGATTAACATTACAGTTAAATGATGACTGTTCGTTTGATGACCTTCTTTCTGGCTTGCGAGAGGTTCTTTTACTTGAGCAATATACAGATGGTAGAGAAGGGCATAAGGTTAATGTGCATATTAAGCTTGGTTTTCGGTATTTAACAGAGGATCAGGAAATGCGTTTGACTGAAGCGGTCTCTGAAAATGAACATCTCGTCATTCACTCCATTGAAAGTGACGTCATGTCAACTGAAGAGGCGAGACGATTAAAAGCAGAGGCCGAAATTACCTCTGTAGCCAAAATTGTGCGCTCTGGACAGGTGCTGTATGTCGAAGGAGATCTCTTATTAATAGGAGATGTCAATCCTGGCGGAACGATTCGTGCAGGGGGAAATATTTTTGTGCTCGGCGCTTTAAAAGGCGTGGCACATGCTGGATGTAATGGGAATAAACAAGCTGTCATTGCGGCATCTCGTATGATTCCAACACAGCTTCGCATCGCACAAGTGTTTAACCGTGCACCAGATCAAAAAGAAGATGGAAACGAAATGGAATGTGCTTATTTAGATATAGATGGCAACATGATCATTGAACGCCTGCAGCAATTGGCTCATATAAGACCTAATCTGACAAGGCTTGAGGGAGGAATGTGAAATTGGGCGAGGCTATTGTGATTACCTCAGGAAAAGGCGGCGTTGGCAAAACAACAACATCTGCAAACTTAGGCACAGCACTAGCAATTCAAGGGAAAAAAGTGTGTCTAGTGGATACCGATATTGGCCTTCGGAATCTAGATGTCGTGATGGGGCTTGAGAACCGCATTATTTATGATCTAGTCGATGTAGTAGAAGGAAGATGTAAAATTCACCAAGCGCTTGTAAAAGATAAGCGTTTCGAGGATCTTTTGTATCTTTTACCCGCTGCTCAAACAAGCGATAAAACGGCTGTAGAGCCGGAGCAGATCAAAGAATTAATTCAATCATTGAAACAAGACTTTGATTATGTCGTTATTGATTGCCCTGCTGGAATTGAGCAAGGCTTTAAAAATGCTGTATCAGGTGCAGATAAGGCAATTGTCGTGACGACGCCTGAGATCTCAGCTGTGAGAGATGCTGACCGTATCATCGGCTTGTTAGAACAAGAAGATATCGAACCACCTCGTTTGATTGTCAACCGTATTCGTACACACATGGCGAAAAGTGGCGATTCAATGGATGTGGATGAAGTTGTACATCACTTATCGATTGATCTTCTTGGCATTGTCGCAGATGATGATGACGTGATTAAGGCTTCAAACAATGGTGAACCGATTGTCATGGATGCTAAAAACAAAGTATCGATTGCGTATCGTAATATCGCCCGCCGTGTACTAGGCGAATCTGTTCCGCTTCAATCATTTGAAGATGAAAACAAAGGAATGTTTGCGAAGCTGAAAGCATTTTTTGGTGTAAGAGCATAAGCATTCAAGTAAGATGAGACCGATTCAATGAGAATCGGTCTTTTTGTTGCATATCAGATGAGGTCGTCACATAAAATGTACAAACTGTTTGTATGTAAAGGGTGATCTCATGAAAAGAGTGGACGAGTACCGAAAGAAAATTGCGCAGCGCCGCAAAACGAAGCAGCCAGCTGCTCCACCTAAGAAGACGACTTTCAAGAAAAAAGAAGATATCCCTCCATGGGTCATGCTGACAGAGGAAGAAAAGCATTCAGGGTCGTCTTCCTTTGAGTCGTCGTCTCACCAGCCGAAGAAATATCGGCATCCGTTATTTAACCCCAATGCTTTTGTGCTTAAATGTTTATTATCTGCGTCCCTTGTGTTGATTGCAGCCATTTCATTTAAAGGTCAGGCAGGGCCGTTTCAGCAGCTGAAGCCGATCATTACGCAGACCTTTGAGCAAGATTTTCAATTTGCTGCTGCCAATCACTGGTTTGAGAAAACAGTTGGAAACCCCCTTGCCTTTTTAACCGACAAAAAGGCAGACCAAAAAGATGTACAAGCGAACCAAGAACTGGCTGTACCTGCTTCTGGAAAAGTGCAGGAATCCTTTACGCAAAATGGAGCAGGTGTCAAAGTCGAAACATCGGCTGAAGCGATTGATAGTATGAAGGAAGGCTATGTAGTAGAAGTGAAAAAGAAAAGTGACACAGGGCTTACAGTGGTCGTGCAGCATGCGGATAACAGCTATAGCTGGTACGGTCAATTAAAGGAAGCCGATGTGGCCTTATACGATTTTGTCGATAAGGGTGAGAAAATTGGCCAGATCTCACTTGATGATCAAGGAAAGGGCACATATTACTTTGCCATTAAGCAAAATGAACAGTTTATCGATCCTATTCAGGTGATGACCTTTGAATAGATGGCTGGTCATGCTGACGAAAATTCACATTCATCCGCTGCTGTGGATTGTGATGGCGTTTGCGATTCTCTCTGGTCAAATCAAGCCGCTGCTTTGTCTGCTCATCATCGTCTTTGTCCATGAGCTTGGACATGCAGCGGCTGCTTGCTATTATCATTGGCGCATTCGGCGGATTTTTTTACTGCCATTTGGCGGAGCGGTAGAAGTAGAAGAGCATGGGAATCGTCCGCTAAAGGAAGAGCTGGCGGTCATTTTATGCGGGCCGCTCCAGCATGTACCGCTCCAGCTTATGGCATGGCTTTTCATGGAAACTTCTCTTATTTCGCACGACATTTTTACGATGTTCACTTTTTATAATATGGCGATTTTTCTTGTGAATCTTTTGCCTATTTGGCCGCTTGATGGCGGGAAATTATTCTTTTTGCTCTTATCAGCATATTACCCTTTCCAACGTGCACATGCCCTTGCCATAAAAGGCTCCCTTGTCTTTTTCGGTCTATTGACAGGCGGATTACTTTTGTTTGCGCCTCTGCAATTCAACGGCTGGGTGCTGCTCACTTTTTTAGCCTATTCACTCGTAATGGAGCACCGGCAGCGGCATTACGTCAGGGTCCGCTTTTTACTAGAACGCTATTACGGTAAAAAAGAGCAAAAGGTAGAAAAGCTTATTCCGCTGAGAGCGAGCGCTGAGGAAAAAGTATATGAAGTCATGGCGCGATTCCAAAGAGGCTGTAAGCATCCGATTATTATTGAAAGAGATGGCGTGAAAATGAGCCAGCTTGACGAAAATGAACTGCTCCATGCGTATTTTTCAGATCGAAGAACCAACTCCTCAATGGAAGAGCTCCTTTTGCCGTACTAGTGATGAAAATACGTTGACATTCTGCTTCTAATTTGATATATTTTTTAATGTTATGGATATGTAGCACCCGTGCTACAACCGCGCGAAGCAGGTGTAAAGAGCCTAAGGCCCCCTGTATTCGGCGAGTCTGAGTTTATTAGGAGGTGCAGAGATGTACGCAATTATCGAAACTGGTGGTAAACAAGTAAAAGTTGAAGAAGGTCAAACTGTTTATGTTGAAAAACTAGCTGCTGAAGCAGGTGAAACAGTAACTTTCGAAAACGTATTGTTTGTCGGCGGAGACACTGTCAAAGTGGGTAACCCTTCAGTTGCTGGAGCAACAGTAACGGCTAAAGTTGAAAAACAAGGTCGCGGTAAGAAAATTACTGTGTTCAAGTACAAACCGAAGAAAAACAACCACAAGAAACAAGGTCATCGTCAACCTTACACTAAAGTTGTTATCGAAAAAATCAACGCTTAAGGCGTGTGAGTGATATGATCAAAGCAACCATTACTCGGTCGGCAGCAGATGAAAGCATTACGTCTTTTCAGATGACTGGACATGCCGAGTTTGCTGAAAAAGGTCAGGATCTCGTTTGTGCAGGTGTATCTGCTGTTGTTTTCGGCTCAGTCAATTCAATTATTGCACTGACAGGAATGGATCCACTGCTCGATATTGGTGAAGAAGGCGGCTATTTCTCTTTTGAATTGCCAGCTGATACAGATCCAGTATCCTTTGAAAAAGCCCAGCTGCTTTTAGAAGGCATGGTCGTTTCCTTAGAGACAATCGAACGAGATTATCACGATTATGTGAGAATATCTACAAAAAAATAGGAGGTGAACTTCATGCTTAGATTAGATCTTCAATTTTTCGCATCTAAAAAAGGGGTAGGTTCTACAAAGAACGGACGTGACTCTGAGTCTAAACGTTTAGGCGCTAAACGTGCTGATGGTCAATTCGTAACTGGTGGTTCTATCCTTTATCGTCAACGTGGAACGAAAATCTATCCAGGTGAAAACGTTGGACGCGGAGGCGACGACACTCTTTTCGCTAAAATCGACGGAACAGTTAAATTCGAACGTTTCGGTCGTGACCGTAAAAAAGTGAGCGTATATCCTGCGGCACAATAATTGCTAAAAACTCCGGTCATTGACTGGAGTTTTTTTCACTTTTTACACGTAGTATCGAAGATGATAAAAGAAGATGCACTCCATAAATATCAAAGAACTTTTGCTGACTTTGCCTCATTTTCTCCTATAGATCAGAAAAAACAACCTTTCCTCACATAACTAGTGTTTTTCTATGCTGTCTTCTCTGTTATAATTCAGGGAGACATAGTGATGATAAGACTCCTAAAAGAGAGACCAAACGATTGGGAGTGCGATAATGGAAGAGATACCAAGTAAACAAAACGAAAAATTAACTCACGTTGCATTAACAAATGAATTGATCTATCTGCTCAGTCGTTCAAGACACGACTGGATGAATAAATTGCAGCTGATCAAGGGCAACTTGACATTAGAAAAATATGACCGGGTGTTTGAAATTATAGAAGAAATGGTCATTGAAGCACAGCATGAATCCAAACTCTCAAATTTAAAAATTCCCCAATTGGCCTATTACTTTCTAACATTTAATTGGGAGTCGCATTTTATCACCCTAGAATATGAAGTGCTTGGTGAAACCCGAGACTTATCAGCATATGAATCGCAGCTGCTAACGGTATCACAGGAGTTGTTTTCGATATTCGATCAATCAGTTTGCCAAAAAACTGAAAATCATTTAACGGTCACGTTCCAAACAGATCAAGAAGAGAATGATGTGGTCTTATATTTTGATTTCAAAGGAAAATTAACAAGTTTGGATGCGTTAAATGCGTTTCATGACGCAAACTATCCATGTATGAGTGTAGCTCAATTTCATGTGACAAGTCATGAGTCCATGATTGAGCTTTGTTTGAGGCAAGAACGAGATATGTGATGCAGAGAAACGGAGGAAGTTATGTTTGTAGATCAGGTTAAAGTGTATGTTAAAGGCGGTGACGGCGGAAACGGTATGGTGGCGTTCCGTCGTGAAAAATATGTGCCAAAAGGCGGACCAGCTGGCGGCGACGGCGGAAATGGTGCAGATGTTGTATTTGAAGTAGACGAAGGACTCAGAACGTTGATGGACTTTCGTTATAAGCGCCATTTTAAGGCGGATCGCGGCGAGCATGGAATGAGTAAAAACCAGCATGGCCGAAATGCGGAAGAAATGATTGTCAAAGTTCCGCCCGGTACGGTCGTGACAGATGCAGAGACGGAACAAGTACTCGCTGACTTAACAGAGCATGGACAGCGGGCAGTCATTGCAAAAGGCGGACGAGGCGGACGTGGAAATTCACGTTTCGCAACACCGGCAAACCCTGCACCGCAGCTTTCTGAAAACGGTGAGCCGGGAAAAGAACGTGACGTCATCTTAGAACTAAAAGTACTTGCAGATGTTGGACTTGTTGGTTTCCCAAGTGTCGGGAAGTCGACACTGCTTTCAATTGTCTCTTCTGCGAAACCGAAAATTGCGGATTATCATTTCACAACGCTTGTGCCGAACCTAGGAGTTGTCGAAACAGATGATAACCGAAGCTTCGTCATGGCGGATCTGCCAGGACTGATCGAAGGAGCGCACGAAGGCGTTGGCTTAGGTCATCAATTTTTACGCCACATTGAGCGGACACGGGTTATTGTCCATGTCATTGATATGTCAGCACTTGAAGGGCGTGACCCGTACGAAGATTATGTGACGATTAATGAAGAGCTTGAGCAATACAATATGAGATTGACTGAGCGTCCACAAATCATTGTAGCGAACAAAATGGACATGCCAGAAGCAGCTGACAATCTAGCGGCATTTAAAGAAAAATTAACGGATGACTATAAAGTGTTCCCAATTAGTGCGATCACAAGAGAAGGGCTTCGTGAGCTTTTATTTGAAATCGCCAATCAGCTTGAAACAACACCGGAATTCCCGCTCTATAATGAAGAGGAACTGTCTGATAACCGCGTGATGTACAGGTTTGATGAGGGAGACGCGCCATTTGAGATCACAAGAGATCCTGACGGTACGTTTGTCATAACGGGTAAAGCACTTGAGCGACTGTTTAAGATGACAGATTTCTCAAGAGACGAGTCCGTGAAACGATTCTCTAGACAACTGCGCGGAATGGGTGTCGATGATGCCTTGCGTGAGCGTGGTGCAAAAGACGGCGACATCATTCGTCTGCTTGAATTTGAATTTGAATTTATTGATTGATCAAAAGGAGGGTCCAGTCCATGGGCTCTCCCGTTTTTAAAAGGGGAGAAAACAGGTGAAAGAAGAAACGTTCTATTTAGTAAGAGAGGATGTCCTTCCAGATGCGATGCGAAAAACGCTTGAAGTCAAAAAGCTTCTCGATCGCAAAAAAGCGGATTCAGTTGCCGATGCTGTTCAACAAGCGGATTTAAGCCGCAGTGCTTTTTATAAATACAGAGATGCTGTTTTTCCATTTTATACGATGGTGAAAGAGCAGATCATCACATTGTTTTTCCACCTTGAGGATCGGTCTGGGGCTCTGTCAAGGCTGCTTCAAATTGTGGCGGACTCTGGCTGTAATGTGTTATCCATTCACCAAACGATTCCGCTGCAGGGAAGAGCGAATGTCACCCTATCCATTAGCACGGCTGGTATGGCAGATGATATCAATACAGTCATGAATCAATTAAGAAAACTTGAATTTGTCGAAAAAGTTGAAATTCTAGGTTCTGGGGCGTAAAAGGAGAGATCATAGCAGATGAAGCAATTAACTGTAGGTTATTTTGGACCAGAGGCAACATTTACTCATTTGGCCGTATGCTCTTGCTTTCCAGCAGATGCAGTGCAGCGTGCCTATGCAACGATTCCGCAATGTATGGATGCTGTGTCAAAAGGCGAAGTCGATTTGGCGGTCGTTCCACTTGAAAATGCACTCGAAGGATCTGTGAACTTAACGATTGATTATTTAATTCATGAGGAAGCGCTGTCCATTGTTGGTGAAATGACAGCACCGATTCGGCAGCATTTGCTTGTCCACCCATCAAGAGCGGAAAGCTGGGAGACATTAGATGTGATCCAATCACATCCGCACGCGATTGCCCAGTGCCATCAATTTCTGAAAAAACAGTACCCAGATATTCCGCACCGTCCGGTAGAATCAACAGGCTATGCAGCCAAATATATCAGTGAGCATCCGGATGAGGCTGCTGGGGCCATTGCCAATGAAATTGCCGCGCAAACATATGGTTTAACGATTGCAAAAAAAGACATTCATGATTATCCGCACAATCATACACGCTTTGTTATTTTACATAAAGATCCTAAGGCGTCGTTCCCAATGAATGCTGGGTTCTCATCGAAGCCAAAAACGACCATTGTCGTCAGTCTGCCAAAGGATGACCAATCAGGTGCATTGCATCGCGTGTTATCTGCTTTTTCTTGGCGGAATCTCAACTTGTCAAAAATTGAATCTCGTCCGACAAAAACGGGTCTTGGACACTATTTATTTATAATAGATATTGAAAAAGAAATGGATGATGTCCTTGTCCCTGGCGCGATTCAGGAATTAGAAGCGATTGGCTGTGAGGTCAAACTGCTCGGCAGCTACCAAACATATGAACTAACGAATGAAAAATAGTGTCCCTTGCAGGACACTTTTTTTAGTCTTTAATTAAAAAACCAGCGTCATCGAGTGCTTGAATGGCTTGGTTAAGCTGCTTTTGACTGTAAGAAGTGAGTGTATGTAAATGCACGCCGTCTGTTAGTTCTGACAAGTAGGAGGCGCCCGTGTTAGAAATGTGATGGACGAAATCAGCTACTTGCTTGCGAGTGCTGACGCGAATAGAGGCCGTTAGTTCACCGTAAACGGGGTGCTCTATGATCACATCTTTCACCGTCACACCAAAGTCTACAATCAAGGTTAGTTCCTCTTCTGTACGAACAGGATTATGCTTGCAGGCGATGATTTGTTCAATTTCTCTTTCTGGCGCATGCTGCGGTGCCATATATACATAGCCTTGACTTGTAGCAATAATGGGTTCGTTTTTTGCTTTCAATAGTGACATATCTTGTACAATGACTTGTCGAGAGACAGCCGCCTTTTTAGCCAAAAAGCTTCCGGTGAGCGGTGAATCTGTTTCTTTCAGCCACTCTAAAATGGCGTTTCTTCTCTCTTCGCCAATGAGTTTCCTCTCTTGCTCCACGTCTTATGCTCCTTTCTTCTCCTTTTGCAATTGTTCAAATGTATGCAAAAGCTGATCGATGTCCTCTTTTGATGACTTCGATCCAAATGATACTCGAATGAATTGAAGAGCATCACGATCTGATACGTGCAATGCCTTCACAGCCGGGGAAGGATGGTGATAACCAGAAGCACATGCGCTTCCAGTCGATATACAAACCCCATGCCGGTTACATGCTAACATTACATATTGTCCTTCAAACCCTTCAAAAAAACAACCAATAATATGAGGCAGCATGCGGCGATTGCCATTGTTTTGAAGTGTACGAACAGGAAGCTGTCTCATTTTCAGCTGCTGAAGAAAATAATCACGAAGCTGCTCATTCTGTCGTTGCTGCTCATCCAGCTTAAGCATCAATTGTTCACTCGCAGCAGCAAAAGCACCGATGCATGGAACGTTCACTGTTCCAAGGCGGAAGCCACCTTCCTGAACTGCACCTGAATATAAAGGCTTCCAAGGAACATGAGCGCTCATATAGACAGCACCAGCTCCTTTAGGTGCATACACTTTATGGCTAGAGATGGACACGGCATCAACCCCAAGCTCCTTGATGGACACACGAATCTTTCCGAATGTTTGCACGGCATCTGTATGAAAAAGAATGTGTCTTTCTTTTAAAAGGGGTGCTAATTCAGCGAGCGGCTGGATAATCCCTGTTTCTGAATTAGCATGCTGAATAGATACTAGTCCTGTTTCAGGCAATAATGCTTCTTTGAGAATGTCCTGAGTGATGATCCCATCTTGATTCGGTTCAATGATTGTGACCTTCACGCCAAGACGCTCTAAGCTACTAACCGCGTGATGAACAGAAGGGTGCTCTACAGAAGTTGTGATGACATGCTGCCTGTGTGCTGGCAGACCATTTGCGATCGATTGAATCGCCAGAAGATTGGATTCTGTTCCGCCGCTTGTAAAGTAGATGCCGTCTGGTTCGCCCTCAAGAATGGCAGCGAATGATTGTCTGCTGTAAGTCAGTATGTCATTTGCTCTTCCACCTGCATCATGAAGACTGCTTGCATTCCCGTAGCAATCTTGACTTAGCTGCTGAAAAACATGCAGTGCTTCCTCTGAAACAGGTGTAGAAGCTGCGTAATCTAAATAAACCAATCCATCCATCTCCTATGAGAAAATTTTTTCTTGTATTTATTGTAGTGTTGTGTAATGATATGTGTCAAGACAGGTGTAAATGACAGGAGGGGCGAAGGTGTCATCAATCAAAAAAGTCATTGTGGTGGGATCAGGCATTGCAGCGCTTTCCTTTGCAAAAACCATTTCAGAAAGCTGCCAAGTTATCATGATGACAAAAAAACAATTTTCCTCTAGTAATTCCATGCTTGCACAAGGAGGAATCGCTGCTGCCTTTTCAGCACAGGATTCAGTTCATCAGCATGTACAAGACACATTAGCTGCCGGCTGTGATCACAATGATGAGAGGGCGGTACAAGAGATCGTAAGTCTTGGAAAGCAATTGGTGGAGCAGCTCGTAGAAGAAGGCTGTCCATTTGATCAAACGGAGACGGGCGAGCCGCAATTAGGTAAAGAGGGGGCACATACGACTCATCGCATTTTGCATGCAGGAGGAGACCAAACAGGCAAAACACTCGTGCAGTATTTAAAAAGTCAGCTTGGCTCACATATTCATTTATACGAATATCACCATGTCATTGATCTATTGGTCCATGAAGGAACCTGCATGGGTGTGGTGTGGAAAGACGAGAAAGGACACGTCCATACCATGACCGCAGATGCAGTTGTTTTATCCACGGGCGGCTGCGGCTCCCTATATGAAACAAACACAAATGACCCTTCTGTAACAGGAGACGGACTGATGATGGCCTATCGAGCCGGGGCACAATTAGCAGATCTTGAATTTGTTCAATTCCATCCCACCCTCTTGACGATCGCTGGAAAAGCAGTCGGTCTCGTTTCAGAGGCAGTCCGGGGAGAGGGAGCCTATTTAGAAGATGAAACAGGCAGGAGGATGATGAAAGGCATTCACCCACAAGCTGATTTAGCGCCTAGAGATGTGGTCGCTAGAGCTATTTTTCATGAGCAGCAATTAGGTCATGATCTGTATCTCAATATCAGCGAAATTCCACATTTCTCAGTTCGTTTTCCAGCCATTGCTGAAATGTGTGAACGGGCAGGTATCGATTTGGCAAGCGGCAGGCTCCCAGTTTCCCCTGGTATGCATTTTTTAATGGGCGGAATCTGCGTGAATGAATATGGAGAAACCACTGTTCCATCTCTTTTTGCTATCGGAGAAGCGGCCTGTACAGGATTACACGGAGCGAACCGATTAGCGAGTAATTCTCTCTTGGAAGGTCTCGTTTTAGGAAACAAAGCGGCACGGAGAATTGAACAGGTACCTAAACAGAAAAAAACAGTCCCATCTTTTTCTATTCAAGAAGTATGGTCCGTCCCAGCGATTTCAGAGGATCAGTTGAGACAATGGATGATGACATATGTCGCAATTGTAAGAGACGAAAAAGGGCTAAAGACCTTGCTTCAAGTATTACAGCAAGTCCCTTATCAGCAAACAAATGTGAAGAATATCACAAGTGAACAGATCGAATTAAGCAATCAATGGGCATTAGCGATTTGCCTTGTGAAGTCTGCATTACTTCGTACAGAAAGCAGAGGTGGCCATTTTCGAATGGATTATCCAAATCGGAATGATGCTTTGTGGCGGGGCATGCAGATTGTCCATGAAAAAGGCCACATTCATATGATGAAAAATGAAAGGATCGGTGCCAAATGGAACGTTTACAGTTAAAACAAATGATGACTCATTTTTTCACAGAAGATATTGGCTTTGGAGATGTATCAGCTGATGCCATTTTTGGAGAAAAGAAAGGAACAGCATACATCATCGCAAAACAATCGGGTGTATTGGCAGGTTCTCAAGTCATTGACATAGGGTACCGCCTGCTGAATGAACAGATTCAAGCTGAGTTGTTTTTTGAGGAAGGTGATTGGATTCATTCAGGCGCTGTGCTGGCGAAAATAAAGGGGCCGGTCAGCGACTTATTAAAAGGAGAAAGGGTCATTTTGAATGTCTTGCAGCGCATGACAGGTATCGCCACATTAACACATGAAGCGGTGCAGCGATTAGCGGATCCGTCGATTACGATTTGTGATACGAGAAAAACGACTCCCGGCTTGCGTATGTTAGAGAAATATGCTGTGAAGACAGGGGGCGGAAAGAATCATCGCTTCGGCTTATCAGATGGGGTGATGATTAAAGATAATCATATTGCCGCATGCGGCTCTATTCGTGAAGCTGTAGAGAAAGCAAGAGCATATGCGGGTCATATGGTGAAAATTGAAGTAGAAATTGAATCAGAAACGCAGCTAAAGGAAGCCATTGATGCAAAAGCCGATGTCATCATGTTTGACAACTGCTCTCCGGACGAGGTAAAACGTTTTAAACAAATGACACCGGAGACAATTCTGACTGAGGCTTCAGGAGGCATCACGCTTGAGACATTGCCAAGTTACAGAGGGACAGGTGTCGACCTTATTTCACTTGGTTTTCTGACACATTCTGTTCCAGCATTTGATTTTAGTATGAATATGGAATTCAGTCATAAAGGGGGAACAACTCATGTCACTGCTTGATGTACTTGCGAAACAACATGCAGCCATGATGCCAGAAGAATATAAACACCGATCTGTTGAAGAGATGAAGCAGCGTGTGTTAGACATTAAACGATCCTTTGGATCAAAACTCTTTATACCAGGGCATCATTATCAAAAGGATGAAGTCATCCAATTCGCAGATGCAACAGGAGATTCATTGCAGCTCGCACAAATAGCCGCGGACAACAAGGAAGCGGAGTACATTGTTTTCTGCGGTGTTCACTTCATGGCTGAAACGGCAGACATGCTGTCAAACAAGAATCAAAAGGTCCTATTGCCAGATATGAGAGCAGGCTGTTCAATGGCAGATATGGCGAACATGAAACAAACGGATAGAGCATGGGAGCAGCTCACTGATCTGTTTGGGGAGACAATTCTTCCACTTACGTATGTCAACTCAACAGCTGATATTAAAGCATTTGTCGGAAAGCATGGCGGGGCCACTGTGACATCATCAAACGCTAAAAAAGTGCTGGAGTGGGCGCTCACACAAAATGAGCGCATTCTGTTTCTCCCTGATCAGCATTTAGGGCGTAATACGGCATTCGATTTAGGCATTTCACTAGAAGAAATGGCTGTCTGGGATCAAATAGAAGAAAAGCTCATCACCGATCAGCCGCTTTCCCGCATCAAGATGATTTTATGGAAAGGCCATTGCTCTGTCCATGAGAAATTTACGGTGCGGAATATTGAAGAAACGAGAAAAAGAGACCGTGACATTCAAATCCTTGTCCATCCAGAATGCACGCATGAAGTCGTCAGGGCTTCTGATCTTGCCGGTTCAACGAAATTTATTATTGATACGATTAAGGAAGCGCCAGCAGGAAGCAAGTGGGCGATTGGAACAGAGATGAATTTAGTCAAGCGGATAATAGATCAGCATCCAGATAAACAAATTGAATCCCTCAATCCGGATATGTGTCCATGTTTGACCATGAATCGGATCGATCTTCCTCATTTGTTATGGTCACTAGAAAGCATTGAGAAAGGTGATCCGGTCGGTTTGATTCAGGTCAATGAAGACATTACCAAAGAGGCTTTACTTGCACTGAATAAAATGCTCGCCATTAAATAATAAATCAGCCCCTCCTATCAGAAAACAAGTTTTTATCATATCGGCTTGTAAATAGGCATAAATTTATGGTGAAACATATTGTACTTCTGACATAACCGTTACGTTCACGTTTTGCATAGGAGGGGAAAACGTTGAAAATTCATATTGTGCAAAAAGGAGACTCCCTTTGGAAAATTTCAAAGAAATACGGAGTCGACTTTCAAGAATTGAAAAAACTAAATTCACAACTCAGTAACCCAGATTTGATCATGCCGGGTATGAAGATCAAGATTCCATCTAGTGGTGTTCCTGTAAAAACAGATCATCACAAAGCAAAAGAAATGCCAAAGCCGAAAGAACATCCGTATGTGAAAGAAAAGCCAAAAGATGTCGTGCAAGTGCAAGATACGAAGCCGAAAGAAAAGCCAAATGAACCGGTACCTTATGTACCGCCAGTGCCAAAGATCGAGCATCCAGTTTTTCCACAAGTCGATGTGAACTATTATCAGACCAATCTCTACCAGCCATTCACGCCTCCTCCCAAAAAAGAACATCATGAGAAAAAAGATTACGTTCATGAAAAGAAAGATCATGTTCATGACAAAAAGGATCACAAAGATCATGTTCATCATGAAAATAAGGACTATAAAGATAACAAAGAACATTTTTATGATGAAAATAAGGACCATAAAGATAATAAGGAACATTTTCTTCATGAAAATAAGGACTATAAAGATAACAAAGAACATTTTTATGATGAAAATAAAGGCCATCTAAAAGATGAAGTGGCAAAGGGGTATGATCCGTTTATTCATATTCCGCATCAAAAGGAGGAGGGAAAAGATATGGAGCAAAGCAATTACCCAAACCTTCCTAATTTCCCGCAAATGCCGAATGTTGGAGGCGCAGCGGTAGGAGGAATGGCTGAGAATAAAGAGCATCATCACCATCACCAGCATCATGACTCATATGATCCTTATTATGGTTTTGGTCATGGACATTACATGCCGGCAATGTATCCATACCCGCAACAAATGGTGCCAGCATCGCCAATTTTACCAGGTTCAGGTCTTTGTTATCCTGTCCAGCCATATTATCACCATCACATGATGCCATATCCATACCCAGCTCAGCCGTATTATCCTGCGTATCAAGCGCCAGCTTATTACGGGGAACATTATGAACATCATGCACATCATGCAAACGATGGGCATCACTGGCACCACCATATGCACCCAAATGACAATGCGAACGTGAATCAAGGCTTTTATCCAAACGTTTCAAATGAAGCTTATGGCAAGGAAGACTGCGGATGTGATGATGGCATGAAGCAGCATCAGCCGTGGCCAGGACATTATCCGAATCCTGTTCCTTATGGCCAAATGGGGGGGTATCCAGCTCAGCCTTATATGCAGCCATATCCAGGTCAATCTGTTTTTGCAAGGCCAGAAGAAGACGAAGAAGAGTAATGACAGAAGGAACGATCTCAATCGTTCCTTTCAGCGTGTAGACAAACCCTCGCATTCGGTGTCAGGTCTGCGCTCCGGTGCTCACGAATGTCAAATTCGCTCCGCTCCGGTACTCGTCCTTCCTAGACTGCAAAGGTTTTCAAGTCACGCTGAAAAAGAGACAAAGGGCTAAAATAAAGATCATTTTAACAATCTGGAAGGAACGATCTCAATCGTTCCTTTTTTTGTTTATAACTGACAGCTTGATTTTTCCCCAAACTGTACATGCTAAAACAGAGCCTGTTTCGCGCTCATGAGATTGAATTTGTACAGGGGGTTTTTCGTTTGAGACAAAAATGGCAAAAAACGATCGCATTAGTGCTTCTTCCTATTGGGTTAACGGCATGTGGTACAAATGATAATGCAGGTGTAGATACACGTCATAATCAATCAGGTCAGCCAGTCGGATATCATTCGAATAACCGTGCGGCTGACAATAATCAAGATCATCAAGGGCCAGTTTCTGAACTCATGGAGGGGATGAACGGTGGGAACACAACGAATGTTGATTATCGCACCCGTCCTCAAACCGATGATCGAATGCCTCTCGCAGGTGGAGATGGACGCTACAGTCATGGAGATATGAACTATCATAACCAAATGTCGTTCTCTGGCTACGATAAACAAGAGAACGTCCAGCGTTCAAGAAAAATTGCCAACCGGGTCAATAAAATGAACCACGTTGCAGACTCACAGGTGATGGTGACAGATGAAAATGTGTATATTGCCATTAAATCAGATGGACGTCTGACGTCAGAGGGCGTATCACAAGTTGAAGAAGCAGCGACTCGTTATGCGGATGGAAGAGCTGTCCAAGTCATTAAAGACGAGGGTGCTTTCACACGCTTTAGAGATATGAGAAGAACACAATTTGAAACAGGCCAAACAGGCATGACTCGATAGGTTGGAGAATAAGAAAGGCTAAAGTTCCTCAAGAACTTTAGCCTTTTCTTAAAAATAACCCTTGATGCCTGTATAAAATTCGTAAAAGAAATAACAGCCAAATCCAAGTAATAAAATACCAGCAATAATGAAGGTCCCTTTGATCATCGTTCGATTCATCACTTTTCTTGTTAAGGATACAAGGGGGAGAAGACAGATGTCATGAAGGAGAATCCCTGCCAAAATACCGCCTGAAGCCAGCATAAATTCAGATGAATCTGTTTTTGGATATGCATCTGCCAGTACAGGGGATACCGCGACAAGCAAGCCGTTTCTGTACGTTTTTGCGAATGATTTATTGACTTTTTCGCCAGCTAAATGGATGTCTTGATCCGAATTATTAAGAATACTGCTCCGATCAGCCAGAGCGGGATTTGGACAAATGGCAGTGATAAAAACTGAGCAAATTCAGCATCCATCAAAGAATCCGTTTTTTAATCCCTGTTTTGTCATTTCAACCGTGATCGCTCCAACTGGCAGAGCAATTGACAATCCTACGACGATAAATGCGAGAAATATTTGCAATCGACTAGAACTTCCTTTGGAAAAGTTTGTATAAAAATTCTCAGTTTAGATTAACTATACATATTAGGAGAAAAGGATCAATGATTATTTCATATTTTATCGAAATGATTGGGAGAGATGATGTATATAAAGGTGCATATCAAGCTTGCTGTATCTCTTTTGTAGTGGAAAGGAACTATTTTCCTAAAACTTCTTTTTTTCATGGCATCTCTATGCTACACTGTTGTGGAAATCAATAAATAATGTGACTAGGGGTGCCCGCAGTTGGGCTGAGAGAGAAGTGTATGCTTCTTAACCCTTTGGACCTGATCTGGCTCGTACCAGCGTGGGGAAGTTGAAGATGATACATGGGTCATATGGATGACATTCATGTTTATTTCTGTCGACGAAACCAGGTTCTGTTCATAGAGCCTGGTTTTTTGCTGGTGCTGATTCCATCCTGTCCGGTGACAAGAAGAGAAGGAGAGAACAGCAAATGAAAGAAAAGAAAAATACCCCAACAACTCAATCCTTATTATCAAGCTTTGACGGCAGCCGAAAGGTGTATGAGAAAGGATCAAGACCTGACATTTTAGTGCCAAAAAGGGAGATTGCTCTCTCAAAAACTGTGACACAGGCGGGGAACATTCAAAATGAACCGATTCGTGTGTACGATACGAGTGGACCGTACACCGATGAGAGAGCCCATATTGATGTCACTAAGGGATTAAAACGCCTTAGGGTAGCATGGATCGAAGAAAGAGGGGATACAGAAAGCTATGAAGGGCGCCATGTGAAACCAGAAGATAACGGATATCGTTCTAAGGAAAAAGAGTCCTTTCATCATGTTCATACTGATTTTCATCATGAGCCGCTCCGCGCAAAACAAGGTGCCTGTGTGACGCAAATGCATTATGCAAAAAAAGGTATTGTGACGCCTGAAATGGAGTTTATCGCGTTAAGAGAAGAGCTAAGCCCTGAGTTTGTGAGAGAGGAAGTAGCCAGCGGAAGAGCAGTCATTCCAGCGAATATTAACCATCCTGAAAGTGAACCGATGATTATTGGAAGGCATTTTCACGTCAAAATCAATGCGAATATTGGCAATTCAGCTGTGACATCATCCATTGATGAAGAGGTAGAAAAGATGACATGGGCGATCAGATGGGGTGCAGACACCATGATGGACCTGTCTACAGGAAAGGACATTCATACAACGAGAGAATGGATCATACGGAATTGCCCAGTCCCAGTAGGAACCGTTCCCATTTATCAGGCGCTTGAAAAAGTAAATGGAGTGGCAGAAGATTTGACGTGGGACGTGTACAGAGACACATTAATTGAACAAGCAGAGCAAGGAGTAGACTACTTCACGATTCATGCGGGCGTGAGGTTAAGGTATATTCCGCTGACAGTCGATCGGATGACCGGAATTGTTTCAAGAGGCGGTGCCATTATGGCAAGGTGGTGTCTTGCCCATCATCAAGAGAATTTCCTCTATACCCACTTCGAAGACATTTGTGAGATTATGAAAACGTATGATATTGCTTTTTCACTTGGAGACGGTCTGAGACCAGGCTCGATTGCTGATGCCAATGATGAGGCGCAGTTTGCAGAGCTTGAAACGTTAGGTGAATTGACAGAGATCGCTTGGAAACATGATGTACAGGTGATGATTGAAGGGCCTGGACATGTTCCGATGGATAAAATCAAAGAGAATGTGGACAAGCAAATGGAGATTTGCAAAGAGGCACCATTTTATACGTTAGGGCCTCTTACAACAGATATTGCCCCGGGATATGATCACATTACATCCGCCATCGGTGCGGCCATGATCGGCTGGTATGGAACAGCGATGCTATGTTATGTGACGCCAAAAGAGCATTTAGGTCTGCCGAACAAAGAAGATGTAAGAGAAGGTGTGATTGCCTATAAAATTGCCGCACATGCCGCTGATCTAGCAAAAGGACATCCTGCTGCTCAAAAGCGCGATGATGCTTTATCGAAAGCGAGGTTTGAATTTAGGTGGCGTGACCAATTCCACCTGTCACTTGATCCAGAAAGAGCTATGGCGTTCCATGATGAAACATTGCCTGCGGAAGGCGCTAAGACTGCCCATTTTTGCTCGATGTGCGGACCGAAGTTTTGCAGTATGAAAATTTCACATGATATTCGCAATCAATCAGAAGAAGTGAAAAGAGAGATGGAGAAGAAGGCGAAGGAGTTTATCAGCCAAGGAAGTCAAATTTATTCATCCTAAAAAAAGAACCTCGCACATATGTTGTGCGGGGTTCTATCAGATCGCGGAAAAGGCTTTTCTTAAGATGTGGAAAAATGTCTTTAATGCAATCCCTATCATGTCCAGACTCGGAATGAGGGCATCTGTTAAATGAAAAAAGACGGTTTGTCTTTCGGGAGATGTTCGTTTCTTTTTCCGTTTCATGAAGAGAGCCTCCTTTTTAAATAATATACTTCTTTGCAAAGCAGAGGGATAGAGATGTTGTTTGAATTTAAACAAAATTTAAACTTCTTGTGTTTGAAAGGAAAGAAGGAGGGGAAACGAGTTGAATAGAGAATGAATGAAAAGAGCCGATCTATTTGGCCAGCTAACAAGAAAGAGTGGAAGGTGATCTTATGATGAAAGTATTTAAGGTAACATTTCATATGAACAATGGGGAAGTGCTTGATTTCGAGCTAAAACGCCCAGCTACCTATGATGTGTATAAGAAAATTGAAGAAGCCAATCATTGGTTTAAGCTGAATAATGAAATCATTAACTTATTAAATGTGAATAGCATCCACGTAGAAACAGATTAAAACAGAAAGCCGCTCTCTCTGAGCGGCTTTCATTATGCAGAAAAATCATTTCGATTATTAAGCTGACCGCGGGACAGCCAGTTCTTTTTATACAAATAAGCAATCACTTCAAGCCATAGACGCGGTGCTTTTTTAGGGAAAAAAGGTTTTTGATAATAAGCGTAAGCGGCTTTTAAATCATTCCATTGATGGCATGCTTTTGTTTGTGTGAAACGGGCTACGTCGATGACCCTGACCTGGCCTTCCTTTGTTAAGATCAGATTCCGCAGATGGATATCAGAAGGATTCAATCCTTTCTCGCGTGCTTCTTCTAGCGCATCATCGACTTGTTCAATCATTTGTTTTTTAATAGGTATCCCCTTTGTGAGGCATTCATAGAATGTGTAGCCTTTAATATATTCCATTAAAATATACTGATCCCCAGATTCATAAATCTCAGGGTAGTAAGACGAACCAGAAAGTTTTTCATAAATGGCGGCTTCTTTGCGGGCAATATGTTGATAAGAAGGGAAAAAGACTTTTAGTGCCATTTTCTTGCCGTCTTTTTTGTATGAAAAGACATAGGCACTTCTTCCTTTGCCGCACAGTTCAAGCTCTGCCGGTTTAAAGGCAAGCTTATGAAGACGTTTATCTTCATGATACTGAATCGATTCGGCTAATCTTTTAACATCTGACATTGACTTCACCTTCTTTGGTTTCAGTTTATGCGGCTGAAAAACGAATGATGAAAAAACCGAGTCATTCGATAAGCAATGGATTGTATAAAACATACCATTTACGAATGAAGGATACAACGAAAGACTCTTCCCATATATTCATTCATCGATTTGGTTAATGTTTAGAAAAATGGGTCAAACTACATATGTCATGCATCGATCTCATGTTCTAAAGAGGTGTAAATAGTGAAAGTGAAGATGAAATGTTTCGTTACAGGACTTATCATGACAAGTGTGCTATTTTTCGCTGCGGATATGGAAGGAAAAGAACACTTGCAAAAGCAGTCAAACTCTATCACCGTGCAGCTTGAAAAAGTCTATCTAGACGGAGATGTGAGTATTGAAAGACACCGGGCATCATTAGAAGACAAAGACACATTCTGGGCACAGTATAAAGGCTGGACGCTAGTAGAACAGAGAGAGGATTTTGCGCTTTTTAGAAAGCAAATTGATGATATCTCTCCATTAAGTAAAGCAAATGGATATATCGGGTTATCAGAGGACGGTGTGATTTCTACGTTTCATGGAAGGCCTGACGGCTGGGCGGAGCCTATTCATCTCTTTTTTCAAATTGATACGTCCCGTTTAGAAAGTCATGTGGAGGAGCAGCTTGAGCAAGGCATTCCTTTTCGAACAAAGGATGAATTTGAGCATGTGCTTGAAGTCATGAAGCCTTACCGAAATGAAATATCGTTTTAAAGCGTGTAACAGCTTGCTGGTGTGAAGGCCGCAAGCTGTTTTTCGTGGTTTCATCGTAAAAATGCATTGAGCGAACGTATGTTAACTTTTATTGCGGTTTTCTTCTCGATTTATGTTACAATGAAGAACAGTCAAAGAGGTGAAAACGGTGATAGAGTTTGTAAAAGGGACCATTGATTATGTGTGCCCGCAATATGTTGTCATTGAAAACGGCGGAGTGGGATATCAAGTCTATACCCCAAACCCGTTTATCTATCAAGTAAACAAACAAGAAACGATTTATACGTATCATTACATAAAGGAAGACGCTTTTTCGTTATATGGATTTCAAACGCGAGAAGAAAAAGCGCTGTTCACAAAACTGTTAAATGTCACGGGGATTGGGCCGAAGGGGGCTCTAGCGATTCTTGCTTCCGGTGATCCTGGCGCTGTCATTTCAGCGATAGAACGTGAAGATGAAGCGTTCCTGATTAAGTTCCCTGGTGTTGGCAAAAAGACAGCTCGCCAAATCATTCTCGATCTAAAAGGAAAGCTAGCCGATGTCGTACCGGAAATGATTGGCAACCTATTTAATCACGAGGACCATATTCAGGTCGAAACGCAGCAAACGGCATTAGACGAAGCGCTTGAAGCCTTACATGTTCTTGGATACGGTGATCGTGAAATTAAAAAGGTTCTTCCATTATTAAAAGAAGAAAAGAATCTCACAACCGATCAATATGTGAAAAAAGCTTTACAAAAAATGTTGAAATAGGGTGATGTCTCATGGATGAACGGCTCGTCTCAACTGAAGCAGACAACCATGAATCAGCCATTGAGCAAAGTCTGCGGCCACAGACACTTAGCCAATATATCGGTCAGCAAAAAGTAAAAGATAACCTCAGTGTGTTTATTGAAGCTGCCCGCATGAGGCAGGAAACACTCGATCACGTCCTTTTATATGGACCGCCTGGACTCGGGAAAACAACGCTTGCGTCGATTATCGCCAATGAAATGAATGTTCAGCTGCGTACAACATCTGGACCAGCGATTGAACGTCCTGGCGATTTGGCGGCAATCTTAACTTCTCTTGAGCCAGGTGATGTGTTGTTTATAGATGAAATTCATCGCTTGCAGCGCTCAATTGAGGAAGTGCTTTATCCGGCAATGGAGGATTTTTGTTTAGATATCGTCATTGGCAAAGGAGATACAGCGCGCTCTGTACGGCTTGATTTACCGCCATTTACACTTGTAGGTGCCACGACCCGTGTAGGGCTTTTAACAGCACCGCTTCGTGACAGGTTTGGGGTACATGCAAGATTGGAATACTATGAGCAAAGAGATTTGGCTCACATTGTGGCAAGAACAGCCGAGCTGTTTGAGATTGGGATCGACCTTCGCTCAGCCGAAGAGATCGCAAGACGTTCCCGGGGCACGCCAAGGGTTGCCAATCGTCTGCTCAGAAGAGTAAGAGATTTTGCGCAGGTGCTTGGGAATCATGCGATTACCGAGGACATTGCGGAAGATGCCCTTGAGCGCCTTCAAGTCGACAGGCTTGGCCTGGATCATATAGACCATAAGCTGCTTTTAAGTATGATCGAAAAATTTAGAGGCGGTCCTGTTGGGCTTGATACAATCTCAGCGACAATTGGAGAAGAATCACATACGATTGAAGATGTGTACGAACCGTATTTACTGCAAATTGGTTTCCTGCAAAGAACACCAAGAGGACGGGTCGTCACAAGAGAAGCGTATGAACATTTTCAAATGGAGGTTCCGATTCGTGAATGAATTCCCTAAAATATTGATGATTTTAGGTGGTGTCCTTTTTGCCGCAGGATTAGTATTTCAATTGGTTGGTAAGCTTCCAGGTGATATTTTTGTGAAAAAAGGAAATGTGACGTTCTTTTTTCCTGTGATCACATGCATTGCCATTAGCATTGTGCTAACCATATTACTTAATATCTTTGGACGGATGAAATAACGTTAACTAGTTAACTACAGAATAGGTGAAGGAAATGAAGCTAGAACTATTTGATTTTGATTTACCAGAAAGATTGATTGCACAAGTGCCGCTTGAAAAACGAGATGCATCAAGACTGATGGTCTTAAACAAACAAACGGGTGCGATGACACATGATACATTCTCACAAATCACCGATTATTTTCAAACGGGTGATTGTCTCGTTTTAAACAATACACGCGTTCTGCCTGCACGTTTGTTTGGAATGAAAGAGGATACAGGTGCAAAAGTTGAACTTCTTCTATTAAAACAAGAAGAGGGAGACAACTGGGAAACACTTGTAAAACCAGCCAAACGGGTGAAAAAAGGAACGGTTATCACATTTGGTGATGGACGGCTTCAAGCGGTATGTACAGAAGAGATGGAACATGGCGGAAGAAAAGTTAAGTTTCAGTATACCGGCATTTTTTATGAAGTGCTTGAATCCCTCGGTGAGATGCCGCTGCCTCCTTATATTAAAGAGCAGCTTGAGGATCGTGAACGCTATCAAACGGTGTATTCAAAAGAGGTTGGCTCCGCTGCTGCTCCAACTGCTGGTCTTCACTTTACAAACGAGCTGCTGGATGCGCTGAAAGCAAAAGGTGTGCATATAGCTTTCATTACACTGCACGTGGGGCTTGGTACTTTTCGTCCGGTCAGTGCAGAACGTATTGAAGAACACGAAATGCACGCAGAGTTTTACGAAATGAATGAAGAAACAGCTGAAGAGCTCAATCGCGTTCGCAAGGAAGGCGGACGGATTATTTCAGTTGGGACAACGTCAACGAGAACGCTCGAAACCATTGCAAGTGCGCATGACGGCGAATTCAAAGCGTCAAGCGGCTGGACGTCAATCTTTATTTACCCAGGCTATACATTCAAGGCCATTGATGGCATGATCACGAATTTCCATCTGCCAAAATCCTCGTTAATCATGCTTGTCAGCGCATTAGCTGAACGAGAGCATGTACTAAAAGCGTACAATGAGGCTGTAAAAGAGGAATACCGATTCTTCAGCTTTGGCGATGCCATGCTGATTCAATAACATCATACAACAAAGACAGGAGGGCTCATTTTTGTCGCAATTACCGATACGTTATGAGTTCATTAAAACATGCAAACAAACAGGTGCACGACTAGGACGCGTTCATACACCGCACGGCTCCTTTGAAACACCTGTATTTATGCCGGTAGGTACACTGGCTACAGTCAAAACGATGGCACCTGAAGAACTAAAGGCAATGGATGCAGGCATCATCTTAAGCAATACGTACCACCTATGGCTCCGTCCGGGTCATGACATTGTGAAAGAAGCAGGCGGGCTGCACAAATTTATGAACTGGGATCGAGCGATTCTGACCGATTCAGGCGGATTCCAAGTATTCTCTTTGAGTGAATTTAGAAAAATTGAAGAAGAAGGCGTCCACTTCCGTAATCACTTAAACGGAGACAAGCTGTTCCTTTCTCCTGAAAAGGCCATGGACATCCAAAATGCGCTTGGCTCTGATATTATGATGGCATTTGATGAATGTCCGCCATATCCAGCAGAGTACGACTACATGAAACGTTCTGTGGAGCGGACAAGCAGATGGGCAGAGCGCTGTCTAGAAGCGCACCAGCGTCCAGAGGATCAAGGGCTGTTTGGAATTGTCCAAGGCGGAGAATACGAAGAGCTTCGTAAACAAAGTGCAAAAGATCTGGTTTCACTTGATTTCCCAGGCTACGCCATCGGAGGCTTATCTGTTGGTGAACCAAAAGATGTGATGAACCGTGTACTGGAGTTCACAACGCCATTGTTACCGGCAGACAAACCAAGGTACTTAATGGGTGTCGGCTCACCAGATTCCTTAATTGACGGTGCCATTCGCGGTGTAGATATGTTTGACTGCGTGCTGCCAACGCGAATTGCAAGAAACGGCACCTTGATGACAAGCGAAGGACGTCTTGTTGTGAAAAATGCAAAATATGAGCGTGATTTCAGACCAATCGATGAAAATTGTGACTGCTACACATGTAAAAACTACACACGCGCCTATATTAGACATTTAATCCGAACAAATGAAACGTTCGGAATTCGATTAACAACTTATCATAATCTTCATTTTCTGTTAAAATTAATGGAGCAAGTGAGAGAAGCTATCCGTGAGGATCGTTTAGGTGATTTTAAAGAAGAGTTTTTTGAGCGTTATGGCTTTAACAAACCGAATGCGAAAAACTTTTAACGCATAAACGAAAGGCTTTATAATGCTTTAGAAAGGGGTGAAATAGAATGGATGGTGGTATGGGTTCAATCATTATGATTGTTGTCATGTTTGCTGTGCTTTACTTCTTGTTAATCCGTCCACAGCAAAAGCAACAAAAAGCTGTGCGTCAGATGCAGCAATCTTTATCAAAAGGCGATAAAATCGTCACAATCGGTGGTTTACACGGTGAAATCGACTACATTGATGAATCAAAAGTGGTCATCAAAACTAGCGAGAACAACCGTTTAACTTTCGATCGACGTGCTATTAGAGAATTAGCTGACAAAGGTTAATCCTCCGATACATAGCCATAAAAAAAGAGCGATATGATCCGCTCTTTTTTTATTTGCCTCGAAGATTGACGCCAATCATTCCGCCCAGCATACAAATCCCTAGAAATGCCCCATGATAGATAAACTGCTCTGGTGAAAAGGTTTCTCCAAACCCTAAATATTGAAATAAGAATACAGTGAGAGAAAAGATCATAGAAGTGATCGCGCCAATGAGCCAGCCGCGCTCCTTTGCTTTTCCTCCAGAAATGATCCCTCCTAATAAAAGTGCCACAAAGGACAAAATCATAATCATCCATTTAAACGATGATTCCTGCATACTTGTGAAGGTAAGCATGAGCGATACAAGTAAGCTTGTGACAATCATCACGATAAAAATGGCCATTAAGCCGGATAAAATCCCTTTTCCGATTTGTTTCGTTTCCTGCATGTGATTCGTCTCCTCTCCAATTGACCGAAGCTTGTCTTTTACTAAAATGTATTCACCGTGAAGAAAAAATAGACATGTTTCTCACGATAAAAACAGAGGCTTTCTTTTCTACATAAATAAAGTGTTTTGACACAAGCTATGGTGGAGAAGGAGGGTTTACATCACATGCAGGACATCTTGATTATCTCCATGAGAACAATCATTTTATATTTTCTTGTTTGGTTTATTTTTCGGTTAATGGGCAAGAGAGAAATTGGCGAATTGAGTATTTTAGATCTTGTCATTTTTATGATGATCGCAGAAATTGCAGTTCTCGCCATAGAAGAAGTCGAAGATCACATGTTACATACGGTATGGCCGATCCTGCTGTTAACCTTCATTCAAATCACACTCGCCTACCTTTCATTGAAATTCCAAGGTGTCCGGCGCTTTCTAGACGGCAAACCGACCCTGCTCATCATCAATGGGAAAATCGACGAGGGTGCGATGAGAAAACAGCGATACAATTTTGATGACCTGCTTATTCAATTAAGAGAAAACAACATCGATAGCATTCAGGACGTCTCTTACGCCATTTTAGAGCCATCCGGAAAGCTTGCGGTCGTTGAAAAAGAAAACAAGCACACACACGGAGCGCTTGAGCTGCCACTTATTGCAGATGGTGTTGTACAGCACGATCATCTGAAGCAAATTAATCAAAATGAACAGTGGCTGAAAGATGAGCTTGCCAAAAGGGGCTATCATGAAATTGATCAGATTTCCTACTGCAGCTTTAATCAAAAGACATTTTATATTGATTTGAAAGATGAAGTGATCAAGAAGAGATGAGCTAAAGCAGTTTCCCAATGAATGGGATGCGGCGAAGCTCTTCACGCTTCACTAGCCCTAGACAGATTAATAGAATGACATATAGCATACACGTAACAAAGATCAGCATCACAAGCTCAATAGGGGCAGAAAAGAGCCCGTTTACTTGAGACTTCAGCCAAAGGCTGACAGCCCCGGTGCCGATGATCACAAGAACGCATATCCCATATTCCTTCATTGGTAAATGGATAGGCAGTACTTTACCGACAGTTGCCGCATGAAGCAGCGTGACGAGGACGATGCCGATTAATATCGCGAGTGCTGCCCCCATAATGCCAAAGCCCGGCTGTGAAGCAAGGACAAAAATCATCCCTGTTTTCACAACAGCACCTATCAGACTATTCGTCATCGCCGCACCAGCTAAATTGAGTGCTTGCAGGACAGCTTGAAGCGGCCCTTGAAAATAATATAATAGAAAAAATGGGGCCATGAATTTCACATAGATAGCCGCATGCGATGAACCATACATAAAGAGCGTTAAATCTTCTGCATAAACGAAAAGAATAATACAGGAAATGCCTCCGCTGAGTAGACAAAGACGCATCGCCTGCTTCAGGCGGTATTCGACCGTTTTGCGTTTGTTCTGCTCCATTCCTTCACTGATCGCCGGGACCAATGCAGTGGATAGAGAGTACGTAATAAAGCTAGGCAGTGTCAAAAGGGTCAGCGCAAGACCAGTCAACTCCCCATACTGCCTTGTCGCTTCTACAGCCGCATATCCAGCAATAGCAAGACTTTGCGCGACAACTATCGGCTCTAAAAACCACGAAATATTCCCGATGAAACGGCTGCCTGTTGTTGGCAGGGCAATACTCATCAGCTGCTTAAACGTGTCCTTACCGTCATGAATCGCCTTAAAAAATCGTTTTCGAATACGAATGGTCTTTTTATAACGAAAGGCAATCAGTAAATATGCAAGTGAAATCATCTCTCCAATGACAGATGAAATCATCGCACCAGCTGCCGCGTATTCAATCCCATAAGGAAGGAAAGCTGTTGTACATACTGCCACTAGAGAAATTCTTGCGACCTGTTCCAGTACTTGAGATATGGCAAGCGGGCTCATTTGCTGTCTGCCTTGAAAATATCCTCTCAGCACACTGGAAATGGCGATGACTGGGACAACGGGAGTAATGGCAAGCAGTGGATAGACCGTTCTAGGATCTGTCAGCATATTTTCTGCCATGATGGGTGCAAACCATAAAAAGAGCGGCGTGAATATCAGGCTGAGTGTCCCTGTTATCGCAAGGGACATGACTAGAATACGTTTAGTTTTCTGTTTGTCACCCCGGGCTTCTGCTTCTGCGACAAGCTTGCTAATAGCGACAGGCAGTCCAAATTGTGTCAGCGTCACAGCGAGAAAAAAGGTAGGGGCAGCCATCATATAAAGCCCGACTCCTTCTTCGCCAATGAACCTTGCAATCACAATCCGATTGACAAAACCCAATATTCTCGTGATAAAACCTGCTAAAATTAAAATAATCGTGCCCTTTAAAAACGTTTGCTTCGTCAAATCAAAGATCACCTGCCTTCTCAAACGACATAGAATCATATACAATAAGATATGCGTGTATATCGTCCAAGCATGACAAGTCTCTCGATAAAAACTGAAAAGGGGGAGCATCCCATTGACACAACATCCGGCTGCAATTTACAAAGACCATTTAAAGCCTTTTCTGTTCAGTAAGCTTGAAGAATTCATCGTTTTGGGCTATAAAGATGTAGATTTAGAGGAATTATGGTCATACTTAGAGAATAAGAAGTGGAAGAAAAAACAAGAGTATCCGATTCATGAAATGGTTGCAGATATTTTATCTGTGAAAATTGGCGAATTTATGAACTATGCAACCGTTCAGTCGTTTAAAACGTCTGCTTTTTTGGACAGTGAAGATGGCAAGAATATGCTAGATGAACTGTTGAAATAAGCCATCTTAATGGATTCAGGTGTTTAAGGAGGAAATACATAATGAAAAAAGGGCGCATTCTTGCGTTTTTCTTAGTGGTTCTGTTAATCGGAACTGGCGTAGGCTTACTAACAAAGCCTGTTGCGAAAGATATGACGCTAGGGCTGGATTTGCAGGGTGGATTTGAAGTCCTGTATGATGTACATCCAGTGAAAAAAGAGGACAAGATTACAAATAGTGTCCTCGTCAGTACAGTGGAGGCTTTAAACCGAAGAGCCAATGTGCTAGGTGTAAGTGAACCGAACATCTCGATTGAAGGCAACAATCGTATCCGCGTGCAACTTGCGGGAGTAAAAGATCAAAACAGAGCTAGGGAGATTCTTTCCACTGAAGCACAGCTATCCTTCAGAGATACGAATGATAAAGAACTCCTAAACGGGGCTGACTTGGTCGAAAACAGTGCAAAACAAACATTCAGTCAAACGAATGAGCCAATTGTGACGGTTAAACTAAAGGATGCGAAAAAATTTGGTGACGTCACAAGAAAAGTAGCGGCGATGGCGCCGAATAACCAGCTTGTCATTTGGCTTGATTACCACAAAGGAGATTCCTTCAAAAAAGAAGTCTCAAAATCAAACCACAAGTATGTCTCTGCGCCGAATGTGAACCAAGAAATTAACAGCAGTGACGTGCAAATTGAAGGGAAATTTACTGTCCAAGAGGCAAAGGACCTTGCAAGTATTTTAAATGCTGGGGCATTGCCAGTGAAATTAACAGAAAAATATTCAACATCTGTGAGTGCACAGTTTGGTGAACAAGCACTGAACGAAACGGTGTTCGCAGGAATTGTAGGAATCGCATTTATCTTCTTATTCATGCTGCTTTATTACCGATTACCTGGTCTTATTGCTGTCATCACACTTTCAGCTTATATTTACATTACGCTTCAAGTGTTTGACTGGATGGGTGCAGTCATGACTCTGCCTGGAATTGCGGCACTGATTCTAGGGGTAGGGATGGCTGTTGATGCCAACATTATTACTTATGAGCGGATCAAAGAAGAACTCAAGCTCGGCAAATCTGTCCGTTCTGCTTTTAGATCAGGGAACCGCCGATCATTTGCGACCATCTTTGATGCAAACTTAACAAGTATCATTGCCGGCGGCGTGCTGTTCTTCTTCGGGACAAGCTCTGTAAAAGGATTTGCAACGATGCTCATCCTCTCGATTTTAACAAGCTTTATCACAGCTGTCTTCCTATCAAGATTCCTTCTTGGTCTTCTTGTTGAAAGCCGCTATCTTGACCGGAGAAAAAGCTGGTTTGGTGTTCGTCAAAAAGACATTATGAACATTCACGAAACAACAGAAAATACCGAGCCGAAAACGCCATTTGATAAGTGGGATTTCGTCAGCAAACGTAAAGGATTTATGATTTTCTCAGCTACTATCACCATTGCGGGAATCATCGTTCTTTCCATCTTCAAGCTGAATGCCGGAATTGACTTTACAAGTGGAACTAGAATTGATATCCAAAGTGATCACAAGCTGTCAACTGAACAAATCGAGCAAGACTTTAAAAAACTGGACCTTGAGACAGACAGTGTCGTGTTATCGGGTCAAAAAGAAAATCAGGCAGCAGCGAGATTTGTCGGTGTGCCGAACAAAGAAAAGATTGCTGAAGTGAAAGATTACTTCAAAGATAAATACGGAACGGAGCCGAACGTAAGTACAGTGTCTCCGACTGTTGGAAAAGAACTTGCCCGAAATGCATTATATGCTGTCATCATTGCTTCAATCGGGATCATTTTATATGTATCCATTCGTTTTGAATATAAAATGGCAATTGCAGCGATTATCTCACTACTATATGATGCGTTCTTTATCGTGGCCTTCTTTAGTATTACGCGTTTAGAGGTGGACGTCACCTTCATTGCGGCGATTCTCACAGTCATCGGATATTCGATCAACGACACGATCGTCACCTTTGACAGGGTTCGTGAACAAATGAAGAAACGCAAACCAAAAACCATTGAAGATCTTTCGTACATTGTGAACTTGAGTTTACAGCAAACCTTTACGCGATCTGTCAACACGGTATTAACCGTACTTGTCGTTGTGATCGCACTGCTTATCTTTGGATCAGCATCTATTACAAACTTCTCCATCGCCTTACTTGTCGGTCTGTTAACAGGGGTGTACTCATCTCTATATATCGCAGCGCAAATTTGGCTCATGTGGAAAGGCCGTGAGATGAAAAAACCGGCGAAGATTGATACTGAGCAAGATATTTAATGTAGCGAGACTGCCTAATTGGCAGTCTTTTTCTGTAGTTTCTCCGGATCAGCAGTCGATTCGAAAAAAACATTTCGGGTTTCATTGATCTTGAAATGGTCTTTTGCTATAATGACATACGTTTAGATCAGTATAGAAAGCAAGTGTCCGTTTGAGGCATTTGGCTTTATTCATTGGAGGGGCTGTTATGAAGGTTCGGGAAACTGAACTGCCAGGTATCGGTCACAAAGCCGAAATGATCACAAGAAATAATGAGAAGCTTGCCATCATTACACACGATGACGGCAGAAGAGAAATGTATCATTTTCAAGAGGACGACCATGAAGAATCTATTTCTGGTATTTTGCTAAACGATGAAGAAGCAAGACAAATTGCAGCTATTTTAGGCGGCATGGTATATAAGCCGAAAGCGCTTGAAACTGTAGAGGTAGCCATTGATGAACTGATGATTGAATGGTTTAAGATTGAAAAGAATGCACCAGCTGTTCAGCAGACAATCGGAGACCTCAATGTCCGCCAAAATGATCAAGTAACAGTCATCGCTATCGTGAGAAAATCACATGAGAAGATTTTAAATCCAGGACCTGATACGGTCATTGAAGAAGGGGATACCCTTGTTATTTCTGGAGAAAGACAAGAAATAAAGAACCTCATTAAAGAAAAACTCAGCAGCTAATCATGCCCATGCTGATAGATTTTCTTCCGCTCTTTTCTTTCTGTGTTTAAAAAGGACAAGGAAAAGGGAAGAATAAAAGAAAAAGCTTGGGGGATATGTAGATGAACAAACAACAATGGACCATCATATTCGCATTTATTTTCGTATTAATTGTCTCAGTATTTGCCGTGATCAATGTGCGGCCAGTGCAAGTTGACTACTTATTTGGAACGGCTGAATGGCCGCTGATTCTTGTCATTATTGGTTCTGTGCTCATGGGCGGACTCATTGTGGCTTTCGCAGGGATTTTCCAAATTGTGAAACTAAAACGTGAACTAAAGGCTTTAAAAGCTGAGCGTGCAGCCGCACCTGCATCTGCTGTTTCGAATAAAAAGATCGACAAAGACGTTCAAAAGAAACCGAATGTGACGCCTTTAAAAGAACAGCCAGCATCATTTGACCGGAAGGAAAAATAATCTTCCAGCACAATTTCATAAAATAAAAATTGAAACCCCTCAGGCCACTCTAGTATAATAGTGTGGTTGAGGGGTGAATTTATGTTATTATCCAAAATGCGCTGGGAATATGAACATCCAAGCGAAGAAAAAGTGAAATCACTCTCTGAAAATCTGAATATTTCAGCGCTGACTGCATCGCTTCTTGTAAAAAGAGGACTCGAAGAAGTAGAAGAAGCGAGGTCTTTTTTATTTGATCAAAAAGCCGAATTTCATGATCCATTTCTATTAAAAGGAATGAAAGAAGCAGTAGAGCGCATCAATAAAGCGATCGAAGAGCAGGAATCGATTGTGATCTTCGGAGACTATGATGCGGATGGTGTGACAAGTACGTCTGTGCTTTTACATACATTAAAAGAGCGGTCTGCGAAAGTAGACTTTTATATTCCAGATCGATTTAAAGAAGGCTACGGGCCTAATGAACAGGCTTTCCGATATATCAAAGAGCAAGGCGCATCGCTTGTCATCACGGTCGATACAGGCATTGCAGCTGTAAATGAAGCACGTATTGCAAAAGAAATAGGGTTAGACCTGATCATTACAGATCACCATGAACCAAGTGAGGAGCTGCCTGAGGCACTTGCGATTGTCCATCCTAAGCAGCCGGGCTGTGAGTATCCCTTTAAAGAACTTGCCGGTGTAGGCGTAGCGTTTAAAGTGGCGCATGCACTCCTTGGAAAGCTGCCAGCTCAGCTGTTAGATCTTGCGGCAATTGGGACAATAGCGGATCTTGTGCCGCTTCATGATGAGAATAGATGGCTCGCCAAAAAAGGGCTTGTGCAGCTTAGGCAGTCGAATAGACCGGGGCTGAAAGCGTTATTGAAAGAAGCGGGAGCTACTCTTGAAGAAGCAAATGAAGAAACGGTCGGCTTTCAAATTGCGCCAAGGCTGAATGCTGTAGGGCGAATTGAGCAGGCAGATCCAGCTGTTCATCTTCTCATGACAGAGGATAAGGATGAAGCAGAAGAGCTCGCTCGTTTTGTACAAGAACTCAATAAAGAACGTCAAAAAATTGTGAGTACGATCACAGAAGAAGCCATTCAAATGGTGGAAGAGACAGGTGATGACCAGTCTGCGATCGTTGTAGCGAAAGCTGGCTGGAATCCGGGTGTTGTCGGAATTGTTGCCTCTAAATTGACGGATAGATTTTCACGTCCGGCGATTGTGCTTGGAATAGATGAAGAGACGCAAATGGCAAAAGGATCAGCGCGGAGTATTCCTGGCTTCGATCTATTTTTCCATTTAAGCAAATGCCGCGACATTCTGCCGCATTTCGGCGGGCACCCGATGGCTGCGGGTATGACACTTCGAGCGGATGATGTTCCTTTACTAAGAGAAAGATTAAATCAATATGCGAATGAAACGTTGACAGAAGAAGATTTTATTCCGATTCAGCGGGTCGATGCCGTATGCAAGGTAGACGAATTGACGGTTGAAGCGATTGAAGAAGTGGGGATGCTGTCACCATTTGGCATGCAGAATCCAAAGCCGTTCATCATGATTGAAGATGCGAGGCTTGAAGAGATCCGAACGATTGGGGCAAATCAGAATCATATTAAAATGTCTCTGAAAGACGAAGACAAGCTGCTTGACTGTGTCGGTTTTCATCAAGGTCAATTAAAAGAAGAAATTGTCACAGGTAGCCGCATTTCCGTCATTGGTGAAATGTCCATCAATGAATGGAATAACCGGAAGAAACCTCAGCTTATGCTAAAAGATGCCCGAGTAGATGAATGGCAGCTGTTTGATTTGCGCGGCAAAAAGGATTGGGAAAAGACAATCTCCACGCTTGATCCAGAAAAATATGTGGTGGTCTGTTTTGACGAAGAAACAAAACAGGAAGTCAATATCCCAATTTATCATGTCCATGCAGAAAATGTTTCAACGTTCGATGTAGAGAGCAAGTATATCGTCTTTGCGGATGTTCCTGCAGATGAGCATTTGCTAAGGCAGCTTTTAGAAAACCAAAAGCCAGCTAGAGTTTATACGGTTTTTCAAAGAAAAGAAGATCATTTTATGTCTTCTTTCCCTAGCCGTGATCAATTCAAATGGTTTTATGGATTCTTGTTAAAACGAGGAAGTTTCCCCCTCAAAGAACAAGGAATGGAGCTTGCCAAACATAGAGGCTGGACAAAAGATACAATCATTTTTATGACAAAGGTGTTTTTTGAACTCGGTTTTGTTAAAATAGAGAATGGTGTGCTGTCAATAGTACGTGATGCCCCTAAAAAAGATTTAACGGCATCAGCATCCTATACAGCAAAACAACGATTGATGGAACTCGATCAAACACTAACATATTCCTCAGCCAAAGAGCTGAAGGAATGGCTGAATAGCATGATGAGCGAAGTCTCACCTGTGCTTTGACGTACGAGGAGGAAAAGGAAAAGATGGATTTAAAACAATATGTGACAGTTGTACCTGACTACCCAAAGGAAGGTGTACAATTTAAAGATATTACAACGTTAATGGATAAAGGCGAAGTGTACCGTTATGCAACGGATCAAATCGTTGAATACGCGAAGGAAAGAGACATTGATCTCATTGTTGGACCTGAAGCGCGTGGATTCATTATTGGCTGCCCTGTAGCATACGCACTAGGTGTAGGTTTTGCACCAGTTCGTAAAGAAGGAAAGCTTCCTCGTGAAGTCGTTAAAGTCGATTACGGCTTAGAATATGGTAAAGATGTATTAACGATTCATAAAGATGCGATTCGTCCTGGTCAGCGTGTCCTGATTACAGATGACTTACTTGCGACTGGTGGAACAATTGAAGCATCCATCAAGCTTGTAGAGGAATTAGGCGGCGTTGTGGCAGGAATTGCATTCTTGATTGAGTTGACGTATCTGGACGGCAGAAAGAAGCTTGACGGTTACGACATCTTGACGTTAATGCAATACTAATGGAGTTTTACGCAAAAAGCACTCGGTAAGAAGGGTGCTTTTTTCCTATCAAAAATCTTTTAGCGGACTTCTTCTCTTTACATCTATCGAATTTTTCTTGATAATAAACTACAATACAGTTTTCATTTAAAAAGGTGATTCCATGGCGAACGAACAAGTTTTAACGGCGCAGCAGGTCATTGACAAGGCAAGAGAATACCTGTCCGCTGAACATATTCAATTTATAGAGCAAGCATATGAATATGCTGAAAATGCACACAAGGAGCAATACCGGAAATCTGGTGAGCCTTATATTATCCATCCAATTCAAGTGGCGGGGATTCTTGTTGACCTTGAAATGGACCCATCGACCATTGCAGGCGGTTTCCTGCACGATGTTGTCGAGGATACGGATGTGACATTACAGGATTTAAAAGAGCATTTTAACGAAGAAGTTGCGATGCTTGTTGATGGTGTGACAAAGCTCGGGAAGATTAAATATAAATCACAAGAAGAACAGCAGGCCGAAAACCATCGAAAAATGTTTGTGGCAATGGCGCAGGATATACGCGTCATCTTAATTAAACTGGCAGACCGTCTGCACAATATGAGAACGCTCAAACACCTTCCTCAGGAGAAGCAGCGAAGAATTTCAAATGAAACACTTGAAATCTTTGCACCGCTTGCGCACAGATTAGGGATTTCAAAGATTAAGTGGGAGCTTGAAGATACAGCGCTCCGTTACTTAAATCCGCAACAATATTACCGGATCGTGAATCTCATGAAGCGCAAACGAGCGGAACGTGAGGAATACTTGGACGAGGTTGTTAATGAAGTGAAAGACCGTGTGTCAGAGGTGAACATCAAGGCTGAATTTTCCGGCAGACCAAAGCATATTTATAGTATTTATCGCAAAATGGTCCTGCAAAATAAGCAGTTTAATGAAATTTATGATCTGCTGGCCGTTCGTATTTTGGTTGACAGCATTAAAGACTGCTATGCCGTGCTCGGGATTATCCATACATGCTGGAAGCCGATGCCAGGCAGGTTTAAGGATTATATTGCGATGCCAAAGCCGAACATGTACCAATCCCTTCATACAACAGTGATTGGGCCAAAAGGTGACCCGCTTGAAGTTCAGATCCGTACAGTGGAAATGCACGAAATTGCAGAGTACGGAATTGCAGCGCACTGGGCATACAAAGAAGGAAAAGAGTCAGCAGAATCAACGGAGGAAGCTGTCTTCCAGAAGAAGCTCTCTTGGTTTAGAGAAATCCTTGAATTCCAAAATGAATCGACAGATGCAGAAGAATTTATGGAATCATTAAAGATCGATCTCTTCTCTGATATGGTGTTTGTGTTTACACCAAAAGGAGATGTCATTGAACTGCCGTCGGGTTCCGTTCCGATTGACTTCTCTTACCGGATTCACTCGGAAATTGGGAATAAAACGATTGGTGCTAAAGTCAACGGAAAGATGGTCACGCTCGATCATAAATTGAAAACAGGTGACATTATTGAAATTCTGACATCTAAGCACAGCTATGGACCAAGTCAGGATTGGGTCAAACTTGCCCAAACCTCCCAAGCGAAGCACAAGATCAGACAGTTTTTCAAAAAACAGCGCCGTGAAGAAAATGTCGAAAAAGGCCGAGAACTCGTGGAGAAAGAAATCAAAAACCTTGAGTTTGATGTCAAAGACATTCTGACAGCTGAAAACCTGCAAAAAGTGGCTGACAAATTTAATTTTTCAAATGAAGAGGACATGTATGCAGCGGTTGGTTATAACGGAATTACTGCACTCCAAGTCGCCAATCGTTTAACAGAAAAAGAAAGAAAACAAAGAGATCAAGAAGAACAAGAGAAAACTGTTCAAGAAGTGACAGTAGAGTCAAAGACGTATCATGGGAAAAAACGAGAAGCAGGCGTAAGAGTCAAAGGGATAGATAACCTGCTTGTCCGCTTATCTAAGTGCTGTAATCCTGTTCCAGGTGATAGCATTGTTGGTTTTATTACGAAAGGCAGGGGCGTATCTGTTCACCGTGATGACTGTCCGAACGTGAAGACAGGAGAAGCGCAGGAACGGTTAATCCCGGTAGAGTGGGAGCATGAACAGCCTGCTCGAAACCGTAAAGAATACAATGTGGAAATTGAAATATTAGGATATGATAGACGCGGCTTACTCAATGAGGTGCTTCAAGCAGTCAATGAAACCAAAACGAACATCTCTTCAGTTTCTGGGAAGTCTGACCGTAACAAAGTGGCGACGATCCATATGGCGATCTTTATCCAAAACATTAACCATTTGCACAAAGTAGTAGAGCGCATTAAACAAATCAAAGACATTTACTCTGTTCGCCGATTCATGAATTAGAAAGGAAGTATATCGTCTATGAGGCTTGTAGTGCAGCGTGTGACAAGTGCATCTGTGAAGGTAGAAGAAGAGATCACAGGTGCCATCAATGAAGGGTATATGGTGCTCGTTGGTGTCACACATGAAGATACAGAAGAAGATGTGCTTTATTTAGCAGAAAAGCTTGCACATTTACGTATTTTTGAAGATGAAAACGGGAAAATGAATCATTCGTTATTGGATGTAAAAGGAAGCGTCCTGTCTGTGTCTCAATTTACCCTTTATGGTGATACGAGAAAGGGCAGACGACCGAATTTTATGAAAGCAGCCAAGCCAGATGCCGCGAACTCCCTTTACGAATGTTTCAATAAAGCCCTTAAAGAAAAAGGCATTCATGTAGAAACTGGCCGCTTTGGCGCGATGATGGATGTGTCATTGACCAATTCAGGGCCCGTCACCATCTGGATGGATAGCAAAGAATAGATTCGCTTTAGACTGTAGATAAACTCATGCAGGAGTTTGTTTAGAGTCTTTTTCTTTTGCGATCAAACAAAAAAGAGGCGCAGAGGCCTCTTTCTTTTTAACGGAAATATTGTTTTAATCCTTCCGTCATTCCTTCTGTGACTCGTTCTTGGTAAGAAGCGCTATAAATGATCGCTTCCTCCTGAGGATTGCTTAAATAGCCGAGTTCATATAAAAGAGAAGGGCGTTTGTTCTCTCTTAAAACAAAATAATCTCCGAATTTGACACCCTTATCAGGGATTTGAGAGCGTTTAGCGACTTCTGTATGGACGTTTGTCGCTAATTGCTGGTCTTTTGCTGCTTGATAATAATACGCTGTACTTCCTCTGATACTTGGGTCCATAAAACTATCATAATGAAGACTAATAAATGCATCTGCATTTCTGTAATGAGATGTCGCGACCCTCGATTGAAGGCTGATAAAAGTATCATCACTTCTTGTTAAATAGACACTTGCACCAGAAGCCCTTAATTTGCCTGCAAGTAAATTGGCGGTTTTGATGGTAATGTTCTTTTCAAATGCACCATCTGCGCCAATCGTGCCGCTGTCTTTTCCGCCATGACCAGGATCAAGAACAATCGTTTTTCCTTTTAAAGACCCAGTTCCAGACGATGAATCCTGCTGTGGTCTTGGTGCTTCGCTGCTATTTTTATTCGTTTGAACGACCCAGCTTGCCACATAACCAGTTCCGCCGTTTGATAGTGTCACCTCGTACCAGTCACCTTGCGTGCGAACAATTTGATAGGCAGCGCCTTTTGTGGCTCTTTCTGCAATCCCAGCAGAGGTAGAAGCGCTTTTTCGGATGTTGGTGCCATCGTAGACAATGTACGCTTTCTTTTGGGAAGACGAAGAAGATGAATTCTGTTCACCCGCCGAACTCGCTCCATTGCTTGTGACGATGTAATAGCTTGCAGCCCATCCTTTTACGCCTTTTGCCTCAATTTCATACCAGCCGTTCTGCTCGCGCAAAATGGTGATCTGTGTGTTGCGGGCAAGTGAAGCGACGACTTGTGCATTCGGTGCCGCCGATTGCCTTACATTCAAGCTCGATACGCCAACTGTGCCTGTCTGTTTAGAGCGAGAGGACTCGCCAGAGCTTGATTGAGAAGCTTTTTTGCCGCCTGAAACATAATCAGAGTGAACCCAGCCTACTGCTTGTTTATACGAAATTTTTGTCCATTCGCCGCTTGTTTTCAGCTTTTTAGCGGAAACGCCTTGCGGGAAAGTTCCGATGACTTGATAGGAAGTTCCAGGGCCTGTCCGTATGCGAAGATCCGAGGCTGTCGATGTAATGGAACTGCTGCCTGATGCGCTCTGATTTTGCGCGTTTGGCTTAGCAGACTTTTGGCTGCCAGATGATGTGGTAATCAGCCATGAGACGACCCAGCCTTTTTGACCGTTCGACAATTGGATCTGCACCCATTCTCCTTGTTTAGTGAGAATGGGATAGCTTTCTCCGCGCTTCACAACAGCTGCGATTCCATAGCTTAAACCAGGGCCCGTTCTCACATTGATTTCATCTGTTGCGACCACAGCTTGATCTGTTTGTGCTGTAGCATGTGTCATAGGCAAAGTACTTGCGATGAGAACAAAACAGGTAAGAAGCATCATCATTTGATTGTGTTTTTTTAGATTCAAAACGGTGTTTTCCCCTCCCTTGTAAAACCGATGAATGTAAATTCGTTATGTAATGGACTAATTCCTTGCAGTTTCCCTAATAAAAATGAATCAATCTGTTTATACTAAATAAAAACGTGATAAAAGGATGTACAAACATGAGATTAAGCAGAAAATTAGGACGAGTGCAATATAATGGACACCGTGATATCGATCGCTGGCAGCACGACGAAATGGATCAACCAGGCTTCCTTGAAGAAACCGCATCTGAATACGGATGTACGTCAAAAGAAGAGCTGGAAAAGAAAAAGAGACACGGCAAGGGTTGACAGAGTGGCAGCACCGACCTTATTATAATATAAATCAACACACTTGAAAATTTAAAATGTGGAACTGATGATAGAGAATAGTAGGGTAAATTGCGTGAGCAGAGAGGAATCGCCTTAGGCTGAAAGCGAATCCGCATGGCATTTATCACGAAAGAACACTCTGTAGGTTTCCTGCTGAACGCTCTAAAAATGAGTCAATAGGCGGAGAACGTGAATCTGCGTTAAGGATTTGAGCGGGAACATGGCTGGATCATGTTCCAACTAGGGTGGCACCACGGGTATAACTCTCGTCCCTACTATACACATAGTAGAGGCGGGGGTTTTTTATATGTCCACATAAAAAATGAATGATGGTCGTAGGAGGACGAAAAATGAGTTTTAATATTCCAAGAGGCACACAGGATATTTTACCTGGAGAGTCAGAACGCTGGCAGTATGTTGAACAAATTGCAAGAGATACATGTGCAGCCTTTCAATACAAAGAAATCCGTACACCGATTTTTGAGCATACAGAGCTGTTTGCACGGGGAGTAGGCGAATCAACCGATATCGTTCAAAAAGAGATGTATACATTTGAAGATAAAAAGGGACGCAGCATCACCCTTCGTCCAGAGGGAACGGCTTCAACTGTACGTTCTTATGTTGAAAATAAATTATTTGCACAGCCCGCGCAGCCAACAAAGCTGTATTACATTGGACCGATGTTCCGTTATGAACGTCCGCAAACAGGGAGATATCGTCAATTTTATCAATTTGGGATTGAAGCGATCGGTTCAAAGGATCCTGCCATTGATGCAGAAGTCATTTCACTTGCGATGAGTGTTTATGAGAAAGCAGGCCTTTCTAACTTAAAGCTCGTCATTAACAGCCTTGGTGACAAAGAGAGCCGTGCAGACTACCGCAAAGCACTTGTCGAGCACTTTGAACCAAGAATTGATGAATTCTGTCATGACTGTCAAACCCGTTTACATCAAAATCCGCTGCGAATTCTTGATTGTAAAAAGGATCGTGACCACGAATTGATGGCAACGGCTCCATCCATTCAAGATTACTTAAATGAAGAATCACGGACTTATTTTGAAAAGGTCAAACAATACTTAACAGATATAGGCATTGAATATGTCGTCGATCCGAACTTAGTGCGCGGTCTTGATTACTACAATCACACGGCATTTGAGATCATGAGTAATGCTGAAGGCTTTGGCGCGATTACCACATTAGCCGGCGGAGGCCGTTATGATGGACTTGTTGAAGGAATTGGCGGTCCTGAATCACCAGGAATCGGTTTTGCTATGAGTATTGAGCGTTTCCTAGCAGCAATCGATGCTGAAGGGATTGATCTTCCACTGCAAGATGGCATTGATCTATACATTGCTGCACTCGGTGATGAAGCGAAAGATTACTCTGTTTCATTATTAAACCGTCTGAGAAAAGAAGGCATTTCAAGTGAAATGGACTATACAGGGAAGAAATTAAAAGGGCAATTTAAAGCGGCTGATCGATTAAAAGCCAAGTTTATTGCAGTCCTTGGTGAAGATGAGCTGGCGCAGCGCATTGTGAATGTAAAAGATACGACAACGGGTGAACAAATTGAAGTGAAGCTTGATGAGCTGATTCAAATGATGAAGGCCCACAAGAAGGCGTAAAGAAGGAGTGGAATGTTTGTGTTTGGTAGAACTTTTTATTGTGGAGAAGTAACAGAAGACCAAATCGGTCAAACCGTTGTATTAAAAGGATGGGTTCAAAAAAGACGTGACCTTGGCGGATTAATCTTTATTGATCTGCGCGACCGTACAGGAATTGTACAAGCTGTCTTCAATCCAGACCTATCAAAAGAGGCGCTTGAGACAGCAGAATCGATTCGTAATGAATATGTCCTTGATATTAAAGGAACGGTTGTCGCAAGAGAAGACGCAACGATCAACCCAAATTTAAAAACAGGGAAAATTGAAATTCAAGTCGAAACGGTCAGTGTGTTAAATGAAGCGAAGACCCCTCCTTTTGTGATTTCAGATCAAGCAGACGAGGTATCAGAAGATGTGCGCTTAAAATACCGTTACTTAGACCTTCGCCGTCCTGCTATGTTTGAAACGATGAAAATGCGACATGAAGTCACAAAAGCATTCCGCCATTTCTTAGATGACAACGGCTTTCTAGATATTGAAACACCGATTTTAACAAAAAGTACGCCAGAGGGAGCACGTGACTATCTTGTTCCAAGCCGTGTACATGAGGGAGAATTCTATGCCTTGCCTCAGTCTCCGCAATTATTTAAACAATTGCTGATGGTCTCAGGGATGGATCGTTACTATCAAATTGCCCGCTGCTTTAGAGATGAAGACTTGCGTGCTGACCGTCAGCCGGAATTCACACAAGTCGATATTGAAATGTCCTTTATGAGTCAAGAGGACATTATGACGCTTGCCGAAGAGATGATGGCAAAGGTGATGAAAGATGTCAAAGGCGTAGACCTGACATTGCCATTACCCCGTATGACATATGATGAAGCGATGAATTCTTATGGATCTGATAAGCCAGATACACGTTTTGAGATGAAGCTTGTCAACATTTCAGATACGGTAAAAGATTCCGATTTCAAAGTCTTTAGCGGAGCTGTGAAAAATGGTGGAGCTGTGAAAGCCATCAATGTAAAAGGTGCTGCAGCGAACTACTCAAGAAAAGACATTGATGCCCTTGGTGCATTTGCAGCGAACTACGGTGCAAAAGGTCTAGCTTGGCTAAAAGCAGAAGGGGCAGAATTAAAAGGACCGATTGCTAAATTCTTTGATGAAGCAAAGCAGGCAGAATTAAAGGAGCAGCTGCAAGTCGAAGAAGGTGACCTGTTACTTTTTGTTGCAGATAAGACGTCTGTTGTCCATGATGCACTTGGTGCCCTTCGCCTAAAACTCGGCAAAGAGCTTGAACTCATTGATGAGTCTCTATTCAACTTCTTATGGGTTGTTGATTGGCCGCTGCTTGAAAAAGATGAAGAAGAAGGCCGCTTCTATGCTGCCCATCATCCTTTCACAATGCCAGTACGCGACGATCTTGAATTAATTGAGACAAGCCCAGAAGACATGAAGGCACAGGCTTACGATCTTGTACTGAATGGCTATGAGCTTGGCGGAGGTTCGATTCGTATTTTCGAAAAGGATATTCAAGAAAAAATGTTTAGCTTACTTGGGTTTTCAAAAGAAGAGGCATATGAACAATTCGGCTTCCTTCTAGATGCTTTTGAGCATGGAGTTCCTCCGCATGGCGGAATCGCGCTTGGTCTTGACCGCTTAGTGATGCTGCTTGCCGGCCGCTCTAACTTAAGAGATACCATTGCGTTCCCGAAAACGGCAAGTGCGAGCTGTGTGCTTACAGATGCTCCTGGCACTGTAAGCGAAGCGCAGCTTGATGAGCTAAGTTTAGCCATTAAAACAAAAGTAAAACAGTAAAATAGACGCATGGATATGGGCATGTAAACGCTTGAAAAAGCGGCATGCCTATGATATGCTTTCTTCAATCAATAAATAAAGTCCTGATACGTACGGTGGTTACCTAGTTTTGACCGAACATTTTTTTATACGGGAGCTTGCCTTTCCTTTCTGCATAAATGCCTCTTTAGAGGACTTATAAAGTCAGGAAGAAAGCACCCACCTGCATGGTGCGGGGTTCAAAACGAAGGAAAAGCTGGCGGCGTTGTCGGGACTTTTTTGTGTTTTTTTCTTTTTCAGAAGGATGACGAAGAAGTTTGAATATGATATGATTCTTTCGATTCATTTTAAATAAAGGTGGAGTGAGGCACTTGTTACATCAGTTTTCAAGAAACGAGCTTGCTATAGGCAAGGAAGGCTTAGATATATTAAAAAACAGTACAGTTGCAGTGCTTGGTGTGGGCGGCGTTGGCTCATTTGCAGTTGAGGCACTCGCTCGTTCAGGCGTTGGCCGTATTGTTCTTGTTGATAAAGATGATATTGATATTACAAATGTGAACCGTCAGCTTCCAGCATTGCTTTCAACAGTTGGTCAGCCAAAGGTTGACTTAATGCAGGCGAGAATCGCTGATATTAATCCAGAATGTGAAGTTGTTGCGCTTAAGATGTTTTATACAGAGGAAACATATGAGCAATTTTTTGAGTATCCGCTTGATTATGTCATCGATGCGTCAGATACGATTCACTATAAAATTCATTTAATGAAAGAGTGCCTGAAACGCAATGTGAACATTATTTCGAGTATGGGTGCTGCAAACAAAACAGATCCGACCCGCTTCAAAATTGATGACATTTCAAAAACACATACCGATCCAATTGCAAAAGTCGTGAGAACGCGTCTGCGCAAAGAAGGGATTCGTAAAGGAATTGAAGTCATTTTCTCTGATGAAAGTCCGATTGTGATTCGCGAAGATGTCAGAAAAGAAGTTGGAAATGATGAAGCGAAGATTCGCAAGGCACAAATGCCGCCATCATCCAATGCGTTCGTCCCGTCTGTTGCAGGGCTGATCATGGGTGGTCATGTCATTATGAAGCTTTTAAAAGATATTCCAATTACACGTGTGAAGGATAAATAAACAGCCCGCCTGCTAACATGCAGGGGGCTTTTTTTATTTTTGGCGTTTTAAATTCTCATATACCTGTTTCAGTGCGCCTTCAAATTTGCCTGTTTGCTTCGGTTCATAGTATTGCTTGTTTTTCAGCGGATCAGGTAAGTATTGCTGCTTCACCCAGCCGTTTTCATAATCGTGTGGGTATAAGTAATCGACACCTCTGCCGAGTGCTGTAGCTCCTTTGTAGTGAGCATCCTTTAAATGAACAGGGATTTCACCAATTTTCCCTGAGCGAATGTCACCCAGCGCCGCATCAACCGCCTTATATGCCGAGTTGGATTTAGGAGAAAGACACAGTTCAATGACTGCGTTAGCCAGCGGAATTCGTGCTTCCGGGAAGCCGACTCTTTCTGCTGTTTGAACAGCGCTTAACACACGAGGACCTGCCTGCGGACTAGCTAAACCAATATCTTCGTAAGCCATCACGAGTAATCTCCTTGAAATGCTTTCAAGGTCTCCTGCTTCAATCAGTCTGGCAAGGTAATGCAGCGCCGCATCTGCGTCAGATCCTCTAATGGATTTTTGAAAAGCCGAGAGGACATCATAATGAGCATCACCATTCTTATCATGTGAGAAGCTCTTTTTTTGTAAACATTCTTCTGCTGCGGCAAGAGTGATCATAATATGCCCAGCCTCATCTGCTTTTGTCGATAAGACAGCTAATTCTAACGCATTTAAAGCAGAGCGTACGTCTCCACCGCATCCATTGGCAAAATGATTCATCGCTTCATCGTTCACTGTCACCTCATAACCGCCAAGCCCGCGATGTTCATCCTGTAACGCTCTTGTTAACGCAGCTTTGATTTGCTCTGTTTCAAGCGGTTTTAGCTCAAATATTTGTGTCCGGCTTCGGATGGCAGGGTTGATCGCATGATAGGGGTTAGCGGTCGTTGCGCCAATTAAAATGATCATGCCATTTTCTAAATAAGGAAGAAGGAAATCCTGCTTTCCTTTATCAAGCCTGTGAACCTCGTCTAAAATAAGGATGACCTGGCCGCTCATTTTCGCTTCAGCGGCGACAGCTTCCATATCCTTTTTGTTATGAATGACTGCATTCAACGTCCGAAACGCAATGCTTGTACTGCCAGCGATCGCGGTCGCAATCGATGTTTTGCCGATGCCCGGCGGTCCGTATAAAATCATCGAGGATAAATGTTTTGCCTCGACCATTCGTCTAATAATTTGACCTTCTCCAACGAGATGCTCCTGCCCAATGATGTCTTCAATATGACTTGGGCGCATCCGGTACGCTAAAGGTTTCATGATTATCTCTCCTAAAGCAATGTCTTGTTTGTATAGAGTACCGAAATTTCTTCAAATAGAAAAGGGATGCGTCCTCCTAAAGCGCTCAGAACCGGCAAATGAAAGTTGGCTGAAAGTATGATATAATTGCTTTTGGTCTATATATCAGCGTATATGAAATCAGAAAAATAATTGATGACATAGAATAGAAAACGCAGAGGTGTTTAACTTGAAAATTTCAACTAAAGGCAGATATGGTCTGACGATCATGATCGAATTAGCCAAAAAACATGGCGAAGGCCCCACATCATTAAAATCAATCGCTCAAAACAATAATTTGTCTGAGCATTATTTAGAGCAGCTTGTCTCACCACTTCGGAATGCCCGTCTTGTGAAAAGTATTCGCGGTGCATATGGCGGCTATGTTCTTGCACATGAACCAAACGAGATCACAGCCGGTGATATTATTCGTGTTTTAGAAGGACCGATTAGTCCTGTCGAAGTCATCGAAAACGAAGAACCAGCAAAGCGTGAACTGTGGATTCGGATTCGTGATGCAGTAAAAGACGTACTAGACAATACAACTCTTGAAGACTTGGCAAGCTACACAGATGACGGAAATCAAGACGCGTATATGTTCTATATTTAGATCAGAGGTGTACCGGAAATGGAACGAATCTATTTAGATCATGCGGCCACAACGCCAATGGATCAGCGTATTGTGGACAAGATGATGCCTTACTTTACAGAGATATTTGGCAATCCCTCTAGTATTCATTCATATGGGCGCGAGGCAAGAAAGTGGCTCGATGAAGCAAGAGAAGTGATTGCAGGAGAATTACACTGTAAACCACAGGAGATCATCCTCACAAGCGGAGGAACAGAGGCGGACAACCTGGCGATTACAGGTGTGGCCATGGCAAGACAGCATAAAGGAAAACATATCATCACAGCAAAAACAGAGCATCATGCGGTGCTGCACACATGTGAACGCCTAGAGAAGCTAGGATTTGACGTGACATATTTAGATGTGGATGAAACTGGATTGATTCATCTTGAACAACTAAAACAAGCACTGAGAGATGATACGATTCTTGTGACCATCATGTACGGCAATAATGAAACAGGTGTGATTCAGCCAATCAAAGACATTGGCGAGCTTTTACACAATCACACTGCTCATTTTCATACAGACGCCGTGCAGGCGTTTGGAACAATGCCTATTGATGTAGCAGACCTTCATATTGATCTCTTATCTGCTTCTGGCCATAAGCTAAATGGTCCAATGGGAACAGGCTTTTTATATGTAAACGAAGGCGTGAAACTTTCTCCGCAAATATTCGGAGGAGAACAAGAAAGAAAACGCCGTGCTGGCACTGAAAATGTGGCAGGGATCGTTGGACTTGCAGAAGCTGTTCAATTAACGAAGCAAAATAGAAGAGAAAAAGCCATGCATTATGGTAAGCTCAAAGAAATCATGCTGCAAGTATTCGAAGAGGAATCACTCAATTTCTCTGTCAATGGGCACCCGAAAGAGACATTGCCTCACATTTTAAATGTTCATTTCCCGGGCGTTTCCATCGAATCGTTACTTGTGAATTTAGATATGGAAGGAATTGCTGTTTCAAGTGGATCTGCATGTACGGCTGGATCCGTCCTTCCTTCGCACGTGTTAAGCGCCATGTATGGCGAAGAAGCAGGCAAGCTGACGTCCTCAGTCAGAATAAGCTTCGGTCTTGGGAATGAAGAGGATCATGTGAAGCAGGCGGCGCGCAAGATAGCAGCTGTTGTCAAACGCTTAGCCAAATAAACGTTCCTCTTTTGTTCGTGTGTGAAAAATGAAACAGCCAGGCACCTGAAGAACGAAACGCACATGCTGTTTCATTGAAAATGGAGTTGATGAAGATGACAAAAAGACCAGAAGACACAAGAGTTGTGGTCGGTATGTCCGGAGGAGTCGATTCATCAGTTGCTGCTCTTATGTTAAAGGAGCAAGGCTATGATGTAATCGGCATATTTATGAAAAACTGGGATGACACAGATGAAAATGGTGTATGTACAGCAACGGAGGACTATGAGGATGTCATCCGCGTGTGTAACCAAATTGGAATCCCTTATTATGCGGTGAATTTCGAGAAGCAATATTGGGACAAAGTGTTTCAATATTTCCTTGATGAATATAAAGCGGGCAGAACGCCAAACCCAGATGTCATGTGTAACAAAGAAATTAAGTTCAAAGCGTTCCTCGAGCATGCATTGTCACTCGGTGCAGATTATTTAGCAACAGGCCACTATGCGCGCGTCGACAGAACTGGTGATGAAGTCAAAATGCTAAGGGGTCTTGATGCCAACAAAGACCAAACGTATTTCTTAAATCAGCTGACTCAGGAACAGCTTGATAAAGTCATGTTCCCAATCGGAGATTTAGAGAAGAAAAGGGTTCGTGAATTGGCAAAAGAAGCAGAGCTCGCAACAGCAACGAAAAAAGATTCAACGGGTATTTGCTTTATTGGGGAAAGAAACTTTAAAACATTCCTCAGTCAATATTTGCCTGCGCAGCCTGGCGTGATGCAGACAATGGACGGAGAAGTCAAAGGTGAACATGATGGACTGATGTATTACACGATCGGTCAACGCCAAGGTCTTGGCATTGGCGGCAGCGGTGATCCTTGGTTTGTCGTTGGAAAAGACTTGAAACAAAATATCTTGTTTGTTGAACAAGGTTTCCACAATCCACTTTTATATTCTGAAAGCATTTCAGCCGTCAATATCAGCTGGACTCGTCCTCATATTGTCGACGAAAATGGTGAATTAACATGCACAGCCAAATTCAGATACCGTCAAGAAGATCACCATGTGAAGGTCAAAATGACAGGTGAGCAAGAAGCGATGGTCATCTTTGATGAACCCGTTCGTGCTGTGACTCCAGGACAAGCGGTTGTCTTTTATGATGGCGACGAATGTCTTGGCGGCGGAACAATTGACGATGTTTTTAAGGACGGTCAAAAGCTGTCGTATGTGTAACATGTTTTCAAAACCTCAACGTCGCTGTTGAGGTTTTTTAATGAAAGGATGAGAGAGCGAATGAATCATAACGAAATTGGCATAGAAGCCTTAAATCAAGGCAACATCGAAAAAGCAGCTGAAGCTTTTACGAAAGCCATTGAAGAAAGCCCAAAAGACCCGGTTCCATATATTAATTTTGCGAACTTGCTTTCAAGCATCAATGAATTTGAACGTGCGTTAAACTTCTTTCAAAAAGCCATTGAACTTGATCACGCCGCAGCTGCAGCCTATTACGGGGCAGGAAATGTATACACATTAAAAGAAGACTTTATGAAAGCAAAAGACTATTTTGAACAAGCACTACAAGCTGGCATGGAAAATAGTGATTTATTTTATATGCTGGGGCAGACGCTCATCAAATTAGAGCAGCCGAAGCTTGCGATGCCCTATCTTCAGCGTGCCATCGAACTGAATGAAGAAGATAATGAAGCAAGATTCCAATTTGGCATGTGCTTAGCAAATGAACAATTGCTGGAAGAAGCGGTGACAACCTTTACCGAGGTGGTCGCGCGTGATCCGCAGCATGCAGATGCCTTTTATAATTTAGGGGTTGCGTATGCATACTTAGAGAAAAAAGACGAAGCACTTGAGATGCTAGGAAAAGCCATTGACGTGCAGCCTGACCATATGCTGGCACTACATGCGCAAAAGCTGATTCAAGAGGCAGAATAGACGGAAGGAGGGAAGACCTGTGCAGGAACATCCAGATCAAATGAAGCTTGAGGACGAACCGTTTTTAAAGGGGACAGTTCAAGCCGTTATTTTCCATAATGAAAGTAATTTATACTCGGTGTTAAAGGTGAAAGTCATTGAAACATCGGAAAACTTAGAGGAAAAAACAGCATCTGTCACAGGCTACTTCCCAGCACTTCATGAGGAAGAAACTTACACCTTCTATGGCAAAGTCACAAGCCATCCGAAATTTGGTGAACAGTTTCAGGCCACTCATTTTCAAAAGGAAGTACCGACAACGAAGCAAGGAATCATTCATTATCTCTCAAGTGATTTATTTGAGGGGATAGGGAAAAAGACGGCGGAAGAAATTGTGGGGCAGCTTGGCAACCAGACGCTTCATAAAATTATGCGTGACCCAGCTGTTTTGTATGATGTTCCGCGCTTATCAAAAAAGAAGGCAGATAAGCTGGCCGCAGCGCTTCAGGAACATCAAGGATTGGAACAAATCATGATCAGCCTGAATCAATATGGCTTTGGTCCTCAGCTCAGCATGAAGATATACCAAGTGTACGAGAGTGAAACGCTGCAAAAGATTGAGGAAAACCCGTATCAGCTCGTCAAGGATGTCGAAGGGATCGGATTTATTAAGGCGGATGAGCTTGGCGCTAGAACCGGCATCTCAGGAAATGACCCAGAGCGAATCCGTGCAGCCCTGCTTTATACAGTCGAAACAGCAAGTCTTCAGGACGGTCATACGTACATACAAACGAAAGATTTGATCGTTGAAACCCGCAAGCTGCTCAATCAGACAGGCAATGAGTACAAAGTGACGGAAATGGATGTCGCCAATCAGATCATTGCACTTGGCGAAGGGAAAGAGATGATCATTGAAGATGAGCGCTGCTATCACCCGTCCTTATTTTATGCGGAGCAAAGTGTCGCCAAACGGATACAAAAAATCGTCTCCCAAACGGAATATGCAGATCAATTCCCTGAATCGGAATTCCTGCTCGCACTTGGCGAGCTCGAGGAACGGCTGGGCGTCCAGTATGCGCCGACACAAAAGGAAGCGATTCAAAAGGCACTCATGTCCCCAATGCTGCTTTTAACAGGCGGACCTGGGACTGGGAAGACAACGGTCATTAAAGGGATTGTTGAGCTTTACAGCGATCTTCACGGTGTATCTCTTGATCCGAGTGATTACAAAAAAGATGAATCCTTTCCATTTGTGCTTGCGGCGCCAACTGGACGAGCAGCTAAACGGATGACAGAATCAACAGGGCTTCCAGCTGTAACCATTCACCGTTTGCTCGGCTGGAACGGATCAGAGGGCTTTTCGCATGATGAGGAACAGCCGATTGAAGGAAAGCTTGTCATCATTGATGAATCAAGTATGCTGGATATTTGGCTTGCGAATCACTTGTTTAAAGCGATTCCTGATCATATCCAAGTGATCATGGTAGGAGATGAACATCAGCTTCCATCTGTCGGACCAGGCCAAGTGTTAAGGGATTTACTTGCCTCACAAGCCGTACCAGCTGTTACACTGACAGATATTTACCGGCAGGCAGACGGCTCCAGCATTGTTGAACTTGCACATGATATGAAAAATGGCGTACTGCCAAAAGATATTACCGCACGTTCAAAGGACCGATCCTTCATAAAATGCTCAGCTGATCAAATGAAAGAAGTGATTGAGAAAGTCGTCAGCAATGCTGCTCAAAAAGGCTATTCAGCAAAAGACATTCAAGTGCTTGCGCCAATGTATAAAGGGAAAGCAGGCATTAATGAGCTCAATAAAATGCTGCAGCACATTTTGAATCCTAAAAAACCAAAGGGCAGAGAAATCCCGTTTGGTGATGTGGTGTACCGGACCGGTGATAAAGTGCTTCAGCTTGTGAATCAGCCGGAAAATAATATTTTTAACGGTGATATCGGCGAAATTGTCTCGATTTTTTATGCGAAAGAAAACACGGAAAAAGAAGACATGGCTGTGATCTCCTTTGATGGGAATGAAATCACCTTTACAAAAAAGGATTTTCATCAATTTACACATGCCTATTGCTGCTCCATCCACAAATCACAAGGCAGTGAATTCCCAATCGTTGTGCTGCCAGTCGTGAGAAGCTACTACAGAATGCTAAGGCGAAATCTGCTGTACACAGCCATTACACGAAGTAAAAAGTTTTTAATCCTGTGCGGCGAGGAATCAGCGCTGGAGTGGGGCGTGAAAAACAATGAGGATTCGCTCAGACAAACGTCCTTAACGATGCGGCTGATGCAAACTGATGAAGTTATGGATGCGGAGCTTGCAGCGCTCCAAAAAGAGCTTCCGTTTAGCGTACATGACGCAAATATTGGCATGGAGGGAATCACTCCATTTGATTTTATGCATGAATAAAAGGCTTCCAGATGGGAGCCTTTTTAGCGTGAAAAGAAATCCTCATATTCCGTTCATGGAAGCCATTTCTTCGTATGAGTATCGAAGCAAACGCACACGATAAGACTGTTCCGCAAAAGGTGGTTGAGCACATTTTGAGAACATGTCGAGAGCTTGAAGGAATGTCAATCTATACAGGTGAGCTGTCTCATTCACTTGGTTCCATTAAAGATATTTGCTTATTAGCCGGAGGCAGCTGCGGAGGATATGTGTTAGATGGGAAAAAGAAAGACTGTGCACTCATTCCATTCTCTGCTGGTGATCAGCTGACAGACAAAGGCTTATATGTGAGCTGCCAGGAGGGAGTAGGCATGGATTCCTCTGCCCCATCCTTCTTATTTTCGAAATTGAAAAAGAAAATGATGCAGTCACCTGAGGGTGAAAATTTAGGCATTTTGGAAGATGTATACTTTTGCACAAATTCGGGCACAATCGTAGCATATGAACTCTCGGACGGCTTCTTTACAGAGCTATCAGGGATTCGAAAACAGCTGCAGGCTGCCGGAACCTTGATCAACGTTCAAAAGGAAGCACTTGTTCTAAACCGAACGTAAAGAGGTGCTGATTATGCTCATTTGCCCAAATTGCAAATGTAAAGACATCGGAAAAATTGGGGTCAATCAATATTATTGCTGGGGCTGTTTTATTGAATTGACGCTGTCAAAAGGCAAAATATCTACACACCAAGTGGAAGAAGACGGGACACTAAGCAGCTTAGATGATCTGTTTAGTGATGATGAACGTTCAATTCAACTATAAGTGTTAAGGGGGAATTTCGAATGGGCAAAATGACTTCTTCACTATTAACGCTTGGTGCAGGTGCACTCGCATATCACTTTGCAAGTCGATATGATATGCCATCAAAGCGGGATATGAAAAAGCTAAGAAAACGTGTTATGAGAATGATGTAAACAAAAAGGCATCCGCCAAGAGCGGATGTCCTTTTTTATGCCTGCCTGTATTCTAATCGGCGTGCAAGTAGTGATAAGCTGAAATTGACGACAAAATACATCATCGCCGCTAATAGGAAGATGGGCAGTAAGTAAGATTGGCTCTGACCGTTTAATATTTGAGCGTGATGCAATAGTTCTGGAAGTGCAATGACAACAGCAAGCGACGTATCTTTTAAAAGAGAGATGAATTGACTGACAATTGGCGGCACCATTCGGCGTAAAGCCTGCGGCATAATAATCATTTTTAACGTTTGAATATAGGTTAAACCAGAAGACCTGGCTGCTTCGATCTGCCCCTTATCAATTGATTTTAAACCGCTTCGAATAATTTCTGACAGCATCGCTGATTCAAATACGGTTAAAGCTGCAATAGCCGAGGCTGTAATGCTCAGCTTAATGCCGATTTCTGGCAGTGCAAAATACGTAAAAAAGATGATCAATAAGAGCGGCAGGTTTCGAATGGTTTCTACGACGACTGCAAGTATCTTTGATAAAACCGGAATTTGAGCGAACCGCAATGTGCCAATGAGTAATCCAATGAGAAAGCTCAAAATGATGGAGATAAAAGCCACTTTTAAGGTGACAGCAAATCCTTCAAGTAAAAAGGCGAGATGATCAGGCTGGTAGGCACCTATAAAATCCATGGTGTTTCCTCCTTTCTAGTGGCTTCTTGCTAATCTTTTTTCTAAATAACCAACGCCTATACTGAGCGGAATCGTTAATAGCAGATAGAACATGGCAACAAAGATGTAGACATCAAATGTCACAAATGTTCTAGAAGCGATGAGGTCTCCTTGATACATGAGATCAAACCCTGCAATGACACCTAAAATAGAGGAGTTTTTGACAAGGTTAATAAATTGATTCCCAAGAGGGGGAATGACAATTTTAATCGCCTGCGGCAGAATGATATACCGCATCGTCCCGCCATAGGACAGACCTGAAGCGCGGGCGGCTTCCATTTGTCCAAGCGGTACAGCTTGTATCCCTGCGCGAATGGCTTCAGCAATAAAGGCAGAGGTATAAATGGCAAGGGCAATGGTGCCAGCGGTGAAGCCATCTGCTACAATACCTAGCACGGGTAAACCAAAGAAGAAAACGAATGTAATCAATAATAACGGAATATTCCGAATAAATTCCACATAAGCCGTTCCTATCCAGTTGAGCGGCCTGAGTGGCGCAATTCTCATAATGGCAATGAGTGTACCGATCAAAAAGCTTCCAATCAAAGCAATGACACTTGCACCAATGGTATATTTAAAGCCTTCTACATAAAGATTGAAGTTTTCAGTGAGAATGGAAAACCGCAGCAATCAGTTCACTTCCTTCCTGATCAACAGGGGAGCCAATGAGCGGCTCACCCTAAGATAATAGGTCTTAACAAGTCAAACGGTTATTCTTTGATCCATTTTTGATGAATCTTGTCATACTCTCCATTGTCTTTTAAGGTTTTTAGGGCTTTATTGATCGCAGTTGTTAATTCCTGATCCCCTTTCTTTACAGCAATGCCATAAGGCTCATCTGTAAAGGTGCCGCCGACGACTTCGTAATTTGAATCCTCATCTGCCATACCAAATAAGATCGCATTATCAGTTGTCAGCACTTGCCCTTGGTTTGATTTTAAAGCTGTAAAAGCTTCCTGATAGTTCTCAAATTCTAATACAGACGCTTCAGGTGCTTTTTCGCGGATATTTTGAGAAGAAGTAGATCCTTTCACTGCAAGCACTTTCGTCCCTTTTTTAAGATCATCAATCGATTGAATGTCGCTTCCTTTTTTCACAAGCAGTGATTGTCCTGCTTCAAAGTAAACATCTGAGAAATTGACTTCTTTTTTACGCTCTTCGGTAATCGTCATGGTTGCGACGATCGCATGAATATCTCCTTTTTGCAGTAAAGGAATTCTCGTTTTCGATGTCACTTCTTTGAATTCTGCTTTTCCTTCATCACCGAGCATTTCCTTTGCGATGGCTTTTGCTATATCGATATCAAATCCTTCGATATCTCCGCTGCTAGGATTTTTTAGACCGAAGAGACGTGTATCATTCTTGACCCCGAATATGATTTTTTTGTCTTTCTGAATGGCTTCTAAAGAGCTTCCTTGCTTTGCATTCGTCGAGCCTTTTTCAGCAGAGCCGCAAGCAGCTAAAGCGGCAATACAGCAAGTCATAAAGAGTAGTAGGCTAAAGCGTTTCATTTTTTTCATCAAATCTTTCCCCCTAGTGATTTAAAATACGGCTTAAAAAGAGCTGAGCGCGTTTCTCACGCGGTTTCTCATAAAATGCAGCCGGTGTTGACTCTTCAAGAACTCTGCCTTCATCAATAAAGACAATGCGGTCTGCCACTTCCCTGGCAAAGCCCATCTCATGTGTGACGACAACCATGGTCATTCCTTCTCGGGCGAGCTGCTTCATCACATCTAGTACCTCTCCAATCATCTCTGGGTCGAGTGCCGATGTCGGTTCGTCGAACAGCATGACCTCTGGCTTCATCGCAAGCCCTCTTGCAATGGCAACACGCTGCTGCTGTCCGCCTGAGAGTCTTGAAGGGTAGGCGTCAGCCTTATCAGGAATGCCGACTTTATTTAAATAAAATTCGGCTGTTTCCCTCGCTTCTTCCTTGCTCACCTTTTTCACCTTCATTGGCGCAAGCATAATGTTTTCAAGCACCGTTTTATGAGGATAGAGATGAAAATGCTGAAACACCATCCCGATATTTTGCCTGACAAGATTAATGTTGGTCTTCGGATGCTGAACAGGCACTTGGTTGACGAGTACCTTTCCCTCATCAATGCTTTCAAGACGATTGATGCATCTGAGCATCGTGCTTTTACCTGATCCTGAAGGACCGATGATCACGACCACCTCACCTTTTTGAATATGTAGGTTAATGTCCTTAAGTACATGGAACTGGCCATAATGCTTGTTGACTTCTTCGAATGTGATCATAAAAAACCTCCTCTTGTACATGATGGAATATTCAGTGGAGATATTTTAGTGACTTTTGATGGAGCTGTATGTTTCATGTGTATTCATTTTTAACAAAGTTAGGACAAATTTTATTTACATGGATAATTGCAGAAGAAGGTTAAACAATAAGAAAAGAGGTGAAAAAGGTGAAGAAACGTCCGATCCAATTTCTGATATATGCTGCAGGGGTCCTGCTTGTCCTTGCATCCTTGCTCATTTTACTGCAGCTCGACGAGTTATGGATGCCTATTTTTTTGTTGTTAAAGGCGGTTCTGATTCCGCTTCTCATTGCTATTTTTATTTCTTATCTGCTTTATCCGATAGTGGAAAGATTGCACGCGGGGGGCTTACCAAGGACTGTTAGTCTCCTATTGATTTATGTACTGTTTTTTGGCGGGATTGGGCTTGCGGTTTATAAAGGGGCACCTGTCATGATTAAGCAGTTAAATGAGCTGTCAGAACAAATTCCTGTGCTTGCTGAAACGTATAATGGCGCCTTATCTCATATTCATCGTCATACTAGCCATTGGCCCGACGGACTTCACGACAGGCTGGACCGTTTGATTGTCCAATCGGAGACATATGCAGCTAACGGAGCTGAGCGGATGATTCTTAGCTGTAAAGTATTACTTGATTACGCATTAGTTGCAGCGCTCATTCCTTTTCTTGTTTTTTATATGGTGAAGGACATGAATACGATGAAGCGGGCTGCATGGTATTTAACGCCGCCCTCATTTCGGAAGAGGGGACATGCGTTTGTGAAAGCAGTTGATGAATCGCTTGGTAATTATATTAGAGGGCAGCTGCTTGTCTGTTCCTTAATCGGCGGTGCAGCAGCCATTGTGCTCTGGCTGTTTCATATCCCGTATCCGCTTGTCCTTGGTATGCTGATTGGCGCAACGAATGTCATTCCGTATTTTGGACCGATTATTGGCGCGATTCCCGCTGTCTTTATCGCGTTTACCATCTCGATCAAATCGGTTATTATTGTGCTGATTACAGTAGCAGTGCTGCAATTTTTAGAAAGCAACGTCCTCAGCCCGATCATCGTAGGGAGAAGCCTTCATATGCATCCGGTCGTCATTATGCTTGTCTTGCTAGCAGGAGGAGAGTTATTTGGCTTAATTGGGATGATTTTAGCGGTACCTACAGCTGCTATAATTAGGGTGATCATTGTGCAATATATCCTCATGAGACGAAGCGTTCATTGACAAGAGGAGCCGAGTTGTCTATAATAATTTCGATTCATACATACTGAATTCAATGACGGACCCGAGTACGTTAAAAAGCTGTTGCAGAGAGAGGCTTTATTTTGCTGAGAAAAGCCTTATCAGACCTTTAACGGAAGCTAGTCCCGAGTGCAGATAAACACTGCCGCTCTCTTCCGGCGTTATCGGATGTGAAGGTGATAGACGAATAGGTCTATAATCAGGGTGGTACCGCGAGAGCATCTCGTCCCTGTGTAAGTCGTTTTGTGCTTGCATAGGGCGGGATGTTTTTTCGTTTGTGTGGAGATTGATGAATGATAAGGGAGGATTTTTGAATGAAAACTTTAACTTCAGCTCAAGTACGCCAAATGTTTTTAGACTTTTTTAAAGAAAAAGGACATGCTGTAGAACCGAGTGCGTCACTCGTACCGCATGATGATCCGACACTTTTGTGGATCAACAGCGGCGTGGCAACATTAAAGAAATACTTTGATGGCCGCGTCGTACCTGACAATCCGCGTATTTGCAACGCGCAAAAATCAATTCGTACAAATGATATTGAAAATGTAGGAAAGACAGCACGCCATCATACGTTCTTTGAAATGCTCGGCAACTTCTCTATTGGTGATTATTTTAAAGAAGAAGCGATTGAATGGGCGTGGGAATTCCTCACAAGTGACGAGTGGATTGGCTTTGATCCGAATTTGTTATCTGTAACTGTCCATCCAGAGGACGATGAGGCGTATGTTCTATGGAGAGATAAAATCGGTGTTCCTGAAGAACGTATTATTCGTCTTGAAGGAAACTTCTGGGATATTGGCGAGGGCCCAAGTGGACCGAATACGGAAATTTTCTATGACCGCGGCGAATCATACGGTGACGACATGAACGATCCAGAATTATATCCTGGCGGAGAAAATGAGCGTTATCTAGAAGTGTGGAACCTAGTGTTCTCTGAATTTAACCATAATCCAGATGGGTCATACACGCCGCTGCCGAAGAAAAACATTGATACAGGGATGGGTCTTGAACGAATGGTATCTGTCATTCAAAACGTGCCAACGAACTTTGATACAGATCTATTCATGCCAATTATTCGTGCAGTTGAAACCATCTCTGGAGAAAGCTATGGCGAGACAAAGGAAAAGGATACAGCATTTAAAGTAATTGCTGACCATATCCGGACGGTTGCCTTTGCTGTAAGTGATGGAGCGCTTCCTTCCAATGAAGGCCGCGGGTATGTGTTAAGACGTTTACTTCGCCGTGCAGTGCGTTATGCAAAAACCATTCACATTCACCGCCCGTTTATGTATGACCTAGTTCCAGTTGTGGCGGAAATCATGAAGGATTTCTACCCAGATGTACAAGCAAAAGAAGAATTTATTGCGAAAGTCATCAAAAATGAAGAAGAACGTTTCCATGAAACACTGAACGAAGGGTTAGCTATTTTGTCAGAAGTCATCAAAAAAGAAAGAGACAAAGGCAACACGCAGATTTCAGGTGAAGATGTCTTTAAACTGTATGACACGTATGGATTCCCTGTCGAGCTGACAGAAGAATACGCAGAAGATGAGAACATGACAGTGGATCGAGAAGGCTTCCAGGCTGAGATGGAGAAGCAGCGTGAACGTGCAAGAAATGCGAGACAAGATGTCGGCAGTATGCAGGTTCAAGGCGGCGCTCTAGGAGATATTAAAGTAGAAAGCACATTCGTTGGCTACGAAAATCTAACGGCAGATGCCCATATTGTCGAATTGCTTCAAAATGGTGAAATTGTCACAGAAGCACATGAAGGCGACACGGTACAAATCTTGTTAGATGAAACACCTTTCTATGCGGAAAGCGGCGGACAAGTGGCTGATAAAGGGACATTAAAAAGCGCTGAAGTCATCATCGACATTAAAGATGTGAAAAAGGCGCCAAACGGTCAGCATGTCCATGAGGGAGTGGTTGTAAGCGGTACAGCCAAAAAAGGACTTGAAGTCACTGCAGAAGTGGAATCAGCTCTTCGAAAAGGCATTGTGAAAAACCATACAGCGACACATCTTTTGCATCAGGCGCTAAAAGATGTATTGGGCAGCCACGTGAACCAAGCGGGATCATTGGTGAATGAAAACAGACTTCGCTTTGACTTCTCTCACTTTGGACAAGTGACAAAAGAAGAATTGTCTCAGATTGAAAAAATCGTGAACGAAAAAATCTGGGAAGGCATCTCTGTTGCGATTGACCTGAAGCCGATTGCTGAAGCAAAAGAAATGGGTGCAATGGCGCTCTTTGGCGAGAAGTATGGCGATATTGTCCGCGTGGTCCAGGTAGGCGATTACAGCATCGAGCTATGCGGCGGCTGTCACGTGCAAAACACGGCGGAAATCGGGTTGTTTAAAATTGCGTCTGAATCGGGTATTGGTGCTGGAACACGCCGGATTGAGGCTGTGACTGGTAAAGGTGCATACGAAGAATTAAATGACCAGCTGGCCATTTTAGAACAGGCAGCGAGTGAGCTGAAGTCAAATACGAAAGACGTACCAAAACGTATCGCCGCATTGCAGGCAGATTTAAAAGAGGCTCAAAGAGAAAACGAATCTCTTCTTGCAAAATTAAGCCAGGCTGAAGCAGGCTCTATTTTAGAGAAAGTGACAGAAATCGGCGGAGTGAAAGTGTTAACTGAAAAAGTAAACGCGAAAGACATGAACCATTTAAGAACAATGGTTGATGACTTAAAAGCCAAATTAGGATCAGCTGTCATTGTGCTCGGAGCCGTTCAAAACGGAAAAGTAAACATTTCAGCAGGAGTAACAAAAGACGTCATCGAAAAAGGTCTGCATGCAGGGGAACTTGTGAAGCAGGCAGCTGAAATCTGCGGCGGAGGCGGAGGCGGACGTCCAGACATGGCACAAGCAGGCGGTAAACAACCGGAAAAGCTAGAAGAAGCACTGGCAACTGTCGAAGAATCTGTCAAATCCGTTTTATAATCAGGCGATGTAGTGTAGAATAATGGTATTAGATGAGCGGTTAGAAAAAAGCTTGCTAGTAGAATGTTGGAAGAGAGGTGCAAGAAGCAGTGAGTTCATTTGATAAGACAATGAAGTTTAACTTCTCTGATGATTCAGCTGAAACCAATGTGAATGAAGTGCTCATTACAGTATATGACGCACTCCAAGAAAAAGGATACAACCCGATCAATCAAATTGTCGGATACTTGCTGTCAGGCGACCCTGCTTATATTCCAAGACATCAGGATGCACGCAACCTAATTCGTAAACTAGAACGAGACGAATTAATTGAGGAATTGGTTAAATCGTACTTAGAGACACATAAAGAGGCGTAAAACATGAGAATTTTAGGCTTGGATTTAGGCACGAAAACCCTTGGTGTTGCGATCAGTGATGAAATGGGATGGACAGCGCAAGGGATAGAAACAATTAAAATTGATGAAGCAGGCGGAGACTTCGGTCTCAGCCGCCTGTCTGAGATCGTCGCGCAATACGGAACGGATAAAATCGTACTTGGCTTTCCAAAAAATATGAACGGTACGGTCGGTCCTAGAGGCGAAGCCAGCCAATTATTTGCGAAAGTGTTAGAAAACACGTACAATGTTCCTGTTGTGCTTTGGGACGAGCGTCTGTCGACAATGGCAGCGGAAAAAATGCTCATCTCTGCAGATGTGAGCAGACAAAAGCGTAAAAAAGTCATTGATAAAATGGCGGCTGTTATGATCCTGCAAGGGTATTTAGACAGCTTAAATTAAAATGAGGTGAATCAAATGGAACACGGAGAAAAGCAAATTACAATCGTTGATGATAATGGAAATGAACAGCTTTGCGAAGTACTATTTACTTTTGAAAGCGACCATTTTAACAAATCATATGTTCTTTACTACCCAATTTCTGAGCAAGACAATGAAGAAATTGAAATTCATGCATCAAGCTTCACGCCGAACGAAGACGGTGAAGATGGCGAGCTAGAGCCTATTGAAACGGATGAAGAGTGGGACATGATTGAAGAAACGTTAAATACGTTCTTAGATCAAGAAGAAGACGAAGAATAGAACGAATAAAAGGCCTGTGAACGGATCTTGGTGATCTTTCTTCACAGGTCTTTTTTTACGATCAATATGTTAACTTTATTTTATTTTATGTTGACATAATAAACTGTACCTTTTACTCTATTTTTAACAATGAATTGAGTGAGGGGTATGAATATTGAAAATTCAAGACATGATGCAAATGGCGTTAATGACAGCGGTTATCGGAATGTTAGGGTTGATCCCGCCGATTTTACTTACGTTTACACCTGTACCAATCACATTGCAAACGGCAGGTCTTTTGCTTGCTGGGGGGCTGTTAAAGCCAAAACAGGCACTGATCAGTTTACTTCTGTTCCTCTTGGTTGTGGCAGCAGGCGCACCTCTTTTGTCTGGTGGGAGAGGCGGAATAGGGGTCTTTTTTGGACCAAGCGGTGGTTTTTTACTAGCTTATCCAGTGGCTGCCCTTATGATCAGTTTGTGGCTGAACCGTCTGAAAAAAGTAACCGCTCTGCGTCTTTTTATGATCTATGCGGTATGCAGTATCGGGATTTTATATCTATGCGGTATTCCTTTTCAAGCCATGATGATGGATATAAAGGTCACTCAGGCAGCTCTTCTTAGTCTGATTTATATTCCAGGTGATCTCATCAAAGCGGGCATGTGTGCCGTTCTCACGGTGAAAATCATTGAGGCCATGTCATATCGAAAAAGGGATGTGCATAAAGGGAGGCGTGCGGTTTGAACAGAATAACGGATAGCTATGCATTACTTGCAGAAATGAACCCAGATCATATCGCTATCATTGATGGAAAAGAAAGGATCACTTATCAAGATTGGTATGATCGTGTCCAGATATCGGCACAATGGCTGCAACGAACGGCTCATGAGCAAAAAAGAGTCGCTTTTTTATTATCAAATGGTGCTTCTTTCTTGCAAATATTTGCTGGCGCTGCTTGTGCAGGGTGGACAGCTATCCCGCTTGATCCGAGATGGGGCCATGAGGAATGTGTAGAAAAGCTCTTGTTAAGTGAGGCAGCTCTCGTCATTATAGAGGATCGATATATGAAAAGATTTGAAAAACACAGCGTAGACATGCCGGTTTTTTCTTTATCTGAATGGAAGGAAAGAATGAGCCTGATCACACAAGGTCCATATAACAAAAGCGACAGCGAGAACGACCCTGTCTTTTATATGGGATTTACGTCAGGATCAACGGGTTCACCTAAAGCCTTTATCAGGCGTCAGCAGTCATGGATCGAAAGCTTTCGAACGACAGCGGATACATTTGGAATCACTCATCAAGATCATGTTCTTATAGCAGGCACACTCTTATCCTCTCACTTTTTATATGGTGCCATTAGTACCCTATACTTTGGCGGCACAGTGACGCTTTTAGAAAAATTCACGCCAGTGAAAGCAAAGAAAGCTTTAGAGACAGGAGACATCACTGTTATGTATACTGTCCCGACAATGACAGAATCGTTACTGCAAATTAATGCTTTTGAGGGAGACAATCCGTTTCTTGTCATATCATCCGGAGCAGATTGGGGCATCTCTTCAAAAAAACAACTCGTCACCAACTATCCGCATGTCACTTTTTTTGATTTTTACGGCACATCAGAGTTAAGCTTTGTTTCCTACTTATCTTCAAATGACTTTCTGCAAAAACCTTCTTCTGTCGGACGACCCTTTTCTTCCATTCAAGTCGAAGTGAGGCGGGCCGATCAATCTGTCTGCCAGCCAAATGAGACAGGAAGAATTTATGTGAAGAGCCCAATGTCTTTTTCAGGCTACTTACATGAGGTGAAACCGCCGGAGGAGTGGCTGACAGTTTATGATATGGGCTGGATGGATGAAGACGGCTATTTGTATATGAGCGGCCGTGAGAATGGCATGATCGTCTATGGGGGGCTGAATATTTTTCCGGAGGAAATTGAACGCGTGCTAAATGAACAGCCCGAGGTGAAGCGGTCGATTGTGGTTGGCGTTCCTGACCCATATTGGGGTGAAATTCCTGTTGCCATTATTGAAGAAGGACAGCAGACAAAGACGGTTCGGCAAGCTGTCAAAGAAAAATTGGCTGCCTACAAGATGCCTAAAAAATGGCTTGTCATTGATCAAATGATTGAAACATCTGGGGGAAAAATAGCACGTGCCAGCATGAAAAAGTGGGCGGAGGAGCAGTTGTCATGCAAGCAGTAATCGTACAAGCAAAACGGACACCCTTCGGTGATAAAAACGGGATGCTGAAGGATTATCGTCCAGAGCAATTAGCCGCGCCCCTTATTCAGCATTTGTCTCAAGGGATGACGCCGGACGACGTCATATTAGGCAATGTTGTAGGAGGCGGCGGAAATATGGCCCGTCTGTCCTCATTAGAAGCAGGGCTTTCTTTGCACGTTCCTGGTATGACGATTGATAGGCAGTGTGCCTCTGGTCTTGAAGCAATCCGAACAGCTTGCGTCATGGTTCAATCAGGGGAAGGCTCAATGTATATCGCTGGCGGGACTGAGAGCATTTCCAGATCACCAATGAAAGAAAGAGCCCGCTTTTCACCTGAATGGATAGGAGATCCGGCTATGGGCGAAGCAGCAGAGCTGACCGCCTCGAGATTTTCTGTTACAAGAAAAGAACAAGATGATTATGCGCAATTAAGCTGGGAAAGAAGTATAGACGCAATCAAACGTGGTACATATTCAGAGGAAATTGTTTCGATTAGCGGACTGAGCATTGATGAAGCGGCCGCTAAAATAAGACCGATGAAGAAGCTGATCCAGCGGGCAAAGCCTGTATTTTCACCGGGAAAAGGATCTGTGACTGCCGCCAATAGCTGCAAAGAAGCAGACGGGGCAGCAGCGGTCGTTGTGATGGAAAGAGCGCTAGCGGAGGCAAATGGGTTTCAGCCAATGCTGCGATATGCCGGAAGTGCTGTTGCGGCAATGCATCCCAATTTTCCAGCTGCTGCGCCGATTGATGCGATGAAGAAACTTCTAGATCAAGAGAAAATCAAGGCAGAGGATGTTGCACTGTTTGAAATCAATGAAGCTTTTGCTCTGAAAATAGCGCTGATTGCTCGTACGCTGGATATTCCTTATGACCGAATCAATAAAAGAGGCGGTGCACTTTGTCTTGGGCATCCATACAGCGCATCGGGCGCTGCGATGATGGTGAGACTATTTTATGAAGCGCGTACCTTACCGAATGGAAGCTATGTCATGGCTGCTATTGGGAGCGGTGGCGGCATTGGTTTAGCCGTATTATGTCAAGTTCTGTCATGACATGCATGAGCAAGTAATTGCCGAACTCCGTCGAATCATGTACTATAAAAGCTAGATGTGAGGAGGGCCATGCATGTTTTCAGAACAAAAGAAACGACCATTTTTTAAAAGAAAAATGGGGATCGTCCTGTTATCTGTTCTTGCTGTCATCATCATTGCAGCATTATCAGGCTTTTTATATGTTAAATCAGCACTTGGACCGGTCGATCAAAAAAGCAAACAAACGATTAATATTCATATTCCTAATGGGACATCTGTCCGTGAGATTGCGGGCATTTTAAAAGAAAATGGGCTCATTTCGAATGACTCGATTTTCACTTATTATGCAAAATACAAAAATGCGTCCGGCTTTAAAGCAGGATACTTTCATTTGAAACAAACGATGGACGCAGACACGCTGATTCAAAAGCTGACATCTGGAGGGACAGACTACGCCTTTCAGCTTGTGATTCCAGAAGGAAAACAGCTGTCTGATATTGCGTCAGTTATTGCAAACCAGACGAATTTTTCAGCGAAAGAAGTGGAAGCGAAGCTGGATGATCCTGCGTTTATTCAAACGTTAATGAAAAAATATCCGAAAACGGTGACATCACAGGTAAATGGAAAACAGGTGAAACATCCGTTAGAAGGTTATTTATTCCCTGCGACGTATCCATTTTATCGTGAGGATGAATCACTCGAAACGATCATTGAAACAATGATTAAACAAACAGATCAATACGTGAAAACGTATGAAAAAGACATGAAAAAGACAAACATGTCCATACATGATGTGTTAACGATGGCATCACTGATTGAAATGGAAGCGACGGAAAAGACGGATCGAGCAAAAATCTCTAGTGTATTTTATAACCGGTTGAAAAAGGACATGCCGCTTCAAACCGACCCAACCGTTCTTTATGCACTGGGAGAGCATAAATCCCGCGTTTATTACAAAGACCTTAAGGTGAAATCTCCTTATAATACGTATAATAACAAGGGGCTGCCGCCTGGACCTATTGCAAATGCTGGTGAATCTTCCTGGAAAGCCGCACTGCATCCAGAGAAAACGGATTATGTGTACTTCCTTGCGAAGAAAAATGGAGAAGTCGTCTTTACGAAAACGTTAAATGAGCACAACAAAGCGAAAGCAAAATACATCACAGGCAGCAATTAATGTACATGTGAATCGAAAAAGACTGTAGACAATACAAGATTGCCTGCAGTTTTTTTCGTTGGAATATCCATTTTATAGGTTCGCAATTACCACTTCTTTGTGGTAAAATATATCGGGTTGTTTTTACTTAGATGAACGAAAGATTGACGAGAAAGAGAGCTGCAATAGGCAGGACTCTTCTTTTTCAGGTCATGAAGGAGCTAGACAAATAATGACTATCGAAGATGATCAAATCAATGATTATATTGAACATTTAATTCACCCAAGTCCTGATGCAATCGCTCAATTAGAGGTATACGCAAAAGAGCACCATGTGCCAATTATGGAAAAGGTGAGCATCGAACTTTTACTGCAGTTGCTGTCGATGAAAAAGCCGAAGAAAATTCTTGAGGTTGGGACAGCGATTGGCTACTCCGCCATTCGAATGGCGACAGCTCTGCCAGATGCTGAGATTTATACGATTGAGCGAAATGCAAAACGCTATGAAGAGGCGACACGGAACATTGAGGAATTAAAGTTAAAAGAAAGAATACACGTGTTCTTTGGTGATGCCATGGAATCGGCTAAAACAGTCCAAACGATGGCGCCCTATGATGTGATCTTTATTGATGCCGCAAAAGGGCAGTACAAACGTTTTTTTGAGCTGTTTGAACCGATGCTTGCTCATGACGGAATGATTATTACAGACAACGTATTATTCAAAGGCTTAGTGGCAACGAACTATGAAGAAGAAATAGAAGATAAAAGAAAAAAACAATTAATTGGAAAAATTGATCGATACAATCAATGGCTTATGTCAAACCCCGATTTCCAAACGTGTATTATTCCAGTTGGAGACGGGATCGCCATTAGTACTAAAAGAGGTGACCAATCATGAAAAAACCAGAATTGCTTGTGACGCCAAGCAAGGTGTCAGATGTACTGCCATTAATTGAGGCGGGAGCTGATGCATTCTTAATAGGCGAACAAACATACGGTATTCGTCTTGCAGGCGAGTTTTCAAGAGAAGATGTGAAACAGGCGGTTGAGCTGGCACATGCGCATCACAAAAAAGTGTATGTGGCGATGAACGCGATTTTTCATAATGACCGTGTGCAGCTGCTTGGAGATTATTTAACCTTTCTCGATGCATTAAACGTAGATGGCGTCGTCTTTGGAGACCCAGCAGTGATCATGGCCGCAAAGGAAACTGGGGTGAGCCTGAATCTCCACTGGAGTACAGAAACGACTGGGACAAACTATTACACTTGTAACTACTGGGGCAGAAAAGGCGCAACGCGTGCTGTTCTTGCTAAAGAGCTGAACATGGACAGTGTAATCGACATTAAAGAAAATGCTGAGGTGGAAATCGAAATTCAAGTTCATGGCATGACATGTATGTTTCAATCGAAACGTACGCTCATTGGCAACTACTTTGAATACCAAGGCAAACAAATGGACGTTGAAGGCAGAAATATGGAGGAAGGACTATTCCTTCATGACCAGGAACGTCAAAACAAATACCCTATTTTCGAGGATGCAAACGGCACACATATTATGAGTCCTAATGATGTGTGTATGATTGACGAATTAGAAGAATTTGTTGACGCAGGCATTGACTCTTTTAAAATTGACGGAATTTTAAAGTCACTTTCTTATATGACAGAGGTGACGTCACTATATAGAAAAGCAATTGATTTATTAGTGGCTGACAAAGACGCCTATGAAGATCAGAAAGAGGACTGGGTGAAGCGGATTGAAGAGATTCAGCCAGTGAATCGTTCAATTGATACAGGGTTCTTCTTTAAAGAAACGGTTTATTAATATAAGAGGAGGCAGAGGAAATGGCACTATTGAAAGATGGTATTTCTGAAATGATTGACGGGAAACGCGTCATTACAAAAAAACCAGAACTGCTTGCACCAGCAGGAAACTTGGAAAAGCTGAAAATTGCTGTACATTACGGAGCAGACGCGGTCTTTATTGGCGGGAAAGAATTTGGACTTCGCTCAAATGCCGATAACTTTTCAATTGAAGAAATGGCTGAAGGCGTCGCATTTGCAAACAAATACGGTGCACGAATTTATGTGACAACGAATATCTTTGCCCACAACGAAAACATGGACGGACTTGAGGAATACCTTCAAGGGATTGAAGGCGCTGGAGTAGCGGGCATTATTGTGGCTGACCCGCTGATCATTGAAACGTGTAAACGTGTCGCACCGAAGCTTGAAGTCCATTTAAGCACACAGCAATCTCTTTCGAATTGGAAAGCTGTTCAGTTTTGGAAGGAAGAAGGTCTTGAGCGTGTGGTGCTTGCTCGCGAGACAAGTGCGCTGGAAATTAGAGAAATGAAAGAAAAGGTCGATATTGAAATTGAAACGTTCATTCACGGTGCAATGTGTATTGCTTACTCTGGCCGCTGCGTGCTCAGTAACCACATGACGGCAAGAGATTCTAACCGCGGAGGCTGCTGCCAGTCCTGCCGCTGGGATTATGATCTTTATAAACTAGAAGGTTCTGAGGAAGCGCCATTGTTTGGAGAGGAAGACGCACCATTTGCGATGAGTCCAAAAGACTTAAAGCTTGTCGAATCCATTCCTCAAATGATCGAAATGGGAATTGACAGCTTGAAAATCGAAGGGCGAATGAAATCAATTCATTATGTGGCAACTGTCGTGAGTGTATATCGCAAAGTCATTGACGCCTATTGTGCTGACCCGGACAATTTTGTCATTCAGCAGGAATGGTTAGATGAACTAGATAAATGCGCAAACCGTGACACAGCGCCAGCCTTTTTCGAAGGTGTACCAGGAACGGATGAACAAATGTTTGGCATTCATGGAAAGAAAACGACATTTGATTTCGCAGGTCTCGTTCTTCATTATGATGAAAAAGAACAAATCGTCACATTGCAGCAGCGCAACTTCTTTAAAGCTGGCGATGAAGTCGAATTTTTCGGACCAGAAATTGAGAATTTCACATGCAATATTGAGACGATTTGGGATGAAAAAGGAAATGAACTAGATGCCGCTCGTCATCCGCTGCAAATCGTAAAATTCAAGCTCGATCAAAAAGTATACCCTAGCAACATGATGAGAAAGGGGAAATAACAGGCACATGAGGAGTAAACCAGTTGTCATTGGAATTGCTGGCGGCTCGGGTTCAGGTAAAACGAGCGTCACCAATTCGATCTATGAAAAATTTAAAGGACATTCCATCCTCATGCTTCAGCAAGATTTATATTACAAAAATCAAAGTCATATGCCATTTGAAGAGCGCTTGCTTACGAATTATGATCATCCGCTTGCATTCGACAATGACCTGATGTTTGAGCATTTGGAACAGCTCCTAAGGTACGAATCCATTGAAAAACCAATATATGATTTCAAGCTAAACACACGTTCAGAAGAGACTGTCCATGTTGAACCAAAGGATGTCATCATCGTTGAAGGCATCTTTGCACTAGAAGATGAACGTCTAAGAGACTTAATGGATATTAAACTGTATGTCGATACAGATGCAGACCTTCGCATCATTCGCCGCATTTTACGCGATACAAAAGAAAGAGGCCGTTCAATCGATTCTGTGATTGAACAGTATGTATCTGTTGTCAGACCAATGCATAATCAATTCATTGAACCGACAAAGCGATACGCCGATATCATCATCCCAGAAGGCGGCCAAAACCATGTCGCGATTGACTTAATGGTAACAAAAATTCAAACGATTCTTCAAAACCGAGCAGAGTAAATGGTGGAGAAGAAAAAGACCTTTACATTGTAAAGGTCTTTTCAACATCATGATAAAGAGAATAAATACCAATATTTCACTTGTTTCTATAAGTAGAAGCTGCTTAAATATTTTTAGAAGGAACACCTTGAATGAAAGATTTGGTATGATAGGAAAACAATGATGTGAAATAGATGTAGAAAAATGCCGTTTTCAAGCTGAATATTGAAGTTGTTTCGATTTTGTAATAGTATATTAAAAAAACGACAAACAAATCATCACAAATTTTCAAACAATTCTTGATCAAAAAGCAATTTTGTAATAATATAGCATAGACATATCGTACACTGACCATATTATGTATTGGAAGATGGAGAATGGATAAGCTATTCTTCTACATATGATCGAAATGGCGAACGAGGTACAGGAGCTTCCTGTGCCTTTCCACAGTTTGTGCGATGAAGATAGATCATCTTTAGACCACTGAGAGTGGTTCTGTCTGAAAAAAGGCCTAATAGTTGCATCTAAAAGGGACGCCATGTAAGATGGACTTTTACAAATATGGGACAGAAGGAATGAGGGCCTGAAGAAGTCCTCATTCTTGTATATTTCAGTCGTCACTCACGTGCAGAAAGTTTGTATGATGAGGATTAATAGAAGGAGTGAATGATTCATGGCACAAGAGAAAGTATTTCCAATGACAGAAGAAGGAAAACGTAAATTAGAAGAAGAGCTTGAATATTTGAAAACGGTTAAACGTAAAGAGGTTGTAGAGCGTATTAAAATTGCTAGAAGCTTTGGAGACCTCTCTGAGAACTCGGAATATGATTCTGCTAAAGAAGAGCAAGCGTTTGTAGAAGGCCGTATCACAACGCTTGATAATATGATTCGCAATGCCAAAATTATCGAAGATGAAGGAAACTCAAATATTGTCTCACTTGGTAAAACAGTCACATTCGTTGAATTACCAGATGGAGAAGAAGAGTCTTACACAATCGTTGGAAGTGCAGAAGCTGATCCGTTCGAAGGAAAAATTTCAAACGATTCACCAATCGCAAAAAGTCTGTTAGGCAAACAAGTAGACGACAAAGTAACCGTTCAAACACCTGGCGGAGAAATGTTCGTCCAAATTGTAAAAATTTCATAATCACGTTTATACGATAAACACCTCGTCCACAATAGGGACGAGGTGTTTTTATGCGCAAAAAACGTAGAATTCAATGGACAGGTGCTATTATTTTTATGCTGCTGCTCGGTCTTCTCATGAGACTGGCAGAAATTCAACTGTTTTTCACAGAATCTTTTTCAAAGCTTGATATCAATTTAATACAAGAAAGTGTCAAACAGCGTACAGAAGAAGTGGTCATTTCAGATGGCCGCGGTGAATTTTTAGATCGAAACGGCGAAGCGCTTCTCACAAAAGAACAGCCCGCGGTTATCTTATTTCCTTTTCTGCAATATGATCTTCCTCATTTAAAACAAACCGCCTCTATTCTCGAGATGGAAGAAGATGAACTCAAAAAACAGCTGACAGAAACCAAAAAACCTCTGATTCTCAAAGATGACATCACGAAAAAAAAGCTGAAAGACATCAATGATATGAAATATTCAGGTGTTTACGGCGTATATATGAAAGAGAAGGACAAAAAAAGACTTGCCCTTCACACATTAGGCTTCACGAGTGAAAATCCAGAATTGCTCAGAAAGCGTTATCCTGACAAAAAAGAGCTTTCCATCCGTACAGAAATCGGTACTTTTGGGCTGGAAAGTACCTTTGACGAATTTCTATTACCCGAGCAAGACACAAAATTGTTATATCATGTGGACGGAAGGGGAAACCCTTTGTTTGGAATGGACGTCAAATATACAGCAGAGGCTCATTCATTTTATCCTCTTCAGGTTCAAACAACAATTGATGAAAACATGCAAGCTGAAATGGAGAAAGTTCTGAAAGAACAAGGAGTCGAAAAAGGCGGGGCCGTTCTGCTCGACATTGAAAGCAGCAGCGTGCTGGCGATGGCGAGTACGCCAAATGTCACAAGCAAAAACCGGCATGAGGCAAGAAATTATATGCTGACTGCCATGGCACCAGGCTCTGTCTTTAAAACCGCTGTACTTGCCGCAGCAATCGAAAAAAACCTCGACCAGCCACAAACGATGTATGACTGTCGAAAGAATTTATATGGAGAGCCAGAAGGAACGCAGGAAGTGCTGAATCTGTCTGAGAGCTTTTCGCAGAGCTGTAATTATACCTTTGCGACACTTGCTGGCAAGCTTATCCAAACAGATGATCAAATCATCGAAAAGACGGCTGCAAAGCTTGGACTCATTGATCGAGCTGGCTGGGAAGGGGATGTCTATCATAAGCAGCATTTCAAACAGTTTGATCGTGAAGAAACCGGCAGTGTGTGGGGAGATAAAAGAGACAAGCATGTCAAAAAAGCCATTGCCCAAACCGCAATAGGACAAAAAAATGTCAAAACGACTCCTTTGCAAATCGCCAATATGATGGCATCGATTGCGAGAGGAGGAGAACGAAAAGAAGTGAAAATCGCTGAAAAAGTGCTGTATCAAAACGGAACAACGATGCTAACCTTTCAAAACAAACGACCGGAAGGAGACAGTATTGACCGCTATACAGCTCAAAAGCTGCAAAAGTACTTAAGGCAGGTGGTGACGTCTGACAAAGGAACAGGAAGAAGGTTTCAAGATCTTCCATTTGATGTAGCGGGGAAATCAGGCACTGCCCAAACCGGCAGTAAAGATAAAAAGGGGAATCCGCTTTATCATAAGTGGTTTGCTGGGTACTTTCCGGTGGAAAAACCAAAATATGCTCTTGTCGTTGTTCACCTTGATGAGGCAAGTGGCCGGGCTAAGACAAATGATGCGTTTTATGATATTGTAAAAAAGGTCAATGAAATTGAAAAGAAACAGACATAGAACATCCCTTCATGTCATGTTAGAATAGTAACGACTTAGGGAACGAGGCAAAGGAGTGCAGAGATTTTGAGTAGAAATTCTCGATTTGAACATCGTGATAAGCGCAGAAAGGCGAATATGGTGCTTAACATATTAATTGGTATCGTTGTGGTGCTTATTTTGGTTGTCGCATCGAGTTTGTTAATTTTTAATAAACCGAAAGATACAGATGTAGCGAAAGAACCATCAAAAACGGCGCCTGCAACAAGTGAAAATAAACAAAACTCAGAAGAAGATGTGAAAGATCAAAAGAAAGACACATCCGATGATTCAGATGCAAAAAAAGAGGACTCATCTGATCAAGACGACGATACGAAGAAGACAGATGATGAAGAAGAGCCTAATAAAGATGCGTTAAAAGACGCCAAAGAAACAGACGGCGGCAAAACGAGTGACGTAGACAAAACATATGAAAGCGATGACTGGGAGCCTGTAGGAACAGAGCAATCCGGTTCACATACAGCAACCTATGATTCTAACTCAAAAGACTGGAAAGAAATGATCAAAGCCATGTCCTATGCGACGGGGATTTCAGAAGATCAAATGACGGTTCTTTGGTTAGGAAATAACGGAGGTCCTCAAGATGCAAAGGGAACCATCCGTGACAAATCATCAGGTAAACGCTACCGCGTGGAAATCACATGGGTAGATGAAAAAGGCTGGAAACCTGTAAAGGTTGAAAAATTAAAATAAACATGAAAAAAAGATAGCAGATATGCTATCTTTTTTATTTAGATATTCGCCTTAAAATGAACAACCGCTGTATACAAAATCCGGTCATCAATCACAGTCGTTTGATGACTGACAGAATGAACAGTCAGCAAGATTGCCTGATTATGTTCAATTTGTTTTTGGATCTTTTGTTCAAGTTCTTTTAAAGACGATGCTTCAAAGAATTCAATTTTATCCTTTAGAAAATCCAACTGAAAATCCATTTGATTCACCCCTCCATACTCTCCATTCATCTTAATCTCTCGCCTCTAAAAGGGCAAATATTTTTCTACCCCTCCCAGTATTTTTTAGTAGGAAAGAAACAGAAGATGTGGTAGGATAAGAACTGTTCGACGAATTAAAGCATACTATACGCATAGGAATAAATAGATAAAGTGGAGGGAAAGAAAATGGGACGTGAGTTTCTTTCTTTATTTGATCATTGGGCTGAGTCTTATGACGACACGGTAAGTGGTCATGACGAGCAGTATGAAGAAGTGTTTCGCCGGTATCCGGCCATTTTAAAAGAGATTGTAGAACGTTCAGGTCAATATGTCCTTGAGTTTGGAAGCGGCACGGGGAATCTAACAGTGGCACTGCTTGCAGCTGATAAGAACGTGTTTGGTGTTGAACCATCAGACGCCATGAAGAAAGCGGCTCTTCAAAAGGGAGTACCCGATGTGTTTCATGATGGGGATTTTTTATCATTTCCAGCACTGCCATTTGAGCCGGATACGATTGTCAGTTCATATGCTTTCCACCATTTAACGGACGAAGAAAAAAAACAAGCCATTCACACCTATAGCAACATCCTTCACTCAGATGGTAAAATAGTCTTTGCTGATACAATGTTTCAAAATCAAGCTGCACATCAAGCGGAAATCGACAAAGCGAAAGCCGCAGGATTCGATCAGCTTGCTGAGGATTTAGAAACGGAATATTATCCATCCATTGATGTGCTAAAACAAATCTTTGAAGAAGAAGGTTTTAGCACGTCCTTTCATCAAATGAATGATTTTGTTTGGATCGTAGAAGCGAAGAAAAGGGAATGAAAGGATGTTTTTGATTTGAAAATCGCAGTCATAGGTGCAATGGAAGAAGAAGTGACAATATTAAGAGATCAACTAAAGAATGCTACACAAGAAAACATCGCTGGGTGTGAATTCACAACAGGTGTTTATGAAGATAAAGAAGTGATTTTATTAAAATCAGGGATTGGAAAAGTAAATGCAGCGGTCAGCACAACACTTCTGCTTGACCGCTTTCAGCCGGATTATGTGATCAATACAGGATCTGCTGGCGGTTTCCATCACACATTAAATGTAGGGGATATTGTCATTTCTACTGATGTTCGACATCATGATGTGGATGTGACAATCTTTGATTACGAATACGGACAAGTACCAGGGTTGCCAGCTGCTTTCGCTGCAGACGAAAAGCTTGTGAAGCTGGCAGAGGAATCGGCTTTAGAGATCGATCATATTCAAGTGGCAAAAGGAACAATTGCAACAGGAGATTCGTTTATGAATGATCCGGATCGTGTAGCGTTTGTGAGAGAGAAGTTTCCAGAACTATATGCGGTGGAAATGGAAGCCGCAGCTGTTGCACAAGTTTGCCAGCTCTTTGGAACGCCATTTGTTGTCGTTCGAGCGTTATCTGATATTGCAGGGAAAGAATCCAATGTCTCCTTTGATCAATTTCTTGAGCAAGCAGCGATTCACTCAACCGACCTTGTCTTGCGTATGATAAAGCAAACTCAATAAAAGAAGGGGTTCCCCCTTCTTTTCCATACAAAGGAAGGGAAATCATATGGCTGTCATAAAGGATATTACAGAATTAATTGGCCGCACACCGCTTTTAAAGCTGTCAGGGATTGGCATCCCAGATGGTGTAGAGGTGTATGCAAAGCTTGAAATGATGAATCCGGGTGGAAGTATTAAAGATCGTTTAGGTGATATGCTCATAAGAGAAGCATTGGCATCTGGCAAATTGCGTCCAGGCGGAACCATCATTGAAGCAACTGCTGGAAACACAGGAATTGGGCTTGCCCTCAGTGCAAGAAAGCATCAATTGCGGACCATTTTTTGCGTACCAGAACATTTTAGTCAAGAAAAACAACAGCTAATGAAGGCGCTCGGTGCAGAGATTATTCATACACCAAGAAAAGAGGGCATGAAAGGTGCGATTGATCGAGCCCTTGAACTAGAGGCAAGCCTTGACAATGCCTATTGCGTTTTACAATTTAAAAACCAAGTAAATCCATTGACTTACTATAAAACGCTTGGCCCAGAGTTATGGTCCGACCTACAAGGAAACATTGATGTATTCGTAGCAGGAGCGGGATCTGGAGGAACTTTTCAAGGGTGTGCTGCCTATTTAAAAGAGCAGCATCCGGCGTTAAAAACAATTGTTGTCGAACCTGAAGGATCGATTTTAAATGGAGGAGATCCGGGCCCGCATAGAACGGAAGGAATCGGCCTTGAATTTATCCCAGATTATATGGAATCTGCTTTATTCGATGAGATTTATACGGTCAGTGATGATGATGCTTTCCAAATGGTGAAAGAAGCTGCTGAAAAAGAAGGCGTTCTCATTGGAAGCTCTTCAGGTGCCGCATTATATGCCGCTTTAGAGGAAGCAAAGAAGGCAGCACCTGGGACAGTCATTGTCACCATTTTTCCTGACAGCAGTGAACGCTATTTAAGTAAAGGAATTTATGAGGGAGGAAAATAGAATGAAACCAAAAACAATGATGATACACAGCGGAACAACTGGTGATGAAAAAACGGGAGCTGTGTCTGTGCCTATATATCAAGTGAGCACATATAAGCAGCCGAAAGCAGGCGAACATACAGGATATGAATATTCTAGAACAGCGAATCCAACAAGAACGGCACTTGAAACCGTCATTCGTGATCTTGAAGGGGGAGCAAACGGCTACGCATTCGGTTCAGGGATGGCTGCCATTACGGCAGTCATGATGCTGTTTAACAGCGGAGATCATATTGTCCTGACAGATGACGTGTACGGCGGAACTTACCGCGTCATTACAAAGGTACTAAACCGTATTGGCATTCATGCGACCTTCGTGGACACAAGTGATCCTGAAGCGGTGAAAAAAGCAATTTTACCCGAAACAAAAGCGGTTTACATTGAATCACCAACCAATCCTTTACTGAAAATGACTGATCTCAAAGCGATCGGCCAATTGACAAAAGAAGCCAACATCTTAATGATTGTTGATAATACATTTTTTACACCTTATTTCCAAAAACCGATTGAATATGGGGCGGACATTGTCCTCCATAGTGCCACTAAATATTTAGGCGGCCACAGTGATGTCGTAGGCGGGCTTGTTGTAACAGCGACGAAAGAGCTTGGAGAAGAACTTCATTTTGTTCAAAATTCTACAGGTGGAATTCTTGGACCGCAGGATTCATGGCTTCTCATGAGAGGGATCAAAACGCTTGGACTAAGAATGGAAGCACATCAACAAAATGCGCAGAAAATCGCTGAATTTTTAGAACAACATCCAGCGGTCACACGTGTTTATTACCCAGGTCTCGGTGCTCACCCTGGACATGAACTTGCGAAAACGCAAGCATCCGGCTTCGGCGGAATGATCTCTTTTGATATTGGAAAAGAAGAACATGTCGATGTGTTTTTAAGCCAGCTTAAGCTGTTTACAATCGCAGAAAGCCTTGGAGCGGTTGAAAGCTTAATCTCTGTTCCTGCTCGAATGACTCATGTGTCCATTCCGAAAGACCGCCGGGAGGAGCTTGGCATCACTGATGGTTTAATTCGTATATCCGTTGGGATTGAAGATGTGGATGATTTACTGAATGATATGAAGCAAGGACTAAACGCACTAGTGAATGGATAGATTTACATGCCACTACCTTTCTTTTACTATGTTAAGCTATCAATAGACATGTTAAACAGGAAGGTGATTCAAGTGAAGAAAAAGTGGAGTGGTTTAGTGACAGATTACAAGCAGTACGCTTTTATTTTGCTTGCTGTCAGCACCTTTTTATATATTGGTACGATCATACCAAACCAGCACATCGAAGCATCTCCAAAAATGCTGATGATGGGAATTGATTGTGTTTTCTTATTAGCAGCTTTTCTTTGTGTCAGACGCGCGATCTTTTTTCAAAAGAAACTGCAAGAACTAGATGAAGATTAATTCGAAAAGTCTCCTCATATACGTGAGGGGGCTTTTTTGATTGTATTGGACAAACGGACAAGAATAACTGTAGAAATTTAGTCAAAAACACAAAAATCATCTATATTACTAAAAACAGGTTTACAAAATGGTGCTTGCTGGATATACTTACAAAGTAATTAAAAACGTAAAGGAGGCTGAAGAATATGTTATTCGTATCTACTTGTGATCAATTCAACCAACAATTTCATCATGTCATCAGCCTGTGGAAGAGCTCGTGTCCTTCCTTTACCTTATACGGTGCACGCTTCAAAACTGTTTAAGTAAACGAGGATTTCACGCATCATCCATTGCGGGTTGGAAGACATTGTCTTTTGATCTGCATTTTTGTGTGCCCGCAGGTCAACTGATAAAGAAGATCTGCGGGCTATTTCGCATGCTGCGAACTGAAGGGAGGTGAGCGTATATGACAATCCATTTATTCTTTATTACATTGACGATTCAGCGTAAATACAAAGACATTGAGACCGTTCTTTATGAACAACAAGTCGAAACATTTTATGAAGAAATGAAGCAGAAACAACTAAAGTATATGAACTAAAACAGGAAAAGAAAAATTGGAAAAGGAGGAGATTGACATGTTTATGATGCTTGCAATGCTTGATTGTTATACTAGGGAGAAGGACCAGGTTTAGACACGCTCCACATTGATCACCTGCACATATGATATCCGTAAAAGGAGATTGTGAGGTGATCAATGAATGTCGATGTCACCATATATGAGGTTTCCGTCAGTGGGGCACGGGTATACGTCCATTCCGCATTCCTTAAAGCACGGATACGGCAATCCATACCGGATGCAAAGAGAGCAACAAGAAATGCTTAGACGCTATATGTACAATTACAATTATCCAACTTATTGGTATTAAAGAAAAGGAGCAGGAAACGTATTGTTTCCTGCTCCTTTTACATTAGTAAATCCAGCTTGCACCGATGATGATCAACAAAATGAACAGTACAACAAGCAATGCGAATCCGCCTGCAAAACCGCCACCGTAACCACCGCAGTCTCCAGAATAACCGCCACCAAAGCCCATAATCTAGCACCACCTTTATCTAATCAAGATACATTCATAAAATATGCAGCTCATGCAGAAAACGAAATCAATCTGAGCACAATTAATGAAAACGCCTATTCAGATCAAAATTTTTTAAAGTTCTGCGAAACATTTTCTGAAAAGGTGCCGTCTAATCAATGACAACTAATTAGGACTAGGTCTTAAACTTTGTTAGGCGAGAGCCGATATGAAAAGTAAGAAAATTCGTAAATAGTTTTATTTACTGGTGCAAAGCAGGTGTTAACATTGATTCAAAGCTGGATTGGAAAACAAATGAGGGAACCAAAAGGCTTGTTCTCAAAATGGGTTGCCCGCTATATGGAAAAAAATCATCATAATATCAATGAATGGACGATTCAACTCTTAAATATACAAGAAAACGACCGAATTTTAGAAATCGGAACTGGAAGAGGCATGACATTATCGAAGGTAGCAGAAAAACTTGATCGCGGTAAAGTATATGGAGTGGATGCCTCTCGTCATATGATCAAATATGCAAAAAGAAAACATAAGAAGCTTGTAGAACAGGATAAAGCCGTCGTGACTCTTGGTAAAGCTGAGCATTTACCTTTTGAAGACAGATCATTCAATAAATTATTTACGGTACAGACCATCTATTACTTGAAGGATATTGAACAGGTCATGAAGGAAGTGTACCGCGTCCTTCAAGTGGATGGAGAAGTATTCTTATCTTTCCAACAGCAGGAACTGATGAAGGAACAAAAACGGTCACAATCTTTTTCATCGTATAGTGAACAAGAGATCAGCCGCCTATTTTCAGCGTATCACTTTAGAGAAGTTTCGGTTTATCACTATGATACATACATCTGTATCAAAGCGTTAAAATGATGAAAATATTTCCCAGGTAATGAACAAGCATTCAAAAAGAGGCTCTTCGTCAGAGGAGCCTCTTTGCTTACAATTGTACCCGTGATTGATGGGACGCAAAGTTAAAAAAGACTCTTCATCAGAAGAGTCTTTTCAATGTTATGTAGGCGCCAGCCAGGTGTGTAAGGAATGATAGTATATATAAGGAATTTGTTTGTCGATTAAGGATACCTGTCTGGCTTATTTCTTATATCGACACCGTTCTTCAAAAGTTTAGCTTTTTTTTCAATATTTTCTTTTTTATTTGACTGGAAGATACATTTTTCTCTCCCTGATAGACATTTTTCGCTTTTTTTATCTATTGTGCCATTTGAAGCAGGGAATTGCTTCATAAATAGAGAAAATTGTAGAGACTTCATTTTTAAACAAAAAGGGAGGAATGAAAACATGTCGGGAAACAAAGGTGTCGTTTATAAAGGAGCAGGAAATGTAGCAGTTGAGGATATTGGATACCCTGATTTGATTTTAAGAGATGGCCCGGGTGTACCGAAAGCCAATGTGGGGCGCAAATGTGAGCATGGCGTCATTTTAAAAGTAGTGACGACGAATATTTGCGGAAGTGACCAGCACATGGTGAGAGGGCGTACCACTGCGCCTGCAGGACTAGTCCTTGGTCATGAAATTACAGGTGAAGTCGTTGAGGTTGGACGAGATGTGGAGTTTATTCAAAAAGGAGACTTCGTGTCCGTTCCATTTAATATTGCTTGTGGACGCTGCGTCATGTGCAAGGAACAAAAAACTCATGTGTGCTTAAATGTAAACCCGGACCGTCCAGGCTCTGCCTATGGATACGTCGATATGGGCGGATGGGTTGGCGGTCAATCCGAGTACGTCATGGTCCCATATGCAGATTTTCAGCTGCTCAAATTTCCAGACAAAGATCAAGCGATGGAGAAAATACTTGATCTGACGATGCTTTCCGATATTTTCCCGACAGGTTTTCACGGTGCTTATACGGCTGGAGTAAAGCCTGGTTCGACTGTATATATTGCTGGTGCCGGGCCAGTAGGTCTTGCCGCAGCACATTCCGCTCAGCTCCTTGGCGCCTCTGCTGTAATTGTCGGTGATTTGAATGAACAAAGGCTGGAGCAGGCCAGAAGCTTTGGCTGTGAGACGATCAATTTAAGAAAACATGATCGAATCGGTGAACAAATCACGAATATCTTAGGAGAGCCAGAAGTTGACTGTGCCGTCGATTGTGTCGGCTTTGAAGCGTCAGGTCATGGAGATCAAGGAGAAGCACCTGCAACCGTTTTAAATACAATTATGGATATTACCAAAGTTGGCGGTAAGCTCGGAATCCCAGGGCTCTACGTCACAGAAGACCCAGGTGCAGTGGATGCCGATGCAAAAGTTGGATCTCTGAAAGTGCGAATTGGACTTGGCTGGGCAAAAGCCCATACCTTTGTGACAGGTCAAACCCCTGTCATGCAATATCACCGCAGTCTAATGAAATCCATTTTAAGCGGAAGAGCACAAATCGCCAAAGCGGTGAATGCGACCGTCATTAACCTTGATCAAGCTCCTCAAGGATACAGCGACTTTGATTCGGGTGTGGCGAAGAAATTTGTCATTGACCCGCACGGAATGCTTTCTCGATAATTTTTAACATGGAAGGGGCCGCTCAATAAAATGGGACGGCTCTTTATTGTGGAAAATCACAACGAAAGAGATGCTTTCTAATACATCACTTCATTTAAAAGCGTATCCACAAATTTTTTATGTAGTAGCGGATGCAGAAAGCCTTCCTTTTTTAGATGGAACATTTGATATGGTCACATGCCGAATTGCAGCACACCATTTCCCGCACCCTGAACAGTTCGCCAAAGAGGCGTCTCGCGTATTAAAGTCAAATGGTCTGTTTTTCTTTATTGATAATGTTTCGCCAAATGATGAAGAGCTTGCACTATTTATCAATCAGCTAGAACGATTGAGAGACCCAAGTCATGTGTCCTGTCTATCTACAGAACAATGGAGGAAATTGTTTTTAGAAGAGGGAATAAAAGAAGTAAGATCAATGGAACGAAAAAAACGTTATCCTTTTCAAGAATGGGTCAAGCGCACAACGAAAACTTTAAAGGAAGAAGAGATTGTTACAGAATACTTGTTAGATGCTAACGAGAAAATAAAGCAATATTATAGATTAAAAATGACAGAGGAAAAAATAGAATCAATAGAGGTGGATGACTGGATCGCTCTTTTCAGGAAAGGATAAAAGTATTTCATTCATACCAGTTAGAAAGGAATCAATCATATGCTGAATTTTAAAGAAAAAACCGTTATCATCACAGGCGCAGCCAATGGAATTGGTGAATCGATCGCCTGGGGCTATGCAAAAGAAGGAGCGCGTGTGGTGATTGCAGATATAGATGAAGAGAAGGGCAAGCGTTTGGAGGAAGAGCTGAAAAAAGAATCTTTAGAAGCTTATTTTAAAAAAACGGACGTGACACAAGAGAAGGATATTCAACACTTAATGTCGTTTGCAGCGGAGCGCTGCAAAACGATTGATATTCTCATCAATAATGCCGGCGTCATGTGCACAGTATCGCCTTATGAATTAACGGTCGATGAGTGGGATCGTGTGTTACATACGAACCTAAGAGGGACTTTTCTATGTGCAAGAGAAGCAGCACGTTATATAAAAGAGAATCCAAAAGGCGGTTCTATTGTGAACATTTCATCCACCCGCGCGACAATGTCAGAGCCTCATACGGAAGCATATGCTGCATCAAAAGGCGGAATATCAGCACTGACTCATGCCTTGGCTGCTTCTTTTAGCCCGGATCACATCACGGTGAATAGCATTTCCCCTGGATGGATTGAAACGAAGGATGAGGAGAATCTTCGAGAGGTCGACCACAAGCAGCATCTTTCCAATCGAGTCGGGGCGCCAAAGGATATTGTGAAGGCTTGCTTTTATTTAACAGATGAAGACAATCAATTTGTGACGGGTACAGATTTAGTCGTTGATGGTGGCATGACCAGAAAGATGATCTATGCTGATTAACTTGAAAAAAACATTGACGCTTTGATCGAGGCGCAGTACAATATGTAACAATTCAGCTGAAGATCGTGATGAAATAAAGACACAGCGCAAATAGAGAAGAGTACATCATAGCTGTCCCGCACAGAGAACTCCGTTAAGCTGAGAAGGAGCTGGGAAGCATGATGGAACCAAGCCTCTTAGCTCTGCACCGGATTCCTTCGGATGGTGGTGCAGCGAAATTCTCCCGTTACAGAGATGGGTTCATGATGACCTGCTAAGGTTCATCTGGCAACAGATGAATAAACTGAGGTGGCAACGCGGAGTAAATCCCGTCCTCAAGACAGAAATGTCTTGGGGGCGGGATTTTTTTATGACAAATAGGGGGAACAGCTATGAAAAAACATTGGCGGGATATGAGTTTGCTGCTTGGAGCCATCGGAATTGCGAACATAGGAGAATGGATTTATATGATTGCTCTCCATCTGCTCATTTTTCAAGAAACGGGCTCTGTGCTGGCTGTAACAGCCGTCTATATGCTGAGACCGGCTGCAGCTTTTTTGACAAACAGCTGGTCTGGCAGTTTGGTTGACAGGCTGAATCAGCGGAATGTGATGATCAGCTTAGATATCACCCGGGCTATCCTGATCGCATGTGTACCCTTTGCGTTATTTTCAGGACATCTGCTGATCCTGTATGTGATGGTGTTTCTCATTCAAATGGCACAAGCGATGTTTCATCCAGCTTCGATGGTATATATGACAGGATTGATCCCGGCGGATAATCGAAAACGGTTTAATGCCATTCGCTCATTATTACAATCGGGTGGATTTTTACTTGGACCCGCAGCAGCAGGTCTGCTTTTTTTAATCGGTACACCTGTTTTTTCAATTTATATAAATGCGATCTGCTTGTTGATATCTGCTCTGTTAACGATGTGTTTACCGAATTTGCTAAAACAAGATGCTGGCCAAAATGGCTTTTCCCTTTCAATGTTAAAAGAGGATGCGAAGCTTGTTCTTCGGTTTAGTTTGACATCACGCCAGATTATGACGGTGTATTTATTGTTTAGTGCCGCCATCACGGTGCTTCCTACTGCCATTGACTCTCTTGAAACAGCCTTTGCAAAAGAAGTGCTGCTGCTGACTGATACAGAATATGGTCTTCTTGTCAGTATAGCTGGGGCAGGCATCATCACAGGCGCAGGTCTCAATTCGGTGATTGTGGAGAGGCTGCCTGTTTCGATCATGCTTGAGATTGGCAGTTTGTTTGTTGCATGTGGCTATCTCATTTATGCTTTTTCCAGCACATTGTTTGTAGCCGCTGTTGGTTTTTTTATACTAGCATTCTTTTTAGCATTTGCGAACACAGGTTTTATGACTTTCTATCAAACGAATATCCCGGTAGAGGTCATGGGGAGGGTAGCCAGTTTTTATGCTTTGGTTGAAGCCATTCTGACGATGATGATGACAGGGGTCTCTGGTGGACTAGCACATGTTTTATCAATCCGAACCTCCGTTGTCATCGGGTGTGTATGTATGCTTCTTGTCTGTTTATTGCTATGTTTTGTCATCTTTCGTCCATTGAATGTCAAAAAAATAGTGCATCCTACTTAGAAAATTAAAAAAATTATGTTATAATTATTTAAGTAAGTTAATCAAATTGATGAGAAAAGGAGTCTTACACATGAAAGCACTACGCTGGCACGATCAAAAGGACATTCGACTAGAGGAAATTGACGAACCAACAGTTGCTCCAGGAAAAGTGAAACTAAAAGTAAAATGGTGCGGCATTTGTGGTAGTGATTTACATGAATATTTAGGAGGACCGATTTTCATTCCAGTGAATGAACCTCATCCACTTACAAAAGAAAAAGCACCCGTTACGTTGGGACACGAGTTCTCTGGTGAGGTTGTTGAAGTAGGAGAAGGCGTGAGCAATTACAAAGTAGGCGACCGAGTGGTTGTTGAGCCTATTTTTGCGACTCACGGACACCAAGGTGCTTACAACTTAGATGAAAACATGGGCTTTTTAGGACTTGCCGGAGGCGGCGGTGGATTCTCTGAATATGTATCTGTCGATGAAGAATTACTTCATTTATTACCAGACGAAATCTCATATGAGCAAGGTGCGCTTGTAGAGCCTTCTGCAGTTGCTTTATATGCGGTTCGTTCTAGTAAAGTACAAGCTGGGGATACAGCGGCTGTGTTTGGCTGCGGACCAATTGGCTTACTTGTCATTGAAGCATTAAAAGCAGCTGGTGCTACTGATATTTACGCAGTAGAATTATCTAAAGAACGCCAAGAAAAAGCTAAAGAGCTTGGAGCGATCATTGTTGATCCTTCTCAATATGAAGATGTTGTTCAAGAAATCGCAAGCCGTACAAACGGTGGCGTCGATGTTTCTTTTGAAGTGACAGGTGTACCTGTTGTATTGAAGCAAGCCATCCAATCAACAAGAATTTCAGGTGAAACAGTCATTGTGAGCATTTGGGAAAAAGGCGCAGAAATTCTGCCAAATGACATTGTCATTAAAGAACGTACAGTCAAAGGAATTATCGGCTACAGAGACGTATTCCCATCTGTATTAAACTTAATGAGAAAAGGCTATTTCTCTGCAGATACGCTCGTCACGAAAAAAATCAAGCTGGACGATGTGATCGAAGATGGTTTCCATGCATTAATCAATGAAAAAGATCAAGTGAAAATTTTAGTTAGTGCTGAATAAGTAGGATGACAAAGGGAATGGCAGAGGCCATTCTCTTTTTTTGTGCACATATTCTGCTCATTTTCATAAAGAGGCATGCGGTTGAATAGTGATAAGTGAAAAGATGTTTTGATAAGGGAGATGACATCATGTTTTATCACATCAAAGAACTGCAATATGAAGCAAAGCCCTCAAAGCCTGATCCGCTTTACGCGAAAAAGCTGCAAGAAGTATTAGGCGGACAGTATGGAGAAATTAGTGTCATGATGCAATATTTATTTCAAGGCTTTAATTGCCGGGCAGATCAAAAATACAGAGATTTATTGTTTGACATAGGGACAGAGGAAATTGGTCATGTCGAAATGCTGGCGACGATGATCGCGCGTTTACTAGATAAAGCACCAGTTAAGGAACAAGAAGAGGCGTATCAAAGTGACCCCGCACTAGCAGCTGTTATGGGCGGAATGAATCCTCAGCATGCAATTGTTGCCGGTTTAGGAGCAATGGCAGCGGATAGTCAAGGGTATCCGTGGAATGCCAAGTATATCATTGCAAGCGGAAATTTAATGGCTGATTTTAGGGCCAACTTAAATGCAGAATCACAAGGGAGGCTTCAGGTCACAAGGCTCTATGAAATGACCGATGATCGCGGCGTGAAGGATATGCTTTCTTTTCTTATTGCCCGTGATACATATCATCAAAATATGTGGCTTGCGGCCATTAAAGAATTAGAAGAACGAGAAGGGGACGTCGTCGTACCAACCACCTTCCCGCGCTCACTAGAAAAACAGCAAGTATCCTACGATTTGTTTAACTTCTCAAGAGGAGAAGCAAGCAAGGAAGGCAGATGGGCACATGGTCGAAGCATGGATGGAAAAGGGGAATTCAGATATATTTCTGCACCAGTCGTGTTCGGTTCCGCACCAAAACTAAAACCCGCACCAAAGGAACTGTTTAACACACCGAAAAAAGGCGAATAAAAAAAGCCGGTCAGGTATTTGAGCCTGATCGGCTTTTTTAACGTCCGAGAGATCTTCCGTACACGCTGACACGTTTCTCTAACAAGGCAAAAACGAGTTCAAAGAAAATGCTCAGCAGCCAATAGATCAAAGCAGAGACGAGGTACGTTTCTAAAAACTGATAGCCGTCATTCGCAATGATCCGGGAAATCCCCATGATTTGAATTACTCCAATCGTAAACGAAAGAGAGGTGGCTTTTAATAGCTGAATGAGCTGATTGCCTAGGTTCGGTAAGGCGACCACAAAGGCCTGCGGCAAAATAATGCGCATCATCGCCTGGCGCGTCGTCATACCCACAATTTTTGCCGCTTCAAGCTGCCCTTTGTCTACCGCAAGGAGTGCACTCCGAACCACCTCTGTTAAATGGGCGGCTGAATGGAGGCTGAAGGTAATGAGGGCAACAGCTAATGGGGAGACCATATCTGGATGAAAGGTCAGCCCGAATGTACCGCTCACTTTGGTTAGAACAAAAGGGAGTCCATAAAAGAAAGCGAACAGCTGAACAATAAGAGGCGTTCCTCTAAAAAAGGAGACATAGAGTGTCACAAGCTGCCTGAGTACAGGAATGCGAAAGAGACGAATGAAAGCAAAAACAGATCCGATCAAAAGGCTCACAGCCATGGAAACGAGTGCAATCAATAAAGTAAAAGGAACGCCTTTTAGAATATGAGGTACTTGGTCAATCGCAAATTGAATATCAATGGTTTGCATCAAATCGCCTCCTTAACGTGACAGGCTGGTGCGGCCTTTTACAAATTTCCTTTCAAGCAGCATGGTGATCAGTTCAATGCTCATGCAAATGAGCCAATACACAATCGCAATGATCGCGTACACTTCAAACATGCCGATCCCGTAGTTATTTCCTAAAATGATCTTCACCTGTCCCATGATATCAATGAGTCCGATTGTAAAGGCAATCGCTGTGTCTTTCACGAGATCAATGGTGTAATTTCCGAGGTTTGGCAGTGCAATGAGAAAGGCCTGCGGGATAATAATCCTGATCAAGGCCTGTGTATCTGTCATCCCAACAATGTAGGCGGCCTCCAGCTGGTCCTTCCCAACAGATGAATACGCACTGCGAAAGACTTCAGATAAATAAGCGCCAGTATGTAAAGAAAACGTCATCATCACAAATAACACACGATCCCAATGATTGATTTGCATCCCTGCGACAAGTAAAAGCTGAGGCAGTCCAAAATAAATCAAAAACAACTGAACAATTAAAGGCGTACTTCGTGTAAAAGATAAATAGATAACAGCCAATTGCTTCAGCACTGGGATTTGCTTGATACGAATGAAAGTAAATAGCAACCCGATGATGATAGCAAAAAACAATGACACCGTAATAATGAGAAAAGTGAGTGGCAGGCGTTCAAGCACCTGTAAAAAGATGCGCAGCCAATCTCCAGCTGTAAACGTCATGACGCTTCCTTCCTTTCTTCATTTTGATCCCCTTGCTCTGAGATGTCATCAATATTTTGAAAGAAATCAACACCAAACCACTTTTTCGCAAGCTGAGGCAGTGTTCCATCATCAATCATTTCTTGTGTGATCCGGTCCAAATCTGCTGCAAGCTGCTTCTCGCTTGGCTGTAAGACAAGATAGATAGGCTCCTTTGACACAATGCCGCCAACTTTGACCTTTAGGTTCAAATGCTTTTGAATGGTATCAAAGGTTGAAATGTTCATAAATGCTGCATCGGACCGTCCGCTTTCAACACGTTTTAAGTTGAGTTCATTTGAAGGACTTTCAATGGTCGTCAGTGGAATATCCGGATCATGCTCTTTATTATATTGATTTAATATCGAACGCAAGCCTCCGCTAGGACTGACAGGAGCCAGTTTTTTAGATGTCATATCATCAAGCGATCGAATCTCCTTGTCTGATTCATTCACAATTAAACCTGTCATCGAATAGCCATACGGGACCTTAGGGTAAAGGAACCGCTTTTCACGTTCAGGGTTACTAAAAAACCAATTAGCCGCCATTTCAAACTTCCCTGCGCCTACACCGATTAAATTGGATTCTTCCTCGCCAAAAATGTAATCAAAATGTACGTGGGGAAGCCTCTTTTCCACTTCATTTAAATAATCAATGTTATAGCCAATCGGTTCGTTTCGGTCATTTGTTGCTAAAAAGGGTGGATTGACCTCTGCACTCAGTGCGACTTTCACAATTTGTCTGCCGTCATCTGTCGTGGTTTTCACACTGCTGCAGCCAATCAGAGAAAGGAGAAACAGAAGGACACCGGACATCATGAATGCTGTCTTTTGCTTCATTTGTCTTTCTCCGATCCTTGCCACATTCCGCGATGAATCCTTGATAAAAATTGTTTCGTTCGTTCATGCTGTGGTTTCAACAGGACGTCTTCTGGTGAGCCTTTTTCAACGATTTCGCCATCTGCCATAAAGATCACCGTATCCGCCACGTCCTTTGCAAAAGAAATTTCATGTGTCACAATGACCATCGTCATTCCTTGGCTCGCAATATCTTTGATCATTTCAAGAATTTCTCCTACCATCTCTGGGTCCAGTGCCGACGTAGGTTCATCAAACAAAAGCACCGAAGGGTTCATCGCAAGAGCGCGGGCTATGCCAATTCGCTGCTGCTGACCGCCAGATAATTCACTCGGAAATGCATCTTTTTTATGAAGCAGTCCAATCCGCGTTAAAAATTGCTCTCCGACCTTTTCTGCTTCTTTCTTAGACATGTTTTGAGACACAATCAATCCTTCTGTAATATTTTCAAGTGCTCGTTTATTTTGAAACAAGTGATAATGCTGAAACACCATGGAAGATTGCTGCCTGAGTTTTAGAAGATCTTTTTTTTGATATCGTTCAAATTGAATCGTGGCTTCACCAACCGTCAGCTCTCCTTTATCTGGAATGTCGAGGCTGTTTAAACTGCGAAGAAGTGTTGTTTTTCCTGATCCGCTCGGTCCAATAATTGCGACCACTTCACCTTCCTGTACGGTGAAATCAATGCCTTTTAACACATGGGTCTGCCCATAAGATTTATGTAGATTAGTAGCTGAGATCATAAAAGCATCACGTTCCTTTGACATATGTACTTAATATTGATAAAATTTAACACATTAAATCCTATAAGTAAAGTGTGTTTTATTTATTCCGATTGGAAAAATCAGATATGATAGATTGTGAGAAACAGAGGAGTTGGATACGTTTTGTCTAAAGCATTATTTGTCGATACCGATTTTCAAAAAACATGGCTCAATCAACTAGAATCTCTTCGTGAAACGATCGAACAAACGGCAAAAGAACATGATGAAGGCGCTTATTTTCCTGAAAAAAATATTGAATCATTAGTAGAAATGGGCTATACGACGTTGTCTCTTCCTACTGAATACGGAGGCGGAGGTCAATCTGTCACGGATATGGTTCTGTTTCAAGAAACGCTTGGCAGCATGGACGGAGCGACTGCCTTATCGATCGGCTGGCACCAAGGGGTTGTAGGCGAAATCTACGAAAAGAAACAATGGAATGAGAAGCAGCTGCAATTCTTCGCGAAAGAAGTGCAGAAGGGCGCCCTTGTCAACCGTGCCGTGAGCGAGGCGCAGACAGGCAGTCCAACAAGAGGGGGCAAGCCTGGGACAACAGCCACTAGATCAGGTAATGAGTGGATCATCAATGGACGTAAAATTTTTACAACGATGTCACCAGCGCTTACATACTTTTTAGTCGGCGTATGGATCGAAGAAAAAGAGGCGATGGGTTTCTTCTTAATTCATCGTGAGACAGAAGGTGTTTCAATAGAAGAAACGTGGAATGTTGTGGGCATGAGAGGAACAGAAAGCCATGATTTAATCTTAGATCAGGTTAAGGTCTCAGATGACATGCTTGTTGAGGTGCAAAAAGGGCCGCGGGGGGGTACGCTAAATCCTTGGATTGCACACATTCCTTCCTGCTATTTAGGGATTGCGCAAGCGGCGAGAGACTATGCTGTTCAGTATGCCATCACCCATTCACCGAACAGTATCAGCGGAACGATTAGTGATCTGCCAAATGTCCAAACACTTATTGGTGAAATTGACTTACTATTAAAGCAAGCACGCCACGTCATCTACTCAACGACCACATTGTATGAAAAGCCGGAGAAAAGAGAGCTGTTAATCAATGAATTCGGCGCTGTGAAACATACAGTCGTCAATCACAGTCTGCAAGTTGTTGATAAAGCCATGCGTTTAGTCGGTGCAAAAAGCTTAAGCCTTGACTGTCCACTGCAGCGTTACTATCGAGATATTCGTGCCGGGCTCCATAACCCGCCAATGGACGATATGACGATTTCAAAAATCGCGAAGCAAGCCATTGAAGAGAAAAAAGAAAGCTAATATACAGCAAAAAGCCGAATGAACCGGCTTTTTTTGTTTGAAAGAAAAGAGGACAAGCGTACCTTATATCTCATCGCTCAACATGCTACAATCAATGGAATCATGGGAAAAGGAGCGATTGTTTTGAAGAAAAAGTATATAAAATGGCTGTTTACTGGCATGATGCTGATGGCACTTTGTATAAGCCAGCCTTCATCAACTGAAGGAGCATCACCAGCATGGTCAGTAGATGAATTCTTGAAAGACCGAGAAGGCACATTTGTGATTCAAGAAGTAAAAGAAAAGTCGCCCTGGGTGTATAACAAAAAAAGAGCGAAAGAGCGCTTTGCACCTCAATCGACATTTAAGGTAGCAAATGCCTTAATCGGACTCCAAACAGGCGCAGTGAGAGATGAATATGACATCAAATATTGGGACGGAGTGAAAAGAGAGATTGACCGCTGGAATAGGGATCATACACTAGGATCTGGCATGAGAGATTCAGTCGTCTGGTACTATCAAGCCATGGCCCGTGACATCGGTGAAGAACGCATGAGTCAGTGGGTGAAAGCCATTCATTATGGGAACGAAGACATATCTGGCGGAATCGATCAATTTTGGTTAAGCAGTACTTTACGTATTTCTCCAGTTGAACAAGTTCGTTTCCTCAAACAGCTATATGAAGAGACTCTCCCATTTGACCTAAACGCCATGAGAACGGTCAAACGAATGATGATTCAAGAAGAAGAGAAACACACCACCCTATACGGAAAAACAGGCTCCGGCTCAGGCATCGGCTGGTACGTAGGCTTCATCAAACATGAAAACAAAACCTACATCTTCGCCACAAATATCGAAGGCACCGGAATAGAAGCAAAAGAAATCACCTATCGCATTTTGAAAAAATATCATTTGATTGAAGCATCCGTTTAGGGTGCTTTTTTATATGAACTTATTATGGTTATCTACAAAACTAATGTTTTATTAATCAAAAAATTTGACGAGTAAGAGAATAGATAATGACCGTTGAATAAAGAGTTGTCATATAAATTAGTGAATAGACAAACATAATTGATGCCCACTTCTCGGAATGCATTCGCTTGTAACCCAAAATACTTAAGCAAATCCATATAAGGCCTAAAAAAAAGGATACAAGCACAAGCCCTATGCTTAAAGAATGGAAAAGAAAACTGCTTAAGGTAATTGCTAAGATATAAAGATTCGTTTGTAAGTATGTTCTTTTCATTCCTTTTACAACCGGTAACATGGGAATGTTTGCTGCCTTGTATTCATTTTGTTTTCTAATAGCTATCGAATAAAAATGCGGCATCTGCCAAATAATTGTAATGAAAAACAACCCCATAATAGCTGGGTGTGATATATCTGGTGAAATAGCTGCCCAACCAATGAGAGGAGGCATTGCTCCAGAAATACTACCAATTTCTGTGTTGTATACGGTTTTTCTTTTACTCCATATTGTATAAGGAAAAATATAAAAAAATAAACCAATCAATCCTATAATAGCTGCTAGATAGGTTGTAAATGCTAAAAAGCCTAGTCCTAAAACAGACATTAAAATACTAAGCCATAGAACTTTTTTAGGATTGACTTCTCCTGTTACAGTAGGTCTGTTTTTTGTTCTATTCATCACTGAATCTATGTCCCTATCATACAAATTGTTTAAAGCTCCAGCAGCACCAATTAATAAAATTGAACCTGCAAAAGCCAATAGTATCTCAATAGATTTATGAAGGATGTCAATTTGATATGTGTATAATGCCAAGGTTAAGCCAGCACACATTGGGATCAAATTTGATTTAATAATCCCTGATTTAACTGTTTGAGCGATTATTTCCATTTTCGTTTTGTGAATTTTTTTCCCCATCTGTCGCATTGTTTTTCTCCTTTTCACATTATATACCCTTTTGAATTTATATACTAATTGGTATATTAATTCTATATGGTATGATTGTCAAGAAAAGGAGGTAAAGGAATGATTAGACAAAGAAAGACGCAAAATGAAAGGAAAGAAGAAACAAGAAAATTACTCTTAAATTCTGCAGTTGAGAATTTCGCCAAGTATGGTTTTCATGGGGTCTCCATTGATAAATTGACAGAACATGCGGGATTTAGCAAAGGGGCCTTTTATGCGCATTTTCATTCAAAGGAAGAGATCTTTTTGGCACTATTGAAACAACAAATGCAATTACATGTAGAAAAAATCAATGCTTTAATAGCAGAACAACCTTCTCTTTTACACTTTTCAGAAAAAATGAATCAACAGTCTATTCAAAGTCGTGAAGAAAATCGGACGTGGAGTCTGCTAAACATGGAATTTCTTCTGTATTCAATGAGAAATGAAGAAGTAAGGTGTCAGTGGTCAAATATGATCCTACAATCGGTAAAACAAATATCGCAATCCCTTGAGAATTTGATGAAAAAAGAGAACCTTACATGTGCCCTTTCTTCTGAAGAAATGGCATGGGCAATTCTTTCACTGGAAAATGGTGTAGCAATATTCCACTATATTAGTCAAGACCATATACCAATTGATTTATTAGAAAAATCCCTAAAAAGAATAATTTCATATAAATAAAAATTATGGTCTATCAGTTGAATATGGAAGGTGTTTTAGTCAAGATATGAAAAGTAAAAAAATAGCTCAAACTCAACATGAAATACGATTTATGAATGTGGCGTGCCTTTACCCTAATGGGGAGATGGTGATTCTAGAAAGGAGGTATAAGGAGTGTACTTGAAATACATCCAATTAATGTCAGATGATGACCGTGGGAACTTAGCCAGCCAATCCCTTTGTGTGACAGAAATGTTTTTATGGGAATTAGGGAAAAAATTCAAACGAAAGATTGTGAGGCTATTATTTTTATATGTGGCTCTTTTAAAGATTACAAATTACTGAGTACTTCTAAAAAAGAACCTGACATCTTATTTTTAAAAAATACGTACGAGTTAGAATTATCCTTTAGTTACAGTGAATTTGAAAATGCAACAAATAAGAAAAAGATCTTAGCTGATACTTTGGAAAAAGCGATGCTCTATCTGTGTGAATTAAAAAACTGGGACAGTCAGCTAGTCAAAGCGACAATTCAAAAAATGAAAGAAAAGGAATATAAAGCGGAGATGAAAGGAAAACAAACAAAATTAAGTCCCGATAAAAAAAAGAAAGCATATCCTTTGATCGAATTGGATCTAAAGCAGTTTACTCTCTATCTTGTTATAGAAGATAATAAAGGAAAGATTTATCAAAAAAATTAATTGCTGAAACCGATACCTATTTAGAAGTAATTTCTTATCATATGCGAGAGATTAAATGGCTAACTGATCATGAAGTAGCATTATTCAAACATACAAATAAACCTGTTTATACAAGTGTATGGTTATCGTGATAAAGCAAAATGAGAATAGCATAACACTTGTGGAAATCAAGAACGCAACTTACAAAGGAGTGTATGTTTTTAATGTGTTTTTGGGAAGAAGAACAACGCTATGTATTCAATACCATGAAGAAACAAGAAAACGAATCATTGCACTTATACAATAACCTCTTGGGGGACAAACGATGACATGGTTTTTAGATGAAAAAATCCAGAAACAAATCCCTGATTTCGATATCAACCATCTAAAGCAAATCAATGAATTTCACTACTTTAAAGAGTATAATGAACATTACGACTTGATCAACTGTATTGTCCTGCAAATCTCATACGAATCTGCGACCCAACAAGCAGAAATCCATCTAAAATTCACCAATGTATCTTCTGTTCAAATCAAAGATTTGGACTTAACAAACGATTCTAGTCTATATTTAAATATTGAGCCTTTGAATAGAGGCTGGGAAAACATCAATTATTTCGTAGAAGACTATGAAGAAGATTATTTTTCATTTTATTGTCAAACGGTTCAAGTCAAACAAGTCGTATCAAATGAATCGTGCTAGTCTATCAACATATGTGCTAATCATGCTTCTCTATCCCAACACAGAAAGGTGCAATGACATTGAATCGAATGATGAAATGGCTTTTATTTGCGGCAGTCATCGCGGGCTTATTGGTATGCGCATTCTTTGTGTTCCGTTTAAACCAGCCTAAGCCGACGACGAATATCCATTACGCAGACACACAAAACAAACAGCAAACACTCGATATGTATATGCCAAAGGGAAAAGATGAAGACAATAAGAAGAAGCATCCAGTCATGATCTATCTCCATGGCGGCGGCTGGACAGGCGGCGATAAGAATAGAGTCGCTTCAAAGGCTGATTATTTTACGGATCAAGGGTATGTGTTTGTTTCGATGAATTACAGGCTTCACCCTGATGCCAACTATGAGCAGATGGCAGATGATACGGCAAACGCCATTAATTGGGTCAAGGATCATGCAGGTGAATATCAAATCGATTCATCAAAAATCAACATGATGGGACATTCGGCAGGCGGTCATTTAACGGCATTGGTGGCCACAGATTCAACTTATTTAAAACGTGTTGGATTGTCGCCAAAAACGATCAATTCCATCGTGATTTTAGATGGACCGTTAAACATCAATCAATTTATACAAGCCATACCATCGTACAAAAAGGTGTTTGGCAAACAGGAGAAGAACTGGACAAAGGCATCACCTGTCACTTATATGAATCAAGCGAATGTACCGCCTGTTTATTTGGTCACGGGCTGGGAAAATCCAGAGGTGTACCGATTTGCAGAAAAACTGAATCATGATAAAGGCTCGCGGTTTGTTTTTCGGGTTCATTCGCTGAGCCACAGTAACTTGAATAAATGGTTTGGATCAGACAGGGCGCCAAAAGAAGCGCAAGAAATGACAAAGGCTGTCATGTCTTTTGTGAATAAACAGAATCAATAACGAAGACCGTATGCTCGACAATCTAATTTGCCGCAGTATATGATAAAGCGTAAAATGGTTTGTACCAAAGGAGTGTATGTCGTTGTCATCACGTATGGAAAATAAAGTGTTCAATTGCGAAAAAGAGCTGACGCTGAATATTATCGGCGGTAAGTGGAAAATGCTGATTTTATGGCACCTTGGCAGAGAAGGGACAAAACGATTTGGTGAGCTAAAGTCGTTAATGCCTGGGATTACGCAAAGAATGCTTGTCAATCAGCTAAGAGAATTAGAGGAAGATCACATTGTGCATCGGGAGGTTTATCCTGTCGTTCCGCCAAAAGTTGAATATTCCCTCACAGAACTAGGAGAAAGCTTAATGCCGATTTTAGAGGCGATGTATGATTGGGGAAAACAATATCTCGACAGCAATTTTTTAAAGGATGATAAATAGAAAGTGCAAAAGATACTGGTCGAAAGACAGTATCTTTTTTGTGACCATATGCGAAAAAGTATAGTATGTAAAAAAAAAGTGCGTACTTGGATTGCTGCCATCCTGTTGTTATACTCATTTCATCGTTCAAGAAGCACCATCCGCGAAGCTCTTGAAGATGAGATGAAAAAACGGGAGTGAAAGTGAATGAAATTACAATTAGCATTAGATTTAGTGAATATACCAGAAGCGATTGAGCTGATCAAAGAAGTAGAAGCATTTATTGATGTGGTCGAAATTGGGACACCTGTTGTGATCAATGAAGGCTTGCGTGCTGTAAAAGAAGTCAAACAGGCATTTCCGAATTTACGTGTACTCGCTGATCTGAAAATTATGGATGCGGCCGGTTATGAAGTGCAGCAGGCATCTGAAGCTGGAGCGGATATCGTCACCATTCTTGCAGCGGCAGAAGATATGTCCATTCAAGGAGCGGTGAAAGAAGCGAAAGCAAGAGGGAAACAAATTTTAGTTGATATGATTGGTATCAAAGATATCGCTGGCCGGGCAAAAGAGCTGGATGAGCTTGGAGTCGATTATATTTGTGTGCACACAGGCTATGACCTGCAAGCGGTTGGTCAAAACTCATTTGCTGACCTTATGACCATTAAACAAGTCGTCAAACAAGCGAAAACAGCCATTGCAGGCGGAATTAAGCTTGATACGTTACCTGAAGTCGTGAAGTTAAATCCTGATTTGATCATTGTCGGCGGCGGTATCGCAAGCCAGGACAATAAAGCAGAAGTGGCTGCACAAATGAAGCAGCTGATCGCACAATCATGAAGACCAGTGACTATGTGAAAGCCATTTTGAATGAGCTTTCTGAGCATTCCCCCGCTATTCAAGACGAACAAGCGGAGCGGCTTGTCTCAAGTATTTTAGCTGCAAGAAAGGTCTTTGTGGCAGGGGCTGGCAGATCTGGTTTGATGGGGAAATCATTTGCCATGAGACTCACACATATTGGCGTCAAGGCTTATGTGATCGGTGAGACCAATACTCCTTCCTTTACAGAAGAAGATCTCTTGATTGTTGGGAGCGGCTCTGGTCGAACAGAGACCTTGCTAGTCCTTGCAAAAAAGGCAAAAGCAATTGGCGGAAAAGTGGCAGCATTCACGCTTTCAGTTGACTCACCTCTAGCTGATCTATCGGATGAAGTCATTTTACTGTCAGGTGCGCCGAAGGATCAAAAGGAAGGAAGCCATTATACCATTCAGCCAATGGGCTCGCTATTTGAGCAATCGCTTCTTCTGACATACGATGCGGTCATTTTGCGTTTAATGGAAATAAAAGAGCTCGACACACATACAATGTACGGTCACCATGCAAATTTAGAATAGATATTTTCAAAGCCTTTCCTTTCTTAGAAGGAGAGGCTTTTTTTATCTAAATCAAGAGCAGAACCTTGACATCATCGATTGGATGTAACTATAATTGTTACATCGTTAAAGAAAAAGCGTAAGCTCGGAAGGAAGATGAAGATGAAAGTACAAATCTGGTCAGATATCGCCTGTCCTTTTTGTTATATAGGAAAAAAACAACTAGAAACAGCGCTTGAACAATTCCCTCAAAAGGAACAGGTAGAAATCGAGTTTAAAAGCTTTGAGCTTGATCCACATGCACCCGTTGATGTCGATTATGATGTCCATGATATGCTCGTCAAAAAATATGGGATGAGCCGCAGCCAGGCCATGGCGATGAATGAGCAGGTGAAGCAGGCCGGCAAAGAGAAGGGAATCGATTTTCAATTTGATCCACTCGTGTTGACAAACACCTTTGATGCCCATCGATTGGCGCAATATGCTGGTCAAATGGGCAAAGGCGATTTCGTCATGGGAGAGCTGTTTCAAGCATATTTTACAGATGGAAAGCATGTTGGTGATCGTCAAACCCTTTTAGATATTGCAGAAAAAGCAGGTCTTGATTTGAAGGAAGTGCAGCAAGTTCTAGGCGGCGAAGAGTTTGCAGATCATGTACGAAAAGACGAAAAAGAGGCGAGACAGCTTGGTATTTCTGCTGTTCCTTTCTTCTTATTGAATGGCAAATATTCAGTGGCAGGTGCACAGCCACCCGATACCTTCCTTCGTGCACTTGAAACGGCTTGGACAGAAGAAGCAGTTCAAGCTGAGAAAGCGGCTGCCAATTCATTTGAAGCAGCATGTGCAGACGGCGTATGCGCAGTGCCTGCCCCTAAAGAAGAGATCTAATCATATAAAAAATGAGCCTCCTCCAAAAAGGGCTCATTTTTTTCTTGCATTCATATGTTTGATCGTTTCACCTGGAACCAATTCAGGTTCGTAAAAGGTTTGATGAGGGAGATTCTTTTTTCCTTGAACTTTTTTAATCATCCAGTCTGCCGCATCCCGGCCCATTTGCTCCTGAGGGTGGGTCAATGTTGTCAGCTTCACATGGGCATTTTTCTGGGCAATATACGAATTATCCTGTCCAATAATGGAGAGATCCTCTGGAATGGACAGCCCGATGTCACTGCATACATTGGCAACTTCTAATCCAACCTCGTCGTTATAGCAAACAAGGGCAGTCAGCTCATGCTGATGCTCTAATAAGAAAGTTTTGATATCATCTCCCAAATGCTGCTTCGATTCTGTATCGAAAAAGAGGACGTGCTCAGGCAGAAAGTTAAGCTTGGCTTCACCGAGCGCTTGAATATATCCCTTCATTCGGTACTTTCCCTGTAAGTCATCTGTTTTTGAGATCAGGCCGATTTGCTGATGTCCAGAGGTGATCAGCTCTTTTGTGGCTAAATAACTGGATTTCACATCATCTAAACAGAGAAAAGGAACCTCTAACTGTTCATAATAGGCATTGATCATAATGAGCGGTACATCCTGTTCTTTAAAAGATAGGTAGTACGAGATGTTCGGATTATATAAATTGCTTTTCGTCGGCTCGACAATGAGTCCGTCCACACCAAAGGACAGCATCATTTCCAGCGCTTTTTTCTCCTGTTCCACATCATTATTCGTACTTGCCAGTAACAAAGAATAGTTCTCTTCGTTTAATCGGCTTTCAATGCCTCGAATGATGGAAGGGAAAATGTAATCGGATATGTATGTCGTCATGACGCCAATCGTTTTCATATGCGTATGTCCAGCAGGCTTTGTTTGATATTGATTGGTCACAAATGTGCCTGAACCTTTTTCACTTCGTAAAAACCCTTCGCTCGACAATTCTAAGATGGCCTTTCGAACCGTATGCCTGCTCACTTGATACATCTCCTGCAGGCTTGATTCGGTTGGAATACGTTCCCCGATCCGGTAATCCCCTGTGAGTATTTTGCTTTTTATATCATCGATAATGATCTGGTACTTCTTTTTCATCGTTTCACTTCTTTCTCAGTTGATCATCTACTCGGATTGAGAAGAAATTGTATGGACATATTTTAACATGGTTGTCGAATCAAAAACAGGCGCTTTCCCTTTCTGTCGTCTCAGCTTTAGAAAAGTGAAGGTTTTTGTCATATTGTGTATGTACAACTACATTTAATATTGACATATGTACGTACAAATATTATATTGTGAATGTGCACAGAGAATCAATGAATCTAGAAAATTAAAATTGAAACCGCTATCAATTATGGAGGTGAACGCAAAATGGATCATGAAGAGACGACCAAAGCCTTAAAAGAAGGACGGACATCTTTAGGGATTGAATTTGGTTCAACACGAATTAAAGCCCTTTTAATAGATGAAGTGTTTCAGCCAATTGCTCAAGGTACATTTGAATGGGAAAGTTCTCTCCAGAAAGGAATTTGGACGTACAACTTAATTGATATCATTACAGGTCTTCAAGTGGCGTACCGGGAGATGAAAGAGCAAGTCGAGCAAAGGTATGGCGTGACCATTCAAACCATTGGCTCAATTGGAGTATCAGCTATGATGCATGGCTATGTGGCATGTGATCATACAGGAGAGGTCCTCGTTCCGTTCCGCACATGGCGGAATGCAACAACCATTGAGGCGAGTCAAAAACTGACGGATGTCTTCCAATTTCATATTCCAGAAAGATGGAGCATTGCCCATTTGTATCAAGCCATATTAGAAGAGGAAAAACATCTTTCCCGTTTAGAATATATGACCACCCTATCAGGGTACATTCACTGGCTGTTAACCGGAAAGCAGGCTATTGGCATTGGTGATGCGTCAGGCATGTTTCCAATTGATGAACAAACGAAGGATTACAATGAAGTAATGCTCCATCAATTTGAAGACTTGATCGTAGAAAAAGGCTACCCGTGGAAGCTGCGTCACCTTCTGCCGCGTGTTTATTTAGCAGGCGAGGAGGCTGGCGTGTTAACGGCAGCAGGAGCAGCCATTTTAGATCAAGGCAAACACTTGAAGCCAGGCATTCCATTTTGCCCCCCGGAAGGTGACGCCGGAACGGGAATGGTGGCAACAAACAGTGTAGAAAAACGGACAGGGAACATTTCAGTTGGGACATCTGTTTTTGCCATGATTGTGCTAGAGCAGGAGCTAAAGGGTGTGTATCCAGAAGTGGATATGGTCACAACGCCAGACGGACTGCCAGTCGCAATGGTTCATGCGAACAACTGTACAAGTGACTTAAATGCTTGGATGAATATATTCAGAGAGGCATTTGAAGCATTGGGTATGCAAGTGGCGTCAGAAAAGGTATACGAAGCCTTATTGAAGCAGGCGTTAGAAGCAGATCGAGATGGCGGCGGACTCTTAAGCTATGGCTATTATTCTGGAGAAAATATTACAAGATTGCCAGAAGGAAGACCTCTTTTTGTCAGATCAGCTGAAAGCCGCTTTAATCTGGCTAATTTCATGCGTACCCATCTTTTTTCTGCTTTTGGTGCAATGAAAATAGGGATGGATCGTTTAAAAGAACATGAACAGGTTGTGATTGATCGGTTACTAGGGCATGGGGGATTATTTAAAACCCCGCTCGTTGGTCAAAAAATGGTGGCCGCAGCGCTTGATACACCTGTATCAGTCGTTTCCACTGCGGGAGAAGGCGGTGCGTTTGGGATGGCTGTCCTTGCTTCCTATATGGTCCATCATCAAAAGCAAACATTGGCTGAATTTCTCACGCATCAAGTGTTTGCCCATACATCAGAAGAGCTCATGGAACCCGACCCGCTTGATGTCAAAGGCTTTGACGAATTTTTAAAGCGCTATCAAGAGGGCCTTGCGATTGAAGAAGCGGCAGTAGCACATCTGATGCCAAAGAAAGGAGTGACAACTGTATGCTAGAGCGCTTAAAAGAAGAAGTATTTGAAGCGAATTTAGATTTGCCGAAATATGGACTTGTGAAATTTACATGGGGCAATGTCAGTGCGTGTGATCGTGACAGCGGTCTATTTGTTATTAAGCCGAGCGGTATAGCGTATGACCAATTATCAGCAAAAGACATGGTTGTGGTCGACTTTGACGGTGAAGTAGTGGAAGGGGAATTCAGTCCTTCATCAGATACAGCAACACATGCTGTTCTTTACAAACACTTTGAGGAAATTGGCGGTATATCACATAGCCATTCCATGTGGGCAACCGTTTGGGCGCAGGCAGGTCTTGATTTACAGGCAATGGGCACAACACATGCCGATACATTTTACGGCGCTGTTCCGTGTGCTCGATTTCTGACAGAAGAAGAAGTCAACCGCGGTTATGAGGTAGAAACGGGCCGGCTGATCATCGAAACGTTTGAGGAAAGAAACCTAGATGTGATGGCGGTGCCGGGTGTATTGCTTCAAGGTCACGGCCCATTCACGTGGGGAAAAGATGCAAAAAGTGCGGTCACAAACAGTGTGATTTTAGATGAAGTCGCCAAAATGAATCTGTTCGCAAAGCAATTAAACGAATACGCGGAGCCTCTCCCGCAACGAATTTTAGATAAACATTACTTAAGAAAACACGGAGAACATGCGTATTACGGACAAAAACCTTCAAGATAAAGAAAAGAGGGATTTCTATGTTAACAAGTCAACATAAAGAATGCTGGTTTATTGTTGGATCGCAGCATTTATATGGAGATGAAGCACTGCAGAAAGTAAAAGCAGATGCTCTTAAGATGACGGATGCCTTAAATGAGAGTGGTTTACTTCCTTACCCAGTGATCTTGCAGGAGCTGGCTGTCAGCGCGGATCAAATCACAAAGCTCATGAAAGAAGTCAATTATCGCGATGAGGTTGTCGGCGTGATGACGTGGATGCATACATTTTCACCGGCAAAAATGTGGATACGCGGAACCGATCTCTTGCAGAAGCCTCTTTTGCATCTTGTCACACAGTATTATGAGAAGATTCCGTGGGACACGATCGACATGGACTATATGAATCTTCATCAATCTGCCCATGGAGATAGAGAATATGGCTATATCAATGCGCGCTTAAATAAACAAAATCAAATTGTCGCCGGTCATTGGTCTAAGCCGGATGTGCAGCAGCAAATCGCTGATTGGATGGACGTGGCGGCTGCTTATCATGAGAGCTTTCAGATTAAAGTAGCTAGGTTTGGTGACAACATGCGCCACGTGGCTGTAACAGAAGGCGATAAAATTGAAGCCCAGATTCAATTAGGGTGGACTGTTGATTACTTTGGAATAGGCGATCTCGTTGAATATGTCAATGCAGTAGAAGAAGCAGAGGTAGATGCATTATTTGCGGAGTATTTAACGCAATATGATGTGGATTATGGAACGTATTCAGTTGAAGAATGGGAAAAAAGTGTCAAGGTGCAAGCGCGTTATGAAATTGCCATCAAACGCTTCTTAGATGAAGGCGGCTACAATGCCTTTACGACAAACTTTGAAGATTTACATGGAATGAAACAGCTGCCAGGACTTGCGGTACAGCGGCTGATGGCAAAGGGATATGGCTTTGCTGGGGAAGGCGATTGGAAAACTGCTGCACTGGACCGATTATTAAAGGTGATGAGTCATCATCAATCCACTGGTTTTATGGAGGACTACACGTATGAAATGACCTCTGGACAGGAAGCGGTGCTGCAATCTCATATGTTAGAAGTAGATCCAGCGCTCGCCCATACGAAACCAGTGATTGTCGTATCTCCACTTGGTATCGGAAACAGGGAAGATCCAGCGCGTCTTGTGTTTGATGGAAAAGCAGGCGAAGGTGTTGTTGTTTCCATTGCTGACTTTGGAACCCATTTCAAATGGCTCATACAAGAAGTCGAAGCCTTTGAGCCGGAGGAAGCAGCACCTCATTTACCGGTTGCACGTGTGCTCTGGAAAATCAAGCCGAATTTTCAGGACGGAGTCAAAGCATGGATTAAGCAAGGCGGGGGTCATCATACAGTCGTATCCCTTAATTTAACGGTTGATCAAATTGTTCATTTTACAAAGCTTGTTCATGCAGAATATGTGGTTTTATAGAAGGGTGAAACGTCTTCTACTGTTTACAGTAGAAGCACCGGGAGAAATGAAAGCGGTTAATTAAGTGAGGGGGTCATCCACTTGGAGAAAAAAGTGTCAAGCAAATTTATCTTCTTTTTCGGGTCCTTTGCAGGCATCTTATTCGGATATGATATTGGAATTATTGCAGGGGCAGAAGGACATATTCAGGAAGAATTTCAGCTCAGCCCATTATGGCTTGGAATTGTCGTCTCTTCATTAATGGGCGGAGCAATCATTGGTTCGATTTTAAGCGGCCTCATGGGGGATAAGTTCGGCCGCAGAAAGCTCATTTTGGTCTCATCGATCATCTTTTTTGTCGGAGCTATAGGGTCAGCCATCGCACCAGAAGAGATTTCATTAACCATTGCTCGTATCTTTTTAGGGACAGCAGTAGGAACAGCCTCATCTTTGGTGCCGGCTTACATGTCTGAAATCGCTCCTGCTAAAATCCGCGGGAAATTGTCTGGGCTCAATCAGCTTATGATTGTGAGCGGACTATTGCTGAGCTATATTGTCGCGTTTGTATTTGAACCTATTCCAGACAGCTGGCGCTGGATGCTGGGAAGTGCCGCTTTATTTGCTATCGTGCTTTATATTGGTATGCTGAGGCTCCCTGAATCTCCGAGATATTTAATTAAACACGGAATGGCTCATAAAGCACGGGAGGTATTAGGATCACTGCGTTCTTCCCGTGAAGAAATCGAAGCAGAAATGCAGGAAATTTTAGAAGTCGCGAAAGAAGAACGCTCTGGTATTCGTGAATTGTTCCAAAAGAAATTCAGAATGGCTCTTTTCATCGGGGTTGGGATGGCGACCCTTCAGCAAATTCAAGGCGCGAACTCCATTGTGTATTATGCAACGAGTATTGCTCGGAATGTAGGCCTTGCGCCGCAGGTCGCAGCAGGCTTTACAGTCATTGTCGGTGTCATTTTTGTCGTGACAACCGTTATCTTTTTACAATTTGTCGACCGGTTCGACCGCCGAACGATTCTCACCGTAGGAGGCACAGGTATGGCACTTTCCTTCTTTGCACCAGCGGCATTAGGTGCACTTGGCGTTAGTGAAGGGATTTTAAACTGGGTGACATTGATTTCCCTTTGCTGCTTTATCTTGTGCTATGCCTTCTCATGGGCACCGATCACGTGGATCATCATCGGCGAAATCTTCCCACTCTCTGTCAGGGGCATTGGAGCAGGCATTTCATCTGCCTTTAACTGGACGGGATCGTTAGCAGTTGGACTCGTTTTCCCTATCTTAGCTGATAAGTTCAGCTTTGGGGTCATTTTCTCCTCATTTGGTGTCATCTGCTTAATCGGACTATTGTTCACCCGCTTTGTTTTAGTCGAAACAAAAGGAAGAAGCTTAGAGCAAATCGAAACCGATATGGCAGCACGTGTATAAAGAAAACCCTCTATCCCATGTGGATAGAGGGATTTTTTACTCAAGCGTCTGTTTTAGCTCAGCGGGCAATAAATCAATCAATTGATTATAAGAAGATAAATCCAGCACTTCAAGCAGCGCATAATATTTCGCATAAACCTCACTCAACTGATCAGGATGACTCGTTTCATATTGATTCAAATGCAATTGAGTCAGTTCAAGTGCAATGTCTAGCTTGTTTCGTTCGATTGGTTGTGTCGTATTGATCATATCGTTCACCTCGTATTTGATAAGTGGGAAGGTTATGGGCCACAATTTCTTCTACCACAATATATCATTTGTATAATATGTTAAAATTGTCCTTTTGTAAAGGAAGAGAAAACGAGATAAATAGTGGATTTTTTTAAAAATAGACAAGCATCTAGTCACGAAAGGCGCTTCTTACATACGATAGAGTGTAAGTGAAAGACAACTTGAAGGGGTGTTGAGATGAGCCGGAATCGATTAGATGACTTTTTCTTTGGTCCTCGCAGAGGAAACCAAGGAGGAGATGAAACGGTTGTTTTCCCCACACGTCAAATTGTCAACACGACAACGAATGAACAAACCATCAGAAAAATTCATCCAACGCATATCACAAACGTCAATAAAAACATCAAAAGAATTGAAAACTACTACCCTGTCACTCAATCTACTCATAACGAGTACATTGTGGAAGAATACGATTGCGGCAGGGATATCAAAAAACCTTGCTGCCGTCCAGTGAAACGCTGTAAGTGGTAATGTGATCGAGAAAAAGAAGAGAGGCATCCTTTTATGGGATGCCTTTTGTATGTCTAACGTTCCACTTCGTTTAATTGTCCTTGATCCAGCTGGAAGAAACGATTTCCTAATTCTGAATAAAGGTAGCGCTGATGGCTGGTAAATAAAACACATCGATGTGAGAATTCTTTTTTTAATAAAGAAATCGATTGTATCTGTGAGGCCTCATCAAGAGAGGTAAAAGGCTCATCAAGAATGATCAGCTCTGGAGATCTTGCCACCATACAATTAAAGAAAAGTTTATATCTCATGCCCAATGAATACTGTTTGACAGGCATCTTTAGGGCATGCGTTAAATCAAATGCTTCACAAAGCGATAGAAAGGTCTCTTTGTATAACTCTTTTTCTGACTTGTTCATTTTCCATAAAGACTGGACAAGCTCCATGTGCTCAAGACCAGTGAGCGCATCATAGACTAAAGGCTTATCAGGGATGTACGCCACCAGACTTTTATATTGAGTGGTCCCGGGGTGAAGCTGTTTGTTGAGTAAAATCGTTTCTGATACAGAAGGAAGCAGACCAGCGATGATCTTTAAAAGAGTCGATTTACCACTGCCGTTCTTTCCAATGATACAAGCTCGATCGCTTCCTTTCAGATCAAACGAAACTTGATCGAGGAGGAGAGAGCTTTCTTCTGTTGTTTCATAGCGAAAAGATAGCTGAGACACTTGAAGACTAGCCATTGATGAATCCTCCAATAACAAACACAGTGGTCACCAGCATATACAAGATCACTGTCGCAAGGGCAGCTTTTTTCGACCCTTCTGCATAGTAAATGATGCCATCATAAAGGATGCGCAAAAGATATAAGTTGATGAAGAAGGAAATTGCTTGTATCAAGATAAAATAGTGATCTAATTGTAACACCATCACACAATAGATCGCTGCACTATTCACTAATAAAAGAAATGCATTATAAACCAAAATGACAAGATACATTTTGCGTAAAATAAAAGCTTTATGAAAAAAATACATATAAATAGAAGTGAGAACGGTACTGAGAAAATTTAAAATGAAATACAGCGGGATCGTCAGCAAAAAAATAAAAACAATGCTGGCTACTTGTTTTCCAGCTGATAACGGTTCATCTACTAACAAATCAATAATAAAAAATGTTAAAAAGACAGTCGAAACAAATAATGATAGTAAGACAAGGCCTACAATGGTTTTAATCGATTGATTCTGATTGAAAAATTCCTTAGGTCGTAGAAGTAGCTCCATGGAACCACATTCCCCTTTCTTCTATGGTAGATGTACATGGCTAACGTATTCCTCTAAAAGAGATGCTGCGAATAAGAGAACAATTGCTGCAAAAATCAATTGAAGCACAGTCACAGTCAGCTTTTTTAAATCAATTGTTTCTCCTTTTATAAATCGATAAAGATAAATAAAAGGAAAAGAGCTGACAATTGAAAACAGGATGAAACCAAGAATCTCTACGAAAGCATGAGGCAGTAATCCTGTGAATATCTGCTGCACTTCTTGATTGACAATCAAATACTGAACTAGTTTGCCAATAATGTATCCGTTGTAAAAAAGAATGCCAGCAGCCATGATGCCGCCTGTAAAAGCTCCGATCCCTAATATCGCCATCCCAACTTGCAAATTGTTTAAGAAAATAGATAGAAAAAACATCTCTTCATCCTTTTTTAAATAAGGAATCTGATCATAAGGAAGAAGGCTACCAATCAGCACTGCTGCAATAAAGATAGCAGCATAAATGTAGCCGAGTCGTAAAATCAGTCTATTCTCCGATAGAAAATATCTTATTTTTTTCAACATACTCAATCCCTTTATAGATGGTCTTGCGGCATAACACCCAGCAGATCAATGAAACGATCACAAAATATAAAGCAAACAGAAAGTTTATGAGACCTGAGGATTGCTGCAAAATAGGTAGAAAAGAGGTCAAGATCATGTAGTACATAAAAGGTAATACAAGAAAGTTTCTTGCAAAAGCCTGCCCTTTATCGATAACTTCTATTTCCTCATTGGTTGTCCCTATTTCATGCTCATGAATAAAATTGAATTTCGTTGTAAATGGAAACAAGTAAAGCTGAATCAAAGGGAAAATGAAAAAACCAATCCCTAATGCCACAAATTGAATGAGCATCTGAATATCAAAAAGCTGATATACACCCATGATTGATAGATTAATGAATAGCAGAAAGAGAGCTGGTATGGAAAATAAACAATAAAATAACTGGATTTTTGATAAGAAAAACTGAATAAGAGATGTTTGAGAAAGCTCAAAAAGCCAAATATTCTTTTTTTCAGCACTTAAAGAAAAAATAGAAGGGGTCAGCATTCTCATCTCATACGTTTGATTTGCTAAAATCATCACATTTAATGTAAAAAGCAGCTGAATCTGCAAAGCCGGATGATCAATAATGGAGATCAAACTAGTCATAACCCCGATATAAAAGAAGGCTTCATATGACATAAACATATAATTAAAAAACTCTTTAGACAGCAGCCATCTTTTTTCTTTTAACACCTTGAGGTCTTTTTGGATCAACATATTCTTTTGAAACAGCGAGCCTTGAATTTTATTAAGTACTTGAAAGTACCAATAAAATAAATCTCGAAAATGTGTTGAGTTTTGATCATGATCTTTCCCAGTTGGAATCCAGCGTACAGGACTCTTCATGACGAGTATAGCTGCTAATATCACCACGAAAAATGTGACAGGTGAAGTGAAAAGCGCTTGAAATTGTAGAAATACAGAATCCTTTGAGAATAAAGCATGATGGATATGCTGAAGATCATTTTGATATAAAGCCACCAAATTGTTGGAAAGTGTAATCCAAAACGAATCCTCTGCAAGCGATGAAATCGACTGAAAAAGTTGTTGGAAGGTGTGATAAAAAGGGAAAATAATGTTCAATATCAGGACTCTTCCAAATAAGAAAAAAAGTAAAGAGATGCTTGCGAAAAAAAGAACACGAATGATCCCGATTTTTTTCACGACAATATTATAGATGTAAGCACCAAATATCTTATTGCTGACGATAAAAAGGAAGAAACCTGTCAACATGACATTGAGATGCTTTAACCAGAATATCCAGTCATGTGTTTGTGCAATGGAATATTGAAACAGAAAATAGATTAAATAAGTACTCAAACTGGTCAACATCAACCAGATCAGTTCTGAAAACAAAAGCGTTTGGAAAAGGTGTCTTGAGGAAACAGGTGCAAGCTGTATCAATTCTTCAAAAGGAAGAATATGAGTTCTTCTATAAGATTCAATCCCTTTGACGATAGAGAAAAGAAACAAAAATATCACAAAAGCACTTTCCCATTCTATTTGATAGATCGGAGAGTAAAGAAATGAAGAAATAACGAATACGATCATACATCCGAATAAAGTATCAAGGATACAAGAAAATAATATGTACTGTTTAGAAGAAAACGATGTGAAAAATGGAACCTTACGTATTATAAACTGAGCTAGATTTGAATATTGTTGTTGAATTCTAATTGATAGAAGTAGTGATAATAATGGATATAACATCTTCTCACCTGCATCAAAATTTAAATAGAAGGAGAACAAAGTCTCCTTCTATTGAGTCATAAAAATGAATTACCAAGCAATAACGGCTTTACGGCCTTTTTTCTTAATTTGGGCTTTAAGGTACTGACGAATGGTCTCTTTACCAGCCGCTGCAATAAGAGAAAGACCACCTGATCCTACAGCAGTTAAAATGGAGACGATTGTTGTAACAGCTCCGCCCGCTTCAACAACGTTCAAAACAACAGCTGCAATACTGCCTGGAATACCAAATTCTTTTGCTAGATCAGCAACTGGCAGCATCTGTAGCGAGAAGGAAAAAAGAGCTAGCATAAGGAAACCTACTGCTAAAGCACCAAAAAGAACATGTAGTTTGATTTCGTTTCTTGTTTCTGTCATATCAAATTCCTCCCTTTTTTGACTTTTTATTACTATTTTATCTTATGATATCTTTTCATTCATAGCAATCCTTTTTTTTCTTTTTTTTCATGAATTAGTTATAGATTAATATAAAAAAGGTGAAAAGATAAGTGAGAAAAGAATCGTTTTTGCTAGGATAAAACGAGTAAACATGATCGGAAATACCTTGTTTTCGCAGATGGATAAGCATGTCTAATTGCATGTAGGAAAAGAGATTGGTGCTAAGGGATCAATATCCTTTGATCAAAACCTCCTTTCAAGATAAAATTGGAAGTATCAATCATTCTGTTGGAGGTGGTTGTCTGAATATTCAATTGTTAACGCAGGTGATGCTGAAGAATTTACAGCATTAAGACTAGAAGCACTGCGATTACATCCAGAGGGCTTTGCGATGAGCTATGAAGAAGAACAAATAGATACAAAAGACAAATATGCGGCTCGTTTTACTTCGGCACAATCTATGTGGACCTTTGGCACCTTTTATCAAGGGCAGCTTGTGGGGACGGTCACGCTCATCCAAGAAACCTTACAGAAATTAAAGCACCGAGCGAATGTAGCAGTGATGTATGTAACGGCTGGTGCCCGCGGAAAGGGAGTAGGCAAGTCTTGATGACGGAAGCTCTTTCCTTCGCACGAGAACGACAGGACATCGAGCAAATGTATTGATCAGTGCACTAAAATGGACGGATACATATGCAGATGAAGAAAAAATGGGTTTATTTTTATCATCGTTTGGAGGAGATACAAGTGGAACAACAGACCATGCGCATTACATTAGCAACAGGACCAAATAGTGAGCTAGAATCTTTTGCCCTGCGTGCAGCATTTGAGAACTTTGGTGCAAAAGTCGATATGCATTGGATAGGCAGACCCAATGATCTGATTGATGTGTTATCTGGGAGAAATAGAAGGGAGACGGACTACTTTCTTTTATCTTTTCATGGGGAAGAAGGAGCGTTTCTCATGCCGGAGTTAGGGGAAGATGTATACGAAGATGGGGAGCCTAGAGGTGTAACTTTTGGAGCGGATGAAATCAAGCGGTATGCTTCGTTAAAAGGGGTTCACGTCATATCAACCGGCTGCACACTAGGTGAGAAAAAACTTGCAGAAGCCTTTTTAGAAGCAGGTGCTTTGTCCTATACAGCGCCTGATGATTACATTGATGGAGATGCGGCATTTATCTTTGTCCTGACAATGCTGTATGAGCTCATGAACAATACGAAGACGGTTAGAGCGGCTTTTGATCGAGCGAGTTCTATTGATGAAGAAACGAAATTATTTCAACTATATATGCAAAAATAATCAAAGGGCTGAGAGATCAAGCCCTTTTTTTCAACCTCTCTTAATTGTGACGAAAATGTGACAAATGTGTTTTTTGAAAACTAAATCGGGTTGGCGCAAAGTCTATCCTACAAACACACGTCATCAAGACATGACGCCATCACGAGAGGGGAATCATTGTGTCAATGAAATGGAAAATCAGTCTCGTCCTATGCGGACTTGCAATCATCATCGGAATCGCTGCGTTTTATCATAATCAGCAGGCAAGCGGGACAGAGAAGAAGAAGGTAGAACCAGATGCGAGCTATAAAGAAGTTGAAATTGTCACTCTCGTGAATGACGGGAGATACTTGAGATATGCTGTGAACTATCCAGTGTTTCATCAAAAAAAGCTAGATCAAGAGATGAAAAGATTTGCAGAAACAGCGCTCGACAAATTCAAAACATCATTTAGTGAAGCAAGCGATGTCGATGAAGATCATCGATACGAATTAAACATAGATTACGAGATTACTCATTATGCCAAACAAACCGCTGCGATCAAATTCAATACATATGAATTGAAAGGCGGAGTAAAAGGCGCACATCAAACGAAGTTGTTCAATTTTGATTTCAAGAAACAGCATTTTTTATCAATAGATGATTTATTTTTATCAAAGAAAGAAGATCTGCAAAAACTGTCTCATATGACATTTGATGAATTAAAAAAAGATCGCTCTCTTGCTGAAAATGAGCATTTGCTCAAGCAAGGAACGTCTCCTGCGGCAGAGCATTATCAGTATTTTGCCATCAAGGATCGTTTTATTGAATTTTACTTTCCAGCAGGGCAAATCGCACCAGACAAAAAAGGCCCTCAAGTGCTGGCGATTAAAAAAACAGTGCTTAAAGGAATGTTAAAGCCTGAATATATTCATAAAGAAAAGAACAAAAATGAGAAAAAAGAACCGATCCCAAAAAGAAAGCTCGTAAAACTGCCAAAACAGGCAACATTCAACCCAAATCAAAAAGCCATTGCCCTGACATTTGACGATGGACCAAATCCATCCACGACCTCAAAAATTTTAAAAGCCTTAAAAGAAAACAAAGGACATGCGACATTTTTTGTATTAGGCAGCAGGGTTCAATATTACCCCGATATGCTGGGTGAGATCAGAAAGGGTGGGAATGAAATCGGAAATCATTCCTATAGCCATCCTTTACTCACAAGACTGCCGTTAAAACAAGCTATCAAACAAGTAGAAGATACGCAGCAAATTATTGAAAAAGCAGGCGGATTCACACCGACTCACTTTAGACCGCCATATGGTGGAACAAATGGGCAGATCAACGAAGCTGTCAACATGAAAGTCACGCTTTGGGACGTAGATCCTGAGGACTGGAAATATCGCAACAGCCAATACGTCGCCAACTACATTCTCACACATGCGTCTAGCGGAGAAACTGTCTTAATGCACGACATCTATGACACCTCGGCAAACGCAGCTGTCACGATTATCAAGGAATTGACCAAACAAGGATATCAATTATTAACAGTTTCAGAGCTTGAGCAGTGGAAGGAAGCGCGCGCGAAGAAAGGTGAATTGAATACGTAATGATCATGCGAATCTTAGTGGATTCGCATCTTTTTTTAAAAGCCAATCATGAAAATAAAGGGGAAATATGTTAAAGTGAATATAGAAAGGGAGGGCTTCGGATGGTATTGATGAGGTTGATCAGTCTATATATGCTGACAGCGTTTTGTTTGGGTTTTATCGTCAACTATGTACCTGGTTTGATGCTGCCCATCTATATTCTTGCGATGATCGGGCTCATTTTATGTCTCGTTCATATTGCACTGCATTATATTCGTCGAATCAGATATATGTTGCTTCATGAGAAACGATAAGAATAATTGCTTACTCTAAAAACCTCTCTCTAAAAGGGTGAGGTTTTTATTTTTTCGGTTTTTGATGTTCTAACAGTTGTATGATTTTCTCGTTTGACTCTTTCATTTGTCTTAATAAAGAAACGATATTCCCTGTAAATCCAATGAGGACAATAAGTAAAATGATGATGATCCACATGCTGTGGCCTCCAATCTGCCCACGAATGCTGTTTTGCCCCTTATCCATTATCTTATATCAAGGATACATTATAATGAATGTATTGAAATGAACAGTTCGTGCTATTTATTCGACAATTGATGTAAACAGAGAATGATTGGGGAGATTTCTTTGAAACGAGTAGACGTAGTATCAGCTATTATTTATGATGAGGAAGAAAATATGTTAATGGTCAAAAATGTAAAGGGATATTGGGAACTTCCAGGCGGTACTGTAGAAAAAGGTGAACACCTGCAGCAGGCCGTGGTCCGTGAGGTGAAAGAAGAGACAGGGTATGTTTGCAAAGTAAATGAACTTCATTCGGTTCGATAAGTATTCTTTCACGATAAAATGCATCATGCACTCATCGTGACCTTCTTTGCGGAAATCATCGGCGGGCAGATGAACATTCTAGATCCGGATCATGATATTCTAAATTTGAAACCAAGGGTGATCAACCCTTGGTAGATGTATTTATTTCACCTCTGAATTATAAAGGTGGATCTTCAATCATAATTCTTTAACACGATTGCTGAATTATGTCCGCCAAAGCCAAAAGAATTTGATAGTCCATATTTCATTGGAAGATTTCGCGTTTTTGAGACAACATCTAAGTCGCAATCTGGATCTAAATTCTCTACATTAATAGTTGGAGGAATAATTCCTTGTCTCAAACTTTCCACTAAAGCAATTGCTTCTACTCCACCAGCAGCACCAAGCATGTGACCAGTCATTGATTTGTTTGCAGTTGTTGGAATTTTGCGGGAATGTTCACCAAACAATTTCTTAATAGCTAGAATTTCTGAACGATCACCTATTTGTGTACTTGTTGCATGAGCACTAATAACATCAATTTCACCTGTTGATATATTTGCACTTCTCAATGCTTTTTTCATTGCTAAGTAGGCACCCTTACCTTCTGGGTGTGATGCTACCATATGATGAGCATCTGAACTAGCTCCGTATCCCACTACTTCACATAATATCGGCGCATCTCTAAGAATAGCGTTTTCTAATGATTCTAATACTAAAATACCTGCGCCTTCACTCATAACAAAGCCATCTCTATCTGTATCGAACGGACGGCTGGCTCGACTTGGATCTTGGTTTTTTGTAGATAGTGCATGGGCGTTTCCAAAACTAGCCAAAGATAACTGTGTGATTGCAGCTTCTGCTCCACCGGCAAATATAATATCTGCCTCATCATTTCGGATAGCATTGAAAGCTTCACCAATAGAGGTGTTCCCGATTGAACAGGCCGTTACTGGTGATAATGACGGGCCTTGTGCCCCTAATCTAATACTTATTTGAGCCGCAGCTGCATTTGAAATCATCATTGGTACAAGGCTAGGGCTTACTCTTGCGGGACCTCGTTTATTTAATACATTCACATTATCAACAAGTGATTGTATACCTCCGATCCCTGAACCAACGTATACCCCTAAACGTTCAAGATCAACCTTATCTAACTGTAATTGTGATTTTTCTAATGCTTGTTCGGCTGCTGCTAAAGCAAACTGACTAAATCGATCTAATCGTTTGGCTTCTTTCCTCCCAAATATTCCATCTACATCGAAATCACGAACCATTCCAGCTATCTTTGTTTTATAATCAATAGTATCAAAAGAATCAATTAGAGATATTCCCGATTGACCTTTAACTAGTTGATTCCAAAAGCTATTTACATCATTTCCTAGAGGCGAAATAATTCCCATTCCAGTAATGACAACTCTTTTCATAATAATTCCCTCCTTATTTTTTATTAACTTTAACTTTTGTGTTATCCTATTACAAGTTGTTGTTTATCCTAGTATAATTAGCACTATTTAAAAAGGAGATTTTAATGAAACCTGAAACAAGACTTCAAGCTTTATCAGAATTTCTAAAGAATCAACGTTCGAAAATTACTCCTCAAATGGTTGGTTTACCTGTAGGAACCCGCAGAAGAACACCAGGACTAAGAAGAGAGGAAGTGGCTCAACTAGCCGGTGTAAGTCTTACATGGTATACATGGTTAGAACAAGGTAGAGATATAAAAGTGTCTACTTCGGTATTAGATGCTATTTCTCGAGCATTACAATTAAATAACGATGAAAGGAGATATTTGTATGCTCTAGCGTTAGAGGAAGGAGTGAAACAACCCTTTATAAATGAGAAGGAGAAGGAAATCAGTCCGGCTTTAGTGAAAATTTTGCAGGAACTTCGTTATTGTCCAACAATTATATCAGATAGAAGAAGTCAGATTGTTGGGTGGAATCAAGCAGCAGCTAATGTATTTTTGGATTTTGACCAAATCACCCCAGCAGAAAGGAATATCATACGCTTACTATTCGCAAGAAAGGAATTTAAAAGTTTAGCAGTGAATTGGGAGCATTTTGTTAGAGGATATATCGCAATATTTAGAACGTATTATGGACAGTATGTGGCTGATGACTGGTATGAGCAATTTATACAAGAAATGGAACAGGCATATCCTGAGTTTCATAAAATTTGGAATGAAAATGAGATAAGCTCTGCTCCTGAAGTATTAATTGAGTTTCGTCATGCTAAGGTAGGTAAAATGTTGTTTAATCTTACTTCGTTACAAGTGCATGGAGATACTGATTTAAGATGCAGCGTCTATACTCCAGTTGAGAATACTGAAACTGAGCTTAAGTTAAAACGTTTAATTGAAAGCTAACCATATAAAACATATGATGAATTCTAAATTCTTTACCGATCGTTCTTGAATTTGCTATGCTTGAAACACGTTAGATCTAACTGTTTTGCTACTCAAACGAGAGTGATCATTCTTTATTATTTTAGAATGAGGGAGGGATGAATGCATCAATGATTCTTAGTCCTTTCTCAGAATTAAGAGGTAATACGTTCTAAGGTGGGATTATGTCTAGAAATAAATTTGATAAAAAAGAGCATTAAGAAAACAATGGGGCTTTTCTGGGAACAGGGTTATGAAAAAACATTCATGCAAGACTTGGTGACATATGGGTGTTCATCGCAGAAGTATAATTCTTTACTTATCGTTCTAAAAAGGGTATTATGTAATCATGGTTTGTAATTCATGTGTTTATTTTAGAATGTTCATTCTATAATGGATGATGACTTTTGTTTTTGTTAGTATTGGTTCATGGATTTTTTTAAGGAGAATTAAAATGGCTAGAAGTAAAGAGTTTGACGAAAAAGAAGTATTAAGAAAAGCAATGGAGTTATTTTGGGAACAGGGCTATGAAAAAACATCCATGCAAGATTTGGTGGATCATATGGGGATACACCGTAGGAGTATATATGACACATTTGGCGACAAGCGTTCATTGTTTTTAGCTTCCCTTCATCATTATGAAGAGCTCATCGTTAATGAGATGGAAAGCATAATCAGCAGCACTTCATCCATTAAACAGACGATACGTGATGTTTTTATTTTCGTACTGAATTCCATTAAACAATACCCAAAAGGATGTCTATCAGTAAATGCAGCCATTGAATTATCTTTGTTGGACAAAGAAATTGGGCGCATCGTTACAAAAATGTTTAATCGTACTGAAGATATGTTTAATTCCCTTATAAAACAGGGTCAAACTAATGGAGAGCTATCAAAAGAAATCGATTCTGATAACATATCTCGTTTCTTACACAACAATTTGGTAGGTATAAGAGTACTAATAAAAACTGATTACAGTAAAAAAGAATTAGAAGGCATCATTTCTTTAGCACTTTCAGTGTTGGACTAGCTTTCTTTTTTTACCCTTTTTAGAATGTTCATTCTAAAATAAGCATGAAACAAACCAGCATAATGCATAGTTATAAATCGTTTTTTAATTTCTAAGGAGGAACACAAAAATGAGAAATTTTAAAATACCAACAGAATCAGAATTTATTGAAGCAGAAGGAACTCGTTACGCATATAGGAGATTTGGTACAAAAGATGGTATACCAGTAGTATTTCTTGTTCACTTTAGAGGAACGTTGGAAAACTGGGATCCAGACATGCTTGAACCTATTGCAAATAAACGCCCAGTAATCTTATTTGACAATAAAGGGGTTGGTGAGACCGATGGACTAACGCCTACTACAATTGCTGATATGGCAAAAGATACAGCAACATTTATAAAAGCACTTGGATTAGAACAAGTCGACATTCTTGGTTTTTCCATTGGTGGCATGGTTGCACAAGAGCTAGCTTTACAAGAAGGAGATTTAGTAAGAAAAATGATTTTGGCAGGTACTTCACCTGAATCTGGTATTAATCCAAATCCAGAGATTCTTGAAAGAATGAATCGTCACGGCGGAACGGAAGAAGATGGAATAAATGATTTTATGTTCTTTTTCTACGAACAAACCGAAACAAGTAAATCAGCAGGAATAGCTTCACTACAAAGAATTTTTAATCAGAAAAAAGTAAATAGTTCGGAACAAGTAAAAGAGGCACAATTACAAGCTATTGCAAAATGGGCTAAACAAAAATCTAATCATGATTATGAATGGTTACAAAACATCAAACACCCTGTACTTGTCACTAATGGTGTTAATGATGTGATGGTACCGACTAAAAACAGTTATATCTTAGCAGAGAAATTACCCAAAGCACAGCTGATTATATATCCTGATTCTGGTCACGGGCATCTGTTTCAATATCCAGAACTATTTGCAGAACACGTAAATTTATTTCTTGATTCTAATTCTTATTAAAAAGGAGAGTATTCATATGAGCAAATTATTTGAAAAAGTTCGTATTGGAAACATTGAATTAAAAAATCGTATAGGTATGGCTCCGATGACTAGAAATAGAGCTTTACCAGATGGTACGCCGAGCGATTTAGTAGCTGAGTACTATGGTCAGCGTGCTTCAGTCGGTTTAATTATAAGCGAAGGAACCCAACCTTCAGATGATGGGCAAGGTTACACGAATACACCTGGTATTTATACAGAAAATCATATTAGAGGGTGGAAAAAAGTAACTTCTAAAGTTCATAGTGAAGGCGGTCATATTTTTATTCAGCTTATGCATGTAGGACGTGTATCACACCCTGATAACACACCTCACCACCGCCAAGCAGTTGCACCGTCAGCTATTGCACCTGGTGTAGAAATTTTCACGGCAGAAGGAATGAAAGAAATTCCAACACCAAGAGAACTGAGTGAGCTTGAGATAAAAGATGTTATCAATGAGTTTCGTTTAGCAGCACGTTCAGCAATTGAAGCTGGTGCAGACGGAGTTGAAATTCACGGAGCGAATGGTTATCTGATCCAACAATTCCTTAGTGAAAACTCCAATCATCGTCAAGATGCATACGGTGGTACGATTGAGGGGCGTTCTCGATTCGCAATTGAAGTAGCTAAAGCAGTTGTTGATGAAATAGGAGCAGATAGAACAGGCATCCGTTTTTCTCCTCAAGGAACACTGCAAGGCATTGATGAGGGGGAGAATAGCCTTGAGATGTATCGCTATTTAATAAGTGAATTAAATAAGCTTAACCTTGCTTATCTGCATTTAATGCACTTTGGAAACGAGCAATTCCTAAAAGATGTGCGTCAACTTTGGGACCAAGCACTTCTTGTTAACCGTCCAGGTCGTCCTCTAGATCAACTTTCGTCTGATGTAGATAATAATATTGCAGATGTTGTCACAGTAGGCACTTGGGTACTAGCTAATCCAGACTTTGTAGAACGGATTCATTCAGGTGCTCCTCTAAACGAACCTGATAAAAACACGCTCTATACAGGAGGAAAAGAAGGCTATACAGATTATCCTTTCTTAAAATAATTTAATTAATTATGAATATCCCATCTAGGGATATTCATATCTTTTTTTCTTAGATTCTTTATAAATAGATACATGTGCGTTAAGTAAAAATGTGAAGGATTGTCATGAAAGTTTTAGCGATTGAAAACTACGGTGAAAAACCAAATTTTTTTAGACTTCCCTAAGCCCAAAATAAATAATGGCGAGGTCTCAGTTGAGATATATGCGGCAAGTATAAATCCTCTTATACAAAAATTACAATTATCGATAACCTACATCCATAGTAACAACTCGCAGTAAGAAACGCTGTAAAACGTTTTAAAGGTTTAATTAAACTAAAAATGGAGGTGTGCTGTAAAATGAAAAAAACTGTTCTTATCACCGGGGTATCGGGTGGAATTGGCAAAGAGTTGGCGGATCGTTTCGCCAAGGGAGGATATAATTTGGTGCTGGTGGCGCGTAGCGAGGGTAAGCTTTTGGAGCTCGCAAAGGAATATAGGAAAAGATATGGCAGTCAAGCGACGGTCATCGCAAAGGATGTGGCTTCACCCGGTGTGCCGAAAGAGATTTTTGCGGAGCTCAAGGAGAAGGGGATCGTCGTCGACTATCTTGTCAATAATGCCGGCTTCGGTTTGTACGGGACGTTCTTGGAGACGCAGTTAGAACAAGAGACGAATATGATTGACGTCAATATCAAGGCTCTGACTGTTATGACGAAACTGTTCTTGCCGGATATGGTCAAACGAGGCCAAGGAGGCGTGATGAATGTGGCTTCGTTGGTGGCTTTCTTCCCGGGACCTATGATGTCGGTTTACTACGCAACGAAGGCGTACGTGCTGTCGTTCACTGAGGCTTTGGAGAACGAACTGAGCGGTACAGGGGTGACTGTGACGGCACTATGTCCGGGACTGACGTCAACCGGCTTTGTTGAACGTTCGGGTATTGGGGAATCGAAGTTGTTCCAGAGTGGTGCTATCATGGAGGCCGGGCAGGTGGCTGAGGAAGGGTACCGAGGCTTCTTACGCGGCAAGACGTTCATAATGCCAGGGGCTCGAAACCGGTTCATGGCATTCCTTCCACGACTGATGCCGCGCAAAATGGTGACCCGTATGGTCAGATCCACACAGCAAAGAACAGGGCATTGACCTAATTGAGGGTGACCAGGTGGGAGTGGCAGTTGATTATGATCTGCATCTAGCCAAGATCTCGTATTGGAATAAATCGTTCACTAAAAAAGTTACAGAGATTTTTATAAAGACGGAAACCTTCTTATTTGATCTACTGAAACATGGTCAAGAACAAGGAGAAATATTTTTAAGGAGAGAATAATATGAAGTACACAGTTATTACAGGAGCAAGCTCAGGTATCGGATATGAGACAGCATTAGCATTTGCTGCTCGTGGCAAAAACTTAATTATTGCAGCTAGAAGATTAGATAAATTAGAAGAACTTAAATCAACCATTCAGAATCTAAATCCTAGTTTAGATGTTATTATTCGGACAAGTGACCTATCTGTCAAAGATCAGGCATATACACTGTATAACAGTTTAAAGGAGTATCAAATTGAGACTTGGATTAATAATGCTGGTCTTGGTGAAACCTCTTCTGTCATAGATCAGAATTTAGATAAAGTAGAAACCATGTTACGCGTGAACATAGAATCCTTGACAATCCTTTCTACACTATTTGTAAGAGAATATGCTGATGTAGAGGGAACTCAATTAATTAACGTATCCTCAGCACTTGGATATGTAATTGCTGTTGGCAGTGTTGCTTACTCTGCTTCTAAATATTATGTTAGTGCCTTCACCGAAGGGCTTGCAAAAGAACTTGAACTGAAAGGTGCGAAAATGAAGGCAAAAGTTTTAGCACCAGCAATGACGGAAACAGAATTCGCAAAACATGCAAATGATATAAAAGAGTTTGATTACAAAGCAAATCTCCCTATGTACCACACAGCTAAGCAAATGGCAGGTTTTATGATGGAGGTTTATGACAAAGATGAAGTGGTTGGGGTTGTAGATGAAAACTATGAATTTAAGTTGAGAAAGCCGATCTTTCCAATACTAGAAAGCCTTTAAATCTAATTTTTATATATATGGTAACATAATCGTTTAGCGATGGCACCAATGACACGTAGCAGAGCGCAATAGATAAGTATAACTTATGGCAAATATCAAGGTTCCACAAACAGTTTGGGACTGGGAAGTGACTCTCTATTTTTGTAACAAAAAAAAGGGAATGAAAAGTAGTTTTTAAATTGAACCTGCAAAATGGACAGTAATGCTTAAAAAAGGCATACAACTGAAAAATGCTTGACGCATGAATTGCGCTACACTGGCTGACGTGTACTGCATTCGAACGCTATGGGCTGATGAACTCTAACATCTGTTCTACTGATTGAGTGTGGGAACACCAGCTGTAATAATCTCAAGGAAGGATGCTAATGAAAAAATGAAAACACTCATGAAAGCAGCTCAGATCACCAAGTATTCAAAAAATATCCATGCCAAAGTCAATGACATTCCAATTCCAGAAATCGATGAAAACGAAGTCTTGGTAAAGGTCAAAGCTGCGGCAGTCAATCCACTCGAAATGTTAATTATTACAGGCAGCGTGAAACTGATTCAAGATTATGAATTCCCATTAACGCTTGGTAATGAATTGACAGGAGTTATCGAAAAAATCGGAAAAAATGTGACAGAATTTCACGTAGGAGATGCCATCTATACACGTCTTCCCCTTAAAAAAATTGGTGCTTTTGCGGAATATGCCGCAATTGATGCTGCCGCAATTGCACCCATGCCAAAAAATTTGTCTTACGTGGAAGCCGCTGCTGTACCACTGGCTGGACTCACAGCGTATCAAGGTCTACATGAAGAACTTGAGGCACAGTCAGGTAAATCTGTCTTCATTCCAGGTGGATCAGGCAGCTTTGGTCAAATGGCTGTACCAATAGCAAAGGAAATGGGCCTAAATGTCATTGTTAGTGGCAACTCAGAAGCGCGCGAACGCACTTTGGAAATGGGTGCAGACCAATATTTGGATTATGCAATAGAAAACTATGTTGACTTGTTGTCGAATGTGGATTACGTGATTGATACACTGGGACCTAAAGAATTTGACAGTGAATTGAGTATCATCAAACCGGGCGGAAGATTGCTCTCTCTCCGTACAGGACCAAATAAACGTTTCGGGAAATACCTAAATTCCCCATTGTGGAAACGAATATTATTTTCCCTTGCTGGCGCAAATTATGACCGCAAAGCTAAGAAACAAAACGTGGAATATCATTTTATTTTCGTTCGTTCTGACGGCGCACAACTTAAAGAGATTACCAAAATCATTGAAGAAAACAACATTGTTCCAGCAATTCATCCAATACTATTTACTATAGACAACGTAAATGAAGCGCTAGAACTAGTCGCAAATGGACGACCAAAAGGGAAAGTGATTATTAATTTTTAAGGGGAATATGAAGAAAGCAGTCAAAAAATTGAGATCATTTATGTAAAGGATTTTGAAAGGATAGAAAAACTTCAGCAAGCCGGAGTTCTGTATCAGTAATTATAAAACATGGAGAACTAGCCATCCAATTTTCCCTATAAAAAAGTTGGATTTAAGACAGGTGGTTACTTTAACAGACATGCCACGACATGGTAATTACTGTCTGTTTATAAAAAACACTATATATAGACTAGAGATTAAAATTCTTAATCAATAAGATGAAAAAGTAAAGAACAATCCTTGTTTTGACTTATCATTTTTAACCATAATTCACATAAACGTATAGATACGATGGCAAATGAATATAAGGAGTGTAATGGAAATAAGCTCCATAACCAATGATATGGTTTTATTATGTTGAGTGCTTAGTGGAATGAAAAGAAGCCGGAATTTAGACCGGCTTCTTTGATATTATTTCCCCTTCTCCCGCTTCCGTTTCTCCTTCTCCGCCCGGTAAAACTCATGAAACATCTTCATCAGCGCCCGCTTCTCAATACGGGATACATAGCTCCGCGAAATCCCGAGCTCCTTTGCTATTTCCCGCTGCGTTTTTTCTTTCTTTAAATCAAGACCGAACCGGCCGACGATGACTTCTTTTTCTCGGCCGTCGAGAATGTCGATATACTCCTTTACTTTTTCAAGCTCCATGTTGAGCTGAATGGTATCGATCACATCTTCACTTTCTGATTTTAAGACATCAATTAAAGAAATTTCGTTGCCTTCTTTATCCTGACCGATGGGGTCATGTAAGGAGACATCCTTTTTAGTTTTTTTGAGTGCGCGTAAATGCATCAGAATTTCGTTTTCAATACACCTTGCCGCATACGTTGCCAGCTTTGTTCCTTTTCCAGAGGAATAGCTTTCGATGGCTTTAATGAGTCCGATCGTCCCGATGGAGATGAGGTCTTCAGCGTCTTCCCCGGTATTTTCAAATTTCTTGACAATATGGGCGACGAGCCGAAGGTTATGTTCAATCAGCATATTTCTCGCGTGTTCATCGCCCTGTGCCATAAGGGCTAAGTATTTTTTTTCATCATCTCCTGAAAGGGGCTGTGGAAAGGCATTGTTTTTGACATAGGACACTAAGAACACCAATTCTTTGACCATCAATCCCATCGCTGTAAATACTCCTGCCACGATTTTCACCTCCACCATGTTTAGGCCACTGCCTATATCCTCAAATGTATGTGAAGGGGGGATTGTCTGTGTCTGTACGATGAAAAAATCATCTTTTTCGAAAAAAACGGGCTTCTGTTCGTCTGTTTTTGCTGCCCTTCTCATATGTTTGCGGTTTCTTTGCGGTGCTTGGCGGTCAAGAAGCGTGCTAAAATATGTAATATTAGACCGAAAAGGAAGGGGTTTTTTCGGAACATGGGGAAGGTTCTTTCTTCACATGTAGGTATGAAAATTAATGAATGGTATCGAATGATACGGCAGTTCAGTGTTCCAGATGCGGAAATCCTGAAAGCAGAAGTAGAAGCGGAAATTGAACGGATGGAAGAGGACCAGCATTTACTGATTTATTATCAGCTCATGTGTTTTCGGCACCAAATCATGCTTGACTATATACACCCTTCAAAATATCAACCTTTCTCAGTATCTAATCTTGTCGATAAAATCGAAAATTCCAATCATGAGTTATCTGATATGCTGCATTATTACCATGCATTTTTTCGTGGCATGCATGAGTTTAGTCAAAAAGAATATTTAGAAGCCGTCAAATATTATCGAGTGGCAGAAAAACAGCTGTCCATGGTATTTGATGATATTGAGCAGGCTGAGTTTCATTTTAAAGTAGCAGAAGCCTACTATATAATGAAGCAAACGCATGTCTCGATGCATCATATTTTAAAGGCGCTGGAAATATACGATCAGCATGATGCCTACTCTATTCGCATCATTCAGTGTCTTTTTGTTATCTCAGGAAACTATCAAGATCTAAAACGAAAAGACCGGGCACTGCCTCATTTAAAAAAGGCAAAACAGCTCGCATCACAGATTGATCATCCGCGGATATACAGTTCAGCGCTTTATAATTTAGGAAAATGTTATGGGGAGCTGGGCTATAGAGAGGAAGCAGAACGCTATTTAACGGAATCGGCTGATATTGCCTGTAAAGAGCAGCTTCCCACGCTTCCGCATACGCTCTATACGCTGGCAAAACTGCTTTTTAGACAAAATGAACAAGTGGAAGCACGCCGCATATTAGAAGATGGAAAATTAGCTGCAAAGAAGCATGAAGACCAGCTGTTTTGTCATATGTTTGAGTATCTGGATGCTTTATATGTTCAAGGAATGAATGAAGAACAACTGCAAAAAACCATTGATTATTTGGAAAAACTTAGCCTATACTCTTATATAGAGGATATCTCACTAGAAATTGCGACAGCCTTAGAAGCCTCTCAACAATACCAGAAGTCCAACCAGTATTATCAGAAATTATTATGGGCTCAAAATCAAATCCAAGAAGGAGAGTGTCTGTATGAATTCTAAGCAACGTTCGACAGTTGAAGAGAGAAACCAAACGTGAAACAAAAAGCGGGCCTGATGGGCCGGCTTTTTTTTATGTCAAAAAAGAAGTCAGAGATGCGGACCGTGACTATGAATGCTGAATGATTCATCAAAAAGCGGGCAATTTAATCTGTAAGAATGTTCTGTGGAGGCGGTCAAATGAGAGGGTTGCATGTCTTGATGTGTATATTGCTGCTATGTGCTTTTGTTCCTAATGAAGTAGAGGCATATACATTAAAACGAGTCGATCTTGAAAAAACGGGACATGCCTTTTGGGACATGAGAGCGGAACGGAAAAAGATTGCGATCACCTTTGATGATGGACCTCATCCAGTTTACACGAATCAAATATTGGATGTGCTGAAGCAGCATCAAGTAAATGCCAGCTTTTTTGTCGTAGGAAGCCGGATTCACGCATATCCAAAGATCGCAGAACGGATTGTGGACGAAGGAAATGAGCTTGGCAATCACACGATGAATCATACGTATTTTGACCTGTTATCCTCAAAAGAAATCAAGCAGGAGTTAAAAGAATCAGCGGCTCATATCGCTTCACTTCAGCCTGGCGGACCCTTATTATTTCGCCCCCCTGGCGGCCGCTTGACGATGACATCATTCCGCATTTTGTCAAAGCAAGGATATGATGTGGTCATGTGGTCCTTTACGCAAGATCCGAAGGACTGGTCAAGACCAGGCTCACGCAAAATTGCGAGCCGGATTATTGATCATATTCAAGGCGGCGATATCATTCTTTTGCATGATGGCGGGGGCAATCGGAAGCAGACGGTAGAAGCACTGAAACAAGTGATTCCTGAATTAAAGGATCGAGGCTATGAATTTGTCAAAGTGAGCGAACTGCTGCATCATGACAAAGCGTATGTACCTGTTCAACTGCAATAGGAAGCATTCGTCAAAAACAGTCATTCATTGAAACCAAAAGTCTTGTCGTTTACTATATGAAGAGGGCTTTTGGAGGTGAATGTTGTGAAGAAATGTGTTGTCCTTTTTATCCTGCTTTGTGTCGCTGCTGGGTGCTCAAAGCCAGAACAAGAAAGTGTCATTGCATTTGGCGACAGCAATACAAGGGGATCAAACTGGGACTTTCGAGATTATCCAACATCTGAAAAATGGGTGAATCTCATGAAAAACGTCGAGCGCGGCCAAATTCAAGTGAAGAATGCAGGCATTGGCGGGCAGACAACTGAAGACGCGAAGCTTCGCTTTGAGCAGGATATTTTAAAGCAGAAACCAACTTACGTCCTCATCATGTTCGGTACGAATGATGCGGCGATTTTAGATGGGAAACATCCCCGCGTGACGAAAAAACGATTTAAAGAAAATGTATCCTACTTCATTTCTGAAAGTAGAAAAGAAGGCATTACCCCGATTCTCATGACCTGTGTACCTGTTGTAGAAGGCGGAAAAAAGGGCTTGTATTACTACTCTAGGTATAAGTCATCTTATTTTGCTGAGAGAGGCGGGGCAAGAGCTTGGCAAAATTCCTATAATGACATTACGAGAGAAATAGCCAAGGATCAGCAAGTACCGCTTGTCGACAATTGGAAAGCGTTCATCCGAGAAGCTGGTGAAGATAGTGACAATGCGCTGATTCAATCAGGTTTGATCGACCCTTCTGGCAATCATATGACGCCAAAAGGGGCAAGAATTATTTATAACGAAATCAAAGAGCGTGATGTCATCAAACATTTTTAAATGATGGCCATCTGCCTAAACAAGACCATCCATCCAGCATAGTCTAACAGTATATCTTCCTAGAAGGAGGTAACTGATATGTGGGGATGCCCTTATCCTTACCCTGCGTGTTCACCTTATCCAGCTCAAGGAGCAGGAATCGGTTACGCTTTTCTTGTTGTGTTCCTTGTGGTCATTTTGGTCGTAGGCGGAGGGTTATGGTTTTGGAATGAACAGCCTTGCAAATAAGACACCTCTTCTTTGATGAGAAGGGGTGTTTTTTACGGAAAATAGTAGTAAGCCTATAGCGCAAGTGATATAATATCAGTCACCTGAGTTTAAAAAAGGAGAGTGCTCGGGAGGCATGGTTCCTGCGAAATGGAATTAAGAGGAAACAGAGAGCATATGCCCGAGCGAACGTCTTTTCATTTCTGTCTCAATTAATTCAATGAAGTCGCGATTTAAGTTCATTTCATTTGCTTTATAATACGATTCTATAAGTAAATCATCTGACAGCTTTTTCATACTAGAAACCCATATGATGGGAAAAACACCTCCCCTGAAAAAGTTGGCATAAAACTTAAGGAAAAGACATATCATCATAGGTTGATCGAATGTCTCTGAAGTACCTTTAATCTACCATGAATGGGAAACAAGAACAATCGTTCTGTTATCCACATGGTGAAGTGGATAACTTGTGGGTAGAGTGTTTATAATTGAATGAAAGCGTGATGAAATATAGGTGGATAATGTGTGTAAAATTATCCACACCTGTTGAAGGTCCTCGTCATATGTCGAAAACTTTTTCATTGTATTCGATAGACAGACAAATTGTGATTTGATTCGACACAATCGCTGAAAAACCAATGGAAGAAAGGGTGCAAATTGTGCTAAAGAAGTATTTCTTACCGGATGAATTTGTGAAAAGCATTTTCCACATTTCACCGCAAAAACTAAAAGAACGAAATGTAAAAGGAATTATTACCGATTTAGATAACACACTAGTAGAATGGGACCGTCCAAGTGCGACGCCCCGCTTAATTGAATGGTTTCAAGAAATGAAGGATCACGGGATACAAGTGACGATTGTATCGAACAATAATGAAAAAAGGGTCAAGCTTTTTTCTGAACCAGTTCATATCCCGTTTATTTATAAAGCGAAAAAGCCTATGGGAAGAGCCTTTAATAAGGCAGTCTCTGATATGCAATTGAAAAAAGAAGATGTGGTGGTCATTGGGGATCAGCTCATGACCGATGTACTAGGCGGGAATCGTCATGGCTTCCATACGATTTTGGTCGTCCCTGTCGCTGCCTCGGACGGATTTTTCACCAAGTTTAACAGGCAGATTGAACGCAGAATTTTAGGAGCCTTAAAGCGTAAGGGCCACATTCAGTGGGAGGAAGAGTAATAATGGAAAAGGTTGTTTGTATTGGCTGCGGTGTAGCCATTCAGACGGAAGATAAAGATCAATTAGGATATGCGCCGGCAGCATCTCTATTGAAAGAAGATGTGATCTGTCAGCGCTGTTTTAGGTTAAAGAACTACAATGAAATACAAGATGTTTCTTTAACAGAAGACGACTTTTTAAATATATTGCACAGCATTGGAGAGACAGATTCTCTGATTGTAAAGGTCGTTGATATTTTTGACTTTAACGGAAGCTGGATCAATGGGCTGAGTCGTATTGTCGGTGGTAATCCGATTTTACTCGTCGGCAACAAAGTAGATATTTTACCGAAATCCGTGAAAAAAGATCGTCTGATTCATTGGATGAAACGGGAAGCGAAAGAAAACGGATTGAACCCGATCGATGTTTTCTTAATCAGTGCAAGCAGAGGTCAGGGCGTACCTGAGGTGATGGAAGCGATCGATCATTACCGTGAGGGAAGAAATGTCTATGTCGTCGGCTGTACGAATGTTGGAAAATCAACATTTATCAATCGAATCATCAAAGAAGTATCTGGCGAAGAGAACGTGATCACCACATCCCAATATCCAGGTACAACACTTGATGCCATTGAGATCCCGCTTGATGACGGATCTGCTCTATTTGATACGCCGGGCATTATCAACCGTCATCAGATGGCGCACTATGTCAGCAAAAATGACTTGAAGATCTTAACGCCGAAAAAAGAATTGAAACCGAGAACGTTCCAATTAAATGAAGCACAAACGCTTTATTTTGGCGGCCTTGCTCGATTTGATTATGTAAAAGGCGGCAGAACGTCATTTGTCTGCTATATGCCAAATGAGCTGAACATACACAGAACAAAGTTAGAGAACGCAGATGATTTATATGAAAAACATGCCGGGGAACTGCTATCACCGCCATCAAAAGAGGGGATGGAAGATTTCCCTCCGCTCGTTCCGCATACCTTTACGATTGATCAGCCGAAAATGGACATCGTCTTTTCAGGCTTAGGATGGGTAACGGCAAATGATGCAGGGAAGCAAATCAAAGTCTATGCGCCAAAAGGCGTTCATGTGTTTATGAGACGTTCGTTAATTTAAATGTTCAAAGGGGGAGAGACCTTGAAACCTTTATACGGATTAATCGGTAACCCTGTTGGTCATTCAATGTCTCCGGATATTCATAATGCAGCATTGAAGGATGCTGGGATTGATGGACATTATCATGGCTTTCAAGTAGAAGACGAAGACCTTAAAGATGCCATTCGCGGTATGAAAGCCTTAGGAATAAGCGGCTTTAACGTCACTGTTCCGCACAAGGTAGACATTATGCAGTACCTTGATAAAATTGATGTGACAGCTGAACGCCTGCGTGCAGTCAATACGGTGCGGCTTGAAGGAGGTCAGCTCGTCGGGTACAACACAGATGGAGAGGGCTTTCTTCATTCATTGCTTGAAGCCTTGGATCAGCCTTTAACAGAGCTGTCATTTCTAATGATTGGTGCTGGCGGAGCAGCAAGAGCGATTTATACGACAATCGCTGACTATGCACCGAAAAGCTTTGATATCACCAACCGCACCATTGAAAAAGCTGAGGCTTTAATTGAAAGTGCAGATGGGAACATCACATCTAGTGCCATTACTTTAAAGACAGCAGAAGAACGACTTGGGGAATATGATGTCATCATCCATACGACCTCAATCGGTATGTACCCGAATGTTGAAGAAACCCCGATTTCTTTAGCAAACGCAAAAAAAACAGCGGTCGTTTGTGATATTGTGTATAATCCAATAGAAACAAAGCTGCTCAAAGAAGCAGCCGGGTTAGGTTTGAAAACAGTAGATGGTGTCGGCATGTTTGTTGGACAAGCAGCAAGAGCCTTTGAACTGTGGACAGGCATCACGCCTGACGCCAGAAAAATGAAGTCAATTGTAATAGAGAAATTAGGAGGAACACCATGTTAAAAGGGAAACAAAAACGTTTTTTACGTGCAAAAGCACATCATTTATCACCTATTTTTCAAGTAGGAAAAGGCGGGGTAAATGACAATATGATCAAGCAAATTTCCGAGGCGCTTGAAGTAAGAGAACTGTTAAAGGTCAGCGTATTACAAAACTGCGACGAGGACAAAACGGAAGTTGCGAAAGCACTTGTAAAAGGTGCAAAAGCTGAACTTGTTCAAACGATCGGAAATGTGATTGTCCTTTATAAAGAATCGAAGGAAAATAAACAAATTAAGCTGCCGTAAAGGTGGATGTGATATGAAAAAAATAGGGTTGTTTGGCGGTACGTTTGATCCTCCTCATAATGGGCATTTGCTGATGGCGAATGAGGTGCGTTTTCAAGTAGGGCTTGATGAAATGTGGTTTATCCCAAATCACAAGCCCCCTCATAAAACAGACCGGAAACGAGCAGATAGTCGTCACCGGGTGAAAATGGTGGAAGCGGCGATCCAGTCAAATCCACATTTTCGGCTGGAGCTCATTGAAATGGAGCGAGAGGGTCCATCTTATACAGTGGATACGGTGGAGCTTTTAAAGAAGCGTCATCCTGAAGATGAGTTCTTTTTTATGATTGGAGCGGACATGGTCGAGTATTTGCCAAAATGGCATCGGATTGATGATTTGCTTCAGATGATCACCTTTATTGGGATGAAAAGACCGGGTTATGCCGGAAGTACGGCATATCCTCTTTTATTTGCAGATGTTCCAGCTTTTGATGTATCATCGACATTGATTAGGCAGCGAATAAAGCAGGAAAAACCTGTCGATTATTTGATACCGAAAGCTGTTGAGCGTTATATAAAGGAGCATCATTTATATGAATCGTGAAGAAGCATTGAACTGTGTCAAAGAGCAGTTAACAGAGCATAGATATACACATACACTCGGGGTCATGAGTGCAGCCATTTCATTAGCGGAACGGTTCGGTGCAGATGTGAAAAAAGCAGAGATCGCCGCTATTTTTCATGATTATGCGAAATTTAGACCAAAGGAAGAAATGAAGGGAATTATCCAGAAGGAACAGATGAACCCTCTATTGCTTGAATATTCGCCTGAGCTTTGGCATGCCCCGGTTGGTGCTTATCTGGTTAAAAAGGAAGCGGGCATTGACGATCAAGACATTTTAACTGCCATTGAATTTCATACATCAGGCAGGCCAAACATGACATTACTTGAAAAGGTCATTTATGTCGCTGATTATATCGAACCAGGACGTCATTTCCCTGGTGTTGAAGAAGTAAGAGAGTTAGCAGAGCATGATTTGGATAGCGCGCTGGTTCAGTCACTAAAAAACACCATCAGCTTCTTATTGAAAAAGAATCAGCCAGTCTTTCCAGATACATTGGCTACTTACAACTCGCTTGTGCATAAGAACAATTAAGGAGGAATTTGGATGGATTCATCATCAATTTTAAACGTCGCGGCAGGAGCATGCGATGATAAACGGGCTGAGGATATTATTGCCCTTAATATGCAAGGAATCTCACTTGTTGCCGATTATTTTCTCATTTGTCACGGGAACTCTGATAAGCAAGTGCAGGCCATTGCAAGAGAAGTAAAACATCTTGCAGAGGAAAGTGGAATCGAAGTGAAGAAGATGGAAGGCTTTGATGAAGCAAGATGGGTATTGATTGATCTTGGTGATGTCATTGCTCATGTGTTCCACAAAGAAGAAAGAGGATACTACAACCTAGAGAAGCTATGGGGAGATGCGCCGAGAGAAACGCTTTCACTTGGCATTAACTCATGATTTATCAAGGGTTTGCAGGTGTGTATGACGAGCTCATGACACATGCACCTTATGATGAATGGGTTCAGTGGATCCAGCAGAATATCAAACCGAATGCTGCCATTATTGATGTTGGCTGTGGGACTGGAGAAATTTCTCTTCGGTTAGCTGAAAAGGGCCACACAGTCACAGGAATTGACCTCAGTGAAGAAATGCTGGTCTTCGCGCAGCAAAAAGCACAGGCGAAAAAGCAGTCCATTCAATTTTTACATCAAGATATGAGAGAGCTTACGGGTTTTGAGCAAGTCTTTCAAGCAGCGGTTATTTGCTGTGATTCCTTGAATTACTTAAAAAACGAAAATGACGTCAAAAAAACCTTTAAAAACATGTTTCAGCTTTTAGAGGCAGATGGGGTTTTACTCTTTGATGTTCATACACCTTATAAAATGGAAGAGGTATTCCCAGGTTCGACTTATGCCGATCAAGATGAAGAGATCAGCTATATTTGGCAGAGTGATAAAGGGGATGACATGTATTCGGTCATTCACGATTTAAGCTTTTTTGTAAAGGACGGAGACGTGTATCAGCGTTATGATGAGACACATGAACAGCGTACATTTCCATTTGAGACATATGCGGCGTTCCTTGAGTCCGCTGGCTTTGAACAGATAGAAGTGACCGCTGATTTTACAAATGAAGTCCCTGGGGAATTCGCCGAAAGATATTTCATTTCAGCTAAGAAACCAAAAACCATCGTTTAATGGAACGATGGTTTTTTAAAACCCTTTTTTCGCTTGTTGCAGAGATGATTAATTTCTGCGATCATCAGTAAACACACTTGGCGGGTATTGATGCGCAACCGCTTCAAGGTCTTCATCGAATTTTTCATGGGTGTTTTGAAAGAGGCGGTGAAACATATCTTGAACACCTGCTTCAAGTGCTTTAATCCCTTCACCAGTGACGCCGCCTTTAACACACACTTTGTCTTGCAGTGTCGGAAGGGTATAGACTCTTTTTTCAATCAAACGGCCAAGTCCTACAAGCATATCTTCTGATAAGGTGGTGGCTTCTTCTTTAGAAATATCTGTTTCTTCGACAGCTGCTTCAATCATTTTCTGAACGAGAAAGCTGATAAAGGCAGGACCGCAGCTGACGATATCTGACGCCGCTCTTGTAATCGAATGATGAATCTCAATGGGTGTTGAAATGCAGGAAGCTAACTGTCTTAACGCTGTTTTCGTCGCGACACTGCATGACGATCCAAATGTTAAAAGTGACGCTCCTGATAAAGCACGGTTCGTAATGCTTGGAATCAGCCTGGCTGTTTGACAAGGAACGATATCCTGAAGCTGTTCAGGGTGAACCGGACTTGTAATGATGACAATGGTTTGCTGCTCTGTTAAAAGAGGGCTCAGTTCTTTTAAAAGTGGATAAATATCAAGCGGCTTGACACAAACAAAGATAAAATCTTTATTCATGACAGCTCCTGTAAGCTGTTTCGTTACTTCAAGCTCTGGGTGGTTCTTTTTTATATTGAACGCTTTTTCTATGGTCCGGTTTGTGATGGTGATGGATGAGGGATTGACTGCCTTTGATTCAATAAATGCCTCAGTAAGTATGGTACCCATGTTTCCTGTACCGATTATCCCGATATTCAAACGTTCTCCCTCCTTAGGCGCATAGGATCTGTTATCTTCTAAACAGTATGTTGAGCAATAGAAAAATATGATTGAAAGAAGCGTGAGCACGTGAAGCGACTCATTCCATTGAAAAAATACAGTCTTTATATCGGAGCTGGGCTCATGGTCGTGATCATCATCACTTTCTTCCTTTTCGCAGGAAATAGGGAGAGCAGCAGAGAGCCAAGTGTATTGAAGGAAGATAAAGACATACAAGTCACATTAGAAGACAAACAAGAAAAGACCGATAATGAATCATCTCCCATTTTTGTAGAGGTCAAAGGAGCTGTGAAAAAGCCAGGGGTTTATACGTTTCAATTTGATGCACGGGTAGAAGAAGCGATTCGGAGAGCAGGGGGCTTTACTAGTAAAGCAGACACGATTGAAATCAATCAAGCAGCAAAATTAGAGGACAGTATGATGATTTATGTCCGGAAGCAGGGAGAAGCGGAGAGGCAGACGCAAATAGCAGCTGCTGACGCTCCATCGGGTAATGAAAAGAGTCAAGGTGTCAATGTCAATCAGGCTGATGCGGCGGAATTGCAAACCATTAACGGAATAGGGCCAGCTAAAGCAGAAGCCATCATTACGTACAGAGAGGAACACGGGGAATTTCAACAAATTGAAGATTTGCGGAACATTTCAGGTTTTGGGGAGAAGACCATTGAACGGCTGAAAAGTGAATTGACCGTGAAGTAGAATTGACGGTATAGAAGGAAGGCATGTACACTTAATACCAACCATCATTCTGGAGGGATCAGCTCGTGGAAAGAATTTCATGGAATCAATATTTTATGGCACAAAGCCATTTGCTTGCTTTACGAAGCACCTGTGAGCGGTTAGCTGTTGGGGCGACCATCGTCAGAGACAAGCGTATCATTGCAGGGGGATATAATGGCTCAATTGCTGGTGATGTCCATTGTGCAGATGTGGGATGCTATGTCATTGATCATCACTGCGTTCGCACCATCCATGCGGAAATGAACGCTATTTTACAATGTGCCAAATTTGGTGCACCTACAGCGGATGCTGAAATATATGTCACGCATTTTCCTTGTTTGCAGTGCTGTAAAGCCATTATTCAAGCAGGTATTCGAACCGTGTACTATGCAAAGGATTATAAAAATCACCCATATGCCGTTGATTTATTTGAGCAGGCAGGTGTTCAAACGGAACAAGTTGAACTGGATGAAATGATCATCGACTTAAAAAATCAAGAAAAATTGGCCTTTGTTGCAGATTTAATTGGCAAGCTAAGTGAATCAGGACTTAGTGAAACAGAAATTCGCGTTATGCATGAGAAGGCGAATCAATTATTTACTTCCTATGTTTAATTATTTGCCGTTTGGGGCAATTTCAGCAGCTGTTGGAATTGCTCTGGCTGCATATCATCTTCATGTGTATTTCCTTCTCTTTCTTCTCATCATATTACTTCTCAGCCTACTGAAAAAAATTCCCAAGCTCTTTCTCATGATCAGCCTATGTGGAGCTGTTTATACTCTTATTTTTATGGTTCATGAGTTTTTTGAAACGGATCAACCTGTACAAGAAAAATTTCTTTCCGGCTCCGTTGTGATTGAAAGTATTCCGAAGACAGATGGCAATCGTTTTTCAGCAACTGTGTCAACAGAACATGAACGGCTAGCTGCTTTCTATACCATTCAAACAGAGCGTGAAAAAGAGGCGCTAAAAGATGTAGAGCCAGGTATGAGCTGTCATATGACAGGTGATGTTCGGCCGCCTAAACACGCAACCATTCCTAACGGGTTTCAATATGATCAATTTCTAAAATCAAAAGGCATTAGCGCCATTTTCTTACCGCAGTCAATCAAAGGCTGTACAAAAAAAGACAGACCTTCCTATTATCTTCAAGCGATGAGGCAAAAGGGCTTAAAATTCTTAGAAGATCATGTGCCGAAAAACTCTGTAGGCATTGTACAGGCCCTTATTTTTGGTGATCGTGAGTTGATTGATCCTGACACATTAAGAGACTATCAAATGCTCGGCATTATTCATCTGTTAGCGATCTCAGGACTGCATGTGCAAACGCTTCTTGCCTGTTTATTTTGGTGTCTGCTTCGTGCCGGTGTGACAAGAGAGACAGCACGTATTCTTCTATTATGCTTTCTTCCTGTTTATGCTTGTTTGACAGGTGCTGCACCATCGGTTTTAAGAGCTTGTCTCATGGCAGGAATCCATTTAGTGATGACGAGCCTGCCGAAAGAAATGAAACAGCCTTCTGCTGTCGTATTAAGCGCAACGTTTTTACTCTTATTAGCGTTTCATCCTCTATATCTATTTGATATCGGATTTCAGCTTTCATTCGTGGTAACGTTCTTTATTTTGTTATCGACCAGAATCTTATCACAAGCGAAAAGTGCAGTGATGCAGTTATTCCTTATATCCTTTGTTGCGCAGCTTGCCTCGCTTCCTGTTCTTTTATATCATTTTCAGCAATTTTCTTTGCTGAGCATCCCATTGAATATGATGTTTGTCCCTTTTTATACGACGGTTGTCCTGCCTCTGTCCTTACTCTTTTTTCTTTTGTCCATCATTTATCTCCCTCTTGGACAAGTATTGTTCCAGCTGCTTGATTCGGTCATCCAGCTAAGTCATCAGTTGTCAGCACATATGGCAGTTTTTGATGGGTTTAACTTGATTTTTATGAAATCTACTTGGTGGCATATTCTTCTGGAAGTGAGTGCCATTGTTTTTCTGCTGTTTGTGATGGAGTGCAAAGCTTCTGTGAAATCCTATTCTGTGCCAATTCTTTTTTTCATTGGTGTTTTGAGTGTACACTTTTTTACTCCGAACTTTCTCCAAAAAGGGGAGGTCACGATGCTGGATGTAGGGCAGGGGGATAGTTTGTTTATTCAACTGCCCTATCGAAAGGGGCATCTGCTTGTGGATACAGGGGGCAGACTTTCTTTTGAAGAGGAACCGTGGAAAAAAAGACGTAAAGTATCTACGATCGGTGATCAAACGCTGATCCCGTTTCTGCATTCTAAAGGTATAGCAAAACTTGATGTGCTGATTCTCACGCATGCGGATCAAGATCACATGGGAGAAGCGGTTCGTTTAATCAACCGAAATAAAGTAAAGCGGCTGGCCATACCAAAAGGCTTTGCCCGAAGTCCAGAGGACGCAAAGCTGCTAAGAGAAGCAGCTAAAAAAGGGATATTTATTGATGAATTAGAAAGAGGAGATCAGCTCCGAGTTGGAGAGCACATATTTGAGGTTCTGCACCCTTCGCAAGACCGGGTGACAAGTAAGAACAATGATTCACTCGTTCTGGCTTTTACTCTTGGTGGGAAACGTTTTCTGTTCACTGGAGACCTTGAACAAGAAGGGGAACGAGACATCATAGAAGCCTATCCCCACCTGCGAGCGGATGTCTTAAAGGTTGGGCATCATGGCAGTAAAGGGTCAACAAGTGAGGAGTGGCTTCGACATCTGGAGCCGTCCTATGCACTCATTTCGGCTGGTGAACGCAATCGTTATCAGCATCCTCATCAGGAAGTTTTGAAAAAACTAAAGGATCATCAAATGGAGGTGTACCGCACAGATCGAGACGGAAGTGTGACCTATGAATTTCTTGAGAAGAAAGGAACGTTTTACACGCAACCTCCATATGATATCTTACAAAATCAATAAAAAAACTGCCAAAACGGCAGTCATTTAGCAATCATGAAGTTAAGATCCAACGAGGTGTATAATTGTTGCCAAAATAAACATTGAGGCGAAAAATCCGAATGTGACGATAAAACCAACGGCTGAGTCGGTCACATCATTCCGCTTGCTTTGAACATTTTTTTCAAATTCATTCATTTTCATCCCTCCTGGCTAATTTTAGTATACTTGAACTCATTTGGAATTGCTAGAAGGTAAAGTAACCGTTTTCCATTTTCATGATCATTTTATGAATATCGTCTGACAGCGAGCTGACCCGGGAGCTTGCACCAGACGTTTACTATAAATGAGGAGGCGGCACTTTCAGCTTCCTCTTTACTAATGTCTTCACACACTTTAGGATAGAGGAGGAAGTGAAAGAGAGGGATTCAATTTATGGTCTTTGAAGTTTGGAACAATTTAAAAAGAGGGGATATCCATCCCGTTTATTGCTTATATGGAAAAGAAACGTATTTACTGCAAGAAACAGCAGCAAAATTAAGACAAGCTGTAGTAGACGAGGAGACGAAGGATTTTAATTACTCCGTCTTTGATATGGAAGAGGTGCCGCTTGAACAGGCTGTGACGGATGCAGAAACCTTTCCGTTTATGGGAGAAAGGCGTCTCGTTGTGATCAAGAATCCTTATTTTCTTACAGCGGAAAAGAAAAAGGAGAAGATTGAGCATGAGCTTTCTGTGTTAGAAGCTTATTTAGAAAAGCCGGCGCCTTATACCATTCTCGTGTTATTAGCACCATATGAAAAGCTGGATGAACGGAAGAAAATCACCAAATTGCTAAAAAAGAAAGCGGCTATGGTTGAGGCAAAAGAGTTAAACCCAAAAGAAACAACGGATTTCACCATTACACTGGTGAAAACAGAAGGAAAGGCGATGACATCTGAAGCGGCTGAGCAGCTTGTGATGCTATGCGGTGGGAGTCTATCCACATTGTTTCAAGAGGTCAGGAAGCTGAGTACATATATTGGAGAACGAGAAGAAATTGAATTAGCGGATGTCAATCAGCTCGTTGCAAGAAGCTTAGAGCAGAATATTTTCGAATTAATTAACCAAATTGTCAACAGACGCCGCTCTGAGGCCATGCAGATGTTTTATGATTTGCTGAAACAAAATGAGGAACCCATTAAAATATTAGCACTCATATCAACTCAATTTCGATTGATTTTGCAGACGAAGTATTTCGCTCAGCAAGGATATGGGCAAAAACAAATTGCTTCAAATCTAAAAGTCCACCCATTCCGCGTCAAACTTGCTATGGATCAGGCAAGGCTGTTTTCAGAAGAAGAGCTCAAGCAGATTGTCAAAGAGCTATCAACGATCGATTATGAAATGAAAACCGGTAAAAAGGACAAGCAGCTATTGTTAGAATTGTTCCTGCTTCGACTATTGGGCGCTTGAACATAAAAAAACGACCTTCTAAAAAGAGGGTCGTTTTTGTTTAGATGTATAATTGCCAGTCTGTCCTAATGGCTGAGCCGGTCAGGACGGACGTACAGTTAAACAGTTGCCTCATCACTGAGGCGTTGCAAGCATTATGCAGAAAGTCCGTTTACTTGTTTAGCAAGTCTTGACTTGTAACGCGCAGCTGCGTTTTTGTGTACAAGACCAGTTTTAACGGCTTTGTCAATGCGTTTTGCAGCAGAAGAAAGAGCAGCTTTTGCTTGCTCAGCATCGTTGTTAGCTACAGAAACTTCAACTTGTTTAATCGCAGTACGCATCGCAGACTTGATTGTTGCGTTATGTGCACGGCGTTCGTTATTCGTTTTTGTACGTTTGATCGCTGATTTAATATTTGGCATGTGTTTCACCTCCTAAGATACAACCTAAACACAATTGTCTTAAGGTTAAATCTTCACAATAGAACAAGTTGTATTCTATCAAACACACCTTTAGAATGCAATATAAATGTAAAGTATTTTTCATTGATGAAGCGCTCGAATGTTTCTTTAAAGAGATGGAAAGACTACTGTTAATTACTTGGTGGAAGGAGTCTTTTTATGGAGAAACAGAAACTTGATTTAAGTGCTTATCAAATCCGGACAGACTTGGCTGTTGAAACAAAAGAGATACTAGAACAAGAGAACGATCCGAATGTCGTCAAAAAGGACGGAATTCAAGGGATTGTCGAAAAGGAAAAAGAGGAGCATGGCATCCGTATACGCACAGTGGAGATCACGAAAGAAGGGGAGGAGCTGACCAGCAAAAAGACAGGAACATACTTGACGCTTGAGGCGCAGGGCATTCGGGAGAAAGATTCTGAGATGCAGGAAAAAGTCGTCGAAGTATTTGCGCGTCATTTTGCTCAGTTTTTAAAAGACCGAGGCATTCAGGCTGATGCGAGCTGTCTTGTAGTAGGACTAGGAAACTGGAATGTCACGCCAGATGCGCTAGGCCCGCTCACGGTTGAAAGCCTGCTTGTGACCCGGCATCTCTTTGAATTGCAGCCGGAAAATGTACAGGAAGGGTATCGCCCAGTGTCCTCTTTATCACCGGGAGTGATGGGACTGACCGGTATTGAAACAAGCGACATTATACAAGGTGTAATCGAGCGGTCCAAACCTGATTTTGTCATTGCAATCGATGCTCTTGCTGCTCGTGCAGTGGAACGGGTGAATACCACGATTCAAATCTCTGATACAGGCATCCATCCCGGTTCAGGTGTAGGGAATAAGCGGAAAGAATTAAGCAAAGAAACGTTGGGGATTCCAGTGATTGCGATTGGCGTTCCAACAGTGGTAGATGCAGTAACCATTGCAAGTGACACAATTGATTATGTCTTAAAGCATTTTGGTAGAGAACTGAAAGATGACCGGCCGTCCCGCTCTCTTGTGCCGGCTGGTTTGACTTTTGGGAAGAAAAAAGTGCTAAATGAAGAAGACTTACCAGATGAGGAAACGCGTCAATCATTTTTAGGTATCGTAGGGACTCTTCCGGAAGAAGAGAAACGGCAGCTGATCCATGAAGTACTTGCGCCGCTAGGGCAAAATTTAATGGTCACGCCTAAGGAAGTGGATACATTCATTGATGATATGGCAAACGTACTCGCCAATGGATTAAATACAGCACTCCATCAAAAAATCTCTCAAGATAACATGGGTTCTTATAATCATTAATCGGTTCTACTTTCTCTAGCTCGCTCATAGTGTAATTACTAGAAAGCGTGCTGGAGGGAGTAAATCATGAAAAAAAGACCCCGCCGTCCTCGACAGTTGGTCGTTGCGATTAATGGAACAAAAGTAGTGAAAAGCATTTTCTTATTTATAGCCTCGCTTGTTGTGGTGTTTGTGATGTCAGGGGCGTTGACATCTTTAAAGCCAGAGCTGAGGCCGCAAGCCTCGCTATATGGTGTAGCAGATGAGCTTTCCGGAGCGTTCTTCGCTACATTAATGGGTATGGAAAATCAATATTTCGCCTCAGCAGTCCCGAAAGATCAAAAAGGGTTTCATTTCTCTGGACTGTCACTCAAGCTTGCGACTAGTATCAATTTAGAAGACCCGCGTAGTTTTCTAGGGAGAGAACTCCCAGGTTTTGAACATTTTGATACAAAAATCATCTTAGCGGGTGAAGGAACAGACTATACCAACATGCCAATGGAATCGCCGCCGCCAAGTGAAGTCATCCAAGATGAAAAAGAAGCAAATTTGGCAGAGCTGGACAAGCTCGACAAAGATGTGCCGAAAAAGCCTGCGAAAGAGCCGGACCGGTCGACAGGAAAACGAAAAGCCGTGTACATTTACCACACGCATAATACGGAATCATATTTACCATTTTTAAAAGGAGAAACGAATCCAAACAATGCACGGCACTCAAAAGTGAATGTCACCCTTGTCGGCGACATGTTCGGAAAGGCGCTTGATCAGCAAGGAATCGGGAATACGGTCGACAAAACGGAAGTTGAAAAAAGGCTCCTGCAAAAAGGATTAAAGTATCCTCAATCTTATAATGAATCAAGATTGGTCGTAAAAGAAGCCTTAGCGAAAAATGATGACCTCGAATACTTAATTGATATCCACCGTGACTCAAGAAGAAAGAAAGACACCACTGTCGAGATCAAAGGAAAAAAATATGCGAGAATTGCGTTTGTTGTAGGGAAGAAGAATCAAAGCTATGAGAAAAATCTCAAGCTTGCGACGGAGTTCCACCATTTGATGGAGAAAAAATATAAAGGTCTCAGTGTCGGTGTGTTTGCCAAAGGAGAAATTGGCGATAATGGAATTTATAATCAAGATTTATCCGACAAAGCCCTACTTTTAGAATTTGGCGGAGTGGATAATAATATGGAAGAGTTGAAAAATGCATCCAATGCAGCAGCTGATGTCTTCAGCGACATTTTCTGGGACGCGGAAAAGGTGAACGGCAAAGCAAAGGATGAGAAAAAACGCTCTTAAGGTGGTGACGGTGCATGGGATCATTTATTGGAAAAACCATTATTTTAGGACTAGTCTTGCTATTTGGCGTCTTTTTAGGAATGCAGCAGGCGAATAATGGCATGCTGCAAATGAAGGGTTACCATGACCCACAATTAAAAGGCGCGTTCTCCATCCAAATGAACGACGATGAAGAACGAGAAGCCTCTATCTTAGGAACGGCTGTTACAGAAAAGGATCTTGCCGAAAAACAAAAGCAGCTTGAGGAAATAGAGAGCTTTAATGCCTTCTCCAAGGCAGGAAAAGCGCTGTCTGATGGCATGACACATGCAGCCCGTTCTCTTTATGATTGGATGAATGGGAAATAAACAAATCAATACCATATGACTAAAGCCGCTGACCGATGAGCGGCTTTTCTTGATTTCGATTGAATCTTTACAGCCCTATTGATATAATCTAAGCTAGCGCAACCCGCGTTTTATAGTAGGAGTGATAGATTGTGACAGATAAAGAAAAACGATTAGAACGGCAATCAAGAATTCGAAATTTCTCCATTATCGCCCATATTGACCATGGGAAATCCACATTGGCGGACCGTATTTTGGAAAAAACAGCGGCGATTACTCAGCGAGAAATGAAAGAACAATTACTTGATTCCATGGACTTAGAGCGTGAACGCGGCATAACGATTAAATTAAACTCTGTCCAGCTGAAATATAAGGCGAAGGATGGAGAAGAATATATTATGCACCTGATTGATACACCAGGGCATGTCGACTTCACCTATGAGGTATCTCGAAGCCTTGCTGCCTGTGAAGGTGCGATTCTTGTAGTAGATGCAGCACAAGGAATTGAAGCACAGACACTTGCGAACGTTTATTTAGCTCTTGATAACAACTTAGAGATTCTTCCGATTATCAATAAAATCGATCTGCCAAGTGCAGAGCCTGAGCGTGTAAGAGAAGAAATTGAAGATGTCATCGGGTTGGATGCGTCTGAAGCTGTTCTCACCTCTGCTAAGGCGGGTATTGGGATCGAAGATATTTTAGAACAAATCGTCGAAAAGGTGCCGGCACCTGCTGGAGACCCAGAAGCACCGCTTCAAGCTCTTATTTTTGATTCTCTCTACGATGCGTATCGCGGCGTTATTGCGTACATACGAATTGTTGAAGGAACCGTCAGACCAGGTCAGAAAATCAAAATGATGGCGACGGGCAAAGAATTTGAAGTGCTTGAAGTCGGCGTATTCACACCAAAAGCCATGCCGACAGATGAACTCACTGTTGGAGATGTTGGCTACTTAACAGCAGCGATTAAAAATGTCGGTGATACACGTGTGGGGGATACGATCACAAGTGCGGAGAACCCAGCGAAAGAAGCGCTGCCAGGATACAGAAAGCTGAACCCAATGGTGTACTGCGGACTTTATCCGATTGACACAGCGAAATATAATGACTTACGTGAAGCCCTAGAAAAGCTTGAATTAAATGATTCTTCCCTTCAATATGAGGCAGAGACATCCCAAGCACTTGGCTTCGGTTTCCGCTGCGGCTTTCTTGGAATGCTTCATATGGAAATCATCCAAGAACGGATTGAACGTGAATTCAAAATCGATCTTATTACGACAGCACCAAGTGTTATTTACGATGTGTATATGACAGACGGAGAAAAAATCGTCGTAGATAACCCGTCCAATCTGCCTGATCCGCAAAAGATTGAGCGAATTGAAGAACCATACGTAAAAGCAACAATGATGGTGCCGAATGACTATGTAGGCTCTGTCATGGAGCTTTGCCAAGGAAAGCGCGGCAATTTCATTGATATGCAATACCTTGATGCAAACCGAGTGAGCATTGTGTACGAAATTCCTTTGGCGGAGATCGTGTACGAATTCTTTGATCAGCTCAAGTCCAACACAAAAGGCTATGCGTCCTTTGACTATGAGCTGATTGGCTATCGCCCATCTACTCTAGTGAAAATGGATATCATGCTGAATGGCGAAAAAATCGATGCCCTTTCCTTTATTGTTCACCGTGATTACGCATATGAACGAGGCAAGATCATCGTAGAAAAGCTGAAAGAACTCATTCCACGCCAGCATTTTGAAGTACCAGTTCAAGCAGCGATTGGACAAAAAATCGTGGCTCGTTCTACCATTAAAGCGATGCGTAAAAACGTACTTGCTAAATGTTATGGTGGAGACATTTCCCGGAAAAGGAAGCTTCTTGAGAAGCAAAAAGAAGGGAAAAAGCGCATGAAGCAAGTGGGCTCTGTTGAAGTCCCGCAAGAAGCATTTATGGCTGTGCTGAAGATGGACGACAGCACACCAAAAAAATAACACCCTCAAGGCAACCTGCTTTACAATGTCAGCCTTGGCGTTTATAGTCGAAAACAAACAAAGGTGCCGCAGCGATAAACTGCGGCTCTTTACCTGTAAAGAAGGTGTCATCAAATGAAAGCAGCATACATTCATATTCCATTTTGTGAGCACATTTGCCACTATTGTGATTTCAATAAATTTTTCATTAAAACGCAGCCAGTCGATGAATACTTAGCGGCTCTTGAAAAAGAGATGCAGCACACGATCGAGCAAAAGGGCGAGCAAGAACTAAAGACGATCTTTATTGGCGGGGGAACGCCGACATCACTGACCGTCAGCCAGCTAGACCAGCTCATGAACAGCATTCACCGAGTGTTAAAACCGGCAAAACATCTGGTTGAATTTGCAGTGGAAGCAAACCCAGATGAATTATCACTCGAGAAGCTGCATGTGTTAAAAGCAGCCGGCGTCAATCGGCTAAGCTTTGGGGTGCAAACCTTTGAAGACGATTTACTCAAAAAAATCGGACGAGTTCATCAAAAGAAAGATGTCCTCACGTCTTTCCAGCGAGCAAGAGCCGTTGGATTTGACAACATTAGCCTCGACCTCATGTTTGGATTGCCGCATCAAGAAAAGCATCATGTGATGAATTCACTTGAGACAGCTTTCTCATTAGGGGCAGAGCATTATTCTGTCTACTCACTGATAGTGGAGCCGAAAACAGTTTTTTACAACTTAATGCAAAAAGGCAAACTGCATTTACCGCCGCAAGAACGTGAGGCTGAAATGTATGAGCTTGTGATGGATGAAATGGAGCGACATGGATTAAAGCAATACGAAATTAGCAATTACGCAAAACCTGGCTTTGAAAGCCAGCATAACCTGACCTATTGGAGCAATGAAGACTACTTCGGTTTCGGTGCAGGAGCACACGGGTATGTAGATGGCATCCGAAATGTGAACGCAGGGCCTGTGAAGCATTACTTGGAACTGATTGAGCAAACTGGGTTCCCGTATAAGGAAACTCATCAGATCACAAAAGCAGAGCAGATAGAAGAAGAAATGTTCTTAGGCCTTCGAAAGATCGAAGGGGTGAAAAGTGCCGACTTCCAAGCCAAATATGGTGCTGCACCAGAAGCTCTTTTTTCCACTGTTCTTGAAGAATTAGAAGAAAAAGGTCTCATTGTAAAAGATGACATCGGCATTCGTTTAACAAGAAAAGGGAAATTGTTAGGAAATGAAGTATTTCAAGCGTTTCTCGGTGAGTTATAATTGACATTTTAATTTGAGTTTGGTAATTTTGTTTATACAATTAGCACTCGTTGAAAGAGAGTGCTAACAGGGGTGATGATGATGTTAACAAATCGTCAGCTTTTGATTCTGCAAGTCATCATTAATGACTTTATTCGTTCGGCGCAGCCAGTTGGGTCAAGGACTCTTTCTAAAAAAGAGGACATCACATTCAGCTCTGCGACGATTAGAAACGAAATGGCTGATTTGGAGGAACTTGGTTTTATTGAAAAGACCCATTCTTCATCTGGAAGAATTCCTTCAGAAAAAGGATATCGTTATTATGTAGATCATTTGCTCTCTCCGCGAAAACTGTCGTCTAAAGAACTTGTGCTCATCCAGTCGGCTTTTCAGGAGAAAATTTTTGAGCTGGAAAAAACAGTTCAAAAATCGGCGGAAATTTTATCAGATCTCACAAACTATACATCGATTGTGCTTGGTCCAAAGCTGAGTGAAAATCGATTAAAGCAAATTCAACTTGTCCCCGTTCAGCCAAACAAAGCAGTAGCGATCATGATTACAGATAGCGGGCATGTTGAAAACAAAACCATTACCTTCTCTGAGCATCTCGATGTCTCCGATATTGAGAAGCTGATGAATATTTTGAATAGCCGATTAGCTGGCGTTCCAATGGACCAGCTGAAGGACAGGATGTATAAAGAAGTGGTCATGCTTCTGCGCACACATTTAAAAGATTATGATCACATTTTAGATGCGCTGGGCAGCACATTTACATCGACACAAAATGAATCAAAACTTTTCTTTGGCGGGAAGATTAATATGTTGAATCAGCCAGAGTTTCATGACATCGACCGCATTCGCTCACTCATGATGCTGATTGAGCAAAAGAATGATGTCATGCAGCTGTTTCATCCAAATCAGCAAGGAATCACCATTAAAATCGGTTCAGAAAACAATTTGGAAGCAATGGAGAACTGCAGTTTGATCACAGCCACTTATTCGATTGATCAAAAATCACTTGGCTCCATTGCCATCATCGGTCCAACCCGCATGGATTACGGGCGAGTCGTTAGTCTTTTGCATCATGTATCAAAAGACTTGTCAAACGCACTTTCCAATTTGTATGATGAGTAGGGTGATAAAAGATAGGGGCATTGCCCCTTCGTATTCTTGAATCTTTTGAGGGAGGTGAACACAATGTCAGAAGAAAAACAGACACCTGAGCAAGAAGCAGAGGTTGAAGCACAAGAAGAAGCAGTTCAAGCAGATACTGAGGAAGTAACACATGATGAACAGTCTGCCTTCCAAGAGAAAATCGATGAATTGCAGCAGCTTCTAGATGAAAAAGAAAACAAAATTCTGCGTGTTCAAGCAGATTTTGAAAACTATAAACGCCGTGCTCGAACTGAAGTGGAGACCGTGCAAAAATATCGTTCTCAACATGTTGTCAGCGATCTTCTCCCAGCTCTTGACAACTTTGAAAGAGCGCTTGGAATTGATCCAGACAATGAGCAGACGAAAAGTTTGTTAGAAGGAATGCAAATGGTTTACCGCCAGCTGGTAGAAGCGTTGAAAAATGAAGGCGTTGAACCGATTGAAGCTGTCGGCAAAGAGTTCGATCCAAACCTTCATCAAGCCGTCATGCAAGTTGAAGATGAAAACGTCGATTCAAATATCGTAGTAGAAGAATTGCAAAAGGGCTATAAACTCAAAGACCGAGTTATTCGTCCATCAATGGTAAAAGTAAATCAATAACTACATAATGGGAGGTCATCGATTATGAGTAAAATCATTGGGATTGACTTAGGAACAACAAACTCATGTGTTGCAGTACTTGAAGGCGGAGAGCCAAAAGTTATTGCAAACGCTGAAGGAGCACGTACAACACCATCTGTTGTCGCTTTTAAAAACGGAGAGCGCCAAGTTGGTGAAGTAGCGAAACGTCAATCAATTACAAACCCGAACACGATCATGTCTGTTAAAAGACATATGGGTACAGATTATAAAGTAGAAGTTGAAGGCAAGAACTATACACCGCAGGAAATCTCTGCAATCATTCTTCAACACCTTAAATCTTATGCTGAAGGCTATCTTGGCGAAGAAGTAACAAAAGCTGTTATCACAGTTCCTGCTTACTTCAACGATGCAGAACGCCAAGCAACAAAAGATGCTGGTAAAATTGCTGGTCTTGAAGTAGAACGTATCATCAACGAACCAACAGCAGCTGCACTTGCGTATGGTTTAGATAAAACAGAAGAAGATCAAACGATTCTTGTATACGACCTTGGCGGCGGTACATTTGACGTATCAATCCTTGAGCTTGGAGACGGGGTCTTTGAAGTACGCTCAACTGCTGGTGACAACCGTCTTGGTGGAGACGATTTTGACCAAGTTATCATTGATCACCTAGTAGCTGAATTCAAAAAAGAAAATGGTATTGACCTTTCTAAAGATAAAATGGCGCTTCAGCGTTTAAAAGATGCTGCTGAAAAAGCGAAAAAAGATCTTTCTGGTGTATCTTCTACACAAATCTCATTGCCATTTATCACAGCTGGAGAAGCAGGTCCTCTTCACCTTGAATTAACGCTGACGCGTGCTAAATTCGAAGAGCTATCTGCAGATCTTGTAGAGCGTACAATGACACCTGTACGTCAATCATTGAAAGATGCTGGTTTATCTGCTAGCGAGATTGATAAAGTCATCCTTGTTGGTGGATCAACTCGTATTCCTGCAGTACAAGAAGCAATCAAAAAAGAAACAGGCAAAGAGCCTCATAAAGGTGTAAACCCTGATGAAGTGGTTGCTCTTGGTGCGGCGATCCAAGGGGGAGTCATCACAGGAGATGTCAAAGACGTTGTTCTTCTTGACGTAACACCACTTTCTTTAGGAATTGAAACAATGGGCGGCGTATTCACGAAGCTGATTGAACGTAATACAACCATTCCAACAAGTAAATCTCAAGTATTCTCAACGGCTGCTGACAACCAAACAGCGGTAGACATCCATGTCCTGCAAGGTGAGCGCCCAATGGCTGCAGACAACAAAACATTAGGCCGTTTCCAATTGACTGACATCCCGCCAGCACCACGCGGCGTACCGCAAATCGAAGTATCTTTTGATATCGATAAAAACGGTATTGTCAACGTACGTGCGAAAGATATGGGTACAGGCAAAGAGCAAAACATCACAATCAAATCTTCTTCAGGTCTTTCTGATGATGAGATCGAAAAAATGGTGAAAGAAGCAGAAGAAAATGCTGAAGCAGATGCGAAGAAAAAAGAAGAAATCGAAGTGCGCAATGAAGCAGATCAATTAGTGTTTACAACTGAAAAAACATTAAAAGATCTAGAAGGCAAAATCGATGAAGAGCAAGTGAAAAAAGCAAACGACGCGAAAGATGCACTGAAAGCTGCGATCGAAAAAGGCGAGCTTGAAGACATCAAAGCGAAAAAAGATGAGCTGCAAACAATCGTTCAAGAACTAACGACAAAGCTCTATGAAGAAGCTGCAAAACAAGCACAAGCTCAGCAAGAAGGCGGCGCTGAAGGTGCTCAAAAAGCAGATGACAATGTAGTGGATGCAGAATACGAAGAAGTAAACGACGATCAAGAGAAAAAATAATCACCTTTACTTTTGAAAAAGACTGCTGAAACGTACTCGTCAGAAAGTCAAAGTCAGGATCTCTTGGCTTTGACTTTTTTTCTTTCCAATGATGAAAGCAATTGAAAAAGGTCAAATCAAAATGATACAATCGTATTTATGTGAGAAAATCGGGAGTGTGAAGAGATGAGTAAGCGTGATTACTATGAAGTGCTTGGCGTGAGTAAGAGCGCCTCAAAAGACGAGATCAAAAAAGCATACCGCAAGCTTTCAAAAAAGTATCACCCTGATATTAATAAAGAAGCTGGCTCAGATGAGAAATTCAAAGAAGTAAAAGAAGCCTATGAAACCCTTTCTGACGATCAAAAACGTTCGCAATATGACCAGTTCGGTCATACCGATCCAAACCAAGGCTTTGGCGGCGGCGGTTTTGGCGGAGGAGGAGACTTTGGCGGCTTCGGCGGCTTTGATGACATTTTCTCTAGTATTTTTGGCGGCGGAGCCAGAAGAAGAGATCCAAATGCACCGCGTCAAGGAGCAGACCTGCAATATACAATGACGCTTTCATTTGAAGAAGCAGCATTTGGGAAAGAAGCAACGATTGAAATCCCTCGCGAGGAATCATGTGAAACATGTCATGGATCAGGGGCAAAGCCTGGGACAGAAGCAAAGACTTGTTCACATTGCGGCGGCTCTGGTCAATTAAATGTTGAGCAGTCAACTCCGTTTGGTAAAGTGGTCAACCGCAGAGTATGTAACTACTGCAGCGGAACAGGAAAACAAATCGATCACAAATGTTCTACATGTGGCGGCTCTGGTAAAGTGCGTAAGCGTAAGAAAATCAATGTAACGATCCCAGCAGGTGTTGACGATGGTCAGCAGCTCAGAGTGTCTGGTCAAGGGGAACCAGGTGTAAATGGAGGACCTCCAGGCGATCTATTTGTTGTGTTCCATGTGCGTTCGCATGAATTCTTCGAACGTGATGGAGATGACATTTACTGCGAAATGCCGCTAACTTTTGCACAGGCTGCATTAGGTGACGAAATTGAAGTGCCGACATTACACGGTAAAGTGAAATTGAAAGTCCCTGCTGGCACGCAAACTGGCACGAAGTTTAGACTCAAAGGAAAAGGTGTGAAGAATGTACGCGGCTATGGCCAAGGCGATCAGCATATCGTTGTACGAGTCGTCACACCGACAAATTTAACGGACAATCAAAAAGATATCATTAGAAAATTTGCTGAAGTGAGCGGAAATAAACCGGACGAACAAGAAATGAGCTTCTTCGATAAGGTGAAACGTGCATTTAAAGGCGAGTAAGACGGATAAGGAGTTGGTAGTATTGAAGTGGTCAGAAATTAGCGTCCATACAACAAATGAAGCGGTGGAACCGATCACCAATATTTTGCATGAAGCAGGTGCTAGTGGTGTCGTGATTGAGGACCCGCTTGATTTAGTCAAGGAACGTGAAAATGTATACGGTGAGATCTACCAGCTCGATCCGAATGACTATCCTGAAGAAGGGGTCATCGTCAAAGCCTATCTTCCAATGAACAGCTTTTTAATGGAAACGGTAGATGAGATCAAAGAAGCCATCAATAATCTTCTTCTATACGATATTGATCTTGGACGAAATACGCTGTCCATTTGTGAAGTAAATGAAGAAGAATGGGCCACGGCATGGAAAAAATACTATCATCCTGTGAAAATCTCTGAAAAATTCACCATCGTTCCAACATGGGAAGAATATACTCCGGTTCATTCTGATGAACTGATTATTGAAATGGACCCAGGAATGGCCTTTGGAACAGGGACACATCCAACAACCGTTCTTTGTATTCAGGCGCTTGAGCGCTATGTGAAGGAAAACGATACGGTGATTGATGTTGGAACAGGCTCCGGGATTTTAAGTGTGGCAGCAGCGATGGTTGGTGCAAAGGACATTCAAGCCTTTGATCTCGACACCGTTGCGGTTGAAAGTGCGAAGCAAAACATCGAGCTAAATGGTGTAAGCGAACAAGTGACGGTCAAGCAAAACAACTTACTTGATGGGATTTCAGGTGAACGTGATGTGATCGTCGCCAACATTCTCGCAGAAGTGATTTTGCGCTTTACAGATCAAGCCTATGACTTATTGAAGAAAGATGGCTATTTCATTACATCAGGCATCATTGGACAAAAGAAATTACAAGTCAAAACAGCACTAGAAGAAGCAGGTTTTGACATTGTTGAAGTGCTGTCAATGGAAGATTGGGTCAGCATTATAGCGAAAAAATAAAGCGAGTAGGTGTCAGGACACGTATGCAACGATATTTTATCGACCTCACGAAAGAAGAAGTGATCGCAAAGGGATCTATCGTCATCAATGGTGAAGATGTACATCACCTTTCCAACGTCATGCGCATGAAAGCAGGGCAGGAAATCCTTTGCTTAACGACAGACGGCTTTGAAGCGCTCAGTAAAATTGATACAATAACAAAGGAAGAAGTCATTTGTCACGTTGAAGGCTGGACAAATCAGGACAGAGAGCTTCCGGTAAAAGTAACAATTGCGAGCGGTCTTCCAAAAGGAGATAAGCTTGAGCTGATTATCCAAAAAGGCACAGAGCTTGGCGCAAGTGCATTTATCCCATTTCAAGCGGCTCGTTCTATTACAAAACTTGACCAAAAGAAGTCACATAAAAAACGAGAGCGCTGGGAGAAAATCGCGAAAGAAGCAGCTGAACAGTCCTACCGGAATATCATTCCTCGTGTTGATCCAGTATCAACATTTAAAGAGCTGACTCAATTAGCTGGTGAATTCGATAAATGTGTCGTTGCATACGAAGAATCATCGAAAGAAGGAGAGCAAAGCCGCTTTCAAACTGTGCTTCAACAGATGAAAGGCGGACAAACCTTGCTAGTGGTTTTTGGCCCTGAAGGCGGTTTGGCAGAAAAGGAGATTGACGAGCTTGAAACGCTTGGTGCAGTCATTTGCGGGCTCGGACCACGCATTTTAAGAACGGAAACAGCTCCTCTTTACGCGCTTTCTGCTATATCTTATCAAACAGAGTTATTAAGAGGTGAATCATGATGGGAACAGTAGCGTTCCATACACTTGGCTGTAAGGTCAATCACTATGAAACAGAAGCGATCTGGCAGCTGTTTAAAGAAGCAGGCTATGAAAGAAAAGAGTATGAATCAAAAGCAGACGTATATGTCATTAATACATGTACGGTCACGAATACAGGCGATAAGAAAAGCCGCCAAGTTATTAGAAGAGCCATTCGTCATAACCCGGATGGTGTCATTTGTGTAACAGGCTGTTATGCGCAAACATCTCCAGCAGAAATTATGGCGATTCCTGGCGTTGATATTGTCGTTGGAACACAAGACAGACATAAATTACTCGATTACATTGAAGAATATCGCAGAGAAAGACAGCCGATTAATGGGGTTGGCAATATCATGAAAGCACGTGTGTTTGAAGAACTCGATGTTCCTGCATTTACAGACAGAACACGCGCTTCATTAAAAATCCAAGAAGGCTGTAACAATTTCTGTACATTCTGCATTATTCCTTGGGCTCGCGGACTTCTTCGTTCTCGTAATCCAGAAGAGGTCATCAACCAAGCGCAGCAGCTTGTGGATGCCGGCTATAAAGAAATTGTATTAACAGGTATTCACACAGGCGGATACGGAGAAGACTTAAAGGATTATAACTTTGCAAAGCTTCTGAAAGAATTAGATGAACGTGTCATCGGTTTAAAACGAATCCGTATTTCATCTATCGAAGCAAGCCAAATTACAGATGAAGTGATTGAAGTGCTTGATCAGTCAGATAAGATTGTCAGACACTTGCACATCCCGCTTCAATCTGGCTCGAATACAGTCCTGAAAAGAATGCGCCGTAAATATACGATGGAATTCTTTGCAGAGCGTTTAACAAAGCTGAAAAAAGCATTGCCAGGCCTTGCTGTCACCTCTGATGTGATTGTTGGATTCCCTGGGGAAACAGAGGAAGAGTTTTTGGAAACGTACAATTTTGTCAAAGACCATCAATTCTCTGAACTACACGTATTCCCTTACAGCAAACGTACAGGTACGCCAGCTGCAAGAATGGAAGATCAAGTGGATGAAAATGTGAAAAACGAACGCGTCCACCGCTTGATTGCTCTTTCTGACCAGCTTGCGAAAGAATATGCATCAGCTTATGAAGGAGATGTCCTAGAGATTATTCCGGAAGAATCCTTCAAAGAACAAGAAGGAAAGCACAATCTTTATGTGGGATATACAGATAACTATATGAAGGTTGTTTTTGAAGGAACAGAGGACATGATCGGCCGTTTGGTCAAAGTGAAAATCATGAAAGCGGGTTATCCTTATAACGAAGGACAATTCGTTCGTATCAGTGATGATGTGCAAACAGACAAAGTGAGAATGACCTCATAATAGATAAAAAAACCGGCTGCCAAAAGGGCAAGCTGGTTTTTTTATTTTGACTGATTTGGTAAAAGACATAAGATCAATGTGTGAAATGGATGAATGAACGGGAAGAAAAGCAAAGAGCTTGCCACATTAAACAGCAGGCTGAAGTGCGCAATTTGCTGGGCTGGAGCGTTTGCAAGAAGGGCGACGAATTCCGTCATCATGGCGAGAAATGGGAGACATAAAAGCACGCCGAGCACATTAAACAAAACGTGTGCATAAGCCGTTTGACGTGCTGCATAGCCGCCAGATATGGCAGCCATTACGGCTGTAATACATGTCCCGATATTTGACCCTAACACAAAGCTGATGCCTTCCTGAAGTCCAACAGTTCCTTCATTCATAAACCCCATTAAAATGCCGATACAGACGGAGCTCGAATGAACAATCGCTGTGAAAATGGTACCCGAAAGCAGCGCCGTCCAGTCAGAATGCTGCATCATTTCAAGAAAGCGCAATGTCTCAGGCTGACTTGTCATCATACCTGCAATTTTAGAAAAGCCTTGAATACAAAAAAAGATCATCCCGAGCCCAAATATACTTTTTCCTGCATGCCTAAAAGATTTTCTGCCAAACATGATGCATATCAGACCAGCTAGGATCAAGACCCACATGAAAACATCCATTTTAATGGCGATAAATTCTGTTGTAAACGTAGAGCCAATATTGGTACCAAGAATCATTGGAATGGATTTTTTAAAAGAGAGAATACCTGTACTGACAAAGCCAATCACGATGACCATAAACGCTGAACTGCTTTGAAGAATCCCTGTAAATACGATGCTGACTAAGAATGCTTTTACCGGATGATCTGTAAAGAGAAGAAGTGATTTCTCAATACGAGACGACGCAAGCGCCATTAATCCTTTTCTCAGCAAACCCATTGACCATAAAAAAATGAAAATAAGTGCACAAAAATAAATGATCGCCATCATAGAAAAGTCCTCCTCTTACCAATGAATATATGGACTTGTCTACCTGCTCATGACGAAAATATATTTCCAAATCACTTAGTTGACCTCACACTAGGCTTATATTATAATATCTAGGTACATGTTTTGCATGTATATCTTTTTTTAATGCAGTCGATTGGTGTATTCGGAGGGAGGGAAAGAGAATGTCAAAAACGGTCGTTAGAAAAAACGAATCGCTTGAAGATGCTCTTCGTCGCTTTAAACGCAGTGTATCCAAAACTGGAACATTGCAAGAAGCAAGAAAGCGTGAATTTTATGAAAAGCCTAGCGTAAAGCGCAAGAAAAAGTCTGAAGCTGCTAGAAAACGTAAATTCTAAAGAGGGTGGATTTTATGAGTCTTCTTGAGCAATTAAATTCTGATATGAAGCTTTTTATGAAAAACCGTGAGAAAGACAAGCTTGTTGTCATTCGGATGGTTAAGGCTTCGCTCCAAAATGAAGCAATTAAGCTTAAGAAAGACAGTTTGACCGGCGATGAGGAACTAACCGTCCTTTCCCGCGAGATTAAGCAACGTAAAGACTCCCTCCATGAATTTTCGAAAGCTAATCGCTTAGATTTAGTAGATAAAGTTCAAAAAGAGATTGACATCTTAGACGTTTATTTACCTGAACAGCTTTCTGAAGAAGAACTGCAAACGATCGTGAAAGAAACGATCGCTGAAACAGGTGCTTCATCGAAGACTGATATGGGTAAAGTCATGAGCGCTATTATGCCAAAAGTAAAAGGTAAAGCTGATGGAGCTGTCATTAACAGACTTGTCAGCGAACAGCTGTCTCAATAAAAAAGTATCCTTCTATTGTTAGAAGGGTACTTTTTTTATACCTTCATCATTCTGTCATATAAAAATGAAACCTATGATACATTTGTAACGTATGTAAAGGAACGGTAAAATGGAAGATAGAGAGGAGGGATCACCAAATAGATGAAAAAAATAAAAATTTCTATTGCTCTCTTCAGTTGTTTTATAATATGCTTATTATTAGGGGTTCAATTGACCGCGAAATCAGTAGATCAAAAAGTTCATGTTATCCCAATTGAAGATACAGTAGAAAAAGGACTTTCTCAATTTATTGAACGATCATTTGAGCAGGCAAAGTCCGAACGAGCGAAACATATCATTCTAGACATCAATACACCAGGTGGTGCAGTCGATGCGGCGCTTGAGATCGCAGATACCATTCGTGCGTCTGATATTCCTGTGACAGCGTTTGTGAATCATAGAGCGCTTTCTGCTGGGGCATTCCTTGCACTAAATGCCGACGATATTTATATGACCCCAAATGGAAAGATGGGGGCTGCTGCGATCATTGATGGAGAAGGCAATGCTGCCGACCAAAAATCTGAATCGCTATGGCTTGCTGAAATGAGTGACGCTGCCGAAAAGCAGGGGCGTGATCCAAAGTATGCACTTGCAATGGCAGATGTAGATATAGACGCAAAAGAAGCTGGTGCACCAAAAGGAGAATTGCTCACCTTCAACACAGACCGTGCGCTTCAATTCGGTTATGCAGAAGGGGAAGCGAAAAATATGGATGACTTGCTTCAGAAGCTGAAGTTAGCCGACGCTTCTGTTCAATACGATGAAGTGAGCTTTGCTGAAAAGGTTGCGCGCTTTCTCACGCACCCGATCGTCATTCCAATCCTTTTATCCATCGCAAGCTTAGGGTTAATTGTTGAGCTCTATTCTCCTGGCTTTGGGATTCCAGGCACGATGGGAGTGACAGCGCTTCTTTTATTCTTTTATGGTCATCTCGTGGCTGGTTTTGCAGGATATGAGACGTTGTTCCTGTTTTTAGCAGGGATATTGCTCATGATTCTGGAATTGTTTTTGCCGGGGGGAATCGTAGGTGTCATTGGACTGATCTGTGTGGTTGTCAGCTTATTTTTAGCAGCTGGAAGCTTTACAGAAATGGCGATTTCCATCTTGATTGCCACTGCTGTTTCAATCATAGCAGTTATTATATTGACAAAGGTGTTGGGGAAACGTATGAAATTTTTCAAAAAGTTCATTTTAACCGATTCAACCAATAAGGAAAGCGGTTATGTCTCAAATGAAACAAGAGAAGATCTTGTTGGGCAAATCGCGGTGACAGCAACCGCACTTCGTCCGTCAGGTACAATAGTATTTGGAGATGAGCGCATTGATGTTGTATCAGAAGGTGCATTCATCGATAAGGATGAACAAGTAAAAATTGTGAAAGCGGAAGGCTCACGCATTGTCGTGAGGAAAGTATAGATAACTGATTTTATAGGAGGAATAAAATGGATCCATCTACTTTACTATTATTTGTGATTATCGCAGCAGGTCTGATCGTTCTATCGATCTTCTTCACCTTTGTACCGGTGATGCTGTGGATTTCTGCCCTAGCGGCTGGCGTAAAGGTAAGCATTTTTACACTTGTAGGAATGAGACTTCGCCGCGTCATTCCAAACCGAGTGGTCAACCCGCTCATCAAAGCACATAAAGCAGGTCTTGATGTGACGATTAACCAATTAGAAAGTCACTACCTTGCAGGTGGTAACGTTGACCGTGTTGTAAATGCATTGATCGCGGCTCAACGTGCGAATATCGAATTGAACTTTGCACGCTGTGCAGCGATCGACCTAGCAGGCCGTGACGTACTTGAAGCTGTACAAATGAGTGTAAACCCTAAAGTCATTGAAACACCATTTATCTCTGGTGTGGCAATGGACGGGATTGAAGTAAAAGCAAAAGCACGTATTACAGTTCGTGCAAACATCGAACGACTTGTCGGTGGTGCAGGGGAAGAAACAATCATTGCTCGTGTAGGTGAAGGGATTGTCTCTACAATCGGTTCATCAAATAATCATAAAAAGGTTCTAGAAAATCCAGATATGATTTCTCAAACGGTTCTTGGTAAAGGATTAGATTCAGGTACTGCGTTTGAAATTCTCTCGATTGATATTGCAGATGTGGATATCGGTAAGAACATCGGGGCAATTTTGCAAACAGACCAAGCAGAAGCAGATAAAAACATTGCACAGGCAAAAGCGGAAGAACGCCGCGCAATGGCTGTTGCCCAGGAGCAAGAAATGCGTGCAAGAGTTGAAGAAATGCGCGCGAAAGTTGTAGAAGCAGAGGCTGAAGTACCACTTGCCATGGCTGAAGCATTACGTGAAGGGAATATTGGAGTCATGGACTACATGAATATTAAGAATATCGATGCTGATACGGACATGAGAGATTCATTTGGTAAAATGACAAAAGGTCCATCTGATAATGAAAACAAATAAGCATCCTCTCACGCTTTAAGGAGGGAGCCCAATGGACATTCTATTTGAAAATCCGTTACTAATTGCGATTATCATCGGTATCATCTCTGCTGTCTTTGGGAAAATCGGCAAACAAGAGGAGAACGAACAAAAGAATCAGCAAAACAAGCCAGCTCCTCAGCGTAAGCAGATGCCCCAAAAGCAAACAAAACAAACAAGTCCAGATCCAGTCGTGACGGATCAGATGGACGATTTCGGCGATGTACATGATCATGGCGGGATGAAGAAAAAAACATCTCAATCCTTACAGGACCGCTATACCGATACACTTGCCGAAATGGAAGAAAGAAAAAGCGAGCTGAATAGAGAATTCCAATCGCTTGAAAGAGAACTGACAAGGCCAAAGGCTGCTTCTGCCGAAGTGAAGCCAAAGATCATTGAGAAGCTCAACCAAGATACAATTGTTCAGGGGATGATCCTTGGAGAAGTATTTGGAGAGCCGCGCGCGAAAAAGCCGCACAGAACGATGAAACGGCCATATAACAGATAAACAAGAAAGTCCCATATAAAGGGGCTTTTTTTTTGTTTGACCTGATGGAGATTTCTCGCAGTAAAAATGATGAAACGGCTGTTTTGCGGGATTCATTAGCATGATCTGAACCGCTGAGGAATAGGATGATATAGAGACTTTCTCATCAGTCTCACCATCTTTCAGTTTGATCTCATACACATGGGGCGGGAAGGGGTTCTAATTGAATGGGAAAAAGAAAAAATCGACTTAAAGCATGGCTGACAAGAACACTTGAAATCCCTCCAGACGTCATGATGGATCTTCCCCGTATTACGATGGTTGGCAGACTCCACATTTACATAGAGAATCATAAAGGGCTGTTACTTTTCAGTGATCAAGAGGTAAGGCTGATGCTCAAACAAGGACAATGCATTATTTCAGGGAAAGATTTTGTGATTAAAACGATTTTGCCAGAAGAGATCTTATTAGAAGGGAAAATCGATGAGGTCCGTTATATTGATTCTTAACTGACGGAGGGGAGAAGTGTGAAGAATAAATGGTTCGCCTATTTTATTGGCAGAGTGGAAGTGGAAATCAAGGGAGACGGCATTGAGCGGCTCATCAATGAGTGCACGAGACAGGGGATCACAATGTTTCAAGTGAGCCGCCGTCAAGACAGCGTGCGCTTATTTATTCGCTTATCAGATGTACATGCCTTCAGAAAAGTACAAAGACATCATGAGGTAACATGTTCATTTCATCAAAAGAAGGGATTTCCGTTTCTTCTCCTATGGTCAAGGAAGAATATTGGGTTTACCCTTGGGATTGTGTTCTTTCTAGTGACGATATTGGCACTTTCAAACATGGTGTGGAAAATTGATATTAAAGGAGCCAATCCAGAAACTGAACATCAGATGAGAAAGCATTTAGACGAGATTGGTGTGCAAAAAGGCCGTTTTCAGTTTCTAATGGGAACACCTGAAAAAATTCAAAAATCACTGACCGCCAATATTCAAAGCATTACATGGGTTGGCGTTGAACTAAACGGTACAACATTTCAAATGAAAGTTGTGGAAAAAAATGAGCCGGAAAAAGAGAAATATACGAGTCCACAGCATATTGTGGCCAAGAAGAAGGCGGTCATCACGAGAATGTATGTGGAAAAAGGGGAGCCGCTTGCCGCAGTTGATGAACATGTGAAGAAAGGACAAATGCTCGTCTCTGGCCTCATCGGCAGCGAAGACCAGCAAAAAACGGTTGGTGCTAAAGCGAAAATTTATGGTGAAACGTGGTATCGTTCTGAAGTTTCTGTCCCTCTTCGAACATCTTTTGATGTCTTTACGGGTAAAATGAAGACAAAGCACAAGCTCTCCGCATTTGGAGGTTCAATGCCATTTTGGGGCTTTTCCTTTAAAAAAGATGATTTTAAGCAGCCAAAAACAGAAACTGAAGTTCACCCACTCCATTTCTTAAACTTCCAGCTCCCATTTTCCTATGAAAAAGAAACGACACGCGAAAGCGAAAAAATAAACCGGAAATACACAAATAAAGAAGCGGTTCAAGCAGGGATTAAAATGGGTAAAAAAGAATTAGAAGAGAAGCTAGGTCAAACAGGAGAGGTGAAAAGTGAAAAAGTTTTGCACGAGGCAACAGGGAATGGTAAAGTTAAGTTAATCATCCTTTACCAAGTAATAGAAGATATTGTTCAACCAACACCTATTGTTCAGGGAGACTAGAGAATGACAGAACATTTACTTGAAATTCAACAAAAATTAGATAGCCCAAACGAAGCGATTGCTTTATTTGGAAATCAAGATGCTTATCTGAAACTGATGGAAAACGAGCTGAATGTCTCCATTATTACGCGCGGAGAAAAGGTGTATGTTTCTGGTCAGGAAGCATCAAGAGAAACAGCGAGCCGTCTGATTACATCTCTCTTACATCTCATCCAAAAAGGAATTGAGATTTCTGAACGGGATGTCGTCTATGCCATTAAAATGGCGCAAAAAGACAAGCTCAATTATTTTGAAAATATGTATGAAGATGAAATTACGAAAAATGCAAAAGGAAAGTCAATCAGAGTAAAAACCATTGGCCAGCGGGAATATGCTGCGGCAATGAAAAAAGATGACTTGGTCTTTGGAATTGGACCAGCTGGAACAGGGAAGACGTATTTGGCAGTCGTCAACGCGGTACATGCACTGAAAAATGGACATGTGAAACGGATTATCCTGACAAGACCAGCTGTTGAAGCAGGAGAAAGTCTTGGCTTTTTACCAGGTGATCTAAAGGAAAAAGTAGATCCTTATTTAAGACCACTATATGATGCCTTGCATGATGTGCTTGGCAGTGATCATACGGAACGTTTAATCGAGCGCGGCGTGATTGAAATAGCGCCTCTTGCCTACATGAGAGGGCGGACACTCGATGATGCATTTGTTATTTTAGATGAAGCGCAGAATACGACGCCTGCCCAAATGAAAATGTTTTTGACGAGACTTGGGTTTGGCTCTAAAATGGTCATTACAGGAGATATTACACAGATTGATCTGCCGAAGGGCATGCAGTCTGGCCTTGCAGCTGCAAAGGACATGCTTGCAGAGATCAAGGGCATTTCATTTATTGAGCTAGACCAGACAGATGTGGTCAGACACCCGCTTGTGGCGAAGATCATCGGAGCATACGAAAAGCAAAAATGAACTTAGTGACCCGATCGTCTTCATCGGGTCATTTTGTTTCGATCGTGGTTTAAAGTAAAAAAGGAGGTACTTTCCTTGAGAAAGAATCAGAAAGACAGTAAGCGCAAAAGACTGCTGTCTAAAAAAGAACCTCAGAAAATGGAGCGCTCACGTTATTTAAATGTTTTGCTATACGCTGGTTTAGCAGCCATTCTATTCGTGGTGCTCTTCTTCCATGTAAAGCCTGAATCGCTCGACTTAGATTTATTTTCAGTGAGCGAACAGACCATCTATTCTCCATCAACCGTCGATGATCAAGAAGCGACAGAAGAAAAGAAGCAAGAAGCAACAGATCAAGTAGAGGATCAATATACACTCAAAAAAGCGTATTCTGACAATCGTGTTGACCTCATCTCCTCCCTTTTTGAAGCCATTAAAGAAGAGAAGAAAGCAGCTGATGAAAAAGAGAATCCGCCATCAGATAAAGAAATGGTCAAGCGTGTCAAAGAAAAACTCACATCAGATATGCAGGAGGCTGTTTCAGACCAATCCATCAAAGCACTGCTTCAGGCAAGTGACGAAAATCTCTCTTTTACTAAGGATTCCATCATCACAGTGGTGAATTCACTGATGAGTAAAGAAATCACAGCAGCGAAATTACAAGATGAGAAAAAACAAGTGAAAACAGAGCTTGAAAATAATTCAATTCCATCAAAATACTTAAATGCAGCAAAAGAAATCGGTGAATTTGCGATCATTCCAAACTATGTATTTGATCCAGTGGCTACAGAGAAGAAAAGACAAGAAGCAGCTGATAATATTCAGCCGGTTCAGATTAAGCAAGGGCAAATTTTAGTCGAAGAAGGAGAACTTATCGACCGGGAAGTGTATCGTAAATTAGAACTGACAGGCCTCTTAAACAGCTCCAATTTGATTAAGCCTGTAAGCGGTCTTATGATATTGATTGGTCTGTTTTTAGCAGCGATTATTCATTCACTTGAAACGAGGAAAAAATCGCTTGTTCATAAGAATAAGTCGTTGCTGCTCTACTCGCTTATTTTCACCATTATTTTAGTCATCATGGAAGTATTCAGTCTCTTCCAGGAAACGAAGTATACGACAATAGGTTATGTGGTCCCAGTGGCACTTGGCACGATGCTGATCAAGCTGCTTATCAATGAGCGGCTAGCGATCTTCTCTGGCCTTGTATTTGCTCTTTGCGGCAGTATGATGTTTAATCAAGGGGTAACCGGCGTCTTTAACTATGTGATCTGTGCTTATTACCTTGTGAACGGGATGGCGGGCATTTTATTTTTGAGAAAGCATAATGCACGTTCAAAAATATTGCAGGCAGGGCTTTGGGTCGCTTTGGTGAATGTCCTTGTGGTTCTATCCATTACGCTGATCCAAAACTCCTCACCATCAGGGCTTGAAATCGGTGTGAACCTCATGATGGCGTTTGTGTCAGGGTTTGCATCATCTATTTTGGTCATCGGGTTAATGCCTGTGTTTGAGAGTATGTTCGGCATCCTTTCAACAATGAAGCTGATTGAATTATCAAACCCAAATCATCCGCTGCTCAAAAAGATTTTAACAGAGACACCAGGTACATATCATCATAGTGTCATGGTGGCAAATTTAGCGGATGCTGCATGTGAAGCAGTTGGCGCAAACGGTCTTTTAGCAAGGGTCGGCGCTTATTATCATGACATTGGGAAAACGAAAAGACCGCAATACTTTATCGAAAACCAAATGAACATTGATAATCCGCATGACAAGCTTTCTCCTCAGCTAAGTAAAAATATCATTATTGCCCATACGACAGATGGAGCTGATATGCTGAGAGAAAAGAAGTTTCCTGAAGAGCTTGTCGATATTGCAGAACAGCATCACGGGAAGTCACTGTTAAAGTTCTTTTACTATAAGGCAAAAGAGCGTGATGATCAGGTGACAGAGGAAGAATTCCGTTATCCTGGTCCAAAACCGCAATCAAAAGAAGCGGCAATTATTTCTGTAGCGGACAGCGTTGAAGCGGCAGTACGATCGATGCATAATCCAAATCCAGAGCGAATCGAAAAGCTCGTCAAAGGCATTATTTCAGATAAAATGCAGGATGGGCAATTTAGTGAATGTGATCTGACATTTAAAGAATTAAATATTATTGGTCAAACGATTTGTACAACATTAAAGGGGATTTTTCATTCTCGGATTGAATATCCAGATGCCCCGAAGCAGAAGGTGAAGTAAATGACATTGTTAATCGATTTAATAGATGAAACAGGACAAGTATCAAAAGAGCAGCTTGAAGAAGTGGAAAAGCTTCTTCAGTTCGCTGCAGATGCCCTTGAGGTCAAAGATCAAGCGGAGGTATCAGTGACGATCGTCTCGAATGAAGAGATTCATCAAATCAATAAAGAATACCGCGGGAAAGACGCACCAACGGATGTCATCTCCTTTGCACTTGAGGAAGAAGGAGAAGGGGAAATTGAAATCATTGGTGCTGATGATATTCCGCCTGTACTCGGCGACATCATCATTAGTGTGGACCGTACGAAAGAGCAGGCAGAGGAATATGGACATTCCTTTATGAGAGAGCTTGGATTTCTCACCATTCATGGGTTCCTTCATTTGCTCGGGTTTGATCATATGACAGAAGAAGATGAAAAAGAAATGTTCGCCAAACAGACAAAGATCTTGGATGATTATGGCCTTTCAAGATCTTCGTAAGAAGAGAAGGCCGCTTGCCCGTTTTTTTCGGAGTTTTTATTATGCATTTAGAGGAATATGGCGAACTTTCTTGAATGAACGGAATTTTCGATTTCACACAGTCGCAGCCATCATCGTGGTGATCTGCGGCTTTTGGTTTCACATTGAACCATTCGAATGGACGATCGTTTTGCTTTTATGCGGGGGGATGTTTGCGCTTGAACTTGTCAATACAGCCATTGAACATACAGTGGACCTGATGACAGAAGATAAGCACCCTCTTGCAGAGAGAGCGAAGGACGCTGCAGCAGGCGCTGTTTGCGTTTACGCCGCGGTTTCGGTTATGATTGGGGTAATCATCTTCTTACCGAAGATCATGCAATAGAACAATATTACTATTTATTAACATTTTTAGAAATGGGCGTGAAAATGTCACGTGAATTATGTAAAATATAAATGTGACAGTGGGTCCATTTCTTCTGAAAGTGGGAACTAGGAATGAACAAACAAGAGTTGATTTCAGAAGCAGTTAAAGCAAGAGATTTTGCATATGTACCCTATTCAAAATTCAAAGTCGGTGCAGCATTATTGTCGAATGATGGAAAAGTGTATGGCGGCTGCAACATTGAAAATGCAGCATATGGTATGTGTAATTGTGCGGAAAGAACAGCACTTTTTAAAGCCTATTCAGAAGGCATCACATCGTTTCAAATGCTAGCGGTAGTGGCTGATACAGACCGGCCTGTTTCGCCGTGCGGCGCATGCAGACAGGTCATTTCAGAGCTATGTGCACCTGATATGCCAGTGATTCTAACGAACTTAAAAGGACATATATACGAAACAACAGTAAACGAACTATTGCCAGGCGCATTTTCACCGGAGGATTTAAATGACTAACGAAAGCTTCAAATCAGGATTTGTATCAATTATTGGAAGACCAAATGTAGGAAAATCAACCTTTCTTAATCGTGTGATTGGACAAAAGATCGCGATCATGAGTGATAAGCCCCAAACGACACGAAACAAAGTGCAAGGTGTCTTAACAACAAACACGTCACAAACGATCTTTATCGATACACCAGGGATTCATAAACCTAAGCATAAGCTTGGTGATTTTATGATGAGAGTGGCTCAAAATACACTGAAGGAAGTCGACCTGATCTTGTTTATGATCAATGCAAAGGAAGGCTATGGCAAGGGTGATGAATTCATCATTGAACGACTCAAGCAAACATCTACACCGGTATTCCTAGTCGTCAATAAAATCGACCAAATTCACCCAGATGAGCTGTTCCTTTTAATTGATGAATACCGCACACGTTATCCATTTAAGGAAATTGTGCCAATTTCAGCTCTTGAAGGAAACAACATTGACACGCTTCTTCAGCAGATTGAAGGTTATCTTCCTGAGGGCCCTCAATTTTATCCGGCAGATCAAGTAACAGATCATCCAGAACGGTTTATTATTTCTGAATTAATTCGTGAAAAAGTGCTGCATTTAACGAGAGAAGAGATCCCGCACAGTATTGCAGTTGCGATCGAATCCATTAAGCCAGATGAAAATGGCAAGATCCATGTTGCGGCGACCATTGTCGTAGAACGTGATTCACAAAAAGGGATCGTCATTGGTAAACGAGGCAGCTTATTAAAAGAAGTGGGACAAAAAGCACGCAGAGATATTGAAGCACTTCTCGGTTCAAAAGTGTATCTGGAGCTTTGGGTAAAGGTTCAGAAGGACTGGCGTAATAAATCCACTCACCTTCGTGACTTCGGATTTAGAGAAGACGAATATTAAAAAATCTCTGCTGTTGTCATAAAATCTGACAATGGTGCGGTTCGATTAGTAAAAATTGTTTATCATGAAATGGAGGTAGCTTGGTCAAGATAAAATTAATATGTTGGATGTAGCGTTGCTGCTTCTAATAAAGAAAGGTGGGGTTTTTATGTTGAATTTTACATGGAACGTATTTTCACAAACAGGAAGCGTTGACACGTATCTGCTTTTCAAAGAGTTAGAAAAGGAGAACCTGGAAAGACCCGATGTACTTGAAGAAGAGATAGCACGATTTGATTTTCCAATCTTATAATTCTTGACCCCCTCCAATGCTCGGAGTGTAGACAAATGCTCATTAAAAGTGAAGGAATCGTCCTTAGAACAACAGATTATGGCGAAACAAACAAAATTGTCACGCTGCTCACTAGAGAACATGGGAAAATTGGCGTGATGGCAAGAGGTGCAAAAAAATCAAACAGCCGCCTGTCAGCCATAAGCCAGCCGTTTTTATACGGAACCTTCCTGATCCAATCATCAACAGGACTTGGAACGCTCCAGCAAGGCGAAATGTTTGAAAGTATGCGAACCATTCGGGAGGATTTATTTTTGACCGCATATGCCGCATATATGACAGAGTTACTCGATAAAGGCACAGAAAAAAAAAAGCCAAACCCTTATTTGTTTGAGCTCCTGCATCAATCTCTGCGTCATCTGAATGAAGGCACAGATGCTGATATTATCTTATTTATCGTAGAGGTCAAAATGTTATCAGTAATGGGAATGAAGCCTGAACTTGATCAATGTGTCCATTGTGGTCAAAAAGAAGGGCAGTTTCATTTCTCTATTAGAGATAACGGCTTCATTTGCCAAAATTGCTTTTCTAAAGATCCGTATAAACTGCCCTTATCCCCAGCAGCTGCAAGGCTGCTCCGTTTATTTCATTATTTTGATTTATCAAGGCTCGGTCAGGTTGATGTGAAACCGCAGACGAAACAAGAAATTCGTCAAGTGCTCGATCACTACTATGAAGAGTATTCAGGCCTTTATTTGAAATCAAAAAAATTCATGAATCAGATGGAATCCATGAAAAAGCTAATGGGCGGGGAAAACAAAAGTTGACATCTCCCTTGACTTTTTGTAAGATCATCTAAGATAAAATATGTTGCATTGACAGAAAGAAGTACTTACGCAGAATTCATTAAAAGCGACCTTAGGGCGGTGTGAGCTAAGGATGGAGGCGTAACGAAAGGCATTCTTGAGCAACGTAAAACAAAGCGGCTGGATGCTACGACACCAGCAAATAGGGTGGAACCGCGGGAAAAACTCTCGTCCCTATGTTTGCAAGGAGCCTTGCGAGCATAGAGACGGGAGTTTTTGTGTTCTCTTACGAGGTTCTCATCCCCACCCGCCATATCATAGCGGATGGTGTAGAAAAGATGGAGGTGCGATCATTGAATATTCAAGACATGATTTTGACGCTGCAAAAGCATTGGTCAAATGAAGGCTGCGTATTAATGCAGGCGTATGACACAGAAAAAGGTGCCGGAACGATGAGTCCATACACGTTCCTGCGAAGCATTGGCCCAGAGCCATGGAAGGTAGCATATGTAGAGCCTTCAAGACGCCCGGCTGATGGCAGATATGGAGAAAACCCAAATAGATTGTATCAGCATCATCAATTTCAAGTGATCATTAAGCCGTCACCTGACAATATTCAAGAACTGTATCTTGAATCATTGAAAGCACTTGGTATTGACCCGCTGAAACATGATATTCGTTTTGTGGAAGACAACTGGGAAAACCCATCTCTTGGCTGTGCAGGACTTGGCTGGGAAGTATGGCTTGATGGGATGGAAATTACACAATTCACGTATTTCCAGCAAGTCGGCGGCTTAGAATGTAAGCCTGTTTCCGTTGAAATCACATACGGTATTGAACGTCTTGCTTCCTACATCCAGGACAAAGAAAATGTCTTCGATCTTGAATGGACAGACGGATTTACGGTCAGAGATTTATTCTTAATGGCTGAATATGAGCACTCTGTTTATACATTTGAAACATCTAATACTGACATGCTGTTTGAGTTATTTACGACCTATGAGAAGGAAGCGCATAGCCAAATGGACAAAGGGCTTGTTCACCCAGCATACGATTATGTGCTCAAATGCTCTCATACGTTTAACCTGCTCGATGCAAAGGGCGCGATTTCTGTTACCGAGCGAACTGGCTATATCGGAAGAGTGCGCCAGTTAGCCAGAAAAGTAGCCAAAACATATTATGAAGAACGAGAAAAATTGGGATTCCCTATGCTAAAAGAGGAGGCGGCTTCTCATGAATAAACAAGATGTATTACTCGAAATTGGCTTAGAAGAGATGCCGGCTCGTTTCATGCCGGAAAGCACAAAGCAGCTAGGTGAGAAAGTAAAAGCATGGTTTGAAACGCAAAATATTTCATTTGAAGATGTTGCTTTATTCAACTCACCAAGACGTCTTGCTGTACTCGTGAAAGGTGTCGCAGAAAAACAAGAAGACATCAAAGAAGAAGCAAAAGGCCCAGCTAAAAAGATTGCGAAAGATGCTGAAGGCAATTGGACAAAAGCAGCAGAAGGCTTTGCCCGCGGACAAGGTGCCTCAACAGCTGATCTCTATTTTAAAGAGATCAAAGGAGTGGACTACGTTCATGTCCAAAAGTTTCAAGAAGGAAAGCAAGTCAAAGACCTTCTGCCAGCGTTAGGTGAGATCGCCGCCTCATTAAGTTTTCCAAAGAACATGAGATGGGGAAGTAAAGATTTACGCTATATCCGTCCGATTAAATGGATTGTTTGTTTATTTGGAGAGGAGATTGTACCTGTTGAAATTGCTGGGGTGAAAAGCGGCCGTGAGACAAGAGGACACCGTTTCCTTGGTAGGGCAGCCACCATCGACTCGCCTGCTTCTTATGAGCAAACATTGCGCGATCAATTTGTCATTGCAGATTCAGATAAAAGAAAACAATCCATTACTAAGCAGCTAAATGCCCTATCTTCAGAAAAAGGCTGGGTCATTCCTGTTGATCCTGAGCTTCTAGAAGAAGTCAACGATCTTGTAGAATATCCAACGGTGCTTTCTGGTTCCTTTGAAGAAGAATTCCTTGCATTGCCGGAAGAAGTATTAGTGACCACAATGAAAGAGCATCAGCGCTACTTCCCTGTGAAAAATGAGCAAGGGGAATTATTGCCGCACTTTATTACGGTCAGAAATGGAAACAGTGAGGCGCTTGAAAATGTCGCAAGAGGGAACGAAAAAGTACTTCGTGCACGTTTATCAGATGCTGCATTCTTCTATAAAGAAGACGAAAAACTAGTCATTGATGACAATATTAAGAAGCTTGATAAAGTTGTATTCCATGAGAAACTTGGCACAATTGGCGACAAGCTAAAGAGAGTGGCAGACATTGCGACCCGTCTAGCAGCGCATGTCGGTGCAGATGACGAAACGACAAAACGAGTGGCAAGAGCAGCAAGTATTTCGAAGTTTGATCTTGTGACTCAAATGGTCTATGAATTCCCAGAATTACAAGGAATCATGGGCGAGAAATATGCAAAAGCACTTGGCGAACATGAAGAAGTGGCAAAGAGCATCAACGAGCACTATATGCCGCGCTTTGCCGGTGATGAGGCGCCCTCCACTTTGATTGGTGCGATTGTGGCAGTAGCAGATAAGCTGGATTCTATTTGTTCCTTCTTCTCAATTGATGTCATTCCAACAGGCTCTCAAGACCCTTATGGACTGAGAAGACAAGCGAGCGGTATCGTTCAAATCCTGCTCGATCGTCATTGGAATATTTCATTTAAAGAGCTTTTGGCACTTGCTCAAGTAGAAGCAGAACATGAAGCTGCTCTGATTGAATTTTTGACACACCGTTTAAAATATGTCCTCCAAGCAGAGCATATCCGTCATGATGTTGTGGATGCAGTGCTGGATGTTGAAAATATTGAACCTTATGCAGTCGTGAAAAAAGCAGCTGTTCTTGAAGAGAGCGTGAAACAAGAAAGCTTCAAAGAAACGGCAGAAGCATTAGGACGCGTCATTTCAATCAGTAAAAAAGGGGAAGATGCAGAGATTCAGCCTGAGCTGTTTGAAAATGAGCATGAGCAAAAGCTATATGAGGCGTATCAACAAGTAGAGACAGCTGTCAAGGAACATGTAGCAGCAGGGCAATACAGCGCAGCACTTGAGGCGCTAGATACGTTAAAAACACCGATTGTTCATTATTTCGATCACACAATGGTACATGCGGATGATGAAAAGCTGAAGCGAAATCGTTTGGCGCAAATGGTCAAACTAGCCAAAGTCATTCAATCATTTGCGAATATGAACAATTTAATTGTAAAATAAATACCTAAGAACGGTTGCCTTTTTCGAAGGGCAATCGTTTTTTACTCATTTAATTCACGGTTTTTGAGTGGATTTTTGTTTCATTCGGACAAAGATGCGCTATAATATGATGAGTTATGAAAATGATATACATAAAGTAAAGATTCGCTCTCTCTATTTAAAGGTGGTGAGTACAATCGAGTTAAATAAACGGCAAGAGCAGATTTTACAGATTGTCAAAGAGAATGGTCCGATCACTGGAGAGCATATCGCCGATCGGCTGAACTTAACTAGGGCGACCCTCAGACCGGATTTAGCCATATTAACGATGTCAGGCTTTTTAGAAGCAAGACCAAGGGTCGGCTACTTTTTCACAGGAAAAACAGGCACGCAGCTTCTAGCAGATAAGCTGAAAAAACTTCAAGTAAAAGATTTTCAATCCATTCCAGTGGTGATACATGAGAATGTTTCAGTTTATGATGCGATTTGTACGATGTTTTTAGAGGATGTGGGCACATTATTCGTTGTGGATGATCACTCTATTTTAACAGGCGTGTTGTCAAGGAAAGACCTCCTTCGCGCAAGTATTGGAAAACAGGAGCTTCCATCTATCCCTGTCCATATTATTATGACAAGAATGCCGAACATCACCGTTTGCCGCAAGGAAGATTTTATTATGGATGTGGCGAAGCACTTGATTGAAAAGCAGATAGATGCACTTCCTGTTATAAAAGATACGGATAAAGGCTTTGAAGTGGTCGGCAGAATTACGAAAACAAACATGACGAAAATACTTGTTAGCTTATCGGAGAATGAAATAATCTAATTACAGAAGACTGCGAGGGGATGTTATGAGTAATCGCGTAATTTTTGTGGTATCAGATTCAGTAGGAGAAACGGCAGAGCTCGTGGTCAAAGCGGCACTTAGCCAATTTGATGGCGGTTCATCAGACCATTCAAATATTAGAAGAATTCCGTATGTAGAGGATGTCGGTACGATTAAAGAAGTCATTTCACTGGCGAAAGCAGATAACGGAATCGTCTGCTTTACTCTTGTTGTGCCAGAAATGCGCCAATTCTTAATTGAAGAGGCAGAAGCAAACGGAGTCGTTTATTATGACATCATCGGACCACTCATCGATAAAATGGAGACTGCTTATGGAAATGAAGCGAAACATGAGCCGGGGCGTGTACGTCAATTAGATGAGGACTATTTTAAAAAGGTTGAAGCCATTGAGTTCGCAGTGAAGTATGATGACGGCAGAGACCCAAGAGGCATTCTAAAGGCTGATATTGTGCTCATCGGTGTATCACGCACATCTAAGACACCATTATCTCAATACTTGGCGCATAAACGGCTGAAGGTAGCGAACGTTCCAATTGTTCCTGAAGTAGATCCGCCAGAGGAGTTATTTTCAGTTGATCCAAAAAAATGCATCGGTCTAAAAATCAGTCCAGACAAACTAAATCATATTCGTAAAGAGCGTTTGAAATCTCTAGGTTTAAATGATCGCGCAATTTATGCGAACATTGAGCGGATTAAAGAAGAACTAGAGTATTTTGAAAAAGTGGTGGACCGCATTAACTGTCAAGTCGTTGATGTATCGAATAAAGCAGTTGAGGAAACGGCAAATGTCATTCATCAAATGCTGACCAAAAGAGGTTCCGAATAAACTCAGGATGCTCCTCCTGGGTTTTTCCTATGGTGGGAAACGGGTAAACAAAAACAATGGCATATTTGCTGCATTTGTATTATAATAAAAAATTGTGATAAAATGATTGATTTTAGGTTTAAGTTAAGTCAAGAACGAATAAACTAATATTGGCAGAAGTCAAGTGATTCTGAACATAACTTTTCGACAAAATGAGTTTTACTGTTGTTTGCTATATGGGGGGAAAGTATGGTCTTTTTGCTTCTCTAAAGCAGGAATAAGGTGGAGGGATGGAGAATTAGTCACCTGAATGAACATAAACAAGAGAGGGCGATTTATGTCGATGCAGATGCTTGTCCTGTAAAAGACGAAATCCTTTCTGTCGCATCTCAATTTCAAGTACCTGTGATGTTCATTGCTTCATATGAGCATTTTCAAACCAAAAGATCTCCACTTGAAGATTGGCGCTTTGTAGATACACATAAGGAAGCAGCGGATTTAGTCATTGCGAACTCAGCTGCCGCGCATGATATTGTCGTCACCCAAGACATTGGTCTTGCCTCCTTACTGCTTCCAAGACAGGTCATTGTACTGTCTGAAAGAGGACGGATGTACACAAACGAAACAATTGATTTTGATTTGGAACGCAGACATGTTTCCAGTAAACAGCGAAGAAAAGGTGTATATGGAAAAGGTCCCAAAAAGCTTTTAGAAGAGGATAAAAAGCGATTTATTGCGCAGCTACAAAAAATCCTGTCGAATCATGAAGGATTTTTGAATTAAAAGGCGAATAATGTACGACGGAGTGTTATAGGATGAGCAAACGTATACCAGATGAACTTTTGGAGCAAATCCAAAAAAACGCAGACATTGTCGAAGTGATTGGAGAATACGTACAGCTTAGAAAGCAAGGTCGAAATTACTTCGGTCTTTGTCCATTCCATGGTGAAAATACTCCTTCATTCTCTGTTTCAGCAGATAAGCAAATCTTCCATTGTTTTGGCTGTGGTGCAGGAGGTAATGTATTTTCGTTCCTCAGACAAATGGAAGGCTACTCATTTATTGAAGCCGTTTCACATGTTGCTGATAAGTACCATATTGATTTGCCTGATCATGTAGCAAATGCTCAGGTCAGCTCCTCACAGCAAGAGGACACTGCAGATCATAAAATGATTGAAGCGCATGAGCTTCTTAAGAAATTTTACCACCATTTGCTGGTAAATACAAAGGAAGGTCAAAACGCACTCGATTATTTACGGGCGAGAGGCTTTACGGATGAAACAATTGCCAAGTTTGAGATCGGATATGCTCTTGACTCTTGGGATTTCGTGACCAAGTTTTTAGAAAAACGAGGGTTTGATCCTGTGATGATGGAGAAGGCTGGTCTTTTGATTCAACGTGAAAACGGAACAGGCTTTTTTGACCGCTTTAGGGATCGTGTGATGTTTCCCATTCATGATCATCATGGGACAGTTGTCGCTTTTTCCGGAAGATCGCTTGGTGATCAGCAGCCTAAGTATATGAATAGTCCTGAAACGCCACTTTTTCATAAAAGTAAGCTGCTTTATCACTTTCATGACGCGCGTATGCATATACGAAAACGCGAACGGGCGGTTCTTTTCGAAGGATTTGCTGACGTCATTTCAGCTGTCACATCAGGTGTCGGCGAAAGTGTTGCAACAATGGGTACGTCTCTAACAGAAGAGCACGTAAAACTTCTCAGACGTAACGTAGAAGAGATCATTCTTTGCTATGACTCTGACACGGCCGGTTATGAAGCCACCATGAAAGCATCAGATTTGCTTGGAAAAAGAGGATGTAAAGTTCGCGTTGCCATGATACCAGATGGACTTGATCCAGATGATTACATTCGTAAATATGGCGGCGAGAAATTTAGGAATGACATCATAGATGCAAGTGTGACATTAATGACTTTTAAGATGAACTTTTTCCGTAGGGGAAAGAATTTATCTGACGAAGGAGACCGGCTTACTTATATGAAGCAGGTACTCCGAGAAATTAGCCGGTTAAACGGTTCCTTGGAACAAGAGATTTACATGAAACAGCTTGCTGGAGAGTTCTCGATCTCACTTGATTCATTAAAAGAACAACTGGAGCTGTTTGAAAAACAGCAGCGGCAAGAAGCCAAAAGCACACAGGAAGAAAGCGGGCTTGAAAAACGGCGTGCACATCTGTCAACACAGGTAAGAAGAAAGCGTCTGCGGCCAGCATATGAAAATGCAGAGCGAATGCTGCTTGCTCATATGTTAAAAAGTGATGACGTGATCCGAAAAGTACTTGACAGAGTAGGGATTGAATTTAATATAGATTCTCACAGGGCGCTGGCCACGTACATTTATGCTTTGTATGAAGAAGGCAAAGAACCAACGCCGCAGCATCTGATGAACCGTATAGAAGATGATGTCATCAATCAGCTTCTGACGGATATATTCATGATTCAAGTTGGAGACGAACTAAGTGAAGCTGAATTAAGTGATTATGTAAAAAAAGTGTTGAATCATCGGAATTTGTCAATGATAAAGGAAAAAGAACTAGAACGTGCAGAAGCGGAGAGGCAAAAAGATTTCTTCAAAGCGGCAACACTTGCAAAAGAAATTATTCAGTTGAACCGTTCGCTGAAGTAATACGTCTAATATTTATGACAAGACTTACGGCTGGCAATGAATCCTTTACGGGAGGAGCATAAGACCGCAAGCATCTTGCCTTCATCATTATTTATTTTATTCCTATTTGCTCATCTGTTTGATAAAGAGAGAAAAGCAGAGCGAAAGCAAATCGCAAGTTACTTTAGAATTCGTTGCAAGCTTTGGAAGGAGGGATCCATAATGGCTGATAAACAAGCCCACGAAACCGAAACTGAATTAACCTTTGAACAGGTGAGAGATAAGCTCACTGAAACGGGTAAAAAACGGGGCGTTTTAACATACGAAGAAATTGCAGAGCGTATGTCTAGCTTTGAAATTGAATCAGACCAAATGGATGAATACTATGAATACTTAGGCGAACAGGGTGTAGAGCTCATCAGTGAAAACGAAGAGACAGAAGACCCAAATGTTCAGCAGCTGGCTAAAGCAGAAGAGGAATTTGACCTGAATGATTTAAGCGTACCACCAGGTGTCAAAATTAATGATCCTGTTCGTATGTACTTAAAAGAAATCGGACGCGTCAATTTGTTATCTGCTAAAGAAGAAATTACGTATGCTCAAAAGATCGAAGAAGGCGATGAGGAATCAAAAAGAAGATTAGCGGAAGCAAACCTTCGTCTCGTTGTCAGCATCGCGAAACGCTACGTCGGTCGTGGTATGCTGTTCCTTGACTTGATTCAAGAAGGAAACATGGGTCTTATGAAGGCAGTTGAGAAGTTTGATTACCGCAAAGGATACAAATTCTCAACATATGCAACCTGGTGGATTAGACAGGCGATCACGCGTGCGATTGCCGATCAGGCCAGAACAATCAGGATCCCGGTTCATATGGTGGAAACCATTAATAAATTGATCCGTGTTCAAAGACAGCTTCTGCAAGACCTAGGCAGAGAACCAACGCCAGAGGAAATTGCTGAAGACATGGATTTAACTCCAGAAAAGGTAAGAGAAATTCTTAAAATTGCGCAAGAGCCTGTATCTTTAGAAACACCTATTGGTGAAGAAGATGACTCGCATCTTGGTGATTTTATTGAAGACCAAGAGGCGACATCTCCATCTGACCATGCTGCATACGAATTGTTAAAAGAGCAGCTTGAAGATGTATTAGACACGCTAACGGACCGTGAAGAAAATGTACTGAGACTACGCTTCGGACTAGATGACGGAAGAACACGTACGTTAGAAGAGGTTGGAAAGGTGTTCGGCGTCACAAGAGAGCGTATCCGCCAAATTGAAGCGAAAGCTCTGCGTAAATTAAGACACCCAAGCAGAAGTAAACGATTAAAAGACTTCTTAGAGTAGAAACTGGACGGATCTTGAAAGAGATCCGTTCTTTCTTCATCAAAAATGAAAACGCTTTTTTCAATCTGATTATATTTTACTGAATAACAAATGAATTTGCAACGTTCTTAGAGAAAAGATGTATAAAAAATACATCAAAATGTGCTGAAGGCTTCATTTCTCATCTTGTATCATTTTTGTCTAATCTGTGAACTTGACCAAAGTTTTGTATCATAATTCGTTTACTTTTTGTAAAATTAAAGTAGAATTAGAATTGTTTGCATAGTCTCAAAGGGGTTTTCACAAAGGGGAGGATGAAAGAAATGAAACGGAATCCACTTATACCATTCTTATTGATTGCCATTTTAGGTATTGGACTCACTTTTTTCTTATCAATGAAGGGGTTGAAAGATGAAGACAAAATCGCCTCTGGAGGCGAGGAGCAAAAACAAGAAGAGACAGCGAATGCGACGCCGGAAGAATTGTATAAGCAAAACTGTTTGAGCTGTCACGGGGAAAACTATGAAGGCGGCGCAGGTCCTGCATTAAAAGGCGTTGGAGACAAGCTTGAAGTGGCAGACATCAAGAAGAAAATTCAAGAAGGCGGCAACGGGATGCCAGGCGGGCTGATCCCAAATGAAAAGCTCGATGAAATGTCGGAATGGGTATCCAAAATTAAATAATGTTACGCAAAAAGCTCTTTTTCATCAGAAGAGCTTTTTTCATTTGAAAACGACTTTTAAAAAGTCCATAATTTATATAAGATAGACAAGTATGAACATTAAAGAAAAGTAGTGATACGTATGAATGAAATGAATTTATCAAAACGATTAAAAAGAGTCGCAGACTTTTTACCACATGAGGCCGTCTTTGCTGATATCGGCTCAGATCATGCCTATTTGCCATGCTATGCGATCCTGCATCAAAAAGCAGTAAAAGCCATTGCTGGTGAAATTACAGAGGGACCGCTTCAATCGGCGAAGCAGCAAGTACATAGACTTGAATTAGATGACCAGATCTCGGTCAGAAAAGGTAATGGCCTTGAAGTTATTGAAAAGGGCGAAGTGAATGCTATCACGATTGCAGGTATGGGCGGAGCACTCATCGCAAGCATTTTAAATGATGGCAAGCATAAGCTCGCAGGCCATGAGAGGCTCATTCTTCAGCCAAATATCCATGCTCACCACATTCGTTTATGGCTCTATCAAGAGGGGTATGAATTGATGGATGAAGTCATTTTAGAAGAGGATGGCAAAATATACGAAATCATGATCGCAGAAAAAGGCGACAAAGATAAAGCCTATGAAGGGATGTCGATTGAAACAGGCATGCTAGTTGGTCCGTTTCTTGCGAAAGAGCAAAACGACGTCTTCCGGCGCAAGTGGATGCAAGAGCTTCAGCATATGGAGAAAATAGAAAGTCAAATTCAGCAGGCAGCGCGGGCAGAAGAGAATGAGGAGCGCCTTGAAGAGCTGCATGTAAAAATAAAGATTCTAAAGGAGGTTTTGACTGTTGGCTAAAACAGTAAACGGACATGAAATCATCCAATTATTTGAACAATTTTCACCAAAGGCATATGCCGTAGAAGGTGACAAAATCGGTCTCCAGATTGGGACGTTAAATAAAAAGGTAAACAATGTCATGATCACCTTGGATGTATTAGAGAATGTGGTAGATGAGGCGATCGAAAGAAATGTGGATCTCATTATTGCTCACCATCCACCGATCTTCCGTCCGTTAAAACATGTAGCGACAGATCAGCCAGCTGGACGGATCATTGAGAAATGCATCAAACATGATATTGCGGTATATGTGGCACATACGAATTTAGATGTGGCTGATGGAGGAGTCAATGACTTGCTTGCGGAGGCTTTAGAGCTTGAAGAAACAAGTGTGTTAGTCCCGACATATGAAGATCAAATCAAACAGCTTGCCCTGTATGTTCCGCAGGAATTTGAAGAAGCCATCCGTACAGCGTTAGGAAATGCGGGCGCAGGCCATATTGGCAACTACAGCCATTGTGCGTTTTCAAATGAGGGGACAGGCAGCTTTTTGCCATCAGAAGATGCGGATCCGTTCATTGGTGAGAGCGGTCAATTGGAATTTGTCAAAGAAGTGCGGATTGAAACCATTTTCCCGGCAAGTATAGAAAAACAAGTGATTCGTGAAATGATCAAAGCACACCCGTATGAAGAAGTCGCTTATAGTGTACACACGACAGATCTTCCTCCAATTCAAAAAGGCCTTGGCCGTATAGGGGAGCTAAGAGAGCCTATGACCCTTGGAGATTTTACACGATTTGTGAAGACAAAGCTGGATGTAAATGGTGCTCGCTTTGTAGGTGATCAGGACGCTGTTGTGAAAAAAGTGGCTGTGCTTGGCGGAGACGGAAATAAATACATTCATCAAGCGAAAAGAATGGGTGCTGATGTGTATGTGACAGGGGATCTTTATTTCCATGTCGCCCATGATGCCATGATGCTCGGGCTGAACGTAGTGGACCCAGGGCATTATGCAGAAAAGATTATGAAAGAGGGCGTAAAGGCGAAGCTTCAATCGCTATGTTCAGATAAAAAGTATGATGTACAGCTCTTTGTTTCTGAATCGAACACAAACCCATTTCAATTTATGTAAACAAAAAAACGTCAGAGCTGCTATGCTCTGACGTTTTCTTTATTTCTTTGTTTTCACGCGCGGTAGTATTTTCGAAAGAGGAACCGACCGTTCAATCTTCCAAGTTGCTTCATCATCCGGCTCGTAGTTTTCTAAGAAACGTATGACTTCCTTTGTAATAGGTGTTGGTGTTGAAGCACCAGCCGTAACGGCAACGGTATTTACGCCTTGCAGCCACTCCAGCTTGAGCTCACTTAGGTCACCAATACGGTAAGCCTGCGTTCCAGCAATCTCCATGGACACTTGTGCCAGACGGTTGGAGTTATTACTTTTTGGATCGCCGACAACAATGGTAAGATCAGCTTGGCCAGCTTGCTCGGAAACAGCTTCCTGACGTACCTGTGTCGCAAGACAAATTTCTTGATGGTACTCGACGTGAGGGTATTTCTCTTTAATCAGCTCCATTAGATCGTGAACATCCCACTGAGACATCGTCGTCTGATTGGTGATGAGCAGTTTATCTGATGTTAAATCGAGCGCCTCAATGTCGGCTTCTGTTTCGACAAGATGCACCTTGTCAGGAGCTACTCCGACAGCTCCCTCTGGCTCAGGATGACCCTTTTTCCCAATATAAATAATGTCATATCCATCGGCTGTTTTCTCTGAAATGAGTTCATGTGTTTTCGTTACATCGGGACAGGTTGCATCAATGGTGATAAGGCCTTTTTCTTCTGCAATTTGACGAACCTCAGGTGAAACGCCGTGAGCGGTGAAAATGACTGTTCCGCTTTCAACCTGCTTTAAAATGTCCATGCGGTTTGGTCCGTCCAGTGTGTAGATCCCATCTTCTTCGAAGGCATCTGTCACGTGCTTGTTGTGCACAATCATACCTAATATATAAATAGGGCGTGGCAAGTTTTTATCAAGTGCGGCATTTTTAGCAATGACCATTGCATCCACAACGCCATAGCAATAGCCACGCGGCGAAATTTTAATTACATTCATTTATTCGTCCTCCTGTAGGGAAGTGCTGCTAGAGAAGAACAATATAAAAAGCCGTAAAAAACGGCTTTTTATCATTCTCTAGCTTCCATTATAGCCAAAGTAAGCGCATATATCAAAGATTGTTATACGCAGTGAACACTTCGCCGTTAAAAGATCACTAGACATATAGTTTTGGAACAGAGCTGCCAGGTCTTTTTTTCGGTTTTGCTTCAGGAGCAGGTGATGTGTGAGGAGCTGCTTTTTTGACGAGGATGTCCTCTGGTTCTTTGTTTTCTTCTATTTCATCATCTCGTGCTGCTTCTTCTTGCGGCACTTCTGTTTCCTTGCCGATCTCTTTAGGATCTTCATCTGCGCTTGTTTCATCATCATCCGCACTGCCGAGCTGGCTGTACAGCTTAATCATGGCAGGCAGATTTCTTACTAAAGGACCGTATTGCTGAATCATTGGTGTAAATTGCTGCGCCATACCGAGCACTTTTTGTACATTTCCTAACATGCTTGAGAGGGTCGCAGGATTTGTGAAGCTCTGGATTCCTTGTAATCCCGCACCACCTCCAGAGATCCCTGCTCCCCCTGCGCCAGGAAGAAATTTAGCGAGCATGCCTTTCATTCCTGCTCCGCCGCCTAGTGCACGGCTCTCGCCTCCTGGAATTCCGTCCATCCCGCGTATACCGCCTCCTTGTACAGACGGGGAGCGAGGCATCATTTGCTGAAATTGATTGCCTTGCCCTTGAAAAGGCTGTTCGATAGGAGGCTGCTGCCCTCTTTGAAAAATCCCGGGTTGTCCGCCATTTCCAAGATGCCGGCGTGAGGGACGGTGCGGCTGAAAATCGCCCATAGGCCTTTGCCCTAACATACTTGTACCTCCCTTACTGCATTCTCTTTCTCTTCATAGGTTATGCAAGGAAGCATCAATTGGTTTCCTGTAAGAAAAGCGGACATGGTTTTTTTGCTGAAAATCAGCTATAATGAGGAGATGAGCAAAAAGGCATTGCCTTAAGGAGTGAAAACATGAACGAAACAAAATTTACGACATATGAATTAAAGCCTTTTATTATAGATGCTATTCATGAACTGGGCTTTTATGAGCCAACTGATATTCAAAAAAGAATCATCCCTGCTGTGTTAAAAGGAGAAAGCGTGATTGGTCAATCACAAACAGGAACAGGAAAAACTCACGCGTACTTATTGCCGCTTATTCATTCAATTGATCCAAGCAAAGAGCAAGTACAAGTTGTGATTACTGCACCTACAAGAGAATTAGCCAATCAAATTTTCAAAGAAGCCCAAACGATTTTAAAGAATGCCTCTCCAGAAGAAGAGATGAAAGCAAAGCTTTACATTGGCGGAACGGACAAGCAGAAATCCATTCAAAAGCTAAAAAACCAGCCGCATTTGGTTGTCGGTACACCTGGACGTATTGCTGACCTCATTCATGAGCAGGCGCTGAACGTTTACAAAGCGACATCTCTTGTCATTGATGAAGCGGATTTAATGCTGGATATGGGATTTTTAGAAGATGTGGACCGTATTGGTTCACAAATGCCAGAACAGCTGCAAATGCTTGTGTTCTCAGCAACTATTCCAGAAAAACTAAAGCCGTTCCTGAAAAAATATATGGACAATCCAAAATATGCCCATGTTGAACCAAAACGAATTACAGCTGAAAACATTCAGCATATTTTAGTCCCATCTAAACAGCGTGACAAGCTAAAACTGCTTCATGAAATGGTGACGAATGTACAGCCTTATTTAGGCATCATTTTTGCCAATACAAAAACAACCGTTGATGAAATCGCATCATTCCTACAAGAAAAAGGAATGAAAGTTGGAGTGCTTCATGGCGGATTAACGCCGCGCGAACGTAAAAAAGTGATGAAACAAATTGATGATTTAGAGTTCACTTATATTGTGGCATCTGATCTTGCAGCCCGCGGAATTGATATTAAAGGCGTCAGCCACGTGATCAACTATGAACTTCCATCTGATCTTGATTTTTATGTTCACCGTGTTGGTAGAACAGCTCGAGCTGGTTCATCTGGAATTGCAATGACTATTTATGAGCTTGCTGATGAGGATGCACTCATTCAAATCGAGAAAATGGGCGTTGTGTTTGAAAACAAAACCATTGTTCATGGCGAATGGCGAGATGCAGATGACCGCTTGAAGCGTCAAAGACGTAAAAAAGCACCTAATGAAATTGAAGAAAAAGCAAAGCGTCTTGTGAGAAAACCGAAAGCCGTCAAACCTGGATATAAAAAGAAAATGACACGTGAGATGGACAAAATCAAGAGACAGGAACGTAGAAAGTCAAAGCGTAATGGAAAGTAGGGGGAAACATTGTTGAAGATTGGTTCACATGTATCCATGAGCGGAAAACATATGCTTCTTGCAGCGAGTCAAGAAGCTGCCTCTTATGGTTCGAATACGTTTATGATTTATACAGGTGCACCGCAAAATACGCGCCGCAAAAAAATTGAAGACCTCAATATTGAAGCTGGACAAGCGCATATGAAAGAGCATGGTATGACAGATATCGTCGTACATGCACCGTATATTATTAATATTGGGAACACCGTAAATCCAGCGACATTTGAGCTTGGCGTGGACTTCCTTCGCTCTGAGATTGAACGTACAGAAGCGCTAGGTGCAGGGCAGATTGTTCTCCACCCAGGTGCACATGTCGGAGCAGGATCAGAAGCAGGAATCCAAAAAATCATTGAAGGTTTAAACGAAGTCATCGTAAAAGGGCAAGAGGTTCAAATTGCACTTGAAACAATGGCAGGCAAAGGATCAGAGTGCGGAAGAAGCTTTGAAGAGCTTGCCCAAATTATCGACGGAGTGACACATAACGAAGCACTTTCAGTCTGCTTTGATACATGTCACACACACGATGCTGGTTATCCGATTGTAACTGACTTTGATGGGGTGTTAGAAGAATTTGATCGAATCGTCGGTATTGACCGAATCAAGGTTCTTCATATTAATGACAGTAAAAACGTACAAGGCGCAAGAAAAGACCGACATGAAAATATCGGCTTTGGTGAAATTGGCTTCGATGCACTGAACTATATTGTGCATCACCCGCAGCTTCAAGATGTGCCCAAAATCTTAGAAACGCCTTATGTAGGTGAAGATAAAAAGAACAAAAAACCACCTTACAAATTCGAAATTGCGATGCTGAAAGAAAAGCAATTTGACGAAGGCTTACTAGATAAAATTAAGGGTCAGTAAAAAAGCATACAACATCATGAGGTGCCGCTAAATGCGGCCCTTTTTTGCTTAACTTGTAAACTGATTAAACAGATCATTGACAGTCTGAGCTGTCTGTTTAGAAGTAATCGCTTCCACTTGCTTAAGAAGCCGGTTACGCTCTGCATCATTAAAAATATTGACGTTTTTCCCATTCATGAGTTTGGCCACCTCGACAGCTTGGTTTGACGTTAAACTGACACCATACTGTTTCGCATACCTTAACAGATCATTTGCTGTGATCTGATTGAGCCGCTGCAGGACAATTTTTTGAATTAAAATCAATTCCATTCCTCCCCTCTGTAACAATGTATGGGCGAAAACGGAAAATGTGCAAAAAATTTTATTTTATCCTGTGAAATGATAAAATAGTAAAGTGAATAAAATGTTCATTGAAAATTTAACATGTGTAGAAGGGAGAACGTATGGCAAATAGTAAACAGCATAGAAAGGAATCAGTGCCTCATTTTATTTTGAGAATTTTCCTGATTCTAGTAGGAGCTGCATGCGCAGCAGTCAGCATTGAATTATTTTTAGTGCCAAACAATATTATTGATGGAGGCATCATCGGTATTTCGCTTATTTTGGATTATCTCTTTACAGATAACCCATTCATCAATTTTGCGACGATTGTTGTCATTTTAAATATTCCATTTATGATATCAGGATACAAACATATTGGGAAAACCTTTCTGGTTTCCACAATGATTGGGATTGTCAGCTTAGCCGTGATTGAATCTTCACTCCATCATGTAGAGGCATTTACAAATCAGCCGATCTTAGCTACTGTATTTGGCGGGCTATTACTTGGTTTTGGTGTTGGACTTGTCATCCGTAATGGAGGCTCAATGGATGGAACAGAGATCTTAGGAATTCTTCTGACGAAAAAAATTCCTTTCTCCGTCGGTGAGTTTGTCATGATCGTCAATGTGTTCATTTTTATTTGGGCAGGCTTTGTCTTCGGACCAGAGCAGGCTATGTATTCTGTCATGACATATTATTTGGCAATGAAAACAATTGATGCTGTCATTCAAGGGCTTGATGAAACAAAAGCTGTCATTATCGTGTCAGATTATTATGATGAAATTTCAGATGCGATTCTTCATCGACTTGGCAGGGGAACGACAAAGCTGAGAGGGAAAGGCGGCTATACAGATGAAGAAAAGGATGTCATCTACGCCGTTGTCACAAGACTTGAAATTACAAAGCTAAAATCCATTGTATTTGAAATTGATGGTCAAGCATTTATTACGATTATGGATACGCATGAAACAAAAGGCGGTAAGTTCAAAACAGCCATTCATTAGCTTTTATTTTACTTTTTAATCTTTCTTTTATATAATGAAATGTATGTATGGACAGAGAAAATGGCAAAAGCCATTTTCTTTTTGTTGTATAAATCGTAATCATTCTTTTTATATTGATTAAAGGTGGAAAGATTCATGGCAAAGCCAATTATTGAAATGAAGGACATTTCGTACTCGTATGGACAGCGAAATGTCATTGATCACATTCATTTAACAGTAGAGGAAGGGAACTTTCTAGCACTTGTTGGACCGAATGGATCTGGTAAAACAACCTTATTAAAATGCCTGCTTGGGCTCATTAAACCACAGCAAGGTGAATTAAAGCTATTTGGCACGCCTGCGTCAAAATTTAGAGACTGGGATCAAATTGGATTTGTTTCTCAAAAGGCGAATAGTTTTAATACGGGTTTCCCTGCTTCTGTTTACGAGGTCGTTGCAAGTGGATTGACGGCGAAAATTGGTTTATTCAAACGAATGAGCAAGCAGGACAAATGGCAAGTTGAGGATGCCATTCGCTCAGTTGGCATACAAGATTTAAAGCACCAAAACATCGGTGAACTTTCAGGCGGTCAGCAGCAACGTGCTTTTATTGCCCGTGCGCTCGTCAGTCAGCCAAAGCTGCTCATTTTAGATGAACCGACGGTTGGTGTAGACCAGCGGACAGTAGAAGGCTTTTATCAGCTGCTCGAAACATTGAACAAAGAAAAAGGAATGTCTTTAATTCTCGTTACACACGACGTTGGCACCGTTTCTGATAAAGTCACCCATGTGGCTTGCTTAAATCAGGCACTTCATTTCCACGGGGATGCAGAAACGTTTGATTCAATGGATGATCAAGCGTTATCTCAATTTTACGGACATGACATTCAAGTGATTCATCACGACCATCACCATCATGGGGGACATGAATAATGCTATTTCCATTTTTTCATTATGAATTTTTACAAAATGCGTTTATCGCAGGGATGCTGATCGGCTTTATTGCGCCCTTACTTGGTGTATTTATCGTCGTGAGAAGGCTCTCGCTGATTGCAGATGCCCTCAGTCACGTATCACTTGCCGGTATTGCAGCAAGCTTATTCCTTGATAAAAAGTATGGCCTCTTGACAGGGGTGAGCCCGCTGTACTTAGGGATGGCGTTTTCTGTTGCCGGTTCATTGTTTATTGAACGTCTGCGCTCCGTGTATAAGCATTATCAGGAGCTTGCGATTCCTATTATTTTATCAGGTGGTATCGGGATTTCCGTCATCTTCATTTCACTAGCGAATGGCTTTAATACCGATTTGTTTAGTTATTTGTTCGGAAGTGTCAGTGCGGTTTCGAGATTAGATCTTTGGATTATTGTTGGGATTTCACTCGTTGTTGTGTTAGTTGTCGTGCTTTTATATAAAGAATTGTTTTTACTTTCTTTTGATGAAGAGCATGCAAAGGCTTCTGGTATTTCAGCGAAATGGATTCATTTTATTTTTATCTTAGTCGTCGCACTCGTCATTGCGGCATCAATGCGTATCGTAGGCACACTGCTTGTCTCCGCGCTTATGACGCTTCCTGTTGCGGCAAGTATCCGTATTGCCAAAGGATTCAAACAGGCGATCTTCCTTTCGATCTTGTTCGGTGAATTGTCTGTATTGGCCGGATTAATCTTAAGCTATTATCTAGATTTAGCGCCAGGCGGAACCATTGTGATGCTGTCCATTTTGATTTTAATCGGATGTATTAGTATTGGAAAATTCAGAAGGGGGAATCATCATGAACGTACAAGAAGCGCTTGATTTATTAAAGGAAAAAGGCTACAAATATACAAGCAAACGTGAAGATATGCTTCAATTGTTTTCTGATTCTGATAAATATTTGACCGCTAAAAATGTGCTGACGGCACTAAGTGAAGACTACCCAGGTCTTAGCTTTGATACGATATATCGAAACTTATCGCTATATGAAGACTTAGGTATATTAGAAACAACGGAATTGTCAGGGGAGAAGCTTTTTCGTTTTAAATGCTCATTTTCTCATCACCACCATCACTTTATTTGTCTTGCATGCGGTAAAACAAAGGAGATCGATGCCTGTCCTATGGACAAGCTAGACGCCGATTTAGAGGATTATCACATTAGTGGACATAAATTCGAAATCTACGGAACGTGTCCTTCCTGCGAACCGAAGGAAGTTCACTCATGAAAAAGCCAGCCGCAGAGCTGGCTTTTTCTTTTGTCTTTTTGAAAACGTTTTACAAAGGGCGGCTGTTTCATTAAAATGAGAACAAGGTACGATGCAGCAATTTGCGTCTTTTGGAGTAAAGGGAGGGGTCAAAAGTGGCGTATTATGTCGTGTTCGATGTAGGCGGGACGAGAACAAAACATGGATTAATGGATCAGGATGGGGAGCTGGTCACGAGCGGTGACTATCAAACGAACTGCCGGCAGCTTGAACCGTTTTTAGAAGTTATGGCGGATGTGGTCAAGCAATATCAGAGAACGTCGGATGTCAGCGGAATCGCCATTAGTCTTCCGGGCTTTGTGGACAGTGAAACAGGTTATACAGAATTTGCAGGAGCCATCATCGCCTTAAATGGTCAAAATGTAAAAACACTTTTAGAAGAGAAAACATCTCATCGTGTTGAAGTTGAAAATGATGCGAATTGTGCAGCTCTTGCAGAAAAATATAGTGGCCATGCGAAAGATTGTGACAGCTTTATTTGTATGACGATTGGCACAGGTGTTGGCGGTGGTCTTTTCGCTGGCGGTCAGCTTGTGCGCGGGGCTTCCTTCCGCGGCGGTGAATTTGGCATGATGCTGACAGAGACAGAAAATGGACAATTTACAACACTCAACAGCAGTGCTTCAACGGCTGGATTAATTCGCAGCTATAAAGAAAAGCAAGGAATTCCGCAAAGTACTCAAATAGACGGTCAAGAAATTTTTGAAAAGGCAAAGCACGATCCGTCCATTGAGAAGCTGGTGGATCAGTGGTACAAGCGAATCGCCATTGGTATTTACAATGTAGCAACTGTCCTTAATCCAGAGAAAATCCTCATTGGAGGCGGCGTAAGTGCAAGACCGGATTTACTATCAAGCATTGAGAAACATTTACATACACTGCATGCGTGGAAGAACATTCAGGTGAAGCTGGAAACGTGCCACTACTTGAATCAGGCAGGCATGAAGGGAGCACTGTACCATTTTCTCATGAAAGAAGGTCAGCTTGTTCCATCAAAAAAGCCGATACATTAAGGGTTTTCAACTATGCTGAAATGAAGCCAAAGAGATAAAATAAAGATCATTTTATCTCTTTGTGCGCAATCAAAAGCCGATACATTAGCGTATCGGCTTTTCTGTATTAATAAACAGTTTCAAAACGCTGCTCGTATTGTTTAATCCATTGAGATGCTTCCTGCCAGTTGTTGACGCGTATAATCCTGTCATCAATGGGCATTTGATTATATGGGGAGTTAAAAAGAATAACCGGTATGTCAGCCTCTTTTGCAATCATTGTGGCATTCCCATGATGATCCTCGAAAAACACATCAATCTTGTGCTTTTGCACAGCTTCGAGCTTATGATGACCGCCAACCAGCTCAATGTCATCATAGGGCACGTGATGTTTGTGAAACCACTCGTAGGTGATATCCGCATGATGCTGCCTTCTCGCTGTAATATAGATCAGCCTGTGTTTATGTTTCATTTGATCAAGAATCTCTTTTGCGTCCTTAGCAGGCTTTGCCTGTTTATATATATGAGGCTCATGCTGATTCATCCAGCCCCAAAACTCTTCTTGAGAAATATTTAAAAGCTTCGTCAAATCATATTCTGTCATATCATCTAGTGTTATGGCACATTGGAACGACTCATTTAAATAGGGAACAAAGGTATCCTGCGCCGTCACTGTGCCATCTATATCAATTCCTAAACGTAACATGCCCACACTCCTCATTTTTATACTCTTAAAGTGTAACATAATCAATTCACAATTCCAGCAAGTTTTAGCAAACATGAAACAGACATTTTTGCTCATACTAAAAAAGCTCCTTTCTATTAACCAAAAGGGGGAATTGATCATGGAAAGAGACGAAGATTTCAGAAGAAATGATCGTGAAATCGACACACACTTTAGTAATGATGATGGCTATCTAGAGGAAACAGCTGCTGAAATTGCAGAGCCATATCAGGCTTCAAGAGATCGAGTAGACAGACGAGAACGTGACCAAGCAGGTGACGATTCAGGCAGTAAGGGGATAGGCTATACAGCACTCGCGATTGCGATTATCTCGTTATTTGTCTTGCCGGTGCTATTAGGAGTAGCGGCAATCGTCGTTGGTTATATTGCAAGAAGAAAAGGAGCACATGCGCTTGGCGCATGGTCAATCGGGATCGGAATTGTTTCCGTCATCCTTGGCATATTTATCACCCCGTTCTTTTAACAAGAACAGAAAAACGCCTGACAGTGACGTCAGGCGTTTTTTGTTATGCGTTGGCTTTTGCTTTTTCAGCTTCCATTTTTGCATAATGCTCTTCAGCGATTTTATCGATTTCTTTTTTCAGTTCTTCAACCATTGTTTCTTCTGGCACTTTACGAACAATTTCACCTTTACGGAACAATAGGCCTTCGCCTCTAGCTCCAGCAATTCCGATATCAGCTTCACGCGCTTCACCTGGACCGTTTACAGCGCAGCCAAGAACAGCTACTTTAATCGGTGCTTTAATCGTGGAGATATATTCTTCGACTTCATTTGCAATGCTTATGAGGTCGATTTCAATTCGGCCGCAAGTTGGGCAAGAGATCAGTGTGGCTGCATTTGATGCAAGACCAAATGATTTCAACAGTTCACGTGCTACTTTTACTTCCTCAACTGGATCAGCACTTAATGAAATGCGGAGTGTATTCCCAATCCCCATATTCAAAATAGCGCCGAGACCAGCTGCACTTTTGACCGTACCTGCAAATAATGTACCTGATTCTGTAATTCCAAGGTGAAGAGGGTAGTCAAACGCTTTTGCTGCTTTTTCGTACGCCTCAATAGCTAGGTTGACATCAGATGCTTTCATGCTGACGATGATATCATGAAAATCTAGATCTTCTAGAATTTTAATGTGGTGCAGTGCACTTTCGACCATACCATCTGCTGTTGGGTAGCCGTATTTATCAAGAATTTTTTTCTCTAATGAACCAGCGTTTACCCCAATACGGATTGGAATGCCTTTTTCTTTTGCTGCTTTTACAACCGCTTCGACTTTTTCTCGTCTTCCGATGTTTCCTGGGTTGATTCGAATTTTGTCTGCACCTGCTTCAATGGCCTTCAGTGCAAGCTTGTAGTCAAAATGAATATCGACAACAAGCGGGATGTTGATTTGTTTTTTTATGTCTGCAATCGCATTTGCTGCACGCTCGTCTGGGCATGCGACACGCACGATTTGACAGCCTGCTTCTTCAAGACGCTTAATTTCAGCTACTGTCGCTTCGACATCATGTGTTTTGGTTGTTGCCATACTTTGAATGACAACCTCATTATTTCCACCTATAGTTAAAGGTCCCACTTTGACGGGACGCGTTTTAGTACGATGTGTGACTTCACTCACTTGTCAATCGCTCCTTAGTGTACAAGCAATCATTTGCCATGTACGTCTTGTTTTACAGTTCATATTGTAACAGTCTCTTTGTATGAATGACAAGGAATTAACGTTTTATCTCTTATATACCGGAAACTTATATGTGCTGCCTGCCCGAATTTCGTTTGCTTTGACGCCTTGATTCAGCTCTTCAAAATCCTCAATGACTTCATCAAGTGGCTTGCTTGTATGGACGATAGAGACGACGGTTTCACCTTGTTTCACCGTGACCTTCTTATATGCTTTTTTCTCAGGTGTTTGAAAGGCATTTGCAGGGACAGCTGGACCTTCTTCAACAGGGATGGTGCCATTTTTTAAATCAAAAAAGATAATAAAAAGGACAAACAAACTGATTAGCAAAAAAATAATACGCCGCATTTCACTCACCGCTTTTAAGAGTTTACTTCAGTCTATGCATGTCCTGAAATGATAGAACCAACATGAGGAGAAAAGATGAAAAGGGAGGTTCTAGTTCGTTCTAGTGAGTCTTGTATTGAATTTACGCTCGGCGATGCTTTTTCAAGCTTCTATCACCATTATGATAAAATAAAAACAGGGGGAAAGTTTATGAAGAAAATCAGTCAGCAGATATATGTGAGAGCGCTAACAGAAGAAGATGCACAGCCACTACTTACACTTGAGCTTGAGAATCGCTCCTATTTTCAGCAATTTACACCTTTGGTTAAAGACGATTTTTTCACGTTATCTCGTCAAATTGAACGAATTCAGCGCAGTGTGGAAAGGTGCGCAAAGGATGAAGCTTACATGCACGGTATTTTCTTAAATGAAACAGATGACTTAATTGGGACAATCTCATTAAGTTCTGTCGTTAGAGGCCCGGTAGAAGGAGCTTGGCTAGGGTATGTACTTGATGAAAAGCATGGCGGTAAAGGGTATATGACAGAAGCCATTCGTTTAATCATTGATTATGCCTTTGATGAACTGCACCTTCATCGTATTGAAGCTGGAGTAAAGCCGAGTAATATAGGTTCTATTCGTGTACTTGAAAAGACAGGTTTTGAAAATGAGGGATTGAATCGTAAAAAAGTAAAGATTAATGGTGTGTGGGAAGATCATTATTTGTTTGCGATCATTCATCCAGATGAATCATAGAGCATGAACATACATAAAAAGCTCCTCCAAGTTGGGGGAGCTTTCATTTACTCATTAACTTTTGACAAGTGGTTTATGTTTAGCGGGTATTTCCTTTACGACGAGATATAAGAAGATAAAGTTAATGATCCAATTTAATAAAAATGAGTTCGCAACAGGCGTGTTTAATGCACTCATGATAGCGAAAAAGACCGTTGTTAATGTGAGTGAATAAGCGGAGAGCTTCCATAGCATTTGGAAAGACAGCTCTTTTTGCTGCATGCGTTTAATAAATGTACCAAGCATCGCAAGGAATGTTGCGCTAATGAACATGAGAGCCGCAGTTGATAGATACAGCAGCACCCAGATAACTGGGATAATAATCGCTTGATTCTGATTTGTGACGCGGGCGAGTTCGTCTTTTGTCAGCGTTCCGCCAAGCAGCTGGTATGGGATATCTGTCATTTGGCCATCAATGGCGATCACTGCTTTTTCTTTTAATAATGCGATGGCCGTTTGCTTTGATTCAAGCTCACTTGCTTTTATTTTTTCAGCAGGATCAAAGATGATCGTAATGCCGTTTTCTTCTTTTTCTATCGGTGCACTTTGATCCGCTTGAAGCTTTCCTTTTTCGATTGAGAAATCAGGTAAATCTTTTTTGATCACATGCTGAAATCCTGACATCGCATTCGAGATCTCTTGACTCATATGATAACCCTGAGGAACTGCTGCGATGATCGAAAGGATAAAAATGAATAAAATCGCTTTGCCAATCCCTGTAAACCGTGCTTTAGCAATATCTTTTGGTGAATAAATACCTTTTAACAATAGTTTAAATACGTTCAATCAATTCACTTCCTACATTCTTTTCTATTTCTCATATTGTATCAATGTCTATCTATCAAGTACAAGTATGGCCTTCATCGCTGGTTAAGATAGATGGAATGAGGCATAATGTATACAGCATATAAAAAGGAGGCGGCAGTAACTTGGACGTGCTGTATTGGATTCTGGTTATCTGTGCATTTATCATTGCGTTTGTTGGACTTGTTTATCCAATTATCCCTAGCGTGGTCTTTATGGTTCTCGGATTTATTCTATATGGTTTCTTTTTCAGCTTCGAGCCGCTTACACTGACGTTCTGGCTCCTTCAAGCCGTGTTTACCGCGGTATTATTTGCGGCAGATTATGTCTCAAACCTCATTGGGGTCAAGCGTTTTGGCGGCAGTCGTGCAGCTATTTGGGGAAGCACCATTGGGTTATTAACCGGTCCTTTTGTGATTCCCATTGCAGGAATTATCATTGGTCCATTTATCGGAAGTGTCATTGCAGAGCTCCTTGTTCATCAAAAAGATGTGAAGACGAGTGTGAAAGTGGGATTAGGCTCATTAATCGGGTTTATATCAGGTGTATTTGCCAAAGGATTGATTCAAGCGCTGATGCTGGGCATCTTTTTATTTTATGTCCTTCGCTAAATAGAAAAAGGGAGTTTAAAACTTTTTCTAAAGGGCTAAATACAAAATAAACACTGAAATGTTTCAGATCATGAGCAATAACATTGAAACAAGCCAATTCTTTTGATACTCTTTGAGTAGGTTGAATTGCTTGCTTACGACCTAAGGAAGCATTTCAGTACATACATTTCTAAGGAGGAATTTAACCATGGCTTTTAAACTTCCAGAATTACCATATGCTTACGATGCATTAGAACCACATATCGACAAGGAAACAATGACGATTCACCACACAAAACACCACAACACATACGTAACAAACTTAAACAAAGCAATCGAAGGTGTATCAGCTCTTGAAGATCAATCAATCGAAGAGCTAGTGGCTAACCTAAACTCTGTGCCTGAAAACATTCGTACAGCTGTACGTAACAATGGCGGAGGACATGCTAACCACTCATTATTCTGGACGCTTCTTTCACCAAACGGTGGCGGCGCACCAACTGGTGAACTTGCAGATGCAATCGAAAAAGAATTAGGCGGATTTGAAAAATTCAAATCTGATTTCGCTGCAGCAGCTGCAGGACGCTTTGGTTCTGGTTGGGCATGGCTTGTTGTGAACAATGGCAAACTTGAAATCACAAGCACGCCAAACCAAGATTCTCCTTTAACTGAAGGAAAAACACCAATTCTAGGACTTGACGTTTGGGAGCATGCTTACTACCTAAACTACCAAAACCGTCGTCCTGATTACATTTCAGCTTTCTGGAATGTTGTGAACTGGGATGAAGTGGCTCGCCTTTACAGCGAAGCTAAATAAATCATTCGATTTGAAAAGACCTGCTCTTTAGAGAAGCAGGTCTTTTTATATTTTCCCTCCTTTTTTTACATATCTGCCTTTTGATGAGACAGACTATTGTGTAGAAAAGGAGAATGAAATATATGAGCAGATTAAAGAAAATGTTCGGGGACATGGATGTTACAAAAGATTTAATGCTCCTCCTCACGATTGGCGGATTATATGCACTTGCCATTGCGCTTTCAAATACGTTTGTAAACGTGTATTTATGGAAACAGTCTGGGAAATTCACGGATCTTGCAATTTACAATCTGGCTATTGTTGTGCTTCAGCCCATTACGTTTTTATTCGCAGGCCGGCTCGCTAAAAAAATAGACCGGGCTTTTGTCCTTCGTTTCGGCGTTATCTTTTTAGCCGCTTTTTACTTAATTGTCTTAATGGCAGGAGAGCAAGCGGCCGCGCGGCTTGTTTTATTAGGGAGTGTCCTTGGGATCGGCTATGGTTTTTACTGGCTTGCTTTTAACGTACTTACCTTTGAGATCACTGAGCCTGAAACAAGAGATTTCTTTAATGGGTTTCTCGGAGTGCTGTCATCTACTGCTGGCATGATCGGTCCTCTCATTGCGGGGATTGTCATTTCTCAATTAACGGATGATACAGGCTATACGGTGATTTTCACGTTATCGCTTTTTTTGTTTTCACTAGCGGTTGTGATGAGCTTTTTCCTCAAGAGAAGGCAGTCAAAAGGGAAATTTATCATCAAGCAAATATGGAAAGAACGCCATGCCGACGAGAATTGGCGTAAGATTACAACAGCTCACTTTTTTCAAGGGCTTCGTGAAGGGGTCTTTGTCTTCTTAATCAGTGTCTTTGTGTTTATTGCAACAAACAGTGAGCTTGCTCTCGGGACGTTTGGTTTAGTGAACTCAGGTGTTGCCTTTTTCGCTTATTTCTTCGCTACACGTTTGATTAAGAAAAAATGGCGAAAGAAAGCCATTATGCTTGGCGGGCTGATTTTATACGGCGCCTTGTTCTTAATCGTCTTTCACTTGTCCTATGTATCACTTCTCATGTATGCGGTAGCCATTGCGATAGGATACCCGCTTCTGCTTGTTCCATATGTATCCTTAACATACGATGTTATCGGTCATGCAAGGTATGCAAGGAAAGCCCGAATTGAATATATTGTGGTCAGGGAGCTGTTTTTAAATGCTGGCCGTATTTGTTCCATTGTGTTGTTTCTTCTGTCTGTCACCTTACTGGGTGATGAGCTCGGAATTCCTGCTTCTCTTGTTGTGCTTGGAGCGGGACACACACTCATTTATTATTTTGTAAAAGATATTCATTTAAAAGAAAAAACAGCTGATATGAAAGAGACTGACGGTCAAAAGCCAGTTTCTCACACGAACCTTATTAAGGGAGAAAGGTAAAATTTCTTACCAATGGAACATCAAATTTCTAGATAAATAATAGAAAAACCGCTAAAATGATGATGGCACCTTTTATACACAAAAAGGGGTGCCATTTCTTTCTTGATAGAAAAGGTGATGTGATGAGAAACAAGAAAAACAAAAAAGACGCAAAGGAAGGGCGCAAAACACTTCCACTCCGGCTGAATTTACTATTTTTAGCTGCGTTTATTATTTTTACCGGTGTTGTTGTGAGACTCGGATTTGTACAAATTGTCAATGGAGAAGATTATAAAAAGCAGGCAGAAAAACAAGAAGATGTGAATGTCAGCTCATCTGCTCCACGCGGAAAAATTTACGATCGAAACTATAATACGATTGTCAGTAATAAAGCGCTAAATGCCATTACATATACGAGAACCTCGACGACTTCACAAGAAGAGCGGCTCAAAGTGGCTACAAAATTAGCGGATATGATTCATGTGAGTACGAAAAAAATCACAGATCGTGACAAAAAAGATTTCTGGATTTTAACGCATCCGAATGAAGCGAAAAAGCTTGTTCAAAAGGAATCGAAATTAAAGGGTGACGATAAGGTCGCTGATGATAAATTATATGAGCTTCAGCTGAAACGCATCACGGACAAGGAATTAAATCAACTGACGAAAAAAGACTTACAAGTGCTTGCGATTAAAAGACAGATGGATGCAGGTTATGCACTTACGCCTCAATTCATTAAAAATGATGATGTGAAGCCAAGCGAAATTGCTTACGTCTCTGAGCATTTGGACGAGCTGCCAGGTGTGGATGTCACAACAGACTGGTCACGCAGCTATCCGTATAAAGGACTGCTCCGCAGTATGCTCGGCAGTGTGTCCTCAAGTGATGAAGGACTTCCGCAGTCACTTCTTGAACATTATTTATCGCTCGGCTACAGCCGAAATGATCGTGTAGGAAAAAGCTATCTAGAATATCAATATGAAGATGTCCTGCAAGGCCAAAAGGAAAAAGAACAGAGCACAACTGATAAAGAGGGCAATGTGACAAGCTCTAAAGTGCTAACAGAAGGAAAGAGCGGGAAAGACCTTGTGCTCACCATCGATATTCAGCTGCAAAAAGCGGTTGAAAAAATCGTTGAAAAGAACTTGAGAAGTGCGAAACAAAGAGGCGGCACAGAGCTTCTTGATCGCGCGTTTGTAGTCATGATGGACCCGAGAAATGGAGAAGTTCTCTCCGTAGCGGGGAAACAGATTTCAAATAAAAACGGAAAATATAAATTTGATGACTACGCATTAGGAACGATGACATCATCCTATGCGATGGGCTCAGCTGTCAAAGGGGCAACTGTACTGACGGGATATAAAACAGGCGTGCTTCACATAGGAAGTACCCAGTACGATGAACCGCTATATATCGCGCAGTCACCGCCAAAGAAATCCTATCAAAATATGGGACTCATTAATGATTTAACGGCACTCGAGCGTTCATCTAACGTGTATATGTTTAAAACAGCGATTGCCGTTGGAAAAGGGGAGTATCGTAAGAACCAGCCGCTCCCAATCGATCCGAAAGCTTTTGATACATTCCGTTATAATTTCAGTAAATTTGGTCTCGGTGTCAAAACAGGGATTGACCTGCCAAACGAAGCGACAGGCTACCGGGGAACGTCTACACAATCTGGTCTCCTGCTTGACTATGCAATTGGACAGTATGATACGTTTACACCGCTGCAAATGGCGCAATACGTTTCAACGGTTGCAAATGGCGGATATCGTTTACGTCCGCAGCTTGTTAAAGAAGTGAGAGAGCCAGATCCGCAGCGCGGCATTGGTGCTGTAACAGAATCCGTCAAACCGGACGTATTGAATAAGCTAGACATGACGAGTGATGAGATCAAGCGTGTTCAGCAAGGCTTCAAGCTTGTTATGCAGAACCCACGAGGGACAGCCTATTCGAACTTTGGCAACAAAAAATACAACCCGGCTGGCAAAACAGGGACCGCTCAATCATTCTATGACGGCCCAATTAAAAGCAAACGCGGCACACCAACGTATAACACCACTCTTGTTGCGTATGCGCCTGCTGATAATCCAGAAGTGGCCATTTCCGTCGTTGTACCGTGGGTGTATCAAGACTACAACCAGCGCTATCCAATTACAAATGATATCGGTGAACAAGTATTAGACAAGTACTTTGAGCTGAAATCAAAACAGGAAAGCAATGATACACAAGCGAAGAACAAAAATAAAATTGAAAATGAAGCAGAAACAAATGACTAGACCTTTTCTAGGTAAAAACGCTCACTTTTTGTGGGCGTTTTTTTACGTTTTCTTCAAATTTTTCGAGATAAATTGACAAAATGCATAAAAAACATCGCAAGATCTCTACAAAACTTCGACATTTACAAAACCTTAACATTCCATTTAAACGAAATTAATAAAGAACCTTTAATGTATTACTCGTAGGACAAATTATTCAGGGGGTATTCTTGAAATGAAAAAGAACAAATTATGGCTGCTTACTTTCCTTACTATCGCATTGTTAGCATTCGTCACAGCATGCGGAAACAGCAGCTCAAGCGGAGATTCAAAAGACAGTAAAGGAAATGCTTCAAACAAAGATGAGGCATCAGGTTCCATTACCATCTCAGGATCATCTGCGATGCAGCCTTTAGTTCTTGCGGCAGCAGAAAAATTCATGGATAAACATCCAAAAGCCGATATTCAAGTGCAAGCCGGCGGTTCAGGAACTGGACTTTCTCAAGTTTCAGAAGGATCTGTACAAATTGGTAACTCAGATGTATTCGCAGAAGAGAAAGACGGAATCGACGCAAAAGCTTTAACAGACCACAAAGTAGCAGTTGTTGGAATGGCCGCAGCTGTAAACCCTGAAGTTGGTGTCAAAGACATCACAAAGGACGAATTGAAAAAAATCTTCACTGGTAAAATCAAAAACTGGAAAGAGCTTGGCGGGAAAGACCAAAAAATCACTCTTGTGAACAGACCTGACTCTTCAGGAACTCGTGCAACATTTGTGAAGTATGCACTTGATGGTGCAACACCTGCAGAAGGAATCACAGAAGATTCTTCAAACACAGTGAAAAAACTGATTGCAGAAACACCAGGTGCGATTGGATACCTAGCATTCTCTTATTTAACAGATGACAAAATAACACCGCTTAGCATTGATGGTGTGAAACCGGAAGAAAGCAATGTAGAAAGCGGTAAATATACAATTTGGGCTTACGAGCATTCTTATACAAAAGGTGAGCCGGATGGTCTAGCAAAACAATTCTTAGATTACCTCATGAGTGATGAAGTACAAAAAGAAATCGTCAAAGACCAAGGTTACATCTCAGTTTCTAATATGAAAGTAGAAAGAGACGCAACAGGCAAACAAACAGATAAGTAAGAGGTCTTGAATTGCTGATGAAGGAAAAGTGGAGCTTTTCACTTTTCCTTTTATGACATTCATAGGAGTGTAGAAAAAGATGAAGCAGATAGAACATACAGAAGCGAGCGATCGACTGATCAGCTCGAAGAAAAATAGGCAAATGGATGAAGTAAGAGGAAGTATTTTGGTGAGATTCTGCGCATTCTTAATGATTGCTGTATCAATCGCCATTACCATCTTCCTTGGCATTAAGGGTTTACAATCTTTCATCGTAAATGGTGTAAGCCCAATTGAGTTCTTAACCAGTATCAATTGGAACCCAACAGCAGAAAACCCGCAGTACGGTGCATTTCCGTTTATCTTTGGATCAATCGCCGTCACGCTCCTATCGGCACTCATTGCAGCGCCGCTAGGCATCGCAGGCGCCATCTTTATGACAGAAATTGCACCTGCTTGGGGACGTAAAATCCTCCAGCCAGTCATTGAATTGCTTGTAGGGATTCCATCCGTTGTTTACGGATTCATAGGTCTTACAGTATTGGTGCCGTTTATCGGACATTTCAAGTCAAGCGGCTCAGGACATAGCGTGCTAGCAGGAACGATTGTCCTGTCTATTATGATCCTGCCAACCGTTACATCCATTGCGACTGATGCAATGGGTTCACTACCAAAAAGTTTACGTGAGGGATCGTACGCATTAGGCGCAACAAGATGGCAAACGATTAGACGTGTGCTTGTCCCGGCAGCTCTGCCAACATTAATGACAGCGGTCGTGCTCGGCATGGCTAGAGCATTTGGAGAAGCCCTTGCTGTACAGATGGTCATTGGAAACACGCGTAATTTACCAGAGAGCATTATGGATACAGCTGGTACATTAACAACCATTATTACGTTAAACATGGGTCACACAACGTATGGAAGTGTTGAAAACAATACACTTTGGTCAATGGGACTTGTCCTTCTAGTTGTATCATTTATGTTCATACTTATTATTAGATACTTGTCGTCTAGGAGGAAGATTTAATGAATAGCAAAATGACCGATCGTTTTGCCACGTTTGTTTTTGGATTATGTGCTGCCATTATTACGGCGATCCTCGTTGGTTTGTTTTCTTATATCATTTTCAATGGTGCAAAAGAATTAAACTTTGACTTTTTGACCACTCGCTCAAGTGCGATTGGCTCTGGCGGCGGCATCAGGGATCAGCTGTTTAACTCGTTTTATATTTTGTTTATTACGATGCTGATCACAGTCCCGCTTGGCGTCGGCGGGGGAGTGTATATGGCAGAGTATGCACCTCAAAACAAAGTCACAGATTTTATTCGTACATGTATTGAAGTGCTGTCTTCACTTCCGTCTATCGTCATTGGGATGTTTGGTTTACTCATGTTTGTGAATTTAACAGGCTGGGGCTATACGATCATTGGAGGAGCTCTTGCGCTCACTGTGTTTAACCTGCCGGTGATGGTCAGGGTGACAGAAGATGCGCTGCGCTCTGTACCGAAGGATCAAAAGGAAGCATCACTTGCGCTTGGTGTAACGAAGTGGCACACAGTCAAAACGGTCCTTATTCCAGGTGCGCTTCCGTCTATAATCACTGGTGCGATTTTAGCATCAGGAAGAGTCTTTGGTGAGGCGGCTGCCCTTCTTTTTACAGCAGGTCTCTCCACACCGCGCCTTGATTTCACAAACTGGAGTCCTTTTTCTGATACGTCACCGCTGAATGTGTTTAGACCGGCAGAAACATTAGCCGTTCATATATGGAACGTCAATACACAAGGAATCATTCCAGATGCAGAAGCCATTGCAAATGGTGCATCAGCTGTACTTGTGCTTTCAGTCTTATTGTTCAATTTAGCAGCTAGATGGCTTGGTTCATTTATTCATAAAAAGCTTACGTCAAAATAATGTGAGAGAGGTGTGAAGGGGATATGGTTCAAATGCTGGCAGAAAAAAAAGAGATTGCAGCGAAAAAGGCTCCACTTCAAGCGGAACAGATTTTACAAGTGCAGGATTTAAGCATTTATTATGGTGAAAAAAGAGCGGTCAATCACATTTCATTCGAGATTGAGAAGAATGCAATCACCGCATTAATCGGTCCATCCGGCTGCGGGAAGTCTACCTTTTTACGCAGTATTAACCGCATGAACGACTTAATTCCAGGTGCGAGAAGTGAAGGGGCGATCATGTACGAAGGATTAAATATTTTGGATGACCGTATTAATGTGGTGAATTTAAGAAGAGAAATCGGCATGGTCTTCCAAAAACCAAATCCATTTCCTAAATCGATCTACAATAACATCACCCATGCGTTAAAGTATGCTGGGGAAAAAAGAAAATCTGTGCTTGATGATGCGGTTGAAGAAAGCTTAACAAAGGCGGCGTTATGGGATGAGGTCAAAGATCGTTTGCACCGATCCGCTTTGTCATTGTCAGGCGGTCAGCAGCAGCGCCTTTGTATTGCACGTACACTTGCGATGAAACCTAGTGTCTTGCTATTAGATGAACCAGCTTCTGCTCTAGACCCTATCTCAAATGCGAAAATTGAAGAGCTATTAGGCGAATTGAAAAATGATTATTCAATCGTCATTGTGACACACAACATGCAGCAAGCGCTCCGTGTATCTGATCGTACGGCCTTTTTCTTAAACGGAGATCTAGTAGAATATGATGCCACAGAACGTATCTTTACACGTCCTGCGCAGCAAAAAACAGAAGACTATATCAATGGTCGATTTGGATAAGGCGGGTGGATTTGATGAATGCAGTAGCAACTGAAACAGCAAAAAAAGAAGTGTTTCGTGTGAATGATATGAACCTTTGGTATGGACAGCATCATGCATTGAAGCATATTGACTTAGCGATTAGAGAGCATGAAGTCACAGCGATTATCGGCCCATCCGGCTGCGGAAAGTCAACGTTTATTAAAACGTTAAATCTTATGGTCAAAACAGTGCCAGGTGTGAAAATCACTGGGGATATGATGTATAAAGATGACAACATTTTAAAAGGTCGTGTCGATTTAGTCGAGTTGCGTAAAAATGTCGGTATGGTGTTTCAAAAAGGGAATCCTTTCCCTCAGTCAATTTTTGATAATGTCGTATACGGACCAAGAATTCACGGAGTTAAGAGCAAGCAGCAATTGAAAGAAATCGCTGAAAAAGCGCTTCGAGATGTTGCCCTATGGGATGAAGTGAAAGATCGATTAAGTGCTCCCGCTCTAGGCCTTTCTGGCGGTCAGCAGCAGCGTCTTTGTATCGCAAGAGCCATTGCCACAAGCCCAGACATCTTATTAATGGATGAACCAACATCAGCGCTTGATCCTGTCTCAACATTAAAGATTGAAGAATTGATTATGAAATTGAAAGAGAAATATACAATTGCCATTGTGACGCATAACATGCAGCAAGCGGCTAGGGTATCAGACCGAACGGCATTCTTCTTAATGGGGGAGCTTGTTGAGGTTAATGATACGAATGTGATGTTTTCTGAGCCAAACGATCAAAGAACGAATGATTATATATCTGGTCGATTTGGATAATAAAAACCCCCTGGAGGTCAGTGCCGCCAGGGGGTTTTTATTGTTATTTTGTTAAGGCTTTGACGATTTGTTTGAACGTCATCCCTGTTTTTAAATTGAACTTGCCTGCACGAATTTCTTTATGGTAGCCGGCGTCAATCACGTAATCATTAAAATCTTTAGACGAGTTGATGATGCCGTCCTTTTCCAGCATGTCTGAAACATCACTTGTACTCATACCGTTTTTAATCACGAATTTGATCGATTTGCCTTTAGGCTTTTGTTTATCACTCTTAGAATCGCCGTCTTCATTTGCCTTCAGCGCTTTTTCTTTATAGTCAAGAAGCTGCTGGTACGTTTCACGGCTGACAGTGACTTCTTTTTTGGAGTCTAAATAGTTTTTCACGTCAGTGTCTGTTACTTTCTGTGCGAGGGTTTCTTTTGTTGTTGTATCAGCTGCTGCCTCGTCTTTCCCAGTGAGAAAAAAGACAATCGCAAGAACCCCAGTTGCAAGAATCATACCTGCTGCAAACGTTTGGATGCTTTTTTTCGTCATACAAGCACCCTCTCGTTGTCTTTAATGATCATGTTGACATCTTCTACAGATACATGCTCAGCGCGCGCAATGGCCTCAGGAGACATGCCATTTTGGTGCTTTGAAATGATCTGTCTTGCGATGGATGGATCAATTTCTGAATGCTTGCGAACGACGATGTTTGTTTCAAGTAATTCTTCTTCAAGCACTTTCATTTTCTTTTTCAGTTTATAGATTTCTTGCATTGCAGATAGTTGAAGTGTTTCAAGTTCCTGCTCGACTTCTTTAATCGGCTCTCTTTGAAAATATGAGAATGCGATCAGTACAATACTGACAACAAGCAATCCGATAATTGCAATTTCCATGTTTCATCACCTTTTATTCATATTTTAATGCTGAAAGCCATAAAAGGCTTTCAAGATTTTTTCAGACAGTTTTCGACCCTTCTTTTTTATACCATAAAAAAGCTAGTTTCAAAAGGAATTGCTGAAGAAAATCACCTTTTTTTCATCTTTTTTCTTTTTATATGTAAAACGAGTATGAAAACCTTGCTCGCTGTCAAAATAAAAGAGAGCGGCGGGGAGAAGAGGGGGTCTCATGTATACAGTACGACAAAGGATAAGGTTTTATAGGGGAGCAGACGATTTTTCATGACATAACCATGCGATATGTAAGTGAATGCACTCAAAATGAAATTGGTGAAAAAACATTCTAGCATTCCTAAGCTAGAAGTGGTATTATAGTTAGGTCTGAATGTGAATTGATTTTAGTTTGGAGGGAAAAATATGCGCGTAAATATTACTCTAGCTTGCACTGAATGCGGTGAGCGTAACTATATTACTAAAAAGAATAAGCGAAACAATCCAGATCGCGTTGAATTCAAAAAGTATTGCTCACGTGATAAAAAACAAACTTTACATCGTGAAACAAAGTAAGCAGCAGGGAATTTTCCTGCTGTTTTTTTATGATGGGAGATGATCTGTATGAAAAAGGAGCTTCGCCTTCAAACATTAGCCAAGCTTGATCAGATAAGCGCTGAAGAATTTGAGTGCAGCACCGCTTTACTTCATGAGCACTTATTGCAGCTGCCAGCATGGAAACAGGCGAAAACGATCGCTTTGACAATGTCTAGAGGAAAAGAGATACCGACAATGCCTCTGATTGAAAAAGCGTGGGAAGAAGGAAAAACAGTATGTATACCCACCTGTTTTCCGGAAACAAAAGAGATGATGTTTTATGAATATACACCCGAAACAAAGATGACATCCAGCTACTTTGGGCTATTGGAGCCAGACCCACGGGCGTCGGCAGCTGTACATAAAGAAGCCATTGATTTAATCATCGTGCCTGGGGTATGTTTCGATCAAAAAGGCTACCGGATTGGATTTGGTGGCGGCTATTATGACCGCTACTTAGCTGACTACCACGGCGTAACCATTGCCCTTTGTCTGTCGTTACAGCAAATCGAGCATGTGCCGGCTGAAGCACACGACATACCGGTGTCTATGATTGTCAGTGAAAAAGGTACGTTATATCAAAAGTAAAAGTCCGCTGATTGTCCAAAGAACGGGCTTTTTGTGTTGAGATCGTTTCATCAGAGTTGCAGGTACGGTAGGGTGAAATGCAATATGATTTCACATTGATTAAAAACCAGCATGTAATGGCATTTTGCTAGGAGGTCCGTTTTGAAAAAATTTCGTGGAAAGAAAAGATACTTCCGTAATATGTGGGAGGAAGTGAATAATGACGTTTCTTATGATCAATCAGAGTGTGAAGAGGTCTATTATATTCAATCAAAAGAACAAGGGATTAGATTGTGAAAGCCGGCTAATGAAAAGAACCATTGAAAGTGATAAAAATGATGGTTCATGCATAAACAAATCCTATTTAAGCCACGATACGAACATAGGAGGGAATATGATGAATAAAATGATTTGGAGCGTTGTGTTCACATTGTTTGCATTCGTTCTCGTGCAAAATCGTTATCGGCTGATGAATTTGATCTTAGGTCAAAATCAAGTGCGTCACTTTTTTATTAAGTGGCTGATGAAAATCCCATATTTTCGGACGAAATTTATTCGCCAAGCATTCTAATCCCGCAGAAGCCGGGATTTTTTTTGTTCAGAAATGCGGATAAGAACGATTCTTGTTATAATAATGTAAAAAATGGAGCGCGAATGAATGAATGTCATAGATAGTCTATTTTGGCGAGTTGTTGATGAATTAAGACAAAAAGGGTACGAGATGATTCAAAGTCCGTATCCAGAAGATGAAATATTTTTTGAAGCACCACGAAACTCAGGGTATGATCTCATCCGTCTATATAGAAAAGATGTGAATTTTAGACAGGAGATCGTTCGAGATATCGAAGAGCAGACGTATCGGATGAATCAGCTGAGAGAGGCGATGCGTAAACGGTCTCTTCATCTCTTGCAGCTCCAATTTACAGCTGACAATCCTGTAGATGATTGGGAAGACTTAAACGGTCAGCCGCAAAAAAAACAAAAGGTGACGGTTACACCTGTATTACTGAATGAAGACACTCTTCAACACGACGTAAACGAGCTGCAAAAATGGCTGAACACCTCGCTGACAGTGGATGTAGAAGAGGCGAAGAGAGACACAGCTGAAGATGTCATGCGGCTTAAAGTGAACGTACTTCAGGCATTTGATGATCAGGAAAAGCAGCGTGAACGAGAACGGGCCGTTTTTCAAAATGGCAGACCGATTTTCACCTACTTGCTCATCGCTGTTCAAGTGGTGATGTTTCTTTTGCTTGAACTATCTGGCGGAAGTACCAATACGGCAACTTTAACAGCGTTTGGTGCTAAAAATAATGGGCTGATCTTAGATGGAGAATGGTGGCGCCTGATTACACCAATGTTTTTGCACATTGGCTTGACGCACTTACTCTTTAATACATTTGCTCTTTGGTCTGTCGGAGCGGCTGTTGAGAGAATTTATGGCTCATGGAGATTTTTGCTCATCTATTTCATTTCCGGCATTTTTGGCTCCATTGCGAGCTTTGTCTTTAATACGGCCATCGCAGCCGGTGCCTCAGGTGCGATCTTTGGCTGCTTAGGTGCGCTATTATATTTAGCGATTTCTAACCGCAAGCTATTCTTTCGAACGATGGGGACAAATATTATTGTGATCATCCTTATCAATTTAGGGATAGGCTTCACCGTATCAGGTATTGATAACGCAGGGCACCTTGGCGGTCTGGTTGGCGGTTTTTTAGCCGCTTTAGCTGTCCGGCTCCCTAAACAGGTGCAGCCTGTCAAAATGTTTCTTGCTAGTGCTGTTCTGCTGTTGATTGGCGGTTTTGGACTGTATACAGGGTTTCATTCAGACGATCAAAAGGAAGCGGCGGCAGTAAGTGAGGCAGCAAGTCTATTTGATGAGAAGAACTATAACGAAGCAAGTAAACGATTAGAGGAATATGTACACCAAAAGGATGCATCAGCTGATGCTCTCCATATATATGCACTATCGGAAGCGCAGCTCGGCCACCTTGACAAAGCGATTGAATTTTTACAAAAGTCGCTTAAAAAAGATCCTGATGATCCAAATAAACTGTATCATTTATCGTTGTTGTACGTAGAAAAAGGAGAGACAGCGAAAGCGGAGGATCTAATCGAGAAAGGGTTAGACCAAGATCCAAAAAATGATCAATTTTTAAAACTGAAACAATATATTGAAAGCACGCAAACACATTGAATGACTTGACTGAAAGCGCATTTATGAATACGCTTATCCTATCTGTTGATGAGAAGAAATGGTGGAAATAATGAAAACGTTATATGATGTACAGCAGCTGCTCATGAGATTTGGAAATTATGTGTATTTCGGAGATCGAGAAGTGGAATTAGAATTTATGGCAGATGAACTGAAGGAAATGTATACATCGGGCATTATTGACCGGACCGAATGGTCAAACGCAATGACTATTCTTCAAATGGAACTAGCCAAATTAAATCGAAAAACAATGTGAAGGTGGAGGGCATATGACAGGGGATTGGTTTGTAGGAGTTGATCTTGGCGGTACGACAATTAAGCTTGCGTTCATTAATCTATATGGTGAAATTCAGCATAAGTGGGAGATTCCTACGGATAAATCAGGGCAGACGATCACAGTCGATATTGCCAAATCAATTGACCACAAACTGGTCGAAATCAGTATGCCAAAATCAGCGCTTATTGGGATTGGAATGGGTGCACCTGGGCCTGTAGATAAAGTATCTGGGATTGTCTATAAAACAACGAATCTCGGCTGGACAAACTATCCACTCAAAGATCACCTGGAGGCAGAGACAGGACTTCCATCTGTCATAGAAAATGATGCGAATATTGCTGCACTCGGTGAAATGTGGAAGGGTGCAGGAGATGGCGCAAAAAATATCCTGATGGTCACACTTGGCACGGGTGTTGGCGGCGGTATTATTGTAAATGGTGAAGTTGTTCAAGGTGAGACTGGGGCTGGCGGAGAAATTGGCCATATTTGTGCCGTTCCATTCCAAGGAGCACCGTGTAACTGCGGAAGAACAGGCTGTATTGAAACCATTGCATCTGCGACTGGCATCGTTCGGCTTGTAAAGGATAAATTAGAAAGGGAGCAGCATACATCTTCACTTGGCACGCTCACTTCGCTGTCTGCAAAGGATGTGTTTAGGGCCGCTGAAAGTGGAGATGATCTTGCCATGCGTGTCGTAGAAGAAGTGACGACTCATCTTGGACTTGTCTTAGCGAATCTTGCCAGTGCGTTAAACCCAACAAAAATCGTGATTGGCGGCGGTGTTTCAAAAGCAGGGGAGCTTCTTCGCAGTAAAGTAGAGCACGTTGTTAAACATCACGCATTTCCGCCTTGCGCTGATGATGTCGAAGTCGTGATTGCTTCACTCGGAAACGATGCAGGAGTCATCGGTGGTGCATGGATGGCAAAAAACAAATGGCTGTCTTAAACAAAAAAGTCATCATGATGTCATTTTTATTAAAAAAAGCGATAGATGGGCATGAAATGAAATGTTTAGCATATTCATAAGTTTGTCATGAGGAAAAAGACATTGATTTTCCAGCACATACAGGATAAGATATAGTTTAGTTATTTTTGAAGAAGCACCAATAATTAGGGTATTCCCTAACTTGAGTGCATGCTTAGAGCATAAGGAGGTTACAATGCGAAAGAAAAGATTAAAGGCGATTTCATTTTTACTGATTGCGACATTGTTAATGTGGGTCAAAACCTATGTTATCTATAAATCTAGCTTTAATATTAAAATAGAAAATTTCATGCAGGAGTTTATCCTGTTTATTAATCCGCTTAGCTTTCTCTTGTTTATCTTCGGTATCGGTTTATTTATGAAAGAAAAAAATCGCAATCGATATATCATCGTGATGAGCTTTATCCTGACATTCATTTTGTTAGCTAACATTGTGTTTTATCGATTCTATAGTGACTTTCTAACCATCCCCGTCCTATTTCAAACAAACAATATGGGTGACCTCGGGTCAAGTATTACCTCTTTAATTGAACCAGTCGATTTTCTGATGTTCGTTGATATTATGATTTTAATGTGGCTCTATAAAAAGCAGCCTTCCTTTAGAACGGATGTCACCATTTCACGAAAAGAACGAGCAGCTTATTATTTATTTGTGGCAGCCACTTTCTTCTTTAACCTTGGTTTGGCTGAAACAGAAAGACCAGAACTGCTCACTCGCTCATTTGACCGTGAGATGCTGGTGAAAAATATTAGCTTATATAATTTCCATATTTATGATGGAGTGTTGCAATCGAAGCAGTCTGCTCAACGAGCCCTTGCTGACAGTAATAGCTTAACGGAAATTGAAAACTATGTAAGCGCAAATCAAACCGACCGTAATGAAAAGACGTTTGGTCAAGCGAAAGGGCGAAATGTCATTCTTGTCTCCCTAGAGTCTACTCAGAGCTTTGTGGTCAATGAAAAATTAAATGGGAAAGAAATTACCCCATTTTTAAACAAACTAATCAAGAAAAGCTACAACTTTACTAATTTCTATCATCAAACAGGTCAAGGGAAAACATCGGACTCAGAGTTTATTGTTGATAACTCTCTCTATCCACTTGGAAGAGGGGCTGTGTTCTTCACAAACCCAAGCAATGAGTATACAGCCACACCTGAGTTGTTAAAGGATGAGGGGTATCACTCTTCTGTTATTCATGCGAATAACAAAAGTTTCTGGAATCGTGACCTGATCTACGATAGCTTCGGCTACGATAAGTTTTTTGATATTAAATCATTTGATGTGAATGAAGAGAACTCAGTTGGCTGGGGCTTGAAAGATGGTCCGTTCTTTGAACAGTCAGCGGAATTGATGAAATCGATCCCGCAGCCTTTCTATACGAGATTGATTACATTAACGAATCACTTTCCATTTGATCTAGATGAAGAAGATAAGCTCATTGATGAATATGATTCTAAGAGCAAAACGTTAAACAAGTTCTTTCCTACAGTGCGTTATCAAGATGAGGCGCTGAAGATTTTCTTTGAAAAGATGAAGGAAACAGGTTTGTACGAAAATTCCATCTTTGTTTTATATGGGGATCACTATGGAATTTCAGAAAACCATAACGAAGCAATGGGACAATTTTTAAATAAAGAGATTACGCCATTTGAAGAAGTGCAGCTTCAAAAAGTCCCGTTTGTTGTACACATTCCAGGGATCACAGATCAACATCCAAAAGAAATTAACACGGTAGGCGGTCAAGTCGATATCCGTCCAACTATACTCAATCTTTTAGGAATTGATACAAGTAAACAGATTCAATTTGGTCATGATCTTTTATCAAAAGATAAGAATGACTTTACCGTGCTTCGTGATGGCAGCTTTATTACGAAGGACAGTGTTTTCACAGATGGAGTTTGCTACAATAAAGAAACGGGTGAGCCAAGAGAAGATGAGACCGTTTGTCAGTCTTATGAAGAGAAGGCAAAGCAAGAGCTCCAATTCTCTGATCAAATCATCTACGGTGATCTCCTTAGATTTTATGACCGGAACAGCCCGGACCATTCTCCATCCAAAAAAGAAGATGAAACGAAGCTGAAAAAGGCGTCCTAACATATGAGAAAACCTCTGCTATTTTTAGATGCAGAGGTTTTCTTTTTTTGTCTGCCGGCTCATATAGTATGAGAGGAGGGATGTAAATGAAGACAACGTCGTTTGGGAAAATTGAATGGCAGCTGGATGAAGCGGGAAAGGATAATGTGGCAAAACAGTTAGGGATAGGGAATGCGGCTTTTCATTTATCCAATCAAACAAGCACTGATCACCTTCTTTTACCGGGATATAGACTTCCGGAAGGCATCCATTCATTTTCTTCCATAGGTGAGCTGCAGAAATTTATTGCGCCTTACAGGCTGCAGCAATCCGATGATTGGATCAATGGAACCTTTGAATATGATAGTGCTCAATTAGAAGAAGAGCTGAGCCGCTTGAAAGCCGCATTTCCTTTTCTTCAAATCAGCATAATAGGTCATTCAGTGCTTGATACACCTATTTATGAAATCCGAACAGAGCCTGTTCAGCATTTACATTCTATTCATTTGAATGCCTCTTTTCATGCAAATGAATGGATCACGACGTCTGTTTTAATAAAATGGCTGAAATCGCTGAGTTTGGCTGCATCTGATCCTGTGCAAGCAAGACATCATGAAGCCGTTCATATTCTGCGAACCACAGCTCTCTCCATCGTGCCAATGGTGAATCCAGATGGCGTAGACCTCGTTCGGAATGGACCTGAGTCACTAGGTCTCAGCAGTGAAGAATTCACATCGCTACATGGTGGATATGCTGATTATCAGGAGTGGAAAGCAAATATACGAGGTGTGGATTTGAACAATCAATTTCCTGCTTATTGGGAGATCGAATACTATCGTCATCAGCCTAAGGCACCGGCCTATCGGGATTTTCCAGGGCGCGAGCCGTTAACAGAACCAGAAGCGAAAGCGATGGCAAATCTAGCGTTACGAAAACGCTTTGACCGGCTGATCGCTCTCCATACACAAGGAGAAGAGATATACTGGGGCTTTCTTGGCCACGAACCTGCCATCTCAAAAGAAACGGTCAAACGATTCGAGCAAGTAAGCGGCTATAAACCGGTTCAATATCTTGACAGCTATGCAGGCTATCGCGATTGGTTTATTTATCAATTTCACAATGAGGGCTATACAGTCGAGCTTGGATTAGGGAAAAATCCTCTTTCCATGAATCAATTTGATTCCATCTATGAGAAAACAAAGCGGCTGTTATGGGAAGCATGTAAGTGTTAAAAAGCACCTGTCAGGTGCTTTTTACATTTGAACGTGAATCAATTTCTTATTGTCAATAAAAATAATGTTAGAGCAATTGACGGAGGCCGCCTTGTGAGCTATTGTGAAAAGTACGGATGTAAAAAAAAGGATATGTTTTAGGGAGATGTCGAACATTGAGTGCTCAAAGCCTGTGGAAAAGGAATTTCACTTACTTATTTATTTCTAAAATGTGCAAAATAACAGCTGATAGTTTATCTTTCAACACCATCTTGTGGCTTTTAGTACTAGGCGGGAAAGGGGCAATTGGAACAGCTTTTTTTATTGCGGTCAGCTTTGTTCCGCAAGCCATTGTTGGGCCGCTGATTACCCCAATGATGAAGCCGCATCAATTGAAATTTTGGATGTGTTTTGCTGATTTAACAAGAGGAGCGATAATCCTTGTGATCGTGGTCAGTTACTTTTATGATTTCACGCCATTAGCACTTGTGATTGGCTGTATGCTGCTTCATTCGGCGACTGGTGGCTCCTACGAACCGGCGTCCGTATCAATTATTCCAAAGCTTGTCCATGAGGACCTCATACAAAAAGCGAATGCCACCATCCAATCAGCAAGTCATGTGGTCAGGCTTGTGACGGTAACGATTTGTGGTGTCATGATTGCATTTGTAGGGGTAGGATATACAATGCTTGTGATCATTCCTCTTTATCTCTTGTCCGCTTTATTGGTATTAATCATTACATATGAAACAGAAGTCATCATCGATAAAGCCAAAAAAGGGTTATCATACGGAAAAAGATTAATTCGGGGATTTTCACTTGTTAAAAGGCATCATATTTTGTTTCCATTGGCGATTTTTTGTGTCTGTTCAAACTTCGCTGCAGCACCATGGGAAGCATTGTCTGTTATTTATTTAACAGAGGATTTACATAGTGGACCAGTTATCTATTCATTTATTAAAGTCACAACGGCACTAGGTGCCTTCTTGATGGGGTTTGTTTTGACAAAGGTAAAAGTGAACCGGTATGGGCTGCTGTTTATAGGTGCCGGGATCGTTGATGGAATCTCGTTCTTCATCACAGGCATGAACGCATTTTTACCACTTGTGTTTATATCAGCCTTTGCTTTAGGGGCTGCCATTAGTGCAGTCAACGTGCCTGAACATACAATGATTCAATTGTCAGTAAAAGCAGAGGATCAGCCGCAAGTGTATGCGATTATCAACATGATCTCCTTCTTCATGATTCCGTTAGGCGCTCTCATTGGCGGCTATATGGCGACACTATTTGGGTCTGGGTATGTCATTGCGGCTGGCGGCATCATTGAAGCTGTGTCAGGGATATGCCTGCTTCTATTCACAAAGATTGGGAAGGTAGAGAGGGCGGATTTGACGATAGAACGAGACAAACCTTCTTTAAATGCAACGTGAGCATGGCATGATTGATTATGAATAGGTTACAATGAGGACGAGAAAACATGAGGATTCAATGGAAAGGGGCAAGAAACATGGCCATAGCAGATGTGACCATCATTCCAATAGGTACTGAAACACCAAGTGTCAGTGCTTATGTAGCAGATGTACAAAGAATTTTAGAAGGCTTTCAAAAAGAAGGGAAAATTAATTATCAATTAACACCAATGAATACGTTAATTGAAGGTGAATTATCTGTTTTATTTGAAGTCATTCAGCGCATTCATGAAGCACCTTTTGAAAAGGGATTGCACCGCGTAGCCACCAATATCCGCATTGATGACAGGCGGGATCAAACCACAACGCTTACAAGTAAAATAGAAAGCGTGAATAAGCACTTGAATCAATAAAAAAAGCCTGCTATTGCAGGCTTTTAATGTGCGGTTGGATAACCGCTATAGATGATGGTCATGACAGTAAACCATCCAAAAACCAAAAATGTCGCGCCAGCAAAAGCGATCGCAAGTACGTTCACTTTTTTAAGTGAGCGATAGATCCCGAGTGCAGCTAAAATCGTGACTAGACCAAAAATAATGACGAGCATCATGTGAAAGTCCCCCTTTGTCATCAATCCCCTTGATTTCCTTTCTTTTCATTTTAACCGTTTTCATAAAGCTTGTCGAGTAGATTCCAGTTGACGATTGTTTGAATTTTTATTGTGTAGCCTTCATAATAAAAAAGAATGAATAAAGTAGGTGATGAAAATGAATTGGAGAAGAATGCCACTAGGCTATGTACAAGCGAATGCGTATATTTGGAAAAATGAGCACGGAGAATGCTTAATCTTTGATCCAGGCGGTGAAGCACAAAAGCTGATTTCCTATATAAAAGAAAAACAGCTCACACCGCTTGCTGTCTTACTGACACATGCTCATTTTGATCATATCGGTGCGGCAGATGAGGTGCGTGCAGAGTGGGGAGTGCCACTCTATGTACACGAGAATGAAAAGGAATGGCTGACGAACGCTGAATTAAACGGTTCAGCTCGATTGATTGGGAATGGAATTACGGTCAAAGAAGCAGAAAAATTAATTACGTCAGAAGGAACTCTTCAAATTGGATCGTTTACCTTAGAGATGTTCCATACACCTGGGCATTCACCAGGCAGTGTGTCTTACTATTCGGCGGAAGAAGGATTTGTGATTTCTGGTGACACGTTATTCGAAGGTGGCATCGGGAGAACAGATTTAGTAGGGGGCAGTCAAGAAGTGCTGCTTCAATCGATTCATAACAAATTGTTGTCATTACCAGAATCAACTCTTATTTTAAGTGGACATGGCGGTGAAACCACTGTACTCACAGAGCAGGAGCAAAATCCGTTTATCAATGGTTTTTCTCTTTAAACACAGGTATGAAAAAAGCATCTCTTTTTAAAGAGACGCTTTTTTCAATTAATGTCCGGTACCGGGAACCATGATGAAGATCGAATAATATGTAAATCCGGCAAAGAAAATCGTCAAGTACGCTCCGAAAATGTAAATATACATTCTTTCGGATAAATTCAAGTAGGATAAAAATACAAAAAGAACGGTTTGACCGAAGAACAGCAACGATGCATCTTTCATATGCCCTAAATAGAACATGACAGCAAAAATACCCGTCCAAAAGCCAAGCACGCGGAACATGCGATTCATTTCTTTCCCTCCCCTTAAAAAAACCCCTTTGATTCATATTATAGCTGATCACCACTTGTTATGTAAACATTTACATTTTTGACAACGTGTGAACATTTATTTTACAAGTAGAAAAAATTTTTTTGAAAAAGTGATCAAAACGTGTTTATGCCGAAATACATGAGGGTACTTACTCCATAAGAGAAAAGGTTAACGACCTAAGGAGGAAGACTAATGAGTGACATTACTTTTTATTCATACCCGAGCTGCACGTCTTGCCGCAAAACAAAACATTGGCTAAAGGCGAATCAAATTGATTTTAAAGAGCGTCACCTTTTCAGAGAAACGCCAACCCTAGATGAATTAAAAAAGATTCTTTCCTTAACAACAGAAGGAATGGATGAAATTTTAGCCACACGAAGCCAGGCTTTTAAAAGCTTAAATTTAAATATTAATGATTTAAAAGTAAACGAGGTTCTTCAGCTTCTCATTGAAAAACCAAAACTGCTCCGGAGACCAATTATCCTTGATGGAAATAAATTGGTAGTAGGCTATAATCCCGGGGAACTCATGAAAATATCAAAAAAGAAAGCGATTCATCAATCGGTTTCCTAATAAAAAACGAAGATCAGCTGAAACATTCTTCAGCCGTCTTCGTTTTTGTGCTGAACTGGGCTAGCTGGGTTCGAACCAACGATCACGGAGTCAAAGTCCATTGCCTTACCACTTGGCTATAGCCCAATATCAAACGTGTAATGATATTGTTCACCATCTGCGGTCATTTATACATAAAAGTTGTATGTCACTAGTTTTAAGTGAAAAAGGAGCGGAAGAAGTAAATGAAAAATGAAAAATCTAAGCAATTATATGAATTTATCCTAAAAGAAGCCCCTATCATGACCGAAGAATGGCTGAAAACAAGAACAGAAGAAGGCTCATTATATTCCAAACATGCTTCAGAGGAAACGGAAATGAAGCTGAAGGAACAGAACACAGCGTTTATTCAAACCATTGCAGCAACGCTTGTGACGCTGTCAGACAAAGTAGAAAATCATTTAAAAAAATGGTCTGTTGATATTGCACGTGATCGAGCCGTTCACGAGGTGCCTTTATATGAAATCATTGGACAATTTAAGATATTCCGTCAGATTTTCTGTTCGATAATCGAGAAATTCATACTAGAAACCGAGCTTGAAGTGACGCTCCAAGATGTGTGCGGGTGGAATCAGCATTTTCATTCCACGTTTGATAATATGATCGAGCGTTTATCAGAAGAATACGACCGTGTGACACTGAGTCAGCTAAATGCACAAAGAGAGATGATTCAGGAACTGAGTGCTCCTGTTATTCCAGTTTCAAAGGAAATTGGGATTTTGCCGCTCATCGGAGAGATTGATACGTACCGGGCCAAAATTATTCTAGAATCCGTACTAGAACAGGCTTCAAGACTGCGTCTAACGCATTTGTTTATTGATATATCAGGCGTACCGGTCGTTGATACGATGGTTGCTTATCAGCTCTTTAAAGTGGTGGATAGTGCGAAGCTTCTAGGAATCGAGACGATTATTTCAGGCATCCGCCCAGAAATTGCTCAAACCGTCGTGAAATTGGGCATTGATTTCTCAAAAGTAAATACTGAACACAGCCTTGCAAAAGCTTTAGAAAAAAGAGGATTTCGTATTTTTGAAGAACAGCCGCAAGAAGCAACATGACCAAAAAACCTGCACTTGTAAAAGTCAGGTTTTTTTATATGCTCTTTTTTAAAAAACCACGTTTTCCATCGCAAGCTGATGATTTTTTCGCATGATTAGTCGTTAAAATGATAAAATGCTCTTTTGTCAGACAGGTTCCTCCAACTTACAATATGGTCAGAGAAGGGAGTGAACCATTTGTATGGTATTGAATATTTGGGACAAGAGCTGCTAGAAGAAGCATGCCGCATGAGAGCATCTGATGTGCATATTGTTCCAAAAGAAAAGGAAGCGTCGGTATCTTTCCGCGTAGACTCAGATTTAATTCAGCAGCGAACCATTGATAAAAAAAGCGGCGAGCGGCTCATTGCTCATTTTAAATTTTTATCATCCATGGATATAGGGGAAAAAAGGAGGCCGCAAAATGGGTCACTAGCTGTGATGCTAAGAAGCGGACAGGTGTTTATTCGGATGTCTACCTTACCAACTGTAAATGATGAGAGCTTAGTGATTAGAATATTGCCGCAGGATCATGTTCCAAAAATAAAACATCTGTCACTATTTCCGAAAGCCTCCACCAGGTTATTATCATTTTTGAATCATTCGCATGGGCTGATTTTATTTACCGGTCCAACAAATTCAGGGAAAACAACAACCCTTTATTCATTAATCCAGTTTGCAAAAAAGAATTTCAACCGAAATATTATTACACTTGAAGATCCTGTGGAAACAAGAAATGAAGAAGTGTTACAGGTTCAAGTGAATGAAAAAGCCGGCATCACATATGCCGCAGGATTACGTGCTATTTTAAGACATGATCCAGATCTGATTGTGCTAGGAGAAATAAGAGATGCCGAAACGGCCCGAACGGCAATTAGAGCAGCACTGACAGGCCATTTAGTGATGAGTACGCTCCATGCGAAAAATGCAAAAGGAGCCCTTTATCGTATGCTTGAATTTGGTGTCACAATGAATGAACTCGAACAAACGATGGTTGCGATTGCTGCGCAGCGATTAATCGAGCTCACCTGTCCTTTTTGCGGAGAAACATGTCAGCTTTACTGTAAATTAAATCGACCGGTCAGACGAACAAATGTATTTGAACTGCTGTTCGGAAAGGAGCTCGGTGAGTGTATCAAGGAGGCTAAAGGAGAATATGCTCACTCGTCATATGAAACACTGCAAAGATTAATTCGTAAAGGAGTGGCACTAGGCTATTTATCGAAAAACACCTATCATCGCTGGGTTTATGAAGAAGCAAGCCTCTAAAGCATGGTCGAAAAAGGACCAAGCGGAATGTCTATCAAAACTTGCTCAATTGATTCAGGCTGGATATACAGTGATTGAGGCATTAACGATGGTGAATATCCAGTTGTCGAATGAGCAGCAGCAGCAATTAACACCGGGCATTCAGTGGCTGCTCGAAGGGGAGCCTTTTTATGTGGTGCTGGAGAGACTCCAATTTCAGCGGGAAGTCATTGCCATATTAAGTTTCTCCGAAAAGCATGGCAGTCTAGCACAAGCACTTGAACAAAGCGCGCGGTTTTTAGAGAAAAAAATCAAACAGGTAGACACGTTTAAACGCATGTTACGTTACCCGATCTTCCTCATCTTTACGGTTTTGGTCGTGCTCATACTCGTTCAGCAAATGATCATTCCTCAATTTTCTCTCTTGTACTCCTCGATGGATACCCGAATGTCATGGCTGATTCAAGGTATGTTTGGACTTTTTCAATTGCTGCATGTTTTTCTCCTCCTCATCGGCTGTGTGTGTATCTGTTTGACCGGATACTATGCTGTCTTTTTTAGGAAAAAGTCCACCCTTGAGAAGCTGAGGGTGATAAGCAGGTTTCCTTTTTTATATAAAGGAATGCGGCTGTTGCATACGTACCTTTTCTCTCTTCAGTTAAGCGGACTGCTTCAAGCTGGATTATCGATGTACGAGAGCTTGCTAGCTTTTAAACAGCAAAGCTACTTACCCTTTCTTCAAGAAATATCAGAACAGATGATTGAAGAGCTAAGAAAAGGAGAAAGCATGGCACATCAAGTAAGCTCGTCTCCTTTTTTCGAGAAACATTTTGCAGCCGTCATCGAGCATGGTGAAGCGAGCGGGATGCTTGCAAGAGAAATGTACACGTACAGCCAATTTCTATTAGAGAATGCAGAGCTGAAAATTGAAAAATGGATTTCGTGGCTGCAGCCGGTTATCTATGGTGTGACAGCACTTCTTATACTCATTGTGTATCTATCTATTCTTTTACCAATGTATCAACTCATGGAGCAAGTGTAAGAAGGAGGACAAAGACATGAATGATAAAGGATTTACCCTGTTAGAAATGTTAATTGTCATGCTCGTGATTTCGATTCTTTTACTTATTACCATTCCGAATATCACTCGTCACCACCAAACGATTCAAGCAAAGGGCTGTGAAGGGCTTAAATCAATGGTGAGCACACAGGTGATGGCATATGAATTAGAGCATGATGGCAAGACACCATCTTTAGCTGAATTAGAAAAAGAAGGCTATGTCAAAAAGGGATTAACGTGTCCTAATGGAAAAGCGATTGTCATTCAAAACGGCCATGTGAAGCATGAATAAATTGATTTTTCATGAGAAGGGTTTTACCCTCATTGAACAGCTAATGATCTTACTTGTTCTATCGATTCTATTGTCGATCATAGGAGGAAAAATCCCAAATTTAATAGAAGGCGCTGAAGCCAAAAGACAAATGAACATCATGAAACAAGATTTTCAATTGGCTGCTTATACTGCATTTATCAAAAAAACACGTGTGTATGTTGAATTCCATCCGCCACATGTATCGTATCAGGTAATCGATCAAAAGGATGGCGAAGTCATTGCTTCTTTTCAGCATCAAAAGGGAAGCATTAAGGCTTCTACATTTCCACAAGGTATCTATTTTAATGTAAACGGACATCCAAGCAGCGGCGGGTCTCTCATCATTCAATTTGGCAGTCAAACGTATAAACTCACGATCTATTTAGGAAGCGGGCGAATCCATGTTCAAAAACAATAGAGGGTTTAGTACGATTGAGGCGCTGTTTGCTTGTCATATCTTCCTATTTGCAGCCCTTGTGCTCATGCCAGCCTATGAAAAAATCATGATAGGGAAAAATGAAGTAAGAGCCAAACTTGAAGCTTACCAAATCTTGCATGAACAGATGAATGAATCGTTCATAGATGGTACAAAACCTTCTGTCAAAAAGAAACGAGGCGACGTCACATATGTATTCAATTGGAGTAAAGAGAAGGGATGTGTATCATACAAAATACAAAAAAAGCAGACCATATGCTTTCACCATGTTGCTGAACGGTGAACAAGGTTTTACCCTTGTCCAGGCTTTGTGGCAATTACAGCTATTTTTGTTCCTTTCTTTTGGCTGTGTACTAATCTTTTCTACAGCTGAGAAAACCCGTCCTTTTGAAGAGATTAACCGATTTTCACAAATGGAGTGGAAACAGACTGTCCTGCAATTAGATGAGGAATTAAGCCGTGCAACGGCTGTTAGATCGGTGCAAGGAGGTAAAGCGTTAGAGTATGTATCTAGTCAAGGGCGAGTGGTAACGATTGAGCCATATCAAGAGATGCTTCGGAAGCGAATGGATCAAGCAGGCCATCTTCCTTTATTGCAAAAGGTGAAAGAATTTCGTGTCAGAACGAATCAATATAGAGCCATCCTGAAAGTCACAGATGAATCTGGTAAGGTGTATGAAGCCGTTTTTTTTATATATAAAGGGGTGGTTCCTACATCGTGAAAAGAGAAGGAGGATTTATCTATCCGCATGTACTGGCTGCGATTCTATTTTTTCTCTTGATCCTAGGATCAATGACGATAGGGTTTCAAAAAGAGCTGAGAAGTGCAGAGCTGACGATTTCTTTTTATAAAAAACAGCAGCTTTTCAGGGTGGGGGCGAGTGAAGCTGCCCGTACATTACATCGTTTGTGTGAAAAGCAGCATACCCATATTGACACTGAAGAAGGCCGCGTGACATTGAAGCAGATGACATGCGATCAAAAGAAAAAGCGTATCCTCATGTTAGTCAGTGTGAAAACAAAGGATGGTTTATCAGATGAGCGGGAACTGGTGCTGGATTGGAAGACCCGTGAAATCATGAAATGGGCAAACCCTGAATAGCCAGTGTATAAAATGATCCTCTTCTAGGTAACACTTGAAGAAAGAAGAGGTGAATGTGTTGAAAACCAATGACTATGTAAAATATATGACGCAGGAAATCATTAAATATATGAATACACCACGTGACGAACGGAAGGAACATAAACAAGAGAAAATGGAAACGAAACCGCCATTTTCACAGCGTTTATTTGGGGTTCTGCCGTTTGGGTTTTCAATGATGTTAAAAAAAAGTCAGCGACATCGACGAAAGTAAAAAGCCGCCAGCAGGCGGTTTTTTTATGCCCCTTTAGCTGTATTCTTCCACAACAATCACTTTATTGACCTTGTTTGAGTAAGGGTTATAAGAAATAGTGACAAATACCCCAAATTCTTTGGTGTGGTCTTTTAACGTAATATGATACTGTTTCACAGATTCCTTCTCACGATGACGGTCCCATACTTTTTGTTTGAATAAGACTTGTGCCAGCGGATATCGTTTCTTTGCTTCTTTGACTGCCCGTGTTTCCCATTGATCTGCGGCGGCAGTGAAACCTTTCGCATCCGCAGGATTGGCGTCGTGTATCATAGGGCTCAACAGTAAACTGAGCATGATTATCATCTTTCCATATTTCACTTCACATCACCTCACCTGTTATTATTCTGACCAAATGCTGCACTTTTATGTAAATTTTTAAGAAGTACAAATGTCACACAAAAAATTATTGAATACGGCGAAAGAATGAGAAAATGGAAGAATTTTCTCGTAATGGTTCTTGTTTACGAACAAAATGGACTAATTTGACGTTTTGGGTTTTATAGGTATTTCCTTATACTGTATGTAATCGTTCTTATTAAAGAACAATCGTTCAAGGAGTTGGAGAATGAATGAAACAGTCGCTCTTTGTACTCTTTTGTGCCATTTGTTTGATTTTCACATCTCTTTTGATCTCAACAACGAACGCTTCTTTTAACGATGTTGAGCACTCAAACTTTGTCATGAAAACATGCGAAAATTTTGAACAGACGGATCAGCATTGTCAGCCTACCAAATGGGATAGAAGTCATTTGGAACTCATCGATCAAACGATGAACAAAGGAACAGTCTGCGCGCCTCAAAAGCTGAGCATGACACTAAAAAATAGTGGACAACCTATTGCACACTCTGAATGGAAATGGGAATTACATAAAGTAAAAAGTGAGCAGAAGCCGTTACAAGATGGTCATATTCTTGAAAAAGGCTCTATACAGTCCCTTCTTTCACAAGAAACAACGACTGTCACGACAGATAAAGCAAAAACGAATGGAATCTATGCGTTTAAAATCTATTATCCTAAAGGTTTTGGTGGATCTGAAGAAGCATTCATATGGTCTAAACATATGCAGCTCGCAAAGTGTCAAGAAAAGGCCTCCTAAATGGAGCTGTCTTCTAAAGGAAACAATGATAGGCGAAGGGGAGAAGAGGTCATGAAAAAATGGATGAAGATGTCTGGAAGTATTCTTTATCTGGTGGTGTTCACGGTGATGATTGCATGTATTATTGTCGTATTGTCTTCAAGAACTACTGGGGGAAATCCACAGATTTTCGGTTATCAATTCAAGCAAGTATTATCTGGATCAATGGAACCGGAATTTTCGACTGGCTCACTCATTGTCGTAAAAGAAGTGACTTCACCTGAGGCGCTTAAAAAAGGAGATATTATCACGTTTCAAACGAAGCAGGACCAGTCTTATGTGACCCACCGAATTGTTGGGGTGAAAGGAAAGGGAGCAAATAAAGCCTTTGAGACGAAAGGTGACCACAATATGTATCAGGACGGCACGCTAGTAAAAGCGGATCAGGTGGCTGCGCAGTATACGGGTGTGAACATTCCTTATGCAGGAAAGCTTCTTTCGTATGCAGGGACTTCGGCTGGAACTGCGTTGCTGCTCATTATACCAGGTGTGATGCTGCTCGTTTATTCCACTCTTCATTTTGTGGGCGCTGCAAAACACCGAAGACACACGGCTGATTTACATATGTCAGAGGAACAAGCTTAAATTTTCGTTTGTAACCTAATTAGGTTTCAATAAAACAATTTATTAGGGGGTTCATTCATGGCAAAGAAAAGATCAATTCGTTTAGGTGTATTATCAGGGGCTTTAGGCCTTGCATTAATCGGCGGGGGGACATGGGCGGCGTTTAACGATGTAGAAAAGGCAAACGCGGTCTACTCGACAGGAGAGCTGGATTTATCAGCAAAAGAGAACTCCGGCGCCATCAACCTTGCGAACTTAAAACCTGGTGATCGGATCAAGAAAGAATTTCATTTTGAAAATAAAGGATCGCTTGCGATCAATCAAGTGCTGATGAGTCTTGATTACAGCCAGTTTCAAGACGGAGCTTCCGCGAAGAATGGCGGTAAGAATACAGCTGAAGAATTTCTCAGCCAGTTTCAGGTGAGTGTTCTTACGGTTGGAGCCGAAGGTGGAAATGGTTATCCGAAAAATATTATCTTAGACCATGCAAACCTGCTTGACTTGCATCAACTAACGTCAAAACAGGATCAGACCGCATTTGAAAAGCTTCGTCATGCCGTCGATGAGAAGTTTTTACATGAAAGTGGGAAGATTAATGTAGCAACTGTTGATGGAACAGTGGCTCCAGAGTATGACGGCATTCCAAAGAACCCGTTTGATTACGATAAAATGGAAATGATCATTGAATTTGTCAATGACCAGACGAAGGATAAAGCTGGTCACTATATCCAAAATAAATACCAAGGCGATGCGATTCAAATTGATCTTTCCTTCGAAGCGACTCAGTGGAATGGTTTAACGATCAATCCCAAAAAGCATACGGATGAAAAAGGCTACGTGAAAGAAAACGAAAAAGCACACAGCGAAGATAAAAAATAAAGCCAGTCTTTAGACTGATATCAAGCTCTGCATAGCAATTGGAGGAGTATGCGCTAAAATGTGCGCTTTACTCCTCTTCTTGATTTTTTTTCCAGATTTGATAATCTAAAAATTCACGAAATTGCTTTTTCGAAACCCCTGATGTCATTGCATCTCGAACTAGTTTTTCCCATTCACTATCTAATTGACCATCGTATTCGGTTTCATCTTTTTCGTGTAACAGTGTATGAACCGAGACGTCCAGAACAGCGGAGACTTTTTCAAGAAATTGAATGGAGGGGTTTGTTTGCAAGTTTCTTTCTATTGAGCTTAAATAAGACTTCGCTACCCCAGCCTTTTCGGCCAGTTCTGATAGTGAGTAGCCTTTTTCATTGCGGTATTGTTTAATACGCTGGCCAATCAATGTCATCACCTTCCTTTCGATATTATAGCACATTCAGAAAGGTTTGATAGAATGACTTCTTACCAGAGGGTGAGACTCAGAGGACTTTTCACTTGATTTGAGGAATTGACGGACTTCTTCAACTGTTAGCCCTGCTTTACGAGCTTCAAGTAATAATTGAACCCATTCACTGTCTAATATGTTCGTTTTCTTTTCCATACAAATACCCTCCTAAAATACTGAATCATGTATTTCAGGCACTTAACGCATGAAATGGAAAGACACAGGTGGTAAGACCTCATAGTTTGCTTGCGTCATTTTTCCGCCCAATACAAACAGACAAACGTTGCTTTTGGCTGATCGAAAATTGTATGTCACATGAAAGGGAGGGGACCTATGGGTCAACCTCCTCTTTTTTGCTGTAAGTAAAAAAGTCCGCCATTTTCAATCGTAAGACTGATTTTTGGTTCGTATAAAGTTTTGAGTGCTTGTCTTTCTATTTCATATTCTACAGACGTGTCTGAAGTCCCTTCATAAAATTGGTTTAAAAGTTCAGTGTCTTCTTTCCATTTTTGAACAGCTCTCACCGCCCAATTGTCTGGTTCCTCATGGGCGTAACGCTCCATTAGACTATAGAGCCGTTTGACTCCGCTTTCTGGCTTGATCATTGTACTCATTGTAAAGCAATAATCGGGAATTTGAGATGACAGCTCACGGGTTTCCAGCTTTTCTTGAAATTGTTCAACGACTTCTCCGCGTATTAGATGAAGTCCTAGTGATAAAAGCTTATCCTTCTTTCGATCTGCGAGATAAGAAATTTTCACATTGAGACCAAGCCATGGCTCGAGTGCGATCTGGTTGTTCGTGAGCGGAGTGACTCGTTCATAGAGACGGATAAAACGGCCCTGCTGTTTGACAGCTTCAAATATTTGAAATAAACGAGGGGAGCCGAAGTGGATAAATTCACCCTCAATCGTATCATCCACTTTTTTTTGATCGGTGATGAGGGTCAATTGCCGCGGCTCTGGTACACCACCAGTTTTTTCAAGCCAGTGCCAATAAAAAGGGCGGTTCATAATCAATTTATCCATATCGATGGTTAGTTGTACGGTCATATGTCCTGCACTTTCTTCTAGTATGTCGCATTGATTTGCCTGAAAGAAACGGAGAAGAAAGGTATGTATGTCACGCTGCTCCATTGATCAACTCTCCTTTATGAGCCTTGCTGTCTTTTTTCTAAAAGTGGTGTTTTTGCTTCTGATAAATAGGAAGCAAACTGGGTTAATTTCTTTTTCATGTCTCCGTCTGATTCGTGCTGAAAGAGAATCTGATGTAGTTCTGTTTCGGCATCTTTGATATCTATTCGCGTTAAAATATCATCTAGATCGCCAATGACGTTTTCAAACAGCTGAATTTTTTCATATAAAAGCTTTAAGATATGTTCCTCAACGGTTCCGTTTGTTGCCATATTGTAAATGTGGACATCTCGCTCTTGTCCAAGGCGGTGGATACGTCCAATTCGCTGTTCTAGACGCATCGGGTTCCACGGAAGATCGTAGTTGATGATTTGGTTACAAAACTGAAGGTTGATTCCTTCGCCGCCCGCTTCTGTCGCAATTAACACTTGCGCCCGTTCTCTAAATAAATCTTTCATCCAATCTTTTTTGCCCCGCTTAAAGCCGCCTCGAAAAGGAACGGAGCTGATGCCATTTTGCTGAAGAAACCATTGTAAATAAATTTGTGTCGCGCGGTATTCGGTGAAAATAATGACCTTTTCATTTAACTGCTGAATAAGCTTGACGACTTCAAGCGCCTTTGTGTTTTGCTGAACTTGATTGATTTTCTCCATAATTTGCGCTATAGCAGAGGATCCAAGGATATGTTTTTCATCTTCCTGCATTTTTTTAATCGTCATATAGACCGCCTCGCGGCTTGAACAGCATTCTCGTTCCAAGGTCATGATGGAAAACATGTGCTTTGCATAAGACGGGTTCTCTTTCAGCTTGCAGATTTCATCATACAAAGCTTGTTCCGTTGGAGAGAAATCAATGGAAATCGTTTTGACATGCCGTTTTGTCCACTCGATGCCTGTGTCTTGCCTTCGGTTACGAATCATCACTTTATTCACAAGCTGTTTTAATCGGTCGTGGTCTTCAAGCTGTAAATCCTTTTTGGCAAAGACATCTTTAAACTGATGTTCATTCCCGAGGTGGCCTGGCTTCAGAAGGGAAACGAGATTAAATATTTCTCCGATACGGTTTTGGATAGGTGTCGCTGTCAGCAGCAGGCAGAATTTCTTATTTAGATTTCTCACAAATTCATAGTTTTTCGTTTTATTGTTTTTCAGTTTGTGTGCTTCATCAATAATGACCATATCGTAGGCAATTGATAAAATGGTGTCTCGATGCGGCTGTCTTTTGGCTGTATCAATGGAGGAAACCACGACGTCACACTGCTCCCACACGTAGCTCTTTTTTTGTTCGACAGCATCAATGTAAAATTTCGTCCGCAGCTCCTGTACCCATTGAGACACAAGGGAGGCGGGGACAAGTATGAGAATTTTTTTTGCAAGTCCACGAATCATGTATTCTTTGATAATGAGTCCTGCTTCTACGGTTTTTCCAAGTCCCACTTCATCTGCTAAAATGGCTTTTCCGTTCATCTCTTCTACGACTCTTCTGGCTACTTCAAGCTGATGTTTTAAAGGCGTGAATGCAGGCAGGTGCGCGGGAGCTTGCAGTCCTTCAAATGAATCAATGGCTGTGACTTTTTGGACCTGCGTCGCTAAACGGTACATTTCCCAGTTCGCCCAGGGGCCGTCTGCTGCAAGCCGCTGCTGAAATTCACTTGCCCATTCCTGATCAAAAATCGTTTGAATATTCAATGTAATTGCCTGCCTTTCTAATAGGTTAAGGATAAAATTGTTCTGTATTTAAACGCTTCATTTTTTAAGAGGTCTTTAAAAGACTAGATATATGAATAAAAGCGAACGATAGTGAATGTTTGTTTAAAAAATGTTAATGATTTTTCTATTGCTCTTCATCCGTTTCTAATGGTAGGATGTTGGTAAGTGATCTAGAAAATAAGTCACCCATTTTGATAGTATGTCCAATAAATGTGAAGAATATGAGCGGATGATGGTATGGGGAGAGACTTGGCGGTTATTTAGCACTGGCAGGCGCCGAAGGAGCAAGCTGAATCGTTTCAGTGAATCTCTCAGGCAAAAGTACTCTTACCGGACGCAACTCTGGAGAGTGTTTGCTCATCGATTTTTAGCAAACCACCAAAGGGGAAAACGCACAATGCTGTTGTGCTGTAAACTTTCAGGTGCAAGGACAGAGACTTCTTTTTGATAAAAGGGAGCGCTCTGTCCTTTTTTGCTGCGATTTTTTTCTGAAAATTCAGCTTGTGATCTGCACTGAAAGAAAAAAGGGGGAAACGATTGATGTTGAAACGAACACCGCTTTTTCATGCGTATGAAACGTTTGGCGCAAAAACCATTGACTTCGGGGGCTGGGAATTACCTGTCCAATTTTCTTCCATTAAAGAAGAACATGAAGCTGTTCGAACAAAAGCAGGGCTTTTTGATGTGTCTCACATGGGTGAGGTGGAAATCAAAGGTCAAGATGCCCTTCCTTTTTTACAAAGGTTATTAACCAATGATGTGTCTAAGCTGACAGACGGTAAGGCACTATATACAGCCATGTGCTATGAAGATGGCGGGACGGTGGATGATCTGCTCGTCTATCAAAAAGAAAAGAACAATTATTTGCTTGTCATTAATGCATCAAATATTGAAAAAGATGTGGATTGGCTGCTTCAGCATCAAGATGAGAACGACGTATTGATCCAAAATGTCTCTGATCAAATCGCCTTGCTAGCCCTTCAAGGACCTCTTGCTGCTGACATTATGAAAGATGTGGCGGATGAAGAGGTGACATCTCTCAAGCCATTTACATTTTTATCAAAAGCTGAGGTCGCTCAAAAAGAAGTGCTTGTTTCAAGAACGGGCTACACAGGGGAGGACGGCTTTGAAATCTACTGCCAGTCAGAAGATGCGGTCCACATCTGGTCGGCTTTATTAGAAGCAGGCAAGCCAAAAGGGTTAATACCGTGCGGGCTCGGTGCACGTGACACCTTGAGATTTGAAGCAAGACTTCCGCTTTATGGCCAGGAGCTGACAAAGGATATCTCTCCATTAGAAGGCGGGATTGGCTTTGCTGTCAAAACGGATAAAGAAGCCAATTTTATTGGCAAAGAAGCGCTCAAAAAGCAAAAAGAAGAGGGAGCGAAGCGAAAGCTTGTCGGCATTGAAATGATCGATAAAGGGATTCCGCGCACAGACTATCCGGTCTTTTCAGGAGAAAAGCAGATTGGGGTTGTCACAACGGGCACACAATCCCCAACACTAAAGAAAAATGTCGGGCTTGCTTTGATCGAATCTTCTCAGGCGCAACTTCAGGCAGAGGTGGAAGTACAAGTTCGCAAAAAACGTCTAAAAGCTAAAATCGTCTCGACACCATTTTATAAAAGAGCCAAATAATGAGGGGGAATAGAGGATGAAGCACAGGTATCTGCCGCAAACAGAGCAAGATCAAAAAGAAATGCTGGATGTCATCGGCGTTCAGTCGATTGATGAGCTTTTTTCAGATATCCCAGAAAAAGTGAGATTTAAAGGAGCATACAACATTAAACCAGCCGCATCTGAAACAGAGCTCGTAAGGGAATTATCACGATTAGCTGCAAAGAATAAAGATACGGTTTCCTATGCATCGTTTCTTGGTGCCGGTGTATATGATCATTACCAGCCTGTTATTGTTGATCATGTCATCTCACGTTCTGAATTTTATACAGCATACACACCTTATCAGCCGGAGATTTCGCAAGGTGAATTACAAGCCATTTTTGAATTTCAAACAATGATTGCTGAGCTGACGGGTATGGATCTTGCTAACTCCTCGATGTATGATGGCGGGACGGCATTAGCTGAAGCGGCGATGCTCGCTGCGGGACATACAAAAAAGAAAAAAGTGGTTGTTTCTGAAACAGTTCATCCTGAATCAAGAGCAGTGCTAAAAACATACGCCAAAGGACAGCACATCGAAGTTGTTGAAGTGCCTGCAAAAAAAGGGCAGACGGATCTAGCAGTATTAGAGAAGGCCGTCTGCGACGATACAGCAGCAGTTCTTGTGCAATATCCAAACTTCTTTGGTGTCGTCGAACCGTTAAAAGACATTGAACCTATTGCGCATAAAGGGAAAAGTCTGTTCATTGTCTCAAGCAATCCGCTTGCACTCGGGTTACTGACGCCGCCAGGAAAACTTGGGGCAGACATTGTCGTTGGTGATGCACAGCCGTTTGGCATTCCAGCAGCGTTTGGCGGACCGCATTGCGGATATTTTGCTGTGACGAAAAAGTTGATGCGAAAAGTGCCAGGTCGTTTAGTGGGGCAGACAGAAGACGAAAATGGTGTTCGTGGGTTTGTGCTGACCCTTCAAGCGCGTGAGCAGCATATTCGGAGAGATAAAGCGACGTCCAATATTTGTTCGAATCAGGCATTAAATGCATTAGCCGCTTCCGTTGCCATGACAGCACTCGGAAAAACAGGCATCAAAGACATCGCCTATCAAAACGTGCAAAAAGCGCACTATGCTAAGACGCAGGCTCAAACATATGGACTGCTTGCTGATGTAGAAGGGGCCCATTTTAATGAATTTGTGATCAAATTACAAGAGCCTGTGAAAGAAGCCAATAAACGATTGCTTGAAAAAGGAATCATCGGCGGCTATGACTTAGGGATAGACTACCCAGAGCTTCAACATCACATGCTTGTCGCCGTAACAGAGCTAAGAACGAAAGAAGAAATTGATACGTTCATTAAGGAATTGGGGGATCGCCATGAATAAACAAGATCAGCCGCTTATTTTTGAATTATCCAAAGAAGGAAGAATTGGTTATAGCCTGCCTGATTTAGATGTACCTGAACAGGAGATCCCGTCTTTATTTGATGACACGTATATCCGTCATGAGGATGCTGAGCTTCCTGAAGTATCTGAGCTTGATATCATGCGTCATTATACAGCATTATCAAGACGTAATCATGGGGTCGATTCCGGATTTTATCCTCTTGGCTCTTGTACGATGAAATATAATCCTAAGATTAATGAAAAGGTCGCACGCCTTGCAGGCTTCGCGCAAGTCCATCCACTACAGGAGGCAGACACTGTGCAAGGTGCATTAGAGTTACTCCACGACCTGGGTGCTCATCTTGAAGAAATTACTGGGATGGACGCTGTGACATTACAGCCTGCGGCAGGAGCACACGGGGAATGGACAGGACTCATGATGATCCGTGCGTACCATGAAGCAAGAGGAGACCATAAGCGAACAAAAGTCATTGTGCCTGATTCTGCCCATGGAACGAACCCGGCATCTGCGACAGTGGCCGGATTTGAAACCATTACCGTCGCATCTGATACGAATGGGCTTGTTGATTTAGAGGACCTGCGCCGTGTTGTCAATGAAGAAACAGCTGCTTTAATGCTGACGAATCCGAATACACTCGGCCTATTCGAAGAAAATATTTTAGAAATGGCTGAAATCGTTCATGGAGCTGGCGGTAAGCTTTATTATGACGGAGCCAACTTGAATGCCGTTTTAAGCAGAGCAAGACCGGGGGATATGGGATTTGATGTCGTTCACTTAAATCTTCATAAAACCTTTACAGGTCCACACGGAGGCGGAGGCCCTGGTTCAGGTCCTGTTGGTGTAAAAAAGGATTTGATTCCGTACTTGCCAAAGCCGGTACTTGTGAAGAAGGAAGGCCGCTTTTACTTTGATGATGATCGACCAGAATCAATTGGCCGCGTGAAGCCGTTCTATGGCAACTTTGGCATTAACGTCAGAGCATATGCGTACATTCGCTCTATGGGTCCAGACGGCCTAAAGGCTGTAACGGATAATGCCGTGTTAAATGCGAACTATATGATGCGCCGCTTAAGTGCTCATTTCGATTTGCCATTTGACCGTCACTGTAAGCATGAATTTGTCCTTTCAGGTAAACGTCAGAAAAAATTAGGTGTGCGGACACTCGATATTGCTAAACGATTACTTGATTTTGGCTATCATCCGCCAACGATCTACTTCCCGCTCAATGTAGAGGAATGTATCATGATTGAACCAACTGAAACAGAATCAAAAGAAACTCTTGATGCCTTCATCGAAGCGATGATTCAGATTGCCAAAGAAGCAGAAGAGAATCCAGAAGTGGTACAGGAAGCGCCGCATACGACGGTCGTCAAACGAATGGACGAAACAAAGGCCGCGCGGAATCCAGTCCTCGTTTTTGAAAGATAAAGAAAAAAAGACTCAGGGGGGACCACGCTCCCAGAGTCTTTTTTGTTAGTTCTTTGTTTTGATGCGGCCGCCCCATTTTTTAAAGCCGCCTTTTAAATTATAAATCTCACGACAGCCGTTTTTACGTAAAGTTTGAGCTGCTTTTCCGCTTCTTAAATTGTTTTGGCAATAGAGATAAACAGGCTTGTCAGGACGAATTTCATTTTTGCGCTGCTTTAGCTGGGAAAGGGGGATGTTTCTTGCCCCTAAAATATGTCCGCCTTCAAACTCATTTGGCTCTCTCACATCAATGAGTTGAGCTTTGCGGTAACCTTTAATAAATTCTGCTTCCGTCAGCGTTTTCATAATGCGCTGCTGATAAATGTAGCTGCCGATGGAATAAAGAACGAAAAGTCCACAAAGTGAGAGGACGATATAGTTGAATATTGACAATACAACTCGACTCCTTCTTGAGCATCAGCACAGTAGCCTGTCTGATGGTACGTTTTAGACAAATACTATTATAGTAAAGCAAAAGAAACTTGTCATCATAAATGGTAAGAATTATTTTCAATTCGTCCCCTATTTGATAGACTGATGAAGAGAGAAAACCGGTGGCCATCACCATCATCTAACATTGACTACGTAAAAGAGAAGGGATTTTTATATGCAAAAAGAGAAATGGTGTTTCATTGATACAGGAAATCAAGACCCAGCCCTTAACATGGCAATGGATGAAGCCTTGCTTTATTGGCATAGTGAGAAGCTCATCCCGCCTGTCATCCGTTTTTATGGATGGAATCCGGCGACATTGTCTGTTGGGTATTTTCAGCATGTTGAAAAGGAAATCAACATGGAAGCAGTCGAGCGCTATGGTCTTGGGTTTGTCCGCAGACCAACTGGAGGGCGGGGGGTTCTTCATGATCAGGAGCTGACCTACAGCGTGATTGTGTCAGAGGAACATCCAGAAATGCCAGCGACGGTGACAGAGGCATACCGCGTCATTTCAGAAGGCATTTTAGAGGGCTTTAAAGAACTGGGACTCGATGCATATTTTGCCATTCCTCGTACAGAAAAAGAAAAAGAAAGCTTAAAAAATCCAAGGTCGTCTGTATGCTTCGATGCTCCTTCCTGGTATGAGCTTGTCGTAGAAGGCAGAAAGGTAGCAGGCAGTGCTCAAACGAGACAAAAAGGAGTGATCCTCCAGCACGGCTCCATCTTAATTGACCTTGATGAGGACAAATTGTTCGATTTATTTCTTTATCCAAACGACCGTGTGAGAGAGCGGATGCAGCGGAGCTTTAAAAACAAAGCGGTCGCCATCAATGAAATCTCAGACCGAACCTGTACAATAGACGATGCGCGTGTTGCGTTTAAACGAGGATTTGAAAAAGGGTTAAATATTGAGCTTGTGCCTTATGAGCTGACAGATGAAGAATTAGCGTTTGTTCATCATCTCGCCAAAACGAAATATGCCTCAGACGAGTGGAATTACAAGCGTTAAGACAGTGGACACTCCTTGTTTTTTAATGGGCGATGGTGTAGAATTGTTATGATTATTAAGTAAAGGTGCATTATGGAGGGGTTTTATGACTACACCTAGTATGGAAGATTACATTGAACAAATATATATGCTGATAGAAGAAAAAGGATATGCCAGAGTCTCTGATATTGCAGAAGCACTCGCTGTCCATCCCTCCTCTGTAACAAAAATGGTTCAGAAGCTAGATAAAGATGAATACCTCATTTATGAGAAGTATCGTGGTCTAATTTTAACCCCGAAAGGCAAAAAAATTGGAAAACGTCTCGTATACAGACATGAACTGCTAGAGCAATTTTTAAGAATCATTGGTGTAGATGAAGAGAAAATTTATGATGATGTAGAAGGCATTGAACATCATCTCAGCTGGAACAGCATTGACCGCATCGGCGATCTCGTTCAATTCTTTGAAGAAAACGACGAGCGATCTGTTCAGCTGAAAGCGATTCAAAAGAAAAACGAACAAACAAATCAAGAATCTTAAGAAAAAGGACACCCTCAGCAAGGGTGTTCTTTCATATTGTTGACAAAGGGCTAAAATGAACTTTATTTTAGCCCTTTGTCTTCTTTTTTTTTCAGCGTGACTTGAAAACCTTTGCAGTCTAGGAAGGACGAGTACCGGAGCGGAGCGAATTTGACATTCGTGAGCACCGGAGCGCAGACCTGACAACGAATGCGAGGGTTTGTCTACACGCTGAAAGGACACCCTCAGCATGGGTGTCCTTTTTGATTAAAGTTCTAATTGAAAGCATATGCTCTTACACTATTAATAGCGTGATATCAAAGGGGGCTCCTTGATGAAGATAGATGGTGTGTTCTCAGGTGGAGGCATTAAAGGGGCAGCACTTGCGGGTGCCTATGAAGCGCTTGAAGCGAGAGGATATCAATTTGTCCGTCTTGCTGGTACAAGTGCTGGAGCGATCATTGCTTCACTCATCGCAGCAGGTTTTACAAGTCAGGAGATTCGGGAGCTTTTAGATGAAATGGATGAACATCATTTGCTTGATAGGAGATGCCAATTCATTCCGTTTAAAATGCTCAGGTGGGTATCCATTTACTGGCGCCTCGGTCTGTACAAAGGCGACCGGCTGGAAAAATGGCTGACAGATGTGTTGAAACGAAAAGGGGTCACCGTATTTGGAGATCTCAAAAAAGATTCGCTGAAAATTGTTGCCTCTGATTTAACAAATGGGAAAATCCTCGTGCTGCCAGACGACCTTCCTTCATACGGCTTAAATCCAGAGCGCTTTTCCGTTGCAAGGGCGATTCGGATGAGTTGCAGCCTGCCGTATTTTTTCGAGCCTGTCAAACTAAGGTCATCAAAAGGCATTTGTACCATTGTGGATGGAGGAGTGCTTAGCAATTTTCCAATTTGGTTGTTTGCGGAAGAGAAAAAAAGACCGTTCGTCGGTGTCACATTAACCCCAAACGAAAAAGAACGCCCTCAACACTCCATCCGCAATGCGTTTGAACTGTTTGGCGCTCTTTTTGAAACGATGCGTGGTGCTCATGACGAAAGACACATTGCCACAAAACACGAACGTCATGTTATTTTTATTCCTGTAGAACACGTCATTGCCACTGATTTTCATCTGATGACAGAAAAGAAAAAGGCGCTTGTCGATCTAGGCAGACAGAAAGCCGAGCAATTTTTAAAAAGCTGGACATTTTAAAACAAGGCGCGATTTTTCTTTTTGTTTTTCTTGCCTTCAATCACAGTTAACTGTGTTTGGCTTTTCTTTTTGAGAAGGACGGGCTTAGACTTGTGGTCAGTCGGCACGCTTCGCAAATGAGTGACCCGATTTTTCATCTGGCTTTTCGTTTTTGGTTTAGGCTGCTGGTAGCGACGTTTTGATTGTTTGACTGCTTTACGATAAAGATTGCCCTCTGTTCCAGTTCTTCGATTCATCAGCCATCTAAATAGGAAAAATAGAGCCGCTCCAATGATCACAACTGATAGCAGCATTGTAAAAAGTCTGCCTGGATTCGTTGTGAGTAAATACACAAATCCCAAAATACCTAAAGCGAAAATAATGGTAAAAGCAGGATGTACTCGGCGATTCATAACTGTCCACCTCCGAAGGAATTTACCGGATTTATAAGTTAGATCACTTGATGAGCAGAATCTGACGCTTGTTTCTCAGACGCTTCCTCTAAACGAAGAAGTTCATTAAAACTTGCAATGGCTACCTCGACTTGATCGCCAGAGGGTTCTTTTGTTGTGAGCAATTGCAGCCAAAGGCCAGGATAGCCAAGCACTTTAAGCACAGGCACTTCTCGGAGTTTGTTCGTGAGCTGAAGCACTTCAAATGAAATGCCCAGAACAACCGGAATGAGCGCCAAGCGATTCAGAACTCTCACCCATAAAGGATCTGTCGGTACGAGTAAATAGACGAACATTCCGACAATGACAGTGAATAAAATAAAGCTGCTGCCGCATCGATAATGCAGCCGTGATTGTTTTTGGACATTTTCCACTGTGATGTCAAGATTCTGTTCATAGCAGTTTATGACTTTATGTTCTGCGCCATGATATTGAAATACCCTTTTAATTAAAGGGGTCATGGAAATAAAGTAAATGTAGCCTAATAACAGGACCAGTTTAAAGAATGTTTCCACTGCGATTTGTGCGAAATTCCCTGAAAAGACGGGCCGCACCAGTTCAGCTAAAAAGACAGGTACTAGGGTAAAGACAAATTTACTAAAGAGAAGAGAGAGAACTCCGATTACAGCAATGCCGAAAATCATGGATAATTTCGAGCTTTTTTGTTCTTTTTCAAGAGTATGATCTTCTGAAGGATCTAAGTCATAGCGCTCGCTGGAGAAGTTCAAGTGCTTACTGCCATTTGCGCTTGCTTCAACAAGTGCAGCAACACCCCTGACAAAGGGAATTTTCTTGAGAAAGGCGGTTCGTTTATTGGAGGTCCGGGGAAGCTTCAAAAACTCAATGGACTGATCCTTTCGCCGAATCGCTGTCACATAGTTCTTTTTACCTCCAAACATGACACCTTCGACAACTGCCTGCCCTCCATATGCTGGACGTTTTGTTTGATTGGACATATTTCATCAACCTGCCTGTTTCCTGTAATTTACATGCATTTCCTTATACCTTTATTGTACAGGAAATGAGGGGAAATCACTAGCGCACAGGTCGATTATCTACTAGAATTCTATCTACCTCTTTTTAGCCAGTATACCCTGTTATAAAAATTTTACACTCACGGATGGAAATCCTTTTTTTTATGACATTTTGGACATACTACTTGCTGGAGGTGTTCACAAATGAAACGTGATGAAAAGAAAAACCAAGAAGAAAAAAATCAGTCTGTACAAACGTCATCGCTGTTGGCAAGAGCAGCTGCGACAGGCTTTGTTGGCGGTGTTTTTTGGGGCTTTATCGGGTTTCTGACCCATATGTTTCATTTCTCAGAGGTGAGTCCCAATATGCTCCTTCAGCCATTTGTGCTCGGAGAGTGGAAAAAGGGAGGACTTGGCACTTTTATTAGTATTGTGCTTTTAGGGGTTTTATCGATTGGAGCAGCCTTTATTTATTATGGGGTTTTAAAACGAATCAAAGGCTATTGGATGGGGCTGATATATGGCGCGCTTTTATGGCTGCTCGTTTTTTACGTATTTAATCCGATTTTCCCAGATGTAAAGCAAGTCCAAGATTTGCAGCAAAGCACCATCATCACGACATTTTGCCTATATATTTTATATGGCATGTTTGTCGGGTACAGTATTTCGTTTGAATATAATGAATTAACGAGTCAGAAGCTTGCAAGGGCTCTCGGGAAAAAGACAGAATAAAGTGTAAATCACCTATTCATATGATAAAATATTTTTGGAAACGAAAGGTTTCTAAGGAAAAAGAAACAGATCTCGATATAGATTGAATTAGGGTGAAGGAGTGGTTGTATGCCTCATTTTCTTGTGCTGAATGGGCCCAATTTAAATAGGCTTGGCAAAAGAGAGCCGGCTGTTTACGGAAGTAAGACGCTGACAGATTTAGAAACGGATTTGTTCCAGTTTGCAGAAAGAGCCAATATCCAGTTAACGTTCTTTCAATCGAATCACGAAGGGGATTTGATTGATGCGCTCCACGAGGCAGAAGATCAGTACGATGGAGTCGTGTTTAACCCGGGTGCTTTTACACACTACAGCTATGCGCTGAGAGATGCCATTGCAAGTATTTCTTTATCCGTCGTCGAAGTACATATCTCAAACGTTCATAAGAGAGAGGAATTCCGCCATCATTCTGTACTTGCTCCAGTATGCCAAGGGCAAATCGTTGGTCTTGGTTTAGAAGGGTATAAATTGGCGATTCGTTATTTAGTGAGTGAAGGGGGAGCAGTATCATGAAACTTGAAAAGTTAAAAGCACTTTTATCTGAATTAGAGATCGATGGTCTTGTCATTACGAGCAGCTTTAATTTACAGTACATGACCAGCTTTACTGGCTCAGCCGGTCTTGCAGTTGTTTCAAAGGACCAGGCAGCTTTTATCACGGATTTCCGTTATACAGAGCAAGCAAAGGACCAAGTAAAAGGCTACGACATTATTGAACATAAAGGAAACATCGTGGAAACCGCAGTCCAAACGGCAAAGGAATTTGGGATAAAACGCCTTGGGTTTGAACAACATCATATGACATTTGCCACGTACCAGCAGTATGCAGATAAAGCAGGCGATATAGAGCTTGTTCCGGTCTCAGAATCAGTTGAAAAGTTGCGCTTGATTAAGTCTAGTGAAGAGATTAAGATATTAGAGGAAGCTGCGAAGATTGCAGATCACGCCTTTGATCATATTCTCACTTACATCAAGCCGGGCTTGACGGAAATTGCTGTCATGAACGAGCTTGAATTTTTCATGAGAAAAGAAGGCGCTGAAGGATCTTCATTCGATATGATTGTCGCCTCAGGTGTTCGTTCAAGCCTGCCGCACGGAAGAGCGAGTGAAAAGGTGATTGAATCTGGTGATTTAGTCACACTCGATTTTGGTGCTTACTATAAAGGTTATTGTTCTGATATGACAAGAACGATTGCTGTCGGCACACCGAGCGATAAGCTAAAGGAAATTTATCATATCGTATTAGAAGCAGAAAACGCTGGTGTGGATAGAATCAAGCCAGGCTTAACAGGAAAAGAAGCTGATCGCATCACACGTGACATCATTGAAAAGTATGGCTATGGTCAATACTTCGGGCACTCAACTGGCCACGGGCTAGGGATGGAAGTACATGAAGCGCCAGGCCTTTCCTCACGATCAGAGGTCGTCTTAGAAGAAGGAATGGTCGTGACAGTTGAGCCGGGAATTTACTTGCCGGATGTCGGCGGCGTGAGAATTGAGGATGATATTGTCCTGACAGCTGACGGCAATAAACGATTGACCCACTCACCGAAAGAACTTATCATATTATGATGGTGAAATGTAGGAGGATGACAAAATGATTTCAGTAAACGATTTTCGTACAGGCCTGACAATTGAAGTGGACGGCGGTATTTGGCGTGTAGTGGATTTCCAACACGTAAAGCCAGGGAAAGGCGCAGCGTTTGTTCGTTCGAAACTGCGTAACCTGCGTACTGGTGCCATTCAAGAAAAAACATTCCGTGCAGGCGAAAAAGTAGCGAAAGCTCAAATTGAAACAAAAACAATGCAGTACTTGTACGCAAATGGCGACCAGCATGTCTTCATGGATACAAGTTCTTATGAGCAGCTTGAACTAAGTGAAACACAAATTAAAGATGAGCTGAAATATTTGCTAGAAAATATGTCGGTTCAAATTGTGATGTACGGTGCTGAAACACTTGGAGTAGAACTTCCAAACACGGTAGAACTAGAAGTAGTAGAAACAGAGCCTGGTATTAAAGGTGACACAACATCAGGCGGCTCAAAACCTGCAAAAACTGAAACTGGTTTAATCGTCAACGTTCCTTTCTTTGTGAACCAAGGAGATAAACTAGTCATTAATACATCAGACGGTTCATACGTGTCAAGAGCGTAATGAACGAAGAAAGACTGTAAACCTCGTGTTTACAGTCTTTTTAGATTGTTGACAAAGGGCTAAAATGACGTTTATTTTAGCCCTTTGCCTTCTTTTCAGCGTGATAGAAAACCTTTGAAGTCTAGGAAGGACGAGCACCGAAGCGGAGCGAATTTGCCATTCGTGAGCATCGGCGCGCAGGACTGACACCGAATGCGAGGGTTTGTCTACACGCTTTGACTGTAAACGTCGTGTTTACAGTCTTTTTTTATTGTAAAACATGTAAGACTCCTCAAAAGGCAGACCTTCTCTCAATTCTCTCATTCATCTCTCTTCCTTTCTGAAAAACAAGACTACTTCCAGCTAGACAAGCATATAGTGTAAAAAAAGCTGGAGGTTCTATATGAAACCATTTCTTTTCCCAGGCATCCATCCGTCAGTAGCTGCAATGGCAGGCATGAGGTTCTTATCGGCCGCGATTGAACTGACGGCCGCCATCCTCATTTTAGTCACAAATGACGTTCGAAAAGCGGTTGTCATCAATAGTATATTGGCGATCATTGGGCCGCTCATTTTTATTATCACGATGACGATTGGAATCTATCAAATTGCAGGGCAGTTATCCTATGCCAAGCTCGTCTTTATTTTCATTGGTGTCGTGTTTATTCTTGTTGGGATCTATAAGTGAAACGGCTTGGCATAATTAACGACTCCCATCATACATTTTAGAGAAGAAAAAAAGGAGGGGAATTCGTTGCGGAGTTTGTTGGATATTCTCCCGCACTCGATTGGACAAGAACTTAGACTGCTAAAAGAAGCAGAATGGGATCAAATAGAAGAAATCCGCATTCGCACGGATCGTCCTATTGAATTGATGCAAAGAGGAAAACCGCGCTTTCTTTCTTATCGCACAACAGGAGAAGATGCGTCTCAGCTATTAGGCAGGCTGAGCAATTACAGCATGTACACACTTGAAGAGGAGCTAAGGCAAGGCTACATCACCATATCTGGCGGACACCGGGTGGGACTTGCAGGAAAGGTGATCGTTGAAAACGGCATTGTCAAAGGATTAAGAGATATCTCTTCATTTAATATCCGCATCGCAAAAGAAAAAATCGGGATTGCGCTTCCCTTTCTTCCTTATTTATATGACGAGCACTGGTGCAATACACTCATCATCGGTCCACCGCAAACAGGGAAAACGACATTATTGCGGGATGTAGCAAGACTTGTTAGTACTGGCAGAAAAGCAATTCCTCCTAAAAAAACAGGCATTATAGATGAGCGTTCTGAAATCGCCGGATGTATAAGAGGGGTGCCGCAGCACCAGTTTGGACACCGGGTTGATGTGCTCGATGCATGTCCAAAGGCTGAAGGCTTGATGATGATGATTCGGTCTATGAGTCCAGAGGTCATGATTGTTGATGAAATCGGAAAAAGCGAGGATGTGCAGGCACTTTTAGAAGCAATTCATGCTGGGGTCACCATTATCGTCTCAGTTCATGGCTATTCACTTGAAGATGTGTATAAACGTCCATCATTGAAGCCGTTATGGGAGCTTCGAGTATTTGAACGATATGTTGAATTAAATCGCAAGAATGGTCCCGGCACGATCGGGCGGATATATGACCAAGACGGACAAGAGATGAAATGGAGGCGGGGAGTGGACGTATGTTAAAGCTCATTGGCGCTATCTTGATTGTCGCGGCTACGACTTGGGGAGGGTTCGAGTTTGCCAAACGATATAGCGACCGGCCGAAACAAATTCGGCAGCTTCGGTTTGCGCTCCAGTCTCTTGAAGCTGAAATTATGTATGGCCAAACACCTCTAGCGCGGGCTGCAGAGCAAATTGCGTCGCAAGTAGGTCCTCCTGTGAATCGGTTATTTGAGCAATTTGCAGAAAAACTGAAAGTCGGAACTTTTTCGGCACGGCATGCATGGAATGAGAGTCTTGAGGATGTTTGGAAAAAAACCGTTTTGAAAAAAGGCGAATATGAGGCACTGAAGCACTTTGGAGAAACACTTGGCCAGCATGATGTCGCGTCTCAGCAAAAGTATATCAAGCTTGCTTTAGGTCATTTGGAATCGGAGGAGAAGGAAGCTGAAATCGCCCAAGCGAAAAATGAAAAAATGGTCAGAAGCCTCGGATTTTTAAGCGGATTACTACTGATTCTTTTATTGATGTGAGAGGAAGGGAGTCGAGAGCATGGGCGTTGATGTAAACGTCATTTTTCAAATTGCGGGAGTAGGCATCGTTGTGGCATTCCTCCATACGATTTTAGATCAAATGGGGAAAAAGGAGTACGCTCAGTGGGTCACGCTGCTTGGGTTTATCTACATTTTGTTTATGGTGGCAACCATTGTAGATGATTTGTTTAAAAAGATTAAAGCCGTATTTCTATTTCAAGGATAGGGGAGGGCTTACAAATCGAAATCATACAAATTGTTGGACTTGGTTTAATCGCTACTTTTTTAGCATTAATCGTCAAAGAACAAAAGCCGACCTTCGCCTTTATGCTTGTTGTTTTTACAGGATGTGTGATTTTTCTTTATTTAATTGATCAAATCTATGCCATTATCTCGATGATTGAAAAAATTGCGGCAAGCGCCGGCGTCAATATGAAGTATGTTGAAACCATTTTAAAAATTATTGGCATTGCCTATATTGCAGAATTCGGCGCCCAGCTGACAAAAGATGCTGGACAAGGCGCCATTGCATCAAAAATAGAGCTTGGCGGCAAAATTCTCATCTTGGTCATGGCAGTCCCTATTTTAACAGTCATCATTGAGACCATCTTAGGTATGATCCCGTCCATGACGTAATTGAAAAGAGGTGATGACAATGAAACGGGTGACAGCTGTTATGGGACTGATGCTTTTCTTCTGGCTGATCGCTCCGCATGCAGGTGCAGAAGAGAAAGTACCTTTATCAAATGAAGAACCAGCAGCAGAAGAAGTGGCGAATGGACAGGCTGATGCACTAGAGCTTCAATCCATCAATGACTTTTGGGAAACCATATTGGACGAGTATGGCGGCTTTCTGCCAGAAAGCCAAAAAGGCACAGTGAAGGAAATGATTGATGGCGATAAAGAGCTGTCTCCCCAAACATGGCTGAAAGCCTTTGTTCATTATCTTTTTCACGAGGTCATAGCAAACGGAAAGCTCCTAGGTACACTGATTTTACTCACCATCTTTTGTTCGCTTTTGCAGCTTTTGCAGAATGCGTTTGAGCAAAGCACCGTCAGTAAAGTCGCATACGCTCTTGTTTATATGGTGCTGATCATTATTGCACTCAACAGCTTTCATGTGGCGATTTCTTATGCAATAGAAGCCATTCAAACGATGACCAGTTTTATTCTTGCTCTTATTCCTCTTTTATTAGCACTTATTGCTTCATCAGGCGGGCTTGTCTCAGCCGGATTCTTTCATCCCGTTATTTTATTTTTGATGAATACGAGCGGCGTTTTTATTCAATATGTCGTTCTTCCCCTTATCTTTTTATCTGCGATATTGAGCATTGTCAGTACGCTGACCGAACAATACAAGGTCACCCAGCTTGCCCAGCTGTTAAGAAATGTGGCGATAGGCGGGTTAGCCGTTTTTTTAACTGTCTTTCTTGGCGTCATTTCTGTGCAAGGTGCATCTGCTGCAATTACGGATGGAATCGCTCTTCGTACAGCCAAATTTATTACCGGAAATTTCATCCCTGTCCTTGGCAGAATGTTTACAGATGCGACGGATACCGTGATCAGTGCCTCTGTGTTACTCAAAAATACGGTCGGACTTGTTGGCGTTGCCATTCTCATTTCAATTGCCGCCTTCCCGGCGGTTAAAGTGCTCTCGCTAGCCCTTATATATAAGCTTGCCGCAGCCATTCTTCAGCCATTAGGAGGCGGGCCGATCATCAGCTGTCTTGATGTCATTTCAAAAAGTGTGCTTTATATCTTTGCCGCACTTGCTGTCGTGTCGCTCATGTTTTTTTTAAGCATTACCGTCATTATCACTGCTGGCAACTTGACCATGATGATGAAGTAAGGAGGGACACCTTTTGAGTTTTCTCACGGAATGGATCACAAGTATTATTCTCTTTATCTTATTTGCGATTGTCATTGATCTTCTGCTTCCCAATTCAAGCATGCAAAAGTATGCCAAAATGGTCGTCAGCCTGCTGCTGATTGTGGTGATGCTCAATCCGATCTTTGCTTTATTTCGGGCAGACCCTGACCAAATTTTTTCGGAATTGATGAAGGGGAAGGAAGAAGCACAGTCAGAAGAAATAAAAAATCAGATGAATTTAGAAAAAAAAGAAATACAAGCCTCTCAGCGTGCATATATTTTAAAGCAAATGGCTGTCCAACTAGAAAAAAGCGCAAAGGAGCCACTGGAGAAGGAGAGCTATGAAATGAAACACGTAGAAGTGCTGGCAGATGAGGAGCACCTGGATCAGAATATGGAGGCGGATCAATTTCGCATCAAAGCAGTTCTTTCCCCGCTCACAGGTGATGCTGTAGAAACGGTGGCAAAGGTGGACATTGATCTCTCCACGCAAAAGGAGGAAAGCGCTGAATCTTCTAGCAAAGAGATCACGAGGGTGAAAGAGACACTTGCTGATGTTTGGAATACGAGTCCTGAGCACATTGCGCTGAACATTGAGGGAGGTGACGCATCAGATCATGAATAACAAGGACTGGAAACAAAAGCTGAAATCATTCTTGCAGCCGCCTGAAAAAGGTGAAGGGAAACCAAAATTAACGAAGCACCATTACTTGCTGCTTGTATTCATCATCGGCGTATCTTTCATGTTAGTCAGTCAGATCTTGTCACCGCCATCAAGCAAAGAACAGGCTGCTGTTCCTGCTTCTAAAAAAACATCCTCACAAGAGCAGGAGGTATTCAAGCCGGCATCGTCAAGTAAATCAAAGAATTCGATTGAGGATGTGGAGCAAGAATACGAAAATCAGCTGAAAGAAATTTTAGAGACCATCATTGGCGTTGAGGATGTATCGATTGTGGTCAATGTAGACGCAACTTCTTTAAAAGTGTTTGAAAAAAACAAATCCAATAAAAGCACAACGACCGAGGAAACTGATAAAGAAGGCGGCGTGCGAAGTGTCACTGATCAAACAAAAGAAGAAGAAATCGTCATCATCAAAAATGGCAATGAAGAAACACCTGTAGTGGTTCAAACGAAAAAACCAGATATTCGAGGTGTCCTCGTTGTTGCTCAAGGAGTAGACAACGTTCAAATAAAGAAAACCATCATTGAAGCGGTTACACGAGTGCTTGATGTACCGAGCCATAGAGTGGCTGTTGCCCCTAAAAAAATCAAGGAGGATTCGGAATGATGTTAAAAAAACAAACGGTTTGGCTATTAACGATGCTAAGTTTAGTTGTCGTCTTAAGTGTGTACTATATCATGTCTCCACAAGGTGAAAATGCAGTGACAGTAGAAGATATGAAATCAAAAGGAACGGAAGAGAAAAAGACTGAAACAGAAAAAGGGACGGACAAAGGAACGGAAAAAGGCACTGATGAGAAGTCCACTGACAAAGAAACAAATGGCAAACAAGAGGATATCGAAACAAGCGGTGAAGAAGGAAAGGCTGTGTCGGAGCAAACAGACGATGAGCTTTTTACAACATACAGATTAGAGCTTGAAGATAAACGAAGCAAACAGCGCGAAGAGTTCAACGAAATCGTATCCAGTGATGATGCAACAGCACAAGAAAAAAGTGAAGCGTATGATCAAATGACAGCGCTTAGTGAGGCAGAAGGAACGGAGCGTCAGCTCGAAACCTTAATTAAAACAAAAGGATATAAAGATGCGCTAGTGAGTGCAGAGGGAGATAAAGTGAGCATCACGGTTCGTTCTGACAAAAAATCAAAGTCCCAAGCGGCCGATATTATTGATATGGTCACAAAAGAAATGAGAGGTCTTGATAACGTAGCTGTCACTTTTGAGCCCTCCAATCAATAAAAAATGAACAGGCGCCCTTTGCCGAAAAGGGCGTTTTTTGATGCGGTTTGGCGCCCCCTCCAAGGTGCTTTCGGGAGGCGCTTCGCCACAATAGTAGTTGAATTCATTGAAATCCTCCTGTAAGATGGTTATAGTATGTACTTTTAGTACTAGCCTATAAGAAAAAGATAAATCCATACATAGGGGTGCAAATCCATGTTAAAAATTGAAGAAATTCATGAACTGATTAAATTAATTGACGAATCTACAATTGATGAATTTACGTACGAAAACGAAGGTGCAAAAATCAAACTGAAGAAAAATAAAGAAGTCGTTCAGCAAATTGCGGCACCAGTGGCTCCTGTCCAAGCAGCTCCAGCTCAACAAGCTCCTAAAGCACAAGCTCCAGCTCAGACCGAAGCCCCTGCACAAGAGGCAGCTGCGTCTGAAAATCTGCATAAAATCACATCCCCAATGGTTGGCACATTTTATGCTTCATCTTCACCAGAAGCAGGTCCATACGTGACAACAGGTTCTAAGGTGAAGGAAAACACAGTTGTGTGCATCGTAGAAGCGATGAAACTGTTTAATGAAATCGAAGCAGAAGTAAAAGGTGAAATCGTCGAAGTATTAGCTGAGAACGGTCAGCTTGTAGAATTCGGACAACCCCTCTTTCTAGTGAAAGCAGAGTAAGGAGTACGATCATGATTAAAAAGCTATTAATTGCAAACAGAGGAGAAATCGCAGTTAGAATTATCCGCGCTTGTAAAGAGCTTGGAATTGAAACAGTTGCGGTATTTTCTGAAGCGGATCGCGATGCGCTTCATGTTCAAATGGCTGATGAAGCATATTGCATCGGACCGACTGCTTCAAAAGATAGTTATTTAAATGTCACGAATATTGTCAGTGTAGCAAAATTAACAGGGACAGATGCCATCCATCCAGGATACGGCTTCCTTGCTGAAAATGCAGACTTTGCAGAGCTTTGCGAGGAATGCAATGTCATCTTTGTTGGGCCAACTGCGTCAGCGATTTCCAAAATGGGAACGAAAGATGTCGCAAGGGAAACAATGAAAGATGCCGGGGTTCCGATTGTTCCTGGTTCTCAAGGAATTGTAAAAGATCTTGATGATGCTGTTTCAACAGCAGCAAGTATTGGGTATCCTGTCATTATTAAAGCAACTGCAGGCGGAGGCGGTAAAGGAATCCGTGTGGCTCGTACCGAAGAAGAGCTCATTAATGGTGTCACCATCACGCAGCAGGAAGCAGCGCAAAACTTTGGTAACCCTGGCGTCTATTTAGAGAAGTTCATTGAAGACTTTAGACACGTGGAAATCCAGGTGCTTGCAGATCAGCATGGCCATACCATTCACTTAGGAGAGCGTGATTGCTCGATCCAAAGAAGAATGCAAAAGCTTCTTGAAGAAACGCCATCACCAGCGCTGAATGCAGACATCCGTGAGCAAATGGGTGAAGCAGCCGTAAAAGCAGCAGAAGCTGTTGAATACACTGGTGCTGGAACGGTCGAATTCATTTATGATTATAATGAAGAGAAATTCTACTTCATGGAAATGAATACCCGTATTCAAGTAGAGCATCCTGTAACAGAAATGGTCACAGGTGTTGACCTGATCAAAGAACAAATTAAAGTTGCATCAGGTGAAAAACTTTCTCTTACACAAGAGGATGTCGTATATGCAGGATGGGCGATCGAATGCCGTATTAATGCAGAGAACCCAGAGAAAAACTTCATGCCATCAGCTGGTGAAATTAAAATGTATCTTCCGCCAGGCGGTCTAGGAGTACGTGTTGATTCTGCCGCTTATCCGGGCTATGTGATTCCGCCATATTACGATAGTATGATTGCAAAGGTGATCACATATGGTAAGACGAGAGAAGAAGCGATTGCGAGAATGAAACGCGCGCTTCAAGAATTCGTCATTGAAGGAGTCTACACAACGATCCCATTCCATCTAAGATTGCTTGAGCATGAAACATTTGTGAGCGGTAATTTTAATACGAAGTTTTTAGAAACATACCAAATCATGAAATAATCATAGCTTTCGGAGGTGAATGATCGTGTCAGAAAACAATTTGCTTGAAATGAACCTTGATGAAGATCAATTGGGAAAAGTGCAAATTGCACCAGAAGTGATTGAGGTCATTGCTGGGATCGCCGCTTCAGAAGTCGAAGGCATTGCCGAAATGCGCGGCAATTTCGCTGCTGATGTAGCAGAACGCTTTGGTAAGAAAAATCACCGTAAAGGTGTGAAAGTAGATGTCTCTGATGAAGGCATCACAATCGATGTATACTGTGTGGTTCAATTTGGCCTATCCATTCCAAAGGTATCCACTGCTGTCCAAGAAAATATCCGTCAAACTCTTTTGAACATGACTGCCTTGACGATTAATGAAATCAATATTCATGTCGTTGGTATTCAATTTGATACTAAAGCATCTGAGGCTGAAGTAGATCAAGAAATGTAAAAAAAGAGTTCAAGTGAAACCAAGGAGGCATTGCCTCTTTGGTTTTTTAAAGCCCATTTTTGGGTCATTTCCGAATAATAATGATCTCACGCGTTGATTGATTCGTTTTTCGTCACAGCTCGCATGGATCTTGGTGCGACCACGGGCAAAATATGTTATGATCTCTGTATGGCTTAACGACAAGCGGATAAAGTGGTTAAAGGAGTAAATAATGAAAAGAAGAACTGCAAGAGAAAAGGCGCTACAAACATTATTTCAAATTGATGTGAGCAATATTGATCCGAAAGAGGCCATTACACATGCGCTGGATGAACAAGAATCAGATCCTTTTTTCGAGGAACTGGTTTTCGGTGTGCTTGAACAAAAGGACAAGCTCGATGACATGATTTCACAGCATCTAGTGAATTGGAAACTCGATCGTATTGCAAACGTAGACAGAGCCATTTTAAGGCTGTCTGTGTACGAGATGGTGTATCAAGAAGATATCCCGCTTAGTGTTTCGATGAATGAAGCGATTGAACTGGCCAAATTATTCGGTGATGATAAAGCACCGAAATTTGTAAATGGTGTACTTTCAAACATTAAAAACGACCTAAAGCAGCAATAGGAGGATTCGACATGACAGCAACAATCATCGATGGGAAAGAAACAGCAAAAGAAAAGCGTGAGCAATTAGCAAAAGAAGTAGAAGAGCTAAAACAAAAAGGTGTCACACCTGGTCTTGCCGTTATTCTAATCGGTGATGATCCGGCTTCACTTTCTTACGTACGCGGGAAGAAGAAAGCAGCAGAAGCAATGGGGATGCATTTCCAGCTTGATCATTTAGAAGCTTCTTTAACAGAAGAAGAATTGCTTCAGCTGATTGATCAGTACAATGCAAACGACCAATTCCACGGGATTCTTGTTCAGCTTCCACTGCCAAAACATATTTCTGAAAAAGCCGTTATTGAACGTATTTCACCTGAAAAAGATGTTGATGGTTTCCATCCATTGAATATCGGGAAAATGCTGCTTGGGGAGGACACATTCCTTCCATGTACACCAGCAGGTATTGTTGAATTACTAAACAAAACGGGTGTTAATCTTTCTGGAAAAGAAGTCGTTGTTGTCGGACGCAGCAATATTGTCGGTAAACCAGTAGGGCAATTGCTGTTAAACGAAAACGCAACGGTTACTTACTGCCATTCAAGAACAGCGAATATTTCAGAACATACGTTAAAAGCGGACATTTTAGTTGTTGCCGTCGGTCGAGCAAACTTTATTAAAGCTGACCAAATTAAAGAAGGCGCTATTGTTATCGATGTAGGAGTCAATCGTTTGGATTCTGGGAAGCTTGTTGGAGATGTTGATTTTGAAGAGGCAAAAGAAAAAGCTTCTTATATCACACCAGTCCCTGGCGGAGTCGGTCCAATGACGATTACGATGCTTGCACATAATACGGTTAAATCAGCAAAACGTACATTAGCATAAGCTTTATCCATTCATCCACCTGCATGCTGCTGGTGGATGAATGTGCGTTTTTGAAGAGGAGGAATACGTCATGAGTGAAAAAGTCTTTGTGACGGTCACAGCCCTTACAAAATACATAAAAAGAAAATTTGATGTTGATCCGCATTTAGAAGATATTTGGATCAAAGGTGAGCTATCCAATGTAAAGATTCATTCAAGAGGACATGTGTACTTCACCTTAAAAGACGAAAACGCACGCATGCAAGCTGTCATGTTCCAGCGCTCTGCGTCTAAGCTGCCTTTTTCACCTAAGAGCGGAATGAAGGTGTTTGTACGCGGCGGGATTCAAGTATATGAACCAAGCGGAAATTATCAATTATATGCAAAAGAAATGCAGCCTGATGGTGTTGGTGCTCTTCATCTTGCTTATGAAGAGCTGAAGAAAAAGCTGGCAAGTGAAGGCTTATTTGATGCGCGCTATAAAAAAACAATTCCTGAATATCCAGAAGTTGTTGGTGTGATTACGTCTCCAACAGGAGCAGCTGTTCGAGATGTCATTACGACCATCAATCGGCGCTATCAACAGGCGAAAATCATTGTGCTTCCGGCGCTCGTTCAAGGTGAACATGCGACCCGTTCAATCGTAGAACGGATCCAGGAAGCAAATGAAAAACAGCTCTGTGATGTCTTGATTGTCGGAAGAGGAGGCGGTTCGATTGAAGAACTTTGGGCCTTTAATGAAGAAGCTGTCGCAAGGGCTATCTTCGCATCAGACATTCCAATCATATCTGCAGTTGGGCACGAAACAGACTTTACGATCAGTGATTTCACTGCAGACATGAGAGCACCCACACCAACAGGAGCAGCCGAGTTAGCTGTTCCAAGCACGACCGATTTAATTGAACGAATCAAATCAATCGATATACGGCTAACAAGAGCCGTAAAGAATCGAACCTCACAAGCGAAGGACCGTCTTGTGGCGCTGCAATCCTCTTATGCCTTCCGTTTTCCAAAACGATTACAGGAGCAAAAAGAGCAGCAATTCGATTTGGTATTTGACCGTTTTCAAAAACAGCTGACGAGACAAATTGAGCAAAAGCGCAGTCAACTAGACCGCCAGACTTACAGGCTGAAGCCGCTTCATCCTAAAGAGCAGCTGCTTCAGGCGAAAAAACGCCACGCCAATGAAACAGAACAGCTCATCCGCAGCATGAATGTGCAAATGAAAACAATTCATTCGCAGTTCCAATCGGTTCTTGGTAAACTAAATGCATTAAATCCACTTCAAGTGATGGAAAGAGGCTACAGTTTAGCCTATAAAGAAGATGAACTGATAAAAAGTGTGAACCAAGTAGAGACGAAAGATCAGCTGACCATCACGATGAAGGATGGACGTCTGATTTGTGAGGTTATTGAGAAGGAGGGGCAATCATCATGACAGAATCCAATAAACAAAAAGAAGAACAAATGACATTTGAAGAGGCGATGAAAGGTCTTGAGGAGATTGTGGGAAAGCTCGAAGAAGGAGATGTACCACTTGAACAGGCCATTCATTATTTCCAAGAAGGCATGACCCTTTCGAAGCTTTGTCATGAAAAATTACAGCATGTTGAAAAGCAAATGGATTTCATTTTAAAAGAGGACGGTGAGCTGGCTCCCTTCTCAGTGAAGGAGGCAGATGCTGGTGACAAGTAATTTAAATGAATTTTTAACAACACGAAAACAGGTCATTGAAGATTATTTATTTACATATGTTCAGGAATTGACGATTCCAGAAGACCTGAAATCTTCTATGCTCTATTCTCTTAAAGCGGGCGGGAAAAGGCTTCGACCTGTTCTCGTTCTTGCTCTATTACATGCCTACGGTAAAAACGAAGAAGACGGTATACCTGTCGGCTGTGCAGTTGAGATGATTCATACGTATTCATTGATACATGACGACCTTCCTTGCATGGACGACGATGACCTTCGCAGAGGAATACCGACAAATCATAAAGTGTACGGAGAAGCAACAGCGGTTCTCGCAGGTGATGCCCTTTTAACAGAAAGCTTCCGCCTGATTACATCACAGCTGTCTAGCAGCGTCTCAGCTGACAAAAAGCTCAGAATTGTGGATGAGCTTGTAAAGTCAGCAGGTGCACTAGGAATGGTTGGCGGTCAATTTGACGACATGGAAGCAGAGCAAAAACAAGTATCGCTTGCTGAACTCGAATCCATTCACGCCCGTAAAACAGGAAAGCTTCTTACGTTCAGCGTCGCAGCAGGTGCAATGCTGGCAGGAGCATCAGATGACGATATCGAAAAGCTAAGGGAATTCAGCTATCATATTGGCATTGCGTTTCAAATCCGTGATGACATTTTAGATCTCGAAGGAAGCGAAGAGAAAATCGGAAAACGGGTCGGCTCTGATACAGCAAATGAAAAGTCGACATATCCTTCTTTATTAACGCTTTCAGGAGCAAAAGAAAAACTGCATGAGCACATCACACGTGCAAAAGAAATTGTCTCAAATCTTCAATTAGAGCAGCAATTGCTGCATGATTTATGTGATCTGATTGCCTCAAGAGATCATTAAAAACAGCCTAGATTTGAGGGTCCTCGAGCAATTGTGGTAAACTGTAAACAGTTTATCATGATGAGACAACTCTTATTCCGCATTGGTTTTCAAAGGAATAAGGCATTATATATGTATATAGAAATTTTGTTGAAAGCGAGTTGATCCTAATTGGATCTTTTATCAATAAAAAATCCAACGTTTCTAAAAGGAATGTCAAATGCAGAATTAGAGGAGCTTAGTGCTGACATTCGCATGTTTTTAATTGAGTCCTTAGCTAACTCTGGCGGGCATATCGGTCCGAACCTGGGAGTCGTTGAACTGACTGTTGCGCTTCATAAAGTATTTGACAGCCCAAAAGACAAATTTCTCTGGGATGTTGGACATCAGTCTTACGTTCATAAGCTGTTAACGGGAAGAGGGGCGGAGTTTGATACACTTCGTCAATATAAAGGGCTTTGCGGTTTTCCTAAACGAAATGAAAGCGAGCATGATGTTTGGGAGACAGGTCACAGTTCCACCTCGTTATCTGGCGCGATGGGTATGGCGGCAGCGCGGGATATCAAAGGGACAGATGAATATATTCTGCCTATTATCGGAGACGGCGCACTAACCGGAGGTATGGCGCTAGAAGCCTTGAATCATATCGGTGATGAAAAGAAAGATATGATAGTGATCCTAAACGACAATGAAATGAGTATCGCACCAAACGTCGGTGCGATTCACACAATGCTTGGCAGATTGCGCACAGCTGGCAAATACCAATGGGTAAAGGACGAACTCGAATATTTATTCAAGCGCATTCCAGCCGTAGGCGGAAAGCTTGCTGCTACAGCAGAGCGGATCAAAGACAGCCTCAAATATTTACTTGTATCTGGCATGTTTTTTGAGGAAATGGGATTTACTTACTTAGGTCCTGTCGATGGACATTCGTATGAAGATCTTTTTGAAAATCTTGAATATGCAAAGAAAACAAAAGGTCCAGTTCTTCTGCATGTCATCACGAAAAAAGGAAAAGGCTACCAGCCGGCAGAATCCGATAAAATCGGGACTTGGCACGGTACGGGTCCATACAAAATCGATACCGGTGATTTTGTAAAACCGGCAGCAGCAGCTCCGTCTTGGAGTGGTCTCGTCAGTGAAACGGTCAGAAAGCTGGCACGGGAAGATGAGCGGATTGTTGCGATCACGCCTGCGATGCCTGTTGGTTCAAAGCTTGAAGGCTTTGCGAAGGAATTTCCAGAGCGGATGTTTGATGTAGGAATTGCCGAGCAGCATGCAGCCACAATGGCAGCTGGGCTTGCGACGCAGGACATGAAGCCATTTTTAGCGATTTATTCAACGTTCCTGCAAAGAGCCTATGACCAAGTGCTGCACGATATTTGCCGTCAGAACCTCAACGTATTTATTGGCATTGATCGTGCGGGACTTGTCGGTGCAGATGGAGAAACCCATCAAGGTGTGTTTGATATTGCCTTTATGCGTCATATGCCGAATATGGTACTTATGATGCCAAAAGATGAAAATGAAGGACAGCACATGGTCAATACAGCCATTCAGTACGATGACGGTCCTATTGCTATGCGCTTCCCGCGCGGTAATGGGCTGGGTGTCAAAATGGATGAACAGCTGAAAACCATTCCGATTGGGTCCTGGGAGGTTCTTCGTCCAGGGAAGGATGCCGTGATTTTAACATTTGGTACGACGATTAAAATGGCGCTCCAAGCAGCAGAAGAACTTCAAAAAGAAGGGAAATCGATTCGTGTCGTCAACGCTCGGTTTATTAAGCCCCTTGATGAAGCGATGTTAAATGACATCCTTTCTGAAGGCATTCCGATTTTAACGATTGAAGAAGCAGTGCTCCAAGGCGGATTTGGCAGCAGCGTCTTAGAATATATACACGATAAGAAAGCTTCACATATCAAAGTAGAACGTATGGGCATTCCAGATGAATTTATTGAGCATGGAAGTGTTGATGCCCTGCTTGAAGAAATTGGTCTGACGAAGGCACAGGTTGCTGACACTTTACGTGACCTGCTTCCCGCAGCACCAAGAAAAGGAATTGGATCATGACATCAAAGAAAGAACGACTTGACGTTTTATTAGTCGAACAAGGACTAATGGAAACGAGAGAGAAAGCAAAGCGTGCCATCATGGCAGGAATCGTTTACTCAAATGAAAACCGTTTGGATAAACCAGGTGAGAAAATCGCTCGTGATACTCCGCTCACTGTGAAGGGGAACCCTCTGAAATATGTGAGCCGCGGCGGGTTAAAGCTCGAAAAAGCACTAAAAGAATTCGACTTAACCGTTGAAGGGAAATTGCTAATTGATATTGGTTCATCAACAGGCGGATTTACAGATTGTGCTCTTCAAAATGGAGCGGTCAAATCATATGCTGTTGATGTTGGCTACAATCAGCTTGCGTGGAAATTAAGGCAGGATGACAGGGTAATCGTCATGGAGCGCACCAATTTCCGTCACTCCGTCCCAGCAGATTTTACTGAAGGGTTGCCAGAAGTAGCATCAATTGATGTCTCTTTTATTTCACTTAAACTCATCCTGCCGGCTTTAAAGCACATTCTTGTCCCGGGCGGAGACTGTATTGCACTCGTCAAGCCTCAATTTGAAGCAGGCAGAGAGCTTGTTGGGAAAAAAGGCATTGTGCGAGATCCGTCTGTCCACCTTGGTGTACTCGAAGAGATGAATCAATTTGCTGCAAAAGAAGGCTATGATGTAAAGGATGTATCATTTTCGCCTATTACTGGTGGAGACGGGAATATTGAGTTCCTTCTTCATTTAGTGCTTCATCCCGATCAAGAAGAGAATGCGGCACTTCCGGCTTCAGAGCTTGAAAAGGTCGTCAAGGAAGCCCATTCGGTATTGAAAGAAAAGAAAAACAGCCCTGAGCCGGCTGACACATGAGATCATCGAAACAAAAGGAATAATAGCTCGCTATTATTCCTTTTTACATGGTCAAAAGACGAGAATTGACCGTTTCTCACGTAATGCTTGTTTTTTGAACTGTGGTTCATATAACATAGAACGTAAAGACAAACTGAGATCAAACGCCTAGGGGGGTCAAACATGAATAAAGGTCAAAGACATATTAAGATTAGAGAAATCATTGCGGGCCAAGAGATTGAAACACAGGATGAACTAGTCGATATTTTAAAAGCCGATGGATATAACATCACACAAGCGACCGTTTCAAGAGATATTAAAGAATTGCATTTAGTGAAAGTGCCGACGAACAATGGAACATATAAATACAGTCTTCCTGCGGATCAGCGGTTTAACCCGCTGTCTAAACTGAAGCGATCCTTAATGGATGCATTTATCAAAATGGATGCTGCCAGTCATTTAATCGTCCTCAAAACCATGCCCGGTAATGCTCAGGCCATTGGGGCTTTAATGGATAATTTAGATTGGGAAGAAATCATGGGAACCATTTGCGGAGATGATACCATTTTGATCATTTGCCGCACACCAGATGATACGGAGACAGTTTCGAGCAAAATTTTAGAACTGCTATAAAGAATCAGGTTTACAAAAAGAGGTGTCAAATGAGTGTTAGCAGAACTAACCATTAAAAACTTTGCAATCATTGAAGAGTTAACGGTTTCGTTTGAAAAAGGACTCACAGTCCTAACAGGGGAAACAGGTGCTGGAAAATCCATCATGATTGACGCAGTCTCACTTCTTGTAGGAGGGAGAGGGTCGTCTGAATTTGTTCGTTATGGTGAAAAAAAGGCAGAACTGGAGGGGCTTTTTCTTGTGCCAGCCGATCACCCTGTATTTGCTTTATGCGAAGAGCAGGGAATTGACGCATCGGATGAAATGATGATTCTTCGCCGTGATATTAACAATAACGGAAAAAGCATCTGCCGCATCAATGGCAAACTTGTCACGATCTCACTTTTACGCGAAGTAGGACGCCTTTTGCTCGATATACATGGGCAGCACGATAACCAGTTATTGATGGAGGATGAAAATCATCTGCATTTGCTCGATCAATTTGGAGCAGAAGAAATTGCACCTGCTTTGTCACAATATCAAGAAGCATATGAGCAATATACAAAGACAGCCCAAAAGCTAAAACAGCTCTCTGAGAATGAGCAAGAGATGGTGCACCGGTTAGATTTACTGCAATTTCAGCTAGAGGAGATTGAAGCGGCACAATTAGAGCCGGGAGAAGATGAGAAGCTTCAAGAAGAGCGCCATCAGATCAGCAACTACGAAAAAATCTTTTCCTCACTCCAAAACGCATATAATGCCTTGCGCAATGAGCAGGGAGGACTTGATTGGGTTGGCATGTCATCAAGCGAGCTCGAGCAGGTTTCTGAGATCAACGACGATCTGAAAAAGCTATCCGAACAAGTGTCGAACTCCTATTACTTATTAGAGGATTCGACGTTCCAAATGCGAAGCATGTTGGATCAATTAGAGTTCGACCCAGCACGTCTTGATTTTATTGAATCTAGGCTGAATGAAATGAAGCAGTTAAAACGAAAATATGGGACAACGGTTGAGGAAATTTTGGAGTATGCGGCGAAGATAGAAGAAGAAATAGATCAAATTCAAAATCGAGATAGCCACCTGCAGACGCTTAAAAACAAACTGGATGCAATGAGCCGTGATGCCTTGCTGGAAGCTCTCAACGTTTCGGAGCTTCGTAAAAAATGGGCCACAAAGCTAGCGAAGCAAATTCAAACGGAACTAAAGGATTTGTATATGGAGAAGTCATCGTTTGACACAGCTTTTTCCATTCGGTATGCGCCTTTTGGCAGTACGGACTATCCGCTGCTAGATGGAAAGCCCGTCCAGCTCGGAAAAAACGGAATCGACCAAGCACAATTTGTTATTTCTACAAATACAGGCGAACCGATGAAATCTTTATCAAAAGTAGCCTCGGGTGGAGAAATTTCACGTGTCATGCTCGCCGTGAAAAGTATTTTCTCAGCCAAACAAGAAGTCACGTCCATTATTTTCGATGAGGTGGATACGGGCGTAAGCGGCAGAGTGGCACAGGCGATTGCCGAAAAAATTTACAAAGTAGCAGCTGGCTCACAAGTGCTCTGCATTACGCACCTCCCGCAAGTAGCAGCAATGGCTGACACGCATCTCTTCATTTCTAAACGCTCTAAAGCTGGCAGAACACTGACGAGCGTCAAACCATTAAGTCATGAAGAAAAAGTGAGTGAAATTGGCAGGATGATTGCGGGTGTGGAAGTCACTGAGCTGACAAAACAGCACGCAAAAGAATTGCTGCATCAAGCAAATGATGTCAAAACAACAGGGTAGCTGAAAAACCAGCTGCCTTTTTTATATTGTGTCAAAATCGCTGTATATACCCGCGAAATCGTCTTTTTCTTTTATCAATTTATCCAATCATTTTCTATAGGTGCCGGTTATAAATCCTAGCGAAGAAGGCAAAAGTAAAGATGTAGCCAAAACATGAGTGTTCTGGTGTGGGTAAGGAGCGAGGAGAGTGAAAAATGAATGCCCGAAAAGATGAGAAAAGCCATTGGTGTGATTCTCCTTGTTTCTTTAATAAGTACAGGGTTTATGAGCATAGTGAAGGAATACATCAGCATTCCAACAAATGTTGCTGTATTTGAAAAACAGAAGCACTCAATTGACACATCAATAGAAGCGTCAGCCAATGCTTCTTCACAAGCCTTTAGTCTTTCAGAGAAAAAGAATCAGCTTGAAGTGACAGGACAAAAGGCGGGAAAAGCCGAAATTGTTTATGATTTTAAAGGATTTCCTATTAAGAAAACAAAAGTCGACGTTCTCCCTGAATTAAAAGTCGTTCCTGGAGGACAATCCATTGGCGTCAAGCTCCACTCAGTAGGAGTTCTCGTTGTAGGTTTTCATCAAATCACAACAGCAGACGGCAAAAAATCACCAGGCGAAGCCGCAGGCATTCAATCAGGGGATATGATCATTGAAATCAATGGTCAAAAGATGGAGAAAATGAATGACCTCACCCCATTTATCCAGAAAGCAGGAAAAACAGGTGAAACGCTTCGTTTACTCATAAAAAGAGACCATAAAACCTTTCAAACAACATTAACACCCGCAAAAGATGCAAGTGAAGGCACCTATCGAATTGGTCTTTACATTCGAGATTCCGCAGCAGGAATCGGCACGATGACCTTCTTTGAACCATCTTCTAAAAAATATGGTGCCCTTGGGCATGTGATTTCTGACATGGATACAAAAAAACCAATCGTTGTCAACAATGGTGAAATTGTCAGATCAACCGTGACATCAATTGAAAAAGGCACAGGAGGCAATCCTGGAGAAAAATTGGCGAGATTCTCTTCCGAACGAAAAACGATAGGGGATATCTCCCGCAACAGCCCATTTGGTATCTTTGGTACGTTAACCGAAAAGCTTGAAAATCATGTATCAGACAAACCGCTTCCAGTCGCTTTATCAAATGAAGTAAAAGAAGGTCCAGCAGAAATTTTAACCGTTGTGGATCATGATAAAGTGGAGAAGTTTGATATTAAAATCGTCAGCACGACACCGCAGAAATTCCCGGCAACAAAAGGGATGGTATTGAAGATAACAGATGAACGTCTTTTAAGTAAAACGGGCGGTATCGTCCAAGGCATGAGCGGAAGCCCCATCATCCAAAACGGAAAGGTCATTGGAGCGGTCACACACGTATTTGTCAATGATCCGACAAGCGGGTACGGCGTACACATTGAATGGATGCTGTCAGAAGCAGGAATCGATCTTTATCAAAAAAACAAAAAAGCAAGCTGATCATCAAACTGCCGCGAATCTCCCGGCAGTTTTTTTCTCCCCTTTCTTTCTCTGCCATCATGTTATAAAATAAGGAAAAAGAGATTTTTCGACAAAATGGAAAATAGCATGTTGTCAAATTGCAATAATCGTCGATTCGTTAAGAAAAACGTAGAAAAAGCTAGATAATGCTCTATTATTCGGAAAATTAAAGTTTTTTAAAGGGGATAGCATGGTTTTGTCGAATTGAACACTCAGAAGAGAAATGCAAAAGACTAAAGGAATCGACATTGGGGAGGAAAGAACGTGGAGAAAATTAAAGTGTGTGTAGCTGATGACAATCGAGAGCTTGTTGGCCTTTTGACAGAGTATATTGAGGGACAGGAAGATATGGAAGTACTTGGCGTGGCGTATAATGGCCAGGAATGTCTGACATTATTTAAAGATAAAGAGCCCGACGTTCTCCTCTTAGATATTATCATGCCTCATTTAGACGGTCTTGCTGTACTGGAGCGCCTCCGTGAAAACAATGACATGACCAAACAGCCAAGTGTGATTATGCTAACGGCGTTCGGTCAAGAAGATGTCACGAAAAAAGCAGTTGATTTGGGCGCATCCTATTTCATCTTAAAGCCATTTGATATGGAAAACCTAGTCGGTCATATTCGTCAAGTCAGTGGAAACGGCACACAAGTCACCCATCGATCTTCATCTATCCAAAACAGTGTCCTTCGGAACAAACCTGAACCGAAACGTAAAAACTTAGATGCGAGCATTACGACGATTATTCATGAGATTGGCGTACCCGCTCATATTAAAGGATATTTATACTTAAGAGAAGCGATTTCGATGGTGTACAATGACATTGAGCTTCTCGGAAGCATCACAAAAGTGTTGTACCCAGACATCGCGAAGAAATTTAACACGACTGCCAGCAGGGTAGAACGAGCGATTCGCCATGCGATTGAAGTTGCTTGGAGCAGAGGAAACATCGATTCCATTTCTTCACTCTTTGGTTATACAGTCAGCATGTCTAAAGCGAAACCAACCAATTCTGAATTTATCGCGATGGTAGCTGATCGTCTGCGCTTAGAGCATAGAGCTAGCTAGTTCATTTTCATAAAAAAACGTTTCTTCAAAGAGGCGTTTTTTTATTTTGAAAAAACATTGTCAAAAATTGGTCGTATTGATACAATCATTTGGACAAACTCGGCTTGCTTTATTTTCGGAATAAAATGAAAAATAAAGCATGAAAGAAATGGGGATGACATAAATTAGTGATAATCAGCTACGCCAATCAATTGTTTGGTCTTCAAATAGAAGAAGAAAAAGCTCATTCGTAAGGAAAAGGATGAGAGGAAAAGGTCTGATGGATTTGGTAAATAAAGCAAATGGGATCGAAAGTTCTATTTCTATTGACCTGATTGGTTGGCGTTTTAAAGTCACTGGCTTCTTAGAGATTGTGCCATTTGAACTGAATATTCCCATTGTCGAATTTAATAATTTTCACATTCTTTTACTATGCTATAATAATGAGAAGAAGAGGGTGAGGTTATGGGAAAGCTGAAAATCCACTCTGCTGAGGTAGCGAACGAAATTAGCAAGTGGACGAGGGTCATTTCTCAGAATGACCTAGAAAAATCTGCTGTCTATAAAGAGAAAATTCAGAATTTGCTAAAAAATACAGATGAAGACCGTGAAGTTCTCCTTTATTATCAGCTTGTTAATGGCAGACATGAAATGTTACTTGGAAATATTGAAAAAGCCAATCACATTATGAAGAGTGTCGGAACGCTCGATGAGAAAGCAGATGACATTATTAATTTTTATTTTTACTTTTACAAAGGCCAATATGCTGCATATGTGAAAAAGTATGATGAAGCCATCAGTTTTTATAAAATTGCAGAACAGCGCCTAAAACGTGTGAATGAAGACCTGGAAGTAGGAACTTTTCACCATAAGGTTGCTTCAATCTATTACGAACTGAAACAAAATTTCATATCCATTAATCATATCAAAAAAGCCATCGATACGTTCAAAGCGCATGAAGAGTATACAGCGCAGGCGATTGACAGTTTGATTTTACATGCAAGTAATTGTATTGATTTGTTTCAATTTGAAGAGGCAGAAGAAAAATACCAAGAAGCACTTGAGAAAAGTAAACGCATTAACAATGAAGTGCTGATTGGGAAATGCTATCACAATTTAGCCGTTCTTTATTATGCGAAGCCTGATTATGAAAAAAGCGCACAATATGCCAAAAAAGGGATGGGCATTCAAATTCACCGTGACAATAGCCATTATTACATCCAATCTTTATATGTTCTGGCAAATGCCTTGGTTCATCTAGGAGATCAAGAGGCGAAGGAATATATTAAAGAGGGTATTCAGTATAGCTGTGATATCCAAAATAATGAATATATAGTAAAATTTGAAATTTTGGATTTGATGTGCGAAAATAGTGGAGCAGCAGACGTATTCTCTGAAAAATTAGACTACATAGAAAAAAATAGATTATATGTGGAGCTTGAGGATTTGTCTGAACAAATATCGAAATACTTCAAGGAACGAAATGACTATCAAAACGCCATTCGTTTTCTTGAAAAGAAATTCGATGCACAAATACTTCAAAAGAAAGTGGAGGTTATCTTATGAAAAAGTTGTTGTTAGGTGTAACCGTCGTTACAGCAGTCGCAGTTGTTTCTTCCCTTTTTGCTCTTGACGCAGAGACGACAGAGCAAGCCATCAGAGCGATTACGTGATCGAATTTATCTGTGAGCCTCTTCGTACTAATCAGAAGAGGTTTTTTATGTGCTCAAACTGGAAAAATGAAAAGAGACACGTCATAATGAAAGGAAGCATCATACTTAGAGGTGACCTATGACGAAAATTTTTGCACACCGAGGTTTTAAAGGAATCTACCCTGAAAATACCATGATAGCCTTTGAGCAAGCACTCCATTCTGGAGCTGACGGAATTGAGCTCGATGTTCAGCTGACGAAAGATGGCAAGCTTGCTGTCATTCACGATGAGAAGCTGAACAGAACAACGAATATGAAGGGATTAGTGAAAGACCATACATATGAAGAGTTAAAAGCAGGAGATGCGAGTCATTCTTTCTATGAAGAAACTGGTGCTGTATCCATTCCTCTTTTAGACGAAGTATTGGAGCTAGTGACGCAGCAATCATCACTCATCATCAATATTGAACTGAAAAATTCCATTTATCGATATCCTGGTATTGAAGAGAAAGTAAAGGAGCAAATTGAACACTTTCAAATAGAAGATCGTGTACTTGTCTCATCGTTTCATCATGGGAGTTTAGCTCTTTTTCACAAGCTGATGCCGCATGTTGAGCTTGCTGTTCTCACAATGGATGTGATTCATCAGCCGGAGATGTACTTAAAAACAGTGCCTGCAAGAGGTTATCATCCGAATATAAAGGGCGCAGGGGTGACAAAAGAAGTCGTGTCGGCTCTCCGTGCCGCTCAGCAAGTGATCAGGCCGTTTACGGTAAACAGTGAAAAGCAGATGAAAAGCATGTTTTCCTTAGGTGTCGATGGAATTTTCACTGATTTTCCTGACAGAGCCGTCAAAATAAGAGAAGAAATGAAATAAAGACCTGCTATCAGAAGCGGGTCTTTTTTCATGTCTATCTCTGCTTAAAGCGGGTGGTCACTTTATTGCGTTTGCGGTCTCTATATAAAATAAAGCCAGCGACTACATAAAGACCTCCTCCTAAAAATAATAACCCTGCAATTCCTTGCAGCCATAAAAATGGAAATGGTGCAATGATGATGCCGAAAACCGTGTCACGCAGCAGCTTAATCCCAAGTGCAGCAAGCGCGCCAGGTATTAAAATAATCACTAATGCAAGTATTCTCCCCATCAAATGTCCCCTTAAACGTCATTTACTTCCATTGTCTAATTCAAAAAATATTTTGTCAAGAAAGGAAAACGTGGTAATATAAGAGTTGTGCAATTTTTTGCAACGGAAAAATATGGTGTGCAAATTTTTTCATATAAAGGGGTAACGGGATGCAGAGAGTCTTGATTGTCGGTGCAGGACACGGTGGATCAATATTGCTTGAAACATTGCTGAAAACAAATATGATTCAAATCGTTGCGATCGCCGACCTTGATCTTGGGGCACCGGGGATGGTAGAAGCGAAAAAGAATGGAATCGATACGACAACGGATTGGAAAGAATACATAAAAGATGACATTGATATCATCATTGAAACAACGGGCAGTTCAGCTGTGCTTAAAGAACTGATGAAAGAAAAACGAGAGCATGCTGTCATTGTTCCGAGTTCGATGGCATACGTCATATCAGAATTAATGTCAGAAAAGCATCAGCTCATTCAAATATTAAAGGAACAAACCTATAAACATGACCGCATTTTTAATGCAACGAACGATGGCATGATTTTTATTAATATGGATGAAGAAGTCGTCCTATTTAATCGGTCGGCTGCCAAAATGGTTGGATGTTCGCAAAAAGATGCGATTGGCCGTCACATACGTGAAGTCATTCCAAACACAAAGCTTCCCGATATTTTAAGATCGAGGGAGCCTGAATTTAATCAAAAACAATTTCTGAATCAGCAAATACAAATTGTCACAACGCGTTTGCCAATTATTGATGACGCAGGAAGAATGCTGGGCGCTTTATCGATCTTCAAAGATATTACAGATGCGGTGGAGCTTGCGGAGGAAGTCACAAACCTCAAAGAAGTGCGGACAATGCTTGAGGCCATTATTCAATCATCGGATGAAGCGATATCCGTCGTAGATGAGCAGGGGAAAGGAATTTTAATCAACCGAGCTTACACGAAAATGACGGGGTTAACAGACAAAGAAGTTGTGGGCAAACCAGCAGGTGCGGATATTTCTGAAGGCGAAAGCATGCATTTGAAGGTGCTTGAAACGAGAAGGCCGGTTCGAGGCGTTAGAATGAAAGTCGGACCAAATAAGAAGGATGTGATCGTCAACGTAGCGCCAGTGATCGTTGATGGCATTCTAAAAGGCAGTGTCGGCGTCATTCATGACGTATCAGAAATTCAATCACTCACCAATGAATTGAATAAAGCAAGACAGCTCATCCGTACACTTGAAGCAAAGTACACTTTTGAAGACATTATTGGAGAAAGTGAGCAAATGCTTGTGGCACTTGAGCAGGCAAAGCTAGGGGCAAAAACACCAGCCACCATTTTACTCAGGGGAGAATCAGGTACTGGGAAAGAGCTGTTCGCGCACGCTATACACAATGAAAGTGACCGGAAATATAATCGCTTTGTAAGAGTCAACTGTGCGGCCTTATCGGAAACCCTTTTAGAGTCAGAGCTTTTTGGCTACGAGGAAGGAGCGTTTTCTGGTGCAAGGCGCGGCGGTAAAAAAGGGCTGTTTGAAGAGGCAAATCACGGCAGTATTTTTTTGGATGAAATTGGTGAAATGACGCCAAGTACACAAGCGAAATTATTACGCGTCATGCAGGAGAAAGAAATTGTCAGAGTAGGCGGAACTAAAGCCATCCCTGTTGATGTACGTGTGATCACCGCAACAAATGTCAATATTGAAAAAGCGATGGCGGAAGGAAAATTCAGAGAGGACTTATATTATCGCATGAACAGATATCCGATCTCTATTCCGCCGCTAAGGCAGCGCCTTGAAGATATTGACTCCTTAAGCAAACGTCTCATCCAGAAGATCAATTTAGACTATGGACGAAATGTGAGCGGCTTAACGGAAGGGGCGCTCGATAGACTTCGATCCTACAGCTGGCCTGGAAACGTAAGAGAACTGGAAAATGTCCTTGGACGAGCCATGATCTTTTTGAACCCGCAAGAAGAATGGATCGATGAAGATCATATTTCCTTCATGGAGTCAGAAGAGCAGGAAGAAAAAGAGCAGCAGGAACTGGCTGTCAGTCAATTTGAGGGAGAGACACTTTCGGATGCTGTTGAGGCATTTGAAGCGCAGCTGATTAAACAAACCCTTGAAAAGCATCAATTCAACCGCACGAAAACAGCGAAAACGTTAGGGATTAGCATTCGAAACCTTTACTATAAAATGGATAAATATCAACTTGCAAAAGATAGCATGCAATAAAATGCATGTTACCTGCAAAAAATTGCATGTATTTCATGCGAAATGTCTTATGTCGCTGCATTTCAAGCTGGCACAGAACTTGCATATGAAAACCATGAACCGAGCATAAGGAAAGGTGGACATATATGAAGCTTGACGATCTGATTATGAAAGCCGCCCAGCTGCAAAATAAAACTGCTGCTGTGGCTCATGCAGAAGACGAAGAAGTGCTTCATGCCATCAAGATGGCAATTGAACGAAAGGTCGCTCGCTTCCTGCTGGTTGGGAACAAACGCAACCTGAAGGAGCTGGTGAAACAGCATGAGATCAATGAGGACTGGATAGATATTATTCATTCGGATTCTCCTGAAGAATCAGCCAAAATTGCCGTGCAGGCAGTGAGTGAGAAGCATGCAGATATATTGATGAAGGGGCATGTCCCGACAGCCGTTCTTTTAAAAGCGGTACTGAATAAAGAGTACGGGCTGCGGACAGCGAGTGTCCTATCACATGTCGCGGCATTCGAAGTGCCGGGCTTTGATCGTTTTATTTATGTCACGGATTCTGCGATGAACATCGCGCCCGATTTAAATATGCTCAAAGAGATCACGATCAATGCTGTTCAAGTAGCACAAGCTGTCGGAAACGACATGCCAAAGGTGGCAGTGTTATCTGCGGTAGAGGTCGTGAACCCGGCAATGGATTCAACTTTGACAGCGGCAAGTCTGGCACAAATGAATAGGCGAGGTCAAATTTCTGGCTGCCTCATTGACGGGCCTCTTGCTTTAGACAATGCCATTTCTCAAACGGCAGCTTCTCATAAAAATATTACAAGTGATGTCGCCGGTCATGCAGATATTTTGCTTGTGCCAACGATTGAAGCAGGGAACATTCTTTATAAATCTCTCATCTACTTTGCACATGCAAAGGTGGGAGCTGTGGTGGCAGGAGCGAAGGCGCCGATTGCCTTAACAAGCCGGTCGGATACAGCCGAAAGTAAGCTTTATTCAATTGCACTTGCCATCTGTACATCAAATTAAGCGGAAGTCATAGGAGGAATAAACAATGGAACTTTTTAAATATATGGAACGATACGATTATGAGCAGCTTGTATTTTGTCAGGATGAACAGTCTGGCTTAAAAGCCATTATTGCTATTCATGATACAACACTTGGGCCAGCACTAGGCGGGACGAGAATGTGGACGTATGAAAACGAAGAAGCAGCGATCGAAGATGCGTTACGTCTAGCAAGAGGGATGACTTATAAAAACGCAGCAGCAGGCCTGAATCTTGGCGGCGGGAAAACAGTCATCATCGGTGACCCGAGAAAAGATAAAAATGAAGAAATGTTCCGTGCGTTTGGACGCTACATTCAAGGATTGAATGGCCGCTATATCACAGCGGAGGATGTCGGTACAACGGTAGAAGACATGGATCTTATTCATGAAGAAACAGACTTTGTGACAGGTATTTCTCCTGCATTTGGTTCTTCCGGAAATCCGTCTCCTGTTACGGCTTACGGTGTATATAAAGGGATGAAAGCTGCTGCCAAAGCTGCATTTGGGACCGATTCATTAGAAGGAAAAACAATTGCTGTCCAAGGTGTTGGGAATGTGGCCTACAATCTGTGTAAACACCTGCACGAAGAAGGCGCACAGCTGATTGTCACAGATATCAACAAAGACTCTGTAAAACGAGCTGTAGAAGACTTTGGTGCAAAAGCAGTAGACCCTGACGATATTTATGATCAAGCATGTGATATTTATGCACCATGTGCACTTGGTGCAACGATTAACGATGTAACGATTCCTAAGTTGAAAGCAAAGGTCATCGCAGGTGCAGCCAATAACCAGCTGAGAGAAACGCATCACGGCGATCTTATTCATGAAATGGGCATTGTCTATGCACCTGATTATGTGATCAATGCAGGCGGCGTGATTAACGTTGCTGATGAGCTTTATGGCTATAATGCAGATCGTGCGATGAAAAAAGTGGAAGGTATTTACCAAAATATTGAAAGTGTCATTGAAATTTCAAACCGTGATGCCATTCCAACTTATAAAGCGGCAGACCGATTGGCAGAGGAGCGAATTGAAAGAATGCGCAAATCAAGAAGCCAATTCCTGCAAAATGGTCAACATATTTTAAGTCGTCGCTAATTTGAAGAATGAGTTGAAACGGAGGTTTTGTTTTTGCTGACAAAAGAATGGCGTATTCTCACAATCAATCCTGGCTCTACTTCAACAAAAATCGGTGTGTTTCACAATGAACGATCTATTTTTGAAACGACACTCAGACATACAGATGAGGAATTAAAGCAATTCCCACATATCATTGATCAATTTTCATTTCGTAAAGAAACAATCCTGAAAACGCTGCATGAACAAGGGATGAACATCTCAAAGTTTGATGCAGTGTGCGCACGCGGCGGCCTTCTCCGGCCTATCGAAGGAGGCACATATGAAGTCAATGAGCAAATGGCCCAAGACCTCAAAGAAGGATATGCCGGCCAGCATGCATCAAATCTTGGCGGTATCATTGCACGAGAAATTGCACTTGGCCTGAACATCCCAGCTTTTATTGTCGATCCAGTTGTGGTGGATGAGCTAAAACCAATTGCTCGTATTTCAGGGCTGCCAACGATTGAAAGAAAAAGCATCTTCCATGCATTAAATCAAAAAGCAGTCGCAAGAAAAACAGCTGCTTCCTTTGGGAAGCGCTACGAAGATTTGAACATGATTATTACGCATATGGGCGGCGGCGTCACCATTGGTGTTCATGAAAAAGGAAAAGTCATTGATGTCAATAACGGACTGCATGGCGAAGGACCTTTCAGCCCGGAGCGAGCGGGGACCCTGCCAACAGGTGACCTCGTCAATCTTTGCTTTTCTGGTGAGTACAGCCAAGAGGAAATGCTGAAACGCATTATTGGTGAAGGCGGACTTGCGGGCTACCTTGGCACGACAGATGCTGTGAAAGTGGAGCGCATGATTGAAGCAGGCGATGAACGGGCGGCGCTGATTTATGAAGCGATGTGCTATCAAATTGCCAAGGAAATCGGTGCGGCTAGTGCTGTCTTAAAAGGAGCAGTTGACGTCATTGTGTTAACAGGCGGACTTGCGTACAGCAAACAAATTACATCAAGTATTAGAGGATACATTGACTGGATTTCAGATGTTGTCGTGTATCCAGGCGAAAATGAACTGCAATCCTTAGCAGAAGGTGCACTTCGTATTTTAAAAGAAGAAGAATCACCGAAAGAATACCCAAATGATCAACGAATGAAGAAAGGAGTGACAAGTCATGGCAACTGAATATGACCTCGTCATTCTTGGTGGAGGCACAGGCGGCTATGTAGCGGCCATCCGTGCCTCACAGCTTGGATTGAAAACAGCAGTTGTAGAAAAAGAAAAGCTTGGCGGAACATGTCTGCATAAAGGATGCATTCCGTCTAAAGCGCTGCTTAGAAGTGCAGAAGTCTATCAAACCGTCAAACGTGCTGCTGATTTTGGCGTTGAGGCAAACGGCATTGCCTTGCAATTTGCCAATGTGCAGAAAAGAAAAACAGAGATTGTAGAGAAACTAGCAGGCGGCGTCAAACACTTAATGAAACAAGGAAAAATTGATGTCTATGAAGGGATCGGCCGTATCCTTGGTCCATCTATCTTTTCGCCAATGCCAGGAACCATCTCCGTAGAAATGGCAAATGGAGATGAAAATGAAATGCTCATTCCAAAGCAGGTCATTATTGCGACAGGTTCAAGACCTCGGGTGCTGCCTGGGCTTGAAGCAGATGGGACGCACATTCTTTCATCAGATGATGCACTTGAACTGCCAGAGCTTCCACAGTCAATGCTCATTGTCGGCGGCGGGGTGATCGGAATTGAGTGGGCTTCCATGCTCAATGATTTTGGTGTGAAGGTGACTGTGATTGAATTTGCAGATCGCATATTGCCAACAGAGGATCATGACATTTCTAAAGAAATGGAAAAGCTTTTATCTAAAAAAGGCATCACCTTTGTGAAAAATGCGAAAGTACTGCCAGATACCGTCAAAAAGCAGGAGAATCTCGTGACGATTCAAACAGATAAGGATGGAGACATTCAGACGTTTGAAGCGGAAAAACTTCTTCTTTCAGTCGGCAGAGTACCAAATATTGAAGGCATTGGTCTTGAAAACACGGACATTCAAACAGAAAAACAAGGCATTGTCGTGAATGAACATTATCAAACGAAAGAATCGCATATTTACGCAATAGGAGATGTCATTGGCGGGCTTCAGCTGGCACATGTGGCTTCACACGAAGGCATGATTGCTGTGGAACATATGGCTGGGAAAGATCCAAAGCCGCTCGATGAAACGCTCGTATCTAAATGTGTCTACTCTCACCCAGAAACCGCTAGTGTTGGACTCACTGAACAGGCGGCAAAAGAGCAAGGCTTCGAAGTGAAAATGGGGAAATTTCCATTTATGGCGATCGGTAAAGCGCTTGTGTACGGGGAATCTGATGGATTCGTCAAAATCATTGCCGATCAAAAGACAGATGATATTTTAGGGATTCATATGATTGGTCCTCATGTCACAGATATGATATCTGAAGCTGGATTAGCCAAAGTACTTGATGCAACGCCGTGGGAAGTGGGGCAAACGATCCACCCGCATCCAACCTTATCAGAGGCGATTGGTGAGGCAGCTCTTGCTGTTGACGGGAAGGCGATCCATTTTTAATCAAGGAGGGAAATAAGATGAGTAACATGCGTCATCATGAATTAGGATTATCAGATGAACAAGCAATTGATATATATAGAACAATGCTTCTAGCAAGGAAAATTGATGAACGGATGTGGCTTTTAAACCGTTCTGGTAAAATTCCATTCGTGATTTCTTGTCAAGGACAGGAAGCGCAGCAAGTCGGTGCTGCTTTTGCTCTCAATAGACAAGAGGATTACGTCTTACCTTACTACCGTGATATGGGGGTTGTCCTCGCATTTGGGATGACAGCCAAAGATTTAATGATGTCTGGTTTCGCAAAACAAGACGATCCAAACTCGGGCGGAAGACAGATGCCAGGTCATTTTGGACAAAAATCAAATCGAATTGTGACGGGATCTTCACCTGTCACAACGCAGGTTCCTCATGCAGTGGGGATTGCACTTGCTGGACGTCTGGAGCAGAAAAACTTTGTCAGCTTTGTCACGTTCGGTGAGGGCTCTTCAAACCAAGGTGATTTCCACGAAGGCGCTAACTTCGCTGCTGTGCATAAGCTGCCTGTTATTTTCATGTGTGAAAACAATAAGTACGCGATTTCCGTGCCGTATGACAAACAAGTGGCATGTGAACGCATTTCAGATCGTGCAATTGGGTACGGAATGCCTGGTGTAACCGTTGATGGCAATGATCCGCTTGAAGTATATGCCGCTGTCAAAGAAGCGAGAGACCGTGCGGCAAGAGGCGAAGGGCCAACGTTGATTGAAACGATCTCTTACCGTTTAACTGCGCATTCAAGTGATGATGATGATTCAAGCTATCGAGAAAAAGAAGAAGTGCTCGAAGCGAGAAAGAAAGATCCGCTCATCCAATATGAAACGTATTTAATCGAAGGAAACGTCATGACTTCTGAAATGAAAGAAGAGATGACAAAAGAAATCATGCAAATCGTAAACGAAGCGACTGATGAAGCGGAAAACGCTGCTTATGCTGATGCAGAAAGCGCACTTCGTTACGTGTATGCGGAGTAAGGGGGAAGAAAAATGCCTGTTATGTCATATATAGACGCCATTACACTGGCGATGAAAGAAGAAATGGAACGAGATCCAAAAGTGTTTGTGCTCGGAGAGGATGTCGGGAAAAAGGGCGGCGTATTTAAAGCGACAGCGGGTCTTTATGAGCAATTCGGAGAGGCGCGCGTCATGGATACACCTCTTGCAGAATCAGCCATTGCTGGTGTAGGTATTGGGGCAGCGATGTATGGAATGCGCCCAATTGCGGAGATGCAATTTGCGGATTTCATTATGCCTGCAATCAACCAAATCATTTCAGAGGCTGCGAAAATCAGATACCGCTCAAATAACGATTGGAGCTGTCCAATGGTCATCCGCGCACCTTACGGGGGCGGTGTACACGGGGCGCTTTATCATTCACAATCGGTTGAAGCGATTTTTGCCAATCAGCCTGGTTTGAAGATTGTCATGCCTTCTACACCTTATGATGTAAAAGGTCTTTTAAAGGCTGCGGTGCGTGATCCAGATCCTGTATTGTTCTTTGAACACAAACGTGCCTACCGTCTCATCAAAGGAGAAGTACCTGAAGAGGATTACACACTCCCTATTGGAAAAGCAGATGTGAAACGTGAAGGCGATGATATCACGGTCATTACATATGGCCTCTGTGTCCATTTTGCGCTGCAAGCAGCAGACCGCCTTGCGAAAGACGGCATTTCTGCGCATATTCTCGATTTGAGAACAGTGTACCCGCTCGATCAGGAAGCCATTATTGAAGCGGCATCAAAAACAGGCAAAGTGCTTCTTCTAACGGAAGATACAAAAGAGGGCAGCATCATGAGTGAGGTAGCGGCGATCATATCAGAGCATTGCTTATTTGATTTAGACGCACCAATCAAACGTCTAGCCGGACCAGAAATCCCGGCAATGCCTTATGCGCCGCCAATGGAAAAATTCTTCATGGTCAATCCAGATAAGGTAGAAGCTGAAATGAGAGAGCTAGCGGCGTTTTAAGAAAGAGGAGGGTTTCAAGTGGCAATTGAACAAATGAAAATGCCTCAGCTAGGTGAAAGTGTAACAGAAGGAACCATTAGCAAATGGCTCGTTTCACCTGGCGATCATGTGAATAAATACGATCCGATTGCGGAAGTCATGACGGATAAAGTGAACGCAGAAGTCCCGTCATCTTTTACAGGAACGATTACAAAGCTATCGGCTGAAGAAGGCGATACGCTGCAAGTAGGAGAAGTGTTCTGTGAAATTGAAGTAGAGGGCAGCTCGCAGCAGAGTGCGAAAGAAGAAGCGGCACCTGAGCAAAGTGAAGCACCTGAAGCAGATCAAACAAAAGAGAATCAAAGTCAAAAGAAACGCTACTCTCCAGCAGTCCTTCGTTTAGCAGATGAGCACAGCATTGATTTAGCGGCTGTTCAAGGAACCGGAGCAGGCGGACGAATCACAAGAAAAGATTTACTTCAGCTCATTGAAAACGGCGGCGTACAAGAGAAGGCAGCACCTGTTAATGAACAGGCGGCAAAGCCGGAGCCTGCGCAGCCATCAAAACCAAAAGCGGCGCCTTCCGTCTCTACAATGCCTGGTGATGTTGAACTGCCAGTCACGCCAATTAGGCAGGCGATTGCGGCAAATATGCTGAGAAGCAAACATGAAATTCCGCACGCATGGACGATGATGGAAGTCGATGTGACAAACCTTGTGACAAGAAGAAATCAGCTCAAGGACCAATTTAAAGCAAAAGAAGGCTTTAATTTGACGTTCTTTGCGTTCTTTGTCAAAGCAGTGGCACAAGCATTAAAGGAATTCCCAGAAATGAACAGCATGTGGGCTGGAGATAAAATTGTGCAAAAGAAAGCAATCAATGTCTCGATTGCTGTTGCGACTGATGACGCTCTTTTTGTTCCAGTCATTAAGGATGCGGATGAAAAAACGATTAAGGGCATCGCCAAAGAAATTCATGAGCTTGCTTCCAAGGTGAGACAAGGAACGCTGAAGCAAAGTGACATGGAAGGCGGCACCTTTACTGTAAACAACACGGGATCATTTGGTTCTATACAATCCATGGGAATCATTAATTACCCGCAAGCGGCGATTTTACAAGTAGAATCGATCGTGAAGCGTCCAATGATTGTAAATGGCATGATTGCAGCAAGAGACATGGTCAACCTTTGTCTTTCATTAGATCACAGAGTACTTGATGGTCTTGTATGCGGCAGATTCCTTCAACGAATAAAACAAATCCTTGAAGGCATTGACGAGCAGACATCTGTTTACTAAAACAAGAATGTCCCCCTCCCGGTATGGAGAGGGGGATTTCTACATAATGAGAAAGGAGCGGTGATATGTCTGGATTAGACTTTTTTGCGTTTTTAACGGTTGGACTCATGTTTATCACAGCAATTGCGTTCGCTTTTCTTCGATATATTTCTAAATCACGCAATCACCCTGAAAGATTACTACTCATCATATCAATCGTTTCAATGATTCAAATTGTGTATTGCTTGCTGATTGTCGGTGGATTTAAAGGAGCAGCAAATAGTCTCTTAGGAATTTCTCTTCTTGCCGGGACGCTGCTTGGCTATGCACTTGAATATTTATACAGACGCTATATCAAAAAAACGCCCGAAAAAGAATGATTTCGGGCGTTTTCTTTATTCTGCTGGAACAATAAAGGTCAAATGCTGTTTTAACACTTCTAAAGAAGCAGGGGCTGTCATGTACACTTCGCCATCCGTATCGGCATCCATTTCCTCTTTTGTGTGGATCCGAATACTGGACGCTTGAATGAGGGAGAGATCGCCGGTGAAATCCTCCAGTTCTTCCCGGTTCATAGAAAAGATTTCTTTTAGAGCAGAGAAGCTCGTATTTCTGCAAATGAAGATTTCTGCTTTCCCATCATCAATTGCTGCATTGGGCAAATCAATTTTATTTGTCCCGATGAAATGTCCATTCATGACAAGAACGATGACGGCTTCTTCTTCCAAGCTTTCCTCCTCTGTTTCAATTCGTACGTGAAAAGGATCTGTTTGCTGCAAGGTGCGCAGGGCACTTGTGAAGTAGCTGATTTTGCCGAGTACAGCTTTTTCCTTGTCATTAATATTGTTGGATGTGTCTGCAATCAGCCCGATGCCCCAAAAGTTTAACAAGTATCGATCTCCTGCTTTGATTAAGTCGACCTTCTTTTCTATGCCGTCTACAATTATTTGAGCGGCTTTTTGCATTTGTTGCGGAATACCAAGCGTTCGAGAAAAGTCATTGCATGTCCCGCCTGGTAATATCGCTACAGCCGGCCTTTTTTCTAAACCGCCGATGCCATTCATGCATTCATGCACGGTTCCATCTCCGCCTAATATGATAAGCAATTCTATCGTCTCATCAATTGCACGACAGAATTGATAAGCATCATTTGGCTGTTTTGTTGGTTTAAGAATGAGTTCATCAATATGTAGAGAAAGAAGAGGTACTGTTTGACCGAGAATTTTTTCCATGTTTTTTTGTCCAGCATTTCCATTATAAATGAGCATCGCTTTTTTGAATTGTGCCATCACGCAGTTCTCCCTTTCATCTCTTTATCATCACTTTTCCCCAATTTTGCGGCGTATAAACGATGTTCAGAAAAAGTGGGGAATGAAAAGACAACACATTTGCCCGCAGGCGTTTTCCTTGATATGATGTTGTTAAAATGGTTTTGGCATGCTAAAGGAGTGGACGGACAATGAATATTGATTTTAATTTATTTATGAATGATATTGTGAAACAAGCGAGAGAAGAGATCAAACAGGCAGGCTATACTGAGCTTACATCATCTGAAGAGGTAGATGAAGCACTGTCTAAAAAAGGCACAGCACTTGTGATGGTGAATTCAGTATGCGGATGTGCTGGCGGTATTGCAAGACCAGCTGCAGGCTATTCTGTTCATTACGATAAGCGTCCAGATCAATTGCTGACAGTGTTTGCTGGACAAGACAAAGAGGCAACAGCAAGAGCCCGTGAATACTTTGAAGGCTTCCCGCCATCTTCACCATCCTTTGCATTATTAAAAGATGGAAAGATCATTAAAATGGTCGAACGTCATGAAATTGAAGGACACGAGCCAATGGAAGTCGTGTCAAAGCTTCAAGCTGCATTCGATGAGCATTGCGAAGAAATTTAATGTGTGACGTTTGAATGATGAAATAAAAAGCAGTCCGGTCTTTAGATCGGTCTGCTTTTTGTTTTATAAGACCATTGAATCAAAATAATTTTAGCAAAATACTATTGCATCTTAAAAAGAAAGTGTTTAAAATACATTATAGTGAATAAATATTCAAAACAATACATGATTTTAAATACTGGGAGGCATTATCTTATGAAAAAGTGGTTATTATTACTTATGACAGCTGGTCTTGCAGCTGCACTCGCAGCTTGCGGAACTTCTTCTAATAATTCAAACGCATCAGGAGATGACAAAACACTCGTTATGGCGACATCAGCAGATTATCCGCCATTTGAATCAAAAGACGGAGATGAAATTGTCGGTTTTGATGTCGATCTTGCAACAGCACTAGCGAAAAAGAACGGCTACAAGCTAGAAATTCAAGATATGGATTTTGCAAGCCTTGTATCAGCGCTTAAAACAAATAAAGCTGATATCGTCCTTGCAGGCATGACCCCTACAGAAAAACGAAAAAAACAATTAGATTTCTCTGATGTTTATTACAATGCTAAAAACTTAGTTGTCTCAAAGAAATCTAGCGGAATGAAAACAGAGAAAGACTTAAAAGATAAAACAGTCGGCGTTCAATTAGGTTCAATCCAGCAGGATGAAGCAAACGGTTTGCAAAAGAAATATAACTTAAAAGTGGAAGACCGTAATAAAATCTCTGATATCATTCAAGAAATCAAAGCAGGTCGTTTTGATGCAGCCATTATTGAAGATAAAGTAGCTGCTGGTTATTTGAAAAAAGAAAAAGACTTCCAAGCATTTGGATTGAATAGTTCAAACGAAGGTTCAGCCATTGCATTCAAGAAAAATAGCGACTTAACAGCTAAATTTAATCAATCATTAAAAGAAATGCAAGACAATGGCGAACTTGATAAATTAATTAAAAAATGGTTTGGTGATGAAAAATAAGTCAGGAAAAGGATCAGCGTCATTCATGAAAATTCAGTAGAAAGCGCTGAAAAGTTCAACTTATGTTGAACTTTTTTCCTGTTTTATTTTTTGATTTCGTATGAAGGCATAAAAAAGGAGACTGTCATGTTAGATTTTAAAGATGTAATACCTCAGATGCCCTTTATTTTAGAAGGGCTTAAGGTCACACTTTCTATTGTTGTGGTATCACTTTTTCTTGGATTTATCTTAGGGATTTTATTAACGCTTTGCAAAATTAGTGTATTTAAGCCGCTCATTTGGCTTGCAGATTTTTATACATCCATCTTCCGAGGCACACCGCTTGTGCTTCAATTGCTCATTATTTATTTTGGTCTGCCTCAGCTTCTCGGGTTTCAAATCGATCAATACTGGGCTGCTGTAGCCGCATTTTCACTAAACTCTGCGGCATACGTATCTGAAATTATTCGTGCTGGTATTAATGCGATTGATAAAGGTCAAAAAGAAGCAGCCGTTGCTTTAGGCATCCCTTATGCTAAAATGATGAAGGACTTATTGCTTCCGCAGGCATTTAAAAATATTTCACCTGCACTTGTGAACGAAACGATTACACTGACAAAAGAATCAGCTATTGTGACAGTCATTGGACTGGGAGATGTCATGAGACGAGCTTACCAAGCAGGTGCCGTCACGTATAATTATCTTGAACCGCTTATTTTTGCAGGTCTCATCTATTATGTCATCGTGCTTGTTCTCACCTTTGTCGGCAAATCGGTGGAAAGGAAGTTAAAATCAAATGATTAACATAGAGAAACTCACAAAATCTTTTGGCAAAAATGAAGTATTAAAAGGGATCGACACCACCATTAAAGAAGGGGAAGTTGTGGCAGTCATTGGACCATCTGGTTCAGGAAAATCGACGTTTCTTCGCTGCATCAACTTGCTTGAAAAGCCGACTTCTGGTGTCATTACAATTCAGGATACCGAAATCACAAACCCAAAAACCAATGCACTCAAAGTGCGTGAGAACATCGGAATGGTGTTTCAGCATTTCCACCTGTTCCCGCATAAAACCGTGCTGGAAAATATCACGTATGCGCCAATGAATGTGAAGAATCAATCGAAGGAAGACAGCATCAAACAAGCTGAAGATCTGCTGAAAAAGGTAGGGCTTTTAGAGAAAAAAGATGATTTTCCGAACCGTTTGTCAGGCGGTCAAAAGCAGCGTGTGGCAATTGCACGTGCGCTTGCGATGACTCCAGACATCATGCTGTTTGACGAACCAACTTCTGCACTAGATCCAGAAATGGTCAAGGAAGTCCTAGAGGTCATGAAAGAGCTTGCTCAATCTGGAATGACACTTGTGATCGTCACACATGAAATGGGCTTTGCAAAAGAAGTGGCTGACCGCGTGATCTTTATGGATGATGGGAAAATTGTAGAGGATGCAAACCCTGTGCAATTCTTTGAATCGCCGTCGTCACAGCGTGCGCAAGACTTCTTACAAAAAATATTATAAAGAAAAAAGAGAAGGCGACTTAACATCTCCTTCTTTTTTTGATTATAATGGGGAAAGTAAAAAAAGTTCATCATTTCACAAAAGTGAATGGAAACAAGACAGAAAAGAGTGAATCACATCATGTTTAAAATCGGCTACCGAACGCTGAAAACAGCACTAGGAACAGCGATCGCCATTTATATTGCACAACTGCTCGGACTTCAAAATTATTCCGCTGCCGGGATTATTACGATCCTGTGTATTCAGGTGACGAAGAAACGGTCGCTCCTCGCATCAGGCGCCCGCTTTGCAGCTTGCAGTCTTGCCATTTTATTTTCTTATCTATTTTTCGATCTGATTGGGTATCATCCTTTTGTGATTGGTCTGATGCTGCTTGTCTTTATTCCTACAACCGTTTTGCTCCGCATTAAAGAAGGGATTGTCACAAGTTCAGTCATCATTCTCCATTTATACATGTCCGGCGGGATTACCCTTCACCTCATCTGGAATGAGCTACTGCTGATAACAATTGGTGTTGGCGTAGCACTTATCATGAACTTGTATATGCCAAGTGTCGATAAAAAGCTCAAACGCTACAGCGAACAGATTGAAGCCAACTTTGCAAAAATCTTTGAGGAAATCGAGCAATACTTAATGACAGGGAAACAAGACTGGACAGGAAAAGAAATACCAGAGACACATCAATTGATCAAAGAAGCGAAAGCTCTCGCATATCGTGATGTTGAAAACCATGTCCTAAGACATGAAAACCTGTATTATCATTATTTTAATATGAGGCAAAAGCAATTCGAAATCATTGAGCGTGTGCTTCCGAAAATCACGTCCATTTCCATCACAACAGAGCATGGGCAAATGATTGCCGAATACGTCAGAGACTTACGCGAACATATTCACCCAGGGAACACGGCGCATAAGTTTTTAAGACGTCTCATTGATATGAAAGAAGAGTTCGATAAGCTTCCGCTGCCGCAAACACGAGAAGAGTTTGAGGCAAGAGCTGCACTTTTTCATTTCCTCGGAGAAATGGAACAATATTTAGTACTGAAAAGCTATTTTAAAGGGATGAAAGAATAGAGACGCATGAGTTCCTCCTTCATTGGTCAATCTAATGAAAAAAGGAGGAGCCTATGCGTCTTTTATTTTATACCGTATTGACCATGTCCCTTTCACCTATCTGGCCGCTCGGACAAAACCCGCTTCCAGGAGACCCGTATGTCATTATTAATAAACAAACAAATGAACTTGCCTATATTGATCAAGGACAAATCCAAAAAATATATCCTGCTTCTACAGGGAAAACAGCCGATTTAACACCAGAAGGGGAATTTACCATTATGATCAAAGCGAAAGATCCCTATTACAGAAAAAAGAATATTGAAGGCGGTGCGAAGAATAACCCTCTTGGCAGAAGGTGGATTGGATTTGATGCACGAGGAACAGATGGCAGAACGTACGGAATTCATGGGACGAGTGACGAAACATCGATTGGGAAATTTATCACGGCAGGCTGTGTGAGACTTCATAATCAAGATGTAAAGCTTCTATTTGACCAGCTTCCGATTGGAACAAAAGTATGGATTACAACATCAAGCGATTCATTTGAAAAGCTTGCCAAAGACAAACAGGCCATTCGTTGATTGAACGAATCACCTGCTTGTCTGCTTTTATTGAAACCTTATAAAAAGGTTGCTGCTCCTGCTAAAAGTGAAGAAATTAACAGCAGGCTAATCATGAGCAATACCATGAATTTCATAAATTTCTGAGACATATCGCACCCCTATAACCGAAGATTTTTTGCGACGAACGCACCTTTCTTTATTCTAGCTGGTTTTTTCAAATGCGACAAGTGATCAACAAAGGAAGTGAACGGATGAATCAAATCGATCATATTGCCATTGCGGTCTTTTCTATTAAACAAACATCTCAACTCCTTCATCAGCTGTTTAACTGGCATTTTTCAGACATACAAGAGGTTCCTGAGCAGGAGATTAAAGCGTCCTTCGCTTCACTTGATCATGTGCACATTGAATTAATTGAACCAATGTCAGACAGCAGTAAACTACATACCTTTTTAACAAAAAGAGGAGAGGGGCTCCATCATATTGCGTTAAAGTCAGGTGACATTCATGCAGATCTTAACCATCTTGATCACCTTGGCGTGCAGCTTCTCCAAAAATCAGCACAGAAGGGCGCAAGCGGCAAGCAGATTGCATTTATTTCACCTAAAGAAACGTCTGGTGTGTTATTCGAATTGTGCGAGCCCTTGAAAGGAGAAAAACATGGCAATGAATGAATCGTTCAATGACTTGTCTAAATGGCGGGAAAAAGCGTTAATGGGCGGCGGTGAAAAACGAGCAGCCGCACACAGAAACAAAGGAAAGCTATCGGTTCGCCAGCGGCTGCATGAACTTCTTGACGTGGGCAGTTTCATGGAAATTCAGAGGTTTGCAACAGACCGCATGTCAGAGCATGTCGGTGATGGCGTCGTCATTGGAACGGGACTTATTCATGGAAAGCCAGTATGTGTTTATGCACAAGATGCAACAGTGCATGGGGGCTCTTTAGGCGAAATACATGCCAAAAAAATTGCTTCTCTAATGGATCTCGCTGCTAAAAATCAGATGCCGGTCATCGGTCTAAAAGACTCAGGTGGTGCGAGAATTCAAGAGGGTGTGGTATCATTAGAAGGATACGGACAGATTTTTAAACGGAATGTGCTGTACTCTGGTCAAATCCCGCAAATATCCGTTATTTTAGGCTCATGTGCTGGAGGTGCAGTCTATTCTCCTGCTTTGACTGATTTTGTCTTCATGACAGAACAAACAGCTCATATGTTTTTAACAGGTCCGAAAGTAATAGAAAAGGCAACAGGAGAAACGGTCTGTCCTGACCGTCTTGGCGGTGCAAGTGTTCAGCATCAGACAAGCGGGAATGTGCACTATACTGGGAAAGATGAGCAGGACGTGTTAAAGGCGGTTCGAACACTTTTAACGTACATACCAACGACTAAACAGCCTGACATGCACACTGAAGTGCAAAAGCATGACGCCGTTGATCCAGGCAAAATCTTGCCAAAGGATCCATCACGCACCTATGATGTCAAACAAGTGGTGACAGCGATCATCGATCCAGGCTCATTCTTTGAGACCCAGCCTTGTTTCTCAAAAAATATCGTCACAGGGTTTGCCAGATTAAAAGGGGCTCCAATTGGTGTAGTTGCCAATCAGCCAAAGGTGCTGGCAGGAAGCCTTGACCTTGACGCTGCCGATAAAGCGGCCAGGTTTATTCGATTTTGCGATGCGTTTCATATTCCGATCTTAACGCTTGTCGACGTCCCTGGTTTTTTACCAGGGGAGAAAGCCGAGCATGCGGGAATTATCCGTCACGGCGCAAAGCTTTTATATGCGTACGCTGAAGCGACCGTTCCAAAAATCACGGTGATTTTAAGAAAGGCGTTTGGCGGTGCATATGTCGCGATGAATAGCAAGGGCTTAGGCGCTGACTTTGTTTATGCATGGCCAGCGGCAGAAATTGATGTCATGGGGAAAACGTTCGCAGACGAAATCGTTCATCCTGCTTCGCGCGAGGTTGAGACGGAGCCAAGTGTATTAAAAGCGGCTCAGGCAGGGCTGATAGACGATATTATCATGCCGGCTGAAACGAGAGAGCGATTGATTCGCTCATTTGATTTGCTTCGCAGGAAGGAAGAAGATAGACCGTTAAAAAAGCATGGCAACATGCCGCTATAAGAGGAGGAGCATCATCATGATCAATGAAAAACGTTTACTAGACGAATTTTTAGAACTGGTTCAGATCGATTCGGAAACAAAACACGAAGAGAAAATTGTGGAAGTCTTAAAAGAAAAATTCTCGCAGCTTGGTCTTAAAGTGGTGGAAGACGACTCAAAAGCGAAAACTGGCCACGGTGCAGGCAACCTCATCTGTACACTGGAAGGCAATCAAGAGGCTGATACTATCTATTTCACTTCTCATATGGACACAGTTGTTCCCGGCAATGGCGTAAAACCAGTCATTGAAGACGGCTATGTGAAGACAGATGGAACAACCATTCTTGGTGCTGACGATAAAACAGGGCTTGCGGCTATGTTTGAAGCCATCCGCGTGCTGAAAGAGAAGAATTTACCGCATGGAACGATTGAATTTGTCATCACAGCAGGTGAGGAATCAGGACTTGTTGGAGCAAAAGCGTTAGATCCAAAATTGATGACAGCAGCATACGGCTATGCCCTAGATTCAGATGGCAAGGTCGGGACAATTATCGTAGCTGCGCCAACACAGGCGAAAGTACGCGCAACCATTTACGGAAAAACAGCTCACGCAGGTGTGGCACCTGAAAAAGGCGTGTCTGCGATTACCATTGCATCAAAAGCCATTGCCAGCATGCCGCTTGGCCGAATTGATGAAGAAACAACGGCGAATATCGGGCGTTTTGAAGGTGGAACGCAAACGAATATTGTGTGCGATCAAGTCGATATCCTTGCTGAAGCACGCTCTTTAGAACCTGCAAAAATGGAAGCACAAGTAGCGAAGATGAAAGAAGCCTTTGAAAAAACCGCTAAAGAAATGGGCGGAAGTGCCGATGTACAAATTGACATCATGTATCCAGGCTTCAAATTCTCTCACGGCGATCAAGTCGTAGAAGTGGCGAAAAAAGCGGCTGCGAAAATTGGCCGTCCATCAGAACTACAGACGAGCGGCGGAGGCAGTGATGCAAACGTCATTGCAGGAAACGGCGTCCCAACTGTCAACCTAGCTGTTGGATATGAAGATATTCATACGAAAAATGAGAAAATGCCGATTGAAGAATTAGTCAAAACAGCTGAAATGGTTCTCGCCATTATCGAAGAAACGACAAATCCATCGTAAAGGCAGGAGACTCTGTGAGCACGCAAAAGATCATTATTTTCCAAGTGGGGCAAGAGGATTTTGGCATCAGTGTAGAGCATATTCGTTCGATTGAGAAGGTCCCTTATTTACAAGAAGTATCGAACCTTCCAAAAGAAATTAAAGGACTGATGTCTTTAAGAGGAGAAGTCATTCCTGTCAGTGACACAGGCGTGATGCTTCACGGAAAGCCTCTTGATGTGAACGAACAGTCCAAGGTGTTGCTATTTGAATTAAACGATCAAATGATTGGCTGTCTTGTCTCAGATGCAAAAGATATTATCGATATCGAGCTAAGCGAGATCAAGCCATTTCATATGAACACGAAAGCCTCCGAATATTTCTTCGGCGTTGTGGAGAGAGAGAACAAGATGATTTTACAAGTGGACCCTAATAAGTTCCTTGGGAGAATTGATGACCTCGATCAACTGCCAGAGCGGTTAAAAGAAGAGTTGGCATAAAGAAAATCCCCCTATCTGATGATAAGGGGATTATTTTTATTCAGCAGCTGGGCTAGCTTGGTCGTTTGCCTCAGCTTTCGATTTTGATTTTTGGTACATGACATTCAAAATAATTGTTTGGATTGTGAGTAGTAATCCGCTTGTCATCCAGTATAAAGGGAGGGCAGCGGGTGCATTGATTGAAATAAACAGCATCATGATTGGGAAAATCATGCCCATGACTTTGGCTTGCTTCAGCGCAGCTTCTGTCTGGGTGCCTGATTGCTTCGCAAATCTTTGCGTAACATAAAATTGCAAGAAATACATGGCGCCTGCAAAGATCGCGACCAATAGATCGGTTTGTCCTAAGTTAAACCATAGGAACGAATGTGTTGCGATCTCAGGTGTTGAGCGGATCGCTGAGTAAAAGCCAAGAACAATTGGAATTTGAATCAGCATAGGCAGACAGCCCATTGCCAGCGGGTTCACATTGTTCTCTTTGTATACTTTCATCATTTCCATTTGTAGTTCTTTTTGTTTTTCAGGTTCTTTCGTTTTCTTCAATTTGCTTTGAATTTGGTCAATTTGAGGCTTCACCAGTGCCATTTTCTCCTGCATGACTCTTTGTTTCTTAAATTGGTTCGCAAAAAGAGGGAAAATCAGCAGGCGGACTATCAAGGTCACGAACATAATCGATAAACCATAATCATCATGGAAGAAGTTCGCAAGCCAAATGATCAGCTCCGAAAAAGGCTGGACAAAATAGTGATGGAAAAACCCATCAGAGCTCGCATTCGTTTGCCCACTCGCTGCAAAAGCAGGTGAGGCAATCATCATTAAACATAAAGTCGTACAAATCGTCAATAAACGTTTCAATTCGTTTCCTCCTCATTTTTTAAAAAATTAATTAGAGAGAGGAAGCGAATGGTCTTCATCATCATTTGATGATCGTTTCATTCGAATGACTTTACTAATCCAAGTTGTAATGCGATCATATATGATAAACAGAAAGTCTGTTCGGTTCAATAAAGATGCGTCAAACTCTTCCAAACGATGTCCACCGAGGTGTTCGTTCATACGGCAGTCTTTTAATAAAAACGCAATGCCGATAGCCGTCAGCGCTGGAAGAATAATCGTAAAGAATTCAACAAGGAAAAAGACTTCATTGAATGTATCAATAATCATGATTATCACATCCATTTCATTACTCACAGTGTACTATACACTATATGAAATGTCTATTGGAACAAACATGAAGTAACAAGAGTCAATAAATGTAGGAGGCAGGCAAATGGGTGATTCTCAAAGGAAGGGTCGAATTATTTTTCATATTGATATGAATAGTTTTTATGCATCTGTCGAAATGGCGTATGATCCTTCTTTGAGAGGGAAACCTTTAGCCATTAGCGGAAATGCGAAAGAGCGTAAAGGGATTGTTGTGACGTGCAGCTACGAGGCAAGAGCACTAGGTGTAAAGCCCCCGATGCCGTTATGGGAAGCGAAGCGGCTTTGTCCGGGGCTGATTGTCCGTACACCAAACTTTGACCGGTACCGCAGCTCCTCACAAGAGATGTTTACGATACTAAGAGAATACAGCGATTTAGTCGAACCCGTATCCATTGATGAGGGCTATATTGATTTAACGCATACGCCCTATGCCGAGCACGCGGTGAAAACGGCTCATGATATTCAAACGAGGCTTGTAGAGGAGCTCATGCTTCCTTCAAGTATTGGCATTGCACCGAATAAATTTTTAGCGAAAATGGCGTCTAATTGGAAAAAACCAATGGGCATCACCATTTTACGTAAACGAGATGTGCCCCAAATGCTCTGGCCGCTGCCAGCGGGTGACATGCACGGAGTTGGACAGAAAACGGCAGATAAATTGAAAACGATTGGCATTCATACCATTGAAGATTTAGCGAAAGCAAATGAGTATACGCTAAAGGAATTACTGGGCATCAATGGACCGAGATTAAAACAAAAGGCGAATGGTGAACATGACGGTATCGTGGACCCAGAAAGGATATACGAATTTAAATCTGTCGGTAATTCGTCAACCCTTTCTCATGATTCTGACGATCCAGATGAACTTGTCACGTTAATTGATAAGCTGTCACAATCTGTGAGTGCAAGATTAAGGAGAAAAGAAGTGATGGCAAATCGGCTTCTCATCATGATACGGTACGCAAGCTGGAAAAATATCACGCGAAGTGTCACACTCACGAATCCAACGGATCGAAAGGAAGACTTATTTGAGGCAGCAAAGCAATTATTCCTTAAACATTGGAATGACCAGCCCGTGAGGCTCTTAGGTGTGACGGGGACAGACCTTGTAGAACGAAAAGCAGCTGTTAAACAGCTTGATTTATTTTCCTATACAGAAGATGCAAAAGAAGAGCCTCTCCAAACCGTTTTAGAAGGGCTGAAAGAAAAATATGGCAAATCACTCGTTCAAAGAGGAATGACCATCAAGGAAAAAGAGAGCAAAACAAGCGGAACAAGTTTTAATAAAGACTTTTTTCAGGACGAAAAAGGAAATGACTAGCCTGAAAACTTGATAAAAGAGGTGGTGTTGTGGTAATTTCAAAGGGTACATCATTTTAGCAGTAATCAATATAGTGTGTTAGAAGGGACGTCAGAATTATGTCAAAACAACAAATCGGTGTGGTTGGACTAGCCGTTATGGGGAAAAACCTTGCCCTTAATATTGAAAGCCGCGGTTTCTCCGTGTCCGTTTATAACAGATCTAGCAGCAAAACAGAAGAGTTTCTCGAAGAATCAAAAGGAAAAAACGTTGTAGGCACATACAGCATTGAAGAATTTGTTCAGTCGCTTGAAACACCGCGTAAAATTCTTTTAATGGTAAAAGCTGGTGCAGCAACGGATGCAACCATTCAATCATTACTTCCTCACCTAGAGAAAGGTGACATCTTAATTGATGGTGGAAATACATATTACAAAGATACGCAAAGACGTAATCAAGAGCTTGCGGAAAGTGGTATCCACTTCATTGGTACAGGTGTTTCTGGCGGTGAAGAAGGTGCACTAAAAGGTCCATCTATCATGCCAGGCGGTCAAAAAGAAGCGCATGAGCTAGTGAAACCAATTTTAGAAGCGATCTCTGCGAAAGTAGATGGCGAGCCATGTACAACGTATATTGGCCCAGATGGAGCAGGACATTATGTCAAAATGGTCCATAACGGCATCGAGTACGGAGACATGCAATTGATCTCTGAATCATACTTTATCTTGAAGCATGTGGCTGGCTTGTCAGCAGAGGAGCTTCATGAAGTATTCTCAGAGTGGAATAAAGGCGAGCTTGACAGCTATTTAATCGAAATTACAGCGGATATTTTCACAAAAGTGGATGAAGAAACAAACCAGCCGCTTGTGGATGTCATCTTAGATAAAGCTGGTCAAAAAGGAACTGGAAAATGGACGAGCCAAAGTTCTCTTGATCTAGGTGTCCCGCTTCCAATCATTACTGAGTCTGTTTTTGCGCGCTATATTTCAGCAATGAAAGATGAGCGTGTAGAAGCAAGCCAATTAATCGAAGGTCCTAAGCCAGCGCAATCAGCAGAGAATAAACAAGAGCTGATCGAAGCTGTTAGAAAAGCCCTATTCATGAGTAAAATCTGCTCGTATGCTCAAGGTTTTGCGCAAATGAAAGCAGCATCTGATGAATATAACTGGGATTTAAAATACGGTGAAATTGCGATGATCTTCCGCGGTGGATGTATCATTCGTGCAGCCTTCTTACAACAAATTAAAGAAGCATATGACCGTAACCCTGAACTGAAAAACCTATTGCTTGATCCTTACTTTAAGGATATTGCTCAAAGCTATCAATCATCACTTCGTAAAGTCATTTCACTTGCAGTGGAGCAAGGAGTTCCTGTTCCTTCATTCTCAAGTGCACTTGCTTACTTTGATAGCTATCGCACAGCTGTCCTGCCAGCGAACTTAATTCAAGCGCAGCGTGACTATTTCGGTGCACATACGTATGAGCGCACAGATAAAGAAGGCGTCTTCCATACGGAATGGATGAAATAAAATAGAACGTCAGAAAAACCTTACCATTGGATTGGTAAGGTTTTTTTGTGTTTGCATCTTTTCGGCTAAAAATGCGAAAAAGAGGGATGCTATGTAAAAAAGAAAAGAAAGTAGGGATAGAAGTGGGCATCTTATATGCACTTCTCCCAGCAATATTTTGGGGAAGTATTGTTCTGATCAGTGTCAAACTTGGCGGGAATGCATACCAGCAAACGCTCGGCATTACGCTTGGCGCATTTTTATTTTCAATTGCAGCCTTCTTCATCAAAATGCCAGAGCTGACACCGCTTATTTTTGCGGTTTCTGTGATTTCAGGCATCTTTTGGAGCATTGGACAAATGAATCAGCTTTCAAGTGTTGCGTTTCTCGGAGTCTCGAAGGCGGTTCCTTTGTCAACAGGCATGCAGCTTGTGAGCACTACTTTATTTGGTGTCATGGTTTTTAAAGAATGGCAAACGATGACGGTCATACTCATTGGTTCTTGCGCCATTTTACTGATTATTGCAGGTGTTGTGATGACATCGCTCGGTCAAAAGAAGAATGGCGGCGGGAACGGTGGAGGCAATTTCAAAAAAGGGATCATTATTCTGCTCATCTCAACGGTTGGCTATGTCGGATATGTCGTCATTTTAAGATGGTTTCATATTGATGGGTGGTCTGCCCTCGTTCCGCAATCGGTCGGTATGCTGCTTTCATCCTTGGCGATTAGTCTAAAGCAGAACCCGTTTAGTAAATATACGTTTAAAAATATCATTGCCGGTTTGGTTTGGTCGACAGGAAATCTCGGACTTCTTTTGGCCATTCCGCTCATTGGCGTAGCCGTAAGTTTTTCGATGTCACAGACAGGGATTGTCATCTCAACATTAGGCGGCATTTACTTATTAAAAGAGAAAGCATCCAGAACAAGCTTTGTCATTGCAGGCTGCTTGATGATCATTGCAGGCGGCGTGCTGCTAGGCTTTACAAAATAGGAGGGTAAACGAATGTATCCAGATTTAGAAGGAAAAACAGTCCTGATTACAGGAGCCGGCACAGGAATAGGGCAAGCGATGGCGCGCCGGTTTGGACAAGAAAAAGCCAATGTGGTGATCAATTATTTCTCAGATCAAGAAAATCCGGATGACACCATTGCGGATATTCAAAAAAATGGCGGCCAGGCTGTGAAAATCAAGGGAGATGTATCAAAGGAAGAGGATATGCGGGCAATGATTGATAAAGCCATTCATACGTACGGCAGCCTTGATGTCATGATCAATAACGCAGGTATTGAAAACGAAGTGCCTTCCACAGAAATGACGCTGGATAATTGGAACAAAGTCATGTCGACCAATTTAACAGGTATGTTTCTCGGCTGCCGTGATGCACTGAAGTATATGACAGATCACGGGATAGAAGGATCGATCATCAATATGTCGTCGGTTCACCAGCAAATCCCTTGGCCTCATTTCGTCCATTATGCAGCAAGTAAAGGGGGCGCCAAGCTGCTGACAGAAACGCTGGCACTAGAATACGCCCCTAAAAAAATCCGTGTAAACAGCATTGCACCAGGCGCCATCGATACCCCGATCAATGCGGAAAAATTCGATGATCCCGCATTGAAAAAAGGCGTGATTGAATTGATCCCCATTGGTTATATTGGAAAGCCGGAAGAAGTGGCAGCATGTGCTGTCTGGCTGGCGTCAAAAGAGGCAAGCTATGTCACAGGCCTGACGCTCTATGTGGACGGCGGCATGACAAAGTATCCTGGCTTTCAGGCAGGAAAAGGATAGGGAGAAAGTCAAAGAGCGTACACACATGACGCTCTTTTTTTATATAAAATACAGACAAATAAAATGAAATGTCTAGACATTTAAAAATAAAAATATATAATATTAAATGGAAGCGCTTTTATTACAACGATGGGGTGAGAGAAATGAAACGTATTTTATTAGCATGCAGTTCAGGAATGTCTACGAGTTTACTAGTTACAAAGATGAAGGCTCATGCCGACTCAATAGGGGACGAGGCAGAAATTTGGGCAGTTGGGCAAGATCAAGCGAGAAAAGAAATGGCGAATGCGGATGTTGTGTTAATTGGACCGCAAATGAGCTTTTTAAAAGGGGATCTTCAAAAAGAAGCAACAAAATACGGGATTGCAGTAGAGGTCATAGATATGCAGGCGTACGGGCTTGCCGATGGACAAAAAGCGTATGAACAAGCCGTTACATTGATGGAGGAATCGTAAAGAATGGAAAAGAAAACACTCGAAGGGCTCACGGAGGAACAAGTCAGTTTTCAATTGATCTTACACAGTGGAAATGCACGCAGCAAATTGCTTCAATCTCTTAAACAATTTCGAGAAGGTCAAGAAGGTGAGGCATTTAGTCTCATGAAAGAAGCAGAAGAAGATTTACGTCATGCACATGGTATCCATTTTCAACTCGTGCAGCAAGAGGCAGGCGGGGAGAAAACGCCTTTCTCCTTATTGCTCATGCACGCCGAAGATCACTTAATGTCCACCATTACGATCAAGGAGCTTGTGGGAGAGCTCCTGCCGATTTTCCAATCGCTTAAACAATAAAGGGTGTAAACAAGGGGGGAAACCAATGTTTGATAAAATAAGTGCCATTTTGGTTCCGATTGCTGGGAGATTGAACAACAACCGCTATTTAGGCGTATTACGGGATGCTTTTATGCTTGCGTTCCCGCTCACCATTTTTGGTTCCATTATGGTTGTGCTAATGAATTTGCCATTTTTAGATAAAATCATGAGTCAAACCGCACTGGAAGGAGTCCAGTCTGCACTGAATATCGCGCCAAGTGCGACCATCAGCATTATGAGCGTGTTTGTTGTATTTGGGATTGGCTACTATTTATCGAAAAGCTATGATGTGGAAGCTGTATTTGGCGGCGTGATTGCTTTAGCCTCTTTCTTGCTTCTGACGCCATTTTTACTAGAACAAGAAGGCGGTGCATCTATTGCAGGTGTGATCCCAGTCGATCGTTTAGGAGCAAAGGGGATGTTCCTAGGAATGATCACAGGCTTTTTGTCTGCTGAAATTTATCGTTATTTTGTCCAAAAGAAATTTGTCATCAATATGCCGCAAGGGGTTCCGCCAGCTGTTTCAAAGTCTTTTGCTGCACTGATCCCGGCTACTTTGACACTCACAACCTTTTTACTGATCAATATCATCATTACACAAGGCTTCAAAACAAACATGCATGACCTGATTTATCATGCCATTCAGGCGCCGCTTGTTGGACTTGGAAGCGGTATCATACCGACCTTGATCGCTGTTTTCTTTATACAAATTCTTTGGTTCTTTGGGCTCCACGGCCAAATTATTATCAACTCTGTCATGGACCCGATTTGGAATACATTGTCCATTCAAAATCTAGAGAGCTACACAAAAACTGGTGAGGTTCCGAATATCATCAGCAAGCAGTTTATCGAAATCTATACGGTTGGCATGGGCGGAACCGGTATGACGCTGGCTGTTGTGTTTACGATTTTAATTTTCCTGAAAAGTAAGCAATTAAAACAAGTAGCAAAGCTCGGCTTAGGACCAGGATTATTTAACGTCAATGAACCGATTATTTTCGGTTTACCGATTGTCATGAATCCACTTATTCTCATTCCATGGATTTTGGCGCCAATGGTCATTACATGTATTTCTTATTTTGCGATGGCAACAGGCATTGTACCGCCGCCGACAGGCGTGAATATTCCATGGACGGTGCCGATCTTTATTAGCGGAATAATGGCAACAAATTCACTAGCGGGCGGTCTGCTTCAGCTGTTTAATCTGATGATTGTGTTTGTCATTTGGTTCCCGTTCCTGAAGTTTATTGACCGTATGAATGTGAAGAATGAAAAAATAACCCCAACGGAAAAAACGAAGACAACAAACATCAAAGGCGAAGGAGACTCAATACATGTCGATGGAAAATAACAAGCAATCATATACATTTCCAGAAGGTTTCTGGTGGGGATCTTCTGCCTCTGCCGCGCAAACAGAAGGCAGTGTCCCTGGAGATGGTAAGGGACCGAATATTTGGGATCATTGGTTTGAACAAGAGCCGACTCGTTTTTTTGATGGTGTAGGCCCAAACGTGACATCCCAATTTTATCGAAAATATAAAGAGGATATCCGTCTGATGAAAGAAATTGGGCACAATTCATTTCGGCTGTCCATTTCATGGTCACGTCTTTTACCTGAAGGGAAAGGTGTGGTCAATGAAGAAGCAGTATCTTTTTACAATGATGTGATCAATGAACTGATTGCACATGATATTGAGCCGTTTGTGAACCTGTACCATTTCGATATGCCAATGGCGCTGCAGGAAAAAGGCGGATGGGTGAACAGACAGGTAGTAGATGATTATGTCAGCTATGCGGAATTGTGCTTTCAATTATTTGGCGACCGGGTGAAAAAATGGTTTACCCATAATGAACCGATAGTTCCTGTAGAGGGCGGGTATATGTATAGCTTTCATTATCCAAACGAAGTCGATTTCCAAAAGGCTGTACAGGTCGGTTTTCATGAACTTTTATCAAATGCTAAGGCGATTGCGGCTTATAAAAAGCTGCAGCAAGGCGGGAAGATCGGCATCATCCTAAATCTAACCCCATCTTATCCGAGAAGCCAGAATCCGTGCGATGTAGAAGCAGCAGAGATGGCTGATGCTTTCTTTAACCGTTCCTTCCTAGATCCTGCGGTGAAGGGACAATTCCCAGAAAAACTAGTAGAGGTCTTAAAGAAAGAAGGCTTTATGCCAAGTATTGAAGAAGGAGACCTTGAGCTCATTCAAGAGAATACCGTCGACCTCCTTGGGATCAACTATTATCAGCCAAGAAGAGTAAAAGCGAAAGAGCATATGCCGCATCCGAAAGCACCATTTATGCCAAATCATTATTTTGATGCGTTTGAAATGCCGGGAAGAAAAATGAATGTGTATCGAGGCTGGGAAATCTATGAAAAAGGTATTTATGATATATTGAAAAAAGTTCAAACAGACTATGATAATATTGAATGCTTTATTTCTGAAAATGGAATGGGTGTCGAAGGAGAAGAGCGGTTTAAGGATGAAGAAGGAATGATTCATGACGATTACCGCATTGACTTTATTTCTGAGCATCTCAAATGGGTGCATCAAGCCATTCAAGAAGGAAGTAATGTAAAAGGCTATCATCTGTGGACGTTTATGGATAACTGGTCATGGTCGAATGCCTATAAAAATCGTTATGGATTTGTCTCAGTTGATCTTCAAGAAGACGGGAAACGAACCATCAAGAAAAGCGGATACTGGTTTCAATCGGTATCAGAGAATAACGGTTTTTAATCAAGATACTTGCTCTTTCCTTGAAAAGGGCAAGTATTTTTCTTATGTGACGGTAAGTGGATGAAACAAAAATGGCTGGTACCTTTTAAGCTCACTAGGCTTAGTGTAGAATGAGAGGAAGCTATGAAAAAACAAGTCAGTTGGTGGTGTGAGATGAAAAAGTACGAACTCATTTCAGAAGAAATCAGAAAACGAATAGGAACAGCATATTATCCAGAAGATCAACCCATTCCAGATGAAAACTCGCTTGCCGCTGAATTTCAATGCAGCCGAATGACAATGAAGCGTGCGCTCGATCTTCTCGTAGCAGAAGGTCTGCTCTTTAGAAAAAGAGGACACGGCACATTTATTGTGAAGGCAGCGCTAAACCAAGGGGCTATCAATGTATCTGGTCATGAAAATAAAGGATTCACGAAAGTCATGGCGGACAAAAACGTCACGAGCCAAATCATTCGCTTTGATGTCCATTTTCCAAGCGAAGAAGTGGCAGCCCACCTATCTATTGACTTAACCACACCCGTTTATGACATCATCCGGCTCCGCCTTGTGGATGAGGAGCCATATGTATTAGAAAAAACGTTTATGCCGGTCAATGTCATTAAGGGCATAGATGAAGAGGTTTTATTGGGATCGATCTATGGCTACATATCAAATGAACTCCATTTAAAAGTGGCAGGAGCGCACAAGAAAATTAGAGCGGCTAAATCAGATGAGCTGGACCAGCAATATTTAGGCTGTGATCCAACGGATCCTGTGCTCGAAGTCGAGCAGGTTGCTTATTTAAACACAGGCCGGCCGTTTGAGTACTCCTTTAGTCATCACCGCTATGATAAGTTCGACTTTTCAACGGTTGAAATTACGAAAACAGGACGTTAAAAAAAGAGCAGAACCCCCGAGGGAGACTGCTCTTTTTTATTTCATTTTATATATTCCACCAATGATATCCGTCTTTTTCTAGAAGCTGATCGGCTTCTTTTGGTCCCATTGAACCAGCAGGATAATTTGGTTTTAATGTTTTGTTTTCTGCCCATTTTTCAGAAATCGGATCAACAAAGTTCCAAGAAAGCGCCACTTCATCCCAGTGAGCAAAGTTCGTTGCATCGCCTAGCAAGCAGTCATGAATCAGCTTTTCATATGCTTCTGGTGTATTCATGATGTCGTTATAGTTTGTTTGGTAGTCGAGCTTAATCGGTTTCGCATACGTACCGCCATCAAGCTTGCGAGCGTTCAGGTGAAGGGTAATGCCTTCATCTGGCTGAATGTGAATGACGAGTAAGTTTGGATGCATGGAATTTCCGTTTCCATAGTACAGGTTCATTGGAATGTCTTTAAATTGAACAACGATTTGAGTAGATTTCTTTTCTAATCGTTTTCCTGTACGAATGTAAAATGGCACCCCGGCCCATCTAAAGTTATCAATGAGCAGCTTCCCTGCAACGAATGTTTCTGTGTTTGAGTTCGGGTCTACATTTTGCTCTTCAAGATAGGAAGGAACCATGCGGCCATCAACCGTACCAGCATCATACTGTCCGCGGACAAAGAATTGATCGACCTCATCTTTAGAGAAAGGACGAAGAGCGCGTAATGCTTTCCGTTTTTCGCTGCGGATCTCCTCTGTATTCAGCTTAATTGGCGGCTCCATTGCTAAAAGTGCCACCATTTGAAGCATATGGTTTTGGACCATATCTCTTAGTGCACCTGAACTTTCGTAATAACGAGCCCGGTCTTCAACCCCTAATGATTCACTAGATGTAATTTGAATGTTTGAGATATATCGGTTTGTCCAAAGGGGTTCAAAGATGGCATTCGCAAAACGGATGACCTCAATGTTTTGAACCATTTGTTTACCGAGATAGTGGTCAATACGATAAATTTGATCTTCAGAGAATGCATCTCGAATTTCTTCATTTAATGTTTTGGCACTTGGCAGGTCATGGCCAAATGGTTTTTCGATGACAAGTCTTGACCAGCCGGTTGTTTTTGATACGCCTTCACTTTTTAGGAACTTCGCAATCGTTCCGAAGAATTCCGGTGCCATCGCTAAATAGAACATCCGGTTATTTGGGATACTGTACGTATCTTCAAGGCCTGCTAAAAGTGTGTTAAGCGATTGATAGGAAGCAGGGCTTGATACGTCAAAGTCGTGATAATAAAAATGCGAACTGAATTCCTCTATTTTCGCTTCTGCATCATCAGAAGAAACAGATTCTTTCACCACAGCTCTGAGATCCTCATGAGACCACGGACGGCGTCCAACACCGACGACGGCGAATTGATCACCAAGCTTTCCGCTATGAAAAAGTCTATGTATAGAAGGGTAGAGCTTGCGTTTGGCAAGATCTCCTGTTGCGCCAAAAATGACAATGACTGCTTTTGGATTGTTAGTTTCTGTATTCACGAAAAGTACCTCACTTTATTCGTAGCATTGTTGTAAAAACCGAGATTGTATGTACATTTTCTTTATTTTAAAGGTTCATTGTTCGTAAAGCAAACATTTGATTCGACTTTTTCTGCTCTCGTTTGACTTTTTTCGAAAATTCCGCTGAATTCACATTTACCTTGTCTTCATGTATTCTATATGAATGAAGATATTGTATACCGGCTTTAGGAGGAAAAGTAATGGAACTGCTCTTTTTAGGAACAGGTGCAGGCATTCCTGCAAAAACTAGAAACGTCACTTGCACTGCGCTAAAGCTTTTAGAAGAAAGAAAAGCAGTGTGGCTTTTTGATTGCGGAGAAGCGACGCAGCATCAAATATTACATACAACGATTAAACCGAGAAAGATCGAGAAAATATTTATCACTCATATGCATGGTGATCATGTATACGGTCTCCCAGGACTGCTTGGCAGCAGATCCTTTCAAGGCGGAGAGGATGAACTAACAATCTATGGGCCTAAGGGCATCAAAGCGTTTGTGAACGCAGCACTTTCAGCTACACAAACGCATTTGACATATCCGCTGCATATCATAGAGATAGATGAAGGGATCATATTTGAAGATGATACCTTTCAAGTAGAAGCAAGACGAGTATCTCACGGTATTCCAGCTTACGGCTATCGGGTAGTGGAAAAAGATGTACCAGGTGCATTAAAAGCCGAAGACCTAAAAGAAATCGGTGTAAAACCTGGACCTTTGTATCAGAAGTTAAAAAATGGGGAAACCGTGACACTCGAAGATGGAAGAATCATTGATGGAACCGATTATTTGGAACCCCCTAAAAAAGGGAGAATCGTTGCATTTTCAGGAGATACCCGTTTATGCGAGAATATAACAAGGCTTGCCAAAGATGCGGATGTGTTAGTCCATGAAGCAACATTCGGTAAAGAAGATGCTGATCTAGCCTACAATTATTATCACAGCACGACAGAACAAGCAGCGAAAACGGCGCAGGAAGCAGGCGCAAAAAGATTAATTTTGACCCATATTAGTGCACGTTACCAAGGAGAAGAGGCACTGAAACAACTATTGAAAGAAGCCCGCGATATATTCCCGCTGACAGAAGCTGCACATGATTTCTTTTCTTTTTCCATTGACCGCACGCTGTAAAAATTGGATGAATCGTCAAAAAAAGTTGTGTGATTTTTTTGATATTTATAATGACTCTCTTTTTCAGGTAGTGGTAAAATGGTGAAGAAAAAACAAATGATGAATGAAACTATGAAGAATACGGGAGGCACAATCAAAGATGAGCGGTTTTACAGCGTTAAGTGAAGCAGAATTAAATGACCTATATGCAGCACTACAAAATGAGTACGAAACTTATAAAAGTAAAAACTTACACTTAGACATGTCTAGAGGAAAACCTTCACCAAAACAGCTCGATTTGTCTATGGGTATGCTCGATGTTGTGACATCAAAGGATGCGATGACTGCTGAGGATGGCACAGATGTGCGAAACTATGGCGGCTTGACAGGGCTTCCTGAAACGAAGACATTTTTTGCAGATGTACTCAATCTGAAGCCAGAACAAATCATCATCGGCGGTAATTCCAGCCTTAATATGATGCACGATACCATTGCCCGTGCCATGACTCACGGCGTATATGACAGCAAAACACCTTGGGGAAAGCTGCCAAAAGTAAAATTCCTTGCACCAAGCCCAGGATATGACCGTCACTTTGCCATTTGTGAGCTATTTAACATAGAGATGATCACAGTCGATATGAAGGCTGATGGACCTGATATGGATCAGGTAGAAAAATTGGTCGCAGAAGATGAAGCGATTAAAGGCATTTGGTGTGTACCAAAATATAGCAACCCAGATGGCATTACGTATTCAGATGAGGTTGTTGACCGCCTCGCTTCTATGAAAACAAAAGCAGACGACTTCCGCATTTTTTGGGATGATGCATACGCAGTCCATCATCTAACTGATACGCCTGATACGTTAAAAGATATTTTTCAAGCAGTAGAGGAAGCAGGGCACCCAAATCGTGTGTTTATGTTTGCGTCTACTTCTAAAATTACATTCCCAGGATCAGGTATTGCACTGATGGCGTCTAGCCCGGACAATGTGAGCTTCACTCAAAAGCAATTATCGGTTCAAACGATCGGACCAGACAAAATCAATCAATTAAGACATCTTCGTTTCTTCAAGAATCCAGAAGGCTTGAAGGAACATATGAAAAAACATGCAGCGATCATTAAGCCAAAGTTTGACCTCGTTCTTTCCATTCTTGATGAAACACTTGGCGGGAAAGACATTGCTGAATGGCACAAGCCAAATGGCGGATATTTCATTAGTTTAAATACGCTCGATCATTGTGCAAAAGCTGTTGTGCAAAAGGCAAAAGAAGCAGGTGTTACAATGACAGGTGCAGGCGCGACATATCCTTATGGAAAAGACCCGCTTGATCGTAACATTCGCATTGCGCCAACGTTCCCAACACTTGAAGAACTAGAGCAAGCGATTGACATCTTTACATTATGTGTTCAGCTTGTCAGCATTGAAAAGCTGCTTTCTAAAAAAAGTCAGTCTGCTCCAACGGCATAAAGAAAAGAAAACTCCTTGACTGATAACTAGTCAAGGAGTTTTTGTTTTTAATTGGCTGTTTGATAATAGGAAACAGGTTGTTTGGCTGCGCACCATACATCATAGATCGCAAGCTGCACAATATGCGGTTCATCATGATGAATATAGTGCGAGCTGTTCTGCGCCTGAATCCATCCGCTTTGGGATGACAAAGACAGCATCCGTTTATGAAGTCTGAGCCAAGCTTCATGCGCTGGATGAAACAATCGGCTCTTACCTGATGAAATGACAAGGAGCGGCATCATCCCATAATGGGTTTGCTCCTCTTTCATTGTACTTAGCATTTGCTGAAAGTCCTCATGCGTACATTCTGCTGTGAATTGCGCCATATATGAGGTGCGTTCTTCCTTTGATAAAAGCGGCAGGATGACCTGTTCTTGCTCCTCACTTGCTGGGTCTAACATCACCATGCCAATGACGTCATCTCCTCTGCGGCTTGCCCATAACCGGCTGACAAGAGAGCCAAATGAGTGAGCCACAATGATAAAGGGCGGCTGAATATTGGCTTCTTCTAGCAGCGCATCTAAATCATCTGCAAGATCATGCAATGTTCTTCCTTCACTGCTGTCACTGCTCTTTCCATTTCCTAATCGATCGTATAAGAAAACCCCAAGCTCAGGATCAATATCGCGGACCATATTCGACCACGTATCACCCGAAATGCCGTAGCCTGCTTCAAAGATAATGGTGGCTTGCCTTTTGCCTTGACGATGTTTTGTATAAAAATGATGTCCATCTATATGATACATTCTTTCAATCATTGCCGAGTTCATTCTTCCATCTCCTCTAAGTGGTTCTTTAGCTAAAAGACGGCACAAAAGGCTGATATGTTTCTCTTAAAAACAAAAAAGATGCCTATTTCAAAAAATAGACACCTTTTTTCTATGAGCTTTTACCAAGCGCGGTCATATTGACGCGGGCCTTCGATAGATGTACGAAGTTCTTGAGCAGCTGTTTTTGGAAAGTATGGATCCCGTAAAAATTCTCTGCCTATAAAGATTAAGTCTGCACGCTGATTTCGTAAAATTTCCTCTGCCTGTACACCAGATGTGATCAGACCGACTGCCCCTGTTTGAATACCGGCACCTTCTTTTATTTTTTCTGCGAAGGTCACTTGGTAGCCAGGGAATGTGTTGATTTTCGCCTGTACGACAGCGCCTGAGCTGACATCGATTAAGTCGACACCTTGTTCCTTCAGCCATGTAGCAATGCCAATGTAATCTGCAATATCAAGTCCTTTTGTCGTGTAATCAGAAGCAGACACACGGACAAATAATGGTCCGTCCCATACTTCATTGACTGCATCGATGACTTCTCTTAAGAAACGATAACGGTTCTCTGGTGAACCGCCATAGTCATCTGTTCGATGATTTGCCAGCGGTGAAAGAAATTCATTGATCAAATAGCCATGCGCCCCATGAATTTCAATGATGTCAAAGCCAGCCTTTTTTGCTCGGACAGCTGCATCCTGAAACGCCTGAACGGTATCTTTGATTTGATCGATAGACATCTCGGCAGGGGTTTTAGACTGTTCATCAAATGGAATGCTTGATGGTGCCAGGATGTCACCACCTAGTTCAGCCTTACGCCCTGCATGAGCCAGCTGGATAGCTGTCTTGGTTCCGTATGCTTTGATTTGTTCGTTTAATGAAGCAAATCCTTCAATGTGCTCATCACTCCAAATACCGAGGTCTTGATCACTAATTCTTCCCTCGGGAGAAACAGCACTTGCCTCCACCATGATCAGGCCAGCCTGACCTTGGGCACGGGAAATATAATGTGTAAAGTGGAAAGGCTGTAATTTCCCATCATGGTCATAGGATGAATACATACACATCGGGGACATCACGATGCGGTTTTTCAGTGTAACACCTTTTAATGTCCAAGGTGAAAAGAGTTTTGTTTCCAAATACCTTCGCCTCCTCATGGAATTGTATAGCCGATTATAACAGCCATTCAAACTTTCGTCATAAAAGGTGCTCAAAGAATATAGCTTTTATACGCGTTTTTGTATAATGGAGAGATAGAGACAACAAAGGGGGAAAAGGGATGAAATGGCAAACAGAGAGTGAACTAAAGGAACTGCTCACAGCTCTTATGCAGTATGAAAGCATATCGGGTACAACTGGAGAAGTTGCGTTAGCTGAATATTTATATTATTTGCTGAGGGAGCGGCCTTATTTCAAGCAGAACCCTGATCATTTGGCTTTGCATCCGATGAAAGATGGCCGGTATTATTTAACGGCGCTTGTAAAGCGCAGCACGCTGCCACGTACCGTTTTGCTGCTTAGTCATTTCGATGTCGTCGATACAGAAGATTACGGTGAATTTCAAAACATGGCATGCAAACCAGAAGAGTTAATGGCGTCATTTTCTCAAAAAAGTGCGCTTCTCCCAAAAAGAGCAAGAGAAGATCTTGCTTCAGGTGACTGGTTGTTTGGAAGAGGTGCCATGGATATGAAAGCAGGTCTTACTGTACAGCTTTCTATGCTGGAAAGAGCGATGACAGAAACCTTTCATGGAAATGTCCTGCTCGTCACAGTCCCTGATGAAGAAGTGAATTCTCAAGGAATGCTTGAAGCTGTTCCGAAACTAAAGGAGCTTAAGGAAAAGCATGACCTTGACTATACCGCGTGCTTAAACAGTGAGCCCATGTTTGAAAAATATCCAGGTGATGAACACAAATATATGTATACAGGCAGTATAGGGAAGGTGCTGGCCGGATTTTTCTGCAAAGGAATTGAAACGCATGTAGGAGAGCCATTCTCAGGCTTAAATGCGAATTTTATGGTATCTGAATTAAACCGGCTGTTAGAGCTGAATAGTGATTATTGTGAGGAAGTAGACGGTGAAGTCACGCCGCCGCCCACCAACTTGATGCAAAAGGACTTAAAAGAAGCCTATTCCGTTCAAACACCTCACACAGCTGTTTCTTTATTTAATGTGCTGATGATGAATCGTTCAAGTGAAGAACTGCACGGGCTTCTCTATGACACTGCGAAACAAGCAGCAGACGAAATCGAGGCCAATCTCAAACAGAAAACAGCTGAGTTTCAGCGCTTTAAACCTTTTACACCGATTGATACGAAGATTACGGTTCTCACGTATCATGAGCTGTATCAAAAAGCTGCAGAACGCTCAGGTAAACAGGAGGTTGAACGCATTGTTAACTATGCGTTCGCCAATCGAGGTGAGCTTGGAGATCGTGATTTTTCAACCAAAATCATCTCTGAGCTGACGACGCTTTGTAAGGAAGAAGGGCCGCTGATTGTTCTATTTTATAGTCCGCCATTTTATCCTGCGGTTTCTTCAACGGAAGATCCGCATATCCAAGCAACCTTAAAGAGGATTCAAATAGAGGCAAAAAAGAGTTATGGACTTGAAATAGAAGAAGTGAAATATTTCCCCGGATTGTCTGATTTAAGTTACTTACAGCTCGAAAAACAGGACGTAGGTCATTACACGACCAATATGCCGCTTTATCAAAAAGGCTATTCTTTACCGGAAGGAGAAAAGGGAGCACTTTACGTTCCAGTTATCAACGTGGGGCCATTAGGAAAGGACCCGCACAAATGGACAGAGCGGCTGCACATCCCGTTCTCATTCGGCATTTTGCCAGAATTACTAGAATCAGCGATTCATGCTTTATTAGAGAAACATTAAGTATATGTGATGAAGAGCCCTATTGTGATGATAGGGCTTTTATTTTTAAATAGACGATCCATCGACTTAGATAGAGTATGATAAAGAATAAGACTTACATTTATTTGAAGGGAGATTGTAAGGATGAAATGGAAACTGGAAAATTAACAAAAACAGACATCATTACATCGCTTCAGGAAAGTATTCGTGAACTAGTAAAGCTAGTGGAAACATGTGATGAGCACACGCTAGATCAATCTTTGGGAGAGGGCAAGTGGTCGATCAAGCAAATCGCAGGGCATTTGTATGATACAGAAGAAGTCTGGTCAGAGCGGATAGAGCAGGCGATATCAGATGAGCAGATGCCTTTTCAATCGTATGATCCTGAAATATATGTGAAGGAAAGAGGCTATGAAAGGTATAACGAGCAGGAGATCAAAGCACTGATTAAACGATTGAAAGAGAGAAGAAGCAAGACACTTCATCTATTAGAAAAGGATACATGGGAGCAATCGGGTCTGCATCCTGAAGAAGGGATGATGACAGTGCAGATATTAGCTGAAACCATCGCTTTACATGAACAACATCATCTGGATCAAATTAAAGCCATTATGTCAAAGAGTGAACGTTAGCAGTATGTAAAAAAGCACCTGTCATCAAAACAGGTGCTTTTCTCTATCATTTATACGTGCTTGCTGAAAACATTTCGTTTAATTCTGCTGCGCGTTTTGTTGCGGTTTTGACACAATCGACAACGGCTTCTTCAAATTGATAGGCAGCAAGTGTGTTCAGGCCGGCTTCTGTCGTTCCGCCTTCACTTGTGATTTCTTTGCGCAATTCAGCAGGTTCTTTACCGCTGCTTTGAAGCATGTTGGCGGCGCCCGCAATCATCTGGCAAATGAGTAACTTCGCTGTTGCTTGGTCCATCCCAAGTTCCGAGGCGCCTCGCTCCATTCCTTCAATCAAATGATAAATGAAGGCAGGGCCGCTTCCTGCAATAGCTGTAACAGCATTCAGCTGTGATTCATCCAATACCGTCACATGACCGATCGTTTCAAACAGCTCGATTGCTTTATTCTTTTGATCCTCTGTCACTTCTTGACTTACGGCAATGCCTGTTGCTGATTGCTGAATGGCCGCTGATGTATTTGGCATCGCGCGAACCACCGCAGTCTTCTCGCCGGCATAGTGCTGAATCGTTTCAATGGAGATGCCAGCTAAAATCGAAATGATCAGCTGCCCATGTAAATGAGGCCGCACATCAGATATCCCGCTTTCCGCATCTTTCGGTTTTAAAGCAAATACGAGAATATCCGCTTCTTCATAAATAAAAGAACGAGAGAAATCCGTTTTGACCCCATAACGCACCTTTAATTCTTCTAGACGTTTTTCATTCGTTTTGTTTGTGACAATAATATCTTCATTTGACATGATGCCGCTTTTTAATAAACCTTTTATCATCGACTCTGCCATCGAGCCTGCACCAATAAATCCAATTTTACTCATAAGCTGCTCCTCCTTGTAGAAAATAAAAAAACCTTTCGCCTGAAAAGGACGAAAGGTTTTTCGCGGTACCACCCTCAATTAGCATGCAGACATGCATACTCAGCTCTAGTCCCTTAACGCGGGAAACGTTTAGGTTTGCCTAACAGCTCAAAGGGCAGGTTCAGCAAATAAGAGGACGGTGAGGCCTTACAGCCGGCGGACCTCACTCTCTTTCATCATTATTTTGCTTACTAATCCTTGTCATCGCGCATCTTATATTTGTTGTTCATTATGCAACGGTGGACAAGTTTGTGTCAATAGGGACAGATAAAAAAATTGACCGCCTAAACCGCATGACAGTCTGCCTTTTGCAAGATACAATGAATAAAGAAGACAGAGTTACAATGAACCATGAGTCAAAAAGCAGGAGATGACATATAAAAGTGAAAGAAGACATCATTCAATTATCCATCCCTACACCGTTTGCTGTTGGGGATGTACATGCATATATATTAAAAGGAGAAGCCGTGACCTTAGTGGACTGCGGGCCGATGACAGAAGAGGCGGAGCACGCCTTTGTCGCGCAATTACAAGAGCATCGTTTATCGATAGACGATATTGATCAAGTGGTGTTGACCCATCATCATGCAGATCATGTCGGTCTTTTAAATCTGATGAAACCTCATGTCCGTGTGATCGGACACGAGTTAAATGAGCCGTATATTAGCCAGGACCCTGTGTTTAAAGAGCGTCAAATTGCTTTTATGGAACGCTTTTTTCAGCAGTTAGGTGTGCCGCTTCGTCAAGGTGAGTGTGAAAGAATCGTGAAGCAATCTTATACATATTCCTGTACTGCACATGTAGATGACGTCATCAAAGAAGGCGATCGGTTGAAAGGGCATGAACACTTCTTCGTGATGGAAACACCGGGACATGCACAATCTCATCTTTCCTTTCTAGATGAAACAACGGGCCATTTCATTGGTGGAGACCTGCTTTTGACGACCATTTCCTCAAACCCGTTAATGGAAGCGCCGTTTGAAGGGGAGGAACGCCAAAAATCGCTGCTTCAATATAAAGCATCACTCAATCGATTATTGCATCTGCCAATCAAGACGATTTATCCAGGACACGGTGAGCTCATCACGTCTCATCATGAATTGATCGAAGAAAAATTTAAGAAACAAGAAAAACGAGCAAATACGATGTATCAGCTGCTCAAACGAAAAGAAATGACTGCCTTTCATCTTTGCCGCAAGCTATTTCCAGTGCTGTATGAAGAGGCCTTATTTTTAACGATGTCGGAGACAGTTGGGCAGCTGGATGTCCTCTTAGAAGCCGGGCAAATTGAAGAAGTGCAAAAAGACGGAATTCTCTATTACAGGGCAAACTAAGGAGTGAAACGCATGGGGAGATTAACAGGAAAGAGGATATGGATTACAGGCGCATCTGGGGGCATTGGTGAAAAAATGGCGTACTTGGCAGCAGAAGAAGGCGCAGAAATCATTATTTCAGCAAGACGAATCGAAAAGCTGACGGGTGTAAAAGAAAAGATTATGAGTGCTGGCGGGGTGTGTCACATCGCTCAGCTAGATGTCAGTCACCTTGAGGACGTTGATCGCGCATATCAAGAAGTGGGGGCTGTTGATATTTTGGTTAACAATGCCGGTTTTGGTGCGTTTGATCTCGTTGAAGATGCGTCCATTGAGGAAATGGTGTCGATGTTTGAAGTAAACGTGTTTGGCTTAATCGCCTGCACGAAAAAGGTCATTCCAGAGATGAAACAAAGAGGACATGGACATATTATCAATATTGCCTCCCAAGCAGGAAAGATTGCCACCCCGAAATCAGCCATTTATTCGGCATCAAAGCATGCCGTCCTTGGATTTTCAAACAGCCTCAGAATGGAGCTGGCAGACCTCGGCATTCACGTCACCACGGTGAATCCAGGACCGATCGCCACTGACTTTTTTACCATCGCCGATCGCAGCGGTGAATATGTGAAGAATGTTGAATTCATGATGCTTAGTGCGGACAAGGTGGCTGGGAAGGTCGTATCCGCCATGATGACGAAAAAAAGAGAGATTAATCTGCCTGGATGGATGAACGCTGGCAGTAAATTGTATCAATTATTCCCGTTTTTATTTGAAAAAGCAGCACGCAAAGCGATGATGAAAAAATAACAAAAAGAAACCGGTCGTGAGCTGGTTTCTTTTTTTGAGATAAGACGCCATTGTGACCGTCTTTTTATCTCCGCCTTGCCGCTTGCTGAAGCGGGTCCCACACACTGTTAAAAGGCGGGGCATAGCTAATATCTAAATCTTCTAGATCTGTTATGGTCAGCTGTTGGTAAAGGGCTGTTGCCATCACATCGATCCGTTTATCTACACCGTTTCTTCCGATGATTTGGGCACCGAGCAAGGTGTAGTCATCACTTCTGTAAATCAGTTTGACTTTCATTTTCTGCGCATCTGGAAAATATCCAGCGTGATCCGTACTGTCAATGGTGATGGTGGAATAAGGAATGTCAGCTGCTTGTGCTTCCTTTTCTGATAAGCCCGTTCGTCCCGCTGTCATGCTCATAAATTTCATGACTGCTGTTCCAGTCACGCCTTGAAACGCCCGGTTTGTTCCCGTCATATGAAAACCAGCGATTCTTCCTTGTTTATTCGCCGTTGTGCCGAGCGGAATATAATCTAGTGATTGTTTGATGCGGTGATAAGTTGCTGCGCAATCCCCGGCAGCATAGATGTCTTTTACATTGGTTTGCATGTATTCGTTTACAACAATGGCGCCATTTGGAAGCCGCTTGATTCCTGTTTTGTCTAAAAAGGATGTTTGCGGTGTGACGCCGATGGCCATGATGACCATATCCGTTTTAATGGTTTGTTTGTCTGTTTGAACAGCTGTTACATGTGACTCGCCCTCTAATGTCTGCACGGTTTCCCCGAGTGTCACGTGAATACCTTGGGCATCCGCCTCTTCTTTCAGGTGCTTCGCCATATCGGGGTCAAAGCCCGGACCTAGTGTTGAACCCCGCTGAATGATATGTACTTTTTTTCCCAGCGCTTTTAAATTTTCAGCCATTTCTAAGCCGATATACCCGCCGCCAATGATGGTGACATGTGTGATATTTTGTTTTAAATGGTCTAAAATGGACAGCGCATGCGGAATGGTTTTTAATACGTGTACGCCTTCTAGCGGCTGATTGTCTAAACCCAGTGTGACGGGGCTTGCTCCTGTCGCAATTAAGAGGCGGTCATAGCTTTCGGTAAATGGTTCTTTTGTTTTCGTATGATGACCTGACACCGTTTTTTGCTTTGGGTCAATGGAGGTCACTTCGTGTAAGCATCTAGCATCAATTCCATATTTGTCGCGAAAGGTTTCAGCGCTGCGTGCAATCAGCTTGCTGTGATGATCAATGAGACCGCCGATCAAGTAGGGAAGGCCGCACTGTCCATATGAGAAAATCTCTCCTTTTTCAAAAGCGACAATATGTGCCTCTGGATCCTCTCTATATATTTGCATAGCACAGCTCATTCCTGCTGCATCTCCGCCAATCATCACATATTTCATTTGGTGTGCTCCCTTCTATCTATCGAACTGAATACTCTTATTTACCCTCATTTTCCTTTTTTTAATGCTTTTTTTCGCAAAAGAAGCAAACTTTAGTTGAAAAATAAAGACAGCGCCTTCATTTTAAGCTACAATCGGATTATCGTCTTTTTGGTTACGAGTTTAGTGAAGATTGGTGGGAAAGACTTTGAGTGACACGCGACTAGATTTTAATACTTTATATACACGCCATACAAGAGAGGCTTGGTCTGCTCTTGGGGAATATATGCCGGTATCTGTTTCAGAAGAGGAAGCGAGAGCACTTCAAGGATTAAATGACTATTTATCGCTTGAAGAAGTTCAAGATATTTACATACCACTTATTCGTTTTCTGACATTGCATGTCTTTGCAGAAAAACAAAAAAATCAGCATGTAAATGCCTTTTTAAACTACCCGCATCATGCGAAAATCCCTTTTTTAATTGGGATTGCTGGAAGTGTGGCTGTCGGGAAAAGTACAACGGCTCGTATCATTGAAACGCTTTTATCGAGGCTTGGAGATGGGCTGAAAGTGAGTCTTGTGACAACAGATGGCTTTTTGTATCCTCAAAAAGAATTAAAGGATCGAGGACTCATGGAAAAGAAAGGCTTCCCGGAAAGCTATGATGTCAAAGCCTTGTTGTCTTTTTTAAACGAATTAAAATCGGGCAAACAAACTGTTCATGCACCGGTATATTCGCATCTGACCTATGACCGGCTTGAAGGGGTGTATGAAACAGTGGAGGATGCCGATATTGTCATCATTGAAGGAATCAATGTGCTGCAATCCCCAGCGCTGGATGATCTGAAGGATGAACCGCGTGTGTTTGTATCAGATTTCTTTGATTTTTCAATTTATGTAGATGCTGCTGAAACGCAAATTCAATCATGGTATAAAGAACGGTTCCGTTTGCTAAGGGAAACAGCTTTCCAAGACCCTGAATCCTTCTTTCATCAATACAAAGATTTGACGGATGAAGAGGCAGATCACATGGCAAGCACGATTTGGAATACCGTCAATCGCCCTAATTTATATCAAAATATTTTACCGACAAAATATCGAGCCGATCTCATTTTGAAAAAAGGTGATCAGCATAAGGTGGAAGAGATTGCTATCCGCCGAGTATAAAGAAAAACCGCTCAAACGAGAGCGGTTTTTTTAATGATCTCCACTGACTTTAACAGCGACCGCAGCTGCGGATCGCTTTTTCAGGCGGTAGTATCCAATGAGTAAGAACGGGACACCTGCGATGGTGACCATCGACAAGACTGAAAAAATGGAGAAGGGATGGGCTGCGCCAAAATAGTCAATGCACAGTCCGCCGACAAATGGTCCGATGACGCTGCCGAGCTGAGAAAATCCCATCGCACCAAAGTACGATCCCTTTACTTCTGGCTTTGCCACATTGTCTACAAAAAGATCCATCATCGCAAACAGCAGAACCTCTCCAATTGTAAACACGACAATGATGAAAGCAAGCATGCCGAGACTCTGTGAAAAAGCAATAGCAAACAAACTGCCGGCAAGAAGAATATTCCCAGTGGTCAGCGACAAAATGGTGGAGTAGCGCTTGGCGATCATGATGAGCGGATATTGTACGACAATGACAACAACTGCATTTAAAGATAAAAGGTATCCAAACAGTTTCGGACCATCCTCAATCATAGGTGAAGCGGATAAATATTGAGGCAGCGTTGAGCTCAAATGCGAATACCCGAACGAACATAAGGTCACGCCGATGAGGATAATGCTAAAGACCGTATCTTTTTGGATAATGGAAAGGGCTTTTTTGACACCAATTTGTTTCGTGCTTTCTGGAGCAGCAACTGGATGTTTCTGAAATTGCCAGACCAGCGTTAATCCGTATAACAAGTAAATGAAGGCAGCAACGAGAAATGGGAACGTTGTTTTCGATGACCCGAGGTATAAGCCAAGCAGAGGACCGAAGATGACCCCTATGTTAATGGCTGTATACCGTAAATTAAACACAAACAACCGAATACTTGATGGGGTGACATCAGATAAGAGCGCCTTAGATGTTGGTTCAAACAGTGCCCGGCACAGTCCGTTTAAAGCGTTCATGATAAAGAAGACCCAAATGGCATCTGCAAATGCAAAGCCAACAAAGACAAGTGACCAACCGAAGATCGATAGAAGCATGACCTTTTTTCTGCCGATACGATCAGAAATATATCCGCCGTAAAAACTCGCAACGATCCCAATCAGAGAGCTAACGGCAATGATTAATCCAGCAGAAGACGCTGAGGCGCCTTTGACTTGTGTCAAATAAACGGCCAAAAAAGGAATGCTCATGGACGTCGCCATTCGGCCAAATATGGTGCCGATGATGATCGTCCAACTAAGCGGATGTAACGTACGTAAGTTATTTTTCATGCTGTTTCTCCCCTGAGTTTGTAAGATGTTCCAATCATACATGAAAAATTGTGCAAATTAAATACACAATTTGATGGAGGAGACATCTGCCATATGGCAAAGAAGCAAGATTGGCTCGCCATTTGGAGGTTTGCTTTTTGCTGCCAGTGCTTCTATGTCACTGATTCGCGCGGTCATTTGGCGAAAATTTAATCAAGGTCGATCGCGACGATTTGCTGCAAGGACAGGTTGAGAACATCCTCATCATTGACGATTTTTATGCGCTGCGTTTCATAATGAATGGCTTTTACCCAGCCCCAAAACTGCTCTTTCATACCTGCTGCGGCATATGTCACGTAAATCGCTTGATCCTCGGTAATCGACTGTGTGATCAAAAAATTCATTTCCTCCAGTTGATCGGTGCTCAGCGGGGGAGGGGTGTACTCTTTTTTCTTCCGTTTTTGAGCAAGCAGCTGCTCCCGGTGCTCTGGAAGCATCATTCGGCTTGATTCCCACATGAGGTTGTATCCAGGTGTTAATTTATTGGGATTCATGGCTGTTCGCCTCCGTTATTTGTAATGTCCGCCAATTTTTTCGGCGCGGTGATACGCCTGCCCTGCGCTTGTCAGTGACGAAGCGTGCAGCAGGGCAGCAGGTCCATACTTCATGTGGATCGCATCAAATACTTTGCTGAGTTTGTCTTTTTGAACATGGTGATCAAATAAAGTCAGCTGATATTGGCTGTCAGACTGCAGCTGTGAGAGAGTAATACCCACACTGCGAATGGGCTGGCCATCCCAGTGCTGCTTGCATAGCTGAATGGCTGCGTCTGCAATATCTGTCCCGTACTGTGTAGGTGAATGAAGCTTGATTTGTCTATGAAATCCAGTCGGATGAGAAAAATCAGCGCCTCTCACGCCAACAGACACTGTTTGCCCAAGATAATGCTTAAAGCGTGCACGTCTTGCCACTTCTTCACTCAATTCAAGAAGAGCGACTTTGATATCCTCAAAAGACGCATAATCATGGGGAAGAGTCATATGATGTCCAACCGCTTTTTGCTGATCATGTGTGTGAATGGTGACCGGAGAGGGATCATGCCCTAAAGCTGTTCGCTGCAAAAGCTCTCCGTTGATTCCCCAGCGTTTTTTAAGCCGGTCTAACGGATAAGCAGCAAGCGTCCCAATGGTACTGATGCCCATTCGTTTTAAATGGTGCTCCATTCGTTTGCCGACGCCAAATAATTTTCCAATCGGAAGCGGCCATAAATCAGCCGCAACACTGTCTGTACGAAGTTCATAGATACCAGATGTGTTTTTTTTAGCAAAATGGTCACAGGCCATTTTAGCGAGCACTTTATTAGGACCGATGCCAACACGTGCGTAAATGCCAGTCTGGTTCATAATGGTTGTTTGTATATTTTGAGCGATCTCGCGGGGAGAACCGAGTAGTGTCAGACTGCCTGTAATATCAAGAAATTGTTCATCAATTGAATAGGGTTCGACAAGATCTGTGTATTGTTCGAGCAGCTCTGTTATCATGACAGAGATATCAAGATAGCGCTGCATACGGGGGCGTACGACGACAGCTTCGGGGCATTTCTCCTGCGCTTCCCATAATCTTGATGCATTTTGTACGCCTCGTTTTTTAGCGAGAGGGCAGGCGGCAAGTACGACCCCGCTCCGCCGCTCAGGATCTCCAGAGACGATGAGCGGCACATCCTTCAAGTGGGGAGCCTCCACTTTTTCGACTGACGCATAAAACGATTGCATATCCACAAGCAGAATGGCTCGTTCATTCATTATTTTCACCTCTTAGAACATATGTTCCGTTTATATTGTAACCGTCAGGAGGCGAAATTGATACTGGTAAATCATTCAAAGAAAAGAGCGTAAATCCATACAAAAAAGACGAAGTGTCTTCCACTTCGTCTCATTTGATGCAACATATTTTAAGCATGTGCCAAGTTGTGGGATGTTTGGAGCGGCTCAGAACGCAAACGATAGGCCGTCAATTTTTTCTTAGGCTTATGTGTAAACTGCCGCACCACATCCACGTGGTCATCGTAATGATACAGATAAAGGGTCACATCATGTTTGCCAAGCTTTGTTTGCATGGTAAGCGGTGCCGGCCCTTCCTGCGGATGAAGAAAACGCTCTTCATCACCAGGATAAATATAATAGCGTTCAATAAAGATCGCATCATTAAAATGTTGAATAATTTCAGATACTTGCTGATCATTGAGCGGACGATCTTCAAACATGATCGTTGTTTGATCACTTGTTACTTTTGCATGCACCGCATAACGACTAAAAAGGCGTTCCACAACACCAGAAGGCAGCGAAGTGACAAGAAGCTTTAAAAGACTAAACACAACAAGTGAAGTAACAATCCAAACCAATATCATCATCTCCAATAAACATTTGTTACATTTCCTATATGAACCATCTTAACATACCAAAAGAATGAAACTTTCGCACAAAAAGTGAACTTTTTGAAATAAGTGTGAAGATTTAAAAGGAGATGACGGCGAAAGAACGAAGAATCAACAAAGCTGAAAGGAAAAAAGGCTGACACGTGATCTTTACAAACAATTAATCGGACAGGTAGACTATTGAAACAACAGTTTTTTTTAAAAAAAGAGCGGTAAGCCAAAAATGAAAAGGGGCGAGGTCATCATGATACGTCAAGTGAAGCCGTCAGATTTTTACGCCGTCACATCCGTCATCCAAAGCTGGTGGGGAGGCAGAGATTTGCGCGCAAAATTGCCGAAGCTATTTTTTGAACATTTTCAGCAAACAAGTTTTGTCGTCGTTGAAAAAGGTGAACTGATTGGCTTTTTAGTCGGTTTTTTATCGCAATCTCATTCAGATGAAGCGTATATTCATTTTGTAGGTGTACATCCAGACCATCGGAAATTAAAGATAGGAAAAATCCTATATCAAGCCTTTTATGATGTGGCAAAACAGGAAGGAAGAACAACCATTAAAGCGGTAACAGCACCTGTAAATAAAGTATCGATTGCCTATCATGCAAAATTGGGCTTTCAAATTGAAAAAGGGGACAAAACTGTAGAAGGAATCTCCGTGTTTTCAGACTATGATGGAATAAATGAAGATCGTGTTTTATTTGTGAAAAAATTAGAGGCAATGCAATGATTATCAATTTAGATCAAACAATAAGTGATGTAGCAAAGCAGATCTTACATATTCAACTAGCTGCATACCAACAAGAAGCTGAACAAATTGGCTATGCCGATCTCCCACCATTAAAAGAGACCATTCAAGATGTAATGAAAGCAAAAGAGCAATTTATTGGTTTTGAGCAAAAGGGAATCTTACTAGGCGTTGCCTCTTATGAAGAGCAGAAAGATTATTTGATCATTAGTCGATTGGCTGTACATCCAAAAGCGCTAAAGCAGGGTATTGGAACAAAACTTATGTCCACAATTATGGAGAAAAATGTCCCTATAGAACTGACCACAGGGCAAAAAAATACCCCTGCAAAAAGGCTATACGAAAAGTTAGGATTTCTTGAAACAGATGTGATTCATGTTGCAAAAGAGCTCACCTTATCAAAAATGAAATGGAGACCAAGGCGAAAGGTTGAGGTTGTCGAATTCAAAAAAGAGTGGCATGAAGAATTCCATCAAGAAAAGCAGCAACTCAAGCAAATCATTCAAAAGAACTGGATAGAAGGACATCATATTGGTAGTACGTCAGTTGAAGGGCTTGTTGCCAAACCAATTATTGATATCTTAATAGAAGTAAGTCATATAAAAGAGATCGATAGAAAAAGAGAGAGCTTTGAACATCTTGGATATCAAGCGCTAGGTGAAAATGGCATAAAAGGGAGACGTTTTTTTCAAAAGGGTGGCTTGAATCGTACGCATCATGTCCATGTTTATGAGAGAAATCACCCTGATGTGAAAAGGCATTTATTGTTTCGAGATTACTTAAGGGCCCATCCAGAACGAGCTGTAGCGTATGCGTCTGTCAAGGAACAATTAGCAAATCAGTATCCGGAAGATATACAAAGCTATATGGCAGGAAAGAATGAAATCATAAAAGAAATAGAAAATGAGGCATATCACTGGGATAGAGAAGGAAGAGAGGAAGCTCTTAAATAAGCTACCTCTTTCCCTCGTTAATTAGGAAGCTGAACATTGCCTTTTACAATATAGGCCTGTGAAGCAGCAGTAGATGGAAGAGCGGGTAATTTATCCTTTACTATGACCCCGCGGATATCTGTGATTCGAACAGGAAGAGATTTAGACCCCATATTAAATCCAAGGAAATGGTTGTAGTCTGTCTTTTCCATGTTCACCCATTGTCCATCTTTGTAATATTCCATTTTCATAATCGGATATTTATGATTGCGCACTTGAATCGCAGCCCACCACTCACTGCTGCCTTCTTTTATTCTGTAAGCTACATTTCCGCTAATCGGTGCTTTTACAATTTTCCAACTAATTGGGATTTTTCCATCTGCCATATTACCGATTTTGGCAAAGGCATTAGGAGAAAGATCAAGAGCTCCTTTTGCTCCTTCTGGATATTTATCGGTTACATACACAACGGTTTTTCCTTTTGGACCCTTTACTTCAAGGTAAGCACCTGCAAGTGCCGCATTTACCCCTTTATAGTTATAGTCATGAGGATTTAAAGCCGTAATTTTCATGTCAGATGGAATAGGATCTAATAATGCGGAGCCCCCTGAGTAACCAGATCCCGTATAAGTCGCATAGCTTTCTCGTACTTCATCAAGGACAGATGCCGCTTTCATGTTTGGCACAGCGAAACTCAACATAAATATCAGTGCCCCGATGAAGCAGAGAGATAATCTTTTTTTCACGATCTAAAACCTCCTGTTTATTCTTTTAAAATTGGTAGCGTCATAAGTATAATTCTAAAAAACAAGAAGCGAAAAGAGCCAATAGATAGATATAATCCTAGTGAGAAGAGCGTGTATTTCAAAGAATATGACTTTCGGATTTAGTCGTGTGTCATGTTTTATGGTGTTTTATGTGTTACAATGTAAGCATCAATTTAAAAAGGATGTTCGCCATGTATATTCGCATCACAGAACTGGCTAAAACATATATAGAAAAACAGCAAATAGGAAACGAAACTAAGGAATTACTGCTTCGCTACGATTCAGAAGGTTGTGGCTGTGCAGTGAGTGGCGTACCAATGCTTTGGTTAACAAGTGAAAGAACAGGTGAATGGGAACAACTGAATAATAGCCAACATTTAAAACTATATATACACATTGCACAGAAGGTATTTTTTGATGAGGAAATGACCATCGATTTTAATGAAAAAGCTAATACATTGATGCTGAAAAGTCCTCAGCAAATACTCAGTCCAAGAATGGGCATACTTGTAAAGTAAGGTGGAAACGTAGTGGATCAGAAGCTTAGAGTGATACAAAACACGGCACAAAATAAAACATGGGTGTCGTTTTTAAATAACAATCATCCCTATACCCTTTTGCACTGGTCAATAGGTGGAATGGATTCGGTGAAAAAGGACGTTTGGCTTCTTCAAGATGAAGTCACATTTGAAACGGAAGAATTTCCAACGCTCGAATTAGCTGTCAATTGGATCAAAGAGAATATGGAACAGGTAACAGATGTATTATAAAAGCCCTTTTTTGACAAAAGGGTTTTTTTCGTGCCTTCATCATCTCATCAAACAGCAGGGATGTCTAATCTGAAAAATGATCTTTTAAAACGCAAAAAAACCGTTTTATAACAACCAATTCGACAAAATGAGAAAAATAGAAATGAAAAAACCGTGGTTATAAATGCCGAAAAATAGGCAATGAAAGCGTTTATTGCGGGATACCGAAAACTTTGCGAAAAATGACATTTCATATTTCTTCCATTCGAGGGAATGTGATAGAATACAACATGTATCGTATATGAGAAGGGAGGTGCTAAAGTGAATTGAAGCTCAAGCTGTCATCGCCTCAGGTTGGAATCAAAATAAACGAATGGTATAGGCAGATTTGCGGATTTCATGTCATGAAAGCAGAGAAGCTGAAGGCCGAGATCGAGCAGGAAATTCTGGAGATGGAACAGGATCAAAACTTGTTGCTGTTTTACCAGCTGATGGATTTTCGCCATAAGGTGATGCTTGAATATTTTGAACCGGCAAAGAAAGCCTCAAATGATGAAGAAATTAAGAACCTGCTAGAAACGATCGAACATTCGCAAACGAAATTAACGGACATGCTTGAATACTATGTTCATTTTTTCACAGGAATGTTTGAGTTTGAACAGCAAAACTATTTAAGTGCCATTGCTTATTACCGTTCAGCAGAAAAAAAGCTCAATCTTATATCAGATGATATAGAAAGAGCAGAATTTTACTTTAAATTAGCTGAAATATACTACCACATGAAACAAACCCACTTTTCGATGCACTATGCCTTGCAAGCGTTAGATACGTACTCTGCCTACAGAACGTACACGCTGAGAATCATCCACTGTGAATTTGTCATCGGTGCAAACTATGATGATTTGAAATGCTATGAACATGCATTACCCTACTTTAAAAATGCTCTAAATCGAGCACGCTCAATTGGAAACCCTCGAGTCATAGGTTCGGCCCTTTTCAACTTAGGTAACTGTTATTACCAAATGAACGATCTTGCGGAAGCAAGCCGTTATCTGAAAGACTCTCTTGAAGTGTTTGAAAAGGAGAATTTAACCCATCTTAATCGCTCTCTAGACCCACTATTTATGCTGACCCAAATCCTGTTTAAACAAAAACAAATAGAAGAGTCGTTAACTCTCTATCAACAAGGTATTATGAAAGCCTGTGAATTAGAAGATGAAATTTACATCTGCAAATTTCAGTTCTTAAAAGCATTATACGTTGATGCAGAAATAACGATCATAGACGATACATTAGACCTGCTCGAGGACAAGCGCTTATACCCAGATATTGAGGAATTGGCACTTGATGCGGCTCATTATTACAATGAGCTTGGACTGTATGAAGCATCTACACGGTTTTACGAAAGGAAGATTCAAGCCATATCAAAAATTCAAAATGGGGGTCATTTATATGAAAACGAGTTTGATAGTTCTTTTATTGGCAGCAACTGCAGGATTATCGGTCATGAGTCAGCAGCAATCGGAAGAGAGTCATATGGAGCTGGCGGGCAGACATCATACAACAGTGGTGACTATCGCATAAGTTAGCTCAAAAAGAGGAGACGAACCGCTGTTCATTCTCCTCTTTTATCTTCATTCGATTCAAATTGTTGAAGAAATCCTTGAACTTCTTGTTCATAAGCTGCCTTATTTTCGCTAAAAGACATCGCATGTGCCCCGTGCGGCGCTATAAATAGCTGTTTATCACCTTTTTTTCGAGCATATAGCTGCTGACTCTGCTCGCATGGAATATAGTCATCATGAAGACTATGGATAAAAAGCACAGGTTCTTTCACCTGATCGATCACATCCAGCGGTGAAACTTGCCGAATGCTGTATCCATCCCGCCATTTTAACACTCGATCACTTAGTGGAAGAATCCATTGCCCTGAAAGACGAAAATCTGTTTTTAATCGATAGAGAAGCTGATCCTCAAAAGAAGCAAAAGGACAGTCAGCTATGTAAAAATTGGCGCTTGCTTCCGGCTTTGCAGCATATAACAAAGTCGTGACTGCACCCATTGATTCTCCATGTATGCCGATAATGGCATTTTCCCCGAGTCTTTGTCTGAGCCACTTCACGACCTGCGCTAAATCTTCTTTTTCGTAGTATCCATAACTCGTGGTTTTCCCGCCGCTCATTCCATGTCTTCTATGATCATAAAGCATCACATTCCATCCGAGCTTTTGGAATAATTTCATATACTTAACGGAATTAATCAAACTGACTGTGACGCCATGACAAAGTACGATGGTGCGTGTTGTATGTGGATGTGGGTGCGGCACAAAATAGCCATGAAGATCATAACCAAATGCTGAAGGAATACACACTTTCTCTTTTTTAAGCTGTTGAAACTCTTCGTGATGATAGTGTCCTTCATCTGATTCTCTTTTGATGAGCTCTTCATCTGTTAATTTTCGAATATACATCATTTTATTGGTGAAAAAAATACCGATTGCAGCGAGCGGACATAATATCAAGGCAAGTATAGCGATCCATTTCTTCATCCAGCTGATTCTTCCTTTCCGAAGTTTTTCCTATGACGATCATACCACATGTTGGGAGATTGGCGTGACTCTTGCTCAGCAAATAAAACGGATGATACACTTAGGACAAAAGGAGAGAGGCACGATGAAAAAGACCAATCAAGAACAAGCGAAATTAAAGGACGGTATAAACGAGGATCTCAAACAGCAGCTTCTTCAAATGAAGCAGAACCTTGCCGCCCAGACAGAAAAAAGAGAAGAACAAAAACGACAAGACCTCCTTAGGCAGCAGAAAGAAAAAGAAAAAAATAAAAGCTTCTCCGAGCTGCTAGATGAAAGTCATTTGGACTGGAGAAAATATAAAAGCTAAAAAAAGGGAGCTCTGATGCTCCTTTTTTTCATGTCATCATTGAGATTGATCAACACGAAATGAACTTGTTCAAAACATAGGTGATTTGAGAGCAGACTCTTCTGACTCCTTCGAATTTCACTTCATTTCAGCTTCGTGAAAATATGATTTAAAACTAAATCCCATCACCTATTTTATACGTGATCAAAATAGAAGAAACGGGAGTATTGATTTATTAAAATTCCTTTTTTATTACAAATATAGTAATTAAGACCCTTTTAATAGAGGAGCATTCTTCTTATAATGAAGATGAATTGAAAAATTTGGAAATGGAGATGATTCACATGAAATTGAGAAGAACAATGACTGGAGTTGCTTTATCTTTAGGATTGCTTTTACCTGTTTCTGGACAAGCTCTTGCTACAAATGATTCAAAGGAAGCGGATTTTCGTACGTCGGTGACTACAATTGTTGATTGTTCTGTAACTCCTTTTAAAGGTGGAGGTAATCGATTATGTATGCATTCAGATAATGGCGTATTTGCAAATAATTTTCAACGTTTTGGTACTACATTTCACCTTAAAGGCAAAGCCGGAAATTATGCGTATTATGAAAGTGCAAATAGATAAGAGTACAGGGGCTTTTAGCCCCTTCTCATTTTTAATAGAGAAAAACACGATAAAAAAGAGATCACATAAAGCGATCTCTTTTTATGTTATTTAAATCGGTGCGCCTCATACACAGATGGTTTTGTATAGTAAGTCAATGCTTTTACTTCTTGGTCACTTAAAGAACGTGCATTTGCCGCTGCTACATTTTCTTTTAGTTGTTCCACCGAGCTTGCGCCAAATACAACGGAACTGACCGCAGAATGCTTAAGCAAATATTGAATGGACAGCTCTGTGAATGATAGGTCATAAGCGACTTTCTTTAAAGAAGGAATGACCTGCTGGAGCTCGTCAAATGAATATTGAAGATAGCCGTTTTTTTGAATCGCTGCACTTGCTTGCGAAAGTGGTTTTTCAGTTAAAAGCCCTTTTGCTAAAGGTCCTCTTGCGACGACACTAATGCCTTGTTCTTCAAGAAGAGAGAACCATTCCTCTGGACGGCGGTCGAGTAAACTATATTGCATCATCACACTGACGATGTTGGATTTTTTGGCGTATTCTTTAATGACGTTTGGACGGATAGAAGAGATGCCATAATAGCGAATAACGCCTTCTTCCACTAATTCTTCAAAAGCCTCAATCGTCTCATCGATAGGATCATCTATCGTGCCTCCGTGCAGTTGGTATAAATCAATATAATCTGTTTGCAGCCGCTTGAGGCTTTGTTTCACGGCCTTTTTTATGTACGCCTTTGAAGGGTCCCAGTCCCAGCCAGATTTGCCTTTTTCAAAGCGGTTGCCGCCTTTTGTGGCCAAAATCAAATCTTGCCGCCTGTTTTTAATCGCTTCCCCGACAATTTCTTCATTTGTCCCAAAATCATATAAATCGGCTGTATCCAAATAGTTAATTCCATGATCAATAGCCTCATCTAATAAAGAGAGCGCTTTTCCTTTTTCCGTTCCAAGGGACATACATCCTAGTGCTGCCTCGCTCACCAAAAGATCCGAGGTACCAATTCGTCTTTTTTTCAATTCCATCACACTCCTATCCCTTCACATTAAGTGAAAAAAATCTGGAATTCAAGCTAGGTGATTTCAAGTGGCGCATTGAAGCAAGCGTTCGCATTTCGCTTCTCCTAAATCATCTATGTTAAAATGAATGAAGTAAAAAGTGAAAGTAGAACGAGGAGCTGACAAAATTGAAGGACTTTGAAGAAAAAACATTATCGACTAAAGAATTATATAACGGAAAAATCATTGATTTGGTTCTTGAAGATGTAGAATTGCCAAACGGAAAACAAGGCAAACGCGAAATCATCAAACATCCTGGTGCAGTAGCCGTCATTGCTCGTACAGACGAAAATAAAATCATCTTGGTCAAGCAATACCGTAAAGCACTAGAGAGAGCCATCGTTGAAATTCCGGCTGGAAAATTAGAGCCAGGAGAAGAGCCGGCACATACAGCACTGCGAGAATTAGAAGAAGAAACAGGGTACACCACTCAGCAGCTCCAAAAGCTGACGGCCTTTTATACATCACCTGGTTTCGCAGATGAAATCGTCCACATTTATCTTGCAGATCAGCTGGTGCCGCTTGAAGAAAAAAGAGAGCTGGATGAAGATGAATTTGTTGAAGTGATGGAAGTTTCATTAGAAGAAGCCTTGCACCTCATTGAAAAGCAGCACATTTATGATGCAAAAACAGCCTATGCCATTCAGTACTTACAATTGCAAGAGGTACTTAAGTCAACAAAATGAGGGAGTTTTTTGCAGACATCCATATTCATATTGGCAGAACCAGAACAGGCAGAGCTGTTAAAATTACAGGTGCAAGGTCACTGACAATTGACCAAATTCTCATTGAAGCAACGCAAAGTAAAGGGATGGGGATGATTGGTGTGATTGATGCACAATCTCCAGAAGTCCTAGAAGAATTAATAGAGGGTGTAGAGGAAGGCAAGTACACTGAACTAAATGATGGCGGTCTATCATTTGGACAGACCGTGCTGCTTTTAGGCAGTGAATTAGAAATTAACGATGACCATTCAAAAGGTCCAATTCACGTGCTTGCATTTATGCCCACACTTCACAAAATGTCTGAGTTCTCCGCATGGCTCGCGCTTCATATGAAAAATGTGCATTTGAGTTCACAGCGCCTCTATGTTGATGGGAAAACACTTCAGCGCAAGGTCAAGGAGCTAGGAGGCTTGTTTATTCCTGCTCATATTTTCACGCCGCATAAAAGCTTATTTGGCAAAGGAGTCAACACGTCTTTAACGGAAGTATTCGACCCAGACCTCATTGATGCTGTTGAACTAGGACTTAGCTGCGATACGTCAATGGCGTCCCAGATAAGTGAACTGAATCGTTATCCCTTTTTAACGAATTCAGACGCTCATTCTTTAGGGAAAATTGCGCGAGAATATACAAAAATCCGAATGGATCATGCCTCTTTTGCCGAATTCAAACTAGCCCTTGAAGGGAAAGAGGGAAGAGCCATTACAGGAAATTATGGACTCGCTCCGCGGCTTGGGAAGTACTATCATACAACCTGCGAGAAGTGCGGAGTAAGACCTCGCGCGCTAGATCAAGAAAAGTGCCACGCATGCGGACATACCCGGATGACAAAAGGGGTGAGTGAGCGTTTAAAGGAGCTTGCTGACCAAGAAAGTGACAAAGGAACAAGACCTCCTTATGTTCATCAGCTCCCGCTTCAATTTATTCCGGGTGTCGGAGCCAAAACGCTGGAGAAGCTAAAAGCCGTGTTTCACACAGAGATGAATATCCTTCATCAAGCAACAGAACAAGAACTAAAAGCTGTCCTGCCAGAAAAAACAGCCAATTACATCATCAAAGCAAGAAAAGGTGAAGTCGAACTGATCGCTGGCGGGGGCGGAGTGTACGGTAAGGTGGATATCAATCATGAATCAAGTTAACTGGACATGTCAAACGTTTGACCAATTAACAAAAGAGGATCTTTACTTAATTTTAATGGAAAGAGTCAATGTGTTTGTTGTTGAACAAACATGCCCTTACCCTGAAATTGATCACCGGGACCAAGAAGCGCTTCATCTGTCTGCAAAAGAGGACGGCACGATTGTGGCTTATTGCCGAATTTTTCAAAGCGGAATCATGTACGAAGAGGCGTCCATTGGCCGCGTTCTTGTGACGCAGGCAGGCCGAAAAAAAGGCTATGGAAAAATGCTGCTCAGCAAGGCTTTGGAAAAGCTGAGTGAATTAGGTGAAACAAGTGTCAAAATTCAGGCGCAGGCCTACTTGAAGTCGTTTTACGAATCATTTGGTTTTAAGGCCGTTTCAGATTGTTATGATGAAGATGGAATTCCGCATCTTGATATGGTGAAAACAGAAAGATAGGCGTGTATACGTCTATCTTTTTTATGTCACATCGTGTATCATAACGTCAACGAAAGGGGTTTTGCCAAATGGGAAAAAGCAATGCAAAGAAAAAACGAGAACATATTGAAAGGCAGCACAGCCGAAACCCGGAACTGTCGAGAGGAAACATGCCGCACTTTAGCACACATGAAAGAAAGACAAAAACAAAACAAGAAGCCTTGCAGCACATGATGAAAAAACATAAAAGAAGGAATGCTTATGACCACTATCAAGAGGATCATAAGCATTTTTATTTTGCTTTTTTGTGACAACTAGTTCAAATAAATGGAAAAATTTTAAAAAATAGGACAAACGGTCGTTTCTTTTTGTCTGAAAATGTAGTTAAATGACAAAAAGATGAAAGGGAGAGTGAGTATTGTGAACGTCAAGTCAATTGGAGCAAGGCTTTGTATGGCAAGTATGATGCTGGCATCGGTCACGTTCGGCGCCTCACATATTTCTGCAAAGGAGCAAGCAAAAAAAGAGTACATGATCGGCTTTTCTTCTTCCGTTCAAGATCATACACAAAAACAGCTTGTCGAAGAAGCTGGTGGGCATGTAAAAGAATCCATAGAGCAAATAGATATGATGAAAGTTTCCTTGAATGAGGCATCGAAAGAGAAACTGAATCAGGCAAAAGAAGTGACCTTCATTGAGGAGGACCAAAAGGCAAAAACAAGCGGTCAAACGATCCCATATGGCATCAAAAGCATCAAAGCACAAAAGGTACATAAACGGGGATACGCCGGACAGAATGTCAAAGTAGCCGTTCTTGACAGCGGCATCGATGGCAAACATGAAGATTTACATGTCACCGGCGGAGTCAGCTTTGTTCCAACAAAGTCAGATCCGCTTGTTGACCCGCATGAACACGGAACGCATGTGGCAGGCACAATTGCAGCGTTAGATAATAAGGTAGGTGTCGTTGGTGTTGCGCCAAAGGCTTCTATCTATGCGGTCAAGGTGGCAGATGAAAATGGTGACGGCTACTATAGCTGGATCATTAAAGGAATTGAATGGGCCATTGAGAATGACATGGATGTCATCAATATTAGTATGGGAGGAGCAAGTGAATCTGAAGCGCTGAAAGAAGCGGTAGATCGAGCATACGACAAAGGGATTCTCATTGTGGCTTCTGCTGGGAATGCAGGAAGTTATGGCTCTCTCAACACGGTTGACTATCCAGCTAAGTACGCCTCAGTGATGGCGGTTGCCTCTGTTGACGAAAGAAAACAAAGAGCCTTTGATTCATCTGTCGGCGAAGAAGTGGAAGTCTCAGCACCGGGCGTTTCAACGCTCAGCACCATTCCTCATAATGAATATGGCTATAAGAGTGGAACATCCATGGCATCACCGCATGTAGCGGGCGCTGCGGCTGTCATTCTATCAAAACATCCGAATTTGACAAACGATGAAGTGCGCGAGAGACTTTCAAAAACGGCTGCAAAGCTTGGAGATCCTTTTTATTATGGTGCCGGGCTTGTGAACGTACAAAAAGCCGCCCGATAAATGATAAGAGGGAGCAGTGTTTAGGCTGCTTTCTCTTTTTTCTTTCAATAAAACTGTCATGTTTCGTAATCTCTCTCATAGAATCTAGTAACCTTTACTATTTGGGAGGAAGACGCATGCGGAAAAAGTCTTGGAAGGAACATCTTCTTCAGCACGTAAAAGACCATCTATCGATTTATTTGTTTGTCTCTGTACTCTTTTTAATGGGCGTGATCTTTGGGGCCATCATCGTTAATAGTATGACAATTAGTCAGAAAGAGGATTTATTCTATTATTTAAATCAATTTTTTGGTCAGCTGACGAATGAGAAAGCAGCAGAATCAAAAGAAATGTTTTTGCAAAGCTTTTTGCATCATATGAAATATTTAGGTCTTATGTGGATACTAGGAATATCTATCATTGGCCTGCCGCTCATCTTTCTCATGATTTTTTTAAAAGGAATTGTCGTTGGGTTTACAGTTGGTTTTCTAGTAAATCAAATGGGGCTGAGTGGTTTTTTCCTTTCGTTCGTATCGGTTCTTCCGCAAAACATATTGCTTATTCCAGCCTATTTAGTGATTGGTACATGTGCGATTGCGTTTTCCATCCGTCTCATTGGGCAGCTGTTCATGAAAAAAACCATCAGTCAAGCACCTGTTCAGTGGTTCGCCCGGTATGCATCTGTTTTGCTGATGATTTTAGCGCTTGCTGCACTTTCGTCCTTTTTTGAATCTTACGTATCTTTCATGCTCATGAAAAAGCTGGCAGGTGTTCTTTTTTCATAATTTTATAATCGTTATTAAATAATAATCAATTTATTTATCAATTTAAAATGATTATAGTTGGCTCTCAGCACATCATTTGATATAATGATCAAGTAATGTGGCGTAGGAGGGAAAGTCAATGGAAAATCGGATTGATCGAATTAAGAAACAGCTTCATTCTTCCAGCTATAAGCTCACGCCACAGCGTGAAGCAACAGTAAGAGTACTGCTTGAGAATGAAGAAGACCATTTAAGTGCAGAAGATGTATACCTCCTCGTAAAAGAGAAGTCTCCTGAAATTGGTCTTGCTACTGTTTATCGAACGTTAGAATTGCTAACTGAACTGAAAGTTGTTGATAAAATTAACTTTGGAGACGGCGTTTCGCGATATGATCTTCGCAAAGAAGGAGCCGCTCACTTCCATCATCATCTTGTCTGCATGGAATGCGGGACAGTCGATGAGATAGAAGATGATTTATTAGAAGACGTTGAAGAGATTATTGAACGTGACTGGAAATTTAAAATTAAGGATCATAGATTGACATTCCATGGTATTTGCCACCGGTGTCATGATGATGAATCCGGCAAATAATCCGAATTGGAACCTTTTCATTTAAGATGAAGAGGTTTTTTGCATTTTCGCTGTATATTCCTTGTCCCACCTGGCATATGCTGAAGTAATGAGAAGCTTGAGAAAGGACATGAAAATCATGCGAAAATGGCTCAAAACAACAGGTGAAGTGATGAAAGTATTCATCTTGTTCACTGGTTTTACCGTCTTGTTCTATTATGCTATGATATGGATAAATTCAGAATATGAAAGCTACCATCGTTATGATAAACCAGAGGGTGCAGCAATTAAAGTGATGGAAATGGATCAGCCGAATCAAGACAACTGGCAAGACCGATTGATTTATTTTTATCAAAACGGGGAGTAGAAATCATTGAACGATCAATTATCCGACTTTATTCATTTTATGACAGTAGAGAGAGGACTCTCTGAAAATACCATTGTTTCTTATAAACGAGATTTACAGAACTACTTGTCTTTTTTAATGACACATGAGCAGCTGACGGATATCAAAGATGTCACGCGCCTGCATATCATTCATTATTTAAAGCAGCTAAAGGAGGAAGGGAAATCGAGCAAAACGTCAGTGCGGCATCTATCCTCGATCCGTTCCTTCCATCAATTTCTGCTCCGGGAAAAAGTGACAACAGATGATCCGTCGTGGAACATTGAAACGCAAAAAACAGAGCGGAAACTACCGAAAGTTCTATCACTAGGGGAAGTCGAAAAGCTGCTTGATACACCAAATCAGCACACTCCCTTTGACTACCGTGACAAAGCGATGCTCGAGCTCTTATATGCAACAGGCATTCGCGTCAGTGAAATGCTGGATCTGACTCTTGCTGATGTTCACCTCACAATGGGCTTTATCCGTTGTTTTGGAAAAGGAAGAAAAGAGCGGATTGTGCCAATTGGTGAAGCTGCTGCAAGTGCGATTGAAGAATATATCGAAAAGGGAAGAAGCAAGCTGTTAAAAAAACAGCCGGCAGATGCCTTATTTCTCAATCATCACGGAAAAAAAATGTCGCGGCAAGGTTTCTGGAAGAATTTGAAAAAAAGAACCATCGAAGCAGGGATTCAAAAGGAACTCACACCCCATACACTCAGGCATTCATTTGCAACACATCTGCTTGAAAACGGTGCAGACCTAAGAGCCGTGCAGGAGATGCTCGGACATGCCGATATCTCAACAACACAAATTTATACACATGTGACGAAAACAAGACTGAAAGATGTGTATCACAAATTCCATCCAAGGGCATAAGTAAAGCATGACACAGTGAACGTGTGTCATGCTTTTTCATGTTTGCGCCGTTTATGGTTGTCAACCGGCTTGTAAACGGTTTATACTTGAGATGTCAGACCTCTCTTTTTGAAAGGTCAAAAGACAAGAATATTGAAGGAGGCGCTTTTTAATGCCTGATTATCAGTATAAACGCATTTTCCTCGTCGTAATGGATTCAGTAGGAATTGGGGAAGCACCCGATGCTGCTGATTTTAATGATGTAGGTGCAGATACACTAGGACATATTGCTGAAAAAATGAACGGGCTTCATATGCCGAATATGGCGAAGCTTGGGCTGAGTCATATTAAAGAAATCAAAGGAATTCCAGCGGATGAAAAACCGCTTGCGTATTATGGAAAAATGCAAGAAGCATCAAATGGTAAAGACACAATGACAGGACACTGGGAAATAATGGGTCTTTACATAGACACACCGTTCAAAGTCTTTCCAGACGGATTCCCAGATGAACTATTAAATGAACTAAAAGAAAAAACAGGCAGAGGCATTATTGGAAATAAACCTGCGTCTGGTACTGAAATTTTAGACGAGCTTGGCGAAGAGCACATGAAAACAGGCGATCTAATCGTCTATACATCTGCGGATTCTGTGCTGCAAATTGCTGCGCACGAAGAAGTGGTGCCATTAGATGAACTTTACCGTATTTGTGAAATTGCACGTGAACTCACATTAGATGAAAAATATATGGTTGGACGCATTATCGCTCGCCCGTTTGTCGGGGAGCCTGGCGCATTTGTCAGAACACCAAACCGCCATGACTATGCTTTAAAACCATTTGACCGTACAGTCATGAATGAGCTGAAAGATGATGGGCTCGATGTGATTGCGATCGGCAAAATCTCTGATATTTATGATGGTGAAGGAATCACATCTTCTCTTAGAACAAAATCGAACATGGATGGAATGGACAAGCTGGTCGATACACTTAAAACAGACTTTACAGGACTCAGCTTTTTAAACCTTGTTGATTTTGACGCTCTTTACGGACATAGAAGAGACCCAGAGGGCTACGGAAAAGCACTAGAGGAATTTGACGCACGACTTCCTGAAGTGTTTGACCTGTTGAAAGAGGATGATCTCCTTGTGATCACAGCAGATCATGGAAATGACCCGGTTCATCACGGAACAGATCATACAAGAGAATACGTTCCGCTCATTGCTTACAGCAAAAAGCATCAGGGAGCAAATGAACTGCCAACAGCAAAAACCTTTGCTGATCTTGGAGCAACAGTCGCAGACAATTTCAAGTCAACGATGCCAAAATACGGCACAAGCTTTTTATCTAAACTCAAATAGGGGGAAATCTCGTGGGAGCACAGTTTTCAGAAGCGGCGGCATACATTAAACAAGCATCGACAAACGTACCAACAGTTGGATTGATCTTAGGTTCAGGGCTTGGCATTTTAGCAGATGAGATTGAAAATCCAATCAAATTGAAATATGAAGATATTCCTGGATTCCCTGTTTCAACAGTAGAGGGTCATGCAGGACAGCTCGTCATCGGGACGCTGAAAGGCACTGTCGTATGTGCTATGCAAGGACGTTTTCACTTCTATGAAGGATATGATATGAAGCAAGTGACGTTTCCAGTCCGTGTGATGAAAGAAATTGGCATTGAGACATGCATTGTGACAAATGCAGCCGGCGGTGTGAATACATCCTTCCATCCAGGCGATCTCATGCTGATTACAGATCATATCAATATGATGGGGACCAATCCATTAATTGGACCAAATGACAGTCAAGGTGTTCGTTTCCCTGATATGTCTGCCCCATACGATAAAGATTTGCTGGCACTTGCAGAAGAAACAGCTCAGCGCTTAGGTATATCTGTACAGCATGGTGTTTATGCAGGGATGACAGGTCCTTCATATGAAACTCCGGCTGAAGTTCGTTTCCTCAGAACACTTGGAGCAGATGCTGTAGGCATGTCAACTGTTCCAGAGGTGATTGTTGCGCGTCATGCAGGAATCAAAGTGCTTGGTATTTCATGCATTTCTAATGCGGCATCAGGTATTTTAGATCAGCCGCTGTCCCATGATGAAGTCATTGAAGTAACGGAAAAAGTGAAAGCGAGTTTCCTTGATTTAGTAAAAGATGTAGTCAAACAACTCTCATAGCATGTTTCAAGAAGCCTTCTGTTTTATCGACAGAAGGTTTTTTTATGGCAATCATACGATCTCTGAATAAAACAGCCTGTATGAGGAAAAAATAGAAAGGATTACGATAATGGAGGTCTGCCACTTGAAACGTCATATATGTGCATTGTTTATTTTAATGATCCTTATCTCAATGGTTTCACCATCAGCGATAGCAAAAGAAAAGATTGAAAAACCAAGAGAAAAACAAACATCAGAATTGGTGCACGAAGCCAAATCAGCGATCTTAATAGAACGTGACACGGGAAAAGTGCTTTACAACAAAAACAGCGATGAAAAGCTTGCACCCGCAAGTATGACCAAAATCATGACGATGCTTCTCATCATGGAAGCCATTGATCAAGGAAAACTGAAAATGACTGATAAGGTTAGAACAAGTGATTATGCAGCATCAATGGGAGGGTCACAAATCTTCCTTGAACCTGGAGAAGAAATGACCGTGAAAGAAATGCTGAAAGGCATTGCGATTGCGTCAGGAAATGATGCTTCAGTTGCCATGGCAGAGCATATTGCAGGGTCTGAAGAACAGTTTGTGGAGCAAATGAACAAAAAAGCAAAAGAACTCGGCCTCACCTCTACGGTCTTTCAAAACCCAACAGGACTTCCTGAAAAAGACCATTACAGTACAGCTCATGATATGGCAAAAATGGCAAAAGAGCTGTTGAAATATGAACAAATCACTAAATTCACAGGGGTCTACGAAGACTATCTCCGTCAAAACACGGATAAAAAATTCTGGCTTGTGAATACGAACCGATTGATTAAATTTTATCCAGGTGTCGATGGGTTGAAAACAGGTTTTACAGGCGAAGCCAAATACTGTTTAACTGCATCCGCTAAAAAAGGCAACATGCGCGTGATTGCAGTTGTCTTCGGCGCAAGTACACCGAAAGACAGAAACGCTCAAGTGGTCAAAATGTTAGACTATGCATTTAGTCAATACACCACTCACCCGCTTTACAAACGAGGACAAGACGTAGCGGAGATCAAGGTAAGCAAAGGGAAAAAGAAAAAAATTCAGCTTGTCACCTCTGAGCCAATCTCCCTTTTAACGAAAAAAGGCGAAAATGTGGATCAGATTAAAAAAGAAATCAAATTGTCTCAGGATGTCACGGCCCCATTCTCAAAAGGAACGGAACTAGGTACAATTGTCTTGAAAAAAGACGGAAAAGTGCTGCATGAAAGCCCTGTAGAAGCTAAAGAAGGAATGGAAAAAGCAGGCGTTTGGACTTTCTTGAAACGAGCGATGGCGGAATTTGTGAAATGGAAATAAAAAAATGTGAAAGGCTGCTGTAATTGGCAGTCTTTTTGCTATGAGTAAGAAGAAAAGAACATCTAAATGTGACGAATGGTCACTAGTTTTGTCATGGTGAAGGATTTACTTGATAAAAAAGAGAAACAATCTTTATCCGAAATTAGAGCAAGGAGGAATAAAAAGATGAGCCTTGAAATTGATTTTCAAGTAAAAGAGAGCGTACTTTGCATTCGGTTAACAGGAGAGCTTGATCATCACTCCGCAGAAACATTGAGACAAAAGGTGACGAATTATTTGGAAACAGAGGACATTCGCCACATCGTGCTGAATTTGGCTGATTTAACGTTTATGGACAGCTCAGGTCTCGGAGTGATTTTAGGAAGATATAAAGAAATTAAGCAGCTTGGCGGAGAAATGGTCGTCTGTGCTATCTCGCCAGCAGTGAACCGATTATTTGATATGTCTGGCTTATTTAAAATCATCCGTATGGAGCCTTCAGAGCAAACGGCATTGCAAACATTGGGGGTGGCATCATGAGGAATGAAATGAACCTGACCTTCTCTGCTTTAAGTCAAAATGAATCCTTTGCAAGGGTGACAGTCGCAGCGTTTATCGCCCAGCTTGATCCGACATTAGATGAATTAACAGAAATCAAAACCGTTGTGTCAGAGGCGGTGACAAACTCCATTATCCATGGCTATGATGGAAATCCAGATGGCAAGGTGCATATCCATGTCACACTTGATGACCATGTTGTGTACCTCACCATCCGTGACGAAGGCATGGGCATTACAGACCTTGAAGAAGCAAGACAGCCGCTATTCACCACAAAACCAGACTTAGAACGCTCTGGAATGGGCTTTACCATCATGGAGAATTTTATGGATGATGTCATGATAGACTCATCTCCAGAAATGGGCACGACCATCCGTTTAACAAAGCATCTATCAAAAAGCAAAGCGCTTTGTAATTAAAGGAGCTGCTCATATGGATGTGGAGGTAAAAAAGCAAGCAAAAAAAGCCCAGCTGTCAAATGATGAAGTCAAAGAGCTCATCAAAAAAAGCCAAGACGGTGATCAGCAAGCAAGAGACCTCCTCGTAGAAAAAAACATGCGTCTTGTTTGGTCCGTTGTTCAGCGCTTTTTAAATAGAGGATATGAACCAGATGATTTGTTTCAGATTGGCTGTATTGGACTGCTGAAATCTGTTGATAAATTTGATTTGTCATATGATGTGAAGTTTTCCACCTATGCTGTTCCAATGATCATTGGTGAAATCCAGCGATTCATTCGTGATGATGGAACAGTCAAAGTGAGCCGGTCACTAAAAGAACTTGGAAATAAAATTCGGCGGGCAAGAGATGAATTGTCTAAGTCTCACGGAAGAATGCCGACTGTCCAGGAAATAGCCGAATATCTTGATATCACACCAGAGGATGTCGTCCTCGCCCAAGAAGCGGTCCGCTCACCGTCATCGATTCATGAAACCGTGTATGAAAATGACGGAGACCCGATTACATTGCTTGATCAAATTGCGGATCATTCAGAAGAAAGATGGTTTGATAAAATCGCCCTGAAAGAAGCGATCAAGGAATTAGAAGAACGAGAAAAACTCATTGTGTACTTAAGATATTATAAAGACCAAACACAATCTGAGGTAGCGGAGAGGCTCGGTATTTCACAAGTACAAGTCTCGCGGCTTGAAAAGAAAATTTTAAAACAAATCCAAATGCAAATGGATCAAAAAGACAGCTAGCCAATTCGGCTGGCTTTTTTTTGTGTGGTAATTACCGGTAAATCAAGTTCTATCGTATGAGAACCATTTTTCACCACATACTATTTTTAACCCATCGTTTAGGAAGTGACTTGGATGGACGGACAAATCTTTCTTCGGCTGCGCCATCGAATCAAGACCGGTAATGATCAGCTCATTTATTTAGAAGATATCGCCCAAATCACTGGTGATGAGTTTGCTGTGCAAAAGCTTAGCAAAATGCCGATATATCATGTCAGTAAAAAGGATCGTCACATCGCCGTTCTTGATATCATGCATGTGGTCAAAACGATCAAAAAAACATGGCCAGACATCGACATTCAAACCGTTGGAGGCGCTGAGGCCATTGTCGAAATTGATACAGGCAAACGCCAGCTTTCTCCCGTTTTATTTGTGTTTGTATGGCTCCTGTTATTTGTCGGAGCGGCGCTTGCCATTATGAATTTCCACGAGGATGTCAGTATGCGGCTCGTTCATATCCGCCTATATGAAATGATCACAGGAAAAACGGTTGAGCATCCTTATTTATTGCAAATTCCATATAGCTTCGGACTAGGCTTCGGCATGATTTTATTTTTCAATCATGTATTTAAAAAGCGTTTAAATGAAGAACCAAGTCCGCTTGAAGTGGAAATGTTTAAATATCAGCTCGATCTCGATCATTATGTCGCCCTCAAAGAAAATAAAGAGACAATGAAAGACATTCATGATCGGTAAGTGGCTTTTTGTCGTGCTTGTTGGACTTGGCGGCGGTTTAACGGTAGGAGCAGGATTTGTGGCATTTCTCACAGTGCTGGGCATCATCCCTCGTTTAATGCAATTAACCAAAACGCAGCGCTTCATACAAGGGTACGAGGCGGCTGTCATCAGCGGGGCGGTCGTTGGCGGCTGGGCAACCTTAAGTCCAATACATTTGCATTTATCCAAATGGCTGGCACTTCCGATCGGTCTTTTAGCGGGCATCTTCGTCGGCATGCTTGCAGCTGCGCTGACTGAAGTATTAAATGTACTTCCTATATTAACGAAAAGAATTGGAATGGACGGGAAAATTGTTTTGCTTCTCATGGCCATTGTCTTAGGAAAGGTATTTGGTTCACTATTTCATTGGCTGATTTATATTTAAGAATTTGGAGGGAACAACACGTGTCGAGTTTAAAAGAGAACTATCCATCTAAGGTGAAAACGTATCAGCCTAAACCTCCTTATGTCCTCAACTGCATCAAGGCTTTTCTTGTTGGTGGATTGATCTGTGCCATAGGTGAGGGGCTGCAAAATTTCTATATTCACTTTTTTGATTTTAATGAAAAGACAGCAGGGAACCCAACCGTAGCGACCCTCATTTTAATTTCTTCTATATTAACTGGTATCGGTATTTACGATAGAATCGGCCAGTTTGCTGGAGCGGGATCCGCTGTCCCGGTGACAGGATTTGCAAACAGCATGACAAGTGCTGCTCTTGAACATAGAAGTGAAGGGCTTGTGTTAGGTGTAGCCACGAACATGTTTAAGCTTGCTGGGAACGTCATTGTTTTTGGTGTCGTCTCGGCATATGTCGTAGGGATCATTCGATACATCTTGGAAAAGGCGTTTTCGTAGGAGGAATGAAACGTGAAACTAACAGGTAAACAATCTTGGGTATTTGAGCACAAGCTTTATGTCAATGCAGAAGGAACAGCTGCAGGACCGAAAGAAAAAGAAGGCCCGATCGGTCATCTAATTGATAAAACATACGACGAAATGCATTGTTATCAAAAGAACTGGGAAATGGCTGAAAGGCAGCTCATGGATGATGCGATATCAACCGCTTTATCAAAAGCAAATTTGCAAAAAAGCGATGTTGATCTTTTGCTGGCAGGAGACTTACTGAATCAAAACGTCACAGCAAACTATGTGGCAAGAGAACTTAAAATCCCGTTTCTTTGTTTATTTGGAGCATGCTCCACATCAATGGAATCGGTCGCCATTGCTTCGGCATTAGTAGATGGTGGTTTTGCAAAAAGAGCCATTGCTGCGACAAGCAGTCATAATGCGACGGCAGAACGCCAATTTCGTAATCCGACAGAATACGGCGGACAAAAACCAGATACAGCGACAAGTACAGTGACTGGGAGCGGGGCCGTTATTATCAGCCAAGAGCCCTCCCAAATTCAAATTACAAGCGCAACTGTGGGACGAGTTATGGATCTTGGGATTACAGACCCATTTGACATGGGGTCGGCAATGGCACCGGCAGCAGCAGATACCATCAAGCAGCATTTAGAAGATCTAGGGAGAACGGTTGACGATTACGATCTTATTTTAACAGGTGATCTATCTGGCATTGGCTCACCGATCTTAAAGGATCTGCTCAAAGAAGACGGCATTCAGCTCGGCCGAAAGCACGATGATTGCGGATTAATCATCTATACACCCGATCAAAACGTGTTCGCTGGAGGCAGCGGCTGTGCGTGTTCAGCTGTTGTGACATTCAGTCACATCTTTCAAGAAATGAAGGCAGGGAATTTGCAAAGAGTACTGGTTGTCGCAACCGGGGCACTTCTCAGCCCGACGATGGTCCAGCAAAAAGAGACCATTCCAACCATTGCGCACGGTGTCGTATTTGAGCGTGCAGGAGGAGAGAGCTAATGGATTATCTTATCGCTTTTGTTGCAGGCGGACTTATTTGCGTCATTGGCCAGCTTTTACTAGACGTACTCAAACTTACGCCTGCACATGTCATGACCACCTTTGTTGTGGCGGGTACCATATTAGACGGTTTCGGTATTTATGATAAATTTATTGAATTTGCTGGTGCGGGCGCAACCGTACCAATCGTCAGCTTTGGTCATAGCTTGCTTCATGGGGCGATGCATCAGGCAGATGTACACGGGTTCATCGGAATCGGGATCGGTATTTTTGAATTAACTTCTGCTGGAATATCAGCTGCGATTTTATTCTCATTTATTGTCGCTCTTATCTTTAAACCGAAAGGATAACCTAATATGGGGCAAAGACGGAAAGTCATTTTAGTGACAGACGGAGATATATATGCTGCCAAAACCATTGAGCTTGCTGCTAAAAAAGTCGGTGGACGATGTATTTCCAGCTCAAAAGGAAATCCAAGCAAACGGACAGGGCCTGAACTTGTACAGATGATTTTAAAAACGCCGTATGATCCAGTGTTTGTCATGTTTGATGACTCTGGCCTGACAGGTGAAGGAACAGGGGAGACGGCGATGAAGCATGTGGCACGTCACCCTGAAATTGAAGTCATAGGAGCGATCGCCGTTGCATCCAAAACGCATCAAGCTGAATGGACAAAAGTTCATGTTTCCATTGACCGGGAGGGTGAACTGACAGAATACGGTGTCGACAAGCATGGTCTTCCTGAAATGGAGCCTCATAAAATGAGCGGGGATACAGTGTATTGTCTTGACTCGCTCCATCTTCCGTTTGTTGTTGGGATTGGAGATATTGGCAAAATGGGACGTAAAGATGATCTGAGCAAGGGATCTCCGATCACAATGAAAGCAGTTGAATTAATTTTAGAAAGGAGTGGTTTCCATGAAGAAAGACAAGGTAAACGTGTACCGAGACCCGAAGAAAAATGAAGATTACTTCAAGGAAAATGTCGGAATGGGTCTCAGCTTTGACCTTGGCGTGCGGAAAATTTATATACACGATCAGGAAATCCAACTTTACTATGTAAACGGACTGTGTGATACACAGTATGTCATCTACTTATTAAAAGAGCTAATTGAAATCAATGACAACGAACCTGAATCAGATGATCTGGCACGTGTGGTCGAGAACCGTCTAGTCAATCAGCAGGTCTCAAAGGTTGAAACGCTCGATGAAGCGGTAGACCAAGTACTGTCGGGGCTTGTGGCAGTTGTAGTAGAAGGTGAAAACTACGCATTTATCATTGATGTCAGAAGCTATCCTGGCAGAATGCCAGAGGAGCCGGATACAGAAAAGGTTGTCCGGGGCGCAAGAGACGGCTTTGTTGAAAACATTATTGTCAATACAGCGCTCATACGAAGACGGGTGCGAGATGAAAAACTGAGATACAAAATGCTCAAAGTAGGCGAACGTTCGAAAGCGGATGTATGTGTTTGCTACATTGAAGATATTGCGGACCCAGATCTTGTCGATATTATAGAGAAAGAAGTATCAGGAATCAAAGTCGATGGGCTGACGATGTCTGATAAAACGATTGAAGAATTCATTATTAAACAAGGATACAATCCCTTTCCCCTTGTACGCTACACCGAGCGTCCAGATGTCGCCGCTAACCATATACTAGAAGGTCATGTCATCATCATTACGGATACATCTCCTAGTGTCATCATTACGCCAACCACCATTTTTCACCACGTTCAGCACGCAGAAGAATACCGCCAGGCACCTGCAGTTGGTACGTTCCTAAGATGGGTACGCTTTTTAGGCATTTTATGTTCAACGTTTCTTTTACCGATTTGGTTTCTGTTTATCCTCGAACCAAGTCTTCTGCCGGATCATTTAAGCTATATTGGCTTTAATAAACCTTCTCATATCCCGGTCATATTACAAGTATTCCTTGCTGATTTTGGGGTGGAATTTTTAAGGATGGCAGCGATTCATACGCCAACCGCTTTGTCGACCGCCATGGGGCTGATTGCGGCTGTTTTAATTGGACAAATCGCCATTGATGTCGGTTTATTTACGCCAGAGGTCATCTTATACGTCTCACTAGCGGCTATCGGGACATTTACAACGCCAAGCTATGAGCTGAGTGTCGCCAATAAGATTGTACGACTCATCATACTAGCACTCGTTGCGATCTTTAAGCTGAATGGACTCATCATTGGTTTTACGTTGTTAATCATATATTTAACATCCATACGTTCATTGCAGACGCCTTATATGTGGCCGTTTCTTCCTTTTAATGGGAAAGCTTTATGGCAAGTGTTAATTCGGACGTCTGTTCCTGGCTCAAAAGTAAGGCCAAGCATCGTTCACCCTCAAAACAGATCAAAAATTCCGCCAAATTCTTAACGCTCATTGAAAGTGGCTGAAGATTGTGATATTGTATTTTTAACTTTGAGAAACGGCAAAAGGCAGCTCACGCAGCTGTCTTTTTTCAGCCGAGGCGGAGAAAGAGGGAATGACATTGTATTTACACGGCACTTGCAGACAAAATGAACTCGGTCATTTAGAAATTGGTGGTGTTGATGCCGTTTCTTTAGCTGAAACGTATGGGACACCACTTTATGTATATGATGTGGCTTTAATACGGGAGCGTGCAAAAAGCTTTCAAAAAGCATTTATAGAAGAAGAGTTAACAGCGCAGGTAGCATATGCGAGTAAAGCATTTTCCTCCATCGCCATGTTTCAGCTTGCCAAGGAAGAAGGATTATCTCTTGATGTCGTATCAGGAGGGGAGCTTCACACAGCCATTTGCGCCGGGTTTCCGGTAGAAAAAATTCATTTCCATGGCAACAATAAAAGCAGGGAAGAATTGAAAATGGCGTTAGAGCACGAGATCGGCTGTATTGTCGTAGATAATTTCTACGAAATGAAGCTCATTGAAGAGCTTGGTCAAGAGCTGTCAAAACAGGTGAAAGTGCTGCTCCGTATTACACCAGGTGTCGAAGCGCATACACATGATTACATTACAACAGGCCAAGAGGATTCCAAATTTGGCTTTGACCTTCACAATGGACAAGCAGATGAAGCGGTGAAACAAGTGCTTGGATCAGAAGTGATCGAGCTTTTAGGCGTTCATTGCCATATCGGTTCACAAATTTTTGATACGGCTGGTTTTGTCCTTGCAGCAGATAAAATCTTTTTGAAGCTAGATGAATGGAGAGAATCATTTGGTTTTATTTCGACCGTGTTAAACTTAGGCGGCGGCTTTGGTATCCGTTATACAGAAGAAGATGAACCACTTCCTGCGACAGAATACGTCGAGAAAATTATCCAAGCTGTAAAAGAGAACGTAGCCCGCTATGAGTTTGATATGCCGGAAATTTGGATTGAGCCAGGCCGCTCTCTCGTTGGAGATGCAGGGACAACGCTTTATACGATCGGCTCATCAAAACATGTACCTGGCATTCGCGATTATATTGCGGTAGATGGGGGAATGAGTGACAACATTCGTCCAGCTTTATATCAAGCGAAATATGAAGCGGCAAGTGCCAACAAAATGAGCCAAACGCATGATCAAACGGTTTCCATTGCAGGGAAATGCTGTGAAAGCGGAGATATGCTCATTTGGGATATCGATTTGCCAGAGTTATCACAAGGAGATTTATTAGCTGTCTTTTGTACCGGAGCTTACGGCTACAGTATGTCAAACAACTATAACCGCATCCCGCGCCCGGCTGTTGTATTTGTAGAAGACGGGGAAGCGCAGCTTGTCGTTGAACGCGAAACATATGCCGATATTGTCAAACTTGATTTACCGTATCAATCAAAAGTGAAATCATCTACGTAAAAAAGCTGCCTGATGTACAGGCAGCTTTTTATGATGACTTATTTTCCTCCAGTAAATACAGAGACGATTGCGTTCCAAATGGAGACAAAGAAATCCCAAATCTTTTGAAGAAGGTTTTTCCCTTCATCTGATTCTATGAATTTCGTAATCTTGTCTTTTGCTTTATCGATTTGAGATCCTACTTGGCTCCAATCGATATTGATGTTCTTCATTTTATCGAATAGTGAAACAAGCTGATCCTTTTGATCTTGCGTTAGATTTAAGTTTAAATCAGAAGCAGCCTGATCCACTTTTTCTTCGACTTCATTTGTTGTTTTAGGGACACCATTTTTCGCAATGTCATCCTTGATTTTTGCAATAAGGGCAGAAGCATTGTCTTTCCCGATGGAGTCACCCAATTTAGAAGTTGTCACAAGCTCTTCGTTTGCTACCTGTTTCACATCTTCTGGAATGGCTTTGTCGCTTGACACTTCATAGGCTTTTAATAGACCCGTCAGTGCGGCTGTACCAGAAACTTCAAACGGCGCAGTCACGACAACCTTGGCATCCTTGACACCGGCTGTCATTAAAGCATTTAAATACATCTCATCTGTAATGGTCTTGATGTTATGTGTATCCACAGTCAGACCAGTACCTGATTTTTCAATGGTGATAGATGAAGATGATAATGCTCTCGTCCCGATAGAAGAACGAGGGATATACTTTCCTAAATATTCATGCTCTTCTTTATTGGTTACTTCAATTTTTGTCGCATTTTCAGGTGGATTCAACTCGTCAAGCACCTTCTGGCGATCAGCCGGAGTTAAGTCTTGCCCAAGTGTGACGATGACATCGCCGACAGCTGCATCCGCTAAGCTGACTTTTGGCGCACCAATGAGGAAAAGGAGCGCTGCCATCATACCAAGCATTGATTTTTTAAACATGTTGACCTCCTTCAAGTCGAAAGGGTTCCTCTTTTAGAGAAACTCATCTTTTGAGCACACGTAAAGAAATGCACTCCATCATATAGACGTAACAAATCGATTCGACGTTTCAATTTTCTTTTTAAGATGTTTTCCTTTTCTAATAAATGAAGACATGTTGCACAGTCTGTCATCAATTTAATAGGAAAAAAGGATCAAGCTCTTCTATTGTATCAATCCTAAGAAAAGAGGTAAATCACAATCAAAGAGCAGGGGATGTTTAACATCACCGAAAATGTGCTATAATGAGCGTTGTTTAACCTGAAAGGAGAATGTGAAAAATGGCGAAAAAAGGATACATACAACTAACGAATGGTAAGAAAATTGAGTTTGAACTATACCCAGAGGCTGCTCCAGGTACAGTAGCAAACTTTGAAAAATTAGCGAATGAAGGCTTCTACGATGGATTGAAATTCCACCGCGTCATCCCAGGCTTCGTAAGCCAAGGCGGCGATCCAAACGGTAATGGAACTGGTGGTCCTGGTTACACAATTAAATGTGAAACAGAAGGGAATCCACATCAACACGAAAGAGGTTCATTATCAATGGCGCATGCTGGTAAAGATACAGGCGGCAGCCAATTCTTTATCGTACATGACCCTCAGCCGCATTTAAACGGTGTTCACACTGTTTTTGGCAAAGTAACATCTGGTATCGAGGCTGTTCTAGATATGGAACAAGGCCAAGGTATGGAAAAAGTCGAAGTTGTCGATGCTTAATCCAAAACACCGCTTAATCGCGGTGTTTTTTTATGTTAAATCTGATTTTACGGTTATTTGTTCCGTGAGGCGGTAGGTGATGATCCAATACAAAAGGGCAATGGCACTGACAGAGGCACCAAATAAACATACCCCGATCCAGCCATCGTTTGCGTATATGCTGGTTGAAACAATAGAACCAGTCGCACTGCCGATGGAGTAAAAAATCATATAAGCAGCAGTAAGCCGGCTTCTCGCCTCAGGCCGCACAGTGAAAATCATACTCTGATTGGTCACGTGTACGGCCTGCACAGATAGGTCAAGAATGATAATACCGATGATCAATAAAATAAGTGAATATTCAGTGAAAAAGATAAAAAACCATGAAACGATTAATAGGACAAGGGCTATACAAGTTGTTAACTGTCCTAAGCCCCGATCAGCAAGGCTTCCAGCCCGAGCAGCGCCTAATGCTCCGGCAACTCCAGCAAGACCAAGTGCACCAATCGCCGTATGTGAAAGATTGTATGGCGTGGTACTGAGGGGCAGCACGAGCGAAGTCCATAACGTACCAAACACAATAAAAATAAGAAGAGCCAGAATTCCACGGATGCGCAGGATTCGTTCTTGTCTGAACAATGTAAACATTGAACGAAGCAGGTTTGCATAGGATAATGACTCTCTTTCGCTGTCATCACCCGGGAGAATTCGGAACAACACGCCAGTTATGATAAGCATCATAATGGCAGAAACTAGGTAGACTGACCTCCAGCCGGCGAGATCGGTTAGTACACCAGCAAACGTTCGTGCGAGAAGAATCCCGATCACGATTCCACTTTGCACCAAGCCAACAATACGACCGCGCTCTTCTGGAGCGGCCCAAGTCGCTGCGAACGCTACGAGTACTTGAGTGACCACAGCAAGCAGTCCGACCACAGCTAATCCTATAAAGAGGACGGTGACGATAGGAGCGATGCCGACTAGAATGAGAGACAACACGGATAAAAGCATCTGACCAATGATGAGCCGGCGTCTATTCAATAGATCACCAAGTGGTACTATCAGTAGCAGCCCCAGCGCATAACAAAGCTGAGTAATCGTAATGACCATGCCAATGGATGAATAGGTGATACCAAACTCGGATGCGAGGGAGTCTAATAACGGTTGTGCAAAGTATATGTTTGCAACTGCCATCCCGCAGGCTATCGCAAACAGCAGTGCCATATAGCGAGTCATCGTTGATCTCGGTTTGATTGGTAAATGAGTCGTTTCCATATCAAGATGTTCAATGGAAGTGATTTTTTCTTTCACCATGCATTTCATCGTCTCCTTTTGTACTAAAAAGTATAATATACTGTTTGGTATATTATGATTCATGTTAAGGATAACCAACAAAACGTTTTAAAGTCAAGACTTTGATACAGTTAATTGATGCTGATCTTGAAAGGGTAAGGCAATTTGACATTAGTACGTCAATAAAATAAAATTATAATGTACCGATTGGTAACCAAATAGAGAATAATATCAAGAAATAGATGGCTGACTTTGTGAAGAAATTTTATTGTTGAAATGAGGAATTGCTGATGGTTCGACAACGGGAATTTGATAAGGAAAAAGCGTTGGATGAGGCAATGGTGCTTTTTTGGGAAAAGGGGTATAGGGCCACTACATTAAGCGATTTGACTGCAAAAATGGGAATACAGCGGCCAAGCTTATACTCAGCTTTTGGAGATAAAGAGGAATTATTTGAGGCCGCATTACGCAAATATACAAAGCAGCATGCTGGCCATATTCGAACAAAACTTCAAAGCAATCTTTCTGCAAAGAAAGCATTTCATGCATTATTTGCAGATTTAGTAGAAGAGGAATATAGAGATGGTCCGAGTAAAGGATGTTTTTGCATCAATACAATAGTGGAACTTGCGCCACACGAAGAGAAATTTGAAATTCTTACAAGAGAGCATCAGATGTATCTTTCGGTCATTTTTGAAGAAAGGATTGTTCAAGGTATTCGCTCGGGTGAGCTCGAAAGCAGTCTGAATGCTAAAGCTTTAGCACAGACACTGGTCGTTTCTTTCATTGGACTTACCGTCCTCATGAAATCTCGTCCAGAGCGTTCATTTGTAGATCATTCTGTAGCGACGATACTTTCCATATTGAAATAAACAGTCTACGTGGAAAACAGTCAATATAGGGAAAGCGTATTTTGATCAAGCTATCAAAACACGCTTTTTCTTTTAGGACAGTTATGGACAGAACTCGATTTTGTGATATGATAAGAGAACAAATATTCGCATTTGTGGGTGTCGCCACATTCAACTGAAAAACAGATGTCAATGCAAATTAAAAAAGCGTGTTTCATGCTGAAAGAAAGCAGGAGATAATTTGAAACCATTAACAAAAGAAGAAAAAAATCAAATGATGATTGCTATTCAGCGTTACTTTGCCGAAGAACGAGAAGAAGAGATTGGTGAATTAGCAGCCATTAATATACTAGAATTTATCACAAAAAATCTTGGAAGTTACTATTATAATCAAGGGGTTCGTGACAGCCGGAACATTGCTGTTCAGAGATCGCAATTGTTAGAGGAAGATCTATTCGCACTCGAAAAAAGATGATCATCAATGGTGTGCGCCCTACTAACGGATAAAGAGGAAAGAGACCCCCTTAATAAAGAACGCATATTCGTATCATATGTAATGATGAAAAGGTGGAACCAAAGGTCCAACTCAATCGTTATATAAGTAACCATTAATGGAAATCAGCTTTTTTGGTTTTATTTCATCAAAAGAAGGAATAAAACATACAAATAGGCGAAGTGCAGATGATGGAGGTTCTAAATATGGGGAAAATTAAATTGAAAATTGCCGTCTTATTTGTTTTACTGCTTTGTTTAGGCGCAGGTTATTTATACATGAATGGCATGAAAATTGAAGATGTGCCAACAGCCATTGGTGAAAGCTTAACAAATAATGATAAAGATTATACCATCTATGAATATACCATTACGAAAATTGATGGAGATGAATATTACGGTCAAGCAAAAAACGGCACAAAAATCATTTTTAATGGAAAGAAATTCGAAGATGATGTGGCCGACTTGAAGAAAGGCGATCGTATTAAAGCCTACTTTAGTAATGAAAAAAGAATAGATGGTCTTATAAAAGTAGTAAAAGTCGTTAATTAACAAGTCTCCTTTCCTATAAGGAGACTTTTTTGTGAGAAATCTTGATTGTTGCATTTGACAACAAGGATCGCTATAATAGCCCCTAAGGACAGCTAAATATCGATTGTATCCTTCGGGGCAGGGTGAAAATCCCGACCGACGGTAATAAAGCAAATGCTTTACAGCCCGTGACCCGTTAATTTATTAACGGTTGATTCAGTGAAAAGCTGAAGCCGACAGTGAAAGTCTGGATGGGAGAAGGATAAAGAAAGCTATGAACGAAAAATATTTGTTGATCATAGTTTTATTTCTGATGCAAAAAAGCCAAAGCCCCGGAATTTTTTCCGGGGCTTTCTGTATGTACATGTAGTTAATAGACCGGCATGCAGTGTTTATTAGGTGATCCCTCATCTACCTTGTATGGACCTTAAAAAGCGACGAAGGTGCTCAATCGATCACATGTCCCTAACATCGCTTTTTTATAAAGTGAGAAATACAAATGAAAAGAAAGGGAGGATCACATGTTTACGGGGATAATTGAAGAAGTTGGCACCGTACAGTCATTAAGTAAAAAGTCAGCAGATGCCATGGAAATTGTCATAAAGTGCAGCCGTGTGCTAGAAGATGTTCACCTCGGAGACAGTATTGCGATCAATGGTGTATGTCTTACAGTCACAAGCTTTACAAAAGCACAGTTCGCAGCAGATGTGATGCCAGAGACGGTCAAAGCGACATCACTGGATCAGCTGACATCAGGCAGTCCAGTGAATTTAGAGCGGGCCATGTCCTCGAATGGACGATTCGGCGGCCATTTTGTCTCAGGTCATGTTGACGGGACGGCAGTCATTACCCGAATAGAAAAGAAAAGTAATGCCATTTACTATGATTTAGAGATGGACAAGACCCTCACAGATATGCTCACGCAAAAGGGTTCGATCGCAATAGATGGTGTCAGCTTAACCATTTTCGATTTGCAAGATTCACACGTCACAGTCTCTATTATTCCTCATACACTTGAAGGAACTATTTTCCTGACTAAATCTATGGGAGAGATCGTGAATATAGAGTGTGACATGATCGGCAAATACATTTATCGCTTTTTAACAAAAGAACAAGGCGATAAGCAGCCATCCCGATTGACCCCATCATTTTTAAAAGAGCACGGATTCTAGGAGGCGATTGTATGTATCATTCAGTAGAAGAAGCAGTAAATGCTCTTAAGCAAGGAGAAATCATTATCGTAGTGGATGATGAAGACAGAGAAAACGAAGGAGATTTTGTGGCACTTGCTGAGCATGCCACGCCTGAAGCCATTAACTTCATGGCTTTACATGGAAGAGGCCTCATTTGTACACCGGTCCATACGTCGATCGCCAAACACCTGAACCTGCATCCAATGGTAGAACAAAATACAGATGCACACCATACAGCATTTACAGTGAGCATTGATCATGTGACAACGACGACTGGTATTAGTGCTTTTGAGCGCTCTGCGACCATGCTTGCCATGTTAAATAAAGACGCAACACCAGAAGAATTTGCCCGCCCAGGTCATGTGTTCCCGCTCATTGCAAAAGAGGGCGGTGTACTAGAAAGACCAGGTCATACAGAGGCGGCGGTAGATCTTGCGAAACTGGCAGGTTCAGAGCCAGCGGGTGTCATATGTGAAATTATGAATGTAGATGGCACAATGGCGCGCGTCCCTGAACTAAAAGAGATCCAAAAACAGCACGGTTTAAAGATGCTGACAATCGAAGCATTGCAGACCTATTTAAACAATAACGAAACAGCAACTATCGAAACAAAATAAAAATCACAAAAAAGGATGATCCACATATGAATACAATACAAGGGCATGTAGTAGCAGAAGGACTAAAATTTGCAATCGTCGTCGCGAGATTTAATGACTTTATTACAAGTAAACTGCTTGACGGAGCAGAAGATACATTGCTCAGACACGGAGCAAACGGTGACGATATTGATGTCGTGTGGGTACCGGGTGCTTTTGAAATTCCGTACATGGCAAAAAAACTAGCTGAAACAAAGAAATACGATGCCGTCATTACACTAGGAACCGTAATCCGGGGCGCAACAACTCACTACGATTATGTTTGTAATGAAGCCGCTAAAGGAATTGCTCAAAGTGCCATGTCAACAGGGGTACCGATTATCTTTGGTGTACTAACAACAGAATCCATTGAACAAGCCATCGAAAGAGCCGGCACAAAAGCTGGAAATAAAGGCAGCGAATCGGCTGCAGCTGCCATTGAAATGGCGAATCTCAATCGAACCTTTCGTTAATTTAGTGAAAAAGAGTTTAAAAACGGTATAAAAATGTTTATAATGTGTGATGAGCAAATGATTCGTGAGACATTTGCTGGACATTAGGATAATTTGAATATTGAGGGGTATATATGTTAATTCGTTATAAGAGGTCTTTTGAAAAAATTGCCATGGGGCTACTCTCCTTCATGCCGGGTGAGAAAGACGTCAAACAGCTTCAGCAGACGATGAAGTCATATGAAATGGATGAAAATCGGCAGCTGTTCCTTTGGAAAGATGGCGAGGATATCGTAGGTGCCATTGGTGTGTTGAAAACAGACGACCAAGTACAAATCGAGCATATTAGTGTGAATCCATCCCATCGAGATCAAGGAATCGGCAAGGAAATGGTTTTAGCCGTGGAAGAGGTATTCAAAACCAAAACACTCATTCCAAATGAATTAACGCAAGGCTTCTTTCATAAGTGTCACAGCGAAACAAATTAAATATCACACATGTAAAAGCAGAGGCTACAGTCCTCTGCTTTTTTTACGTTCGATCTGCTTTTTTCGTTCAAGCAATACATCTGTCCGGTCACGCAGTCTATGTTTTTCGATCAAAAATGTGTGGGATAAGTTGCTCTCCTGTCCAAAGGTCAGTCCTTCTTTTTGAGCCATTTCTTGGCATAAAGAAAGAAGCGCTTGATCTTTGATCGGGAGCAACACACTTTCGTAGGGCATGTCTTCATTCATTTTCTTCTTTAGCGTTCTCAGAAGTATGAGAAACGCCTCATCATCTAGACCGAGGTTCGCTAATACGGGCCGGTTTGCTTCCAGCAAGTGGAGGCTGTTTGAAATGAGCCGTTTTGCCCCTTTTCCATTTCCCCGTCTTTGATGATACAAAGCAACGGCAAGCTGAATGAAACCAACCCAATATTCTTTGCGCTGCTCAGGCGGGTCTTCCTTCCAATATTCCTCAAGAATTTCATGACACTCAAAATAATCTCTTGTCGTATGAAATTCATGTAAAAAAGCCACGTACGCTTCAGGATACACAGTGGTCATCTCCTTTTCCACTCTCAGTCTAACATATTGAAAAGAAAAGAAGAAAGAGCGCCCTTCGTGAAAGGACGCTCTGTTTCTTTAATAAACCCAAGCCGCGCCAACGATGATCAGCAAGATGAAAAGCACGACAATAAGCGCGAAACCTCCGCCAAAGTTATAGCCATCTCCCATAATGATACGGCCTCCTTTTTCATCAGTTCTGTTTACAATGGTATTCTATGTATAAATGCCCTGAGTGGTATGGGCGAAACCACTGTTTTTCTTGTTTTGCCTAGGACATCATGGTCGAAATTATATTGGACGAGAGCTTTATCCTGTCTTATACTAAAGGTTAGCCGGTGAAACGGTACTTAGAAGACAGTAGAAATGGTGAGAAAAAAATGCTGGAATATCAGGTGAAAATAGATTCGTTTGAAGGTCCTTTGGACTTACTTTTACATTTAATCAACCGGTTGGAAATCGATATTTATGATATTCCCGTTGCTAAAATTACGGAGCAGTATTTATTATATGTCCACACAATGAGGGAGCTTGAACTTGATGTGGCAAGTGAATATTTGGTGATGGCTGCAACCCTCCTGAGTATTAAAAGCAGAATGCTCCTTCCGAAACAAGAGGAAGAGCTATTTGATGAAGACCTGCTCGAAGAGGAAGAGGACCCTCGAGAAGAGCTGATTGGCAAATTGATTGAATACCGCAAGTATAAAAATGCAGCACAAGAACTAAAGGAACGCGAGGAAGAAAGGCAAAATGCCTTTACAAAACCTCCGAGTGATTTAAGCGAATTTGCAAAAGAATCGGAAGTGAAGGACACAAACTTACATGTCACGGTGTATGATATGTTAGGTGCGTTCCAAAAGGTATTGAACCGAAAAAAAATAACGAAACCAGCACCATCTAAGATTACAAGACAAGAAATCCCGATTGAAGACAAAATGAATGAGATTATGAACCATTTAAGAAAAACGAAAAAGCGGACCAATTTCATGACTCTATTTCAACATGATCAAAAGGAGCACCTTGTCGTGACGTTTCTTGCTGTTCTTGAATTGATGAAAAGTCATCAAATCATGTTAGAGCAGGAAGGAAACTTTGAAGACATTTATATAATAGGGAGTGAAACGATTCATGACGCTTGATATCGTGAATTGGAAAGCCATCATAGAAGCGCTGCTTTATGCAGCAGGTGACGAAGGCTTAACAAAAAAACAGCTCATGTCTGTTCTTGAAGTAGAAGAGGCAGCGTTACTCGACATGATGTCTGCCGTAAAGGAAGAATATCAAAAACAAGAACGAGGAATTGAGCTCATTGAATATGCAGATTCTTATATGCTGCTGACGAAAAAAGAATACAGCATTTATTTGAAAAAATTAGTCGAGACCCCATCCAAAGGTTTGTCACAGGCAGCGCTTGAAGTACTCGCAATCGTTTCTTATAAACAGCCGATCACACGCAGTGAGGTAGAAGAAATTAGAGGAGTCAAATCAGAGCGGGTGCTTCATAGTTTAGTAGCCAAAGCGCTGCTCTGTGAAGTTGGACGTGCCGAGGGCCCTGGGCGAGCAATTCTTTATGGGACAACACCTACTTTTTTAGAGCAGTTTGGCTTAAAGGCATTGGATGAATTACCGCCGCTGCCAGAGAATGTGGAAGCAGATGGTGTACAAGAAGAGGCTGATCTATTTTTTGAAAACTTCAATCAAACATTCGAAGAGATAAAATAGTTCAAAAGAATGAAAAATGTATGATAAAATATAAAAAAGATTTTAGGTCTAACATCTATTGATGTCAGATAAAATGGTAATAAAGCCATGAGGGGAAGGTAAACACGAAACAAATGGCACATATGAATGTAAAGGCTCAAGTTGATCAAGCAGGCGTCTTTTTATCAAAGGTTGCAACTGAAATGAATGGTTTTCTGAATGAAGCTACCTTATCAAGTATGAAACGATTAAACCCTGAAGCGGAAGCCTATTATTGTGACATATTGAATACATTACGGAAGCTTGCAGTGTACAGCGAGGATGCAGCGGCAGTTTGCAGGAAAATCAGCCAGCAGCAGACATTCCCGCAGCAAGCCGCGCAGCAGACGCTTCACCGTATTTATCATCAATGTATTGAAGAGTTTTTCACGCCGAAAAAGGATACATGGTATGAAGACAGCCGTTCCGCGTATACAGGAAAGAGCAGCATTGTTTTCCACCATGAAGTATCCGCTGAGATCAAACGATTATTTTCTTCATTAGAAAAAGATTTTTTAGCGATGAGAGAAGAGCTAGAATATACGACATCTCATCAGCAAATGAAAATGGTATAGCAAGAGGAAAAAGCGACTCTACATATAGAGACGCTTTTTTTTGTGGACGAGGCATCATAACTTTTTCAGCCGTGCATACACTTGTACAAAACGGACAAGGACGTGAATGAACATGCCCTATTTAAAAATTGGAACAGCAGTCCTTCTTCTATTTACACTCTTACTGCCCTTTTCCTCACATGCCAAAGCAGATATGTCATTATCGGTGAGTGCAAGAAGCGCCATTTTAATAGATGGACAGTCAGGCAGAGTCCTATTTGGAAAGGACGAGCATGAAAAAAGGAGAATCGCCAGTATTACGAAAATTATGACGGCGGTATTAGCCATTGAATCAGGAAAAATGAAAGACACCGTCAAGGTATCAAAACGCGCGACTCAAGCAGAGGGCTCATCGCTCTATTTAAAAGAAGGGCAGAAGGTGAGTTTAGAAGACTTGACGTACGGGCTTATGCTGCGTTCTGGAAATGATGCAGCTGTTGCCATTGCAGAGCATGTGGGCGGCAGCTTAGAAGGATTTATTTTTATGATGAATCAAAAAGCGTCTGAACTAGGAATGGAGAATACAAATTTTCAAAATCCGCATGGACTCGATGATCATAAACATCATTATTCATCAGCCTATGACATGGCCATTTTAACAAAATATGCCATGGAGCATAAACAATATCAAAAAATTGCGGGCACGACTTTCTATAAAGCGAAAACGATGGAAGGCTATTGGAAAAATAAAAACAAGCTCCTCACTGGTTTATATCAATATTCAACTGGGGGGAAAACGGGATATACGAAGCTTGCAAAACGCACACTTGTCTCTACAGCTGCAAAAGGGGATGCGGCGCTGATCGCTGTGACCATTAATGCGCCAGATGATTGGAAGGATCATATCTCTATGTTTGAATATGCATTTGATCACTATAAAACGTACGTACTTGCTGAAAAAGGAAGACTCGCTTCGTTAAAAGGAACCTTTTACGAAAAAAAAGCATTTATCAAGCGTGATGTGGACTATTTTTTAAATGAAGATGAGAAAAAGCTAGTGGAAATTGAAACGGAAATGCTTACTCCTCAAAAAAAGTGGAAAAAAAACGCCGAAGCCATCCCGGATGTTGTAGGGAAAATGACGTTTTTACTAGATGGTCAGGTGATCGAGCAAGTACCGATTTTTTATGAAAATAAACGAAATCGAATGCCACAAAAAAGCTTTCAAGAAATGTTTAAGTCTGTCTTTCAGACATCTATAGGCGGATCTTCATGGTCAATCTAATTTGGGTATTCCTCACTGTCATCGGTCTTGTGTATGCGATGTTCAACGGAACGATGGAGGAAGTAAACGAAGCTGTATTTAAGGGCTCAAAAGAAGCAGTTACGATTTCAATTGGTCTGATTAGTGTCCTCGTTTTTTGGCTCGGACTGATGAAGATTGCAGAAGAGGCAGGTTTGTTAAATTTCTTTAGTAAATTGTGCCGTCCCTTTATTTCAAAGCTATTTCCGGAAATTCCGCCTAACCATCCTGCGATGGGATATATTTTGTCCAATCTGATGGCGAATTTCTTTGGTCTCGGGAATGCCGCTACACCGCTTGGGATTAAGGCAATGGAGCAGATGAAAGCATTAAACGGCGGGAAAAATGAAGCAAGCCGGTCCATGATTACATTTTTAGCGGTCAACACATCCTCTATCACACTCGTGCCAACAACCGTCATTGCGATTAGAATGACCTATGGTGCAGATCAGCCAACAGACATTGTAGGCCCAACCATTTTGGCGACACTCATTTCAGGCATTGGTGCCATTCTCATTGATCGCTATTTCCACTATCGCAGAAGCAGGCGGGGGTGATCTCGTGTCATTTATTAACTGGCTTTCTCTGGCTTTGATCCCACTGATCATCGCAGGAATTTTAATTGCGGGAACCGTTAAGAAGGTACCGACCTATGAAACATTTGTCGAGGGCGGGAAAGAGGGTATTCAAATTGCCTTTTCAATCATTCCTTATTTAGTCGGCATGCTCGTGGCTATTACGATATTCCGCGCGTCTGGTGCGCTTGATTTTGTCATGGGACTGTTAAAACCCGTGTTTACAGCGATCGGCTTCCCGGCAGAAGTGGTGCCGCTTGCGTTTATTCGTCCGATATCTGGCACGGCCGCACTCGGGATGACATCAGACCTCATTGCGACATATGGACCAGATTCTTTTATCGGACAGCTCGCAGCTGTCATGCAAGGGTCAACTGACACCACTCTATACATTTTAACGGTCTATTTTGGAGCAGTCGGTATTAAAAAGATGGGGGATGCGCTGAAAGTAGGACTGTTAGCGGACCTCATTGGAATCATTGCATCTGTCATCATCGTCAGTTTGTTATTTAGCGGCGCCTAATGAGGCGCTTTTTTGTATTTCGTGGATGGAAAATCGCTTTTTAGCTGAAATTAGACAGACGAATCGCTTATTTTTCCACGAATGCTTGTTTGTTTTAAGTCAAGCAAGTAAGATAGTACATGAGGTGAAAGACAAATGGAACGTTTACAGAAAGTAATTGCACATGCCGGCGTCGCTTCTAGACGAAAGGCAGAAGAATTAATTAAAGAAGGACGAGTTACCGTTAATGGCCAGACAGTGACAGAGCTCGGAGTAAAAGTGGGCTCTTCAGATAAAATTGAAGTCAACGGATTAAAGCTTGAAAGAGAAGAACCGGTTTACTTTATGCTTTATAAACCGCGCGGCGTCATTTCAGCTGCTGAGGATGATAAAGGACGTAAGGTCGTCACAGATTTCTTTGATGACGTCCCGCAGCGCCTTTATCCAATCGGCCGCTTAGATTATGATACGAGCGGTTTGATTTTAATTACAAATGACGGGGAATTTGCCCATAAGCTCATGCATCCGAAATATGAAATTGATAAAACGTATGCAGCGAAGCTAAAAGGCATCCCATCAAAGGAATTGCTTAGAAAGCTAGAAAAAGGGATCATGTTAGATCATAAAAAGACAGCACGTGCTCGTGCCAAAATGCTTTCTATCGATAAACGAAAGCAGACATCTATCGTTCAATTAACCATTCATGAAGGCAGAAACAGACAAGTGCGCCGCATGTTTGAAGCGATCGGTCATGATGTGTTAAAGCTAAAAAGAGAGCAATATGCGTTCCTTCATATTGAAGGCATGAGACCGGGAGACCGCAGAGAATTGTCTCCGCATGAAGTCAAGCGCCTGAGAGCGATTGCAGATCATGGGAAAAGCGCTTTTTAATTTTCACATAAACTTCAAAAAATGAAGAAGCATCAAAAGAAGGAGAATGCTATAATTTACCTGAATGTCTATGGGGAAGGGGTACTTCAGATGAAGAAAAGACGGTTTTTCATACGGACGGGCATTCTCCTCGTGATGCTTGCTGCACTATGTTATACCATGTATAACTCAGTATTTGCCAAACAAGATCAAGTCAAAGAAGGATCTATTGCGCCAAACTTTGTCCTTCAATCAGTGGATGGGGAACGGATTGAATTAAAGGAATTAAAAGGAAAAGGCGTCTTCCTTAATTTTTGGGGGACTTGGTGTGGTCCGTGTAAACAAGAATTTCCTTACATGGCAAATCAATATGAAGTATTCAAGGATCGCGGTGTGGAAATTGTTGCAGTCAATGTTGGGGAATCCAATATTGCCGTGAAAAATTTTATGGAATCCTATGGCGTGAATTTTCCTGTTGCGATGGACAAAGATCGTCAAGTGACAGAGGCATATGATATTACGCCGCTGCCAACCACATTTTTAATTAATCCTGAAGGCAAGGTAATCAAAGTCATAAAGGGAACCATGACAGAACGTAATGTCTATGAATATATGAATTTGATTAAACCAAAGGGGTCATAGAATGAAAGAGGTAAAGTGCGAGTGTGGACATATTAATCCAATCGGTACTGTTTTATGTGAATCATGCGGGAATCCAATTGCAGCTATAGAGAAAAACTCTTCAAAGCTGCTTGATATGAGATATGACGGCAGTGCAAGACGCTCGCAAACATACAACAAAACGATTGTTGATAAAGTATGGAACTTTTTTTCTTCCGTTAAAGTGGGTGTGTGGCTGATAATTATTACACTGCTTGCTTCCTCACTAGGAACCATTTTTCCGCAGGAGCGGTTTATTCCGCCAGGTGCATCTGCTTCCACCTATTATGAAGAGCAATATGGGTCGTTTGGTAAACTGTATTACATACTCGGATTCCATGATCTTTATAATTCTTGGTGGTTTTTAGCTTTAGTCGCATCAATCGGAATCTCCCTTGTCATTTGCAGTCTCGACCGGGTCATTCCTCTTTATCGGGCACTTAAGAACCAAGGGGTTATCAAAAAAGAAGGCTTTATGAGAAGACAGCGTCTGTTCAGTGAAACAGACAAAACGTTAGATCAGCATACATATGAAGGCATCATAAGAGCAATGAAACAAAAGCGTTACCGCGTGCGAGAAGAAAACGGACATATTTTAGCTGAAAAAGGCCGCTTTTCACGCTGGGGGCCTTACGTCAATCACATTGGATTAATCATCTTTCTCATTGGATCGATGCTCCGATTTGTCCCAGGCATGTACGTGGATGAAACGCTCTGGGTCAGAGAAGGTGAAACGGCCCCAATCCCAGGCACAGATGGTCAATACTTCTTGAAAAATAATGCGTTTTCAATTGACCGCTATGAAACTGGAAATGAAAAAGAAGTGTTTGAGAATGCGATTGAAAGAGCTGGCGACGGTCAAGTGGTGAAAAGTTATAAAACCGATGCCACTTTATACAAACGTGAAGGGGAAGTTGTGTTTGGTGAAAAGCCCAAGCTGAAGCAGGTAACAGAACACGATATCAAAGTGAACGAACCGCTCAAGTTTGATCATTTCTCATTATATCAAGTGGATTTTAAACAAAATGAACTCGATCAAATGGTCTTTCAACTGATTCGTAAAGATACAGAAAAATCTTTCGGAACAGTGAAGATTAATCTGCTGGAGCCTAAGTCAGAATATGATCTTGGTAGCGGTTACAAAGTCAAAGTGATGAGCTATCTCCCTGATTTTTATTTTGACGATGATGGAACGCCGAGTACGAAAACAAGGAATCCAAATAATCCTGCTTTCGTGTTTGAAATGATTTCTCCTGAAAAGCCTAAAGGTGAAAAAAGCTTTGTGGCGATTCAAGAGACAGTAGAAGGCTCTGATAACAACATATATAAAATGAAGTTTGATCGAGTGGAAACGAAAAACGTCACGGGATTGACGGTTAGAAAAGATTTAACTCTCGGGGTGCTCATCGTAGGCGGGATTATCTTCATGATTGGTGTCGTGCAGGGGATGTATTGGCAGCATAGAAGAATTTGGCTGTCTGCAAAGGATGGAAAAGTATTTGTGGCAGGACACACAAACAAAAACTGGTTCGGCTTAAAGTCTGATCTCAACGTGTTACTAAGTGACAGTGGCATCAAACAGCCAGTTGATCAAAAAGAACTGCCTGATACAACAAGTATCAGCAAAAGCAAGGGGGAAGGATTAGATGGCAGCAGTCAGTGAAAACCTGTTATTTGCAGCTTTTCTATTGTATTTAGCGGCAGTTCCTTTTTTTGGTGGTGCCATTAAAGGAAAAAAGCAAGTTGATGGACCGCGCAGGAATAAGGCAGCACTTATCGGCATTACGCTCACCATCATCGGTTTTTTAAGCCAATTTGGCTATTTTATTTCAAGGTGGATGGCGTCTGGTCATGCACCAGTCAGTAATTTGTTTGAATTCACAACCGCTTTTGGCATGATGCTTGTGCTCGCATTCATCATTTTATATTTTGTGTATCAAGTGTCTGTACTTGGTTTATTTACACTTCCAATCGCTTTATTGATTATTGCCTATGCAAGTATGTTCCCATCAGATATTTCACCGCTGATTCCTTCACTACAAAGTAATTGGCTTTATATTCACGTGACAACAGCAGCACTTGGGCAAGCCATTTTAGCGATCAGCTTTGTGGCAGGTGTCATCTTCCTATTAAAGCATGTCGATCAAACAAAGCCAGGGAAGAAGACATTTGGTTTAGAGCTCGTCATGTTTATGATTGTTGTTACACTTGCATTTATCGCTGTCACGTCCATCTTTAGAATGACAGGGTACGAGGCAAAATTTAATTGGGTCGATAAAAATAAAGAGGAAAGTGTGATGGTCTATGAGCTGCCAGCTCTAGTTGGACCTCATAAAGGAGAGCTTGTGACGCAAGATCGTTTGGAACCATTTGTTGATTTGCCGCCTGTTTTTTCAGGAAGAAAGGTCAATACGGTGTTATGGTCATTCGGCACGGGGCTGATCTTGTATGGACTGATTCGGTTGATCATTCGCAAACGACTCAGCGCTCTGCTTCAACCGCTTGTGAAGCAGGTGAACCTAGATTTAGTCGATGAAATTGGATACAGGGCTGTTTCCATTGGTTTCCCTGTATTTGCGTTAGGCGGGCTGATTTTTGCAATGATCTGGGCGCAAATTGCTTGGACTCGGTTCTGGGGCTGGGACCCGAAGGAAGTATGGGCATTGATTACGTTTCTCTTTTATGCAGCCTACCTTCACCTTCGCTTATCCAGGGGCTGGCATGGCGAAAAGTCCGCTTGGCTAGCTGTCATCGGATTCGCCATCATTATGTTTAATCTCATCTTTGTCAATCTTGTGATTGCAGGGCTTCATTCTTACGCTTAATCACATGAAAAAGGCCAACTTTTTATGAATCGATTTGGCTTTTTGTTAAAATGAATGTAACAACGGAGAAAGCAGGAGGATTGTCTAATGGAACACACAACTCAAACGAAAATATTAGTCGTAGATGATGAGGCAAGAATTCGCCGCCTTTTAAAAATGTACTTAGAACGTGAAAATTATGAAATCGATGAAGCAGAAAATGGAGATGAGGCGATTCAAAAAGGACTCCAAACAGATTATGACCTCATTTTACTCGATTTAATGATGCCTGGGACAGATGGAATCGAAGTGTGTAATCAAATTCGAGACAAAAAAGCGACTCCAATCATTATGCTGACGGCAAAAGGAGAAGAAGCCAACCGCGTCCAAGGGTTTGAGGCAGGAACGGATGACTATATCGTAAAACCTTTTAGCCCGCGTGAAGTTGTTTTACGTGTGAAGGCATTGCTCAGAAGATCTTCTCAAACGTCTTATCTCAATACTGGGACAACAACAAAAGATGTACTTGTGTTTTCTCATCTTTCAATTGACCACGATGCGCATAGAGTGACGGCTGATGGCAAAGAAGTCAGTCTCACGCCGAAGGAATATGAGCTTTTATATTTCCTTGCGAAAACACCGGATAAGGTTTATGACAGAGAGAAGCTGTTAAAAGAAGTATGGCAGTATGAATTCTTTGGAGACTTGAGAACAGTCGATACCCACGTCAAACGACTTCGCGAAAAGCTGAATAAAGTGTCACCAGAAGCTGCGAAAAAAATCGTGACGGTATGGGGTGTCGGGTACAAATTTGAGGTCGGCGCTGAATGAAACTGTGGAAAAGTGTCGTTGGAAAGCTATGGTTAACCATTCTCTTCCTCGTCCTGATCGTTTTATCTATTTTAACCGTGCTTCTTTTAGAGTTCATTGAGAATTACCATGTAGAAGAAGCAAAGTCAGATTTAACTCAAATGGCAAACAAAGTAGCGGTCATTTTAGAAAGCCATGAGGATCAATCGCTCGCAAGGTCGATTACATCAGAGCTTGCTGACAAATTGACGAGTATTGCGATTATCCAAGAGGACGGGCTAGAGTGGTATTCGTCTGAAAAAGACGGGAAGCTTCCTGCGATTACAAAGAAACAAATTGAAGCGGACAGTGATTTAAATCAAGCACTAAAAGATCGTAAAAAAATCAGTAAACGTGCAGAACCAAATGCAGGCAATCAGAAAGATGAACGAATTGTCGTCGGTGTTCCATTTGAGGCAAACGGAAAAAAAGGCATGGTCTTTCTTTCTCAATCATTACTCGCTGTAGAACAAACAACGAAACATACGACGCGTTATATCTTCCTAGCAGCCGGAATTGCCATTATTCTGACCACTATCTTCGCTTTCTTCTTATCAACACGTGTCACCTATCCTCTCAGAAAGATGAGAGAGGGGGCACAGGATCTGGCGAAAGGGAAATTTGATACCAAGATTCCTATATTAACGCAAGACGAAATTGGAGAACTGGCCATCGCCTTTAATCAAATGGGCAAGCAGCTTAAATTCCATATCACAGCCTTAAATCAAGAAAAAGAACATTTGTCCAACATTTTAAGCAGTATGGCTGATGGTGTCATCACCATCAATATTGATGGAACGATTCTCATGACGAATCCTCCTGCAGAACGATTCTTGCAGGCATGGTATTACGAGCAAAATATGAAGATCAAAGATGGAGATGAACTGCCACCAGAAGCGAGAGAACTGTTTCATACAGCCGTCAGCACAGAAAAAGAGCAAATGATCGAAGTCACGCTGCAAGGACGTACCTGGGTTCTTCTCATGACCCCGCTTTATAATCAGCAGGATGTCAGGGGAGCAGTTGCGGTCCTTCGTGATATGACAGAGGAACGAAGACTTGATAAGCTGAGAAAAGACTTCATTGCCAATGTCAGTCATGAACTTCGTACACCAATTGCCATGCTGCAAGGGTATAGTGAGGCGATTGTAGATGATATTGCAGGCTCAGAAGAGGAAAAGAAAGAGATTGCGCAAATTATCTACGACGAATCACTTCGAATGGGACGTCTTGTGAATGACCTTCTAGATCTAGCGAGAATGGAAGCGGGCCATATTACACTTAATCTTGAATCGACAGATACAGAAGAGCTGACCGAGAAGATTTACCGCAAGTTTCTCGGTATTGCGAAAGAAAAACAAGTTGATCTCACATATGACATTCAAGTGGATGAACCGCACTTTGTACTCGATCCGGATAAGATTGAGCAGGTGTTTACGAATCTCATTGATAACGCCATTCGTCATACACCAGAGGGCGGAGAGGTTCACTTCTCGGTTCAATCGGTGGAAAGCGGTCTGAAAATGGATGTAAAAGATTCGGGAAGCGGAATCCCGGAAGAGGATCTGCCATTTATTTTCGAACGTTTCTATAAAGCGGATAAGGCAAGAACAAGAGGGCGTTCTGGTACTGGGCTTGGTCTTGCGATTGTGAAGAACATCGTAGAAGCGCATCAAGGCTCCATTCATGCACATAGCAAAGCGGGTACAGGTACACACTTTACCTTTTATATTCCGAGAAAAAAGCAGGAACTCGTCTAATCCTGACGAAGAATCTTGTTACATGAGAAACACTTCTTTTCGAAAAAAAGAAGTGTCAGCGTGTAGACAAACCCTCGCATTCGGTGTCAGGTCTGCGCTCCGGTGCTCACGAATGTCAAATTCGCTCCGCTCCGGTACTCGCCCTTCCTAGACTGCAAAGGTTTTCTATCACGCTGAAAAGAAGACAAAGGGCTAAAATAAAGATCATTTTAGCTCTTTGTCAACAATCTGGCACTTCTTTTCGAAAAAAAGAAGTGTTTTTTTATTTTCATATTTTTAAGGAGAAGTTAAACAAAAAGCCCTTCCCAAATTGTCGAACTTGTAATATATTTGTCATAAAGTTGTAATGTAACGTTTTGTAAGAGTCAATCGACAAAAATAAGTGAACGGAGGGGTTTCCTATGCATGAAACCTTTCAAAAAATATATGATTCGTACCATCAAGATTTGTACCAGTTTTTATTTTATATGGTTAAAGATAAAAATCAGGCAGAGGATCTCGTTCAGGAGGTTTACATCCGGGTACTTCACTCATATAAAACTTTTGAAGGAAGAAGCAGCGAGAAAACTTGGCTGTTTTCAATTGCAAGGCATGTGGCGATTGATTGGTTTCGCAAACAGCAAACCATTAGACAACGGGTACTCGGCACGTTTGATTGGGATAAGCAGGATGTAAAGGACCCAGACTTGCTCCCAGACGAACTAGCTGTACAGGATGAAAATGTAAAAGAAATCTATGCCGCACTTGATCATTGCACAATTGATCAACGAGCTGTCATTATTTTAAGATTTATCCAGGGCTACTCAATCATGGAGACGGCAAAGGCGCTAAAGTTCTCGGAAAGCAAAGTCAAAACAACGCAGCACCGAGGCCTGAAAGTGCTCCGAAAACATATGGAGCTTTTGAAGGAGGAGCTAGTGAATGAAAACGAACAGGTCCGATTGGAGCGAAGAACGAATCAAGGTGTTACTAAGTCAGCTTCCAAAGGTGGAGGACAACCGTTCATCTAAGCAGATATACCAGCAGATGCTGATGGCAAGCGGGCAGAAAAAGAAAAGTGCCAAATGGATTGGTCCAGCGGTCGCAACCGTTGTGGTTTTATTTATGGCGTTTTTGATTTCTCCTCATTTATTTCAGCCGGCTGCTCAAGATCATCATAAGCAAGTGGAAACAAGTGCTGACAAAAGTCAGGTGAACGCCACATTAGAGGCGGTCAAACAGACTGATGGGCCCTCACACGTTGTTTCTCGTAAGCAGCAGCAAAAGTATATGACCATTGCATACATAGATGAATCAACCTCTCAGGTAGTTCCAATTAGCATTGAAAAAGAGGATGAGTATGATCATTTGCAGGAAATGATGAACACATATGAGCAGGTGCAGCTGCCTGAAATGACAAAACCTCTTCAATCTTATATTGATATGGTAGATCTTCGAGAAAAAGGAGATACACTCATCTTTCAGTTAAAAAATGATTTGTCCCTCGATACGTTAAAAGAAGCCAACCGGTTTAAAGATATGGTAAAAGAAACGCTAAAATGGAGTAAGTATAAGCAGGTACAGGTCAAGACATCCAAAGGTTCTCAACTTCAATTAGGAGCAAATGGCCGCATTGGAACAATGTCGATTGAGAAACAAACAAAGCACGCTTATTATGTTTTAGACAACAAAAGCGGGACTTTTTTAGTGCCTTCAAAAACCCATTATCCTTCGTATGAAGATGCGGTAGAGGCCATGAAGCGGACAAGTGATGCCGGACTTGATCCATTAATTAAAGATGAATCGATTAAAAAAGTGACGACTAAAGGAAAACATGTGACTATCACGTTTGGAGCATCAGCGCAATTATCGGACTCAAATGATCATATTCTACTCATTGAAGGTCTGCTGCTCTCAGCGAAAGATTTTGGTTTTACAGAGGTCACCATTCAACAGGCGGGGGCAGATCAAGTTGGTCCATATGAATTAGAAGAACCCATAGAGGTGCCGGCTCTGCCGAATCCAGTTGTTATAAGAGACCGTTAAAGGACGCAAGAAATTGCGTTCTTTTTTGATGTATAGAAAATAGCTTCCTTGCTGTATACTAAGCTGTCATAAAAAGAACCTCAAAGAAGGGGAGTCACTGATGAAAAGGTATTGCTTCATATGTGCCAGCTGTTTTTTGCTGTTGATTTTTTCGCCTTTTGCTCATGCACAGAAAACAAGCGAATGGGTAGAGCCGATAAAAGGAGAAGTCACGGATTTGTTTGGGACAAGAGGTGGCTCGCACAAGGGATTAGATATAGCTGCGCCTGAAGGAGAATCCATATTTGCTGCAAGTGAAGGTGTGGTCTCGCGTTCGTATGTATCTGCTACATATGGAGAGGTTGTGTTTATCCAGCATCCAAATGGATATGAAACCGTCTATGCTCATTTACACGAGCGTTTTGTTAAAAAGGATGACCATGTAGAAGCAGGACAGACGATCGGCATTATCGGCAACACAGGGGCTTCTAGAGGCACTCATTTGCATTTTGAGGTGCACAAGGGTAATTGGTCAGTCAGTAAAGAAGATGCGGTAGATCCACTCACAATCATTGCGATGGATCGTTTCCAAGAGCCGGCTCTTCATGTAAACGGGCATGAAAACAATACATATCTCATTAAACAAGGAGATACCCTTTGGTCGATTGCAAAGGCGCACGAGATGACTGTGGAACAATTGAAAAAAATCAATGAGCTTACTACTCATCTCATCCGAACGGGAGACCGTTTAATGATTTCAACAAAATAAACCTCATGCATTTGCATGAGGTTTAACATTATTTTTTATAGGTCGATCAGACGGACAGAAAGTATATCTTGCACTTCGGTTAATTCTTTGACAATTTCGTCCTCAAGATGTTTGTCGAAAGAAAGCATCATGATGGCTTCGCCGCCTTTTTCTTTACGTCCTACTTGCATTGTCGCAATGTTGACATCATGGTCGCCTAATATTTGTCCAACCTTTCCAATCACACCAGGTGCATCAGTATGCTGGATGTAGACAAGGTGTCCATCTGGATAAAAATCAATATTAAATCCATTAATGGAAACAACGCGTTCTCCTAAATGCGGGATGTAGGTTGCTTTTAGAGTAAAGGTTGAAAGGTCACCTTTGACTTCAATAGAAATGCTGTTTTCGTAACCAGATTCGCTGGAAGAAATTTTTTCACTAAAGCTAATGCCGCGTTCTTTTGCCACCATCCCAGCATTTACTTCATTTACAGTCGAATCGACGCGTTCTTTTAAAAAGCCTGACAGGAGACTTTTTGTAATAAAGGAGGTTTCGAGTTTTGAAATAGAGCCTTCGTAAGAGATGCTTACTTCTTTTACAGGTTCTCTCATTGATTGAGAGACAAGACGTCCGAGCTTTCCTGCAAACTGATGATAAGGCTGAATCTTTTTGAACTCGTCTTTTGTCATCGCTGGTAGATTAATAGATGACATGACAGGGAGTCCTTTTGCAAATTGAAGTACTTCATCAGAAACTTGCGCCGCTACATTTAATTGTGCTTCCTTTGTCGATGCGCCAAGATGCGGAGTCGCAATGACGAGCGGATGGTCTACAAGCGGATTATCAGTAGGAGGTTCTACCTCAAATACATCGAGTGCAGCTCCTGCAACATGGCCGCTTTCAAGCGCTTCAAGAAGGTCACCCTCGTCAATAATACCGCCGCGCGCACAGTTCACTAGGCGAACGCCTTTTTTCGTTTTTGCAATTGTTTCTTTATTGAGAAGCCCTCTTGTTTCTTTTGTTAATGGGGTATGTACAGTGATAATATCTGATACTTCGAGTACTTCATCAAGTGATTTGGCATTGACACCAATTTTTTCTGCACGTTCCTTTGTGAGAAATGGGTCAAATACGTTGACTGTCATGCCAAATGCTCTTGCACGCTGAGCGATTTCGCTTCCGATTCTGCCAAGTCCAACAATCCCAAGAGATTTTCCATAAAGCTCAGCACCAACATATGCGCCTCTGTTCCATTCTTTTGATTTCACAGAAATATTGGCTTGTGGAATATGACGCATGAGCGAAGAGATCATGGCAAATGTATGCTCAGCTGTGGAGATCGTATTACCGTTTGGTGCATTGATGACAATGACGCCATGCTTGGTCGCTTCATCAATATCAATATTGTCTACTCCCACACCGGCACGGCCGACAATTTTTAATGAAGACATTTTTTCATAAAGCTCTTTGGTCACTTTCGTAGCACTTCTGACAAGTAAGGCATCAAATGTGTGTAATTCATCTTCTGCTTCTGTTACATTTTTTTGGACAATTTCAACAAAATCTGATTCTAAAAGTGGTAAAAGACCATCATTGCTCATCTTATCTGAGACTAATACTCGAAACATCGTAAGATTTCCTCCTAAAATAAACGTCATAAATATCTGATAATTTACCATATTCCTTTTCACTGTGTCAATCAAATTAAAGCAGTAAAGCGAAAAAGAAAACACGAACATTTATTGGTATCTTTATAAAGAATGGACACCTTTAAACAAAAGATAACCAATTTTTGCGCATTTGTCATTATAATTTTTAAGTTTTTTACGATTTCTTAAAACTGATGAAATTGCTCAGGATTTTTATCTGTACAAATGCTCATATATCATATATAATGATGTCGAATTGAATAATGATCAATCTTCGGGGCAGGGTGCAATTCCCTACCGGCGGTGATGAGCATAGTCTCTAAGCCCGCGAGCCTTTTTTGGCAGGATTCGGTGTGATTCCGAAGCCGACAGTATAGTCTGGATGGGAGAAGATGGAGGTTCGTAAACGTTGAAAACATGGTTTTTCACACGTTTATTTGTCTAGCCAAAATTCCCCGCTCCTGTTTTCATGAGCGGTTTTTTTGCGGCTGAAATTGAACAATCCTCTTTTCGAAAGATTTGATCGAAAAGGAGAGAGAATATTGAATCAAAGTAAAGTAAAACGTTTAGTCGTCACCAGTATGCTCAGCAGTATTTCGTTCGTGTTAATTTTATTGGATTTCCCTTTCCCAGGGCTTCCAGCGTATTTGAAAATTGATTTCAGTGATATACCAGCGATTATTGCGATTTTAATTTATGGGCCGGGTGCAGGAATTGCCGTTGAGGCATTAAAAAATGTTCTGCATTATCTCATTCAAGGCAGTATGTCTGGTGTTCCAGTTGGGCAAGTCGCGAACTTCATTGCAGGCACATTATTCATCTTACCAGTCGCCTTTATGTTCAAAAAAATTAAATCAGCAAAAGGGATGGCATGGTCAATGATCATCGGTACATTACTGATGACTGTGATGATGAGCATTTTAAATTACTTCTTATTCCTGCCAGCTTACACATGGTTTTTAAACGCACCTGAACTATCTGATCATGCGCTCAAGACGACCATTACAGCAGGGATCTTACCTTTTAACTTTATTAAAGGAATGATCATTACCATCGTGTTTAGCTTCATTTTTGTGAAAATGCGTCCATGGTTTGAAAATAAACGCCGACTTCAAAATAGTTAATATAAAAAAAGCCCCTGCATAAGGGGCTTTTATACTATTCATGCTTAAGTGGGTCACCCTCGAAAGATTCGTCCGCAACTTTGATTGAGTCAGTTGGACATCCTTCAAATGCATCAAGCATATCTTCTTCAAGTACTTCTGGAACTTCTACAGTCCCTTGGTTGTCGTCAAGCGTAACAAATGCAATGCCTTCATCATCATAATCATAAATGTCTGGAGCAGCTGCACCGCATGCGCCGCAAGCAATACATGTGTCTTTGTCTACAATTGTATATTTTGCCATGTTAAAAAATACCTCCCAGATAGTTCGATGGAACACATGGTTTAACCTTTTTAGTTTCACCGATAAAAAACAATTTCCTCAAACCTTATTGTAATGATTTTAAATTCACATTTCAACTGTAAAGTGATTGAGAATGCTTATCACATAAGGGTTTGTTCATAACTTTCCCCCATAAATTGAGTTTAAACATTTCTTCTTGTATGAAATCTGTTAAAATAAAGGGAGAAAATATTCGAATTTTGTCAGGAAGACAGGTGCTTTGATGAATGACTCTTCATTATTTGGATGTCATGTTAATGGACAGCGTATATAAATTGAACGGCGAACGCTCCATTAGTGCTGTCTACCATCTTTTTAAAGGAAAAAAATCATCACAAACCATACAGGATGCCAGCTTGTTTGAGCTTTCCAGGTACTTCGGCTGTTACCAGGGGTTTACGAGGGATCAGCTGAATCGTTCTGCTTTAAAGCTTGAAGAGAAGCACTACATTAGAAAAAACGATGAGACATTCAGCATCACTGAAGCAGGGCAGCGAATGCTAAACCAGCATTTTTCTGAAAAACCGATGCCCGCTTATTTTCATGGTGCCAAATATCACGATAAAGCAAAGATGCTATGGATGAGGCTCTCTTTACTTGTACAAGTGCTTTCTCACTATATGGCTGGATCGTATCAATATGTTCCAATACAAAGAGATGTCTCGGTTCAAAGCTGGACGAAATCTTTCTTGAAACAGCATCAGCAGAAAAGCAAGCTTTCAGAAGATCTGCATCATGAACTAGAAAAGCTCCTTGTTTGTTTAAGCGATCAAGAGGCACTGATTTTTGTTTATTCATTGACCTCAAATGAACGAATCGGGCGTACGTATCAGCAAATGGCGGAGTGGATGAAAGAAGATGTGTGGTATGTGTACCTGCTTTTTTGGAATGTACTCCATTATTTTATTCAATCTGCCCAAAAAGGTGAGGCACCGATTTTGCAGCAGCTCGTAGGTGACCTTGAATTCAAACGCGTGTTAACAACTTCTACCCATAAAACACTTGAGCTTGTCCAAAAAGGATTTGATATTGAACAGATTGCTCACATTCGTTCACTAAAAAAGGCAACGATCGAAGATCATATCGTGGAGCTGTCGATACATGAGCCAAGCTTTTCAATAGATCCGTATGTGAGTATAGAAGAGCAGCGGGCGATCCTTACTGTAGCCAGGGAGCTTCAAACAAATAAAATGAAGCTGATTAAAGAAAAACTCGAGCATCCATTTACTTATTTTCAAATACGATTGGCACTGACAAGGATGGTGAAAGCAAATGGATAAGCTTCATCAGACGCTCATGCGATACTTTGGCCACGACACTTTTAAAGTGGGTCAAGAGGACATAATTCAAAGTGTACTGCATCAAAAAGATACGGTTGCCATGCTGCCTACTGGCGGAGGGAAGTCACTTTGCTATCAAATTCCTGGCTATATGACAGAAGGATTAGTTCTGATTATTTCGCCTCTTTTATCGCTTATGGAGGATCAAGTCGAACGAATGAAAATGCGCGGAGAAAAACGAGTGGCGGCGCTTAACAGCACATTGTCTTTTCAGGAGAGACGACATATCATTCGGCATTTGCCATCATATAAATTTTTATTCGTCGCACCTGAGGCATTAATGTCAGAAGTCCTGCTAGAACAGCTCAAGTCGATGCATATTGGTCTGTTTGTCGTCGATGAAGCGCATTGTATATCAGAATGGGGGCATGATTTCCGTCCTGAATATTCAAAGCTGGGAGAATGGAGAGAAGCGTTAGGTCATCCTGTTGCTTTAGCTCTTACAGCTACAGCAACGAAACAAACGCTAAAAGATACAGTGCAAACGCTAAGATTACAGCATCCAGAATTTCATATTCATTCCGTCAACCGCCCGAACATTGCCTTCGTCAAAGAAGCGCACGAATCGAAAGAAGCAAAAGAGAAACGGGCCATTGAGCTTGCGGACTTCCTGCAAGGACCAGGTCTTATTTATTGCCCGACCCGGCAAATGACAGAAGAGCTTGCACTCTGGATAAAACAAAAAACCAATCAGCGTGTTGAGTTTTATCATGGCGGAATGGATGCAGGAGACCGTATGCTCATTCAGCAGCAATTTATCAGCGGCCAGCTTGATCTCATTTGCTGCACGAGTGCTTTTGGCATGGGAATTGATAAAGCAAATATCCGATTTGTCATTCATATGAGCCCGCCGCAATCGATTGAAGCATTTATGCAAGAGATTGGAAGAGCGGGAAGGGACGGGAAAAACAGTGTGAGCATTCTTTTATATACAGAAGAGGATGCAGATATTCAGCAACACTTGATCCAAGCAGAAGGATTTGACGATCCAGAAATTGATTTCTTCTTAGCCCAGCTCACACAAATGCAGACAAATGATGAAAAAAAATTACGTGAACGATTAATGGAAACAGGGCTTCAGGAGACCCGTGCAAGAATGCTGACGCATTATTACATGATGCATGAGTCCGAACAGCGCCCGGCAATCCTCATGAATCTAAAAGAAAAATTGCAGGACAGACAAACAGAAAAGCTGAGAAAAGTGTGGCAATTTAAAGAGCGGATCATGGGTCATGACTGCTTTAGACAATCTCTGTTATTATACTTTCACGAACAGCTTAATCAAACAGAGCATGCGTCCTCTGATCATTGCTGCTCTTCTTGCGGACTTGACCTGTCTGATTATGAAAAAAAAGATCAATCATTGGAGCTGAATGAAATGAAACACTGGAAGACCGTGCTGGATCGTATGTTTCATCTGACAAAAGAGGCGCAGCATTGATTGAACAACATCGTCAAATCATTGAAAAATTAACCGATCGACAAGTCGTAGAACAGCTGTATTTCACGCAGCTCCTCATGCTTATCGTTTCTTTTTTACTAGGCATATTTATGTTCGATCAATGGATGGATTTTACAGCACTTTGGCAGATTCATGATATGCGCATTCTGACATATGGAATTGGCGGTGCTTTGCTCGTCATCATTGTGGATGCGATTGTCATGAAGGTGTTTCCCGCTCATATGTATGATGATGGCGGTTTAAATGAAAAGATGTTCAAAAACCGAAGCATCCCGCATATTGTTTGGTTAGCACTTCTCATCGCCTTTTCAGAGGAAATACTATTTCGCGGAATCGTTCAACAGCAATTTGGGCTGGAGATTGCCAGCATCGTGTTTGCGCTTCTTCACTTTCGCTATTTATCAAAAATACTCTTGTTTATCCTCGTGGTTTCCATTAGTATTTTTTTAGGACTTTTATACGAGTGGACGGGGAATTTATTTGTTCCTGTCATGACTCATTTTGTCATTGACTTAGTCTTTGCTTGTCAAATTCGTTTAAAATATAAGGGGAGGGATGAACATGGAAGAAATGTCGAGAATGCAGAGAAAGAAGGAGCAGCTGACAAACAACCATGACGACGATGTAGAGGAAATTCTTGAAGAAAAAGTACATCCTTCTGATGACTCTCACTTTCCTACACGAGAAGACTTTCATGAATATAAGAAGCAGCGCACGAAAAAAGTGCGCAATCCTTTGTTTACGACATTGGCTATTATCTTTCCTATCATCGTCATCACTGTTTTCTTTCTATTGATCTATTACACATCAAAGGAAATCAACGATAATAACAATCAAGGTGTATACATCGATAAAACCTCAAGTGCTGACACAGACCCAGTTCCGTCAGCACTTGTCGAAACAAAAAATGACGCTAGCGATGATAAAGCGGATGCGTCTGATGAAGAGAAGAAAAAGAAAGATGAAGAAAAAGAAAAGCAGCGATCAAAAGAAAAAGCAGAGCAGAAGAAAAAAGAAAAAGCCGCTAAAGAGAAAGAAGAGCGTGAAAAAGCCGCAGCTGCGAAAAAGCGTGAACAGCAGCAGCTCGCACTGCAAAAACAACAAGAAGAGAAAAAACGAAAAGAAGCCGAAGAGAAAAAGAAGCAGGAAGAAAAGCCGGTTCGTGTCGTACAGCACACTGTGGGCCCAGAGGAAAACCTATATCGAATCTCGATGAAATATTACAAAAACCGATCGGGTGAAGAGAAAATTAAAGCCTATAATCATTTAAATGGGAACAGTGTATACAGTGGTCAAGTACTCAACATTCCATTGGAAAACTAATTACCTGACATGATCGAATGAAAAAGCACATACATATGTAGAAAAAAGGGACAGGGTGTATGTGATGACATTGCACGTAATCAGCCGCTATATGGATCAGCCGACACAGAAAATGATGGAAACGTTGATCAAAAGAAAGTACAAATATGAGGGCTTTGCTAAGCAGTGCAAAAGATGGCAATGGACAGCCCTATTGTCGCTGGCGATTCTTTTGTTTTATTTTGTAATAACGGCAAATAAGGGAGGCTCTCTTCAGCCGGAAGCGATGATTGCAACACTGCTTGGTCATGAGATCTTTCTATTTTGGATAATGGCTGAGGTGTTTGCTTTTTACGCATCTTATTACTATAAGAAAAAAGAGGAAAAGGCTGAGGATGAATATCATCGGCTTAGATGTGAGATTATACAAAAAAGCACAGACTTATGGCCGCAATCAGACCAGTGGAAAGAGCGTGAAGCGGTTTTTCACTATATGCAGAAGCAATATGACATTAATCTCTATTATGAAAGTAAATAAATGTGTAAAAAGACGTTTTAATAGTTGAAACGTCTTTTTTCATTCAAGCGTCTTATGAACGAAACAAATGCAAGGGAGCCATTTATGATGAAATATGCCATCGGATTTACTGCCGCCATTGCGGCTGTTACAACAGGTGTGTGTGTAACGGCAAAAATGGTGAAAACGGCAAAACAAAACAACATCAAAAAGCATTACTTTACAATAGAAGCACTTCAATCAGATCGACCAGCAGTGATTTTCTTTATTTCTGATACACACCGGCGTCTTATTAGTGACTCATTATTAGCAGAAGTCACACAAGAAGAACCAGATGTCATTATGGTAGGAGGGGACTTAGCAGAAAAAGGTGTACCCTACGCCAGGATTGAAGAAAATGTGAAACGTTTATCAAGAATTGCGCCCGTTTATTTTGTTTGGGGAAATAATGATCATGAGCTGCACCAGCAGAAGTTTAAAGAGATACTTCATGCATATGATGTCACGACTCTGCAAAATGAAACGGCTGTGTGGGATTTCGAAGGCCAGCCAATCAAAGTTGGAGGTATCGATGATATTCGGCTTGAAAAGGCGGATTATGAAGCGATACGGCCTGAGTTTGTGAAAGATGAAGTGAATATTCTCTTATCACACAACCCAGATGTACATCATTTGATGAGTGAAGAAGAGGGAATCGACCTTGTTCTGAGCGGTCATACGCATGGAGGTCAGATCCGAATCGGAAAATTTGGTCCGTATGAAAAAGGAAGAACAGGTCAGGTCAAAGGCGCGTTTTTTCTTATTAGTAATGGCTATGGAACAACAAAGATTCCAATGCGTCTCGGGGCAGAACCAGAAACCCATCTGATCTATTTAATGCCTGTAAAAACGCGATGACTTGCTGCACCCTCAATATTTTCCATAAAAGTCACCGTAAGCATAGCTTCATGCTTGTCTTCCGTCTTGACACAGTGTAAACTGAATACAAAATTAAGAACCTATGACTCATCATCTCATATACTACAGTATGATGTGTGTTTAGAAGAGGCAGGAGGGAACGTTATGCGACTGGAGCGTCTGAATTATAATAAAATCAAAATTTTTCTCACACTAGATGACCTGACAGACCGGGGTCTTACGAAAGAAGACCTTTGGAAAGATTCGTTCAAAGTCCATCAGCTGTTTAAAGACATGATGAACGAGGCGAATCAGGAGCTTGGTTTTGAAGCGAGTGGACCGATTGCTGTTGAAGTATTTTCTCTTCAGGCGCAGGGGATGGTCGTCATTGTCACAAAGAGTCAGCAGGAAGATGCTGATGATGATGAGTTTGATGAAGATTACATTGAGATGCAAGTCAAGCTCGACGAGAGTAATCATGTGCTCTATCAATTTGCCTCGTTTGAAGATGTGATTCAACTGTCCCATAGTTTAAGTCGTATTGGGCTTTTAGGGGGTACAGTTTACCATTATGAAGGTCAATATTTTCTCAGCCTAGATGATTTTGAAGAACTGTCTGCTGATACAGTCATTTCCATTTTAGCGGAGTTTGGTTCTCCTACGACATTAACGATTCATCGGCTAAAAGAATATGGAAAAGTGATCATGCAAGATGATGCAGTGAAAACGATTCAAATGTATTTTTAATCACTTTTTTCTATTATATTTAATACTGTTGTGATGAAACAACAGTATTTTTTATATCCTTTTTTATATTTATAAACACTGATATTTTATTTTGATAAAAAACGTTTTTTACCTTTGCTTTACCAGTACGAAGGTGTATACTATTGCTTGAAAGGGAGCAGTAGATCATGAAAGATTTCTAGGGGGTTTATTTTAATGGCAGCCGATCAAAACGCCGCTCATAACGCAGAAGATAAGCTAGATGTTTTAAAGTCAACTCAAACCGTCATACATAAAGCGCTAGACAAATTAGGGTATCCGCAAGAAGTGTATGAATTGCTGAAGGAGCCAATTCGTCTATTAACGGTCAAAATTCCAGTACGGATGGATGATGGATCAGTGAAAATTTTCACTGGTTACCGCGCACAGCACAATGATGCTGTCGGACCGACAAAAGGCGGCATTCGTTTCCACCCAAACGTTACTGAAAAAGAAGTAAAAGCGCTTTCAATTTGGATGAGTTTAAAATGTGGTATTGTGGATCTTCCTTATGGCGGAGGAAAAGGCGGTATTATCTGTGATCCAAGAGAAATGTCATTTAGAGAGCTTGAAAAGCTAAGCCGCGGCTATGTTCGCGCAATCAGTCAAATCGTTGGTCCAACAAAAGATGTACCAGCACCAGATGTGTTTACAAACTCTCAAATTATGGCATGGATGATGGACGAATATTCTAGAATTGATGAATTTAACTCGCCAGGATTTATTACAGGAAAACCAATTGTTCTTGGAGGGTCACACGGACGTGATACTGCAACAGCAAAAGGTGTGACGATCTGCATCAAAGAAGCGGCGAAGAAAAAAGGAATTGACATCAACGGGGCTCGTGTTGTCGTACAGGGATTCGGAAATGCAGGAAGCTACTTGGCTAAATTCATGTATGATGCCGGAGCAAAAATCGTAGGGATTTCAGATGCTTATGGCGGATTATACGATGAAGATGGTCTTGATATTGACTACTTGCTAGACCGGCGTGACAGCTTTGGAACCGTGACTAAATTATTTAACGATACCATTACAAACCAAGAGCTGCTTGAGCTTGATTGTGATATCTTAGTACCTGCAGCCATTGAGAACCAAATCACTGAAGATAACGCGGCAAACATTAAAGCCAAAATTGTCGTAGAAGCAGCAAATGGTCCAACGACACTTGAAGGAACAAAAATTCTTTCAGATCGTGGAGTACTGCTTGTCCCAGACGTACTTGCGAGTGCGGGTGGTGTAACGGTTTCTTACTTTGAATGGGTGCAGAATAACCAAGGGTTCTACTGGACTGAAGAGGAAGTCGAAACTCGTTTAGAAGATATGATGGTGAAATCATTTAATAATATTTATGAAATGGCGCAAAACCGCCGCATCGATATGCGTCTTGCTGCATATATGGTCGGCGTACGTAAAATGGCTGAAGCTTCTCGATTCAGAGGCTGGATTTAAGCGGCTTATTTGCATCGCGCCTTAAAATCTCCTATCCTTAAATAGGAGATTTTTTTATGGAATGGAACAAATCATCAAACAGCTAGCAGTTGTTATTGTATTGAAACGACAGGAGTGGAACAAATGAAACAAGAAAAAGCGATCATAATAGGAGGCGGCCCTTGCGGGCTATCAGCTGCCATCGCGTTCAAGCAAATCGGAATTGATGCACTTGTCATTGAAAAGGGGAATGTCGTTAACAGTATTTATCATTACCCAACACATCAAACCTTTTTCAGTACAAGTGAAAAGCTTGAGATTGGTGATGTCGCTTTTATTACTGAAAATCGGAAGCCCGTTCGTATCCAGGCGCTTTCTTATTACCGAGAAGTAGTCAGACGAAAAAGCCTGCGTGTGCATGCCTTTGAAAAAGTAACCGCTGTGACGAAAAAAGATGGCTGTTTTACCGTGAGCACATCAAAAGACGACTATTCATGTGATTATGTCGTGATTGCTACTGGTTACTATGATCATCCAAACTATATGAACGTCAAAGGAGAAGACCTTCCTCATGTGTATCATTATTTTAAAGAAGGACACCCTTACTTTGATAAAGATGTGACGGTGATCGGCGGGAAAAACTCAAGTGTCGATGCAGCGCTAGAACTTGTGAAATGCGGAAGCAGAGTCACTGTGCTGTATCGAGGAACTGAATATTCGTCTAGCATCAAACCTTGGATTTTACCAGAGTTTGAAGCGCTTGTGCGGAATGGAACCATCCGAATGGAGTTTGGAGCGCAGGTGAAGGAAATCACAGAAGAAGAGGTGATTTTTACAAACCAGCAAGATCAAACGGAGCGAGTGAAAAGTGATTATGTTTTTGCCATGACAGGCTATCATCCAGATCATTCTTTCTTAGAAAAAATGGGTGTGACAATTGATCAAGAATCAGGCCGTCCAGCATTTGATGAACAGACGATGGAGACAAACGTAGAAGGTATTTTCATTGCAGGAGTCATTGCAGCTGGAAATAATGCCAATGAAATTTTCATTGAAAATGGAAGGTTTCATGGGGGGCTTATTGCAGAAGAAATCAACAAAAGAATGAACGGATAAAAAAAGAACTGGATCCTTACAAGGGATTCGGTTCTTTTTGATATAAAATGGGATTATATAGAAGAATATTTTCATAAAAATGGGCTCGAGTCATATAAAAAAAGGGTAAATCATGGTACGATAATGAAGGATAATGTAGGGAAAGAGGTCTGGTTATGATCGCAATCATCTCAGCAGGTTTAGCTCCCGGCATCGCACTTTTAAGTTATTTTTATTTGAAAGATCAGTACGACAATGAGCCGGTTCACATGGTCATCAGATCTTTTATGCTAGGTGTCATACTTGTGTTTCCAACCATGTTTATTCAATATGTCCTTCAAGAGGAAAATATCGCAACGAACCCTATCTTGATTTCATTTGTGACGTCGGGCTTTTTAGAGGAGTCATTAAAATGGTTTATTTTAATGGTCAGCGTCTATGCGCATGCCCAGTTTGACGAACACTATGATGGGATTGTGTATGGAACAAGTGTCTCACTTGGTTTTGCAACATTAGAAAATATTCTTTACTTGGTCGGGCATGGGGTTGAATATGCGTTCACCCGTGCTTTATTACCCGTCTCAAGTCACGCTTTATTCGGTGTTGTGATGGGGTTTTATATCGGGAAAGCCCGTTTCTCTGCAAAAAAAGAGCAAGTGAAATGGTTGATCCTATCTTTAACGCTCCCAGTACTTTTTCACGGCTTATATGATTTTATTCTTCTTGGCATGAGAAATTGGGGATATATTATGCTGCCATTCATGATTTTTTTATGGTGGTTTGGCCTGCGGAAAGCAAAAAAGGCCCGTTCAGTGAAAATGGTGCAAATTTAATGTGGAAAACGTCCTATCAGTTGATAGGGCGTTTTTTTTGTCTTTTCATCCAATTCACTCCTGTGATGAATGTATAAAAATAGGGATCGGAAGAAATATATATTCAAACATCAAAAGTACAGGAGGATCAAATATGGACAAAGCTCGTTTCATGAAACAAATCGTCCTTATCTTCTCAATTGTTCTACTCGCAACTTCACTGATGTCAGCTGAAAAAAGTGAAGCCTTCACCAGTCAAGTCATCCAGCGAGGTGCAACAGGAGAAGATGTAGTCGAGCTGCAAGCACGGCTCCAATATAATGGCTTTTACAATGGCAAAATTGATGGTGTATATGGCTGGGGGACGTACTGGGCCGTTCGCAACTTTCAAAGCCAATATGGTGTAAAGAAGGTCGATGGACTTGTAGGTAAACAAACAAAAAGCCTATTAGTTCAAAAGACAAAATACTATAAAGACTTTGTTCAGCAGCAGCTGCAAAAGGGGAATGAGTTTACCCATTATGGCGGGAAACCTCTTGATCAGCAAACAAAAGCTTCTGCGAAAAGAAGCTCACAAAAAAAGACAGCTCAAGGGGCAAAAGAGAATCAAAAAAGTCAAAGCGGAGGAAGCGGGACATCTGGAAAGACTGGGAATCAGTCAGGCAATCAGCAAGCAAACCAAACACCGAAACAAACGGCAGCCAACATGCCAGGTGGTTTTTCTAGTAATGATATTCAGCTCTTATCACAAGCTGTTTATAGCGAAGCAAGAGGCGAGCCGTATGAAGGTCAGGTGGCGATCGCTGCCGTTATCTTAAATCGATTGAACAACCCGACTTTTCCAAATACGATCGCAGGTGTTATTTTTGAACCGCTTGCATTTACAGCTGTGGCGGATGGTCAATTTTATATGTCGCCAAATGACACTGCTAAAAAGGCTGTGTTTGATGCCATTAACGGCTGGGACCCATCTGAGAGCGCCGTCTATTACTTTAATCCTGATACAGCAACAAGTCCATGGATTTGGGGAAGACCACAAATTAAACGAATCGGGAAACATATTTTCTGCGAATAAAAAGAGGTGTAAATAAATGATCAGAGGAATATTGATTGCCATTTTAGGAATTGCTGTCATCTCAACAGGTTATTGGGGCTATAAAGAGCATCAAGAAAAAGACGCAGTGCTGCTGCACGCAGAGAACAACTATCAAAGGGCTTTTCACGATTTAACGTACCAAGTGGATCAGCTGCACGACAAACTTGGGGCAACGCTTGCGATGAACAGCCAAACGTCGATTTCACCAGCACTTGCAGATGTATGGAGAATGTCATCAGAAGCACATAACAATGTGAGTCAGCTTCCACTCACATTAATGCCTTTTAACAAAACGGAAGAATTTTTGGCGAATGTCGGAGACTTTAGCTACAAATCATCAGTCAAATCCTTATCAGATGAACCATTAAACAAAAATACGCATAAAACCATTACGTCTTTATATCATCAAGCGGCTGATATCCAAAACGAACTGAGACAAGTACAGCACCTTGTCCTCAATAAAAATTTAAAATGGATGGATGTTGAAATGGCGCTTGCTGATGGCGACCGAAAGAATGATAACACCATCATTGACGGGTTGAAAACAGTCGAGAGAAATGCAGATGCATTTGCGGATGTCAATCTCGGTCCGACAAATGTGTCGACAGAATCAGAAACACGTGGTTACAATCATTTAAAAGGGAAAAAGATCTCAAAGAAAGAAGCGATACGCATTGCCCAGCAATTCGCACCTGATCATAATCAACATTTTAAGGTCAGAAAAAGCGGAAGCAAAACCAATCGAGATGTGTACAGCTTATCGATGTCAGATCCTGATAGTAAAGCGAATTTCTATTTAGACTTGACTGAAAAAGGAGGGCACCCAGTCTACCTTCTTCAAAATCGAGACGTAAAAAAACAGAAAATCAGTTTAAATGATGCATCAGAAAAAGCACTCAGCTTCTTAAAGAAGCAAGGATTTGATGCAGAGTCGTTCCATTTAGATGAAAGCGCGCAATTTGATAATATCGGTGTATTTACCTATGTACCTCTTCAAAAAAATGTACTGCTTTATCCAGATAGTATACGCATGAAGGTCGCATTAGATGATGGTGAGGTGGTTGGATTTTCAGCGAAAGACTATTTAACGAATCATAAAACAAGAGACATAAAAGCACCTAAAATCTCACAAAAAGAAGCGAAGAAAACATTGAATCAGCATGTAAAAATCGAAGATTCTCATGTAGCGATTGTTCAAAATGATATGTCAGAGGAAGTTTTGTGCTATGAGTTCCTCGGAACTATTAAGAATGATACGTACCGAATGTTCATTAATGCGGATACTGGAAAAGAAGAACGAGTAGATAAACTAAAAAACGCAGAACCTATATATAAAGACCTATAGAAAAGGAAGCGAGGAAAAGGCGACTAAGCCTTTTCCTTTTGTTTTATACATGGTTTAATATAGGAGAGGATATGATTTCACAGATGAAAAGAGTGATGAGGAATGTTACAAATAGGGGATGCAATCACAATTGAATACGTCAATGAGAACAAAGAAGTGAAAACTGCAAAATCGAAAGTTTTGGAAAATAATAACGATGATATTTGCATTAATTATCCAGCTGATAAAGAAACGGGCCGCACGATCTATTTAAACCAGCAAACAGAAATCACCGTTTTCTTTTTCGATGAAAATCAAATTCCATACAAATGTACAAGCGAAGTCATCGGAAAGAGGAAAGAAGATATTCCGATGATTGTCATTTCCATTCCGCCAAAAGAAGAAATGATTCGGCTTCAGCGCAGAGAATACCTGAGAGTCGATACAATGGTCAAAGCGACGATCACGCCAACGGATGAAGAAGCCTTTGACACGTTTATTGTCAATATGAGTGCTGGCGGCTTAGCTATTGCTGTTCCTGAAGGTGTCTCATTGAAAGAATACGGAGAAGTGGTCACAGAGTTTGAACTTCCGCTGAAAGAGCCTGTGAAAATTAAAGCGGTTGCAGAGATGAATCGAGTATATCAAGATGAGCAGACTGGCAAAACAAGAGCGATCATGGAGTTTTCTGAGATTACAAATGACCACCAGCAGCACATTATGAAGTACTGCTTCCAGCAGCAGCTTTTAACACGGGTAAAAAAAGCATAAGAATAAAGGATGTTAAAAGCTTCCATACTAGAGGTGAAAGAATCTAGCGTGGAGGCTTTTTGTATGAAGACAATGGAAAGATGGTTATTGAAAGCGGTGCTCATTCAGCTTGTCTTATTATTAGCCGTTCAGATCACACTTCATTTGACAAAAGGAGAACTCTTTTTGTCAAAAGTCGTGCAATACGAGGGTGTAAATAACATGAGCATTGAAGATTGGATCGAAACGTTTAAGCAGAAGGATTGATAGAAAATTCCCCCGTTTGAGCGGTGATCGTGTTACAATTCATAAGGGAGATTCAATCAAGGAGAGGTATTATGAAAAAGAAATTATCTATCGCAATTGACGGTCCTGCTGCTGCAGGAAAAAGCACTGTGGCAAAAATTGTCGCAGCAAAAAAATCATATATTTATATCGATACAGGTGCCATGTACCGCGCGATTACACTTGCGGCACTTAATCATGGTGTAGACCTTGAGGACGAAACAGCACTTGATGCATTACTAAAAAAAACTGTGATTGATCTGGTCTCAACGGACGAGGGTCAAAAAGTTCATCTAGACAATACCGATGTCACAGAGGATATTCGCACAGACCGCGTGAGCAACCAAGTATCGGTTGTCGCAAAGCACAGAGCTGTTCGGGAAGAAATGGTCCGCAGGCAGCAAGAGCTTGGTCAAAAAGGCGGTGTCGTTATGGACGGAAGAGACATAGGTACGCACGTTCTTCCAGATGCCGAAGTGAAAATTTTCTTGCTTGCATCAGTAGAAGAAAGAGCAAAACGCCGTTTTGAAGAGAATCAGAAAAAAGGCTACGATGTCAATTACGATCAGCTGATCGAAGAGATTGCAAGACGTGACAAACTTGATTCTGAGCGCGAAGTTTCGCCACTTAAGAAAGCGGATGACGCCATTGAAATTGACACAACTTCTCTTTCCATTCAAGAGGTAGCAGGTAAAATTTTAGATGCAGCAGACCGCGTGGAGAAACAGTAAGAAATTTTAGAAAACTTTAATAAGTTAGAGGTTTATCTCTTGACAAACAAGGTCTTTTATTAGAAGTTTATACTAATACTATTTTTATTGATCATTCAAGCAATTATGTTGATTTGAATGTTTCTTTAATACATATTCGGCTGGTAATCATCATGCTTAAGACACATATTCGCCCAGTCGTTTTAACTAAGCTGTGTAGGTTTGGACCAAGGAGGTTATCGAAATGACAGAGGAAATGAATCAAATCGATGTTCAGGTACCAGAGGTTGGAGATGTAGTGAAAGGGATTGTTTCTAAAGTTGAGGACAAGCATGTCAATGTAGATATCGTCAATGTGAAACAGCCTGGGATCATCCCAATCAGTGAATTATCAAGTCTTCACGTTGAAAAAGCATCAGATGTCGTGAAAGATGGCGACGAGTTAGAGCTTAAAGTAACAAAAGTCGAAGACGATGCTTTGATTTTATCGAAACGTGCTGTTGATGCAGACCGCGCTTGGGAAGACCTAGAGAAAAAGTTTGAGACAAAAGAAGTATTTGAAGCTGAAGTAAAAGACGTTGTAAAAGGTGGTCTTGTCGTAGATATTGGTGTGCGTGGATTTATTCCTGCATCTCTTGTAGAAGCGCACTATGTAGAGGACTTCTCAGACTACAAAGGTAAAACACTCTCACTTGTCGTGGTCGAACTTGACCGCGAAAAAAATCGTGTGATTCTCTCGCACCGTGCAGTAGTGGAGCAAGAGCAATTAGACAAAAAGCAAGACTTCCTGCAAAAGCTTGAAGTAGGCAGTGTGATTGATGGTAAAGTGCAGCGCCTTACTGATTTTGGTGCATTTGTAGACATTGGCGGCATTGATGGATTGGTTCACATTTCTCAACTATCCCATGCGCATGTTGAAAAGCCATCTGACGTAGTGGAAGAAGGCCAGGAAGTCCAGGTCAAAGTACTTGCTGTTGATCGTGATAACGAACGTATCTCACTATCTATTAAAGAAACATTACCAGGACCTTGGAGCCAGATTGGCGAAAAGGTAAAACAAGGTGATGTGCTTGAAGGAACTGTTCAACGTCTTGTGAGCTTTGGTGCATTTGTTGAAATTCTGCCAGGCGTCGAAGGACTTGTGCATATTTCCCAAATCTCTCATAAACATATCGGTACACCGCAAGAAGTCCTTGAAGAAGGGCAGACTGTGAAAGTGAAAGTGCTTGATGTGAATGAAGATGAAGAGCGCATTTCGTTAAGCATCCGTGATTTAGAAGAAAATCCTGAAAAACAAATCGAAGAGAATTATCGTCAATATCAGGCGAAAGAAGAAAACACAAGCGGATTCCAGCTTGGTGACCTGATCGGCGATAAGCTTAATAAATTAAAATAATTTGGTGATCAAAATTGACGAGAGCAGAAAGAAAGAAGCAGCATATTGAACATGCCTTGTCCACTGGACAGCATGCAGCAACAGGTTTAAAAGATGTTTCCTTCGTTCACGTCGGTCTACCAGATCTTGCGACATCACAAATTGATACACATACGACAATTGGCGGACTGACTTTCGGTTCGCCAATTTTTATCAATGCAATGACTGGCGGGGGCGGAAAGTCGACCTATGAGATCAACCGCTCTTTATCGATCGCAGCGAAGGAAACGAATATTCCGGTGGCAGTAGGATCACAAATGGCTGCACTGAAAGATAAAGAAGAAAGACGTACGTATGAAGTTGTTCGAAAAGTCAATCCGGATGGAATTGTGTTTGCGAACTTAGGCAGTGAAGCAACGATTAAGCAAGCGAAGGAAGCAGTCGAGATGCTGGAGGCCAATATGCTCCAGATTCATTTAAATGTGATCCAAGAGATCGTCATGCCTGAAGGAGACCGTGATTTCAGGGGGGCGCTTAAGCGCATCGCAGCCATCGCTGAATCAGTTGGTGTGCCTGTTGTCGTAAAAGAAGTCGGATTTGGCATGAGCAAGGAAACGGCAAAAAAGTTATTTCATGCTGGAGTTGCGGCCGTTGATGTAGGAGGATTTGGTGGTACGAACTTTTCAAAGATCGAAAATCTTCGCCGCCAAAAAGCGCTTCATTATTTTGACCAGTGGGGGATTCCAACAGCAGCGAGTCTTGCTGAAGTACATACAAGTTTTCCAGATCAAACGGTTTTAGCCTCCGGAGGTATACAAGACGCCCTTGATGTAACAAAATCAATTGCTCTTGGCGCATCCGCTGCTGGTCTAGCTGGCTTTTTCTTAAAATCACTGACTGGCGGAGGGGAGAGCGGCCTCATCGCTGATATCATAGATCTTCAAGAAGATGTGAAGATGATGATGACAGTGCTTGGCGTGAAGACCATTGAAGAACTGAGACAAACCCAGGTTGTCATTTCCGGGGAAACAAGTCATTGGCTCAAAGAAAGAGGCATCGACACAACGTACTATAGTCTAAGATCAAAGAAGAAAAAGGACTAAAATCAAGTTTAGCCCCTAAACATCTAAGGCATGTGGTCATCACATGCCTTTTTTTATTGATTTCTTCTTCGTGCGCTATCTGGACCTTCTAATGCTGTTGCCCCTTTATGATGAATGGATTGATCACGGTCAGATTCCACTCTTTTTGATGCCTTTAAGCGTTTTTCCTGTCTATCTTTTCCCATCATGCATCCCTCCTCAATTATTAGAGTGTCACCTCTTGTTTATTTCATACAATGTCCAAAGCGATCCCTTACGTTTAAAAATTGGGGATTTTCCCATAATGTAATTGAGGTGATGAGACGTTGGAGGCTTTGTACTATTATTGGTCCATATGGTTCGTTTGGATTATGGTGACATTTATTATGGAAAAAAGCTCATGGCGCAGTATGCTAGGCGTTTGTGTCCTCGTCCATATTATATGTAGTCATTTCATGGTATCCATGTTTGATATGAGCCTCAATGCGGGGTACTTGATGACCTTTTTATATGCATGTGCAGGTTTCGTTATATTCCGGTCTGGCCATCAAATGATGAGAATCATGCAATTAGGCTCTATGGTGAGCGCATATGCCTTTTTTATGATTTTTGCATTATATGACCCGGTTTGGTTCACGCTAATAAAAGTGGATTGGGTCGTATTTGCCTTGCTGATCTTGATGTCTTTGACATATGGACATCATTTCACAGAACGAGTCACCCTATGGATGATGTCTGTATGTCTTGGCGAAGCCCTTTATGCGCTGACGATTCACCGCCTGACATCATCGATTGTCATAGGAGATCTCTCTTTTCTGTCCCTTGTTGTTCAAGGGTCCATCTTCCTATTAGGTGTCGATCAGCTTGAAAAGCTCTTGAACGCCCGTTCATCGAGAAAACCAGTAAAAGGGGCTGCAAAATCAACATGACGGATTATACGTTTCCTGTGATTATTGGTGTCATCTTTGGGATGGCGGCCAGACTTTATATGCTAAGAACAGATTACCGGCAATACCCCACGTATATTCATGGACAAGTGATTCATATTGCGCTTGGTTTTATCGCTTCAGGACTTGGTGCGATCATTATGCCTGCACTCATTCAGGAGGAATTTACGGCGATTACCTTTCTCACGCTGGCGGCCACGCAATTCCGAGATGTCCGCAATATGGAAAGAAATACGTTAACTCAAATGGATTCATATGAGCTAGTCTCAAGAGGCAGTACATATATAGAAGGCATAGCCATTGCCTTTGAAAGCCGGAATTATATTGCGATTCTCACGGCACTGATTACTACCACAGCCTGTATTTTCTTCTCGCTCGTTATTGGTACAGTGGTCGGTATTCTTTGTTTTTTCTTGGCAAAGCTATTAATGTCTGGCAGCCAATTAAAGGATATTGTCAATATACAAAAAGGAGAGCTTCGCTTTGATGGGGCAGGGCTTTATGTGAATGATATTTACATCATGAATATCGGACTGCCCGAAAAGCAAAAGCTCATTTTAGAGCATGGGATGGGCTTTATTTTGACGCCGAAAAATTTCAACTCAGCCACAACGATTGCCAATCTTGGGCAGCGGCAAGCCATTTTATTTGATTTATCCAACGTACTTGGGGTGTATCGCGACTCTGGTGAACCATCGCTCTGTCCGCTCGCAAAACGTGATCTAAATAACGGCACACTTGGCGTGTTCATTTTACCGCAATGGTATCGTGAAGATTTGGCTGTCCGTGTATTGGAAGAAGTACCTATTTTAGAAAATGCCATCAGAATGCCGACAGAGTTCATAAAAAAGAAAGTGAGGTAATAGGGCATGGCGAACACCATTGAACAATTTATACTCGCTGTGGCTACAACAAATAAAGAGCGGGTCATGGGCGGAACAGCCGTTTTTTTCTGTGAAAATAAAGAAGAACTCGACATGTACGCCATGAATTTAGAGGCCATTTTAGATGGAATTGCACACGGAATTGGAGAAGATCTTTACTTGATTGTCAAACATTTTTAAGTTATTCATTGTGGTCTGATTAAAAATTGATATAATATATAAGTTGAACCCTTCATGTTTGAAGGGTTTATTTCATAAAACTGAATGAAAATTTTAAATCCCGGTTGAAACATGATGATGAACATATTGAATCGCGGCTGGATTGAAAGGAAGGGTACTATGGGTAAACCTGTCGTAGCCATTGTTGGAAGGCCCAACGTTGGAAAATCTACAATTTTTAATCGAATCGCAGGCGAAAGAATATCGATTGTAGAAGACACACCTGGTGTAACAAGAGATCGAATCTATAGCTCTGCTGAATGGTTAAATTATGACTTTAACTTAATAGATACTGGTGGAATTGATATTGGAGATGAGCCATTTTTAGCTCAAATTCGCCATCAGGCAGAAATCGCAATGGATGAAGCGGATGTCATTATCTTCATGGTGAATGGACGAGATGGTGTCACATCTGCGGATGAAGAAGTCGCAAAAATTTTATATCGCACGAAAAAGCCAGTTGTACTTGCTGTCAATAAACTGGACAACCCTGAAATGAGAAGTGACGTGTATGACTTTTATGCACTAGGATTTGGCGAACCGTATCCGATTTCTGGAACGCACGGATTAGGTCTAGGTGATCTGCTTGATGCTGTCGCAGAACACTTCAAAAACTTACCGGATACACAGTATGCGGAAGAAGTTGTTCAGTTCTGCTTAATCGGCCGTCCGAATGTAGGGAAATCTTCTTTAGTGAATGCAATGCTTGGAGAAGACCGGGTCATTGTGAGCAACATCGCTGGTACGACAAGAGATGCTGTGGATACGATGTTTACGTACAATCAGCGTGACTTTGTCATTGTCGATACAGCAGGTATGAGGAAAAAAGGAAAAGTATATGAAACAACAGAGAAATACAGTGTGCTTCGTGCATTAAAAGCCATTGATCGTTCTGATGTTGTCGCTGTTGTTCTAGACGGTGAAGAAGGCATTATTGAGCAGGATAAACGTATTGCAGGCTATGCACACGAAGCTGGTAAAGCTGTTGTGATCGTTGTGAACAAATGGGACGCTGTTGAAAAAGATGAGCGTACAATGAAGGAATTTGAGCAAAACATTCGCGAGCATTTTCAATTTCTGGATTATGCACCTGTCTTGTTTATGTCTGCTCTTACGAAAAAGAGAATTCATACGTTAATGCCATCCATTATTACAGCTAGTGAAAATCATGCGATGCGCGTTCAAACGAATATTTTGAACGATATCATCATGGATGCAGTGGCAATGAATCCAACACCGACTCATAATGGACAGCGTCTGAAAATTTACTATGCGACACAGGTGGCTATTAAGCCTCCGTCCTTTGTGGTGTTTGTAAATGATCCAGAGCTTATGCACTTTTCTTATGAACGTTTCCTAGAAAACCGCATTCGAGATGCATTTGGTTTTGAAGGAACACCGATTAAAATATTTGCGAGAGCGAGAAAATAAAAAGGGTGAGCAGGATGAAGAAAATTTCAGTACTTGGAGCAGGCAGCTGGGGAACAGCTCTTGCGCTTGTATTAGCTGATAATCATCATGATGTACACATGTGGGGACATAGACAAGAGCTTATTGATCAAATCAATGAGAAACATGAAAATCATGATTACTTGCCTAATGTCGAACTGCCAGCGTCTATTCAGGCGACGACAGATATGAAGCAGGCGTTAGAGGGGACAGACGCTATTATTGTCGCTGTGCCAACAAAGGCCATTCGCGAAGTATTAAAGCAGGCAAATGAGCTGATCACATCGAAAGTGCCGTTTGTCCATGTAAGTAAAGGGATTGAACCAGATACACTTCTTAGAATTTCTCAAATGATTGAACAAGAAGTACCTGCTGAGAAAAGAGAAGCTGTTGTTGTCTTATCAGGGCCGAGCCATGCCGAAGAAGTAGGCTTGCGTCATCCGACAACTGTCACTGTCTCATCAGAAAATATTGAAGCGGCTCAATTTGTTCAAGATTTGTTCATGAACAACAACTTTAGAGTATACACAAACCCTGATGTGATTGGTGTAGAAATTGGCGGAGCACTGAAAAATATCATTGCTCTTGCGGCAGGGATCACAGACGGACTTGGATATGGTGACAATGCGAAAGCGGCGCTCATCACTAGAGGACTCGCTGAAATCGCACGTCTTGGTACGAAAATGGGAGGAAATCCTCTGACATTTGCCGGATTAACAGGCGTGGGAGATTTGATCGTGACATGTACAAGTGTTCATTCGCGTAACTGGCGCTGCGGAAATCTGCTTGGTAAAGGGTATAAGCTTGAAGAAGTGCTTGAAAAAATGGGGATGGTTGTTGAAGGCGTCCGTACAACAAAAGGCGCTTATCAGCTCTCCAAAGAATACAAGGTCAGCATGCCGATTACAGAGGCGCTTTACCACGTCTTATTTGAAGGGAAAAAGGTCGACGATGCTGTAGAATCATTGATGGCACGTGTGAAAACACATGAAATGGAAGACCTTGTGAACATGTTTGAAAACCAAACAAAATAAATGGAAGACTGAACTTAGGCATGTAGAGGATGCAAGAAGGGGAAGACTTGCATAACATAGCAATGAAGTTTGAATAGAGCTTTGCCTCTACAGAATGAGGAAAAATAGTCGATTTAATGACTGAAGCAGAGTCCCCCTCTTTGCTTCAGTTTTTTTATGCGCTTTTTTCTGAATGATTGGAAAAATGATTGATATTTACCTTATTTTTGGTTTAGAATGAAATATAAACGCTTACAATTTGTTCGTTTTGAAGGGGGACAGGCACGATGAGTTTTGCTTTAATCAAGATGTGGTTTGCGCTTGGTTCCATGGGGCTCATGTTTTTAGCCGTAGTAACCATTTATTTCAGTCGATTTAAGCTGAAAAGCCGGTTTCTTAAAATAACAGCCTCGACCGTTGCATACAGCTTGATGCTTATATCAGGTATCATTGTGTTTTTAGTTGTATTTAGCGGGCCGGTCAATGAATAAAGAAAAAGGAAGAATGTGATGATCAAAGCAAAAGTCAGTGTCACGTTGTTAGCACTTATTTTACTAACAGGATGTCTGTATCCAGAAAATCGCAAAACTGAAAACCATGTGCCATATGAAGAACAGCTGCAAAGCGTTCAGACAGCGATTGAGGAATTTCAAAAAGCAACTAATGGCCTTTTGCCGATTGAAACGAAAGAAGCAGACACGCCGGTTTATCAGAAGTACGTCATCGACTTTAAGCGCTTGTCACCAAGATATTTACACGATGTACCGTCTACATCTTTTGAAGGCGGGGGCGAATATATGTATGTCCTCACAGACGTCGAAAAAAAACCAACGGTGAAACTGCTTGATGTCAAAATGACGCAAACCATCAGTGAATTACGGCTTAGAATCAAAATATATCAAGATGAACATACATATCCGCCATACGGCAAAGTAGTATCAAGCAATTTATATACGTTAAATGAAAAAAAGCTAGGCTTAAAATCGCCGCCTACGGTCATGAGTCCGGTGACGGGGAATTCCCTCCCGTTACTGATTTCATCAAATGGCGAAATCTATGTGGACTACCGCAGTGATTTTGCTCATATTTTGAAGAATACGAAACAAAAGCTCAAACCAGGTGAAAACATTCAAGATGTCTATTGGCAGGAAACCCCGTTTGTACCCGCGTTTTCTGTCCCATATACCATCAACAAAAAAGGTGAGCCTGACTTTTTAGAAAAAAAGACGTCATAAACAAGAATGAACCTTTTTCCTCTGCATATAAATGAGGAGAAAGGTTTTTTTATGGCTAAACATACTCTCAAAACAAAAAAGGTGTCATATTCAAATAGGACAACGTCATACACATATATTGTCCAGACACCTTTCAAGCACAGTTTGATTGAAGAATAGAGTATTTTATTTGAAAACGAGGATAGCAAGTCCGGGAGGGGATCACTTGGAAAAAGTCGATATTTTCAAGGATATCGCTGAACGAACAGGAGGCGATATATATTTAGGAGTCGTTGGCGCTGTTCGTACAGGGAAATCTACGTTTATTAAAAAGTTTATGGAGCTCGTGGTGCTCCCGAATATCAATAATGAGGCAGATCGTGCAAGAGCACAGGATGAATTGCCGCAAAGTGCAGCAGGAAAAACCATTATGACCACTGAACCAAAATTTGTACCGAATCAAGCGGCATCGATCCATGTGAGTGACGGTCTTGATGTCAACATCAGGCTTGTTGATTGTGTCGGATACACAGTCCCTGGTGCGCGCGGGTATGAAGATGAAAATGGTCCAAGAATGATCAACACGCCGTGGTATGAAGAGCCAATCCCGTTCCATGAAGCAGCGGAAATTGGCACACGCAAGGTCATTCAAGAGCATTCAACCATCGGTGTTGTGATTACAACAGATGGTTCCATTGGAGAAATCCCAAGACATGATTATATTGAATCTGAAGAACGTGTGATTGATGAGCTCAAAGAGGTTGGAAAGCCGTTTATTATGGTGATCAACTCTGTGAGGCCATATCACCCTGAAACAGAAGCGCTGCGGCAGGAACTCAGCCAAAAATATGATATTCCAGTACTCGCCATGAGTGTAGAAAGTATGAGAGAGCAAGACGTCCTTAGTGTGCTTCGTGAAGCATTATATGAATTCCCAGTCCTAGAGGTGAATGTGAACTTGCCAAGCTGGGTCATGGTGCTGAAAGAAGATCATTGGCTGAGAGAAAGTTATCAGGATTCAGTGAAGGAAACCGTAAAGGATATTAAAAGATTAAGAGATGTTGACCGTGTCGTTGGTCAATTCAGCGAATTTGACTTTATTGAAAGAGCGGGCTTAGCAGGGATTGAAATGGGTCAGGGGATTGCGGAGATTGACCTGTACGCCCCAGATGATCTATATGATCATATTCTAAAAGAAGTGGTTGGTGTGGAAATTAGAGGGAAAGACCATCTTCTAGAGCTCATGCAAGATTTTGCGCATGCGAAGACAGAATATGATCAAGTATCAGACGCATTAAAAATGGTGAAGCAGACGGGATACGGGATTGCGGCCCCGGCCTTGTCAGATATGAGTTTAGATGAGCCGGAAATCATTAGGCAGGGCTCGAGATTCGGCGTGAGATTAAAGGCGGTTGCTCCATCTATTCATATGATTAAGGTAGATGTAGAGAGTGAATTTGCACCGATTATTGGAACAGAGAAACAAAGTGAAGAGCTCGTCCGCTACTTAATGCAAGACTTTGAAGATGATCCGCTTTCGATTTGGAATTCTGATATATTTGGGCGCTCACTCAGCTCCCTTGTCAGAGAAGGTATTCAAGCAAAGCTGTCGCTGATGCCAGAAAATGCAAGATATAAGCTGAAAGAAACGCTTGAAAGAATCATCAACGAAGGATCAGGCGGTTTGATCGCCATTATTCTATAGCATGTGAGACCTCTCATTGACAGGGGTCTTTTTTTGCGTATTCAATGAGTCATAAAAAGACAATTGTATAAAGATTAGTCAGATTCAGGCTGAAATTAGGAATATTCGTTCGTAAAAGTGCCCTTAATCCTTGACGAATAAGGATTCTTCCCTTTAAAATGCTTGATATGGTATTTCATATGTGTTAATCTACTTACAGAAAATCTTCACTTTGTTGGACAAACATTCCTTCAAAGAGTTGTTTTCTAATGAATAGCCATGTATAACGCTTTCTAGACGCTCTTTTTTTTCGAAAAAAGTGTATAGAAAGAAGATGAATTGTGAAGAAATGATAACAATCTACTGAATGCATATTTTTGGGAGGAGGTGAAAGGCATGAACAAGACAGAACTTATTAACGCGGTTGCTGAAGCAAGCGAGTTATCTAAAAAAGACGCGACAAAAGCAGTTGATTCTGTTTTTGATACAATTTTAGATGCACTTAAAAATGGTGACAAAATCCAACTTATCGGTTTTGGTAACTTTGAAGTACGTGAGCGTTCAGCTCGTAAAGGACGTAACCCACAAACTGGTGCAGAGATCGAAATCCCTGCAAGCAAAGTACCTGCTTTCAAACCAGGTAAAGCACTTAAAGACGCGGTGGCAGGTAAATAATCGTTATGTGTAATGATCCTATTGCAGGAGTTATACATATAAAGTTTCACACTGGTCTAGAAAAGCCCCTTTCATAAGGGGCTTTTCCTTTTGAATCAAAAGGTTCGTTTAGAACGCTCTCCTTTGCTTTTAGGATCTGAAGTGTGCTAGAATCTGATTGAAATGTAATCGCCTTTGGAGGATATAATACATGAGTGAAATAAATAAAGAACTAATCGAACACGCAGTACGCGATATATTAAAAGCCATCGGAGAAGATCCAGATCGTGAAGGACTTCTTGATACCCCAAAACGAGTAGCAAAAATGTATGAAGAAGTGTTCTCAGGATTAAATGAAGATCCAAAAGAACATTTTAAAACCATTTTTGGTGAAGACCACGAAGAACTCGTTCTTGTAAAAGATATTGCTTTCCATTCAATGTGTGAACACCACCTTGTACCTTTTTACGGAAAAGCCCATGTCGCTTATATTCCGCGCGGCGGAAAAGTAACGGGACTTAGCAAACTTGCAAGAGCTGTAGAGGCTGTTGCCAAACGCCCGCAGCTTCAGGAACGCATTACATCAACCATTGCAGATAGTATGGTGGAAACACTCAATCCGCATGGCGTGATGATTGTCGTTGAAGCAGAGCATATGTGTATGACGATGCGCGGAGTGAAAAAGCCAGGTGCTAAAACCGTGACATCAGCAGTACGCGGTACATTTGCAAATGATACGGCGGCAAGAGCAGAAGTGCTTTCCTTTATTAAAAACGACTAATTCAATAGATGGAAGGTGAACAGATTGAGTGAAAATAAAGCATCTGATTTTGTAGTGATTAAAGCCATTGATAATGGTGTAAATGTCATCGGCTTAACTAGAGGCTCTGATACAAGATTTCACCATTCCGAAAAGCTCGATAAAGGTGAAGTCATCATTGCACAATTTACTGAGCATACGTCAGCGATCAAAGTAAGAGGCGATGCTGTCATTCAAACGAGCTTCGGTGAAATTCAAAGCGAAGCAAAGAAATAAGCACTTGAATGCACTTGATAGCATAAAAGTGAGAGCTGATATGGTATAATAAATCTCTATACAATGTGCAGGGCTACATATGAAACTGTAATTTTTGGGACAAGGGTGATATCTTTGCAAGACATCTACGGAATTTTATCTAATCTAAATATAAAATTAAATAAAAAGCTTTCTCATCCTTATTTGGCGAAGCATTTACGTGCGCCACTCATCGATGAAGATAAGCTCCTTCTTTTTCATGCAATGTTTGATGAAGCTCAAATTGATGCAGAGAAAAAAGAAAATTATATTTTAACGGCGATGCTTGTACAAATTGCCCTTGATACCCATGACGAAGTCACAACTGCTGCAGCCATCAAACAAGACGAATTCAAAAATCGTCAGCTGACCATCCTAGCAGGAGACTATTTCAGCGGTCTCTATTATTCTCTTCTCTCTGACATGAAAGACATCTACATGATTCGCACGCTCGCAACGGCGATCAAAGAGATCAATGAACATAAAATTAGACTGTATGATCGATCCATTCAAGATGCAGCGCACTTTTACAAAAGTGTAGCAACTGTTGAGTCTGCGTTATTCCAAAGGGTTTCTGAGCATTTTCAATTAACGCATTGGAATGAGATTGCAAGTCGTTTCCTTGTTTATAAGCGTTTCATGAAACAAGCAGAAGATGACAAACATTTAAAACTTTTTTTGAACGATAGCTATACGGACGCCTATACATGTTTTGACAACTTTGAGAAGGAAGGCTATGAAAAGGCCAAACGATCGATCAAGGAGCTTCTTGTTTCATCTCCGGTCGTTCAAAAAGAGCTATTAAATCGCTTGGATCATATGAAAAATGAGCCTGCGTACCATCAGAAAGTGGAAGAAGGGTAAGTCATGCAGCAATCAAAAGAACAGCGAGTACACGGTGTATTTGAAAAAATTTATAAAAATTATGATCAAATGAACTCTGTCATCAGCTTTAAGCAGCATAAAAAGTGGCGCGATAAAACAATGAAACTCATGAATGTTCAAAAAGGAGCCAAAGCATTAGATGTATGCTGCGGAACAGCCGATTGGACCATTGCGCTTGCTGATGCTGTAGGCGAAAAAGGCGAAGTCAAAGGCCTTGATTTTAGTAAAAATATGCTGAGTGTTGGAGAAACGAAGGTGAAAACTGGGGACTATAATCAAATTGAACTGCTTCACGGCAATGCGATGGAGCTTCCTTTTGAGGATAACACATTTGATTATGTCACGATCGGATTTGGCCTACGAAACGTCCCTGATTACTTAACGGTGCTAAAGGAAATGACAAGAGTCGTGAAGCCTGGTGGAATGGTTGTCTGTCTTGAGACATCACAGCCTGAAATGATTGGGTTTAAACAAGGCTACTATGTCTATTTCAAATACATCATGCCGCTCTTTGGTAAACTGTTTGCCAAAAGCTATCAGGAGTATTCATGGCTTCAAGAATCAGCCAAAGCGTTCCCTGGCATGAAAGAACTGGCGGCTCTTTTCGAAGAGGCGGGTCTGTCTGATGTCTCGTATCATCCATTTACAGGCGGTGTAGCAGCAACACATATCGGAAAGAAGCTTTGAATAAACGATATTTGGGTGAAAATAATGAAACTAAAAGCAATGATCTCTTTTTTAAATCATGATATCGATATTATTGAAAAAGAGCTTGAACAAACAGTTCGCTCTGATTATGCATTATTAAGTGAAGCAGGTCTTCATTTGCTGCAAGCGGGCGGAAAACGAATCCGCCCCGTTTTTGTTCTCCTTTCAGGCATGTTTGGCGACTATGACATTAATAAAATTAAATATGTTGCCGTTGCTCTTGAGCTGATTCATATGGCATCGCTTGTTCATGATGATGTCATTGATGATGCTGAGCTGAGAAGAGGCAAGCCAACGATTAAGGCAAAATGGGACAATCGAATTGCCATGTACACAGGAGATTATATGTTTGCAAGATCGCTTGAGTATATGACAAAGATCAATCACCCAATGGCGCATGAAATTTTGTCAAAGATGGTCGTCGAGCTCTGTCTTGGTGAAATCGAGCAAGTGAAAGACAAATACAATATGGATCAAAATCTGCGTACATACTTAAGAAGAATCAAACGAAAAACAGCCTTGCTCATTGCAGGCAGCTGCCAGTTAGGTGCGATAGCAGCAGGTACAGATGAGAAAACACATAAAGCCCTTTACTGGTTTGGCTATTATGTCGGTATGTCCTATCAGATCATTGATGATGTGCTTGATTTCACATCAACTGAAGAAGAGCTTGGTAAGCCTGTTGGGGGAGACCTTTTACAAGGAAATGTCACACTCCCGGTCTTATATGCACTGAAGAACCAGGCACTCGAAGGCCAATTAAAGCTGATTAATAGTGAAACAACGGAAATGCAGCTGAAGCCTGTGATTGAACATCTCAAACAAACAGATGCGATCGACCGCTCGATTCGAGTGAGTGAAATGTATTTGAAGAAGGCATTTGAACAGCTGGACAAACTTCCTCGAGGACGAGCGAAAACGTCACTCGCCTCCATTGCCAAATATATTGGTAAACGAAAATTCTAATCAACATGTTGTTGATTGGTTTTTTTGTGAAATTTTTTGTCAAAAATTGATTATTATAAAAAAAAATGATACGATCACTTTGTAACAATGTAAGCCTATACATACATAACGACGGGGTGGAGAACGTATATGGACAAAACATTTCTTATGGTCAAACCTGATGGTGTGGAAAGACAATTAATTGGTGAAATTGTGTCAAGATTCGAAAAAAAGGGGCTTCAGCTTGTTGGTGCAAAACTAATGAGTATTCCAAAAGAAGTAGCAGAAACACATTACGGAGAGCATAAAGAAAAACCATTTTTCGGGGAATTGGTTGACTTTATTACGTCAGGACCAGTATTTGCAATGGTATGGCAAGGTGAACAGGTAGTAGATGTAACAAGACAGATTATCGGCAAAACAAACCCGAAGGAAGCGCTTCCAGGCACAATTAGAGGAGACTATGGATTGACGGTTGGAAAAAACATTATCCATGGCTCAGACTCACCAGAAAGTGCTGAAAGAGAAATCAACTTATTCTTCAAACAAGAAGAACTCACAAGCTGGGATCAAACCATCTCAAGCTGGATTTATTAATGTTCAAGCCAAGGTGTTCATCAAATGAGCACCTTGGCTTTTTTTATATGAATATTTCTACACGAAATTTCGCATGAGAAGATACAAATTTTCGATAAAAACAGCTATACTAGGACAAAGATAGATGAGACAGGAGAGGACTTTGATGGATCAATATCAAGTATTTGTCGGAAAATGGAAAAAACTAACCGGGGTGGATCTGAATTTATATAAAGAAGCACAAATGAAACGAAGATTAACGTCACTTTATGATAAAAAAGGATATAGAGATTTTGAAGCATTCGCGGCTGCCCTTGAAAAGGATAGAGCACTATTAGATGAGACGATGGATCGAATGACGATCAATGTGTCAGAATTTTACCGAAACTATCAGCGCTGGGAAGTGCTTGACCAAAAAATTCTTCCGCTGCTTTCGAAAAACAGCGGCACCCTAAAAATATGGAGTGCAGCATGTTCGACAGGAGAGGAGCCGTATACACTCTCAATGCTTCTATCAAGCCATCCGCTTGTGAAGGACTTCCAAATTATTGCAACTGATATTGATGATAAAGTTCTGCAATCAGCTCAAAAAGGAAGGTATCATGAACGATCATTGCAAGAGGTACCAGATCAAATCAAGCAAAAATATTTCACAAAAGAAGATTCTTCATTTTACACTGTGAAGGATGAGGTGCGAAAGCACATTCAATTTAAGAAGCACAACCTTTTAGCAGATCCTTATGAAAAACAGCTTGATCTTATCGTGTGCCGAAATGTCCTCATTTACTTTACAGAAGAGGCAAAAGAAGAAATTTACATGAAAATGAGCAGCAGTTTAAAACCAAATGGCGTATTATTTGTTGGTTCTACTGAACAAATTTTTCACCCAGAAAAGTTTGGACTGACATCTGCTGATACTTTCTTTTATCAAAAGAAGGGGTTGTAGCTGACTTTTTAGTAGTAAGTGTGTTATCATAGTTTTACTTAAAAGCGTTAATGCGATGAAGGGAGATCAAGTCATGAGATACTTAACAGCAGGTGAATCACATGGTCCACAATTGACCACAATTATTGAAGGCGTTCCAGCGGGACTTTACATAGAGCAGGATGACATCAATTATGAATTGGCTAGAAGACAAAAAGGTCACGGCCGCGGGCGAAGAATGCAGATTGAAAAAGACCAAGCGAAAGTGTTAAGTGGTGTTCGCCACGGGAAAACATTAGGTTCTCCTATTGCACTTGTCGTTGAAAACAACGACTGGAAGCATTGGACAAAGGTGATGGGGGCAGAGCCGATCACAGAAGAAGAAGAGAGTGAAATGAAGCGTCAAATTTCACGCCCTAGACCAGGACATGCGGATTTAAATGGTGCGATTAAATATGGACATCGTGATATGCGAAACGTATTAGAGCGTTCATCAGCCCGCGAGACAACCGTTCGCGTAGCAGCAGGCGCAGTCGCCAAACAAATCTTGGCTCATCTAGGAATCAAGGTAGCTGGCCACGTTCTTGAAATTGGCGGAGTGAAAGCAGCTAATACGACATATAAATCGATTGAAGATTTGCAAAAGGTAACGGAAGAGTCGCCTGTTCGCTGCTACGACAGTGAAGCAGGTCAAAAAATGATGGATGCCATTGATGAAGCGAAGAAAAACGGTGATTCAATTGGCGGAATTGTTGAAGTCATCGTTGAAGGAATGCCGGTTGGAGTCGGAAGCTATGTTCACTATGACCGCAAATTAGACAGCAAGCTTGCAGGTGCTGTTCTGAGTATCAACGCTTTTAAAGGGGTTGAATTCGGTATCGGCTTCGAGGCGGCTTCTAAAAATGGCAGTGAGGTCCATGATGAAATCATCTGGGATGAAGAAAAGGGCTATACGAGAAAAACAAATCGCTTAGGCGGTCTTGAAGGCGGAATGTCAACTGGTATGCCAATTGTCGTAAGAGGGGTCATGAAACCAATCCCAACGCTTTATAAACCGCTTCAAAGCGTTGACATTGAAACAAAAGAACCTTTCTCCGCAAGTATTGAACGTTCTGACAGCTGTGCTGTTCCTGCCGCAAGTGTTGTCGCAGAAGCAGTCGTGGCTTGGGAAATTGCCAATGCTGTTGTTGAGCAGTTTGGTCTTGATCAAATCGACCGCATTAAAGAAAATGTTGAAAAAATGCGCCAGCTTCAGAGGGAATTTTAATGAAAACACTGGAAGTTAAGACGTCTTCAGCCACTTATCCTGTATACATCGGTGATGGGATTAAACGCAATATCGTCGACTTGATGACTTCCACGGGGCATTCCTATACGAAGCTCCTAATCGTTACAGATACAGCTGTTGATGCCATTTACGGTGATGAAATGGTTCGATTACTTAAGCAGAAGTGGTCTGTGCATAAAGTGGTTGTGCCAAGCGGAGAGCAGTCGAAATCTTTTGCTGAGTTTGAGCATATTCATACGAAGGCCATTCAGTTTCAGCTGGATCGCTCCTCGTGCATCATTGCGCTGGGAGGAGGCGTAATTGGGGATTTGGCTGGCTTTGTTGCTGCTAGTTATATGAGAGGCATTGATTTTATTCAAGTTCCGACGACGCTGCTGGCACATGACAGTGCAGTTGGCGGGAAAACAGGGATTAACCACCCGCTCGGTAAAAATTTAATCGGTGCATTTCATCAGCCGAAAGCTGTGATCTATGATACGAGTATGCTTGAGACACTATCTCAAATTGAATTGAGGTCAGGCTTTGCTGAGGTCATCAAACATGCCCTCATTTCAAGTGAAGACTTTTTATCAGAACTGATGTCCATTCGTTCTTTGGCGGAATGTTCAAAGAGCGAGCTGGCACATATGCTGTATCAAGGGATTCAAGTCAAAGCGTCGATTGTTCAAAAAGACGAAAGAGAACAAGGCGTGCGTGCATTTTTGAATGTAGGTCATACACTTGGGCACGCCATTGAAGCAGAGTATGGATACGGCGTTATCACGCACGGAGATGCTATTGCAATCGGCATGCAGTTTGCGCTATATGTGAGCGAAAAGAAGCTGGGACTCAGCCTCAATCGGATGGAACTAAAAAATTGGATGAAAGAACTCGGATTCCCGGTACAAGTCACTCAAAACATTTCCACGAAAACATTTGTTGACCGAATGATTGGTGATAAAAAGGCAAGAGGCGGAACCGTTCAATTTGTTTTATTAAAACAGGTTGGAGACGCTGTCTTGCAGTCTTTCACAAAAGATGAGCTGCATCACTGGCTCGAAGAATGGAAACGGGAGGAGGGATGTCTATGATGTTTCGCGGGATACGTGGAGCTACAACTGTGACAGAAGATACAGAAACAGAAGTGTTAAACAAAACGAAACAGCTGCTAGAAGCGATTATTTCAAGAAATCAAGTAGATCCAGAACGTGTCGTGCAGATCTTAATTTCAGCTACACAAGATATTCACTCCGTTTTTCCGGCAAAAGCCCTTCGTCAGTTTGAAGGATGGACGTATGTGCCTGTTACTTGTATGCAGGAGCTGGACATTCAAGGCGGTCTAAAGCATTGCATTCGCGTTTTAATGACGGTCCAAACAGACACAAAGCAGGAAGATGTGCAGCATGTGTACTTGGAAGAAGCTGTGACGCTTCGCCCTGATTTACAGTTGACAAAAAACAAGGAATTATAATACGATATGAACAGCCGAAGTTTACACACAGGTGTAAACGGCATTGCAAGCTTAGAGAAGATGAGAATGAGACTAGGGTAGTTGAGATGAGTAGAGTTGAGCAGAGATACGATACGTCTATTTCATCATACTGCCTAAAAGAGCAACCCTCTTTTAGGCTTATTTCGTATACTCATACAAACCCTCTATATGTCCCCTCATTCTCCTTAATCCCATTTAAGGAGTGTGCTTATGAATTCCCAATCAAACCTGACCCAATTTTTAAGGGACAGCGAGTCCCACAAAACAATCCCGATTGTTGAAACCATTACAGTTGATACGCTCTCACCGATTCAAATTGTCGAAAAACTCAAGCAAGATATTGTGTATCTGCTAGAAAGCAGAGACGAGTCTTCTAGCTGGTCGAGATATTCCTTCATCGGATTACATCCTTTTTTAACCTTACATGATGACCAAAACCAATATATTGCACGTGACGATGCAGGGCAGGAAGTCATGAAAAAGCAAGAACTGAAAGACTTACTAGACTGGATGAAAGAGCAATACCAAATCAAGACACCAGATGTTGACATCCCATTTACAGGCGGGGCAGTTGGGTACTTAAGTTACGATATTATTCCAAGCATTGAACCTTCTGTCAGGCCTCACCTGAGCGCATCGACGACAGACAATTGTACTCTATTTGTCTGCCAAACGATGATTGCCTTTGATCATGAAACGAATCATGTTCATTTTATCCAATACACCCAGCTAACCGGAAATGAAACAGAAGACGAAAAAATACGAGCTTACAAAGAAAATCAAAAGCGGCTTGAACAGATGATTCACAAGCTCCATACAAAGGTCGATATGAAAGAACTGATTTTATCAGGGAATATGAACGAATCACCGTCCTTTGAACATGTGACATCAACCTATGAAAAAACACAATTTCTAAAGGACGTAGAAAAAATCAAAGAATACATTCGAGCGGGTGATATTTTTCAAGGCGTACTCTCACAGCGCTTTGATATCCCAGTGTCAGTGAGTTCATTTGAATTATACCGTGTGCTTCGCATTGTGAATCCATCTCCATACATGTATTTTATGAAATTAAAAGACCGTGATTTAGTCGGAAGCTCGCCAGAACGATTAATCCATGCCAAAAATGGGCACTTAGAAATTCACCCCATTGCAGGCACAAGAAAACGAGGAACAACAAAAGAAGAGGACGCTGCGCTTGCAAGAGAGCTGTTAGAGGATGAGAAAGAAAAAGCAGAACATTACATGTTAGTAGATCTAGCCAGAAATGATGTCGGCCGCGTAGCAGAATACGGCAGCGTGTCCGTACCGACCTTTACAAAAGTTGTGAACTTTTCACATGTCATGCACATCATCTCCATTGTGACAGGGAAGCTAAAGCAGGATACACACCCAGTCGATGCGCTCATGTCCGCTTTTCCTGCAGGCACATTAACAGGGGCACCGAAAATAAGAGCGATGCAATTATTAAATGAAATGGAGCCTGAGCCAAGGGAAACGTATGGCGGCTGTATTGCCTATATTGGGTTCGACGGCAATATCGACTCTTGTATTACCATTCGCACCATGAGCATCAAAGATCAGACCGCTTCCATACAAGCAGGCGCTGGCATTGTCGCAGATTCTGTTCCAGAAAATGAATGGGAAGAGACTTGTAACAAGGCAGGAGCGCTTCTGAAGGCCATTCAGCTTGCTGAACATATTTTCTCAGAAAAGGAGAGTGTGCAGGATGAATCAGCGACTTTCAGCTCTTGTTAACGGAGGCTTCCTATCAGAAAATGAAGCCCATAGGCTAATGCATGATATGATGAGCGGATCTTTAACAGATGCTGAAGTCGCTGCAAGTCTATCGATTTTAGCGCACAGAGGAGAAACCGCTGAAGAAATGACAGGCTTCGTGAGGGCCATGCGGCAAAAGGCAGCACCAGCGGAAAGATCGCTCGATGTCGTTGACACATGCGGTACAGGAGGCGATGGACTCTCTACATTTAATATATCAACTGCAGCTGCCATTGTGGCTTCCGCCGCTGGTGCTAAAATCGCAAAACACGGAAATCGTTCAGTCTCTTCTAAAAGCGGAAGTGCCGACGTGCTAGAGTGTCTTGGCATTCACATTCAATCCACTCCAGAAGAAACGAGAAGACAAATACAAGACAAAAACATGGGCTTTTTATTTGCACCACTGTACCATTCATCGATGAAACAAGTAGCAGCAGTCCGCAAGCAGCTCGGCTTCCGGACGGTATTTAATCTATTAGGACCGCTTTGCCACCCGATGCAAGCCAAAAAGCAAATCATCGGTGTGTACTCAAAGGAAAAGGCAAAATTAATGGCGAAAGCCCTTGCCCCATTAGAGCCAGAACATGTCCTGTTTGTGAGCGGGGAAGACGGGCTGGATGAATTAACGATTACAGCAAATTCATATGTGATTGAACTCAAAAAAGGTACCATGACAGAATATACGCTAAACCCGGAAGACTTTGGACTGGAAAAAGGATACTTATCAGATATTCAGGTCCAATCACCGGAAGAGAGCGCAAAATTGATTCAGAATATATTGAATCATCAAACAGAAGGGGCGCCGCTTCATATTACAGCTCTGAATGCCGGGGCGGCTTTATATGTCGCAGGCAAGTCAGAAAGCCTCATGGCAGGAACATTAAAAGCGTTAGAAACGATTAAAAACGGCACAGCCAAAGAACAATTGGCTCGTTTAAAACAAAAAAAGAAAGAGGAAGAGATCTATGCTTAATCAAATCATTGCACGCAAAAAAGAACATATTCAAACGTTGCAGTTACCTGTGGATGGAGACTTTGAAAGACGATCATTTAAAGAAGCGCTCATGAACCCTCACCGCTCGATTGGTCTAATTGCTGAGGTGAAAAAGGCATCTCCTTCTAAAGGAATCATTCAGCCGAATTTTGATCCTCTGCAAACAGCAAAAGCATACGAAAAATCAAATGCTGATTGCTTATCTGTCTTAACAGATGAACCATTTTTTCAAGGGAAGAACGAGTATCTTTCCTTAATTAAAGAACACGTCGCACGTCCAATTTTAAGAAAAGACTTTATCATCGACTCCATACAGATAGAAGAGTCAAGACGTATCGGAGCAGATGCAATTTTATTAATAGGAGAAGTACTTGAACCGCAACAGCTGCATGAGCTCTATGCTGAAGCGAAGGAAAAAGGACTAGATATTCTTGTCGAAGTTCATGCAGCAGATACACTGGAAAATATCTTAAACATATTCACCCCTGAAATCATTGGAGTGAATAACCGAAATTTAAAGACATTTACAACAACAGTTGAACAAACAAAAGAGATTGCACCACTTGTTCCAAAGGAGGTCTTACTAGTGAGTGAAAGCGGTATTCAGACATTTGATGATCTGACCTTTGTCAAAAAACATGGAGCGAGTGCTGTCCTTGTAGGTGAATCATTAATGAGAGAACCATCACAAGAAAAAGCCGTTCAGACGTTATTTGGAGAATGAGCACGATGAAGCCTTTTTTAAAATATTGTGGGGCGGTATCACAAGAAGATGTAGAATGCATTGCGCAATCTCAAGCAGATGCGATCGGATTTATTTTTGCTCCAAGTAAAAGACAAGTCGATCCAGATCAAGTGAAACAATGGCTCACTGTGTCGCAGTGTGAGAAAGAGATTACGGGTGTATTTGTAAATGAAAACATCCAAAAAGTGTGTGACATCACAAAGCATATTCCTTTAGATATCGTGCAGCTGCATGGAGATGAAACACGAGAGGATGCAAAAGAAATAAAACAACAAACAGGAGCGATTGTGTGGAAAGTCTTTCACCACGAGCCCGATGTAAAAGAAACACTCGATAAAATGACGGCATTTGCGCCGTTTGTCGATGGCTTCCTCATTGATGCGAAAGTAAAAGGGATGAGAGGTGGTTCTGGCACAGCTTTTACATGGGAAGCGGTACCTGTATACATTCAGCAGGCAAAACGACTGGAGAAAACATGTATCATTGCAGGCGGAATAACACCAGAAACGCTGCCAGAGCTGCTTGCCTATGGCCCAAAAGCGATCGATCTTTCAAGCGGCATAGAAGAAAACGGGAATAAAAGCAGCGCTAAGATCAAAGCGCTCGAAGAAAGGATGTTAAACGATGTACGCATATCCAAATGAGCTTGGCAGATATGGAGAATTTGGAGGGAAATTTGTTCCTGAGACGCTCATGCAGCCGCTCGAAGAAATCGAACAAGCATTTAACGAATTAAAAGAAGACCCTGCTTTTGAGCAAGAGTATCTTTCCCTTTTGCAAAACTATTCAGGCAGACCGACTGCGCTGACATATGCTGATCAATTGTCAGCATACCTCGGCGGCGCAAAAATCTATTTAAAAAGAGAAGATTTAAACCATACAGGCGCTCATAAAATCAACAATGCACTTGGGCAGGCCCTGCTCGCAAAAAAAATGGGGAAATCGAACATCATTGCGGAAACAGGCGCAGGACAGCACGGAGTAGCAGCTGCAACGGTGGCCGCAAAATTTGGATTATCCTGCACAGTATTTATGGGAAAAGAGGATGTGGAAAGACAATCACTCAATGTATTCCGAATGAAGCTCCTTGGCGCTGAGGTTATACCTGTCACAAGCGGGAACGGCACATTAAAAGATGCAACCAACGAAGCGATTCGTTACTGGGTCCAGCACTGCAGTGATCATTTCTATATGATCGGCTCAGTTGTAGGACCTCACCCGTATCCCCAAATCGTCAGTGAGTTCCAACGGATGATTGGTGATGAAGCAAAAGAGCAGATACTTAAAAAAGAAGGCAGGCTCCCACATAAAGTCATTGCTTGTGTCGGTGGCGGAAGTAATGCCATTGGAATGTACCGAGCGTTTTTAGATGAAGAGATTGATATTATTGGTGTAGAAGCCGCTGGAAAAGGAATCGATACGCCGCTTCATGCAGCAACCATTACGAAGGGGACAAAAGGGGTCATTCATGGATCTTTGACATATTTAATCCAAGACGAATTTGGCCAAATTATTGAGCCCTATTCCATTTCAGCTGGTTTAGATTATCCTGGGATCGGGCCAGAGCACGCATATTTACATGCGAGCGGCCGGGTTCAATATGTGAGTGCTACAGATCAAGAAGCACTGGATGCGCTAAAGCTGCTGACGGAAAAGGAAGGAATCCTGCCAGCGATTGAATCAGCACATGCTTTAGCCAAGGCGTTTGAGATGAGCAGGACGATGAATGAAGATGAAATCGTCCTTGTCTGCCTGTCAGGAAGAGGAGATAAGGATGTGCATACATTAATGAATGTGCTTGAAAGTGAGGGCAAAACCAAATGATCACATTTCAATTAGAGCAAGGCGAGAAGTTATTCATCCCATTTATCACGGCAGGAGATCCGTCAGAAGAAGTCACGATTGATTTAGCTGTGTCCCTTCAAGCAGCCGGTGCACATGCGATTGAACTAGGTGTCCCTTATTCCGACCCGCTAGCGGACGGTCCTGTCATTCAAAGAGCCTCCAAAAGAGCTCTAAATCATGGCATGAATATTGTAAAAGCGATAGAATTAGCAGGGAAGATGAAAAAAAACGGTGTAAAAATTCCTGTAATTCTATTTACGTATTATAATCCTGTGTTACAATTAGACACAGAATACTTTTTCGCTTTACTGCGCAAAAATCATATTTCGGGACTCTTAACACCCGACTTGCCGTTTGAAGAGAGCAGTGAGCTGCAAAGGAACTGTCAAACTTATGACATTTCATATATTTCGCTCGTTGCACCAACCAGCAAGGAACGATTAGTAAACATTGTAGAGCAGGCAGAAGGTTTTGTGTATTGTGTTTCATCTCTTGGTGTAACAGGTGTCAGACAAACCTTTGACGAATCGATTACTGATTTTATTCAACAAGTGAAACAGCTGAGTCACATACCGGTTGCGGTCGGTTTTGGCATCTCAACAAGAGAGCAGGTAGACTCAATGAATAAACTGAGTGACGGTGTCGTTGTAGGCAGTGCACTTGTGAAAAAAATTGAAGAACTTCAAGATCAATTGTTAGCAAGTGATACACGTCAAGAAGCTTTAAGAGAATTTGAAACCTATGCAAAAACATTTAGTCCCCTCTATTCATTCAAATGAGGTGAAACTTTTGCAAATCAAAGATCAATTAAAACAACTAAAACCGTATCAGCCTGGGAAACCAATTGAAGAGGTCAAAAAAGAATATCAATTAGACAAGATTGTGAAATTGGCTTCAAATGAAAACCCTTTTGGATGTTCCTTACATGCAAGAGAGGCGATACAAGCTGAGCTCGAACATTTAGCGATCTATCCAGATGGATACAGCGCAAGTTTAAGAACGGAGCTTGCTGAGTTTCTTCAAGTAAATGAAAAACAATTAATATTCGGGAATGGCTCAGATGAACTTGTGCAAATTATTGCTAGGGCATTCCTTGACCAACATACAAATACCGTCATCCCAGCTCCATCTTTTCCGCAATACCGTCACAATGCCGTCATTGAGCAGGCAGAGATTCGAGAGGTGCCGCTTTTAGACGGAGGAGCTCACGATCTGAAGGGCATGCTGGATGCGATTGATGAGAACACGAAGGTCGTCTGGGTATGCAACCCGAATAACCCGACGGGAAATCATTTGTCAGAATCTGAGCTTGTGGCGTTTTTAGACCAAGTACCAGCTCATGTGCTTGTTGTACTAGATGAAGCATATGTCGAATACGTTCGTGCGGAAGACTTTCCGAACAGCTTATCTTTATTACATTCCTATCAAAATGTCATCGTACTCCGAACGTTTTCAAAAGCGTATGGACTGGCTGCACTTCGAGTAGGCTATGGCATTGCGTCGGAAGAGTTGATTACTGCGATTGAACCAGCGAGAGAGCCGTTTAATACGAGTCGTATCGCTCAGGCAGCTGCACGTGCAGCGATAAAAGATCAGGATTTCATTCAATCTTGCAGACAGAAAAATGAAGCAGGTCTCAAGCAATATCAAGAATTTGCTGACCGTTTTGGACTTTTTATTTATCCGTCTCAAACAAACTTCGTGCTGATTGATTTTAAGAGAGATGCAGATGAATTATTCAATGCATTATTGAAAAAAGGCTACATTGTTCGTTCTGGTAAAGCACTTGGTTTTCCGACTTCTTTACGTATTACGGTCGGAACAATGGAGCAAAATGCAGAAATTCTAAGTACACTTGCCGATTTAATGCAAGGCATTCGTGCGTAGCATAACCATAAAGTCATATCCTAAGGCAGGATATGGCTTTCATTGTACCAACCTCATATACATATAAGCTGTTGAAATGGCTTTTTTAATTTTCGTGAAAAAACAGGTGATGAACATGAATGATGCAAACGAAACAATATTAATCGCTGGACTTGGTTTAATTGGAGGTTCCATCGCACTGTCGATTAAAAAAGAGTATCCCCATAAAAAAATTGTAGGATACGATGTGTCCAAAGAACAAATGGTTGCGGCAACAAAGCTGGGTATCATTGATTTAGCAGCTGATTCATTTGCGGCAGGTTTGGATGAATCTGCGACTATTATATTGGCAACACCAGTTCAGCAAACAGTCAAGATGCTTCGTGATATTGCAAACTCTGGAATTGAGAGAGAGCTCACAATTACCGATGTTGGCAGCACAAAGCAAAAGGTCGTCCATTTTGCTGAAAAAACGCTTCCTAAGCACTACCAATTTATTGGTGGACATCCGATGGCAGGCTCTCATAAGTCAGGAGTCATTGCAGCGAAAGACTTTTTATTTGAAAATGCATTCTACATTTTAACGCCGGCAAAGGAAACAAATCGCCAGGCTGTTGATCGTTTGAAGGACTTGTTAAAAGGGACAAATGCTCATTTCATTGAGATGACCCCAGAAGAACATGATGGTGTAACAAGTGTGATTAGTCATTTCCCTCATATTGTTGCAGCCAGCCTTGTGCATCAAGCACATCATTTTGAAGAACAATTCCCACTTGTCAAACGGTTTGCTGCTGGAGGCTTTCGTGACATTACACGTATTGCTTCAAGCAATCCTGCAATGTGGCGAGATATCCTTCTGCACAACAAAAACAAGATTTTAGACCGGTTCCATGAATGGAAAAAAGAGATCGACCGCATTGAGACCTTTGTACAGCAAGAAGACGCTGAAGGCTTGTTCTCTTATTTTCAAGAGGCAAAGGAATATCGCGATGGACTTCCTCTTAGGAAAAAAGGTGCCATTCCTGCTTTTTATGACCTTTATGTGGATGTTCCAGATCACCCTGGGGTCATTTCGGAGATTACAGGGCATTTAGCAAATGAAAACATCAGTATTACGAATATCCGTATTATTGAAACGCGGGAAGACATTAATGGGATTTTGCGCATTAGTTTTCAAACAGATGACGACCGTAAGCGTGCAGAGATCTGTATAAAAAATAGAGCGAATTACGATACATTTTATGCTGACTGAGGTGACAAACATGAAAATTCATAAAAATGCTCCTATGAATGGAGTCATTCATATTCCAGGTGATAAATCCATTTCTCATAGATCAGTGATGTTTGGTGCAATTGCTGATGGGACTACAGTGGTGAAAAACTTTCTTCCTGGAGCCGATTGTTTAAGTACGATTGATTGCTTTAGAAAGATGGGCGTTGAAATTGAACAAAAAGGGACAGATGTTGTGGTCCACGGTAAGGGACTGAAAGAGCTCAAGGAGCCGTCTGACGTCCTCGATGTTGGGAATTCTGGTACAACCATTCGATTAATGATGGGAATATTAGCTGGTTGTGAGTTTCACAGTACACTGATCGGTGATGAGAGTATTGCTAAAAGACCAATGCAACGAGTAACAGGTCCACTTAAACAACTGGGAGCGAAAATAGATGGCAGAGCAAACGGCGAGTATACGCCACTGTCTATTCGTGGCGGTCATTTAAAAGGTATCTCATATGAGTCTCCGGTGGCAAGTGCCCAAATTAAGTCCGCTGTCCTTTTAGCGGGGCTTCAAGCAGAGGGAACAACAACATTAACTGAACCGCATAAATCAAGAGATCATACAGAAAGAATGCTCTCTATGTTTGGTGTAAAACTAGACGAAGATGAACAAAGTGTTTCCATTGAAGGCGGTCAAACATTAAAAGCAACAGATATATTTGTTCCTGGAGACATCTCTTCAGCTGCATTTTTCCTTGTTGCTGGATCTATTGTTCCTAACAGCCGGATTGTGTTAAAAAATGTCGGGCTAAACAAAACAAGAACGGGTATTATCGATGTACTGAAACAAATGGGTGCGAATCTTGAGATCAAAGAAGTAGATGCAAAAGACGGAGAACCGTATGGTGATTTAACGATTTCAACCTCTTCATTAAAAGGGATTGAAATTTCTGGTGACATGATTTCAAGACTCATCGACGAAATCCCGATTATAGCGCTTCTAGCGACACAAGCAGAAGGAACAACGATTATTAAAGATGCTGCTGAGTTAAAAGTAAAAGAGACCAATCGAATTGATACCGTCGTGTCAGAACTTAAAAAACTCGGTGCTGATATTGAAGCAACTGATGATGGTATGAAGATTCATGGTAAAACCACACTTCAAGGCGGCGCGGTCGTGTCAAGCTACGGAGATCACCGAATCGGTATGATGCTGGGGGTTGCTGCTTGCATCACAAAGCAAGCTGTTGAGATTGAAGATACAGATGCTGTTCGTGTATCATACCCGAATTTCTTTGAACACATTGAATACTTAACCAAAACAGTCTGAGGATGTCCTCAGGCTTTTTCTTTCCTTATGCATATTTGTAAGAAAGATAGCATAGCTTGTCTCAAGATGAAACCTGGAAAAAAATCATTTTATCCGATAAAAAAATGAATTTCAGGTGCTTGCAGTTTACAAAACTTCCGTTTCGTAAAGGATGAAATGAAAAACAGTCTTTAAAACAAAAAAATGGGTTCATTTTAAAAGAGCAACATATTTGCTGGATGAGTACCTGTCGATTATGATATGAAGTAACAATAGTTTAGGTTTTTGGAAACAGAAAGGAACGGTTTGATTTGAATAGTTCATTACAAGAAGCCATAAAATTAGTTGAGGCGGGTGAGACTGAAAAAGGACTCCAAACACTTGCTCAGGCAGAAAAGCATTTGCATGATGAAGAAAAGGCGCAGGCAGCTCAGTTATATTATGATTGGGGAGATATCGATAAAGCGCGGAATCTCATCAGTGATTTACATGATTTATATCCAGAGGAAACAGGGTTAACATGTTTTTATGCAGAGCTACTGATGGACTCTGATGAAGAAGAAAAGGCGATTTCGGTATTAGAGACGATTCCTGAAGATGATGATGCGTATCCAGAGAGTTTATTGTTAATGGCAGATTTGTATCAAATGCAAGGACTATTTGAAGTCAGTGAACAAAAGCTCTTAAAAGCGAAAGAACTGCTTCCAAATGAAGCCATCATTGATTTTGCGTTAGGTGAATTGTATTTTTCACAAGGTCTTTCAAAGAAAGCCGCCGACTATTTCTACAAAGTCGCAGATCAACAACATGAGGTTGGCGGCGTCAATGTTTACCAGAGACTCGCTGAATCACTCAGCACCACTGGAGAATTTGAAGATGCGCTTGAATGGTACGAAAAGGCAGTAAAAGATCAAACAGACCCGAATACACTTTTTGGCTACGGATTTACAGCGATGAGGGCCGGCAGAACGAAAACAGCCATTCAGCAGCTTTCAGAACTAAAAGATATTGATCCGTCTTATTCGTCTCTTTATATGCCTTTAGCGAAAAGTTATGAGGAAGAAGGACTATATCAGGAGGCTTTAGAGGTAGTAAAAGAGGGTATTAAAGTTGATGAGTATAACAAAGAATTATATTTATATGGTGCAAAGATTGACTTGAAAAATGGGGATTCAGAAGATGCGAAAAAGCTGCTTCAAGAAGCACTTGCTCTTGATCCGGGATATATTGAAGCGGTTCAAACATTGCTCGCGATCTATTTAAATGAAGAGCTTTTTGATGAAATCCTGGATGTCATTAAAGAGGTTAAAAGCTTTGGGGAAGTTGATCCAAAATGGAATTGGTATGCTGCATCTGCTTCTGTTGGACGAGAGGAATACAAAGAAGCCGCCGATTACTTCAAGCTGGCTCTGCCTGATTTTGATGAGGAGCGTGACTTTTTATATGAATACGCTTCGTTCCTTTTAGAAGAAGGCAGACAAAAAGAAGCATTGCCGCTATTACGCAAAGTTCTTCAGAAAGATGGCACGAATGAAGAAATCGAAGAAACGATTTTAAGAATTGAAGACGAAATTTCCTTATAGTTTGCAGGAATGAAGAACTGGTTTGTTGAATAATTCATGTATAGCAATTTAATTTACGATAGAGGAGGGAATAACATGCAGACCCCTGTTTCTGTCAATGAAAAGAAGGAATTCATCCGGTGGTTTTTAAACCATTATCAGCTAAAACGAAGAGAGTGTGTTTGGATATTAAATTATTTAATGAGTCACGACTCTTTGATGGAAAAGGTTCATTTTGTAGAGCAAGCAGAATTTTGCCCAAGGGGAATCATTATGTCAACACACTGTGTGGATGAAGTTCCCTTTAGATTTTATAAAGAAAACATCATGACGACAGATGCTGAAAAGTCATTTCATGATATTCGTTTGAATAAACAGCAAGATTTGTTTATTCAATTGAATTTCCGTTCTGCTTATCGTTCGCCGGAATATGCAGCTGTGCTTGAAACAAATCCTCATATTCCAAAGGATCTTTATGAGAACGAAAAAGATAAGGATCTTGCGGAGAAAGTGCTTGAACACTCGATCGCAACGTTCCAAAAAGAACGGCTTATGAAAGAGATAGATGAGGCACTTGACCGTCATGATCAAGAAACATTTAATAAGTTAGCAAAAGAATTAAGCCTATTGTCATAAACTGAACGAATAAGCCTTGCCCTATACAGGCAGGGCTTATGTCATGAAAGAGGGGAAATTGATGAAGTTTCAAGCGGAGGATGCGGATCGCTTTTTGCAATCTAAAGATTACATTGATACCGCTATCATTCCAATAGTTGGAATAGATGCGAATCAAATCAAACAAACTGTATCTTTAGGTGAGTTTACCATTCTTGTAGCAGAGGAACTTGAAAGGCAGCTGAAAGGGCGGGTCTTTCTTTTTCCGCCACATACATATGTAGAGATCAATGATCGAAAACTAGAAGACATCTTCACGATGAAGCAGTCGCTAGAAGATCATTTTCAGCATGTCGTGTTGATCTCATCTGATCATCAATGGAAAGAGCAAGCGGCGGTTAGTGAAGCGCTATTTTTGTTAAAGCCGGTTCCGCTCGAGCATTTAAAGGTAGAATTAAAGCAAAAAATCGTTCAAGACAGTGTAGAACAAATTTTGAACTTTTTGTTACAAAAGTGGAACCCTTCATAAAAACCCTTACATTTGCATTGTACATAGCTTTTTAGGCTGTTGACCTTGTGAATAGATTGATATATTATGAGGGTGTCCTAGTTTTATGAAATTTTTTCTAATTCAGTTATAAAGTAGCTGACGACCTGAGGGGGGGAGAAAAAAATGAGCGAGAAGAGACATGGAGTGTCCAGGCGTCAATTTTTGAATTACACGTTGACCGGCGTGGGGGGATTTATGGCCGCTGGAATGCTCATGCCTATGGTTCGCTTTGCGCTTGACCCTGTGCTAAAAGGAACAGAGGATCAGGATATGGTTCAAGTTGTCAGTGTAGATGAACTGACGAAGGAACCGAAGCGCTTTGACTTTAAAATTGATCAAGTAGATGCATGGTATGAGTCAAAGGAATCTAGGTCAGCATGGGTGTACAAAGAAGGGGATGAAATTGTCGCTTTATCGCCAATCTGTAAACATTTAGGATGTACAGTGAACTGGAACAGTGATCCGAAAAATCCAAACAAATTTTTCTGCCCATGCCACTATGGGCTGTACGACAAGGATGGTACAAACGTACCCGGAACTCCACCGCTTGCACCGCTTGACCATTATAAGCAGCAAGTGAAGGACGGATACCTCTATCTTGGAAAAGCTGTGCCGAAAGGGGAAGGGTAACGATGCTTAACAAGATTTATGATTGGGTAGATGAGCGGCTAGACATTACACCAATATGGAGAGATATTGCGGATCATGAGGTGCCAGAGCATGTCAATCCAGCACATCATTTCTCCGCTTTTGTGTACTGTTTTGGCGGTTTAACGTTTTTTGTGACAGTCATTCAAGTCCTTTCGGGCATGTTTTTAACGATGTATTATGTGCCGGATATTAAAAATGCCTGGGAATCTGTCTATTATTTGCAAAATGAAGTGGCATTTGGTCAGATTGTCAGAGGGATGCACCACTGGGGTGCGAGTCTAGTCATTGTCATGATGTTTTTACATACGCTAAGGGTCTTTTTCCAAGGGGCGTATAAAAAGCCTAGAGAGCTGAACTGGATTGTTGGTGTGCTCATTTTCTTTGTGATGCTTGGACTTGGTTTTACAGGATATCTCTTGCCATGGGATATGAAGGCGCTATTTGCGACGAAGGTTGGTCTTCAAATTGCAGAAGCCACACCATTCATTGGAAAAGAGATCAAAACGCTGCTTGCAGGTCATCCTGACATTGTAGGGGCACAAACGCTGACGAGATTTTTCGCTATCCATGTCTTTTTCTTGCCAGCGGCATTATTTGGGCTGATGGCTGCCCACTTTATTATGATTCGTAAGCAAGGAATTTCTGGACCGCTATAAAAAAAGTTGCGTTTGATGAATGTTCAATGAGGAGGGGATGACTTTGCATAGGGGAAAAGGGATGAAGTTTGTCGGAGACTCCAGAATTCCGGCAGAAAGAAAACCTAACATACCTAAAGACTATTCCGAATATCCGGGAAAAACAGAAGCCTTTTGGCCGAACTTTCTTTTAAAGGAATGGCTTGTAGGTGCCGTTTTTTTAATTGGATTTCTTGTCCTAACTGTTGTTCATGCACCTCCGCTTGAGCGGATGGCTGATCCAACAGATACCGGCTATATTCCGCTGCCAGACTGGTATTTCCTATTCTTGTACCAGTTATTAAAATATGAATTTGCTGCAGGAGGCTATACAGTAGTTGGCGCGATGATTATGCCTGGAATTGCGTTTGGTGCACTTTTGCTCGCACCATTTCTTGATTCTGGTCCTGAACGCAGACCGTATAGAAGACCGGTTGCAGTGGGGATGATGATCCTTGCAGTCGGCGCAGCAACATATTTAACGTGGGAGTCTGTTGCTACTCATGATTGGGAAGCAGCGGCGAAGCAAGGTGAAATTAAGAAAGAAGCAGAGATTGATACCTCAGCGGAAGAGTATAAAATTTATCAGGAGCAGACATGTATCTCCTGTCACGGGGATAACATGCAGGGCGGAGCAGCCGGACCGTCACTTGTTGACAACGGTCTTGCACCTGAGGAGATAGCTAAAATCGCTGTTGAAGGAAAAGGCAACATGCCTAAGGGTATCTTTAAAGGTAGCGATGAAGAACTTGAAAAGCTTTCTAAATATTTATCTGAAGTCAAATCTAAATAATTCAGTTGTTTAAAAGCAAGTACAAGGATATACTCAAAAGAGAAAAAGCTGGCGCTGTCAGCTTTTTTCTGATTTTAACAGATCGTGAGTGAAGAGACGTATGAGATGGATTCAATATCTGCTAGCCACGCGCTACATGCTTGTGCTAGTCCTGATGATCAATTTCCTTGGCACTGTGTACGGCTACTATTGGTATATTCCTCAGCTTGTAGAGACGCCGGCTATCTTTTTAGCTTTTGTTCCAGACAGCCCAACGGCAAGCTTTTTCTTTTTATTTGTACTACTTGCGTTTTTGATGAAACGAAACGCTCCTTATTTTGAAGCACTTGCCCTTGTGACCTTGATTAAGTACGGGTTATGGGCTGTAGGAATGAATATCTTTGTGCTTTTATCTGTTGATGACTTTCCGTGGGAAGGATACATGCTGATTGGGTCTCACTTTGCGATGGCGGTTCAAGCTGTATTGTTTGCACCGTATTATCGTTTTAAAATGCGTCATTTGGTGGTAGCCGGCATATGGATTTTACATAACGATGTGATTGATTATGTATTTGGTATGATGCCGCGTTATTCTATGCTGTCTGCCTATTCAAACGAGATCGGCTATGTCACGTTTTGGTTAAGTATTGCCGTTCTTCTTGTTTCGTATTATCTCGTCCTATCGAAAAAATCGGTCAAGCTTGAACTCCCTTAACAATATTGGTCTAACCTTGTCCTTTTCTTCATACGCTGTATGGAGAAGGGCTAGGAGGGACTTGCATGAAACGAAAGCCAATCGCGATGATTCTATTATTTTTTCTCGTATTACAGCCACCTGTTGCCAAAGGCGAGGAAACAGCCGCTAACGTGCTGCAAGAATTAACGGAACTATCAGATTCAATCTTTCAATTAACGAGACAAGCTAAATATGATGAGGCGTTACAGGTCGCATTGTATGTTGAAAAGACATTTAAAGCTGAGAATTGGCGTGGTACTCTGACAAATACGCAGATTCGGCAAATTACACTTGGCTATCAAGATATCATAAAAGGGCTGCCGCAGGAAGAATTGAATGAGCGCGAAAAGCTTCGTTATGCCTCTCAGTTTAGAATGCTGCTCGATGCGATCCAGTCAGACTCTGAGCCTCTTTGGGGTTCGCTGGAGAGGCCCATTATGGGGTCTTTTCCTACTTTGAAAAAAGAAGTGAAGGATCCAGAGTCGACGACGTTTTATGAAACTTGGAATGAGCTGGTTTCTTTATACGATATGATCTACCCAAGTTTAACCATTGATGTTTCACCTGAAAAGCTGCAAACGATTAAGCAGCATATGGAAGTGATTGAACAAGGTGAATTTTTAAAAGCATCAAGTGGGACAAAGCTTGAGCGTCTCACGAAGCTCGAAGAGGATTTATCGAGTGTGTTTGCTCACGTCGATCAAGATGAAGCTGATCCATCGCTTTTATGGGTCATTTTAACAACAGGGAGTATCATTTTATTAACGTTAACGTATGTTGGGTTTCGGAAATACCGTGCTGAAAAAGAGAAGAAGCAAAAGCGTCAGGCTGATTATCCGAAATCATAAAAAAAGAAGCACCATTTTTGGGCTTCTTTTTTTAATGCGGATTAAGCGGCTTTTTGTGTTCATCTAATGTGAAGCCTTCACCAAGCACATCATGCACGTCACTGACGGATACAAATGCATGAGGATCGACTGAGGTCACGACGCTTTTGAGATGGACAAGCTCGTTTTTCGGGACGACGCAATAAAGGACGTTGCGCTCCTGTTTTGTATAGGAACCAACCCCTTTTAAAATGGTCACACCGCGCTCCATTTCCTCTGTGATTTTCTTTTGAATGATGTCATCTTTTTCAGAGATAATCATGGCGCCTTTGGCTGCGTAAGCGCCTTCTTGCATGAAGTCAATGACCTTTGCGGCAACAAACACTGCGACGAGTGTATACATGGCTTCTTTGTAATTTAAATAAGTAAGAGAAATCGTAATGACACATGCGTCGAAGATGAACATTGTTCGTCCCATGGCCACCTGATAATGCTTGTTGATGAGTCTTGCGATGATGTCCACGCCGCCGGTTGTACCGCCGAACTTAAAGATGATCCCGAGGCCTGTTCCGATAAACACACCAGCAAAGAGCGCGGCTAGGGCCAAATCGTGCTGGAGAGGCATATGTATTTGAAAGCGCTGGAAGATGGCAAGAAAGACAGAAAGACTGACGGTTCCTACAATTGTATAAGTAAACATGGTTCTGCCGAGCATTTTCCAGCCGATAAAAAAGATCGGAATGTTTAAGACAAGGTTTGAAATGGATGGATCAATGTGGAATAGAAAATATAAAAGCAGTGTAATACCTGTAAATCCGCCTTCCGCCAAATTGTTCTGCATATTAAAATGAACAAGACCGAAAGAAAAAATCGCAGATCCTATTAAAATAAATACGATATTTTTAAGACGAATTTCTTTTAGCAAGAGACCACTCCTTTTTTTGCTTAGACAGCGATAATATTATATGGTATGGGAGAGAAACAAGCAAACTGAGTCTTAAACATTTGTCAAATATTTATGATTTCGCTAACATGTAAGAGATGGATAGGAGGATGAGCTTCATGACGAATGAAAAAACGCTGCGTCACGTGCAGCAAGAAGTAGATGATTACATAGGACAATTTAAAGAAGGCTATTTCAGCCCGCTTGCCATGATGGCCCGTCTGACAGAAGAATTAGGCGAGCTAGCAAGAGAGGTTAACCATTACTATGGAGAAAAGCCGAAAAAAACAACGGAAACAGAAAAAAGCATGGAAGAAGAAATTGGCGATGTTTTGTTTGTGTTAACATGCCTCGCTAATTCACTAGATATATCACTAGAGGAAGCACACGATCGTGTGATGCATAAATTCAATACAAGAGACAAAGACCGCTGGACGAAAAAAGAAGGGAAGTAGAGACGATGACGAACCAAACCATCAAAGTAGTAATCGCTGGAGCAAGAGGAAGAATGGGGATAGAGGCTGTGAAGCTGGCAGAAGAAACGAGCCATTTTGAGCTTGTGGCAGCCCTTGATCACGCGCACGAAGGAAAAAAATTATCTGATGTGATTCATACGACATCTGAGGCGCCAATTTATACAGATATTGATGTGTGTCTTTCAGAGACAGCACCTGATGTATTAATTGATTTGACGACACCAGAAATCGGGAAAGTACATACAAAAAAGGCACTTGAACATGGCGTCCGTCCAGTCGTAGGAACCACTGGATTTTCTGAAGCTGACCTGAAAGAGCTACAGCAATTAACAGAAGAAAAGAGCATAGGCTGTATTATTGCGCCAAACTTTGCTGTCGGTGCGGTCTTAATGATGAAGTTTGCCAAAATGGCAGCGAATTACTTTCCTGACGTTGAAATCATTGAGCTTCACCATGATAAAAAACTAGATGCTCCGAGCGGTACTGGGCTTAAAACAGCTGAAATGATTGCAGAAGTCAGAGAAAGCAAAAAGCAGGGACATCCAGAAGAGAAAGAATTAATCGAAGGTGCACGAGGCGCAGATTATGACGGTATCCGTCTGCACAGCGTAAGACTTCCGGGTATGATTGCACATCAAGAAGTACTGTTTGGAATGGACGGACAGACGCTCACCATTCGCCATGATTCTTATAACCGTGCATCATTTATGTCAGGTGTGAAGCTTTCAGTTGAACAGGTCATGCACATTGATCAGCTCGTCTATGGTTTAGAAAATATCATCGACTAATAAGGAGTGGATTCCTGATGAACATTGCTTTAATCGCTCACGATAAGAAAAAAAGTGACATGATCCAATTTGCCATTGCGTACCGTGATATATTGGCAGATCATACACTTTACGCAACAGGGACAACAGGTTTGAGAGTGAAAGAAGCGACGGGGCTTCCCATTCATCGTTTTCAGTCAGGACCACTTGGAGGAGATCAGCAGATTGGTGCTTTAATTGCTGATAATGCAATGGATCTTGTGCTCTTTTTTAGAGACCCGCTTACCGCGCAGCCGCATGAACCGGATGTATCTGCACTCATTCGGCTTTGTGATGTGTATACCATTCCACTAGCCACCAATATGGGGACCGCTGAAATTTTAGTCAGGAATTTAAATAAAGGCACGTTTGATTTTCGAGATGTAGCAAAAAACGGAGGAACAAATGAAACGACTTGATATCCTTGCATTCGGTGCCCACAGCGATGATGTTGAGATCGGTATGGGCGGAACGATTGCAAAATACGTAAAAAAAGGGGCGCGTGTCGGGATTTGCGACTTGACCCAGGCCGAATTATCTTCGAATGGAACGGTAGAGAGCCGTAAAGAGGAAGCAAAAGCTGCTGCCGCCATTTTAGGTGTGTCAACGCGAATCCAGCTCACACTGCCAGACAGAGGACTTTATCTAAATGACGAAGCGATGAAGGACATTGCAGGCGTGATTCGAACATACAAGCCGAAACTGATTTTTGCTCCGCATCACCAAGATCGGCATCCAGATCATGGTCATGCGGGCTCACTTGTAGAAGAGGCTGCTTTTTCGGCAGGTATACATAAATTTGAAGATTCATACAAGCAGCCAGCGCATAAAATAAGTCAGATGTATTATTACATGATTAACGGCCATCATCGTCCAGATTTTGTGATTGATATTTCTGAGGAAATGCACCAAAAAATTGATAGCTTGCATGCGTATAAAAGTCAATTTGTGAAATCGGCGAATTCAGTTGAGACACCTCTTGTGAACGGTTATATTGATTTTGTCAAAATGAGAGAGTCTATGTATGGAAGGGAAGTCAATAAAGCTTATGCAGAAGGGTTTATCACAAAGAAACCACTTTTGATAGATGACGACTTACTTGGGGGGTAATTATGAAAAAACTGAAGGTCGGAATCACTTGTTATCCAAGTGTCGGCGGCTCGGGCATTATTGCTACGGAACTTGGAAAACGTTTAGCTGAAAAAGGGCACGATGTTCATTTCATTACCTCAAGTATTCCGTTTAGGCTCAATAAAGTGTATCCGAATATTTATTTTCATGAGGTGGATGTCAATCAATACGCTGTTTTTCAATACCCGCCTTATGACCTTGCATTAGCAAGTAAATTGGCAGAAGTTGCAAAACGAGAGAAGCTTGATATTATTCACGCGCATTATGCGGTTCCGCACGCCGTCTGTGCGTTCTTAGCGAAGCAGATGACGGGACACTCTGTGAAAGTCGTCACGACGCTTCATGGGACGGATATTACGGTATTAGGCTATGATCCATCACTAAAGGAAGTCATTCGATTTGCGATCGAATCATCAGACCGGGTAACGGCGGTATCGCATTCATTAGCTGCGCAGACGTATGACCTTATCAAACCAAATAAAAAGATCGAGACGATCCATAATTTTGTCGATGAACGGGTGTATTTGCGCGAAGATCACGAAGTGCTAAAGACACATTATGGTCTTTTACCGGACGATAAGGTCGTCATCCATGTATCAAATTTTCGAAAGGTCAAACGGGTGCATGATGTCGTTCATGTGTTTAAAAAGATCTCAGAACAGGTGCAGGCAAAGCTGCTGCTCATCGGTGATGGTCCTGAAAAATCGGTCGTATGCGAACTCGTGAAAAAACTGGGGCTGACAGACCGCGTGTTATTTTTAGGAAAGCAAGAGAAAGTAGAAGAGCTGTATTCCATCAGTGATTTGAAGCTGCTTCTTTCTGAGAAAGAGAGCTTCGGACTTGTGCTTCTTGAGGCGATGGCATGCGGTGTCCCATGTATTGGGACTGATGTTGGCGGGATTCCAGAGGTCATTACACATGGAGAAACAGGTTTCCTTGTCCCGCTCGGCGATATAGACGCGGCAGCTAAACACGCAGTCTCTATACTCAAAGACAAAGCGCTTCATGAACAAGTGTCTGCGGCGGCCCAGTCTAGTGTTCAGGCCCATTTCTCTTCTGAAAAAATTGTGAGTGAATATGAAGAGCTTTACCTAGAATTGATCGAAGGTGATGATGAACATGAATGAACCATTCACACATGCGATCCCTATTTTACATACACTGCACGAACATGGGCATCAGGCTTACTTTGTCGGCGGAGCAGTGAGAGATGTCCTTTTAGGCAGGGAAATCGGCGATATCGATATAGCAACAGATGCAACGCCTGATAAGGTCGAATCCTTATTTGAAAAAACAGTTGATGTTGGCAAAGAGCATGGCACTGTCATCGTGTTACATGATGGGGTCAGCTATGAGGTGACGACGTTTCGAACTGAATCAGAATATGAAGATTTTCGCAGACCGAAAGAAGTGGCGTTTATCACATCATTGAAGGAAGATCTTTTAAGAAGAGATTTAACGATCAATGCGATGGCCATGGATATAAATGGGGAGATCATTGACCATGTAGGGGGCAAACAGGATATTGAGCGGAAACGAATTCAAACCGTAGGAGATCCTGCGTGCCGCTTTCAGGAAGACGCGCTTCGTATGATGAGAGCGGTCCGTTTTTTAAGCCAGCTTGGCTTTGAGCTCGCTGCAGAAACGGCTGAAGCGATGAAAAAAGATAAGCACCTGCTTGCCAACATATCAGTTGAACGCAAAAAGATTGAAATGGAGAAGCTTTTAAAAGGCCGTTATTGTGAGCGGGCGATTAAGGTGCTCATTTCTACCAAATTGTATGAAGAATTGCCGGGTCTCAAAAAGGATGGTCTGCAAGAATCCTTTCAATCATTTCCGTATTATTTACTGGATGGACTAGAAGAAGTATGGGGGGCTGTTATCCATTTGCTTGGCTTAGATGAAGCGGAGGCTGTGCTCTTCTTAAAAGAATGGAAGCTGTCAACAAAGCTTTTGAAAGACGCGGTGACGATTAGCCAATACGTCGATTGTGACTGGGATGCGGAGAAGATGTTTGAGGCTGGTGAACACGTGCTCTTATCTAGCTTGAAGATCTCACAGCTAAAACACGAGCGCCGCATTTTCTTTGACGAGCTTGAGGCAGCGAAGCGTTCTTATGATGCACTGCCGATTAAAACGCTTCAAGACCTCGCTGTTTCAGGAAAAGATTTAATGGCCTTTCGGCAAAAGACATCAGGAAAATGGATCGCAGAAGAGCTCGATTTGGTGAAAAAAGCTGTTCTGCAAAATCATTTGGAAAACCGAAAAGAAGCCATAGAGGAGTGGCTTACAGCATGCGATCAGCAATTAGAAAACGATTAATCGAACTATTTACAGCATCAAGTGAGGACTTTGTCTCAAGTCAGCAAATATGTGATGAGCTTGGCTGTTCTCGAACGGCTGTCTGGAAGCATATAGAGGGCCTCAGAAAAGAGGGCTATGAGGTAGAAGCCGTCAGAAGAAAGGGATACCGCCTGCTTCGTAAACCGGACAAAATTAGTGAGGATGAAATTCTGTTTGGTCTAGAAACAGAGAGCTTTGGCAGGCACATTTATTTTCAGAAAGAAGTCGCCTCCACACAGCTGATTGCCCATGATCTTGTAAATGAAGGTGCGCCCCACGGTACGCTCGTTGTCAGTGATCATCAGACAAACGGGAAAGGCCGCCTTCAAAGAACGTGGCATTCACCAAATGGGACAGGCATCTGGATGAGTCTCGTTCTACGGCCTGAAATTCCGCTGCACAAAGCGCCGCAGATGACGCTTTTAGCATCTGTAGCCATCGCAGAAGCCATTGCAGAGCAAACAGGACTCAGTCCATCCATTAAATGGCCAAACGATATTTTGTTAAACGGGAAAAAGGTCGTTGGCATTCTAACCGAATTAAAAGCAGAGGCGGACCAGGTTCATGCGGTGATAATTGGCCCGGGCATTAATGTGAACCAAACGGCTGATGACTTTCCGGATGAACTAAAGGATGTCGCCACAAGCCTGCGAATGGAACTGAATGAAAAAGTGGACCGTGCTGCGCTCATACAACAGATCATGTCCACCTTTGAAAAAAGGTATGACGATTATATGAAGCGTGGATTTACACCGATTAAACAATTATGGGAATCGTTTGCGATGACGATCGGTCAGCATATTGTTGCCCGCACCGTCAATGGGCAATACACTGGAAAAGCGCTCGGAATCAATGAAGAAGGTGTTTTATTGCTTGAAACGGAGGAAGGTATTCAAAAAATCTACTCCGCAGACATCGAGATAAAGTCAACTTAAGTGGAACACCCGGCACATTTTTGATATACTTCGTGTGGGCAGTATCTGAAAAAGAGCTGTACCTGTAGAAACAAAAATTTGATAAATTTCTGCCTTGATCCTAAGGGACTTGGACAGAGGGATGATTCGCCGCGCATGAGAGATCAAAACATGTGATGTGAGGCAAGCCATCTCCTCTCCAGAATGAGGAGGAACAAATGAAGACAAAGCTAGATTTTTTCAAAATGAAAGAACAAAACGAACCGATTGTGATGCTGACAGCATACGACTATCCATCTGCAAAGCAAGCAGAAAAAGCGGAAGTCGACATGATCTTAGTTGGTGATTCACTTGGGATGGTTGTACTTGGACTCGATTCGACAGTACAAGTCACAATCGATGACATGATTCATCACACAAAAGCAGTGAAAAGAGGCGCAAAAGACACATTTATTGTGACGGATATGCCATTTATGTCTTACCATTATTCATTAGCAGAAACATTGAAAAACGCAGCACGCATCATGCAAGAAAGCGGTGCGGATGCTTTAAAGCTAGAAGGCGGAGATGGCGTATTTGAATCCATTCAAGCTCTCACAAGAGGCGGGATTCCTGTCGTCAGTCATTTAGGCCTCACACCTCAGTCAGTTGGAGTACTTGGCGGATATAAAGTGCAAGGAAAAGACCACGAAAGTGCGCAGAAATTGATTGAAGACAGCTTAAAATGTGAGGAAGCTGGTGCGATTGCACTTGTGCTTGAATGCGTACCTGGTGAACTGACAAAACGAATTACCGACATGCTGAAAATTCCTGTCATCGGGATTGGTGCAGGAGCTGAGGCAGACGGACAAGTTCTCGTTTACCATGATGTGGTAGGATACGGGGTGTCTAGAACACCTAAGTTTGTGAAACAATACGCGCAAATTGATACTGTACTAGAAGAAGCGCTTATTCAATATACGAAAGAAGTAAAAGCACGCACATTTCCAGAAGACAAGCATACATTTCATATCAAAGAAGAAGTCCTTGATGGTTTATATGGGGGTATGAAAAAATGAACGTTGTCACCCATATTCACGAGCTGAAAGAATGGATCAAGCAGCATCAAGAAAAACAGCATTCCATCGGCTTTGTCCCAACGATGGGCTTTCTTCATGAAGGACATCTGACGCTCGCGAAAGAGGCAAGGGATCAAAATGACATTGTGGTAATGAGCATTTTTGTCAATCCTTTGCAATTTGGACCGAACGAGGACTTTGAATCCTATCCAAGGGATATGAAAAGAGATCAGCGCCTTGCAGAAGAAGCAGGTGTGGATATTTTATTTACACCTGATGTGAAAGAAATGTACCCAAATGAACCATCTATCACGATGACAGTTCAAAAGCGGACTGATGTCTTATGCGGGAAAAAACGTCCAGGACATTTCGACGGCGTTGTTACTGTGCTTACAAAGCTATTTCATCTTGTAGCACCAACAAATGTATATTTTGGTCTAAAGGATGCACAGCAAGTCGCTGTGATCGATGCGATGATCAAGGATTTCTTCTTTGATCTTCACCTTGTATCTGTGCCGACAGTTAGAGAAGAAAACGGTTTAGCGAAAAGTTCAAGAAATGTGTACTTATCTGAAAAAGAAAGACAAGAAGCACCTGCTTTGTACCGCGCATTGAAAAAAGGACAGTCAGCGGTTGAAAAAGGTGAACGTGACGTCAGTCGTATTTATCAGTTGGTAGAAGAGGAAATTCTTCAAACGAGCGGGGAAATCGATTATATTGAGATCTACTCCTATCCAGAGCTTGAGCCGCTTCAGCAGTTGGCAGGTCAGGTCATCATTGCGATTGCGGTGAAATTCTCACGGGCAAGACTGATTGATAATGTGATATTCCATGTTCCTGAAAGCGGTGAAAAACATGTATAGAACCTTTATGACCTCTAAACTTCATAAAGCGACGGTAACAGAAGCAAACTTACATTATGTAGGAAGTATCACCATTGACGAAGATTTACTTGATGCGGCAGGCATGATGGCAAATGAGAAAGTACAGATTGTCAATAATCACAATGGAGCGAGACTTGAAACATATATTATTCCTGGTGAAAGAAAGAGCGGTGTCATTTGTCTAAATGGCGCGGCAGCAAGATTGGTTCAACCGGGGGATGAAGTGATTATTATCGCTTATGGGATGCTCTCAGAAGAAGAAGCAAAGACACATACACCAAAAGTGGTCGTATTAAATAAACAAAATCAAATTGAACAAATGATTGGGCAAGAGCCTGCGAGAACGATTTTATAACGCATGCTGCAAGGAAACAGAACAGTTTTAAGAAAAGAAGCTGTTCTGTTTCAGCTATTTTGCCCAGAGCGTGTTTCACTTCGAGTGAAACGAGGAATTGAGGTGTCCATTTTATGGCCGATCAAAGGTTTGTTGTCGTTGATATTGAAACCACCGGAAATTCACCCAAAAAGGGTGATAAAATCATTCAAATTGCTGCGGTGGTCATTGAAAATGGACAAATTGTCGAACGGTATTCAAAATATGTGAACCCGGGAAAAGCGATCCCTGGATTTATTGAACAGCTGACAGGTATTCAGCAGCACATGGTTAACGATGCAGTGTTTTTTGAGGACATTGCCCAAGAGGTGTATGATCTTATTCAAGGCGCTTATTTTGTTGCGCACAATGTTCATTTTGACTTGAATTTTTTAAATGATGAACTAAAAGCATGCGGGAAAAATGAGCTGGATGTGCTAGCGATTGATACAGTTGAGATTTCTAGAATTCTTTATCCAGAGCTTGAAGGTTATAAGCTCACTGAATTAAGTGAAGAGCTCATGCTTCCACATGACCACCCGCACCGGGCGGATAGTGATGCGGAAGTTACTGCCATGTTATTTTTAACCTTATTACATCAATTAACACATACACCGCCAAATGTGCTAAAGCAGCTGCGCAGATTATCCTCTTATCTCTTAAGCGATATAGGACTTTTAATACAGCAGCTTGAAACGAGTCGTGCTAGCCGTGAAGATTCTTTGGTAGAAGTGGGCTCTTTTGCTGTAAAAGATGTCACCAATCCTGAAACGGATACGACAGATTCAGTAGGGGAAGACGATGAACAGCTGTTTGAGGAGATCAAAAAGAAGCTTCCCCAAACAGTGGAAGGCTATGAAGTAAGAGAAGGCCAGCTCACGATGATGAATAAAGTGAGAGATGTGTTTCATGAAAGGGCCTATGCTTTAATTGAAGCGGCACCAGGTATTGGAAAAACGCTGGCATACCTCATACCAGCTGCACTAGAGGCAAAGAAATCAGGAAAACCTGTCATTATTAGTACATATTCCATTCTTTTGCAGCAGCAAATGCTTCAGCGCGATGTGCCGATTTTAAATCAATTGCTTCCGTTTGAGCCAGCTGCCTGTGTATTCAAAGGACGGGCGCATTATATTTGCTTAGATAAGTTTGAGCATGTGCTGCATGAGGAAGATGATAACTATGATGTGGTCTTAACGAAGGCGCAAATATTAATGTGGCTCCTTGTCACAGAAACGGGTGATTTATCTGAACTGAATTTACCGTCAGGAGCTGCCAATATAAAAGACCGTATTTCGTGTGTGCACATGCCGTTTACATCGAAAAAGCGCCGCTTTAAAGAATACTGCTTTTATGAACGCGCCAAAAAAAGAGCCAAAACAGCCAATTTAATTTTAACGAATCATCGCCTGCTCTTATCACAAACGGAAGCATCTTCTATCTTTCAGCATGCAGACGTATATGTGATTGACGAGGCTCATCAATTTGAGAAAACAGCCAATGAAACACTAGGAGATAGTGCGTCGTATATCCAGCTTCATGCGAAATTAACGCAGCTTGGCTCCTTACAGGGCGGTCTTTTAAACAAGCTAAAAAAGAGATTTCACGGTGCAGGTTTACAGACGGACACCTTTATCGAAATGGATGAGTATCTTCATCAGCTTCAAATGGAAAGTGACGCCTTCTTTAGTACCGTTCATTCTTTTGTCAAAAGGACAAAACCAAAAGCAGACATCAATCGTCTCATTCATAGAGTACGTCATCATTCGAAGCATGCGCAGTGGAAACGGATTAAAGAGACGGCAAGTAAGCTTTGTTCCTTGTTAATTGCTTGTGAAAAGCTGTATGAGCAGCAAAAAAGCGAGCTTCTTCAAAAAAGTGATCAGCTGACAGAACACTTTGCCTTTGAAGCAGAGGAATACGATCAAGTGATGTCGTTTATGCATACATTTTGCAGTACGCTGTACCGGTTTATTTTTGAACCGAAAAACGATGAAACGGTTTGGATTGAGATTGATGCAAAGGGTGCCAAAAATGCTGTCTTTATGCATGCACAGCCGCTAGATACAGGAGAGCTTTTAGCTGATCGTTTTTTTATGAACAAAAAAAGTGTTGTTCTCACATCAGGAACACTCACAATCAATGGGCGCTTTGATTATTGCTTAGAACGATTTGGTCTGCAGGATTTTTATCCGCATCTTGTACAGATTGAGTCACCGTTTGAACTTGAAAAACAGCTCAAGGTGATTGTACCAGCTGATATGCCGCCGATTACGAACCGTGATGAGCACGACTATGTAGAGCAAGCAGCACGGTACATTAAGGTGATGGAAAAGCAGCATCAAGCGAAGATATTGGTGTTGTTTAATTCACATGAGATGTTAAAAGCAGTGTATGAAGAGCTGAAAACAGAAGGGATGCAAGCCGCCCTTTTTGCTCAAGGTCTGACGGGCGGGAGCCCTGTTAAATTAACGAAAATGTTCAAATTAGCAAAACATGCGATTTTACTTGGTACGGGTAGTTTTTGGGAAGGTGTCGATTTTCCTGGATCAGAACTGACAACAGTCATTATGGCACGTCTCCCGTTTCGCCCCCCTGATTCACCGCTCATTGAAGCAAAATGTGATGCCGCTAAAAAACAGGGGAAGAATCCGTTTAAAGCCGTTGCTCTCCCAGAAGCTGTGCTAACCTTTAAACAAGGTGCAGGACGCTTGCTGCGCTCTGAAAAAGACATAGGTACATTGCTCATTCTAGACCGCCGAGTGAAAACCGCTTCATATGGAAAGCTATTTTTAGAATCACTCCCTCATGCGCCAGTCCACGAGATGTCAAAAGAATCACTTGAGGCGTATATAGAGAAGCTCAACAACGAAAAGCCGCTGTCATAAGCGGCCTTTAGCTGGTGTGGGTTTGGAGTTAATTTATCGTAACGGCTTTTTGTGTTCCGTTGTAAAAATAGTATCGGTTCCCGCGCCGAAAAGTATGACTAACAATATTTACGTACCGAGGAGGAATTAGAAGTGGAAAGTAAAATAGAGGTACTTTCAACTGTTCAAATTAAGCATTCAGAGGACCTGTATAAAATTGTTGACTTATTGAACAGAACGCTTAAAAGAGAAGATCTCATGTTTGGATTAGCATTAGATCAAGAAGATCAAAATCAAGCGATATTTACGATATATCGCACATAGGGGAAGCTTGACATGAAAAAAATAGTCTGGATCATTTCATCCGTTGTGGCTCTCGTTTTGCTCATTGGCATCATCAGTTTTACGTGGATTTATCAGATTGCCATGGGACAAAAAGAACAAGGTCATGAGGCGGCGATTGAACGAGCAAAAAAACAAGCAAACATCGTACAAGTGGAGCAAGTGGAAACCTTTGTCGGGAAAGAAAAACAATTTATTGTTGAAGGAAAAAACAAACAAAATGAAACAACCTATGTTTGGGTACCTGCCAGCAATAAAGAAAAAGTGATCGCAAAAAAAGCAAAAGAAGGCATTACCTCAAATCAAGCAGTACAAGCCGTTCAAAAGGAGAACACTGTATCTAAGCTAAAGGACGTTCAATTAGCAAGAGAAGGTGACGTACTCCTTTGGGAAGTGACGTACTTAAATGAGAACAATCAATACAGCTTCAGCTATGTCGACTTCTCGACAGAACACGTGGAAAAAAATGTAACGCCATAGTTTCTCCTGTCTTGCGTTGACCATGCTGATTTAGAACGGTTATAATAAAATGTATGAAAAAAGATTCACACCTGTCGAAAAGGTGAGTTTCTTTCTGGCTTTGGAGGGAATTATGTTGAAAACAACGATTAATCAAGTGTTCAAACATGTCGATGAAGATGTAACCATCGGCGCATGGATTGCCAATAAACGTTCAAGCGGTAAAATTGCATTCTTGCAGCTGCGTGACGGGACAGGCTTTATTCAAGGAGTCGTAGTAAAAGCAGAAGTGGAAGAGGAAGTCTTTAAGCTTGCGAAATCAGTCACTCAAGAAACATCTGTCTATGTGACAGGACAAGTGACAAAAGACGAGCGTTCACCTCTTGGTTTTGAATTGCAAGTGAAATCCATTGAAGTGATTCACGAAGCAACTGACTATCCAATTACACCAAAAGAGCATGGAACAGAATTCTTAATGGATCACCGTCATTTATGGCTTCGTTCTAAAAAGCAGCATGCCATTATGAAAATTCGTAACGAAATTATTCGTGCTACATATGAATTCTTCCATCAAGAAGGTTTCGTGAAAGTAGATCCGCCAATTTTAACTGGAAGTGCACCTGAGGGCACAACGGAGCTGTTTGCGACGAAATATTTTGATGAAGATGCGTACCTTTCTCAAAGTGGACAGCTTTACATGGAAGCTGCGGCAATGGCACTCGGAAAAGTATTCTCATTTGGCCCAACATTTAGAGCTGAAAAATCTAAAACAAAACGTCATTTAATTGAGTTTTGGATGATCGAGCCTGAGATGGCTTTTGTCGAATTTAATGAAAACCTTGAGTATCAAGAACATTATGTGACTCATGTTGTTCAAAGTGTACTTGAAAACTGTAAAGTTGAACTGCATACACTTGGCCGTGATACAGCAAAATTAGAAAACATCAAAGCACCATTCCCGCGCATCACTTACGATGAAGCGATTAAATTCTTGCAGGAAAAAGGCTTTGACGATATTGAATGGGGAGATGACTTCGGTGCGCCTCACGAAACAGCGATCGCTGAAAGCTACGATAAACCAGTGTTTATCACTCATTACCCAACATCATTAAAACCATTTTACATGCAGCCTGCACCGGATCGTGATGATGTCGTCCTTTGTGCAGACTTGATTGCACCAGAAGGCTACGGAGAGATCATTGGCGGTTCTGAGCGTGTGCATGATCTAGAGCTGCTTGAAGCAAGATTGAAAGAACATGGGCTAGATCAAGAAACTTACAAATGGTACACAGAATTAAGACAATATGGTTCTGTACCGCATTCAGGATTTGGTCTTGGACTTGAACGTACAGTTGCTTGGATTAGTGGAGCGCCGCATGTGCGTGAAACCATTCCTTTCCCAAGATTATTAAACCGTTTATATCCTTAAGACATGAAAGTCTCCAACATATGGAGGCTTTTTCAAACGTTTTTTGGAGGGGCACGTGAAATAAAACGTGATATACTTAAAGTGAAGAGGTGTATCCGATGAATAGGCAGCAATTTATAAATATGCAGCAAATGGGTTCGACCAGTTTGCCTAATTTGCTGATTGCTCATTATGAGCAGTTAGGACTGAATGAATCACAAATGATGGTGATGCTCAAGATTAAAATGAATGAAGAACAAGGTGTTTTCTTTCAAACATTTGAAGAGCTGTCCCATGGCATGACCATTTCAGCTGAAGAGTGTGCGTATATGGTTCAGCATTTAATTCAAAAGGGATTTATTTCGATTCAGCCGTTTGAGGACGGGTCTGGTATTCAGCATGACCGATACTCAGTTGAGCCTTTATGGGGCGTACTGTATGACTTTTTAGAAGCAAAACAAGCGAAGGAAGGTCAAAAACTTCATGTGCAGGCTGAAAAGTCTTTATATGCTCTATTTGAAGATGAATTTGGCAGACCGCTGTCTCCTCTTGAAGGAGAAACACTCTCGATCTGGATGGATCAAGACCATCATGATGCTGAAATGATTCGCCTAGCGTTAAGAGAAGCGGTTTTATCAGGAAAATTAAATTTCCGTTATATCGACCGAATTCTGTTTGAGTGGAAAAAGAAAGGGCTGAAAACAGCGGAAGAAGCAAAAGAGCATAGCCAGCACTTCCGTTCTCAGCAAAAAGCGCCACCTTCAAAAGAAGAGACGTCAACATATAAACGACAAGTTCCTTTTTATAATTGGCTGGAACAATAACCAATAAAGGAGAAGTCATGTTATCAAAAAAACAAATCAATGAATGTTTAGATATTATAGGAGATATGTTTCCAGAGGCTGAGTGTGAGCTTGTTCATTCCAATCCATTTGAACTTGTGATCGCTGTGGCACTCTCTGCGCAGTGTACAGACGTGCTTGTCAACAAAGTCACCAAAACGTTATTTCAAAAATATCAAACACCAGAAGACTATTTAAGTGTACCGCTTGAAGAATTGCAGCAAGATATTCGTTCGATTGGCCTTTATCGAAATAAAGCCAAAAACATTCAAAAGTTGAGCAAAATGCTGATTGAAGAATATGGCGGTGAAGTGCCAAAGGATCGGGACGAGCTTGTGAAGCTTCCTGGGGTGGGCCGGAAAACAGCAAATGTCGTCGTATCTGTCGCTTTTGGAGTGCCGGCCATTGCTGTCGATACACACGTAGAACGAGTCAGTAAGCGTCTTGGGATTTGCCGGTGGAAGGATTCTGTTCTTGAAGTAGAGCAAACCTTAATGAAAAAGGTGCCAGAAGAAGATTGGTCTGTGACGCATCACCGCCTAATCTTTTTTGGCAGATATCACTGCAAGGCGCAGCGGCCGCAGTGCGAGTCTTGTCCGCTTCTTGATATGTGTAGAGAAGGGCAGAAGAGGCTGAAAAAAGGATTGGTGAAGCTGGCATGAGCGGGGCAGCTGTTTTTACCTCATATGTCGAAAAGCTAAAAGGGAAAAAGGTAGAGATGAAAGGCGATCGAGTAGACATACTTAGAGATAATCCACTCGCATATGATCTATCATCAGAACTTTTAACAGATGAGCTTCCATGGCAGAAAACAGAAGAATTTGTTCCTGTGATGTTCGAACTGTGGAATGAATTAAAAGAAAAAATGCTTCCTCGTTTTCAAACAAGAAAGTCCCGGTGTGAAGAAGATGATATGCTGCAAGGTATTGTCAGTATGATTGCGATGTTTTACTGGATCAAAGGGGAGAGACTTCAAACGCTTGAATGGGAACATATCAAGCAAGAGACTTTTCCTGTAGCTCCGATTAACTGGACGGAACGTTTAGAGTTCATTTTGCTAAAACCAACTCAATATCATTGCTTTATTCAACTGGACGAGCTATACACGGAACTAAAAAAGCAGTATGGAAAACATGAAGCACTTAAAAAGATCAGACAAAACCGTTAAAAAAAGCACTTGCCATATGGGCAAGTGCTTTTTCATTATTCATTTTCTTTTCGACTAGGAGAATTTGATTGCGAATTTGAGCTTTGAGAGTTTGTTTTCGCATCATCTTTCTTTTTATCTTTATTGTCAGTTTGTGAGTTCCCATTTGTACTGTCTGAGCCATCATCGGAAGAACCATTATTTCCATTTTCCGTATTTCCGCCTTGATCCTGATCCTTATCCTTATCTTGATCTTTTTTATCATCTGGCTTTTGCTCGTCAGTGCCTGGGGGTTGATTTTTGTTATCGTCAGTCTGGTCTGTCTGCTCGTCGTCAGGCTGCTGCGGTTCTTCTTCTTCTTTGTTCTCATCATCTGCTTTTTCTTCCTCATCTTCATCATCCTTGATGGTGAGGAAGGTAGAAGCTGCTTTACTTGTGACATCCTCTACAGTGGCTGTTACTTGGAATTTATAAGTAGAGCCAGGCTTCACATCAGAGATGACCGCTTCTTTAGCAGAACTGTTTTGAATCTCTTTATAGCCGCCGTTATCAACCGCTTGTTTTACATTAAATGTAGCATCTGCGTCGTCATCATAGCCCCAAGACAGTGTGATGGATTTTTTCTCTTCATCATACACCGCTTTTAAGTCAGAAGGCTTATCGGCTTCTTTTTTCTCATATGTGTCAGACACTTTTGTCGGAACAGTTCCTTTTACAAAGTATTCTGTTGTCTTCTTCTCACTTGGTGTATTTGGTCCGGCTAATCTTGCTGGATCTGATCCTTTTTCAACCGTAGCTTCCAAGACACTGTCTGGTTTTTCAAATGAGCCGCTTCCATCATCAATTTGAGAAATTAATCGCTGGAAGACGATTTTGGCAACGCGCTGCTCGTAATCTGTGAGCCACATTTTGCCGTCCGCATCTTTTGAATTACCGATTCCGGTCCAAACGGCTGCTGTATATTGCGGCGTATAACCAACAAACCACGAATCTTTCGCACCGCCAGAAGGGATATTGTATTTATTCATATCATCTTGTGTAAAGTTGGTTGTACCTGTTTTACCAGCTACTTGAACGTTCGGTACTTGTGCAAGTGTACCTGTTCCAGATTGTACAGCTGTTTTCAGCATATCAGTGATCATAAATGCTGTGTAATCACTCATTGCCGCTTTAGAATCTGGCGTAAGGTCAAGCTTTGTTCCGTCATTAAACTCAACAGACGTGACAGCATGCGGTTCATTATAGTACCCGTTATTACCGAATGCACTAAATGCTCCAGCCATCTTCAGGGAGGAGACACCATCGTCAAATCCACCGATTGAGTATGACTCTGGAATGTCAGACGGTAAGTCCATACCTAAGTTATTGGCGAATTGAACGGCATTGTCTGTGCCAGCTTCTTGGAAAGCTTTTAAGGCAGGGATGTTTCGTGATTGTGCCAAAGCACTTCTCATCGACATTTTCCCTAAATGTCTTCTGTCAAAGTTATTAATCGGTGTACCATCTGAGTACGTATATGGCGCATCATCAATTTGCTGATACGTAGACCATTTTTTGTTTTCAATGACAGGACCGTAATCTAAAATTGGTTTGATTGTTGAACCTGGCTGACGTTTTGCATCTGTCGCATAGTTAAAGCCGCCGGCTGGTACATCACGTCCACCGCCAATAGCTCGGATTTCGCCATTTTTCGTATCAAGCAGGGTGACACCCGCCTGCATACCTTTCGTAAAACCAACTGAATCCCCATTGATAATATCATCTAGGTGATCCTGTGCTTTTCGATCAAGTGATGTATAGATTTTTAGTCCATCGGTTGATACATCCACTTTGGCTTTTTTCTGTACTTCTTCCATGACTTCTTCAATATAAGCAGAGTACTTACTTGAGTTTTGGCTCTTATATTTATCAGCTGAAACAACGGTCTTGCTGACAGGGGTAGCTTTTGCATCCTCATAGTCTTTCTCTGAAATGTAGCCTTGTTTTTTCATGAGGCCTAAAACGATATTACGGCGTTTTTCCGCTGCCTCGGGATTTTTCACTGGGTTATAGGCAGAAGGACTTTGCGGCATACCTGCAAGTGTGGCAGCCTGTGCAACAGTTAGTTTATTTAAATCTGTCACGCCGAAAAATTGTTCTGCCGCTTTCCCAACACCATAAGCATAAGGCGAGAAGAAAATACGGTTTAAATACATTTCTAAAATTTCATCTTTAGAGTATTTTTGCTCAAGCTGAATCGAGAGCCATACTTCCTGTACTTTACGTTTTAACGTTTTTTGATTGTTAAGTAGAGAGTTTTTCACAACTTGCTGTGTAATCGTACTTCCACCTTCAGCTCCAAAGCCGTCCTCGACGTTTGCGACAAGGGCACCGCCGATACGGATTGGATCAATCCCGTGGTGTTTATAAAAACGTGCATCTTCAGTTGCAATAAATGCTTCTTTTACCACATCGGGTATATCTTTAATCGAGACATACGTTCTTTTTTCCGCACCTACTTCTGCAAACACTTTCTTGTCTTTGTCATAAAGCTTTGAAGAATACGGTGTTTTGAGCTTACTATCATCAATAGAAGGAGCGCTTGATGCAAAAACGGCAAAAGTTGTGATTCCGGCAACTACACAAAGAAGACCGATCACGAGTAAAGATAAAAATATTTTTTTAAATAGACCTGCTTTCTTTTTGCCTTTTTTGTTCTTTTGCTTCTTATTGTTTTCTTGACTTGCTTTACGTCGCTGTTCACGACTTGTAAATTGATCAGACATCACATCTCAACCTTTCGTGTTAAACCTTTTTCGAACGTCATTGCTACTCACTTTCATCCGAAAAATGAAGTGTCTCCACTACTTTAATATAATCAATTCTTGGCGAATATCCAAGTGTCATTAAGTGGCCAGCTTCCATTAATTCGTCTTTGCTAATGGATTTCCGGCCGTTTTGCTGCTGCCGCTCCCAGAAGAAAAAGAGATCTGAAGCGGACAAATAATAAACGGAGCCAAATGCGGATATAATAACGAAACAAATACCGCCTTGCTTTTCTACCTGTTTCATATGCTCAATTTGATGATCGTGAAAATTTTTGAGTGGAAACGAGGTGGTGCTTTTGGTTTCCTTTGCTTCAAAATCGATATAGCGCCCTTTGTACACTCCATTATAGTCTGTTGTGGATGATTGTTTAAAATAGGCTTCTTTGATAACAGCAGCGCTTCTTTTTGGATAATCCACATTCACAATTTGAACGGGGGTAGGCTTTTTATGAATGACTGCGATCCCGTTGACCAAATAGTACTGGTTGGTTTCATTTAAGTCAGCCTCAAGCGTCATCCCGCGGTTACTATAAGAGGATTCGCCGCTGAATCTTTTTTTTGTCCCAATTTGTTGAATGGGCTGATACGATTTTCCGTTTGGATACCGAATCATCAAGTTTCAGCCTCCTTTTAATGCATTTTGTATTGGAGAGATTACTATGTTGTCACAAGAAGAGCACATCATCACTCAGTATATATTGCGTGAAACGAAATCGAAAAATAAAGACAACCTGACGAGGACAAATGCTTACAAACGCTTTTATGACCGCCATCCAGAGATGAAATGGTCGCTGCTTGCTTCCTTTGTCTCGAGAAATGCTGGATGGTCTATGACGGATCTAAAGGGCGAGCTCTTTCATCCAGGTTTAACAGATCAGCAGGGGCACCTTTTTTTCACAGCATATGAAAGAGCGAATTGGCTGATCTTTTCGGATGCTTACCCTCAGCTTCTTTTGTATGAATGGTCTAAGCGGTGCAGCAAACCCTTGTTCCATCTGCTTCCATATTTTTCTGTTTCTCGTTTTATGAGCACTGAGTGGGAACGTTTTTGGCTAAAGCGTGACACAGAGCGCCTGCTTTATGCACTCATCATAAATGAACAATATACTATACAATCTCCTATTATACAAAATCCTCTTCTGAAAAAGAATGTTTTTCACTCGATTCAATATCTGTTCAGCGAGTGGGGACATTTTCAAACCGTTGTTTTTCCCACGGTGGACGGGCATTTGTACGGGTTAACCATACGGAAGTTTTCCCGCGTAAAGGAGCGTATTACATTAGGAAAAAAACTAGCGAAACTATTATTTCGAGCCGATTTATTTTCGGATTTTTATCATTTTTTGCATACTGTTCCGCATACCGGATCACGGTTTGATTTTGAGCCGTTTTTAGGGATCGCTAGGAGATCAACACCTTTTCTTCGAACAGTTTATCCGGTGATGACACATTCATTAGACGATCAAAGGGACGATTGGTTTCAAAAGAAATTGAGCCCATCCTTATTTGATGCAGAGACGTTACCAAAACAAATTGAGCTGACCGACTGGTATTTTCATAAAAAAAGACAGCTTCGTTTTCTTTTCTCATTAGAGCACTATTTTTTGCATAAATAAAAAGCAGGGGGTACCTGCTTTTTTTACGTGGATGGTCGATTAGGACCGCCAAGCTTTTTATCAAGCTGATCTGTACTGTTTTCTTTCCCTTTTGGCTTTTGCTCTTTTGGTGCTGGCTGCTTTTTCATGAAATCTACCTCCTTTGTCCTTAGAATTTACACAATCGGACGCAATCATACAAAGAAGGACAAGCATATGTCGAAAAGGAAGAAATAGCGCTCATCTACACTTAGATTGGCGATTTGCTTCTAGTTTTGTCATGTGTGAAGGAGGGTGAGAAAGAAAAGAGAATGTAACGAGAGACGATAAAGGAGGAATCTGATGATGAGCGAATTTGTATCAAAAGAATCCATTATGCAGTTATTAGAGGAAATTGAGCGGAAAATTGATGCGGTGGAAGAAGAACTGTCTCTTGCTGTGAACCAAACAAAACGTGCAACCATAGAGGAGCAAGAACAAATGATAGACCGGCTTGAATCAGAAGTAAAGGACTGTGAAGTGAAGATTCACGCGGCTGAGTATAAACTGGCGGCAAGACCGGCATATCACGCCGGATAGCTTTTCTATTTGAGCAATAAGTAAACGTTTGATAGGATGGTTCATAGAGGTGAACATTTTGGATAATCAAACATTACTTGAACATACACAAGATCTGAGAATATGGATCGAAGAGGCGTATGAGCAGTACCAAAAGGGAAAGGCTGAAGAGGAATACCCCGTATATGATTTTCACACGGACATTCAGCCGGCCGTTGAGACATTTGATCAGAAAATGGAAGAGTGGCTCACTGCTGCGATCTCGTTTATTCATCTAGTCAAACCTAGATATTTACACCAAGAACAGCTTGAAGCCGTCAAAGAAAATGGAAAAGAGGTTGTCCTGCAATCTTATTTTGGCAAACAGCATGCACCCCGTGTGAAAAATTTAGTTGAGTCAGTGATTTACACACTGAACCTTTTAATAGAAGAAATCAACAAGCGCAGCTGAAGACATATGCTGCGTTTTTCTTATGGCTGCTTTAGGCACATCTTCTGTTCTTGATCATAATATATGAGTGACATCACTATGTGTTGAGAGCGAGAGGAGCGAGATATATGATCCCTTATTCAAACCAGCAGCCTTATGAATTCAATCCATTCAATCGAGGGCCTTTTCCGTATCCAGATATGCAGCAGCCTCCGCAGCCTCCAGAATATTTCATGCCGCCACATCAAGGTGGAATGAGCCAGGCACCATCTGCTGTCTATCAGCCGCCTTATGGATACCAAGAAAATGTGCCGCCTTTTCATCCGCCTGAAGCGATCAATCAACCCCAGATGCCGCCACCAGGCATGATGCCCATGCAGCAGCCTATGAACCCTTATCCTTTGCCAAGACCGCAAAAACAGCAATCATCTCAATTTAAAAGTGTGCTGTCACAATTCAAAAAAACGAATGGACAATACGACTTTAACAAAATGTTTGATACAGCTGGGCAAATGATGAGTACGATGAATCAAGTAGGTTCATTAGCGAAAGGATTTACAAGCATTTTTAAAGCATAGTTAAAACCCAATAGATGGACCTATTGGGTAGTTTGCTTTGGTGCCGTCACACGAAGCGTTTGATCTTTCCACACGCTCTTCATGTTCGTTTCATCTATTTTTGCCGGCATTAAAATGGTTTTGGTAAAGCTCGAATACGAGGAAGTTGTATCCGTTTTGATTGTTTCCTGCACGGATAAGTGTAAATATTGGGCTTTTACTTCTAGCGCGATATCCCCTTCGACAAAATGGTCGGGAAATTGGATCTCGATATACACAAACTGCTCATCCTCTGTCACATCGGTCGTAATCGATGCAAGTGAATGTGATGTGGTCATGAGCGCCTCCGCACTATTTATTATCTCGTGAAACGGGGAGGATGCGAAAAATTGTTCAATCGCTTCATTGAGAATATCTTCATTTGCCAGCAATTCATGTTTCTTTTCGCCTTCATGTTTCATTTGAATCACCTCTCATCTACAGCCTATGCAGAAAGGGCTCAGGCGGTTATCAATTGATGAGAGGAAAAAATTATGATTAAATAGTGTTGAATGAAGCAAGGTGTATGAGCGCAGCGTTTCATACGCGGAATAGAACTAGAAGCAAAGCTTGAAGGGAGCAATTGACATTGCTGAAAAAATTATTCGGTTTCGGAAAAAACCAAGATGATGTAAAGGAAGAAATCATTTATTCTCCAGCTGATGGAGAGTTAATGGATATGACGGATGTACCAGACCCTGTTTTTTCTCAAAAGATGATGGGAGACGGCGTAGCAGTAAAACCAAAAAGTGGCACGATTGTGTCACCAGTAGAGGGTGAAATCATCCAGCTCTTCCATACAAAACATGCAATTGGCATTCGAACACTCTCAGGGCTTGAGCTTCTGATTCATATCGGGCTTGAAACAGTGGGATTAAATGGTGAAGGATTTGAAGCGCACATAAAAGAAGGGGATAAAGTGAAGATCGGTGACCCTCTCATTACGTGTGATTTAGAACTGATTGAAGAGAAAGCGGCAAGTACAGTGACTCCGATTGTCATTATGAATGGTGACTTGATCGAGCATCTTGATAAAGAACCAAAGGGACCTGTGGAAAAACAGACTTCTAAGCTTTTTACCGTTAAAATAAAATAATCAGGACACAAAAAAAAACTACCCAATCGTATGAGGGTAGTTTTTTTGATGACATTAATCTTCCATCGGAACCCAGCCTTGACTCGCTTCCATGACAGACCACAATCCTTCTGGAATCAAATACTTATCTTTTTGGCTGCGTTTAATGACAGTTTCAATCTCGCTTTCTCTGCCTTCTTTAATCTTCTTTGCCCAATCTGGGTCGACGATCAGCTCTCGTGCGACAGCGATAAGCGGAATTCCTTGATTATAAGCACTTAGTGCATCTTCGGCTGTAATGACGCTGCCCACACCGATGAGCGGAAGGGTATCGCCGCAGCGTTCTTTTAGCAGCTCCATACGTGTCTTATGAGTATCTGCACCACGTCTTGCTTTAGAGTCAATCTCCATTAAAGAGATATGCAAATAATCGAGGTTTTTTGTTTTGAGAACATCCACTAAGGTAAACGTCTCTGTCATTGTTAAACCAGGTGTTTCTGGTTCTTCTGGGGATAATCGATATCCAAAGATAAACGGTTTTGTTGCATGCTTTTCGATTGCCTCTTTGACTGCATCCACAATAGCGATAGGGAAGGCTAGACGCTTTTCTTCATTTCCTCCCCACTGATCTGTCCGCTGATTGCTATGCGGAGAGTAAAATTGCTGTAATAGATAACCATTTGCACCGTGGATTTCCACGCCATCAAACCCTGCTTGAACCGCTCGTCTTGCCGCTTCTTTAAAAGCGTCAATGATATGGACAATTTCCTCTTCTTTTAAAGCGCGTGCAATCTGCTTTCCATCTTTAAACACATCACTTGGCGCAACCACATCACCGTTTGGAACTAAGTGAGGGAGAGCCTGAGAGCCGCCGTGATGAATTTGAATGATGGCTTTTGTTCCCTTTGCCTGAATCGCAGAAGCAAGTTTTTTCAGGCCAGGTATATCTTCATCTCTTGCAATAGAAGGCTGTCCTTCAAATGCCTTACCATCTGGAGTCACGTTTGCACATGCTGTGATCACCATGCCCATATCACTTGATCTAGCTGTAATGAAATCAATTTCCTCTTTAGAAATGGTGCCATCCTCGTGAGAACCGAAGTGTGTCATTGGCGCAACGACTAACCGGCCATCAATAGACGCACCTCCTGGAAACGTAAATGGTTCAAATAAAGGCTTAAATTCGTTTTTCACTCTCATCATCTTCTTCCTTGATAAAATCATTTCACTATAGAAGTGTAATAGATACTGTTACAACACTTCAAAGTATTTGCTCATAGGCTGCGCATCAAAAAATTGCCGCCTAGTCATGCAAACAAATATTCGGTACACTATGTAAGAGAGGTGATGCGATATGAAAAAGAAAACAATGAACGAACTCATAGAAGAATTAAAGAAAGACGAACAGGTAGAACATTGGCATGAAATTGATGCGAAGCCTGCACAGACCTCTCCGGTTCCTGAAAGAGTGAACGACAGGCTGAAAAAGGCGCTTGAGAAACGAGGCGTGAGCGAACTCTACATTCATCAAAAGGAAGCCTTTGAACGTGTGATGGATGGAGATCATGTGGTAACTGTCACACCAACAGCTTCAGGTAAAACGCTTTGCTACAATTTGCCTGTCCTTCAGTCGATCGCAGAAGATCAGACAAGCCGCTCCCTTTATTTATTCCCAACAAAAGCGCTCGCACAAGATCAAAAAAGTGAACTTAACGAGATCATCCACGAGATGGATGTTCCGATTCATAGTGAAACATATGACGGAGACACCTCTCCGGCCATTCGGCAGCGAGTCAGACAAGCAGGACATATTGTCATCACAAACCCGGATATGCTGCATTCAGCCATTTTGCCTCATCATACGAAATGGGTCAGCTTGTTTGAGAATTTGAAGTATATTGTCATTGATGAGCTTCATACATATCGAGGTGTATTTGGCAGTCATGTGGCCAATGTGATTCGCAGGTTAAAACGAATTTGTGCATTTTATGGAAGTGAACCGGTTTTTATTTGTACTTCCGCAACGATTGCGAATCCAAAAGAGCTAGCGCAGCAGCTAACGGGGAGCAAGGTGCATCTGATTGAACGAAACGGGGCACCTAGCGGTAAAAAGAATTTTGTGTTTTACAACCCGCCAGTTGTGAATAAACCATTAAATATTAGACAAAGTGCCGCCACTGTCGTCAATCAATTGGCAAAAACTTTTTTGAAAGAAAAAATCCAAACGATTGTTTTTGCTAGAAGCAGAGTAAGAGTTGAAGTGATTTTAAGCCATATTCAAGAGCTAGTGAAAAAAGAGATCGGTCCAAAATCGATTCGTGGATATCGCGGAGGCTATTTACCAAAAGAGCGGCGAGTGATTGAAAAAGGATTGAGAGAAGGAGACATTCTAGGTGTCGTCAGCACAAACGCACTAGAATTAGGAGTGGATATAGGTCAGCTAAAGGTCTGTATCATGACAGGGTATCCTGGCAGTGTAGCGAGTACATGGCAGCAGGCAGGACGAGCTGGAAGGCGTCATGAGGAAGCACTCATAATTATGGTAGCAAGCTCCTCACCTCTTGATCAATATATTGTCAGACACCCTGAATATTTCTTTAACAGGCCGCCTGAAGCTGCCAGAATCAACCCTGAAAACCTCATTATCTTAGTGGATCATTTAAAATGTGCATCCTACGAGCTTCCGTTTCGGGAGGATGAACAGTTTGGCGGCATGGAGGTAGAAGAGATTTTGCAATACTTACATGAGGAAGGTGTTCTTCATTTTAGCGGGAACCGGTATTATTGGTCAGATCAATCGTTCCCAGCGCATGGCATCAGCCTCCGGTCTGCAAGCCAGGAAAATGTGGTGATTGTGGATCAATCAGATGTAGCGAATGTTCGGATTATTGGAGAGATGGATCGGTTCAGTGCGATGACGCTGCTTCATGATGAAGCCATTTATTTACATGAAGGGGTTCAGTATCAAGTGGAAAAGCTAGATTACGAGCATCTCAAGGCTTATGTGAAACAAGTAGATGTAGAATACTATACAGACGCGAATTTAGCTGTTCAACTTAAGGTGCTTGAAATCGATCAGACGACAGAGAAGGAAGCCGTATCTGTTCACTACGGTGATGTGACTGTCAACGCAATGCCGACGATTTTTAAAAAAATCCGGCTAAGTACCGGTGAAAATATCGGCTCTGGACCGATTCACTTGCCGGAAGAAGAAATTCATACGAGTGCTGCTTGGTTTGAATTACATGAAGCAGAGCGGAGATTTGAAGAGAAAACACTTGAACAGCTGCTGCTTGGCATCGCAAATGTTCTTCAGCACATTGTACCTGCTTTTGTGATGTGTGACCGTTCTGATATTCATGTTGTTTCACAAATTAAAGCGGCACATACCAGAAAACCGACGGTCTTTTTATATGACCACTACCCTGGCGGAATCGGCTTAAGCAAGGAAGTACAAGCTCGTTTCGATGAAATAGCAGGCGCAGCCATTCAGCTGATTGAGCGGTGCCGCTGTGAAAATGGCTGTCCATCCTGCATTGGCATGGAAATGAAAGAGGTGAGCGGAAAAAGCAGCATCGTTGAATTGATGTCCGTATTTTAAGGGAAAGGAGGGGGACACCTGCTCATGTCTTTAAAAGGGAAATTAAACAGAATGAAGAAGCACCTATCGCACAATCAGACACATGAAAACCGGCAGAAAACTTTAGAAGGACAACCACAGCCTGTGACTTCAGAAAATATCCCATTTTTAAAAGAATGGGAAACATTAGGTGTATCTCCTTATCACTTTGAGGATTCCTTTTGTCTGATTCGGGAAGTCACCTATTCATTAGAAGATCAGCATGGGCGCTATTCGTTTGCGGAACTGCCGAAGATCATCGAGGCATGGAACGAAAGCGGCATCAAGCATTCGCTATCGGCTAAAGGGTACGAGCCGCACGAGCTGTTTTTCTTTGATACAGAAACAACAGGATTATCTGGCGGTACGGGAAATATGATTTTCTTGCTTGGACATGCACGTGTCTTTTCCGACAAAGTGGTGGTGAAACAGCACCTGCTCACCAATCCAGGAAATGAAGCGGCTCTGTACAAAAGCTTTCTCGATGAAGTGAACGTAGAATCATTGGTTACATATAATGGTAAATCGTTCGACTGGCCGCAAGTGAAAACGAGACATACGCTCTTACGAGATCAAATCCCTGCACTTCCTGAATTCGGACATTTTGATCTTCTGCACGGATCTAGACGATTGTGGAAGCATAAATATGAACGAATGGCGCTATCCGTTGTTGAAAAAGAAGAGCTGCACGTGCATCGTGAAAACGACACGCCGGGGTTTTTGGCACCGATGATTTATTTTCATTTTTTAAAGGAACAAAATCCGAAGCTGATTGAAGGGATCTTGACTCATAATGAACTAGACGTCTTATCGTTAATCAGCCTCTACATTCATCTATCCAAAAAAATACTATCTGAGGATGCGGTAAAGGAACACAATGAGAAGTATGCGCTCGCCAGGTGGCATCTTGCTCATCGTGATGTACAGGAAGCAACGAAGCATTTGCAAAAATTAACGGATGCTGATTTTGAGCATGCGAATCAGGCGTCTTATGATCTTTCCTTACAATATAAACGACAAAACGAGTGGGATGAAGCGGTTCAAATATGGGAAAAATTATTTAAATCAAGTGATGTCCATTTAGCATTAAAAGCGGGTATAGAGCTTGCGAAGTGTAAAGAGCATCGTCAAAAAAATGCAAGGTCAGCTCTATCCATCACTGAATCGTTATTATCTTTCTCATCGTTAAGTCAGCGAGAAACGGAAGAACTTGAGAAGCGAAAAAAACGGCTCTTGAGAAAAGCTGGGCAATGAACATTATTGCCCGGGAAAGCGCAAAACATGACAACGTTCGGCTCTCGGCCGAAAATAAAAATTGTTTAGCACTTTTATTGTAGAAAAGTCACGAATCCTGTAAAATAACGTTAGATATTGAATGAGGAGCGTAGAGCATGTATAAGGGTCTTTTCTACTTGTTTTTTCTTGTTGTCATTTTGGTCGCTTTTGTGTTTTCAAACTATAAGGATGTTTTTCTTGCAAACTTTTAAAATAGGTTAATGCATTAGTACATGTACACCTCTTAATTCATACATTGTTAATGTAAGAAAATTAAGGAGAGGGGAATGCTACATGTACCATCATCATCATCATTGCCAGCCGAATGTTACACAGCCAATTGTTCATCCGACGAATCATTGCTATACACACAGCGATTCAACAACAATTGTGCCGCATATCCATCCGCAGCATGTGACAAATGTTCACCATCAAAATTTCAAACATGTTCACTATTTCCCGCATACGTTTTCTCAGGTGGACCCGGCAACACATCAACACTTTAACTGCGGTGGACCTTGCTGTAACAGATAAAGTGAAATGGGACTTTTAGAAGTCCCTTTTTTTAAAAGCAGGTGAAAAAATGAAAATTATTGCTGTCACAGGGTACAAGCCATTTGAGCTTGGGATATTCAAACAAGACGAGCCTGCACTTCAATACATAAAAGCAGAGCTTCAAAAAAGGCTGACAGCCCTGATTGAAGAAGGCCTGGAATGGGTTCTCATATCAGGCCAGCTTGGGGCAGAAATCTGGACTGCCGAAGTGGTATTTGAGCTTCAAGAGGAGTATCCAGCGTTAAAACTGGCCGTCATTACACCATTTTATGAACAGGAAGAGCGCTGGAATGAACAAAACAAAGAGTTGTATGAAGGGATTCTTGCACAGGCCGATTTTGTAGAAAGTGTCACGCATAGACCGTATGAAAGTCCGGCACAATTTAAACAAAAGAACCGTTTTTTTATTGAAAAAACAGATGGCCTTCTCGTCCTTTATGATCCTGAGCATGATGGCTCGCCAAAGTACATGATCAAAGAAGCGGAAACCTATACCGATTACCCCATTATGTACATCACAATGGATGATTTGAGAGCGCAAGTTGAGGCAGAAGATCCGTTTTTTGACTAAAAGCAAGAGAAAATTTGACAACGTCACGTATTTCTGAAAAAATATACTATGAATTCACGATATGAGGTGAAAAAGATGCTTGCTGATAAAGTAAAGCTTTCTGCGAAAGAAATTTTAGAAAAAGAATTTAAAACAGGTGTCAGAGGATACAAACAAGAAGAAGTCGATAAATTTTTAGATATGGTCATTAAAGACTATGAGACATTCAACCAAGAAATCGAAAAGCTTCAACAAGAAAACCTCCATTTGTCTAAACAGCTTGAAGAAGCCGTTGAGCAAGGAAAAAGACAGCCTGCACAGTCTAATACAACAAACTTTGATATTTTAAAAAGACTATCTAACCTTGAGAAACACGTTTTCGGCAGCAAACTTTATGATTGAGCCTTGCTGAAAAAAGCTTGTGCCTGATGTCATTGTCGTTTATAATAACGATTATTGATTAACGTTCGGGTAATCGCTGCAATGCTTTTAGACATTGCAGAGGAAAGTCCATGCTCGCACGGTGCTGAGATGCCCGTAGTGTTCGTGCCTGGCGAAAAAATAAGCCAGGGCAGCCTGGGAAAGGCTGACGGCAGGAAAAATGCCTACGTCCTTTTAGGATATGGCAAAGTATCCTTGAAAGTGCCACAGTGACGAAGTCTCACTAGAAATGGTGAGAGTGGAACGCGGTAAACCCCTCGAGCGAGAAACCCAAACTTGGTAGGGGAACTTTCTCAAAGGAACCAAACGGAGAGAAGGACAGAGTATTCTGTAGATAGATGATTACCACCTGAGTACGAGGCATTTGCCGTTTGCAGTACGATGGAACAAAACATGGCTTACAGAACGTTATATCCGTTATTATAAACATGATGAAAACAAAGCTCTCCTATTTCAACATATGGAGAGCTTTTATCTTGAATACATAAAAGGACGAGAAAACAGGTGATAAAACAATGAAAACCTATACACTCATCGCAACAGCTCCAATGGGAATTGAAGCGATTGTTGCAAAAGAAGTAAGAGACCTTGGCTATGACTGCACAGTAGACAATGGAAAAGTGATTTTCGAGGGGGATGCTCTTGCGATTTGCCGTGCGAACCTTTGGCTGCGTACAGCAGACCGGATTAAGGTACAAGTAGCTGAATTTTCGGCAAAAACATTCGATGAGCTGTTTGAACGGACGAAGGCGATTGACTGGTCCTCTTTTTTACCGAAAAACAGCACGTTCCCTGTCATCGGTAAATCTGTGAAATCACAGCTTGCCAGTGTGCCGGATTGTCAGCGTATCGTCAAAAAGGCGATCGCGCAAAAGCTCATATCCTCTTACAACATACAGTCTGAATGGCTTGAAGAAACAGGACCTGAGTATAAAATTGAGGTTGCCCTTTTAAAAGATAAAGCTGTGCTCACGCTTGATACATCTGGTGTGGGTCTTCATAAACGAGGGTACCGTACGGATCAAGGCGGAGCACCTATTAAAGAAACCCTTGCGGCTGCACTCGTGCTATTAACAAACTGGACACCTGACCGTCCGTTTGTTGACCCTTTCTGCGGGTCAGGAACAATCGCTATTGAAGCGGCCATGATAGGACAAAACATTGCCCCAGGATTTAACCGGGAATTTGCGTCCGAGTCATGGGAATGGATTGGTGAAGACGTTTGGAACAAAGCGCGTCACGAAGTGGAAGAAAAAGCAAAGTATGATCAGCCGCTCCACATTATTGCAAGTGATATCGACCATCGGATGGTAGACATTGCACAAATGAATGCTGAAGAAGCTGGTCTAAGTGAATTGATTCAATTTAAACAAATGCAAGTGAAAGACTTTCAAACGAAAGAAGAGTATGGTGTGATTGTCGGAAATCCGCCTTACGGAGAACGACTCAGTGATAAACCAGCTGTTGAAAAAATGTATCAAGGAATGGGCGAAGCATTTAAGAGCCTAGATACTTGGTCCATTTACATCTTAACGTCACACGAAAAGTTCGAAGAGTGCTTCGGCAGAAAAGCAACGAAAAAGAGAAAACTGTTTAATGGTTTTATTAAAACAGACTATTACCAATATTGGGGAAAACGCCCGCCTAGAAAACAGACAACTGAATCATAAAAAAATGGTCACACCTACAGAAGGTGTGGCTTTTTTTATCGCAGAAAGGTATAAACCTTCACGGGACGGAATAAACTGAACTTGATTTTAAAAAAAGAGGTGTCTCCATGATACAATATGATCAATTTCAGTTAATCCAAAAAGCACTCGCTTCGACTGCTCAAAAAATTGAAGGGCAAGAAGGTGGACAATCTGCTCAGTTGACAGCAGCCATCGAAGATTTAGCGCTTGCTCAGGCTTACATAGAGCGTTCAGAGCATGCATTTTTAATGAAAGAAACCTATCAACATCGTTTGCGGTCGTAAAAAAGATTGTCATTCCCCAGCATAAATGTTACTATTGAATGTCTGAATGATTCAAAAGTTGGGGGTTGAAGCAGGTGACAGCATCTCGTTTGCCTTTTTCATTATCAAAAGAACATAATTTTTACGAAGAACTGGGCAACTGGATTGGTGATGTGTTCTATGACATTTTGCCAGAAAAGGGCTTTGATCTTCGAGATGAACAAATATTTATGGCTTTTCAACTAGAAAGAGCCTTTAAAGAAAAAAGTGTGATGTTTGCCGAAGCTGGGGTAGGCACAGGCAAAACCATCGTCTATCTATTATTTGCGGTCACATATGCAAGGTATACAGGGAAACCTGCGATTATTGCATGTGCAGACGAAACGTTAATTGAACAGCTGGTGAAACAAGAGGGTGATATCTATAAAATTGCCAATCACCTTGATATTCAAATAGATGCGAGATTAAGTAAATCGCATGACCAATATTTATGCTTAAAGAAACTAGAGAAAACCATGCAGCGTGAAGATGATGAGAAGTGGCTCGATATTTATGAATCGCTTCCTTCATTTGTTCATGAATCACATGGCATGCAAAACTTTTATCCGTATGGTGATCGAAAAGAGTATCCAGAACTATCAAATGATGAATGGTCACGCATTGGCTATGATTCGTTTCAAGACTGCTTGACGTGCGATATGCGTCATCGCTGCGGTCTGAATTTATCAAGAGATCATTACCGGAAAGCAACCGATCTCATCATCTGTTCTCATGATTTTTACATGGAGCATGTGTGGACGAAGGAATCCCGCAAACGCGAGGGCCAGCTTCCGCTGCTTCCAGAACATAGCTCCGTCGTATTTGATGAAGGGCACCTTCTTGAATTTGCCGCACAAAAAGCACTGACGTACCGAGTGAAGCAATCAATGCTCGAAACATTTTTAGAGCGCCTGTTGCAAAACGATATACGTGAAGAGTTTGCCGAGCTCGTTGAAGATGCACTTGCCACAAACGATGAGTTCTTCTATCTCTTAAAAACACATGCCAAAGAAATCAAGGGCTCGCATCGACTTGAAATTGGACGTGTGGATGAAGTGAAGCGGTCTGCAAGTGAATTGTGTGATTTGCTTGAAAAAATCGGAGAAGCACTCGTGTTTGAATCAGAGATGTATACAATCGATCAATACGAATTGTCTGTTGTGGAAGAGTACATTGAACAAATGGCGTATTCTCTGTCGCTATATCAAAAAAATGCGATTAGCTGGCTTGAAAAGCAGGAGTTAGATACGACATTTGTTGTGATGCCAAAGACAGTCGCAGAGGTGCTTGGTGAAAAAGTATTCTCGCAAAAAAGACCATACATTTTCTCTTCTGCTACATTGTCTGAAAATCAATCCTTTGATTATTTAGCTGAAAGTCTTGGGATCAAAGATTACTTATCAATGAGTGTCGCTTCTCCGTATGATTACGATGAGCAAATGAAGATTTATTTCCACGGGATTCAGCAGCTTCAAGAGCAAGAGGCAAAAGGACAGCAAGTGATCACTCAGCTGAAAGAAAACGGAGGACGATCTCTGATTTTGTTCCCTTCATTTGATGAACTTCATTTCTTTAGAAAGCAGCTTGAGGCATCGGATGAATCACTGCCTTTCCACGTGTATTTTGAGGGAGACGAGGAAATCAGCACGATTGTTCAAAAGTTCCAAGCAGATGAGACATCCGTGTTATGCTCTGTTCACCTTTGGGAAGGGCTGGATATTCCAGGACAATCACTAACAAATGTGATCATCTGGGGACTTCCTTACCCGCCTCATGATCCGGTATTTGAGGCAAAACGGAATGAAGCAAAGGATGCTCGTGCTGAAGTTGACCTTCCGTATATGCTGCTGCGCTTGCGACAAGGTATTGGAAGGCTGATTCGGACAAGCCAAGATGCAGGAACCATTCATATTTATTTTGACCGTAAGGAAGATACAGAGCTTCAAAGTAAAATTGAATCCGTTATGCCAGTCAAGCCAATCATCTAAATAACGCCCGAACGAGGAAAAGAGGAGGATACCATCTGAGTATCCTCCTTTTTCATTGACAAAAGAACATTCCTTGAAGTAGCCTTGAAACGTACATACATATTTTATTGATTGGGGGAACAAACGTATGAGTCTTGAAGCAAAAGAGAAAGCGTTTTATCAATTACTAGGAAAAATCGCCCATTATACGGAGGCGCTCCATTTACTTTATTGGGACTCTAGAACACAGGCGCCTAAAAAAAGCGCCGATTTCAGAGCTGAAACCATCGGTCAATTATCAAGTGATATTTTTAATATGAAGACTTCTGATGAAATGAGAGATCTTCTTCACGCATTAAACAAACATCGAGATGAGCTGTCAAAAGATACACAAAAGGCGCTCGAATTATCACAAAAAGAGTATGATGAAAACAGCAAAATTCCGAAAGAAGAATTTAAAGAATACTCGATTTTGCAATCAAAAGCAGAGCATGTCTGGGTAGAAGCAAGGGAGAAATCAGACTTTTCACTCTTTGCACCATACTTAAAACAGCTCATTGATTTTAACAAGCGCTTTATTCAATATTGGGGCGTGAAACAAACGCCATACGATGTGCTGCTCAATAACTATGAGCCAGATATGACAGTTGAACAGCTCGATCAAAAGTTTGGTGCACTTCGTGATGCCATTGTTCCTCTCGTGAAAAAAATCGAAGCCTCTCCTCATAAGCCGGATACTTCATTTTTATCGAAAAGTTTTCCGATCGACAAACAAAAGGAACTGAGTCTCTTCTTCTTAAAAGAATTGGGGTATGACTTTGACGCAGGGCGTCTGGATACAACGGTTCATCCGTTTGCTGTGACATTGAGCAGAGGGGACGTTCGTGTGACGACCCGTTATGATGAGCATGATTTTCGGATGGCGATCTTTGGCACGATTCATGAGTGTGGTCATGCCATCTACGAGCAAAACATTGATGAGGCACTGAGCGGAACGCTATTATGTGATGGCACATCAATGGGGATCCATGAATCACAGTCTCTTTTCTTTGAGAATTTTATCGGCAGACATGAAGATTTCTGGAAAACGTATTATCATAAGCTGCAAGAAGCGTCTCCTGAGCAATTTAAAGATGTCTCTTTAGAAGACTTTGTGCATGCAGTGAATGAATCGAAGCCGACTTACATTCGAATTGAGGCAGATGAACTGACGTATCCGCTTCACATTATCATCCGCTATGAAATTGAAAAAGCGATTTTTAATGAAGAAGTAGCAGTTGAAGACCTGCCTACACTGTGGAATGAAAAATATAAAGCGTATCTTGGCATTACGCCTCCTAATGATGCACTCGGCATTTTGCAGGATGTTCACTGGTCTGATGGAAGCTTTGGATATTTCCCTTCATATGCGCTTGGTTATATGTATGCGGCGCAACTAAAGCACCAAATGATCAAAGATTTACCGAATTTTGATGAGCTGATTCAAAATGGGTCTTTTGCACCGATAAAAGAATGGCTCACAGAACATGTCCACCAGCATGGAAAACGCAAAAAACCATCTGAAATCATTCAAGATGCGACTGGTGAGGAATTAAATGTGCAATATTTAATCGATTATTTAACAGATAAATATACGAAATTGTATTTATCTTAAATAAAAGGCACCCTTTGCTCAGAAGGGTGCTTTTTTGATGCTTGAATATTCTAAAAACGAACATTTTGATCTGATCTATTATTTAAGTTCGGTATTTTTCTGGAAAAGTGCTTTCCAAGCGTCTGAAATCTTGTTATAATTTGAACACTATAACACTCATATAATCGCGTGATGATGGCACGCAAGTTTCTACCGGACACCGATACGGTCCGACTATGAGTGAGCAAAATGAAACAGCTCTTGTTTGAGCTGAAGATCCGTGGATCGTTTTCGCATTGCTTGCTCCTCATGGACAGCAATGCTTTTTTATGCAAAAAATTAAAATGTTTGCCAATATGCTGGGAGGAAGAATGATGGAATTGTTACGTCAAAAAATTGAGAACGAAGGAATCGTTCTGTCAAATCAAGTGTTAAAGGTAGATGCCTTTTTAAATCATCAAATTGATCCTGTGTTAATGCATGAGATCGGGCAAGAGTTTGCTAGATTATTCAAGCATGATGGCATTACAAAAATTGTCACAATCGAATCTTCTGGCATTGCACCTGCTGTGATGGCTGGACTAGCTCTTCAAGTACCAGTTGTCTTTGCTCGAAAACGTCAATCACTAACACTAACAGATAACCTATTAACAGCGAGTGTGTACTCTTTTACGAAAAAAGTAGAAAGCACGATCGCTGTTTCAAATACGCATCTCAGTGAAAAAGATTGTGTATTAATCATTGATGACTTTTTAGCGAACGGTGAAGCCGCTAAAGGGCTTGCTGCAATCGCAAAGCAGGCGAAGGCGAAAGTAGCCGGATTTGGCATTGTCATTGAAAAGTCATTTCAGCCCGGAAGGAATGCGCTTGTTCAAATGGGCTACCGCGTCGAGTCCCTTGCACGTATTGAATCACTTGAGGAAGGGAAAGTCACGTTTGTACGGGAGGTACAATCATGAGTGCCGCTAAAAAAGCCAAAACGCTCTCGCTAGGGATTCAGCATGTGCTGGCAATGTATGCAGGTGCCGTTCTAGTGCCGCTCATTGTGGGAGATGCGCTCGGCCTCACCCCTGCACAGATGACTTACTTAATCTCGGCAGATATTTTCATGTGCGGGGCTGCCACACTTCTTCAAGTATGGAAAAACCGTTTCTTTGGTATCGGTTTGCCTGTTGTATTAGGCTGTACATTTACTGCGGTTTCTCCTATGATTGCGATTGGCTCTAAATACGGGATTTCGTCTATCTATGGAAGTATTATCGCTTCGGGGTGTATCATCATTCTTCTTTCCTTTTTCTTTGGGAAGCTTGTGAAATTTTTCCCGCCTGTTGTGACTGGGTCTGTCGTCACCATTATTGGCATTACCCTTATTCCGGTAGCGATGAACAATATGGCAGGTGGAGAAGGAAGTGCAGATTATGGTTCTTTTGAAAATCTAGGCCTCGCTTTCCTTGTGCTGTTTATCATTGTGCTGCTCTATCGATTCACAAAAGGCTTTATGAAGGCGATCGCCATTTTAATTGGTATTCTCCTTGGGACAGCAGTCGCTGCATTTATGGGGAAAGTGGAAACAGCTGAGGTGGCGAACGCTCAAGTTTTTCGTATAATTGAACCATTTTATTTCGGCATGCCTACCTTTGAATTTGCACCCATTATGACGATGACGTTAGTTGCGATTGTGTCATTAGTCGAATCAACAGGTGTTTATTTCGCATTAGGTGATTTAACAAACCGGTCATTAAAAGAGAAGGATTTAGCGAAAGGCTATCGCGCAGAGGGGATTGCTGTTTTATTAGGTGGTATTTTCAATGCATTTCCTTACACAGCCTACTCGCAAAACGTTGGGTTGATCCAGTTGACAGGAGTCAAGAAAAATCAAGTCATCGTTGTGACAGGAGCATTGCTCATGTTATTTGGACTTTTTCCTAAAATTGCTGCATTTACGACGATTATTCCAAAATCAGTTCTTGGCGGCGCAATGGTCGCCATGTTTGGGATGGTCATTGCCTACGGTATTAAAATGCTCTCGCGCGTGGATTTTGCCAAACAGGAAAACCTACTAATTGTTGCTTGCTCAGTTGGGATCGGCTTAGGTGTCACCGTCGTGCCGCAAATGTTTGAGCATTTGCCAGAATCAATGAAATTATTAACAAGTAACGGAATCGTGGCCGGTAGCTTTACCGCTATTTTGCTTCATATTATTTATCACATGATTCCATTTAAAAAAGAAACAGGGCAGGACCTGATAGAAGAACCTAAGCAATCTGTTATGTAAACACCTCTCATTAAGAGGTGTTTCAGCGTGTAGACAAACCCTCGCATTCGGTGTCAGTCCTGTGCGCCGATGCTCACGAATGTTAAATTCGCTCCGCTTCGGTGCTCGTCCTTCCTAGACTTCAAAGGTTTTCTATCACGCTGAAAAGAAGACAAAGGGCTAAAATAAAGATCATTTTAGCCCTTTGTCAACAATCTGAAACACCTCTCATTAAGAGGTGTTTTTTTTGCATAAAAAAAGCAGGTTCGCTTGGCTTGGAACGAACCTGTGAAGGAGGAAAACTACATCATGTTTTCAACTATATTATCCAATATTTATCAATTGTCGTCAAGACAAAAAGTTAGACGGAGGAAAATGTTTTGACTGAATTGTGACGATTTGGCATGTATATCCTTTTTTCGATAGGGGATATTAACCGAAAAAAGAGGTGAAGCCGATGACGTACATTCTTTCAATTGGAACGAGTCACCCGAAGCATCACGTGGATCAGAAAACAGCTGCTGAATTTGCTAGGTCTCAATTTAAACGATCGTTTAAAGATATTGATCGGCTGCTGAGAGCTTTTCAAAATGGAGAAATTCAGAGCAGGCAATTTGTACAGCCCATTGAATGGTATCAGACGCACCACTCTTTTGAAGAGAAAAACAATATCTATTTGGAGAAGGCACTGGCTCATGCAAAAGAAGCAATCTTACATTGTCTTCAAGAGAAGGCGTTTCTGAAAAAGCCGATCCCGGTTGAAGAGATCGATGCACTGTTTTTTATTTCAAGTACCGGCTTATCGACCCCAAGTCTTGATGCAAAGCTGATGAACGTACTTCCTTTTTCTCCTTATACGAAACGAGTACCGATCTGGGGGCTAGGGTGCGGGGGTGGTGCGGCAGGGCTGTCTCGGGCTTATGAATACATAAGGGCATATCCAGAAGCAAAGGTGCTCGTCGTTGCCTGTGAGCTGTGCAGTTTAACCTTTCAGCCGCAAGATCAATCAAAAAGCAATTTAATCGGCACCTCCTTATTTGGAGACGGGACGGCTGCGGCTCTTTTAGCTGGAGAAACGGCTGCACTAGAATATGCCCATTTAAAAACAGTCCCTAAAGTACTAAGCACACAATCCGTCACGATGAAGGATTCTGAGGATGTGATGGGCTGGGAATTTACAAGTGACGGCTTTCGGGTTATTTTCTCCCGTGACATACCGTCTATGATTTCAGGCTGGTTAAAAGAGCAGGTGGATCGATTTTTAGAGGAGCTTGGATGTTCAACTAAAGACTTATCCGTTTTTCTTGCCCATCCTGGAGGAAAAAAAGTGATTGATGCCTATGTTGAAAGTCTATCTTTACGAGAGGATCAGCTATTTTCTTCAAAAGAAGTACTCAAACAACACGGAAATATGTCCTCTGCCACAGTTTTGTATGTCATCAAGCATTTTCTTGAACATCAATCAGCTGAAGCGGGGGATATTGGCCTTTGCGGGGCGCTTGGTCCAGGCTTTTCCTCGGAACTGCTGCTTATGAAATGGGAGGAGGTCTTGTCATGATCATTTGGCTTGTTATCGGTTTCTTCGTTTGTCAGCGGCTCATTGAAATGATTGTGGCCAAAAGAAATGAAAGAAAAGTAAAAGCGATAGGTGCCATTGAATTTGGTGCTAGTCATTATCCCTATATGGTCGCTATGCATACGGCCTTTTTTCTCTCACTCATAGTTGAGATAGGGCTTTTACATAAGGGGCCGTCCCGGTATTTTCTTGTGCTGCTCCTTTTACTGATGGCTACACAGGTCATTCGATACTGGGCATTATGCTCCCTTGGGACGTACTGGAATACAAAGATTTTAGTCGTGCCAAACGCAATGATTGTAAAAAAAGGGCCGTATCGCTGGTTGAAACACCCTAACTATGTAGTCGTGGCGATTGAGCTTTTGCTGATCCCGCTATTGTTTGAGGCGTATGTCACTGCCATTTTGTTTACGTGTTTAAATGCATGGATGATGGCTGTAAGAATTCAAACAGAGGAGAAAGCGTTAAATCAGTATTTGCTAAATTAATATTGAAAATCATTATCAATTGTGCTACACTTTCATTAATGATAAACATTCTCAATCATGAAGGATGGACGGTGATCACATGACAATGATTTTCTTACTCGGTACGGTGTGTGTATACAGCCTATTAATTGGCTTCGTATTAAAAGGTGTCTCCAAAAAATCTGCTTCCTGATCTCAGTCAATTGCGACTGATCGGGCAGCAGATTTTTTTTATTTCCTCAGATCAGAAGAAAAATCTCTTTATTTTGTGTAAAATGGTATCACATACATAACTGACTTTTCTAAAAACAAAGGGGTTTATCGTCATGAAAGACTTGTCTATTCGAGATTCGCTCGTTCAAACTACAGGAGCTTTATATCAAAGCTTTCTCAAAAGGGATGATCATGAGCGCGCAGCCAAACTTGCATCGATTATCAAAAAGGAAGCAGAAGAAGAAGTGTATATCGCATTTACCGGCCACTATTCTGCTGGAAAGTCATCACTTGTGAATCATCTGCTTCATGATCACATTTTGCCAACGAGCCCAATCCCAACAAGTGCAAACTTGGTCGTCGTGAGGAAAGGGGAAAGTGAAGTGCAGCTTCACACCTCTGATGACCGTTTTGTAAAAATGAGCGGTTCTTATGATAAAGAAGCAGTACAGCGTTTTTGTAAGGATGGAGAACAGATTGAGATGGTGGAAATTAGCGGTGACTATAGAGGACTGGAAGAAAAGGTGGCACTGATTGATACGCCAGGAATTGATTCAACGGATCATGCCCACTTTTTGTCTGCTGCCTCTATTCTTCATCAAGCAGATGCTCTTTTTTATGTCGTTCACTACAACCATGTTCATTCTGAAGAAAACATTCGTTTCATTCGTTCCATTAAAGAAAAAGTGCCAAATCTTTATTTCATCGTGAATCAAGTGGACCGGCATGATGAGCATGAGACAGCATTTGAAGACTACAAAAATCAAGTGGTAGACATGCTCCTTAAAGAGGGCATTGAAGAAGATCATCTATACTTTACATCTGTAACCGATGAGACGCACCCAAGAAATGAAATGATTCGTTTAATCGAAAAACTACAAGAATTACAGACGTTGCCGAAAGCATCACTTCGGGCTTATACGGAGCAGAAAATTGAGCATGTTTTAAAAGAACACATTGACTCGTTAAAAGAAGAGCTGCAAGGTGAAGAGCTTGATTCACAGCTTCAAGAAAAAAGAAAAGAAGTAAAGGAGTTTGAAGCGAAAAACTACTTCATTGAAAATGGAGCCAAACAGTTAGAAGATGAAGTATCTTCTGAAGTCGAGAGCATTTTAAAGAATGCCAACCTCACTCCATTTAAAATGAGGGAACTCGCAAGCGACTATATTGAATCAAAAGCACCTGGCTTTAAAGTGGGACTGCTTTTTGCTAAAAATAAAACTGAGCAAGAAAAAGAAAAACGGGCAACCGACTTCTTAACAGATGTCAAAGCGAGGATGAAAGCTGAAGTGGACTGGCATATTGCTGAGCTGCTTAAAAAAGAAGTCAAGAAGCATCAGCTTGGTGAAGAGTTATTAAATCAAGTGATGGCATTTGAAACACCTGTGCAAGAAGCACTCCTTGAAAGTGTGATTCATCATGGTGCGACGTTCTCCAATGAATACGTACTGCAATATGCAAAAGATGCTGGCGAAGCCTTGAGAAGACAGGCAAAACAGAAAGCGATGACACTGATTGAACAAATGTCTGAGTCGCTGAAAGCCCAGCTTATGAAAGATAAAGCAAAACATCAAGAAAAATGGGCTCAGGCTGCAAAAGAACTCCAAACGCTCGAGCAGTGCATCGAAAAAAATGAACAAATGAAACGAGATATTCAGCATGTATGGGATATATGGCAAAACGGAACGGATGAACAGATCGAAGAAGATTGGTTTTATGCGAAAAAGAGGCGGATGCAGCATGACCAGCTAAAGCAGGATCACGCGCCCATTCATCCCGAAGAGAGCGAGCAAGAAAAACCGCAGAAGCAGACAGAGCAACATCAAATGCGTCAGTCACAGCATGTCACGACGGCACAGTCAATTGACCAGTTTGAACAGCTTTCTCAGATTTTATTGCCATTAGACGCTCTCAAATCTCAAAGAAAGTCCTTTGAAAAACGAACAAAGCGGCTGCAAGCGAAAGAATTCACACTCGCTTTATTTGGGGCTTTTAGTTCGGGGAAATCTTCCTTTGCAAATGCCCTTGTTGGGAAAAAGGTACTGCCATCCTCTCCCACGCCAACAACGGCAACGATTAATAAGCTGACGCGACCGACGGAAGATCACCCGCATGAAAGTGTAAAAGTGGTGTTCAAAACAGAACAGGATATATTAGAGGAGCTCAATCAGATCCTCGGATTTTCAATCTCAGAAGAAAAGGGAGAGACGTTTACATCCAAGCTCGAACGAACGCTGAAAAAAAGACAGCTTGAACAAGATCACCGCATCATTGTTGAACATTTTTTACAAGCGCATACACGTTTCCTTCATCACATTACGAAGCAAACGCCGCTTCATGTCACTCTTCAAGAACTGAGGCCATATGTGGCAGAAGAAGCTGTTTCTTGTGTGGTGAAGGAAGTGACGGTGTATTTGAGTACACCTTTAACAGATAAAGGGCTGACTATTGTTGATACGCCAGGCGCCAGCAGTATGAATAAGCGCCATACAGAGATTGCCTTTCAATATATGAAGGACGCAGATGCTCTTCTTTATTTAACTTACTACCAACACTCTTTCTCGAAGGCAGATCGGTCATTTTTACGTAAGCTTGGGCTTGTAAAAGATTCATTTAGCATGGATAAAATGTTCTTTATTATCAATGCAGCTGACCTCGCAAAGGATCAAGCAGAGCTTGACACCGTCTTTGACTATGTGAAAAATGAGCTCACAAAAGAAGGCATCCGAAACCCAAACCTTCATCATGTGTCCAGTAAGGAAGAAATCGAAGGAAAGGGAGAGACAGCTTATAATCAATATGCAAAGCTTAGAAAACAGCTCGACTATTTTATTGAGGAAGAATTAACGAAAGATGCGATCGAGCTTTTGTATTTTGAAGCCGGCAGGTTATGTAGCACAGTCGACAAGCTGCATGCGACACTGCATCAGTCAGAAGATGAGAAGCAAGCGGAAAAGAAAAAGATAGACACATCCTATGAAGCGATTCTTGATCAAATGAGTCATATCAAACAATCTAAGCTAGTGACAGAAAGTGTGAAAAAGGATTTACATGAACAGCTCTATCATATTGTGCAGCGCCTATCATTATTTGCGAATGATCTCTTTAAGACAGCCTTTTATCCTGGAATATCTCAAGGAGACTTCAGGCAGCAGTTGAAAAAAGCGCTTGAACAGGCACTGAAGGATTATGAATTTGAATTTGTACAGGAGTTAAAGGCGCTTGATATCCGAATGGAATCGTTTATTCATCAATATTTCCAAGAGGAGTGGGAGAAAGGATTGCAGGCGGCAAGTGCAGAAGACACCTACTTTTCTCTCACACTCTCGCCGCCAGAAGAGAAAAATGCTGAGCTGAAACAAATTGAAGTCGAAGCTGAACTGACGCCATTCGAACCGCTCTTAAAGAAGCAAAAATCAGCGAAAGTTTTCTTTGAACAGAATGGAAAGGCTGCGTTCATTGAAGCGATTCGAGATATTCTTCATCAGTTAACCACGAAATGGGCAGATAAAGAAAAAGAAGAATTACTGAGCAGGTACGACACAATGGTGAAGACCTTTACTGAAAGATATGAAACAGAAGCGCTCGAGCAGCTAAGTGAACAAAAACAAACATTTATCACGAGCCTAACGACAGATGCCAAAGAACAGGCGGTTATTGAACAAGTATATGAACAAACAAACGAATGGAAGAACCAGTTGAAAACCATTTGATTCATGGTAGACTAAATAAAAAAGAAAGCAGTTGATAGAAAATGACGAGCGTACACAAAGAGATTTCCGCACACTCACAAAAGCAGCATGCTCATATTCAGTCCTTTCTTGAGCTTGAACAGAAAAGAGAACAAGCAATAGAGACTGCTGTATTCAAATGTGAGCAAAACGAGCCATTTACAACAGATGACATCAATGCCATTACGTCGAAGATGAATGAGCTTGCACGAGGCGGTATTGTTCCGCTGCGTAAGCATGTGACGAATGATATGGTCAGGGAGTATGTCAAGCGGAAACAGAAGTAAAGAGTAACTTTCTCTTTTTTGGTCATCTTAATGAATGTACCGAGAAAGGGGAATGATCATGAAAAAAAAGCAACAGACAAAGCAGCAGGATGAGCGTGACCCTAAACAAAAAGACATGCCGTCCTATGCAGAAGCAGAGTCGAAAAAAATGCAATACGGTCAAAAGTAAACAGGGTGCCTCTTCTTTTCTAAAAGAAGAAGGCGCCTTTTTTATGTCGAGTTTTGTGTTCTGTGATAGAATAGGAGTATTGTTTTGAAAAAGGGAGTTTATAAGAATGAATAAACACGTACTGCTTGTAGATGGAATGGCGCTTTTGTTCAGATCGTTTTATGCAACGGCTGTACATCGCAATTTTATGATAAATGATCACGGTGTGCCGACAAATGGAGTCAATGGCTATTTGAAGCACTTATTAACGGCTGTACAGACATTTGAGCCAACGCATATTGTTTGCTGCTGGGATATGGGAAGCCAAACATACCGAAACGAATTGTTTCAAGATTATAAAGCAAATCGGGGAGAGGCGCCTGTCGAGCTCATTCCGCAATTCGATTTAGCAAAAGAAGCTACAGAAGAACTGGGAATTGTAAACATTGGTTTAAAGGGCTTTGAAGCAGATGATTGTATCGGTACTCTTGCTGCGCTCTACCAAAAAGAAGCACGGGTGACTGTCCTAACTGGAGACAAAGATTTGCTGCAAATTTTGAATGAACAAGTCACTGTTGCCTTGATGCAAAAAGGAATTGGCAATTATAAGCATTATACAAAAGCCTTATTCGAAGAGGAAATGGGAATCTCTCCAAAGGCGCTGATCGATATGAAAGCACTCATGGGTGATGCAAGTGATAATTATCCAGGTGTCAAAGGAATCGGAGAAAAAACCGCATTAAAATTTATCCAAACATATGAAACGATTGACGGTTTGTTAGAAAATGTCCATGAACTAACGGCTGCACAGCAAAAGAAAATGCAAGCAGGATTAGAAGATCTGAAGCTTTCTCGTCTATTGGCAGAGATCAAATGTGATGTCCCGCTCAGCTGCCCAATTGATGAGACGAAAATGAACATCAATCAAGAACGTGCTGCTGCTATGCTGAGGTACCATCAAATCAAAGGAATCGAACCGATGATGAATCGTTTAAGTACAATAGAGATCAGCTAAAGCCGATCTCTCAGGTTCATCTTTTTGTATTGCTTTTCTTCGCTCTATTTTCCAGCTGAGATAGTGGCTGTTTATCTTTTGTTTGCGCATCACCTTGTGGGGTTGTCCCATTTGTGACACGACCTTTATTTTCTTTATCCAATCAGTATCACCTCACACACATTAGCATAACCGAAAAAAAGCGATTCATCCTTTAGAAAGGTGAATCGCTTTTCTAGCGAGCTGATCCGCTATTTGATTTTCCTTACTCGGAATCCATTTAATGAAAAATAAATCAAACTGGCTTTGAAGTTCGATCATCTCTTTGATAAAATGCTGAAAGGCTGGATTTTTAGCAAATCCTGCATTGGCTGCGCGGTCAACTACTTGTGAATCTGTTCGAAATGAAACGGTACGCAATCCTTTTTCCGCGCATATTTTCATCCCCTCGATCAGAGCGGAAAATTCTGCTTCGTGATTGCTCATTGATCTAAGAGGAATGGAGAAGGATTCAGCCTTTCCATCATATTTAATGAAAATGCCGATGCCAGAGGGACCTGGATTACCTGCACTTGCACCATCAATGTATATTTCAGCTGGCACATTATTTCACCCTTTCATCAAGCGGAACCATTTTTTTCGCTGCATACGCGTAAGGTGTCGCAATCGCGGCTACGATAAATTTAATGACATATGTCGTGATGAAGATTTCAATCCATACATGAAATGGATACGTGCCAAGAAAGGCAATGGTCGTGAAAATCAGTGTATCAAGAAGCTGGCTAATCATCGTACTTCCGGCGTTGCGCACCCAGAGCGCACCATCGGTAGGAAATATCCGGCGAATAAACGAATATACATAAACATCTAGCATTTGACTGATGATATAAGCAGCAAGACTGCCAAGTGTAACCCTTGGCATAAAGCCAAATATCGTTTCCAGCGATGATTGTGAGATATCAGATGGAGCGGGATGGAAAAGCAAAGCCTCCTGCATGACAACAGTTAGTGTTAAAAGGGTGGCAAAGCCAATCCAGACAGCTTTTCTCGCTTCATTTTGTCCATATTTTTCATTTAATACGTCCGTTGCAAAGAACACACTGCCATATAAAATATTTCCAAGTGTTGCCGTTAAGCCAAATAATTCAACGGTTTTGACAACTTGTAAATTTGCGGCAACTGTCGCAAAGCCAATCCAGACAAAAAGGCCCATCTTGCCAAATCCTTTATAAAATAGAAGAACAATGATAAAATTAATGATCGCAAATAAGATCCAAATACCTTCATTAAACAAGTGACATGAACTTCCTTTCTCATTGTAAAATGTAACTTTTTGATTATAGCATAACGTATGTTTACCTTAAAAGCACGGGAAGGCGATGTGATCAATGAAATTAAGAGCACACTACACAATGAAAGTGAAATCAATTGGGTCCATTGCTTTTTTCCAAGAAGATTGGATGGAGCTAAATGAGGCCTTGATTTTAGCAAAACATATCGGCAAAAAAGAACCACAGTCACTCCTGTCATTTGAAGATGAAAAAGGGGCCATGTGGTCCATAAAAGAGCTTGAAAAGCTAAATGAAGAACTAAAGCTTGAACCTGATCAGCTTCAAGTCTATTTTGATGCAAGTTTTCATAAAGAAACTGGCGACTCTGGTCTTGGAGTTGTCGTCTACTATAAGCTAGGAAAAGACGCTTATCGATTGAGAAAAAATCAGCCTTTCCAAGGGAGCACCAATAATGAAGCAGAGTATGCGGCTTTATTTGAGGCAGTAAAAGCTTTAAAAGACCTAGGGGCAAGCAGAAATTCTGTCACGATTAGAGGAGATTCACTTGTTGTCATGAATCAGTTTAAAGGAGAATGGCCTTGTTATGATGATGTACATAACAAATGGCTTGACCGAATTGAAGCGGCTTTAAAAGAGCTGAAGCTGACGCCAACCTATGAAGTCATCGATCGGAAACAAAATGCAGAAGCGGATCAGCTTGCAAGACAGATTCTTGCAGACGTCCCAATCGAAAGTACATTGAAATTAGAAGCAGACGGAGCTGAATAATGTGGATAAAAAAACAGCAGTACAAGAATTGACCGATCTTCAAGACACGTATTGTTCAGATTGTTTGATTAAGAAGCATTTTCGGAAAGAATTTGGCAAAAAATATGCCCATTCCTTTTGTATACAGCAATGCACCGTTGGAGAGAAAATAAAAGAATATGGACAGACGCTGCTCAAAAAGTAAGCGGACGCACCGGTTTTCCCTGCTCAAACATCCGTTCATGAAAAAAAACGAATAGAATGTGTAAAAAAAGAACATATTCTGAAAAATGAGCCGATATAACTATAGAAAGTTTTGGTTGAGTTACTTTTTGACTAAGTGACGGATATTAGAGGAAAAGGGGAAGGCCGGTATGAATAATAAGGAGTTCGAAACGGTATTACATCGAACATTTCAAGAGGTGTACAGCGATCTAGAGCAACTAGTAGATGTAGCAAAGAAGGGAAGACCTTTTCTCGAAAAAGATATCTCTGAAATTGAACAACGACTGAAGCAAAATATTTTAGCGATTGAAATTCAGCTGAAAATCAAATAAGAGAGGCATAGGCCTCTCTTTATTTTGTCTTTACATCATTGATTTAGTTGATTAGATTTTTGTTACGTTTGCAGCTTGAGGTCCACGATTACCTTCAACGATTTCAAAAGAAACTTCTTGTCCTTCTTCTAAAGACTTGTAGCCGTCACCTTCGATAGCTGTGAAGTGAACGAATACATCGTCTCCGCCTTCAACTTCAATGAAGCCGAAACCTTTTTCATTATTGAACCATTTTACTTTACCGTTTTGCATATTGCTTTTTCCTCCTAGTACTGTAGCATACCTTTTGGCATACTAAAAAAAATTTTCATCACCTAACGACTTTGCAGTTGTTAAATGATGGTTCCACTATACACCATCAAAAGTAAAGCGTCAAGCGGAAGAGCCAAATTTTGAGCAGAATATTTGATTTTTTTTGGCGAATAACAATAATAGCTAAAACGTCCCCATTTTCTGAAACTTTATGCACACCTTGTCCGTATATAAAAAAAATACAGGAAGAGGTGCTATCATGAATCGTTATACACTTGAAGAATTTGTTCAGAATACGCAGCAGGAAGATAAAGGAGAAGGGGTCTTCGAACTTGAAACATCAAGACTTTTAGAAATTAATTTGACTGATACCATTTGGGCAAAAACAGGTTCCATGGTTTCGTACCGAGGCAAAATCAAGTTTGAACGCGAGGGCGTTTTTGAACATGGCGTCTCAAAGATGTTCAAAAAAATGCTGTCGGGAGAAGGCACTTCACTCATGAAGGCAACAGGTGATGGGAAATTATATGTGGCAGATCAAGGCAAAAAAATCTCAATTCTTCGTTTGGCTCAAGGGGATTCCATTTTTGTGAATGGGAATGATCTGCTCGCATTTGAACCGTCAGTGCGCTGGGATATCAAATTGATGAAAAAAGTGTCGGGCATGCTTGCAGGCGGTTTATTTAATGTCAAATTAGAAGGACCAGGCCTTGTTGCGATTACGAGTCATTATGAGCCGCTCACATTGATTGTTCAGCCGGGTGACTCTGTATATACAGATCCGAACGCGACAGTTGCATGGTCAGGGGATTTAAAAACTGAATTTGTGACAGATGTTTCATTCAAAACCTTTATTGGCAGAGGAAGCGGAGAGTCTATTCAAATGAAATTTAGCGGAAGCGGTTTTGTTGTCGTGCAGCCGTTTGAAGAAGTGTACACAACAAATGGAAATCAAGGATAAAGAAAAAGGTGTCCGTCAATGACGGACACCTTTTTATGATAATGCACGAGCATACGTTTTGTTATTCGTGATGAGATCTGATTGCTCAACGATATCTTCCAAAATGGTTTGAGAAGAATGCTTTAAGTGCAGTTTTTTAATGTTTTGTTTCATGACTTCTAACTTTTCTTCATCTTGCAGCAAGTTGGTCACAGATTCTAAAATGTCTTCATGTCTGTTGATGACGATGGCCGCACCATAATCTTCAAAGAAATGTGCATTTTCCTTTTCTTGTCCAGGGACAGGCTTGTAAAGAATGACCGGAACACCGATTGCTGTTGCTTCTGTTAAAGTAATGCCGCCTGGTTTTGTGATCATACAATCTGTTACTCTGAACAATTCATCAATTTGTTCCACATATCCAAGCGCCTTCAATTGATCTGGATGTGCTTGTTCAAGATCGCTCAGTGATTGTTTCAGCGCTTCGTTCTTTCCGCATACAACAACAATTTGTACTTCACTGTCTAGAAGCAGCGCTTCACATAATTCCTTGACATTTTTCAGTACACCATGAGCACCGGCCATAATCAGAAGAACTTTTTTGTTTGATGATAATCCATATTTTTTATAAATCTTCGATTTTGGCACGTCTGCTTCAAATTGTGGTCTAATAGGAATGCCTGTCACTTTGACATCGCTTGGATGTGTGCCGATTTCCACTAATTTTTGTTTCACATAATCGGTTGCAACATAGTACCGGTCGATGTTTTCATGTACCCAAATCTTATGAAGACAGAAATCTGTCATGACATTAAATGTCGGGATGACTTTGCCTGTTTTGTTCCGGTATTCTGGAACAACAATCATCGGGAATGTAATAATAATGATATCCGGATTGTGTAATTGAATGAGTTCATCAAGACGCTTATTTCCCATTTTTAAATAAATGTTAAATTTGCGTTTATTGTAAATTTTATCTACACCATAATAAAACAAGCGATAAAATTGTTTCCCAATGGAAAAGCTCTTCAAGTATAAATATTGAGTCACTTCCGACACAATGGGATTTGATTCTTGATACAAATTAGAAACTACAACATGTTCAAACCCTTGGGATTTGCATTCATCATACAGTGTTTTAGCCACCTGCATATGTCCATTTCCATAATTTGCGGTCAAGATTAATATTTTTTTATTGGTATTCAAGAATATTCACCTCAAATGTAATCAACAACAACAAAACTTCGTACGAAAACTATTAATCTCATAGGTCTACATATACATAAAGATAACATATAAACAGCCAGAGCATATCATTCGTTACGAAAGAATTAAACTAATTTTAAAAAACAACGAGACTAAATTGATAATGGAAGACAGAGCCATTTGTATTTTAACACATTTTGACCATTTATCATCAGACCACAGTCTATTTTATTCCCAAACGTATGGTGTTTCTTGATAAACATAATAATTGAGCCAATTCATAAACAGTAAAGTGGCATGGGCTTTCCAGCGATTCACTGGGACTAATGTGTCACCATCTTCTATAAAATAGTGGACAGGTTTTTGGACTGTATCATGCTTCAACAAATCTCTTTCATATTCCTGCTTCAATGTGTCCGTATCATATTCAGGATGTCCAGTTAAAAATACTTGTTTATCATCATCTGAAACAATTAAACAAACACCCGCTTCTTCAGAGATACTCAATACTTTCAAATTCGGTGTGTTTTTTAATTGTTCTGTATTAATATCTGTATGCCTCGAATGTGGGACATAGTATACTTCATCGAAACCTCTGACTAATCTTTCTTTTTTCTCTTTCACAAGATGCTCAAATACGCCAAATTTTTTCTCGGGAAGCTTGATTTTTTCAATCCCATAATGGTGATATAGGCCTGCCTGTGCACCCCAGCAAATATGAAGGGTAGACGTCACATTGGTTTTACTCCAGTCCAAGATGTCCTGAAGCTCTTTCCAATAGGATACTTCTTCAAAAGCTAAATGCTCAATTGGTGCGCCGGTGATGATCATTCCATCAAATTTCTTATGGCGAATCGATTCAAAGGTCGTATAAAATTCATCTAGATGCTCTCTCGACGTATTCTTCGGTGTATGCGTACTTGGAATCAAAAACGTAAAGTACACTTGCAAAGGAGAATTTCCGAGCATTCTTAGCAGCTGCGTTTCAGTTTGTATTTTTTTTGGCATTAAATTTAAGATCACGATATTCAAAGGACGGATATCTTGCTTGAATGCCCTTGTCTCATCCATGACGAAAATGTTTTCGCTCTCTAGTATTTGTTTTGCCGGCAGATGAACTGGTATGTTAATAGGCAACTCGCCACCCCCTGAACCAAAGCTAATTTCATTTCATTATAGGAACTTTCTGGCGATATTTCAATGTTTCAATTATGTTACAATAAAAAACAGAGCAAAAACAAAGCTGTTTCTGGAAAAAAAGGAGGCCGTTTATTTATGATCACAAAGCATTTATCAGATATTGACATCGCCCAAAAGGCAAAGCTGAGACCTATTCAAGACATCGCAGCAAAGCTACAAATACATGACGAAGAATTAGAATGCTATGGTTTCACAAAAGCGAAAATATCTTTGACTATTTTTGACCGTTTAAAAGAACAAAAAGAAGGACATGTGATTCTTGTCACATCGATCAATCCAACGCCAGCAGGTGAGGGGAAGTCCACCGTAACAGTCGGCCTCGGTCAAGCCTTCGAAAAAATTGGGAAAAAAGCAATCATTGCGATGCGCGAGCCTTCATTAGGTCCTACAATGGGCATAAAAGGCGGTGCAGCGGGTGGAGGATATTCACAAGTGCTGCCAATGGAAGAAATCAATCTTCATTTTACAGGAGATTTTCATGCCATTACTTCTGCACATAATGCCTTATCTGCGTTCATTGATAACCATATCCATCACGGAAATGAACTCGGCATCGACTCGCGCCGCATTGTATGGAAGCGAGTGCTTGATTTAAACGATCGTGCATTAAGACAGGTCGTTGTCGGACTTGGCGGTCAGTTAAATGGGTATCCTAGAGAAGACGGATTTGACATCACAGTTGCCTCCGAAATGATGGCCATCCTTTGTTTAGCAGAAGACTTAACCGATTTAAAAAAACGTCTTTCTTCTATTGTTGTTGCCTATAATCAAGATGGCGAGCCAGTCACAGTTGGAGCACTTGGATATGAAGGTGTTCTTACGTTACTTTTAAAAGACGCGCTCAAACCGAATCTTGTTCAAACGATTGAAGGAACTCCGGCCCTAGTACATGGCGGTCCTTTTGCCAATATTGCGCATGGATGTAATAGTTTAATTGCAACCAAAATGGCGGCGAAATTAGCCGATTATGTGGTAACAGAAGCTGGATTTGGAGCAGATCTTGGAGCAGAAAAGTTCCTGCACATTAAAACAAGAGCTGGTGATTTCAAGCTTGGTGCAGTTGTCATTGTGGCGACTGTCAGAGCATTAAAGATGCATGGCGGAATGAAGAAAACTGAACTCAAAGAAGAGAATGCACATGCCGTATTAGAAGGTATACATAATTTAGAAAAGCATATTGAAACTGTGCAAGCCTTCGGTCTTCCATACATCGTCGCAGTAAACAGGTTTATCACTGATACAAAAGAAGAGATTCAATCGATAGAAGATTGGTGCCACGCACATGGCCATCCAGTCAAAGCTGTGAATGTATGGGAAGAAGGAGGCGAAGGCGGAACAGCACTTGCCGAGGAACTCGCGACACTTATTGAAAAGAAGAAGAACCACTTTTCCTATTTGTATGAAGAAAATGATTCCATCGAAGAAAAGTTATCTAAAGTTGCCCAAGTGGTTTATGGAGCAGACGGGGTCACACTCACTTCAAAAGCAAGAAAGCAACTGGCAGCCATCGAGAAAAACGACTGGGGTCATTTACCGGTTTGTATGGCAAAAACGCAATATTCACTTTCGGATGATCCAGCTTTAATTGGGAGACCTAAGGGCTTTACCATTACGATTCGTGAGTTAAAACCATCTGTAGGAGCAGGCTTTATTGTTGCTTTAACCGGAAGCATTCTGACAATGCCTGGATTACCTAAAAAACCTGCGGCGCTCGAGATGGATTTATTAGAAGACGGCAGTGTGACAGGGCTCTTTTAACAGGAGGCATAAAAAGCGATTTTATAAAAGAAGCATGTTACGATAGGAAAAAGTGAATCCTAGGAGGCTATGAGATGTCAATTTATGATATTCAGGTCAAGACCATTAACGGTCAGGAACAATCAATGGCAGATTACAAAGGAAAAGTACTCATTATTGTCAACACAGCAAGTAAATGTGGACTGACTCCTCAATTCAAACAATTGCAAGAGCTATATGATCAATATCATGAAAAGGGCCTTGAAATTTTAGGATTTCCGTGCAACCAATTTATGAACCAGGAGCCAGAAGGGGAAGAAGCGATTCAGGAATTCTGTTCTTTGAATTATGGCGTAACCTTCCCTATGTTTGCGAAAGTAGATGTCAATGGTGACAATGCGCATCCGCTTTTCAAACATTTAACAAGTCATGCAAAAGGTGTACTTGGAACGAAAACAGTGAAATGGAATTTCACAAAATTTATCGTGGATCAAAACGGAGAAGTCACTGAGCGGTTCTCTCCGAAAACATCACCAAAAGAATTAGAAAGCTCCATCATCGCTCTTTTGGACAAATAAGGTGCTCACAGTCATGCAGAAAAAACAATTGGAGGCAGCTGCCTCCTTTGTTTCAGATCAGCTGAAATATGAACCGACTGGACACGATGCGGCTCATATTGATCGTGTGCGCCAGCTTGCCCGCCAGATTGCTAATCAGGAAGGCGGCTCTCTTTTTATTATTGAAATGGCGGCGATTGTTCATGATGTCATTGATGAAAAGCTGTCGAGTGAATGGAAGCTTTCACCGCAACAACTTGAGCATCAGCTCCTTTCTTGGGAAGTTAATACGCGGGATATTCGTTATATCATGGATATCATTACCACGATGTCTTTTCGTCATCGACATAAGCAGAATAGGCCTATGACGTTAGAAGGGGCCATTGTTCAAGACGCAGATAGACTCGATGCGATAGGAGCAAGCGGTATTGCAAGAGTGTTTACTTATGCAGGCGCAAAAGGGGAGCCCCACTATACAAAGAACATGCAGCAGGGCTCCGTGCTAAAGCATATGGAAGAAAAATTGCTCAAATTAAAAGACTTGATGAACACCTCTGCAGGAAAGCAGCTTGCTGAGGAGCGGCATGAATTGATGAGCTTATTTATCAAGACGTGGAAAGAAGAATGCGGCCTTACAGATGAGTAGGGTCTTTATGTGTGTAAGGAGGATGTATAGATGAAAATAACAGCGATAGAACCGACGCCAAGTCCAAATACCATGAAGGTCATTTTGACAGAAGCACTTGCCGGCGGTAAAAGCAACAACTACAAAAAGGATCAAAAAGACGAAGCGCCAGAGATGATCAAGCGCATTTTGAACATTGAAGGTGTAAAAGGTGTTTATCATGTCGCAGATTTCTTAGCGGTCGAGCGTAATGCAAAGTTTGACTGGCAGGGCATTTTACAACAGGTGAGAGAAGCTTTTGGTCAAGAAACAGAAGGCCTTCAGGAAGGACCGCAGTCAGGCGGTGACACATTTGGCGAAGTCAAAGTGTTTGTCCAAATGTTTAATGGGATTCCGATGCAAGTCAAATTAACGGACGGTGAAAGAGAAGAGCGGTTCGGAATGCCTGAACGCTTCCAAGCAGCCATTTTAAAGCTCAGAAGCAGTTCAGACAATGTCGTATTTGAACGTGTGTGGAAAGAACATGGCGTTCGTTTTGGTGACTTTGCTGATATCGGCCAGGAAGTCACAGAAGAGCTGCAAGCAGCCTATGATGACGAGCGTTTAGCCCGCTTAACAGAGGCGGTCAAAGAAGGGCAAGAAGCCGTAGATAGACAGGTGAACCGAAAGGCATATGATGTAACAGAAGACATGCTGCGCGAGGAAGATTGGAAAAAGCGTTTTGCCCATTTAGAGCAAATGCAGCCAGAGCAAAAGGATATACCTGTTTTAATGAAAGCGATGGAGGACCCAAAAACATCCATTCGCAGACAAGCCGTTGTGAATGCTGGAATGATTGAAGATCCTGCTATACTGCCTATATTATATAAGGGACTTAAAGACAAAACTGTGACGGTCCGCAGAACCGCTGGAGACTGTATTTCAGACCTTGGTGACCCTAGCGCTATGGAAGCAATGATCGAAGCTTTAAAGGATCCGAGTAAACTTGTCCGCTGGCGTGCAGCTATGTTCCTCTATGAAGAAGGTGACGAAACAGCACTTGACACATTAAAAGAAGCTGAGCAAGACCCTGAATTTGAAGTCAGCCTTCAAGTGAAAATGGCGATTGAGCGCATTGAGCACGGAGAAGAAGCGAAAGGCTCTGTATGGAAGCAAATGACAGAAAGTAGAAAAAATGCATCAGAATGATGAGAAATATGAGCAAGCTGCCAATGAAAGGCAGCTTGTTTTTCTTAAAGTGATAGACAGAAAAATTTTTTTAGAAAAATTATTTTGAATATTGTTGAAATATGCGAAAAAACTCTATATAGTAGTACCAATATAGAATATTGGAGGTCAGATTTTATGACACGAACCTTGCTGAGCGCTAGTTTCAGCAGACATGTGGGTCATCAGTCATTCATCGGTGGCTAAATAAACAGAAAATTTGTAAAATAAAATCAACTCAAAATCATGCAGTCAACAAGACTTGTAGTATAGGAGGCTTTTTAAACAGATGGCAGAACTACGCAGTAATATGATTAAACAAGGAATTGACAGAGCACCTCACCGAAGCTTACTAAGAGCGGCGGGGGTAAAGGATGAGGACTTCGGCAAGCCATTTATTGCCGTATGTAATTCCTATATTGATATTGTCCCAGGACATGTCCATCTTCAGGAATTCGGGAAAATTGTGAAAGAAGCCATTCGTGAAGCTGGCGGGGTCCCATTTGAATTCAATACGATTGGGGTCGATGATGGAATTGCGATGGGTCATATCGGGATGAGATATTCATTACCAAGCCGTGAAATCATTGCTGACTCTGTAGAAACCGTTGTATCTGCTCACTGGTTTGATGGAATGGTTTGTATTCCTAACTGCGATAAAATTACACCAGGGATGATGATGGCAGCGATGCGTGTCAATATTCCGACTGTCTTTGTCAGCGGTGGACCGATGGAAGCGGGTAGAACAAGTGATGGCAGAAAGATTTCTCTTTCTTCTGTATTTGAAGGCGTTGGTGCATACCAGTCAGGTAAAATTAACGAAGAGGAATTAAATGAATTAGAACAGTTTGGCTGTCCAACCTGCGGTTCTTGTTCAGGTATGTTTACAGCAAACTCAATGAACTGTTTAGCAGAGGCGCTTGGAATTGCTCTTCCTGGAAATGGAACGATTTTGGCTACATCACCAGAGCGAAGAGAATTTGCGAAAAAGTCAGCAAAACAACTGATGGAGCTCATTAAAAAGGATATTAAACCACGTGATATTGTTACTGAAAAAGCAATTGATAACGCATTTGCATTAGATATGGCACTTGGTGGTTCAACCAATACCGTTCTTCACACACTGGCGATCGCAAATGAAGCAGGTGTTGAATATTCACTTGAACGTATCAATGAAGTAGCTGAGCGTGTGCCTCATTTATCAAAACTTGCTCCAGCTTCGGATGTTTATATTGAGGATTTACATGAAGCAGGCGGCGTCACAGCTGCGCTAAATGAATTGTCCAAAAAAGAAGGCGCACTTCATTTAGATACAATGACCGTCACAGCGAAAACGCTTGGTGAGAACATTGCAGGACATGAGGTAAAAGACTATAACGTCATTTATCCAATCGATAAGCCATTTACTGAAAAGGGCGGCTTAGCCGTTTTATTTGGAAACCTTGCGCCAGATGGAGCCATCATTAAAACGGGCGGGGTACAAGATGGGATTACACGTCACGAAGGACCTGCGATCGTATTTGAATCCCAAGAAGAAGCTCTTGAAGGCATCATTAATAGAAAAGTAGAAGCAGGACATGTTGTCATTATTCGCTATGAAGGACCTAAAGGCGGACCTGGTATGCCAGAAATGCTTGCACCAACTTCACAAATTGTCGGCATGGGACTTGGGCCAAAGGTTGCTTTAATTACTGACGGACGTTTTTCCGGCGCTTCTCGTGGTTTGTCCATTGGACACGTCTCTCCAGAGGCAGCTGAAGGCGGCCCGCTCGCCTTTGTTGAAAATGGTGACCATGTCGTGGTTGATATTGAACAACGCATTTTAAGCGTCGATGTTCCAGAGGAAGAATGGAAAAAAAGAAAAGCAAACTGGAAAGGCTTTGAGCCAAAAGTGAAAACTGGCTATCTTGCTAGATATTCAAAACTTGTGACATCAGCCAATACAGGCGGAATCATGAAAATTTAATCTGATATGGAAGATTTGAAAATTGGCTCTCTCTATAGTATCCTTTATTCACAACATAAGGATTTTTAGAGGGGGCTTTTTTATGTCAATGGCATATGAAGAATATATGCGCCAGCTCGTTGTGCCAATGCGCCAAGAGCTGACAAGTGCAGGATTTCAAGAACTTAAGACGGAAGAAGAAGTAGAACAAACCATGCAAGAAGCTGAAGGAACAACATTTGTTGTCATTAATTCTGTATGCGGATGTGCTGCCGGATTAGCACGCCCAGCAGCGACTCAAGCTGTGATGAAGGCAGAAAAAGCTCCAGACAGAATCGTCACAGTATTTGCTGGGCAGGATCGGGAAGCAACGGCAAAAATGAGAGAATACTTCACGGGTGAAGAGCCATCATCTCCTTCTATGGCCCTTTTAAAAGGAAATGAACTCGTTCATTTTATCCCGCGTGACGAAATTGAAGGTCATGAAATGGAAGATATCATGAAAAATGTCTTAACTGCATTCGAAAAACATTGCTAATACAAGTGTTGAAATGCCCTGTAATCAGATCAGGGCATTTTTTCTTGATCATGATGGAGGAACAATATGCTCATTACAACAAGCTTTAGAGCAAATGAACAAACGATTGAAACAGCGAAGGCTCTTGCAGAGGATTTACATGGTGAGTATGTAGAAAGACGCAAACAATCCGTCAAGCAGCTTGCGATGAAACGAGGAGATGTACTTGTTGTCGGGAAAGAAAGATTCGAATGGTATCAGCCCAATGGTGAAAAGTTCTTTTTTCATCCAAGCTCAGCGATGTTCAGGGTGAAGCGGCTCTTGCGCGGAGAAAAGGATCCTTTAATCGAAGCAGCCCAGCTAAAGCCGGGAGATTCCTTTTTAGATTGCACACTTGGCTTAGGGTCTGATGCTATTACTGCAAGCTGTGCGATAGGCAGGAATGGAAGGGTCGTCGGTATAGAAAAGAATCCCATTACGGCGTTACTAGTGCGAGAAGGACTGAACACATGGGAGACAGGGATAGAAGAAGCAGATGAAGCGATGAAACGGATATCTGTGATCAGTGGAGACAGTATCGAGCAGCTAAAGCAGTGTCCTGACCGTTCATTTGATATTGTCTATTTTGATCCGATGTTTGAGGAAACGATTCAAGAATCTACAAGTATAGCGCCGCTGCGTCATGCGGCAGAGCACCACTTTGATCACGAAATAGCCGTGCAAGAGGCGTTAAGAGTGGCAAGAAAAAGAGTGGTTTTAAAAGATCATTGGAAAAGTACACGATTTACAGCGGAATCCTATCAATTTCACGTCATAAAACGAAAAACAGCCCAATTTCATTATGGTTATATTGAGAAAGAAAAAAGCCCTCACTAAGGGCTTTTACAGCGTGTAGACAAACCCTTGCATTCGTTGTCAGTCCTGCGCGCTGGTGCTCACGAATGTCAAATTCGCTCCATTCCAGTGCTCGTCCTTCCTAGACTTCAAAGGTTTTCTATCACGCTGAATAGAAGACAAAGGGCTAAAATTTTAGCCCTTTGTCAACAATCTGAAAAAGCCCTTTCTAAGGGCTTTAATCCGTAATCTCCATATAGATAAAATAAAACAGTGTCAGCAAGGAAGCTGTGATGAAAAACCCTTCAAGCATACCCATTCCTCCCAAATTTTAGTCGTCATTACTGTCATTGTAAACGTTTTATTATGAAAAAGAAAGTCTCAAATCAGTGACCAAATTGAATGACTGAAAATTCATTATATGCTAGAATAGCAGTATGATAACTTATGGAAGGAATTAGATATCATGAAGATGTGGATGAGAAAAACGCTTGTTGCGCTCTTTACAATTGCAACTTTTGGTTTGATCTCTCCTCCGTCGGCTTTGATGACAGACAAGCCATCTGAACTTTCTTCATCTGATAAAACGCCTTATACAGCGGTTTATGATACATCAGATGAATTGCGCAGCTGGGAACTATCGCAAGAGGGCAACAAAGAGCAGGTAGACCCCTTTGAGCAATATAAGGAGGAGGTTCTATCAAGTGCAGAAAATCAATCCTTTCTCAAATTCGGCCGTAAAATCACACCTGTCATTGAAGACGAGTACAGAGAAGAGATTCAACCGAAAATTGAACAAGTGTTAACCGATGTTTTAACAAATTTCAAAGATGACGAAAAATTTCAAGATGTTGTGTTAACTGATCAGCCTTCAAGCGGAAATGGCGAAAAAATCTTCCACATCTACAACCGGAAGACTGGAGAAGATTTGCTCCGTTTTCATGTGAGAAGAGATCAGCCGCCACACAGCGGATATTGGTTTAACTTTCACTACCATACAGCAGAAGATGGATTCCAGATGCATCATGAACTCGGTAATATTTACTGGGACAAAAACACCCCGCCGAGCTGGATGAGCCACTAGAAGGAGATGTCATGCCAATTGAAAAAGTATACAATGAACGAAATGGTGCAGATTACAAAACAAATGTTAAACGAACGTGGAGTGAAAATTGAAGATATTGCACATATTGTGCTAAAGCTTCAAGAAAAATATCATCCAAACCTTCCACTTAGTGTCTGTATTGAAAATGTTGAAAAAGTGTTGAATAAAAGGGAAATTGTCCATGCGGTTTTAACAGGACTTGCCCTTGATCAGCTGGCTGAAAAAAAGCTATTGCCAGAACCATTGCAGCACTTAGTTGAAACAGACGAGCCGCTATATGGTATTGATGAAATTATTCCGCTTTCCATTGTCAATGTATATGGATCAATCGGTTTGACCAACTTCGGTTATTTAGATAAAGAGAAATTTGGTATTATCAGGGAATTAGATGAAGGTCGTCCAGGTGAAGTGCATACCTTCCTTGATGACCTTGTCGCCGCGCTTGCCGCAGCAGCAGCTAGCCGTATTGCTCACTCACACCAAGATATTAAGGACGAAGAGCAGGATCGAGTGAATCAAGTATAAAAAGAAAAACATGTCTGCTCATCATGCAGGCATGTTTTTTTGGTTTAAACAAAAGCAGAAATAAGGTAAACTACAACAAGAACATAAATAAAGGATGAAAAAAATGAAACAATACAAAGAGTTATGCCGTCATGTATTACAGCACGGGGATGAAAAAGGTGACAGAACGGGAACAGGTACAATCAGCACGTTCGGTTACCAGATGAGATTTGATTTGCAGGAAGGATTTCCGCTTTTAACAACAAAGAAATTGCACCTGAAATCAATTATTCATGAGTTACTGTGGTTTTTAAAAGGTGATACAAATGTCAAATATCTTCAGGAAAATGGCGTCCGGATTTGGAACGAATGGGCAGATGATAATGGCGAACTGGGCCGTGTGTACGGAGCGCAGTGGCGATCTTGGGCTAGTGGGGACGGTGAGACTGTGGATCAGATCACAAAGCTGATCCACGATATCGAGCATAATCCGAATTCAAGAAGACTGATCGTCAGCGCTTGGAACCCGGGTGAAATTGATCAAATGGCGCTGCCTCCATGTCATTGTCTGTTTCAATTTTACGTATCAAACGGGAAGCTTTCCTGCCAGCTTTATCAAAGATCGGCAGATATCTTTTTAGGCGTGCCATTTAATATTGCTTCATATGCCCTTCTCACGATGATGATTGCCAAAGTTACAAATCTTGAGCCAGGAGAGTTTATTCATACGCTAGGAGATGCTCATATTTATCAGAATCATCTTCCGCAGGTGAAAATGCAGCTAGAGCGCGAGGAACGCACGCTTCCGCAGCTTCGCATCACAAGAGATGTGAAAAGCATTTTTGATTTCACGTTCGATGATTTTGTACTTGAGAACTATGATCCACATCCGCATATCAAAGGAGAAGTCAGTGTATGATTTCAATGATTGTGGCGACAGGAAAAGACAGAGTCATTGGTCAAGATAATCAAATGCCTTGGCATTTACCAGCTGATTTAGCGTATTTTAAGAAGGTCACAGGCGGCCATACGATTGTCATGGGCAGAAAAACGTTTGAATCAATCGGACGAGCGCTTCCTAACCGCCGTAATATCGTTTTGACGACAAGTTCTTCTTTTGAAGCAGAAGGATGCGAGGTTGTCCATTCCATTGCTGATATTTTGGCAATCGGGGAGAACGAGACAGAGTTATTTATCATCGGCGGGTCTAAGCTGTATGAAGAAATGATGCCATATGCGGATCGTCTATATATCACGCATATTCACCATGCGTTTGAAGGAGACCGCTACTTTCCTGATTACAATGAAAACGAATGGACGGTTGTATCACGCGAAAAAGGCCATCGTGACGAAAAGAACCCCTACAATTATGAATTTGTCGTTTATGACAAAAAAGGATAAATGAGTAGGAGGAGTACGGTTGTTTCGTTATTGGTTTTTAACGATTTATGTTGCCCTATCCATTTTTAAAAGTATGAGGCATTTGCATGCTCATGAATTAACTGATCCGCGCATTTCCTATACGAAACGAATGCATCTCATTCATGAGCATGCAAAAAGGTTTGCCCGGGGCTGTATTGATCAGTCAGGATCAGTCATGACCATTCACCAGCAAAAGAAGCTGCCAGATGGACCCGTTATTTATATCACACAGGCACTGAATCCAGTCACGACGACATTATTGATTGGTCACCTTGAGAAGCCATTTGCTTTCATGGCAAAGCCGAATCTTTTTCGATATCCCATTTTAAAACAATGGCTGAAGAAGATGGCGGTTATTCATCAGAATCAATCTGATGATGCCTTATTAGAAGAAGCAAAGGAAAGAATCTTATCTGGGCAGAGCGTATTGCTTTCAGAAGCACAGCGTCACATGGCAGAGGCACTTGCTGAAGATTGTGATTGTCCGCTTGTACCGATTGAAACAAGTGGAACGGATCGTCTATTAACTGGGAAAGTCGTGAAAAGGCTGCGCCCTGTTAATGTTGATATTCATATTAAAGCACCTGTCATGATGAGTGATTACGCCCAAAAGCGCGCATAGAAAAACCAGCATCCGAAAGTGGATGCTGGTCAGATTGTAGAGAAACTCATGTTTTTCTACAATCTTTTTTATTTTCATCGTAATTATGATTGATGGGATTTAATGAAAAAGGCCTCCCACACACCTAGCCTAGCTTCGCTAGGTGTGTGGCAATCTTCTTCATGTTCTGGCACGCAGCTGTGAGGAGAACTTGCTCACTCACGTTTTGTTTTCCCCTC